>JBAYFL010000016.1:0-156603 GCA_041667205.1 Verrucomicrobiia bacterium | reverse complement strand
GAGACTACCCGCGAAGGCGTCCGTTTTTAACCTTCTAAAAAGGATTATTCGTGTCTGTTCCAGTCTCGCAAGCGTTCACCATTTGCAGTTACGTCATCCGGCAACGGCTGAAGGGCAATAAGTATTATCCCCTCGTGCTAATGCTGGAGCCGCTGTTCCGCTGCAATCTCGAATGCGCCGGCTGCGGCAAAATCCAGTATCCGGAGCACGTCCTGCAACGCCGGTTGACACCGGAACAGTGTTTCCGGGCGGCCGACGAGTGCGGCGCGCCAGTCATCAGCCTGCCGGGCGGCGAACCGCTGATCCACCCGGAAATCAAAGAAATCGTGGAGGGTCTCGTTGCCCGCAAGAAATACGTTTATCTCTGCACCAACGCCCTCTTGTTGAAGCGGAAGATGGATTTGTTCGCGCCGTCAAAGTATCTGACGTTCAGCGTCCACCTCGACGGGCTGGAAGAAGATCACGACCACTCCGTCTGCCGGGATGGCACCTTCAAGACCGCCGTGGAAGCGATCCAAGAGGCGCTCAAGCGCGGGTTTCGGGTGACGACCAACATGACGCTGTTTGAGGGCACCAATCCGGAGCGCGTGAGAGAGTTTTTCGATTACCTGACCGGACTCGGCGTTGAGGGCATGATGCTGTCGCCGGGCTACAGCTACACTCACGCTCCGGACCAGAAGCACTTCCTGCACCGCAACCGCACGCACGACCTGTTCAACAGGATTCTCGCCAACCCGAAGAAGGCGTGGCAGTTCAACCAGTCGCCGTTGTTCCTGGAGTTCCTGATGGGCCATCGCGACTACAATTGCACACCGTGGGGCACGCCGACCTACAACATCTTCGGCTGGCAGAAGCCGTGTTACCTGCTCCAAGACGGCTACGCTCGCACTTTCAAGCAAATGATCGCCGAGACGGATTGGTCGCGCTACGGCCATCACACCAACAATCCTTTGTGCCGCGACTGCATGGTCCACAGCGGTTACGAACCGACCGCGGTGAACGACACCTTCAGCAGTTGGGACGGGTTCTTCCGCACCGTCAAGCTCACGCTCTTCGGCGGGCTGGGCGAAGGTTATCGCAATGGACGGCAGGCCAAAATCACCGCCCAACTCGCCGCCAGCGATCACGGCCAGAAACCGTCGTCCCCCTGTGATTGCGGCTGCTCCTCCGACAAGCCGCAAGAACCCTCCGGCAACAAAAAGTGACCGGGACATCAGGAGCACGCATGACTGAAACCGAATTGGCCGCTGTCATCGAGAAAGCCTTCGACTATCGCGGCGACGTGACTGTGGATCTCAAGGACGGACGGCAAGTTGCCGGCTTCTTGAGCAACCGCAATCTCAAAGGCGCGGAGCATTGTCCCGAGCCATTCATCGAGATGATGGTCACCGGGCAGCCGGAACTTGTCTGCATCGCCTGCCGCGACATCGCCAACATCCGGTTCACGGGCGAGGATCCGGCCGCCGGTAAATCGTGGGAAGAGTGGGTCGCCAAAGAAGCTGCAAAGAAAAAAGCTCAGGGCAAAGCTTGAATTTGTCCTGAGGGCGGCACAGAATACCGGCACGTTTTGATACGGGCCGGTTGCTAAGAAGGTGCCCAACGCTTCAATGCAAGAGCAATTGCCTATCGCCATTCAGGTCGCAGTCCATGAGGAGATCAGCCCCATCCTCAAGCGGGTGGCTGTGGAAGAGGTGTTCCACGAAGTCACGTGGGAACAACGCCGCAGCCTCAAGCACGCGCATCACGACCACTTGCGGTTCTACATCGGCACCATGAACGGTGTGCGTGTCGTGGTCTTCCGCACCGGCGTTGGCCGGCTCCGCGCCACCGAAATCATCCGCGTCTTCTTCGAGCACTTCGAGCCGCGGCTGTTGATCTCGGCGGGCTTTGGCGGCGCACTCAACCCCGACCTGGACATCGGCGACATCGTGTTGGTGAATGATGTCCTCGAACTGCAAACCGGCCGCTGCGACTGGCAGGGCTTCGTTCCATCGCTCAACGGTCAGATCAAATTCCGCCAAGGCAAACTCGTCACCGCCGACCACATGGTGATCTCCGGCCGCGAGAAAACCGGCCTCGGCGAAGCTCACAATGCCATCGTGGTGGACATGGAAACCAGCGCCGTGGCCGCCAAGTGCAAGAAACTGAACGTGCCGATGATAGGCGTGCGCGCCATTTCCGACCGTGCCAACGAAGACCTGCCGCCGCAAATCAACAGCTTCTTCGACAACGGCGAAGTCCGCCCCGGCAAGATCGCCAAAGCCATCGTCTCGCATCCACCCACCTTCGTCGGCCTCTTCAAACTCGCCAAGCACGCTTGGAAAGCCGGCGAAGACCTCGCCGACTTCCTCGAGAAGTTCGTCGTCGCCACGGCCAACAACCTGAAATAGGGATTTGTTTTTGCGACCGCGCGACCGTTCTCCGGCCCGCCTTCATCGCTGACACAACTCCGCAGTCGCACGCCGTCACCCCCCGTTCCCCAAGTCGAACCGTTGCCGGAATGTTCTCCCGGCAAGAGAAAGCTTGACGCTCGCAGGCCGGTTGGGGGATGCTGTTGGGATTCTAGAGGAATGCTTGATGGTGACCAACACAACACGTGCCTTATGATCACAACCAAAAGCGGACATATCCAGAAAGCCATTGATCGCATTCGCGAACGCATCCTGTGTGGCGACCTCCAGCCGGGTTTCATCCTTTCCGAATCCGCGCTGGCCAAGGAACTTGGCGTCAGCCGCACGCCCGTCGGCGAGGCGCTGCGGGAGCTGGCCGCCGTTGGATTGGTGGAGCAGATGCCGCGCTACGGCACCATCGTCCGCCGCGTGGGCCGGGCAGAAATCATCGAGCTTTACGAGTTGCGCGAGGCGCTGGAGCCGCACGCGGTGGCACTGGCGGTCGGCCGGATTACATTGGCTGACGTGGCGCGGCTGGAGAAACTGTGCGATCGGATCGCAGGATTTGAGGCGGAGATGACACGCGCGAAGCGCGACCGGCTGGAGGGGCAGGCGCTGCGTGATTTTCTGGCGACGGACATGGCGTTCCATACGGTCCTGATCCACGCCGCCGGCAACCACCGCATCGCACGAATCGTCCGCGATTCGCACGTGATGACGCAGCTCTTCGGAACTCAACGGCTTATTCACGACAGACAAATCGTCGCCGAGGTCTGCCGGTTCCATGCGCAGATCCTCTCCGCAATCCAGCGCGGCGACGCGAATGCGGCACGAGATGTCGCAGCGGAACACATCCGCACCAGTCTTGCGCACACGCTGGAGAACCTTGACCGGCAGCGGCCCAGCGGCGACCTGAGCGCACTGGCGCTGCCCGAGGATGTCCGGGCGGAATTACACCGCATCGAGTCGGCGCTGGACCGCCCCAAACGGAAAACAACCCCAACTCGAAAACGATCATGAAGACACATTCCATTCGACTACTGGTGGCCGCGTGGGTCATCGGCTCGGCTTCGGCGTTCGCGGATCAACAGCCGTCGCCCAAAGTTCCAGGCGTCATCATTGACTATATCCCGGCCTCAACCGGCACCTACATCGGCTCGCCGAGCATCGCCGTGCTGCCCAACGGCGACTACGTCGCATCGCACGATCACTTCGGGCCGAAGACAAAGGAACACGAGAGCGCACTCACCACTGTCTTTCGCTCCGCCAACCGTGGAAAGACTTGGCAGAAGGTCTCGGAGGTCCAAGGCGCGTTTTGGTCCAGCCTTTTTGTCCATCGCGGCACGCTCTACCTGCTGGGTCCCGACCGGCATTACGGCAACATCCTCATCCGCCGCTCCACCGACGGCGGCGAAACATGGACGACGCCGACCAGCAGCACGACCGGCTTGCTGCGCGACAACGGCGAGTATCACTGCGCGCCGATGCCCGTCATCGAGCATGCCGGCCGACTTTGGCGCGCGTTCGAGTGGCGGAACCCGCCGATCGCCTGGGGCATCAACTACCGCGCGGGCATGTTGTCCGCGCCGGTGGACGCCGACCTGCTCAACGCGGCGAGTTGGACACTGGCCGAACCGCTGCCGAGCGACCGCTCGTGGAACGGCGGTGACATGGGCGCGTGGCTGGAAGGCAACGCTGTCGTCACGCCCTCCAGCGAACTCGTTGACATCCTACGCGTCCAGACCTGGTCGCCCGGCGAGAAGGCCGCCGTTGTGCGCGTCAGCGCCGACGGCAAGAAAATGTCGTTCGACCCCGCGACGGGCTTCGTGAACTTCCCCGGCGGCGCGAAGAAGTTCACCATTCGCTTCGACCCACAGAGCAAGCTCTACTGGTCGCTCGCTAGCATCGTCCACGAGCGCCATCGCGCCAACAATCCTGGTGGCATCCGCAACACACTCGCGCTGACCTGCTCGGCCGATCTCACAAACTGGACCGTGCGCTGCATCCTGCTCTACCACCCGGAAGTTCGGAAGCACGGCTTCCAATACGTGGATTGGCTCTTCGACGGCGACGACATCATCGCAGCCAACCGCACTGCCTATGACGACGACCAAGGCGGCGCGCACAATTTCCACGATGCCAACTTCCTGACCTTCCACCGCGTCGCCAACTTCCGCCGCCTCACGATGGCCGATTCCGTCCCGCTGACATCCCCAGGCGCGAGCCGCCACGAAACGGCGGATTTCACCATCACGGGGACAGGTTTCGAGATTGCCAAGTTTAATGAAGGCGGCACCGCGTTTTCCAACCGCAACTACGTTTGGCAAAACCTGCCGGAGAAATTCCGCGGCGGCACCTACACACGCACCGCCGGCGGCGAGGCGGCCGTCATCGCTGTGCGCGCCAAGCGAGACGCCACGCTTCAAGTCGCCACAACAGCAGCGCAAGGAAAAACAATGTTGAGCGATTGGGAGGAGATGGGCGCGTCTTTCAACTACACCGACAAGGGCAAGACCAAGATGGCCGTCTTCACCCGTGCGCTGAAGATCGGGCAGGAAGTTGTTGTCCCGCAAGGCAACTGGACCGGAACGCTGGTGCTTCTGCGGCCATGAGACTGCAAGCGATCTTCGCGGCTGCCGCATTGTTCTTGGCTACGACTCAGATGCACTCCCAATCACCAACCGAACTTCAAGTCACCCGCGGCCTCGGCGGGCGCATTTTGACCAACACCGGTGTCTGGTCGCCCGACAGCCAGTGGATCGTCTATGACACGCGCAGCGACGCGGCAGGCGAGAAGTTTGATGGCAAACGCATCGAGATGGTAAACGTCCGCTCCGGCGAGGTGCGCGTCCTCTACGAATCGGGCAACGGCGCGCATTGTGGCGTCGCTACGTTTCATCCGCGCAAGGCGTGTGTCGTGTTCATCCTCGGCCCGGAAAACCCGACGCCCGATTGGCAATACAACGCCTATCACCGCCAGGGCGTCATCGTGGACGCAGCGAAGCCCGGCGTGGCGATCAACCTCGACGCGCGCGACCTCATGCCGCCGTTCACCCCCGGGGCGTTGCGCGGCGGCTCGCACGTCCACGTTTGGGATCCGGTGGGCGAGCGCGTCAGCTTCACTTACGAAGACCACGTGCTGGCGCAGTCCGGCCAGAACCAGCGCAACATCGGCGTGAGCGCGCCGAGCCGACCGGTTGTCGTGCCGAAGACCCATCCTCGCAATCACGACGGCAGCCACTTCACCGTGCTCGTCACTCGCACGACGGCAAATCCCAAACCCGGCTCCGACGAGATCAAGAAGGCGTTTGAAGAAGGCTGGGTTGGCCAACGCGCGCTGGCGTTCCAAGGCCAAGTCGTAACCGAGAAAGGCGAAACGATCTCCGAAGTGTTCATCGCCGACCTGCCCGACGATCTCATGCAACCCGGCAGCGAGGCCCGCATCACGCAACGCCGCCTGACGTTCACCGCCAACCGCAAGTTCCCCGGCATCCAAGGTCCGCGCCACTGGCTGCGGAGTTCGTCGGAAGGCTCGCGTATCGCGTTCCTGATGAAAGACGACGCAGGCATGGCGCAGTTCTGGACGGTCTCGCCCAATAGTGGCCCGCCGTCGCAACTCACGCGCAACCCGTGGCCGATCGCGTCGGCGTTCACATGGAGTGCCGATGGCCGGCGCATCGCACACGTGATGGATAGCAGCGTCTGCGTGACCGACGCCACCACCGGCGCGACAACGCGTCTGACGCCGCGCAGCGACGACGCTCGCGCCCCGCGCCCCGAAGCGTGCGTTTTCTCGCCGGACGGAACCAAGATCGCCTTCGTGCGCCGCGTGCCTTCGCCCGATGCGCCAGCAAACCAGATATGTGTGGTAAGTGTAAAATGAAACTCTCCATCAAAACTCTCCCATTGGTCGCCGTGATCTCCATGACGCTCGCAACCACGCCTGCCCTTCCACAGGCAAACCGTCCGCTCGCGCAAGACCACGTAGTGGTCTATGAGTCGCCCGACCCCGCAAACATCTACTGCTACACACCTGGCATCGCGCGGCTCGACAGCGGGCGGCTGGTGGCCACGATGGATCGCGGCGGGCGAGGGGTGAAGAAAGGCGAGCCGATCGGCAAGGTGTTCACTTCCGACGACCACGGCAAGACGTGGGCGCACCGGACAGACTTCCCGTTCGGGCACGCGCGGCCGTTTGTCGCCGGCAAATCGCTCTACGTGCTCGGCCAGGCAGGCGACCTCATGGCGATCCGTTCCGGCGACAATGGCGTCACGTGGTGCGCGCCCGCCAAGCTCACGGAGGGCCAGAGCTGGCACCAGTCCGCCTGCAACGTTCACTACGCCAACGGCTGCGCCTACCTCGTTATGGAGCGTCGCGTGACCGGCGCCATCAAGACGTGGGGCGTTGGCGAAATGGCGCCCGTGTTAATGAGAGGCAAGCTCGACGCCGACCTGACCCGGCGCGAGAACTGGACGTTTGCGTCCGAGCTTTCGTTCCGGAATACCATCCCGAACATCGAGAAAGACCCGGCGATTGATTTCTTTGGCGTGCCGTTCTTCCTTTCGGCGTATCCGAAGGGTTCACTGCCCGCACCGCACCGCAACAGCGCGCCCATCGGCTGGCTGGAAACCAACGTCGTGCAGTTCAAAGACTCCGGCCACGTGTGGTTCGACCCGAAGGGCCGGACGTTCCATCTCTGGGCGCGCGCCCACACCGGCGGCACGGGCTATGCCGCCGTCGCGAAGGTTGTCGAGCAAGACGACGGCTCCATGACAACGACGCTGGAGACCGTGCCCTCTGGCAAGAAAGTGTTGTTCGTGCCGTGCCCCGGCGGACAGATGCGGTTTCACGTTCTCTACGATGAAGCGACGAAATTGTTCTGGCTGCTCAGTTCGCAGGCGACGGACTCAATGACGCGCGCGGATCGCCTCGACCCGGAGCGCTTCAACCTGCCCAATAACGAGCGCCACCGGCTGCAACTGCATTTCTCGAAAAACATGGTGGACTGGTGCTTCGCCGGCATCGTTGCGATGGGTGGCTCGCAGAAGCAGTCGCGTCATTACGCCAGCATGGCCATTGACGACGGCGACCTGATAGTCCTCTCGCGTAGCGGCGACGCACGCGCCAAATCCGCCCACGATGGCAACCTGATTACATTCCATCGCGTGAAGAACTTTCGATCGCTCGTTTATTGAGAAACCAACAACAATCCCATGAAGACATCATCCTTCACCAAACCACTGCGCGGCATCGTCCCTCCCATGATCACGCCTTTGCGTGGGCGCGACGAACTCGACGTGGCCGGCCTTGAACGGCTCATCGAACACATCCTCGCCGGCGGCGTGAGCGGGCTGTTCATCCTCGGCACGACCGGTGAAGGACCGAGCCTCAGTTACCGACTGCGGAAGGAACTCATCGAGCGCACGTGCCGGCAGGCGAAGGGCCGCGTGCCAGTGCTCGTGGCCATCACCGACACGGCGTTCATCGAGTCGGTGAACGTCGCGCGCTGGTCCGCCGACGCGGGAGCAGATGCGGTCGTGCTCGCGCCGCCTTACTACCTGCCGGAGGGCCAGCCGGAGTTGCAGGAATACCTCGACCATCTCGTGCCGGAACTACCGCTGCCGCTGTTCCTCTACAACATGCCGTCGCTGACGAAGGTGCAGTTCGAGCTGGAGACCGTCCGCCGCGCGATGGACAACCCACGCATCATCGGCCTCAAGGACAGCTCTGGAAACATGATCTACTTCCACCGCGCCGTCGGCTTGCTGAAACACCGGCCCGACTGGACGCTGCTGGTCGGCCCGGAGGAGATGCTCGCCGACGCAGTCTTTGCGGGCGGCCACGGCGGCGTCAACGGCGGGGCGAACTTTCATCCCCGGCTCTACGTGGAGTTGTTCCGCGCCGCGCAGGCCGGCGACACCGCGCGCGTGCGCGAGTTGCACGCACAGGTCATGCACATCAGCGACAACCTTTACCGTATCGGCAGGCATCCGTCGGCGATCATCAAGGGCATCAAGTGCGCCCTCTCGCTGCTCAGCGTCTGCGACGATTTCATGGCTGAGCCGTTCCACCGTTTCCGCGAGGCGGAGCGCGCGCAGGTGCGGCAGATTCTCAACGAACTCAAACTCCCTCTCAAGAACCCATGACCCGGAGACCGCTGATCGTCATCGCGCTCGCCGTCGCCTGCGTCGCGCTCGCGAGTTCCCGCTTGCCAGCCGCTACGCCGCATCCGCAAGTGATCATCCTCAAGCTGGACGATGTGAAACAGGTCAAGAACGCGCCCGTCCACCGGAGTTGGCAGCGCGTCGCGGACTATATCGAGACAAACCACCTCAAAGCGTCGTTTGGCATCATCTGTTCGTCGCTTGAGAAGGACAACGCGGCTTATTTCGACTGGATCAAGACGATGAACAAGAAGGGATTCATCGAGTTCTGGCTGCACGGCTACCGCGACCGCGTGGCGACCGATAAGACGGGCGAGTTCGAGCAGGGAACGTTCGAGGAGCAGAAGGCGGTCTCCGAGAAGTGCGAGCGGCTCGCCAAGGAGAAATTGGGCTTCACGTTACCGGCGTTCGGTCCGCACTGGAGTGGGACGACCGATGCGACTGAGAAGGCGCTCGACGCCGTGCCTGAAATCAAGATCTGGCTCTACGGACCGAAAACGCCAAAGTTTTACAGGAAGGCGTCGTTCGAGCGGGTAATGGCGCTGGAGAACCCGACGTTCATGCCGGACTTCGAGAAGTTCAAGGCCATCTACGAACGCATCGGCGTGAAAGAGAAGTTCCTGGTCCTGCAAGGCCACCCGCCGAATTGGTGGAAGGAGGAGCGATGGAACGGCTTCTTCCAGATCGTCGAGTTTCTCAAGGCCAAAGGCTGCGTCTTCATGACGTCTTCGGAGTATCTGCAAAGCATCACCGCCAAGTAACCGCCAGATGAAAACGATCCCAACTCGCATTCTTCTCTTTGCACTCATCGCACACGTCTATGCTGCCGAGCCGAGGGAACTGACCAACTCCATCGGCCTGAAACTGGTCCGGATCGAGCCGGGCAGCTTTATGATGGGACAGGACGGGCCGGCGGCCGATTATAATGTGAAGAAGCACGCCGCGAAGTTTGACGATGCGGATTGGGACGAGAAGCCGGCACACAAGGGCACCATTAGCACCGCGTTTCACATCGGCGCGACGGAGGTGACGATCGGGCAATTCCGGCAGTTCAAACCAAATCATGCCGGCGGTCGAGGCGCCGCGGATGATGCGGTGACGGGCGTGAGTTGGAATGAGGCGGTGAGCTTCTGCGAGTGGCTTTCAACAAAAGAAAAACGCGCGTATCGCCTGCCGACGGAGGCGGAATGGGAGTATGCCTGCCGCGCGGGCACGACGACGCTCTTTCACACCGGCGACGCGTTGCCCACGGGCTTCCACAAATGGCCCGCCGACGTGGGGCTACGCAACCGGTTCTTCCCCGACGGCAAATTGCCCGCTGAGTTTCGCACTGACACGGCCAAGACCGACATGATCCGCGTGGGGCAGACACCTGCGAATGCGTGGGGTCTCGTTGACATGCACGGGAACGTTTCTGAGTGGTGCGCGGATTGGTATGGGCCGTATGAAGCGGCGGCGCAGACCGATCCCCTCGGCCGCAGCGACGGCGACTTCCGCGTCATCCGCGGCGGCAGTCACTCGATGCAGACACGCCTGTTGCGTTCCGCGAACCGCACCGCCTGGCTGCCGGACACGAGCAGCGAGAAGACCGGCTTTCGCGTGGTGCTCGGCGAATTGCCGCGCGGCAAAATGCTTCCGCCCGCGGCTCCGGCGCGCCATGCGCAAAACGTTTCGCAATCGCCGGCGAAGATCGAGACGCCTGCGGCGGACGCGCCGTTTTTCTCCGGCCCGAAACCGTTCGTGATCATTCCGCCCAACTCGTTCGGCCCGTTGTTCTCTTGGCACAATCACAGCCCCGCCATTGCCGAGTGCCCCAACGGCGACCTGCTCGCGGTATGGTATTCGTGTGTGGACGAGGCGGGCACCGAGTTGAACAACCTCGCGAGCCGCCTGCGCCGCGGCGCGACGGAGTGGGAGCCGGCTTCGCTCTTCTGGGACGGCCCCGACATCAACGACCACGCGCCGAAACTGTGGTGGGATGGCGACAAGACGCTGTTCCATTTCGCGCGCGGTCAGTTCGAGAACATCGTGCGCACCTCCACGGACAACGGCGTCACCTGGACCAAGGCGCGGCCCATCCAGCCGGTGAGCGAAATCGGCAACGGCATCATTCGCACCCGCGAAGGCGTCATCCTGATGACGCAAGACACAACCATCACGAGCCTCACGGTCAACCGCGACGGCGGCCGGACGTGGACCTTTACCGCGATCACCGACAAGAAACTGGCGCATCGCAACGGCAGCCCCGCGCGCCATGCCGGCATCCACGCGCCCATCGTGCAGCTTGCCGATGGCCGCCTGATGACCATCGGCCGGCTCAATTTCAAGCCGGAGCAGGCAAAGTTCGGCTTCAAGACCCCCGCCAGCTACTCCAGCGACGGCGGCTTGACGTGGACGCACGAGCCGACGCCGTTCCCCGCCATCAGCAGCGTGCAGCGCGCGGTCTTGATGCGGCTGCGTGAAGGTCCGCTGTTGCTCTGCTCCTTCACCGATCTCTCCGCAAACGCGAAGAAGCCGAAGGGCATGGATTTTCCCTGCGAAGGCGGCACGCTCCACGGCGCGGGCCTGTTTGCGGCGCTGTCGTTCGACGAAGGCAAAACGTGGTCGCATCGTCGCCTCATCACGCCCGGCGGAGAACCACGAACCATCAACGGCATAGACCGAGGCCAGTTCACTCTCAGCCCCACTTCCGCCGAGCACAACGGCTACCTCGCCGCCGCGCAAACCCGCGACGGCCGCGTGCAACTCATCACAAGCAAAAACCACTACGTCTTTAACCTCGCGTGGCTCAAAGCGCTGCCACCGCCACCTGCTTCGACTACGAATGCCCCGACCGAAGCGCGTCTGATCGTGGCGACCGCCAGCGACACCACCACGAAAGCCATGCCGACAGCGCAGCCAGCTTCAAAACGGAACAACATCGTTTTCAAACAGCCGGGCCGCTACGGCGGCTGGCCGGCGAATCACGGCCTGTGGCAGTGGGGCGATGAACTGGTCGTTGGGTTTCAAGCGTGCTGGTTCAAACACGCCACCAACGACCACGCCATTGACCGCTCAAAACCCTCCGAACACTGGCAAGCTCGCAGCCTCGACGGCGGGTTGACGTGGAAGATCGAGAACAAGCTGGCGTTCTCCGATCCCAAGGCGGAGTCAAAGCCCAAGCCTCTCACCGAGCCGCTTGATTTCACCGCGCCAGACTTTTCGCTGATGTTTCGCTTCGGCAGCCTGCACGTCGGCCCGTCGTGGTTCTACGTCTCCAACGACCGCTGCCGCACGTGGCGCGGGCCGTTCTCGTTTGTGGTTGAGGGTATCGAGAAGATTTGCACACGCACCGACCTGATCGTGCTCGGCAAGCGTGATTGCCTGATGTTTGGCAGCGCTGCGAAGAGCGACAACAAGGAGGGGCGCGTGTTCTGCGCTCGCACGACCGACGGCGGGCTGCATTGGAAGCTCGTCTCGCTCATCGGCCCGGAGCCGGCCACGGGTGACTTTGCGATCATGCCTTCCACCGTGAGGTTGCCGAGCGGCGCGCTCATCACGACCATTCGCCACGGCAAAGGCAGCTTCAAAATCAGCGCATGGCGCAGCGACGACCTCGGCCGACATTGGACGAGTCTAGGCGAAGCGACGCCCAACATCGGCAGCAATCCGCCTGCGCTGGTGATTCTGAAAGACGGCCGGCTCTGTCTGACGTATGGCCACCGCCGCAAACCTTACGGCATTCGCGCCCGCATCAGCGGCGATGAAGGCCGCACGTGGGGGACCGGAGATCGTCTTGCGCGACGACGGCCTTACCGGCGACCTCGGTTACCCGCGCAGCATCGTGCGTCCCGACGGCAAGGTGCTGACGGTCTATTATTTCAACGGCCCGCGCGACGAAGATCGCGCCATCGAAGCAACCCTCTGGAAACCTTCTCTGCTTACACCCACTCCTCCTGCAAGACCTCGCCCTTGAGATTGACGACGACGCACTTGACCGGGACCTTGCGCGACGCTTGGGCGGCGGCGGCGCGGGCGAGGTTCAATAGGCCCATGCAGCACGGCACCTGCATAATCATCACGGTCAACGTGTTGATCTTCGCGTCGTCAATAAGCGCGCGGAGTTTGGCGATGTAGGTTTCCTGGCCGGCGTCGAGTTTCGGGCAGGCGATGGCGAGTGACTTGCCGGCGAGGTGGTCCTTGTGGAAATCGCCCACGGCGTAGGCCGCACAGTCGGCGGCGAGCAGCACGTCCTTGCCACGGTATTGCGGCGCGGCGGGCGAGATGAGATGCAACTGGACCGGCCAGTGGGTGAGCTGCGAGGGCTGGCGGCCACTGTCGTCGCTATTGGCCGGCGTCGCAGCGGGCACTGCGCCGAAGTTCATGGAGCGCGCGCCGGGACAGCCGGCGTGGGCGTGGAGCGTGACGGGTTCGGTTTGGGGCATGGGTTTGTTTTCCTGTTGAAGCGGGTTTGCGAGACGGTTTTCTTCGAGAAAGGCAACGGCTTGGGCAAGATACTCGTCTTCGCCGTGTTCGCGCAGGTGGACGAGGTGGGCGCGGATGACGCCGGCACCCTGGCGGATGATGTTGGCCATGACTTGCCGTTCGTCGTAGGGTGCGGCTTCGCGTTCCTCGATGGCGATCGCGCCCTGCGGGCAATGGCCGAGGCACGCGCCCAGACCGTCGCAACAGAGGTCGCTGATGAGCCGAGCCTTGCCGTCAATGAGCTGGATGGCGCCCTCTGGGCAGGCGGGAATGCAGTCACCACAGCCGTTGCACTTCTGTCCGTCTATCTCGATGATCTTCCGTTTCACGCGGTCAACCTAGCACTGGTTGCCGTGGGGTGCATTGACGCGCGTCAACAACGGACGCTGAAACGGAAAGCTGACGGCAGATCGCCGCAACCGGCGAGGTTGAGGGGGCAAGACTGCGAAATCTGGTATGGACTCAGGCCGGGTATTCGCCACTGATGTATTTCTTGAGCTGTTCGATCGTCTCGGCCTGCGCCGTTATGATCCATTTCACCAAGTCACCGATGGACACAATGCCCAGCATCTTGTCGCCCTCAACGATGGGCAGATGACGGATGTGCTTTTCGGTCATGAGCCGCATGCACTCTTCGATGGTGTAAGCGGTCGTGGCCACGATGGGTTGCTGGGTCATGATTTCCCGCACCAAGGTTTGTCTGGAAGACTTGCCCTTGAGAACAACCCTGCGCGTGTAATCGCGTTCGGAAATGATCCCAATCAATCGTGCGTCTTCGATCACCGGCAGAGCGCCGATGTTTTTCTCTGACATCACGCTGATGGCATCGAACACTGTGGCGTCTGGACGAATGGACGCAACTTCCGGGCTTTTCTGGGCGAGGACGGCGCTGACTGGAATTGGGATTTTCATGATGTCCTTGGACGGCTGGAATATGACCGGCTATGGCGCAACGGCAAGTGAAAATTGCGGCGAGGGATGTTTTTTTACGCCAACCACTTCTTGCGCAACGGCAGATGAATGAAGCGGTCGGCTTCGGGGCAGCCCTTGGCCTTCAGGTTTTCGCTGTCCCACTCGATGGTCCGGCCCGCGCGCAACGCGACGATGCCCGTCATGCCGAACTCGGCGGCCTTCGCCGCGATATCGAATCCTTGGAATGTCTTCGGGCCGCCTTTACACGCCAGCAGCCACTCCAGCATGTGGTTCTGCTCCGGACAACGCGGGTATCTCACCGGGACCGACTTTGCAGCTTCGTGGTCGAGCACGCCGCGGCACTTCGCACTGCTGTCGTCCTTGAGTCTCATCACGCCTCCTTTGCCCCACGCGTCGGAACAGAGAATGCCTTTCTCGCCGACGAACAACACGCCGTTGGTCGGCACTTCGCCGTAGGTCGCCTTCAAGTCCGCGGTCAGCGCGTCGGGCGGGCCGGCCTTCACGCCGTCGTGCCACCAGACGCTCACGGGATCGAACTTCTCGCGCGCGGCGAAATCCCACCGATAGGTCGCCCACGACGGATAACTGTCCTTGATCGGTTCGCCAAACTTCGGCGTGATGCGGATCGGCGGGCCGAGCTTGAGCGCGCGCAGCGGCAAGTTGTGCGCGTGGGCGCCCATGTCGGCGAGATGGCCATCGCCGAACTCGAACCAACGGCCCCACTTCAGGCATCCGCCGAGGTAGTAATCCTTGAACGGCAGCAACCACGCCGGGCCGCACCAGAAATCCCAGTTCAACCCCTCCGGGATCGGGTCGGCCTGCATGTTGATCTCCTCGCTCGTCGGGAAGAAGCGGTTAATCCAGCAATGCACCTCGCGGATCTGGCCGAGCACGCCTGCTTGCATGATCTCCATGCTCCGGCGGAACGTGTCGGTCGCGCCGCCTTGCGTGCCGATCTGCGTGGCGAGTTTGCAGCCGGGCATCATGTTGCCAATCTCGCGCGCCTCGCCGGCACTGTGGGCGAGCGGCTTTTCGCAATACACGTGTTTGCCCGCCTGCAAGCAAAGCTTGCTCATCGCGAGGTGCCAGTGCTGGCCGGAAGCGATGATGATGGCGTCCACCGTTTTCTCATCCTCGATCAGCTTGCGGTAGTCCTCATAGACCTTCGTTTTTTCCAACGCCGCGGCGAGATTGGCGCCGCCCTTCTTCTTTTTCTTGCCGTCGCTCGCGCCCGACTTCAGGCGGGCGATCTGCTGGGCGTTCACGTCGCACATGGCGGCAATGTTGTGGCCTTCCAGGATCACGGGGGGCAGCAGTTGGCGGCTGCGGTTGCCGCAACCGATGATGGCGACGTTGAGCTTGTCGTTGGCCGCGCCAAGAACGCCCGACGGCAGGAAGTGCGGCGCAACGAACGCCGCGAGGCCAGCCGTGCCGGTTTGCTTGAGGAATGAACGACGGGAAAGGCGGTTTGCAGGCTTCATGGTTCTTGGCTCCGGTTGAAGTGTGACCGACAGACTACCGCGATGCCGGCAACAGGCAAGGAAAAGTGTGCGCGCACGAAACTCGATCACGCGGGGCGTGAAGATTGCTTTGGTTCAACGGAACGTTCTCCGCTCGCCCCGGATGCCGGCAATGGTGGCGTTGACGAGCGCGTCACAACGTTTGCAGTAGTCGTCGCCGGTTTTGTCTATTTCGCCGATGCTGCCGGAACCGTGGACGGCGCACGCCCAGTCTTCGCAATGGTCGCGCTGGCCGAACGTGTGTCCCAATTCGTGGATGATAATCTTCCGCACCCGTTTGTAGTGCCGCGCGCGGTCATGCGTCTCGCCCCAAAAGGCGGGGTCGAGGCGGCAGATGGAGACGACCGCCGTGGTGCCGTTGCAGCGGGCGATGCCGGTGCTCCAGTTCATGTCCAGCGTGAATGTGTCTTTCTTCGTCAGCAGGATGCAACGCCCGTCGCCCCGCACGCGACCGAGGACGGCCGTCAGTAATTCGCGCAGTTCCCACTGATGCCGCTTTGGCCGGGAGGCGGTGGAAAGGTCCACGGGATTCTTCTCGACGCGCACCGGCAGGCTGAATCGTCGGTGCAGGAACTCCTTCAGCATCGCCAGCATTTCCTCGTTAGCGACGCCATCGTTGAGGATAACGATGTCGCGCTGGAGGTTGATCGTCGGTCCAAACTCCACCTCCTGTGCCGCCAGACCGAGCAACGCCGCCACGCACAGCACCGCATACAACCTGATTCTCGATTGCTGGCTCATCGAAAGGCGCTTTCTTCCGGCCCGTCACAACTTCGTCATCGCTGCGTGCCACCGCCGCAGGTTCTTCAAATCCGCCGGCAGCTTCGTCTTGCCGGTGAAGAGATAGTTGCCGAGCACGCCGTGGAGATCGAAGTCCACGAAATACGGCCGCTCGCCGAGCAGGAACCGGTTGTAGTCGAGCATCTGGTCGTAAGGCGCGAGCGCGTCGTGGAGTTGTTGCCGCCACCACTTCAGGTGCGAGCGCCAGTTTTCGACGCAGCCTTTGCCGAATTTCCGCTCCTTGTGGCGGATCGCCATCGTCCGCTCGTAGAGCGGCATCGTGGGAATCAGGTGCGTGTCGCCGATGCGGAACGCCGCGCCCTCGACATCGTTTTCAATGTGTTGCGCGACGAGCCGCTGGAGTCCGTCGAGTTGCGGCGGGAAACAACCCAGCTTGAACTTCGCGTCCACGTAGCGCGCAACCTCCTGGCCGAGGTCGGTTTTGTCCCAGATGGTTTTCCGGCCGTCCACGAGCACCGGCACTTGATAGTAAGCGCCACGCGTGGCGGCGACGACGGCGCGGCGGTCGGCGTAGGTGAGATTGGTGGTGCGATACTTCGCCCCGGCCCAGTCGAGCATCCGGCGGACACTGATGCAGAACGGTGAGAAGGGCAGTTGAATCAAGTTTATCGCGCTCATCGGTTGTCCTCCGTCATGAGCTAACCGTTACGCGCACTTCGGCAAAACCGCAAGCCGCCGTTCACTTCTTCATCAGCTTCCGCGCGTGGACCAGCGCGGACAACACGAACGCCGACGTCACCTCCGGGCCGCCCACGAGGATGCGGGTCGGCGTTTTCATTTTGTTCCACTCGTAAGCCTTGAACGGCGCGCGCCGGCCACCCTCGCCGAAGCTGCGGTCCATGCACGCCAGCGCGGGTGCGAACGACGCCGGCTCGGCGCCGAGTTTCGCCAGCGCCAGCAGCGCCAGCGCCGCGTCGAACGCGTTGATCTCCGCCGCGAGCAGTTCGTCCTGCACGTAGGCGAGCACCTGCCGGCGGATCATCTCGAAGCTGCCGTTGGGGTCGAGCGCCTTCCGCTTCGGCTCCGGCAGCGCGCGGAACGCGACGTAGCAACGGCCGAAGTAGGCGCAATAAAGTTCCGGCAGGTAGTAGATGTGCGAACGCGGGTTGGCGAACGCGCCGGTGTCGGCGAGCCGGTCCTGGAAGCGGATGATGCGCCGCAGGGTTTCCAGCCGCTGCGGGTTCTCGACGATCTGCCAGCGCTCGTGATTGCGGAAGCTGACCTCCAGCACGTCGAGGTTCAACGTCGGGTCCACGTCGTTGCCGAACGGTTTGTCGCCCGCGAGGTTTGCGATCCACGTGACGACCGCGCCGTCGAAGTCAATGTTGTCATTGATGGAAACGGTAGCAGGGTGATGGGTATTCTGGTGGCCGATCTGGTGCGCGGCATAGAAGTCGGGCAGCGGCTGGTCGAGGAGCAGATGTTTCGCGCCGAACTGCGTTGCCGCGGAGAACGAGCAGGCGGTGGTGTCGCAGTCCGGCACGTAGAGACCGAAGCCGAGGTCGCTCTTGAGCTTCCAGAAGAACCGGCTCATCTGGCAGTGCGGCGGCGGCACGAGCGCGGTGACAACGTCGAACTCCCTGCCGCCGTTCGGCAGCCGGACGCGCTCGCGGCTCGTGTCGAGGCAAAATTTCAGCATTTCTTCGATGGCGTCGCGCGCTGATTTCGCCGCGTCGGGCGAGGCCAGGCCGCTGTCGAGGTAGTCCATCAGCGCCTCGGCAAAGAACGCGTCGTAGTAGGCGGCGCGATGGCGGATTTGCACCGGCGCCCACATCGGCTCGGCGAGGCCGCGCCACGGTGGGTTGAGCAGCGCGGCGACATGCGGGTTGGCGAGGAGGAAAACGCGGGCGAGGTGGAACAGCAGCGTCGCGTTCTTGTAGGTCCGCGCGTTCAGCCCGTCGAGCGCCACGAGCAGGTCGTCGCCACGCACATCCGGATCGCCAAGCAGATTGAACGCCGCGTAGGCGGGGATGAAACCGCTCGCCTCAAACGAGCCGAGCAGGTGCTCCGCGCAGCCGCGGATGATGTCATCCACGCGCTCGCGCAAGACCGGCTCGGACGGGGCCGGCACGGACGGCGGCTTCGGATGCGGCTGCGGAAACTCGTCGAGTAGATCGGCGAGCGGTTGACCGATGGCGCGCCAATCCGGCGTTGCCTCGTCGCGCGCCGCCCGTAGCGCGTTGTGGAGGACGCGGAAGCGCGCCTCGTCCTGGAGTTGCGGCAGGCCGGCACGGCTGAGAATCGGCCGGAGCGCGACGTTGGAGAACGCGGTTTTGTAGAAGCGGCGCATGTGCGCGTCGCCGACCGACGGCGACGGCGTCAGCAGCAGTTCGTCGCACAGATCGAAGATCGTCGGCCCGACCCGCTCGGTGGCGACGATGCGGTAGGCGGCGTGGGCAAAATGCCGGAAGTTCATGATACGGCGAAGAATCGACGCGGAGCGGCGATTACTTCGCGCCGAGCAACTTCGACTTCTCGGTGGCAGCTTTGACGGCGCGCATGAACGTGGCGCGCAGGCTGCCGGTTTCGAGGGCGTGGATGCCTTCGATGGTGGTGCCGCCGGGCGATGTGACTTGGTCCTTGAGCACGCCCGGATGCAGGCCGGTGTCGAGCACCATCTTGGCCGCGCCGAGAACGGTTTGCGCCGCGAGCCGCGTGGCAACGTCGCGCGGCAGCCCCATCGCCACCCCGCCGTCACTGAGCGACTCGATCACCATATAGATGTAAGCTGGGCCGCTACCGCTGAGACCGGTGACAGCATCGAGCAGTTTCTCCGGCAACTGGAACGCGACGCCAACCGCGCCGAGGATTTTCTGCGCGAGCGCGGCGTCCGCAGCGGTGGCTGCGCTGCCGAGGGCGAAGCCAGCAGCGCCTGCGCCGACCAGCGCCGGAGTGTTCGGCATGACGCGGATGACGCGTGCGCCGGCAGGCAGTGCGGCTTCGAGTTTGGCGAGCGTGACACCGGCGGCGATACTGAGCAGCAGGTGATTCTTGGTGAAGACCGGTTTGATCTGTGCCAGCGCGGCCGGGACGACGTCAGGTTTGACGGCGAGGATGACGACGCGGGCGTTCTTGGCCGCCGCGGCGTTGTCAGCGGTGACGTTTACGCCGGTTTCCTTGGCGAGGGCGCTGCGCAGGGCGTCAGCGGGTTCCGCCACCCAAATCTGCTTTGCCGCCGCCACGCCGGCGCGGATGATGCCTTTGATGAGCGCGGATCCCATTTTGCCGCCGCCGATGACGGCGATGGTCAACGATACGCTGCTGGATGAAGCCTTGGTCATGGTCGTGGATGATAGCGGAGGTGGCGGCGCGGTCAACGCGGGATTTTGCAGAGAGTGGAGCCGCGAAAAGGAACGGCGCGGCAATTTAGTCACGCGTTGTTTGCACCTTGCGGTTCCCAGATGAATCTTGCAGGGATTTTTGCCGGTCAAGCTGGTTAAACACTGGGGAAGACAGGGGGATAACGGCGTCGGAACATCCGGGTTTTGGCGTTTGAGTCATTGGCGCAGAGCGCGGTAATTGCTATTCTGCGGCACGCGGTTGTGTTGTTGCGGTGGACAGAAGCGACTGGCAGTCGTCCATGAGAATCAGAGAAAGCCATTCTTGTTGTCGTCACTGGCTGGCCGTTTTTGGCGGCCTGCTGGCGGCGCTTGCCTGCGCCCTGCCGGCTCGCGCTCAGGTCATTACTACTCCCGCCACCAACACGAACCGTGTCGTTGGCGGCATGAGCATTAACCACACCTTGGTGATCAAGGACAGTGGCGCGTTGTGTAATGTTGCCTCCTGGAGTATTCGCAATCATCTCGTCGCCAGCAACAACACGGTGCATTTCCAATTTCCCCCCGGTGCCGGCGTCAGCAGCGGGACCAATGTCAGCGTCCGTCGCGCCAAGGAACACGCGTTGGCGAAGGTAGCCGCGCTTGATTCGGCCGCCGGTCTTCTGACCCCGCCGGCATCCACATCCGCGCAAGCACCGGCCGCGACCGAAACGACCCGCATGGCCAACACCGCCACCAACACCGTCGCCCAGCCCAGTCCTCCGCACGTGACAACGCCCTCACCGCCATCCGCTCCGCCTTCCTCATCGCCGCAGTTCTCGACGGATCTGAAGCCGCTGATGGTCCAAGTCCGCGAGCTTTACGGGCGGAAACAATTTGAAGAAGCTGCCGCCAAATCCCGCGAGATCCTCAAGCACGACCCGGAGAACCTCGTCGTCCTCACCAACCTTGGGGTCATCCGCTTCCAGCAGGGGCGACTCGAAGAAGCCGAATATCTGTTCAACCGTGCGCTTCAGATTGCGCCCAACGACGCCTACATCCACGCCACCGTCGGCATCATCTACTTCAAGCAGGATCGCATTGACGACGCCATCGGGGAATTGACACGCTCGACTAAACTCAATCCCAACGACGCCGAGGCGCGCAACTATCTCGGCCTCGCCTGTTGGAAGAAAGGCTGGTGCTCCACCGCCGAACAGGAACTGCGCCGCGCCATTGAGTTGCAGCCTGACTCCTCCGAAACCCACTACAACCTCGCCGTGATCTACACCTCGAAGGAATTGCCATTCCTCGGTCTGGCCAAGTTCCACTACCGCAAAACGCTTGAGCTTGGCCGTCCGCACGACTCCGCCTTGGAAGAAATTCTGGCTGGCGAGAAGTTGGAAGAATAGTCGAAAGCTGTAGCGCGCGTTCCCGACTATTGTCCGAGTCCTTTGCGGCCGCCGCAGACAACTGCCGGCCCACTTTCACACCGAGCGCCAAACCGGTGCGGCCTGCCTTGGCGGATGAATTAGAAGCACCGACCCGGACAACATGGGGTTTTTTCAAAGAGGGACGCCATGAAGCGTTGGAATGGCAGAACAGGGCAGCATGGCAGCCCGAACTTCCCCGTTTGAAGCTTGCGGTTCCAGCGCGAGAAGTGTAGAAACTCCCCCAGTTTACCGAGTTGGATCAAAGGAATGTAGAGTCAAGGTTGACGCCGAAACAAATGAGTTTCGGCGTTTGAGTTATTGGCGTGGTTTGGGTGGAAACTGGTTCGCAGTCGTTCATGGAAATCAAAAGCAGCCAGATCAAAGGTCGTTGTGGGCGGGCCTTCGCAGGCTTGTTGGCGGCGTTTGCCTGCATCCAGCCGGCCCAAGCCCAGCTAGGACCTCCCGTTTACATCAACAATGGAAGCAGCCAGTCCATTACTACCGATTGGCCCAACGGCGATGCCGATGCATACATTGGCGACACCGTCTCCGGCAACACCCTGACCATCACGGCACCCGGCACGTTGACCGGTGTCATGTTTGGGTATATTGGCAATTCGTCTGACAACAATGTGGTTACGGTGACAGGTGCCGGCGCAACATGGAACCTCAGTTGGTCTTTGCATGTCGGCAACACCGGTTCTTTCAACCGGCTGACCATTAACAATGGCGCCTCGGTCACCAACGTGAACGGCTTCATCGGCAGTGACCCCTTGGCCAATAACAACAGTGTGCTGGTTACAGGCAACGGCTCGATTTGGGACAACGGCAGCGGCGATGTGTTTGTTGGCAACTCCGGTTACGCTAACAGCCTGACTATTGACGGTGGTGGTCAGGTTTTCAGCAGCTCCGGTGTCATCGGCACTGACCCGATTACGGGTGCTGCGAGCAACAACTCCGTGCGCGTCAGCGGCAATGGCTCAATTTGGCATAACAGCGCCAATCTGGATGTGGGCAATTTCAGTTCCAGCAACAGCCTGATCATTGAGAGCGGCGGCATGGTCTCCAACTACTTCGGCTTCATTGGCGCTGATGACGGCAGCTATGGCGCCAGCAGCAACAGGGTGTTGGTGACCGGTGCCAACTCGGTCTGGAGCAATGCGGCGGATCTGGCTATAGGCAGCAGCGGTTCCGCCAGCAGCAACAGCCTGACCATCGCCGCGGGCGGCATCGTTTTCAACAACTTCGGCTCCATCGGCAAGGACTTCAACACCAGCAACAACACAGTGTTGGTGACCGGCAGCGGCTCGATCTGGACCAACAGCGCTGAGCTGTATGTAGGCGAAACGGGATCTTTCAACAACCTGACCCTTGCCAACGGTGGCACGGTTTTCAACAGCTTCGGCACCATCGGCATGGCCGCCAGCGCCAGCAACAACATGGTGGTGGTCACCGATTCTGGATCGGTTTGGAAAAACAGTGACGATCTGTGGGTCGGTTGGAACGGTTCTTTCAACAGCCTTATCATTGCCAGCGGCGGCCAAGTGATGAATGGCAACGGCTACATCGGCAATGGCACTGGCGCGAGCAACAACACGGTGGTGGTCACCGGTAGCGCGCTTTGGAGCGGCAGTGGCAATCTGGCTGTCGGCGAATATGGTTCCTACAACAGCCTGATTGTCACCAATGGCAGCCGGGTTTCATACAACAGCGGGTTCATTGGCCACTACGTTTCCGCAAGCAACAACAGCGTGCTGGTCAGCGGCCTCAATTCGCTCTGGACCAACAGCGGCGAGGTTCGGGTGGGCGACTTCGGCTCCGATAACAGCCTGGCCATTGTCAACACCGGCAGGGTGGTGGGTGGTTTCGGCTTCATCGGTGCGGTGGACGGTGCGAGCAACAACTACGCGATGGTCCACGGCAGCGGCTCGGTCTGGAACAACACCAACGGCTTTGCGGTGGGTTATGGCGGGGCGTTCAACGGGCTGCTCATCACCAACGGCGGCGTGGTGCTCAACGCCACCACCGGCGGCGTCGGCATTCTTCCCACCGCCACCTATAATAGCGTGCTCATCAGCGGCAGTGGCTCGGCTTGGAGCAACGGCAGCGGCTTCGCGGTGGGTTATTTCGGTTCGGACAACCAATTGGCCATCAACGACGGCGGCCGACTGGTGACCACCGAGGCTTCCGTGGGCGGGGACGCGGGCGCGACCAACAACGCCGTGTTGGTGACCGACAACGGTTCGCTTTGGAACGGCGCCGTTGGCGCCGGCTACATAAACATTGGCGAGGCCGGCTCTGGCAACAACCTGACCATCGCCAACGGCGGTCAGGTGTCAAACGTCTTCAGTGCAATCGGCAGCCAAGCCGTTGCGAGCAATAACTGGGTTCTGGTCACGGGGACAGGTTCCGTCTGGAGTAGCAGCGATCAGGTCAGCATGGGCGATGCCGGTTCCCGCAACCAACTGATCATCACCAATGGTGGTGCGGTTCTGACAGCAAACGGTTTTATTGGCAATCAGGCCAGCGCAAGCAACAACAGCACGCTGGTCAGCAGCAGTGGATCGCTCTGGAGCAACACCAACAACCTATTCGTGGGCAATTCCGGGCCGGGCGCACAACTCACCGTCAACGACAACGGCACCGTCTCGGCCTCCTACGTCGTCGCGGGTTTCGGCGCGAGTTCCACCGGCAACGTCATTACCGTCTCCGGCGGCAATCTCTACGCCACCAACACGACCGCCTCCGGCGCGCTCGACATCCGCCGCGGCGCGCTGACGCTCAACAGCGGTACAGTGACCGTCAACCAGTTCTACGCCACCAACTTCGCCAGCAGCGTGGTCACCTTCAACGGTGGCACGCTTAACAGCGGCGGCAGTGCCATCAACAACGGCTCGTCGTTCCGCGTCGGTAACGGCCTCGGCGGCGCGACGCTGCATCTGGTAGGCGGCAATCACTCCTTTGCCAACGGCCTGTTCATCAACACCAATGCCTTGCTGACCGGCGCGGGCGCGATCACCGGCTCCATCACGGTTTCGGGCACCATCGCCCCCGGAGATTCGCCGGGCATCATCACCGGCAGCGGCGACCTGACGCTGCTCGGCGATGCGCTCTTGCAGATGCATCTGGCCGGCACCAACGCGTGGCTCTTCGACCAGATCAACCTCGTTGGTGCGCTCAACTTCGGAGGCACGTTGACCGTCTCGCTGTTGAATGGCTTTATCCCGCAGGCGGGCGACCGGTTTGACCTGTTTGACTTCAGCGGACCCACGGGAGCTTTCAGCCAGACCAATCTGCCGGACTTGGGCGGATCATTGCTTTGGAACACCAGCCTGCTCTACACCAGCGGCGAGATCTTCGCCAACTCCAGCGGCACCCCCTCGTTGACCAATGTGATTAACGCTGAGACTGTGAACTATCCGGGCATCTACATGGTCGGCACCAACAGCGCGGCCAATGGGCTGATCATCACCAATGCCGGGGTGCTCGTTTCCAGCGCGGGCGTTGTCGGGAACTCGGGAGCTTCGGGCAATAACAACGCCCGGGTGACAGGCGCAGGCTCGTTGTGGACCAACAGCGGCGACCTCGCCGTCGGCGCGACGGGTTCTTACAATCAGTTGACGATTGTCAACACCGGCATGGTGGTGAACAGCATGGGCTTTATCGGCTACGATGCCAGCGCGGGCAACAACGGTGCGCTGGTCAGTGGCAGCGGCTCGGTTTGGAACAATACCAACGGCTTTGCGGTCGGTTACGGCGGCTCGTTCAACTGGCTGATCATTACCAATGGCGGCACCGTGATCAACTCCACCACCGGCGGTGTCGGCATCCTCCCGGGTGCCAATTTCAATAGCGTGCTCATTAGCGGCAGCGGCTCGGTTTGGAGCAACGGCAGCGGATTCGCGATGGGCCTTTTCGGTGCGGGCAACCGGATGACCATCAACGACGGCGGCCGACTCGTAACAGGAGACGCCGTTATGGGCGAAAACGCCGGTGCCGACAGCAACGTGGTGATGGTGACCGATCCCGGCTCGGTCTGGAGGAACAGTGGTGATATGACAATCGGTTTTGCGACTGTCGGCAACCAGTTGGTCATCACCAATGGCGGTAAGGTGCGGGTGCTTGGAACCTTCAGGCTTGGCACCAACTCCTCGCTCCTGAACAACGCCATGCTCTACGTTGGCGGGGGCTTTGAGAACGCGGCAACCAACCAAGCGATCAACGATTTCTCCGGCACTAACATCTTCAACGGCTCCTCGGGCGGCGGCTCATGGGTCACGCAACAGGTGGAGGTCGCCAGTGTTTACGCCGTGCCCGGCCTCGGCAGAGCCACCAACTTCTACTTTGGCACGTTCCAAGTGGGCGACCCCATCACAGGCAGCAATGCCTGGGTCCAACTGGTGGACCATCAGCGCAATCAGCCCGGCGGCGCTGAAGCCTTCGGTGCCAGCAACCTGGTCATTGCGCTGTCGCAATCGGTCCTCGACCTCAACAACCGGACAAGTTTTGTTTACAGCCTCAGCAACGCCGGCACGATCCTTCAAACCAACGCCAATCCACCGAACGTGGTGACGCGGCTCGACGTGGTCAACACCTTCACCAACGCCGGCACAATCATCATCGGCAACGGCAGCGTGCTCCAGTTTTCCAATACGTTCATCAACGCCGGCATGGTGCAGTTCCTAGCCGGCGGCGTGTTGACCAACTTCATCGGTGGCAGCGTGCTGACCAACAACGCCTCCGGCACCATCTTCGGCGGCGGCCGCATTGCGGCGCTCATTCGCAACGACGGCACCATCACCGCCACCGGCGGCACGTTGCGGCTCTCGGCCGGTTTCGACGACGGCACGCTCGGCAACCCGGTCAACGCCGGCGTGTTGCAGGCGCTCGGCGGCAGCGCCAACCTGAAAGTCGAACAGTCCTTCATCAACACCGGCACCATCCTGGCCAGTAACGCGGCGGCGTTCACGACCACGGCGTCCGCGCCAGTGCGCAATGACAACCTGATCGTCATCGCCAATCAGAGCACGGCGACGTTTGGCGCTGTGGTGAAAAACAGCGGCAGCGGAACGATCCGGGTGTCCAATCAGAGCCTGCTGCAATTCAACGCCGGTCTGACCAACAATGGCGCGCTGGTATTTGGCCCGGCGCCGAACCCGTCCACGGCGATCGTCACGGGCACGTTGACGCTGGGCAACAACGGCATCATTTCAATGACATACACCAACGACACGTTGGTGATGCGCGGCGACTTCATCAACGGCAGCACGAACAACATGGAATTCGACACACGTCACGGGACGCTCGTCTTTGGCGGCTCGACGCCCCTCTCCGGTCCGGGCGCGGCAACAAACACCTTCGAAGTGGCCAGCACCAACCGAGGCCCGTCGTTCCTGGGCTTCGATCACAATTTCGCCGTCGGCACGCTCAACGTCACCAACCACATCCAGTTCGTGAACGTCATCAATAACGGTGGCGGCCTCGGCACCAACGAGGCGCTCTACGTGGACGTGCTGCACCTCTACAACGACGCGACCATCAAACTGAGCCAACTCACCGTTTACGTCGGCATGAGTTTCGTGGACGACAACGTGGGTCAGACGTTTGTCGGTGATACCATTAACGAAAGCAATGTCCACAGCTACCACGGCTTCGACCTCTCGACGCACATCTTCCTGGACAGCGGTGGCCAGATCGTCTTCGTCCCCGAACCATCCAGCGGCGCACTGCTGCTGATGGGGGCTGGCTTTGCATGGAGTCTCCGCCGTCGCCGCGCGCGCCAGCGGTAGAATTCAACCCGAAAACCGAAGCTGGCCGATAGGGGTAGGGATGAAGGATTGAACTTCACCCCTCCCTCCGAACCGGACAGGCGGGTCTCCCGCATCCGGCTCTCCAGTCAGTGGGTTCGTAGTCTTACGATTGTCCGTCTCCGCTCGTGTGCCGCTGCCAAGGACAACAGCCCACGGCGCGCAAACCATTCGTTCGGCCAGCGTTGATGCGCCGCACCCAGCCCTTGCCGGGTTCGGCCTCGTCGCTTTTCCAGCAGGCTTCGCAACCGTCGCCGCACGTAACCATCCACCGCCGCAAACACGTTGCCTTGGCTGTGCTGGAAATAGCCATACCAGCCCCGCAAGGTGCGGTTCACGTCGGCCATGATGGCCCGCAGGCTCCTCCCGTCCAATCGCGGGGTCTTCGCCCGCACCCGTTCCTTCAGTTTCTTCAGGCTCTTCGCCCGCGGCCATCTCATGCCCCGCTCGAAGTGATACCCAAGAAAGTCGAAGCCTCCGGGCGCGCTCGCGTCCACCACGCGCGTCTTCTCAGGATGCAAGCTCAGCCCCGCTTCGCTCACCCACGCTCGCACCGCAGCCAACGCGGCTTGCGCTTCGGCCTCGCTGCGACACAGGATCACGAAGTCGTCCGCGTAGCGCACCATCTCCCAACCCGCTCGTTCCATTTGATGGTCCAGCAGGTTCATGTAAATGTTCGCCAGCAGCGGGCTGATGACGCCGCCTTGGGGCGTGCCCCGTTCGGTGGGTTGCCAACCTTTGGCTTCTTCCAGCACGCCGGCCCGGAGGAAACTCTCCACCAACGCCAACACCCGCCCGTCGGCCACGCGCGCTTTGACCCGCGCCAGCAGCCGCTCGTGCGGTATCGTGTCGAAGTAGCTTTTCAGGTCGGCGTCCACCACATGAACGTGGCCCGCCTTCAGCAGCGTGTCCACGCGCCGCAGCGCGTCCTTGGCCCCGCGCCCCGGTCGGAAGCCGTAACTCTGTTCGGCAAACTCCGCCTCGAAGATCGGTTCCAGAACGTGCCGCAACGCGCCTTGCACGATGCGGTCGCGCACCGCCGGGATGCCCAGCGGTCGCTTCTCTCTGCTGCCGGGCTTGGCGATCCAAGCCCGCCGAACCGGGCGCGGCCGATACGTCCCGTCGCACAACTGCTCGGCCAACCGGGAGATCTCCTCCTCGGCGTGCTTGGCAAAATGCACCACGGTCTGCGCGTCCGCTCCCGCACTCCCGCCGTTCTGCCACACCTTCTGAAAGGCACGGGCCAGATTGGCAGGCGCATAGGTCTTGTCCCACAGTCGGAACCAGACCCGGTCTGCTGGCTCACCCAACGTGAGCCGCGTCAACATGCGCTCTGTCCAGACCGAACGTTCCACCCACCCCCACGACGGACGTGACGTGTGGGCTTCTCCGGCTTGCGGAGGCGTTGCCGCCACTGGCGCCGGTTGGCTCGGTGTCTTCACTTCGCTTTCGTCGTTCTGTTCCATCACGCATCCACTTTCCTGCGCCCCTTCGCTCCACGGTCGTTACCCGTTTCGTCGCTACTACGGACGCTCTGACTCCCGCCAGGCGATTCTTCGGGCGCTGTCGCCATGAACACCGCTTGCCCCGGCGGGTCTCCCTGATTACGGCCGGAGGGACTTCCGACCATTCCGTCTCCAACCATCGGCGCGACGACCGGGGACCGCCCGGCTGCCCGGCGTTTGGGCTTGCCGCCCATCGCCCGCTTTGCAGGCTTCGTCCTTTCCCTAGCAGACTCGCCCATCCACGCCGACCGTATCGAGTTCACGGCGGCAGCCCATACGGGCCACCTGTATTACGGACTGGTCGTTCTCGTTCCATTGCTCTCCACCCCGCATTGCTGCGACGCAGTTACGGTTCGATACCGCACGGTTCCTCACCGCACAGGGGCGGACTTCCACCGCTCTATCCCTTCGCCCTCTCAGGCGCACTAGAGTCGGCATCCTTGCCGGCGGCGCTTCGATTCTCCACTTCAGTGATGAAAAGCTTGGCCAGCCGGTGCTGGAGCGGCTATAAGGCGGGGCATCATGAGCTTCCTGCGAGCATCGTTGATGTCGCTGCTGACGGCCGGCCAGTTGTCAGCGGCGGAAAACACCGTGGTGGTCAACATCGAGCCGACCAAGGAGAACCCACGAAACTCCGAAGGCTCCTTCGTCACGCTCAAGTCGGGGCGGATTCTCTTCTACTACACCCAGTTCTACGGCGGCGCGGCCGACAACGCGCCCGCCCGCATCGTCTGCATCCACTCCGACGACTGGGGGCGGACGTGGAGCGCGCCGCGCACGGTTGTGGAGAACGACGGCGGCGAGAACGTGATGAGCATCTCGTTATTGCGGCTCAAGAGCGGCAAGCTCGCGTTCTTCTACCTCCTCAGAAACAGCCTCCACGATTGCCGGCCTTACATCCGGCTTTCGACTGATGAAAGCGCGACTTGGTCGAAGCCGGTGCTGGTGGTGCAAGCGCCCGGTTACTTCGTGCTCAACAACGACCGTGTCATCCAGTTGAACTCAGGCCGGCTCGTCGTGCCGGTGGCGTTCCATCGGTCGAAGCACGACGATCCGAAGAACTGGAAAGGATTTGACGGCCGCGGCATTGCGCTTTGGTATCTCTCCGACGACGAAGGCCAGACGTGGACCGAAGCTACCACGTGGTGGGCCGCGCCCGTGCATAGCAGCGCGGGTTTGCAGGAGCCGGGCGTGGTCGAACTGGCCGATGGCAGCCTGTTCAGTTGGGCGCGCACGACGCTCGGCGCGCAATACGGCTTCACCTCCGCCGACCGCGGCAAGACTTGGAGCGCGCCGGAACCGACCTCGTTGAAGTCGCCGTGCTCGCCCGCGAGCATCAAACGCCTGCCCGGCTCCTCCGACCTGCTCGCCGTCTTCAATGACCACTCCGACGCGTTTGAGTTTCCGAAAAACAAGCGCACGCCGCTGGTGACCGCAATTTCCTCCGACGGCGGCAAGACGTGGCTGCACCGCAAGCTCATCGAGAGCGATCCCGATGGCTGGTATTGCTACACGGCCATCCACTTCACGGACGACGCGGTCTTGCTGGCCTATTGCGCCGGCGACAAGAAGGTCGGCGGCCTGAACCGCCTCCGCGTCCGCCGTCTAACTCTGGACTGGTTGAAAGCCGACCGTCCGTGAACACGCCGATTTCGCCGCCAACAACCAAGGAGCCACAATGAACCAAGACTTGTCTCACACGATGACCCGCCGGCATTTTCTCCAAACGACCGGTGTCGCCGCCGCCTCCGTTCTTTTCGCCACTCGCCGTGCCTCTGCTGCGCCGACGATCAAGATTCTGGAGACGAAGGTCATCAGCCACCAGCCGCAATACTACTGCGGCTGGGCGACCGTCGCGCGCCGTCGCAACGGCGACCTGCTCGTGAGCTGGTCCGGCGGGCGAGAGGCCCATGTCTGCCCGTTCGGCCGCGTCGAGATGACGGTGTCGCACGACAACGGCGCGACATGGGGCTGGCCGCAGGTGCTGCTCGACGGCCCCATTGACGACCGCGACAGCGGCGTGGTGGAGACGGCCAAGGGCAGCATCCTCGTCACGACGTTCACCTCGCTCGCCTACGAAAAAGGACTGCTCGCCGCCGAGAAGAAGATTGCCGGCGAGAAAGGTGCGTGGCCTGCGGCGAAGCTCAAGGCATGGCAGGCGGTTCACAACCGCATCGGCGCCAAGGAACGCGAAGCCGAACTCGGCCAGTGGATGATCCGCTCCATCGATGGTGGCGTGACGTGGTCGGCCCGTTACCCGACCATCGTCAACAGCCCGCACGGCCCGATCCAGCTTTCCGACGGCCGGTTGCTCTACGCCGGCAAAGAGCTTTGGACTGGCAAGAAACGCGTCGGCGTGTGCGAGTCGCGCGACGACGGCAAAACATGGCGCTGGCTGACAGAGATTCCCGTGCGCGACGGCGACGAGGCAAAGAACTATCACGAGTTGCACGCCGTCGAGGTGTCGCGCGGCCAGATCATCGTCCAAATTCGCAACCACAACAAAGCCAACTCAGGCGAGACGCTCCAGGCCGAATCCAGCAACGGTGGCAAGACGTGGTCGGTGCCGCACTCCATTGGCGTATGGGGTTTGCCGTCGCACTTGCTGCGGTTGCGCAGCGGAAAGCTACTGATGACCTATGGCCATCGTCGCCCGCCGTTCGGCAACCAGGCGCGCATCAGCGGCGACGGCGGCAGGACATGGTCGGAGCTGGTGATCATTTCCGGCGATGGCCCCGGCGGCGACCTCGGCTATCCGAGCACTGTCGAACTGGCCGACGGCACGCTGCTGACGGTTTGGTATGAAGCGATGAAAGGCTCGCCGCGCGCCGTGCTGCGGCAGGCGATTTGGAAACTGGAAATCTAAGACATGAAACTGACAAACCTGATCTGCGTTCTCACCTCTCTCCTGGTCTTGCCTCTCTTGGCGGCGGACATGCCGCTCCAGACTGGCAAGGGCCACCACTTCGCCTGCACCGACTACAGCGGCGGCAAGGTGTTCATCGTCAACACCGCCGGCAAGGTGGAATGGGAATACAAAACCGGCTCGTGCAACGACCTTTGGGTGTTGCCCAACGGCAACCTGCTCTTCAACACCGGCACCGGCGTGCAGGAGGTCACCCGCGACAAGAAAAGCGTCTTCGATTACAAAGGCTCGCCGTTCAAACGCACGGTCAAGCTGAAGGCCGGCCCGGCGAAAGAGGTTGAGGGGCCGAGCGAAATCTACGCCTGCCAGCGGCTCGCCGACGGCAACACGTTCGTTGGTGAGTGCAACACCGGCCGGTTGCTCGTCGTCACGCCAGCCGGCAAGGTCGTCAAGGAAGTGCGCTTGCTGCCCAAAGGCAAGGATGGCGGCCACGCCTATATCCGCAACGCGCGCTACCTCGCCAACGGCAACTACCTCGTCACACACTATGCCGAGGAGGCCGTGCGCGAATACGACCCGCAGGGCAAGCTCGTGCGCGACATTCCCGCCAAAGGCGGCCCGCACAGCGCCGTGCGGCTGCCGAACGGCAACACGCTCATCGCCATCGGCGACCGGCCCGGCGGCCATCGCGTCGTCGAAGTGGACGCGGCCGGCAAGACAGTTTGGGAAATCAAGGATGGCGACCTGCCCGGCTTGCCGCTCAAGTTCATGACCGGCGTCCAGCGTCTGCCTAACGGCAACACCGTCATCACCAACTGGCTTGGCCACGGCCAATTTGGCACGAGCGCACACATCATCGAGCTGACGCCGGACAAGCAGGTCGTCTGGACCTTCGCCGACCACAAGACGATGAAGACCGTCTCCAGCATCCAGTTGCTCGACGTGCCCGGCGATTGCCTCAAGGGCGAGATTCTGCACTGACGCGCCGCCGACTCAGAAGGAGCACCTATGGCAAACACGCTGATAGTGACCATGATCAGCGTCGTTCTGGCAGTCGCGAGTCTTGCTGGGGAAGCCCGCACTGCCGAATCCGAGAACATTCACTGGCTCATCCAATACGACGGACGGGCGTTGCCAAGCGCGCCGGTCTGGACCGCCACGGGCAAGCCCAACGCCACCGTCGAGAACTCGGCGCTCCACATCGTGGACGACTCGGCGCAGGAGCCGGCTTGCTTCCGCGCCGGATGGAAGGCCGACCCATCGTCGGAGATCGTCGTCGAGGCGCGCGTGAAGGTCGGCGCGATCAAAGCCTTCCGCGGTGGGCAATCAGTCTGGCCGTGGCGCGACGGCGCGCCGATCAGCCTGCTGGTCAGCGACGGAAAGCATCAGGAGGGGCTGTCACTGACGCCGAGAACTGTCGCGACGTTTACGGACCGGTTCTTTCGGACCAACACGACCAGTGCGTTTCACACCTATCGGCTGGTCATCCGCGGCAGCGACATGAGCGTGTGGGTGGACGGCACGCAACGGATTCGCGGCGTGGACGCCTTCTGGAAGCCGGCCGATGCGCCGGAGCCGTTCATTCAGTTCGGTTCTAACTCCAAGGCGTTCACGGGCGACGCGCGCTGGGAATACGTCAGGCTCGGCGTGCGCAAGCCCACGTCGGCCGCGCCGCCGCCGCGACTGAAGATCACCGTCACTGAGCCTTGGGAGATCACGCGTGCCGACAAGGTTCGGCAGACGCGACCGTATCTCTATGACATGGGCAAGGGCCTGTTGCTGATGAGCGTCGCGCAGGGGCCGGACGCGTATTTCGAGCCGTATGGCGTCCTGCGCTCCACCGACGAGGGCAGGACATGGACGCCGATCAAGGGCCTCGACAAGATCGAGCAGGCGCCGTTGCCGATGGTGCGCATGGCGGACGGCAGCATTCTCGGCGTGTCACGCTGGAACCGCAAACGCGCCGACGGCGTGCTCGTCGGCCACACCGTGCGCCTCGATGCCAAGGCGGAGACATTCACGATGTTCGAGCACGAAATCCATCTGCCACCGGAAGCGATGGCGGAGAACAAGCCGGTGGTTCTCGTCTTCGACCGCCACATCTTCGCCGAGCCGGACGGCAGCGTCACGGCGGTGGGCTACGGCTACGCGCGTGCCGGGCGCGCGGGCCATCTGCTGCGTAGCGCCGACGGCGGCAAGACGTGGCGTCATTTCTCCAGCATCCCCAACGCGGGCGAGCCGGCGCTCGCGCGTCTCTCGCCGACGGAAATGACAGTCGTCTATCGCCTAGGCACGCTGCTGCCGTTTGCACAGGTCTGGTCCCGCGACGCTGGCAAGACGTGGACCGAGCCGGTGACGCTGGAGGAAGGCAGCGTGGACCCGGACATGACGCTCATGAGCAACGGCGTCCTCGCGTGCAGCTACGGCCGCCCCGCGTCGTGCATCATGTTCAGTCTCGACCAAGGGAAGACCTGGACCTCTCACCGCGTCATCACCGACAAAGCCGGCTTCAACTACTCCTCCATCCGCGAAATCCGCCCCGGCCGTCTCCTCTACATTCACGACGCCCCGACGATGCGCGCCGTTTATGTTGATGTGGAGAAGGTCGGGCCGTAGCAGAGCTACCGCCAGTGCGGCCGAAATCGTGATTGCCCGAAACGATGGGTGGGATACGATGGGCTTGCTATGAACCGGCTACTCATTCTCTCCGCCGTCGCGGTCTTTTCGCTCACCACGTCATTCGCCGGCGCACCGGCTGAACTGGATCGCTACAACGTAGTGTGGAAGACGCCGAGCCAGAACGCCGCCGGTTCAATGCCGATCGGGAATGGCGAGGTCGGCCTCAACGTCTGGGTCGAGGAAGACGGCGACTTGCGCTTCTACATCGCCCGCACAGACGCGTGGAGCGAGGCGTCGCGGTTGATGAAGCTCGGTGGCGTGCGCGTATCGTTGACGCCGAACCCGTTTGTGAAGGGCGCGCCGTTCCGCCAAGAACTCAAACTCCGCGACGGATGCATTGATATCCGTGCTGGCGACGCTGGTGGGCCGCCATACCGATTTCCGAGAGATTCCAAAGTCCATATCCGTATCTTCGTGGACGCAAAAGCTCCGGTCATCCATATCACCGGCTGCAGCATGTCGCCGATGAACGTCAGAGCCTCGCTGGAGTGCTGGCGAACGGAGAAGAAGGTGCTCGCGGGTGGCGAGCTTGGCTCAAGCTGGACAATGCAGGCCGGCCCGCCGGAGATCGAGGTGTGGGAATCGGCGGACGTGATGAAGGACGTGAGCGATGCGGTGACGTGGTATCACCGCAACGAACATTCCTGCGTGCCGCTGACGTTGAAGCACCAGAGCCTCGACAAGTTTGCCGATCTTGTAAAAGACCCGATTCTGCATCGCACCTTCGGCGGCATGATGGTGGCACCGGGTTTTGTCAAGGACGGCTCTGCCGCGCTCAAGTCGGTCAGGCCGGTGGACCTGTTCATCATCAGCATCGCAACGCACTCAGCAATAACCGACACGCCGGCCGTTTGGGAAAAACAAATTGCCGGCATCGTAACATCATCTGACAACGTGGTTGCTTCGGAGATGGCAAGGGCGGCATGGTGGAACGCATTCTGGAATCGGAGCTGGGTCTTTGTCGAGGGCGACCAAGTTGCCATCGCGGCGTTGCCGGCGAACCAACATCCGCTACGCATCGGCGCGGACAGCGGCGGCGGCAGCAAGTTCCGCGGCGCAATGAGCCGCGCGACGGTCTTCGGACGAGCGCTCAGTGATGCGGAAATTGCATCACTCGCTGCGAGCAAACCCGGCGATGCGGTCGCAGTTGCAGATGGACGGATGATTGGCTGGCGGTTCAGCGGCGCACCGGACGGCGCGAAAGTCATCGGCGCGGTGAAGTTCGAGGAGCAGGACGGCGTGGCGGTGGCGGCGTTTGGTGGCGGACACATCGAGGTGCCGAACGATGCATGCCTCGCGCTTACGAACAGCTTTACGCTCGAAGCGTGGATACGCCCCGATGCGAGATCGAAAGGCGCACGCATCTTCGACAAACTCACGGCGGGCAAGGGCGACGGATTTCTCTTCGATACGCATCCCGGTCGCAGCCTGCGGTTCATCACCGGTTCGCACGCGATGGCGGTCAACGACGTGCTGCAACCGGGCGCGTGGAATCACGTCGTGGCGGTTTATGATGCGGCGGCGGATGGACGGCGGCTTTACCTCAATGGAAAGTTGCTGAAAGCCGAGGGTGGCGGTGGCATGGAGCAGCCGACGCCGTCGGTGGTGACGCGGGCCTACGTGCTCCAGCGTTGGATGGCGGCGTGCGCGGGGCGCGGCAACTTCCCGACCAAGTTCAACGGCTCCATCTTCACGGTGGACCCGGAACTCACCGACCCGAAGCAACAGTTCAATCCCGACTGGCGGCGATGGGGCGATTGTTTCTGGTGGCAGAACACGCGCTTCCCCGCGTGGTCGGCGGTGGCGAACGGCGACTACGATCTCTGCGGGCCGGTGTTCCGCATGTATCGCGACGTGCTGCCGATCTGCAAGGCGCGCGCGAAGCTCTACTACGGGGCCGAGGGTGCGTATTTCCCGGAGACGATGACGAGCTTCGGCACCTACGCGAACCGCGATTACGGCTGGGACCGCAAGGGCAAGGAGCCTGGCGACATCGCGTGCAAATACTGGTGCTACGCGTGGCAGCAGGGGCTGGAGTTGGTGGCGCTTATGCTCGATTGCCACGAGCGCACGCTCGACGCGAAGTTTCTCGCCGACGAACTCGTGCCGATGGCGCGCGAGGTGTTGCGCTACTTCGACACGCGCTTCCAACGCGACGCGAACGGCAAGCTCGTCATCAGCCCGACGCAAGCTGTCGAAACCTACTGGTTCGATGTGGTCAACGACACGCCGACCGTCGCGGGTTTGCAGGCCGTGCTCGATCGCCTGCTCGCGCTGCCGAAGAATTCCGTGCCCGCCGCTGATCGCGAGTTCTGGGCGAAGATGAAGGCCGCCGCGCCACCCGTCCCGGTGCGCACCGAGGACGGCAAGAGTTTCGTGTCACCCGCGGAGAAGTTCAACCCGAAGCGCAGCAACTGTGAGAACCCGGAGCTTTACGCCGTCTGGCCGTTCCGGCTGTTCGCCGTGGGCAGGCCGGGACTGGAGACCGGCATCGAGACATTCAACCGCCGCGGCGCGAAGATCATGACCGGCTGGTGCTACGACGGCCAGTGCGCCGCGCTGCTCGGCATGACCGACGAGGCGAAGAAGCAAATCCTTCACAAGGTCCGCAACTCGCACCGCAACTTCCGCTTCCCGGCGATGTGGGGGCCGAACTTCGATTGGCTGCCCGACCAGGACCACGGCGGCAACATCCTGCTCACACTCCAACACATGATCCTGAACGCCGACGGCGACAAGATCCATGTCCTCCCCGCGTGGCCGAAGGATTGGAACCTCCACTTCAAACTCCACGCCCCGCAGCGCACGACCGTCGAAGGCCGCGTTCGCGACGGAAAGCTGGTAAATCTCGTCGTCACGCCGAAGTCACGCGAGAAGGATGTGGTGGTAACTGAGCCGCGGTAAGGAACTGTCGCTACGCGTCATCAGCGCCGATCTATCCGGCGATGGCCGGCTTGAATGAACTGCGCGGGCGAGACGCGATGGACGGACTTGAAGACCCGAGAGAAATGATAGGGGTCAGTGAAACCGAGTTCTTCCGCCACCTGCTTGATCAGCTTGCCGGGGCCGAGCAGCAACTCGGCGGCGCGGTTCATTTTCAGACGCACGAGATAACGATAGGGCGTCTGGTGGTCGAAGCGCCGGAAGAGCCGGCAAAGATAGGCTTGATCCACATGGCACGCGCGCGCCGCCTGCGCCAGCGAGCGCAGGCCGAGGAAGTGTTGTTCGATCTGCCGCTTGCAACGCTGGTAAGTGGCCAGCGCACGCGCGTCAACTTCACGCTCCGGCACCGCCAAAGTCGTGATCTTCAGGATCAGCAGGCGGACCAGAGCGGCGCAGATGGCTGCGCTGCCGGGCGCGTCCCGGCTCCCTTGGCGCTGGAGGTCTTCGAAGATGTCGAGGACCTCGCCGGGCGCTGAAAGCTGGACGACGCCGTGCCGCAGCGGACAATCGCGCAGCAGCCGCGCCGCTTCTTCGCCGGTAAAGTCCACGAAGTATTTCACCATCGGATCCTTTGGGTCGTTGCGGATCGTGTGCGCCACGCCCGGCGCGTAGGAGAAGACCGAGCCGGCTTGCAGGCGGAACGTCTGGCCCGCGACCTTCGCTTCGCCGCGGCCTTGCGAGACGTATTCGATCGAGAGGAATGGAAACTCCCGCCGGCTGATGACGTATTCGGGATTGCACTGCTCGCGGCCGCCGCAGACGACGGTGATGCTGGCGGTCGGCGCCGGGCGGAGGTTCAGGTAGTAATAGCGCACGTCGGAGACCTGCGTGGAGATGAACTTCGGCTGGGCGACCGGTTTGGATTTGCGGTCAATGATATCCATCGCCTAACCAACCCTATCCGCTAGCAGCCGCAGCAATCAAGCGTATCGTGCGCGCGATTTCCAAAACGTAATAAGTCAGTCATGGCGAGCGGCCTCGGCTAGTGCGCAGCCACACAGAACTGACCCATTACTGCAAGAGTTGAATCCGCGCTTGCACCAGACGGCGGTGTTGGGTTGAATGCGCGCATGAGTGCCTCACGCCTTCTCCCCTTGTTCGGTTTCATCGCAACCCTCGTCCTTCTGCTTCATGTCCAGCCGGCACTGTCGGCCGACGTGCGCTCCTGCGGTGCCAAAGGCGACGGGCAGGCCGACGACACGGCGGCAATTCAGAAGGCCGTGGACAGCGGCAACGGCCGCGTCAGTTTCCCGAAGGGCGTCTATCGCATCACCAAGCCCGTCATCATCGAACTCGACAAGACCGGGTTCACGTCACTGGCCGGCGACGGCGTCGCGCGCGTCGTCATGGCGGGCGCGGGCGCGGCATTCCGGTTTGTCGGCACGCACGCCAGCAGCGCCGATCCCGATCAGGTGAAGCCGAACGTCTGGGAACGCCAGCGGATGCCGATGGTGGACGGGCTTGAAATCGTCGGCGCTCATCCGGAGGCCGACGGCATCGAAGCAACCGGCACGATGCAGATCACGATCACGCGCACGACCGTCCGCGACGCGCGGCACGGCATCCGGCTCGCGACGCGGAACCGCAACGTCCTCATCGCCGACTGTCATATCTACCACAACCGCGGCATCGGCGTGTTCTACGACGACGTGAACCTCCACCAGTCGAACATCAGCGGCTGCCACATCAGCTACTGCGCCGGCGGCGGCATCGTTTCGCGCGGCGGCAACGTCCGCAACATCCACATCGGCACGTGCGACATCGAGATGAACATGGCCACCAACGCGCCGCCGACGGCGAACGTGCTGATTGACTGCTCCGGCAGCAGCGCGGGAACCGCCGAGGTTGCCATCACCGGCTGCACCATCCAGCACGGCGGCAAGCCGGCCGGTGGCGCCAACATCCGCATCATCGGCCGCGGCAATCCCGCCAAGAACCGGCCGGTCGCGCGCTGGGGCCACGTCACCATCACCGGCAACGTGTTGAGCGACGTGAAGGTGAACGTCCACCTCCGCGACGCGCGCGGCGTGGTCATCACCGGCAATACGTTCTACATGGGCTACGAGCATGACCTGCTCGTGGAGGACTCCAGCAACATCGTCGTCGGCCCGAACAACTTCGACCGCAACCCGCTCTACGGTTACGGCGATGCCGCCAAGGTCAACGGCGGTGTTGTGTTTCGCGGCTCAAGCGACTGCACGCTCGACGGCCTGCACATCAACGGCGCGTGGCGGAAGCCGGCGGCGTTGATGATAGAGAAGTGCAACCGTTTCAACATCGCCAACTGCACGATCCTCGACAGTGACAACATCGGCCTGCTGCTGAAAGACGTGACGAACAGCAAGGTCGCCGACTGCATGATCCGCGACGACCGACGCGACGCCAAGCCCGGCCCGTCGCTGAAAGTCGAAGGCGGTCGATGGAATTGGGTTCTCCAGAACCTGCTGGCCAACGGTTGCGAAGCTGCGCCCGCCGCCGCCCGCGTGGAAGGCAACCACGACGGAAGATGACAGCGGAACTGATGGAAGGAATGAGGACGCTCGCATGAACACTCAATCACTCACCCGACGCAGTTTCTTGAGGCAATCCATCGCAGTTTCGACAGCGACCATGTTTGCATCCTGGTCGCGGTCCTTCGGAGCCGGCACGTCGCGCTCCATGAAAGCGTATGACGTGAAAGAAATGCGCGTGCCGGTGGCCGAGGCCAACGCGGTCACGGCGATGGTGCTGGGCAATGATGGCTTGGTCTATTGCGGGCTGACGGGCAAGCGACACGTGCTGGCGGCGCTCGACCCGCGCGATGACTCCATCCGCGATCTCGGCGAGGTCTTCCCGGACGACCCGAAAACACGCGGCATCCTCGACAAGATTCACAATGCGCTCGTGAAAGCGCCGGACGGCAGCCTTTACATCGGCCAAGGTTTGAACGTCTCAGACGCCTACCCGATGAATTTTCACAGCCACGGTTACGAGGGCGGCCGACTGTTCCGCTACGAGCCGGGCGCGGGCCGCTTCACTGATCTCGGCCCGCAGGTGCGCGGCGAGGCCATCCAAGGAATGGCGATGGACCCGCGCGGGCGCTACATCGCGGGTTACACGATTCCCGGCAACCGTTTTTTCGTCCACGACCTCGCCTCGCACACGGTCACGGACTACGGGCGCATTTCACAGATGGGCCACCACAACCTCGTTTGCGATGCCACTGGCGTGACGTGGGGATGTTGGAACTGCGCGCTCGCGCCGAAGGGCGCGCCCGTCCGCACCGATGGCTGCTACCTGATGCGCTACGAGCACGAGCAGCGGGCATTCAAGCGCACGACCATCGAAGTGCCTACCGAGCCGTTTCGCGCCGTGTCGCCCGCGAAAAACAAGTCCTGGGCCAACGGCTTCGACTCGGCGTGCTGCGCGCGCGACGGGACGGTCTATTTCGGCACGTCGCTGCCGGCCAACCTCTGCCGCTTCAAGCTTGGCGACGGAAAAGTGGAACTGCTCGGCCGGCCCGTGCGCTCATCGCGCATCCCGGCGCTTGCCGAAGCCGCCGACGGTCGCATCATCGGCTTCGGTGGTTTTCCGCAGATGCAGTTGTTTGTCTTCGATCCGCGGAAGCGCAAGCTGGAGAACCACGGCGTGGTGTTGCCGCACTACAAGCTCTGCATCTTCCACGCGATGGTTGTGTTGCCCGACGGCCGCATCTACGCCGGCGAAACCGACAGCAGCCGGGCCAACATCTACTGTCTGATCCCCCGCTCAACGAAACGCTGACTCAATCCTGCCATGAACACATCACATCATCTCAACCGTCGCGAGTTTCTCGCGCTCTCCTCGCTCAGCGCAGGCGCGCTCTGGCTTGGCCGCTCCGCTGCGAACGCCGCCACCGCAGCCAGCGCAGTGCCCGACTGGATCGCGCCGGGCAAGCTGCGCTGGGTTTGGGCGCTGTGGGAGCCGATTGACCTTTACACGCGCGGTGGCCACGGCGCGGGAGTCGGCGACGGGCGCGTGACGGGACATTGGGTGCGCCGCTGGTATGAGCGGATGCACAGCGACGAAATTCTCGACAAGCTCGCCGCAGCGGGCGTGAACATCGTCACGACGCACTTCTACAAAGGCTTCGGTCTCAAAGCCGAGGCCGGCGAGATGGCGCGCGCCGCCGACTTCACCAAGCGCGCCCACGCGCGCGGCATCCGCGTGCTTGGCTACCACCAGTTCAGCACCGTCATCTACGAGACGATGCTCGACGAGGTGCCAAATCTCGCCGACTGGATTCAACGCGGCCCCGACGGCAGCAAGCGCACCTACGGCAGCGCGACTTGGCGTTGGTCAGCCTGCCCGATTCACGATGATTTCATCGCCTATCTGCGGCGCGTGATGAGTCGCTGCTTGCTGGAAGCGGACATGGATGGCGTGGAGTTTGACGGCACCAGCTACGATTGTCATTGCGATGGCTGCCAGGCGGCGTTCCGGCGCTATTTGACCGCGCACAACCCCAGCCCCCGCGAGCGGTTTGGTCTGCCGCACTTCAATCACGTCCGCATCCCATCGCAGTGGGCTACGAAGGACCCGATCTGGCAGGAGTGGATCCGGTTCCGCATGGACCTCATGGGCCGGCGGCTGCGCGAACTGCGCGAGTTCGTCCACCGCACCAAGCCCGGCGCGGCGTTTGTCACCTACGAGGATTGCCCGGCGCTCTGGCGCAAGGACCGCACGCGGCTGTTGCCGGATAACGGCGACTACCTCGACCTCGCCGTCGCCGAGAGCCACGACATGCCGCAGGTGCTCGACCGCGAGTTGGTCACGAAGGTGCGGCACCTCAAGGAAGGCACCGCCATCGGCCGCATTGCGCTCTCCACGGACTGGCTGCGCAGCACCAAGGGCAGCATCACGCTGCCGAGTGACCCGAAGCCCGTCGAGTTGGACATGGCCGAGTGCCTCGCGTGCGGCGGCCAGATGCTGACGGCGACGTGGGCGTTGCGATCCGGCGACAAACGCGACGGCTCGGCGTTTTTCGAGCAGCCAGCGTTTTTCGAGGCGATGAAGCGCTATATGGGCTTCAACCGTGCGCACGAGTCGCTCTACGCCGGTTCGCAGCCGTGCGCCAACGTCTGGGTCTATCACTCGGCGTGGTCGCTGGCGTTCGATCATCGCACGGCCTACAATAGCGTGCTGGGCTTCGAGCAGGCGCTGTTGGGTCGCATCGCCTACCGCGTCGCCAAGGAGCCGCACCTCGCCCAACTCGGTCCGCGCGACGTGCTCATCGTCGCCAGCCAGACCTGTCTCAGCGACCGCGAGTGCGACGCCATCCGCGCCGCCGTCGAACGCGGTTGCGGCGTCATCATCACCGGTCTCAGCGGCGAGTGCGACGAGAACTTCCGCCAGCGCGCACGCTCGCCGTTGCCGGCCCTCGCCGCCAAACCCAACGTCCGCTACTTCGAGAAATGTCCCGGTCGCATCTCGCAACCCGCCGGCGAAGGCGAGCGCGGGCTGCGCCCCGCGATGCCCGCGCGCACGCCGGACATCCTCAAGGCCGTGCGCGAGGTGGCGAAGGAAGGTTTCGCTGCTGAACTGGAAGGTGGCGACCGCAAGCAACCGTTGACCTTCGTGGACATCTACCAGTTACCCGCCGCTCACGTAGCCCATGTCGTCTATTACGGCGACGGCGCACCGGAAGGTTTTCGTTTGCGCGCGGGCAAATGGTTGTCAGGCGGAAAGCCGATGCTTTACTCGCCCCACCTTGCCGCGCCCGTAGCGTTGCAACCGGCAGCGGATGGTTCACTCGCATTGCCGGCGTTCGGACGGTATTGCGCTGTGAAGCTCTAAAAGACCCGTGATGAGGAGAAAACGTCCGCACCTGCGCAAAGAAGGTTTCGGACTGTTTGGCATGAGCCGACTGCCTCAGTTTTGATTTGCGGTCTTATCTCAAAGCGGGTCCGACGTCACATGAGCGGACAGGTTGCGCTTGGATTTGCCGGCGGACGGCCTGTAGCGCCGGTTACTTCAGCGCGCTGCCGAGGCGAGCGTTGAGATCCTGGATGTTGGCGTTGGGCGGAGGGGTAAAGAGGAACAAGGCGTCGTCCAACGGGAGGTTGAATCGCACGGCGCTGAGGTCAATGGTCAGCACCGCGTTGCCACGCAGGTCGTTGATGGTGATGCGATGGAGGAAGCCGTCGTCGAGGGCGATCCAAGCCTGGAGGGAGCCGATCTGCACTTGGCCGGGCATCGCGGCAACCTTCGGTTTGCCGGCGAGGCGGTAAAGCTGCCGGCTGCCGAGTTCCTGCACACCTTCGGTGATGAAGCCAAGCTGGGGTCGGAATTTTTGCAGCAGCGCCAGCGGGTTGACTTCGTTGATGGGGTTCAGACTGCGGGTGTCCTCTTTGGAACCGGCGATGGGGCGGTTCATGTCGAGCTTGTAGATGCCGCGCAAGTTGCCCTGGCTGACGATCTGCCACGCGATGTTGTCGGCGCCGGAGACGATGGTGTAGCCGAGGTCGCGACCCTTTACCTGCATCATGAAATCCGCGCGGCCCTTTTCGGAGGCGGGCTGGCTGGGGCCGGTGGCCGGTTGGCGCACGAAACGCACGCTGCCGCTCTGAACGATGGTGATGGAGCCTTCGCTGATGTTCTTGATGAAGTTGGCCTGCCACGACTTGACCGCGGCCAGCCGTGTGTCGTGATACTTCAACACCACGTCCGCCGTCGGCAGGGCCGGTTTGGCGCCCGGTGTCTGCGCCAGCAACGGCGCGGCCGCGACGATCAAAGCCAATAGATATCGGATCACGCCGCGCAGTCTAGCAACGCGCCAGCGCGAGACAATGCAATTTACGCCAGCCGCAAACGGAATGAACGCTCACTTCCCGCTCAGTCGTTCGATGGCTCGCGCGAGTTTCTCGCGATGTTGCAGCAACGGCGTTGGGTCGGTATTGAAGTGTGTCATGTCGGTGAAGACCGACGCGGGTGCTTTCAGCAACGCCTCAGCCGCCGGGTCCGGCTTCGACTTCAGCAGATCGCGCAACAGCGCGAAATACTCGTAGTCCTCGACGCCGTCGCGGAGGATTTCCCAGCGGAGCGAGCTGACGGGGCCGTCGAGGAACTTCTGTTTCCGGTCGTTGTCGCGGTTCGGCGGATAGATGAAGCGGCCGTCGCCATTGCCCCACGTGCCGCTCTCGCTGTAGCTCATCGGATCTTCCCACGGATTCTGCCGCGCGGGCGATTTGAAACGGGTGGGCTGGTTCCACCAGTTGGTTTCCCAGATGAGAATGCCCTCGACGCCGTAGCCCCACGTCTGCCAGAGCCACGTCCGCAGCTCGACGGCCGGATGATCAATGAACTCCGTGCAATACGGCGCGTGCGGCCAGCAGCAGATATACCACCAGACGTGTTCGCCGGCGCGCTGGCGCTCGCGGCAGATGTCCGGGCGGTAGTTCGGCGTCACCGGGCACCAGATGTCCACCGCACCGGTCAGTTCCGGCCCGGGCTCCTCCGTCAGCATCCGCGCCAGCTTCGGCGCGAGGCGCTTGATCTGCTCGTTGTTGCGGCGAACGGGCGCGTAGTCGCTCCGCTCCGGCTCGTCATACCAATAGAGATACGCCTTGCGCAGCCAGCCCTTTTGTTCGAGATGCTCCGTGAGCTGCCGCGCGTAGTCGCCCCAGAGCGCCTCGTATTCCGGCGTGCCCTGCTTGAACCCGCCGAACTCGCCGTCGTGCCACGGCTTGCCCTGACCGCCCCAGCCAAGGCCCGACAGCGGCAGACGGAACGTGTTGAAGCCGAACTCATCGAGATAGCGCGTCGCCGCCGTGTCGAATGCAGCAAAGTCGAGTTTCACGCGCGGCGGGCTGGCGGTCTTGTCGAACTGGACGCCGATCCGCACCCTGCCCATCGGCCAATACGGCGAGATGCGGTGCGCGGCAAAGTTCTGCATGTATTTGTCCCAGACCGGCGCGAGTTCCTCGTCGGTGGCGAGGTTGTGATACGCCTTCACCGTCTCCACGCTAACGCCGAGAGCCGTCTTCAGCCGCGTCTCCTTCGGCAAAGTGAAGTTCCAGACATGCACGCGCAACGGCACGTTCGCCTTCCACGCCGAGCGGTCAAACTTCGTGCGCGGCGTCTCTTTCAACTCGATCATGCCCTGGTAATCGCCCGCCGGCACGCCGTCGGGAACGTAAACCGTGAACCAGAGCGATGCGTTGCGGCCCACCTCCGCCGCGAACTCCTCGCCCGGCGCCAGCGGCGGCAGCGGGTCGGGCCACTCCTCCGCCACACCTGTCTCGTCGGTCGGCGTCTCCACGCGCACGTAGGCGACGCGATGGATCGCAATGTTCTCGCGCGGAATCTTCGCGCCGCGCGGCCCGCGCAGATCGGTCACGCTGACGCTGGCTTTCGGGAGCGACTTGAGCGGATTGATCGCGATCTGGAAACTCTCGCGTTCGTTCTGCGCGGCGCTGATGCGGATCGCCGACTGCGCGTCACCCTTCGGCATGGTCCGGTAGCGGTTGATCTTTCGCGCCGACTCGCACCACCAGAGGCCGACCTTGGATTTCTCCTCGCTGAGCCGCCAGCCGTAGTCGGAGGCGAACAGCGACGGCACGCTCAACGGCACACGCGCAGTGAACACATCCCGCTGGCGCGTCAGGTCGCGCTCGGCAAACCGCAACTCATAGTCGCCCGCGTCGCGCAGGTCGTAGCTCAGTTCGACCGCCTCCGAATGGCCGGCGAAAAGTTTGACGCCCTTGCTGAACTTCGAGACGCGCTGGTTGCCGCGCCAGACTTCCAGTGTGGCGAGCACCTTCGCCTGCTCGTCAGAATCGTTCCGCAACCGCCACATCGAGTTGTGCTCGCCACCGGGCAGCGGGTCGCCGAGGGTTTCACAAACGGCGTTCAGCAGCTTGTCCGACTGCTGGATCTCGACGAAGTCGGTGCGCCCGCGTCCGTCGGTGGTCCGGCCGGCCAACTGCGCCTCGTAAGCGTAGCTGCTGACCTGAAACGACACTGCCTTCGATTCGCCCTTCTCCGCGCTCTCGGCCCGCAGCCGCACATAGACGACGGCTGCCGGAAACATCCGCGCCGGCAATTCTACCGTCTTCTCGACCAGACCGGCGACCTCGCCGACCGACGACCACGTCAACCGGTCAAAGCTCATCTCGATCATGCAGCGCCCGCTTACGTAATGGCTGATACTGATGGTCACCTTGCCGTTGCGCTGGGTGTGGCTGCCGACGTGATGTTTGTAGATGACGTAACCGCCGGGGCCGAACGTCCAGCGGTTGCTGTTGAAGCCCGCCGTGTGCGCGTCGAGCGGGTGCGAGTAGTTGCCGCCGTCTCCGCCGAGCTGCGTGTGGAACCGATAAACGCTGTCACGCATCGTCTCGCCATCGCCAAGCTCGACGCCCGCCACGCGCGCATTGACCGGCATCACCGGCCGCAGTTCCACGTCGTCGAACATCGCCGTGCCTTTCATGTGCCAATGACCAAGCCGCAAGTAGGCGCCCGGCGAAACAATGGTTGGCGACGCAAACACGAACGACTTGCGCTCCCACGTCTCGCCCGCCGGCATGTCGCGGTTGGCAAATGACGGCCCACTAATGAGACTGCCCGTCGTTCCCGGCGCGAAGCGTGCGTAGAACGAAAACCGGTAAAGACGCGACGGCTCAAACTTCACGCCGTCGCACCGCCAGAAGTTCGAGTCCTCGCCTGAACCGGTCACCGCGATGCAGCGCGCGCCGGTGTGGCCGCCACTGGCCCACTCGCCCGGCGGCGCAGACAGCTTCCAACCGTCAGGCGCGTTGCCAGAGCCCTGCTCGAAGGAAGGATTTGGAACCTGTGCGCCCGCCGTCCAAGCGACTGCAAGCGCCGATAGAAGCCAGAGCCGTTTCATGCGCGGCAGCATAGACGCGAGCCGCCGGGCTTTCAACGCCCCGATGAAACGCCGATTGTTACGTTTGGGTGCGTTGACTTTCCCTCGCGCGGCTCGTATAAAACTCCCTTCCATGATTACGCGATATTCACGACAGCCGATGCGGGAAATTTGGACCGAGCAGCGCAAGCTGGAAATCTGGCTCCAGATCGAGATCTTTGCCGCCGAGGCGCTCTGCAAGGCGGGCCTCGTGCCCGCCAAGGACCTCGCCGTCATCAAGGAGCGCGCGAAGTTCGACATCGAGCGCTGCCGCGAGATCGAAAAGCTCACCAATCACGACGTCATCGCGTTCCTGACGTGCGTGAACGAGAACATCGGCCCCTCCTCGCGCTGGCTGCACTACGGCATGACCTCCAGCGACCTGCTGGACACGACGATGGCCGTCCAGATGCAACAGTCCGCCGACATCCTGCTCGACGACCTGCGCGCCCTCCGCAAGGTCATCGCCCGCCGCGCGAAGGAGCACAAGCTGACGCCGATGATCGGCCGCAGCCACGGCATCCACGCCGAACCGGTCACTTTCGGACTGAAGATGGCGTTGATGTATGACGAATTTGGCCGCGCCATCCAGCGGCTGGAGAACGCGAAGGAAGCCTGCCGCGTCGGCAAGATCAGCGGCGCGGTCGGCACGCACGCGCATCTCGACCCGAAGATCGAGGATTACGTCTGCAAGAAGTTAGGCCTGAAGGCGGCGACGCTTTCAACCCAGATCATCCAACGCGACCGGCACGCGGAGTTTCAGGCGGCGCTGGCCATCATCGGTAGTTCGGTGGAGCGATGGGCGACGGAGTTTCGCCATCTCCAGCGCACCGAGGTGCTGGAGGCGGAGGAGTATTTCGGCGAAGGCCAGAAGGGCAGCAGCGCCATGCCGCACAAGCGCAACCCGATCACCTGCGAACGGCTCGCCGGCCTATCGCGCGTGCTTCGCGGCAACGCGCTGGCCGCGATGGAGAACGTCGCCCTCTGGCACGAGCGCGACATCACGCACAGCTCGGTGGAGCGCGTCATTTTCCCCGATTCGTGCACGCTGCTCGACTACATGCTCTCGCTGCTGATCAAGGTCGTGGACCAGTTGCTGGTCTATCCGGAGAACATGGAAGCCAATCTCTGGAAGTCTAAGGGCCTGTTCTTTAGCCAGAGCGTGCTGCTGGCGCTGGTCAAGCGCGGCGCGACGCGTGAGGAAGCTTACAAGTGGGTGCAGGACGCCTCGATGAAGACCTGGCGAGGCACCGACAGCCTCCAGACGAACATGAAGGCGCACCCGGAGATTTCGAAGCGGCTCTCGAAGAAGGAAATCGAGCAAGCCTGCGACCTGAAGCAGCATTTCAAACACGTGAACTGGACGTTCAAGAAACTCGGCATCGAATAACATGTAGGCCGCGTGCCCTCACGCGGCGAAATCATCAAATCATGAAAGCGAAGATTTACGTCACCCCAAAGAAGGCCGTGCTCGACCCCCAAGGCAAGGCCGTCGCCAACGCGCTGCACTCGCTCGGCTACTCTGCTGTTGGCGATGTGCGCATCGGCAAGTTCATGGAGATCGAACTGGCCGGCGCCGACCAAGCCGCCGCAAAGAAGCAGCTCGACGAGATGTGTCACCGCATCCTCTCCAACCCGGTCATCGAGGACTACCGCTTCGAACTGGAAGGCTGAGCCGCCTCCGCGTTACGCGATAGGCATTACGTCATGAAATTCGGCATCATCCAATTCCCCGGCTCCAACTGCGACCTCGACAAGCTCTGGGTCTTGCAGGACGTGCTCAAACAGGAAGCCCGCTACCTCTGGCACAAGGACACCGACATCGGCGACCTCGACTGCATCGTCGTGCCTGGCGGCTTCAGCTACGGCGATTACCTGCGCACCGGTTCCATCGCGCGCTTCTCGCCTGTGATGAAGGCCGTCGCCGACCACGCCGCCAAGGGCAAGCTCGTCATCGGCATCTGCAACGGTTTCCAGATTCTCTGTGAAGCCGGCCTGTTGCCCGGCGCGCTGCTGCGCAACCGCTCGCTTCAGTTCCGTTGCGAGCACATTTTCCTGCGCATCGAGACGACGAAGTCGCCGTTTACGAACGCCGCGCGCGCGAGCCAGATCATTCGCGTTCCTGTCGCGCACGGCGAGGGCTGCTATTTTGCCGACCCGGCAACGATTGAGGAGCTCAAGAAGAACGACCAGATTCTGTTCCGCTATGTGGATGCCGATGGCAAGGTCGTGGACACCGCCAGCCCGAACGGCTCGGTCGAGAACATTGCCGGCATCTGCAACAAAGCTCGCAACGTCTGCGGCATGATGCCGCATCCCGAGCGCGCCTCCGAAAACGCCCTTGGCAGTGCCGACGGCCGGGTGGTTTTTGAGAGCATCCTGAACCATTTGCGCGGGAGCAAACCGCAATGACCGACCCAAAAATTACCCCCGAAATCATCGCCAAGCACGGCATCACGCCGGAGGAGTTCGAGCGCATCAAAGGCGTCCTCGGCCGCGAGCCGAACTTCACCGAGCTGGGCATCTTCTCGGTGATGTGGAGCGAGCACTGTTCTTACAAGAACTCCAAGCCGGTGCTGAAGACGTTCCCGACCAAAGGCCCGCAAATCCTCGTCGGCGCGGGCGAGGAAAACGCCGGCGTCACCGACATCGGCGACGGCTGGGCCATCTCGTTCAAGATCGAGAGTCACAACCACCCCAGCGCGGTCGAGCCGTTCCAGGGCGCGGCGACGGGCGTTGGCGGCATCCTGCGCGACATCTTCACGATGGGCGCGCGACCGATCCTGAACATGAACTCGCTGCGGTTCGGCCCGATTGACGGCGACGACGAGACCGCGCGGCGCAACAAGCGGCTCTTCGCCGGCGTCGTCGGCGGCATCGCCCACTACGGAAACTGCGTCGGCGTGCCGACGGTCGGCGGCGAAGTCTATTTCGACGAGAGCTACGAAGGCAACCCGCTGCTCAACGCCCTCTGCCTCGGCCTCCTGCGCCACGAGCAGATCGCGCGCGGCGCGGCGAAAGGCACCGGCAATCCCGTCTTCTACGTCGGCCCCGCCACGGGCCGCGACGGTCTCGCGGGCGCGGCGTTTGCGTCGCGCGAGCTGACCGAGGAATCTCACGAGGACCGCCCGGCGGTGCAGGTCGGCGACCCGTTCATGGAGAAGCTCGTTCTCGAAGCCGTGCTCGAACTGCTCCAGACCGACGCCGTCGTCGGCATCCAGGACATGGGCGCGGCGGGCCTCACCTGCTCGACGTGCGAGACCGCTTCGCGCGCCGGCACCGGCATCGAGATTGACCTCGCGAAAGTTCCGCAGCGCGAGCCGGGCATGACACCTTACGAGATCATGCTCAGCGAGAGCCAGGAGCGGATGCTCGTCATCGTCCAGAAAGGCCGCGAGGCCGAAGTGCAGCGCATTTTCGACAAGTGGGACCTCCCGTGGGCCGAGATCGGCTTCGTCACCGACACCGGCCTGATGCGCGTGAAGAATCACGGCAAGGTTGTCGCCGAGATTCCCGCCGCCAAGCTCGCCAACGACGCGCCGGTCTATTACCGCGAGGCCAAAGAGCCAAGCTACTTCGCCAAGACCCGCGCGTGGAAGATCACCGAACTCCCGCCGCTCAGCGACCCGCAGAAGATTCTGCCGGAACTGCTCGCCTCGCCGAGCGTCGCATCCAAGAACTGGGTCTATCGCCAATACGACCACATGGTCCAGACGCGCACCGTTGTTTGCCCCGGCAGCGACGCGGCCGTCGTGCGGCTCAAGCTCAGCTCACCGCCGGCGAAGGACCGTTACCTCGCCATCACCACCGACTGCAACGGCACCTACTGCTACCTCGATCCGAAGACCGGCGGCGCCATCGCGGTGGCCGAAGCGGCGCGCAACATCGTCTGCTCCGGCGGCCGGCCGCTCGCGTCCACCGACAACCTCAACTTCGGCAACCCGATGAAGCCGGAGATCTTCTATCAGGTCCGCGAGTCCGCGAAAGGCATCACCGAGGGCTGTAACACCTTCAACGCGCCAATCACCGGTGGCAACGTCAGCTTCTACAACGAAAGCCCGACCGGCGCGATTGACCCGACGCCGGTCATCGGCATGGTGGGCCTCATTGATGACGCCGCGCATATCACGACGCAGTGGTTCAAGAACCAGGGCGACGCGATCATCCTCGCCGGCAACGCCGTGGACACCGCCGACCCGTATCTCGGCCTCGGCGGCAGCGAATACGCCAAGCGCATCCATCACGTCAAAGCCGGCCTCCCGCCGCGCATTGATCTTCCGACGGAAAAGAAGCTTCAGGACGCCGTGCTCGCGCTCATCCGCGCGGGCAAGATCAAGAGCGCCCACGATTGCAGCGAAGGCGGCATCGCCGTCACGCTGGCCGAGAGCTGCATCTCGAAGCATCCCGGCCGCAACAAAGCCGAGCTGATCGGCGCAAAGGTGGACCTCAGCGCATTTGCCTCCGGCACACGACTCGACGCGCTGCTTTTCGGCGAAGCGCAATCGCGGATCGTCCTCAGCGTCGCCAAGGAAAACGCCGACGCGGTCGTCGCGCAACTCAAGTCCCAAGGCGTGCCCGCAGCCGTCATCGGCGCCGTGGGCGGCGATGCGCTGGAGATCAAGGCCGGCAGCGTTGCCTGCAAATGGAACGTCGCCGACCTCTACGACGGCTGGTGGTATTCGATCGCGCGGAAGATGGCGTAGCAGTTCCCGATGTCGTAGTCTCACGCCGTGCGCCGACGTCGCAGAAACGATTCGATGCGTTGACTGGCCGTGAGCAACCCGACAGCGAACAACTCCGCGCGCGACAACCTCCTGAGTCGCGCGGCGGTTCTGCTTTCCCCCAACCTGCCGGCGATGGCGCTGATGGTTTGCGGGTTCGTGGCGGAAGCTGTGTTGTCGGGGCGCGGTCACGACACGATCTATCAGCACGGGCTGCTGCTGGCATTCCTGTCGCTGCTATTCCTCGCGTGGTTCTGGTGCAGCGCAGCGTGGGGCGTCTGGGCGGTCTGCGCCGTCGCCGGTAAGCTGACAGGAAACCGGCCCGTCTGGCTGCGACGCGTGGCCGCCGTTCTCCTCGCGGTTCCGTTCGCGGCGCTTGGCTTCCTGTATCTGGGGAGCTGGGCGTTCCGGCTGGAGTCCGGCCGCTTCGCCAACTTCGAGTCGTTCCAGTTCGCCTTCTCGCATTCGCACTGGCTTTACTTCCTGCATACCGAAAGCTCGCAGGTGGGGCTGTTCGCCTCGCTGCTCGTGGCGATGCTCGTGGCGCTGCCGTTCTTCCTGAACTGGACGGCGCGTCATCGCTGGGCCGCGCCGGCGTCAGGACGCGCGCGGCGAAACTCCTGGCTCGTGCTGACGCTCGCGTGGGCGGCGTTGCTGGCGGTGATGGAGAGCGACCCGAACTGGTTCCGCGTCGGCATGAAGCGAGAAGTCCTCAGCCAGCGCCTGAATCCCGCCGCGACGATGGTGGCGGGCGCGGTGGAGTTGTTGAACCTTGAACCGATCGAGCCGTGCCTGCGAACGGAGGAGTTGCAGCCGATCGCGACCACTCGTTGGCAACCGCCGCCGGCCACGGCTGCCAACCGCCCCTCGGTGCTTTTCCTCTCCATCGAAGCTCTGCGCCACGATGTCGTGCTGCTGAAACATCAGGGACAGGAAGTGATGCCCAATCTCAACGCCCTCGCGCGCGGCGGCGTGCATTTCACGCGGGCCTACTCGCAGAGCACGCACACCGACTATGCGAGCGTTTGCCGCGAGTCGTCGTTGTTCCCATTGCGGCAGCGGCAGCACCACTTCTACCGCAAGGACGACCCGTGGCCGAAGACACTGATCTACGACCTGCTCAAACCCGCCGGCTACGCCACCGCGATGATTTCCTCCGAGGACGAAATCTGGGGTGGCATGTCGCTCTTCCTCCAGTCGCCGAACCTCGACGTCTTCTGGGACGGCTGCGCCCTCGGCAGCCAGACGAACGCCGCGCTCTCCGCCAAAACGAACTGGGAAGACACCGACTGGACCCTCGGCGAGGCGAGCGTCAACGACTCCCAGACCGCCGACGCCGCCGTGCGCTGGATTCGCGAACAAGCCGCGCGCGGCAAACCGTTCTATCTCGGCATGTATTTCGGCGGCTCGCACTTCCCCTACGTCATGCCGCCGGAGGCCCCGCGCCCGTTCCAGCCGTGCGCGTTGGATTTCCCAACCTCGTTCATGGGATTCCCGGCGGACAAGACCGATGTGGTCCGCAACGCCTACTACAACAGCCTGCGCGAATGCGACCGCCAACTCGGCCGGCTCGTGACTGCGCTGCGAGATGCGGGCCGGCTGGAAAACACCATCATCGTCGTGCAGGGCGACCACGGCGAGGCGTTCCACGAGAGCGGCCGCGTCCTGCACGCCAACGACCCGGTGGATCCGGAGATCCACATCGCCTGCATCATCCACGCGCCGGCGTATCTGAAACCCCGCACCGAGGATTACCCGATCGAGGTCGTGGACTTTGCGCCGACGGTGCTCGGCCTCATGGGCTGGCCGTCCCACCCAAACTTCCAGGGCATCAACGCCTTCGCCGCTGACCGACCGCCGTTGGACCAGCGTCTCCTTTTCTTCCACACCGAGAACCCCGTCACCCGCACCGACGCCTGCCTGCTGGCGGGGCGATGGAAGTTCGTCCACTACCGATTCACCGGCCAAGAAGCGCTCTTCGACCTCGCCTCCAACCCGACCGAACTCGCGAAGGACAATCTCCTCGCGCACGAACCGACGCTGGCCGCCCGCCTCCGCGCCGCGTTGCGCGCATGGCGCGCCCGCCAACTCGCCTACTACCATTTCCCGTTCTACTACCAGCGCTATTACCCACCACGTCCTCCCGCCCTCCCCGCCGCGCCGTGATCGGACCACATCCCATCGGACCACATCCTTCTCCTTGCTCGCGGTGGCGCAGTTAGCTAGCCTGCGGTTGTGTCTGACAAAAAGAACATAGTTTACTTCGATCTGGAAACGCAGAAGTCGGCGGCGGAGGTCGGCGGGTGGGACAAGAAGCGCGACATGAAGATGTCGTTGGGGGTGATCTACTCCACGGGCACGGAGAGCTACGAGATCTTCGACGAGAAGCGCGTGGACGACCTCATCAAGGCGCTGCTGCGGGCGGACCTGGTGGTCGGTTACAACATCATCAACTTCGACTACGAGGTGCTGGCGGCTTACTCGCCGCTGGACCTGATGCAGGCGCCAACGCTGGATCTGCTGGTGGAACTGGAGAAGTCGGTGGGACGGAAGCTGCCGATGGACGCGTTTGCCACCGGCACGCTCGGCAGCGAGAAGATCGCGGACGGGTTGGAAGCTCTGAAGTGGTGGAAGGAGGGCCGGATCATGGAGATCGCGGAGTATTGTTGCTTTGACGTGAAGATCACGAAGCTCCTCCACGAATACGGCCGCCAGCACAAGCAGTTGTTCTATGTGGACAAATACGGCACGAAGCGCGTCGCGCAGGTGAAGTGGTAAAAGCCCCACGCTCACCCTGCGGCGCGTGAACCGAGGAAGGCAGGGCATGAAAACGCATCGGTGGATCGGTTGGTGCATCGCCATCGGCATGGCGGGCGCGGCGCCGGCTGAGACGCTCTACAACGGCATCACGCTGCCGGCGGAATGGCCGCCACGGCTGGCGGATTTTCCTGAGAACCCGGTTACGCCACCTTACCTCGCGTCGCCACCGGCGGTCATTCCGATTGACGTGGGACGGCAGTTATTCGTGGACGACTTCCTCGTCGAGAGCACGACGCTGAAGCGAACGTTTCACGCGCCCGAATATCACACCGCCAGCCCGGTCCTGAAACCGGACCAGCCGTGGGAATCGGCGGGACGCGGGCCGGCAGTGATGCCGTTCAGCGACGGCGTGTGGTTCGACCCGAAGGACCAGCTGTTCAAGATGTGGTATTACGCGGGCCACGGCGGCGGCCAGACCTGCTATGCGACGTCGAAGGACGGCATCCATTGGGAAAAACCGAAGCTCGACGTGGTGCCAGATACGAATATCGTCCTCAAAGGCGGGCGTGATTCCAACACAGTGTGGCTCGACCACAACGCGACGGACCCACAGCAGCGGTTCAAGATGGCGGTCTATGCCGGCGGTGGGATGTTCTCGCTGTTCCGGTCGGCGGACGGGATTCACTGGAGCAAGGCGGGCGATGGTGCGAAAACGGGCGACCGCAGTTCGTTTTTCTACAATCCGTTTCGCGAGCGGTGGGTGTTCAGCATTCGCAGCGGCTCCAAGCGCGGCCGGAGCCGGCATTATTGGGAGACGACGGATTTCTTCAGCTTCACGCCGCAGGTTTCGGAGAAGAAGGAGCCGGTCGCCTGGGTCGCCTCCGACAGCGTGGATTGGAAACGTGACGACCTGCTCACGCAGCCGCAACTCTACAATCTCGACTGCGCCGCCTATGAGAGCGTGCTGGTCGGGTTGTTCAGCGTCTGGCGCGGCGACTACCGCGGCGCGAAACAGACGCCGAAGGCCATCGAACTGGGCCAACTCGGACGGCCGAAGCAGAACTCCATCTGCGTCGGCTTTAGCCGCGATGGGTTTCATTGGGACCGCTCCAATCCGCAACCGTTCTGTCCCGTGTCGGAGAAAATGGGCGACTGGAACTGGGGCAACGTGCAGAGCGTCGGCGGCTGCTGTCTCGTCGTCGGCGACAAACTTTACTTCTACGTCAGCGGTCGCGCTGGGAAGAGTTTCCCCAGCTGTAACTATAACGACGCCGGTGCGAGCACCGGTCTTGCCATCCTGCGTCGCGACGGCTTTGCCTCGATGGACGCCAGCGACGCCGAGGCCACGCTGACGACGCGGCCTGTGCATTTCAGCGGCAAACATCTCTTCGTCAACCTTGCCGCGCCGAAGGGCGAACTGCGCGTGGAGGTGCTCGACCGTGACGGCAAAGTGATCAAGCCGTTCACGCGCGAGAACTGCACGCCGTTGCGCGCCGACAAGACGCTGCAAGCGGTGAAGTGGAAAGGCGTGCGCGACTTGTCGAAGCTCGCGGACCAGCCGGTGAAGTTCCGGTTCCACCTGAAGAACGGCGCGCTCTACGCCTTCTGGGTCAGCCCGGACGCATCGGGCGCGAGCCACGGCTACGTGGCAGCCGGCGGGCCGGGATTCACCGGCTTGACCGATACCGTCGGCCGCGCCGCACTGGAGGCCGCAACGGGGCGTTGACGCGCCGAGGGGCTGGTATATGCTCAAGTCGTTGACCTATGAAGGTGATGGAAAAAGCGAACCCCGTGGGAGGAGTGGCTGCACCGCCACACTGAAAGGAAAACCCATGCAAACAACGAATCGTTCTCCGTCCCATTGTTCCAGCTTACTAGCCGACTGGTTCGCCATCGGGATCGTGCTGTCGTTGTTTCCCAACACATCGGGGGGAGCCGAAGTCGGTCCGCCTCCGCGCATCGTTGCGACCGTTCCTGCGGTGGGCGCTACAGAGGTTGACCCGGCGCTGGGCGAAATTATCGTGACCTTCGACCAAGACATGGCGGGCGGTTTCTCCTGGACGGGCGGCGGGCCGGATTATCCCAAGCTCCGCGAAGACGCCCGCCCCTTCTGGCGGGACAGGCGGACCTGCGTGCTGCCGATCAGCGTGGAGCCGGCCCGCTACTATCGGGTCGGGATCAATTCGAAGAGCCATCGAAATTTCCGGAGCGCTGCGGGTGTCTCCTGCCGGCCTTCCGCAATCTACTTCACCACCCAAGGCGCGGACGCCGCCGTGCAGGCCAAGATCCGGAAGCCGGTCGTCGTGCGCTTCGAACCGGCCAACGGCGCCAAGGATGTAAGCCCAGCAATAACCGAGCTGCGTGTGATGTTCAGCGTCCCGATGGGCGGCGGGTTCTCCTGGTGCGGCGGGGGCGCGGACTATCCGGACATTCCGGAAGGCCAACGCCCGCGTTGGAGCGAAGACCGCAAGACGTGCATCCTGCCGGCGCGTCTGAAACCCAACTGGAATTATCGGCTCTCGCTGAACTCGCTTTCAGCGGTGAACTTCCAGAGCGAGAACGGCGTGCCGCTGGAACCAACGCCCTATTCGTTCGCGACCGCCGCGCGGTAAGAAGACGGACAGCCGTCCAATGGAGACTGACCTGTGCAGGCGATGTCGGGGTCTCAGATGACACCCGTTTCCCCGGCCAGCGGCGGCCTTGGTTTCACCGGCGCGACCGATATACCATTGGCCCCGTCGCTTATCAAGCAAAGGAGAAAAAATGAAGCGAACAGTGATGCAAATTATCTTGGTTGCCATTGTCTTCGGAGCGATGACGACCCTGAACAGCCAGGCCGCCACGCAGCGTGAGACCATCGAGTGGTGCAACCTCAGATGGGACAACACCAACGATCAAAAGCTGCCGCGCGTGTTGTTGATCGGTGACTCGATCTCCGTCGGCTACGGCGGCGTGGTCAAGGAGCGGCTCAAGGGCAAGGCCAATGTGGACACGCTGGCCACGTCCAAGGCGATCTCCGATCCCGGTTGGTTGAAGGAAACGACCTATGCCATCGAGGGCTACCGGCACGCGGTCATCCACTTCAACAACGGCCTGCACGGCGGGCACGTAACCGGCCAGGACTACGAATTGAGCCTGCGTGATTACATCAAGAAACTGCGCGAACTGGCCCCGCACGCGAAACTGATCTGGGCGAACACGACGCCCGTCCCATCCAGTCAGAAAGGCGTGGTGTTGGACGAGAAGGGAAACGCCAAGGTCCTGTCGCGCAACGCGATTGCCGGGAGAGTGATGAAGGAAGCCGGCATCCCGATCAACGATCTCTACGGCTTGGTCGTCGGCGACATCGAGAAGCTGACCGCGAGCAAGGGAAATCTTCATTACAATAACAAGGGCAAGGCGCTTCAAGGGCAGGCGGTCGCTGACGCGATCTTGAAGGCGCTTGGCCAGCATTGAAGGATTGAGCTTATGAAAAGAACCGCGTTCCTTATGACCCTTTGTCTGGGTTTGCTGACAGCCGTCGAATCACGCGGCGAAACCTGGCGCATGGGCAAACCGATCGTGACCTACTGGGCCGGGCCACCCATGACCGACGTCACGGCGAAACAGATGGCCGAGGGCGGATGGAATCTGGTCTGGTGCAAGGAGAACGAACTGGACGTGGCGCGTCGTCACGGCTTGCGCGCGCTGCTCCATGATGGACTGACCAGCCCGCATAATTTCGACAAACCGGAAACGAAGCCGAAGCTCGACGCGCTCATCCGTCGCGTGCGGCGACATCCTGCGTTCTACGCCTATTTCCTGGACGATGAACCGAACACCTCATTGTTCCCGACACTGGGCCGGCTCGTCGGCTGCCTGCGCGAGCGTGACCCCGCGCACCTCGCCTACATCAACCTTTTTCCGACCTACGCGAGCAACAAACAATTGGGCAACGACGGCGATACGATCACAGCCTACAAGCAGCACCTCCGGCAATTCATCGAGACGGTGAAGCCCGGCCTCATCAGCTACGACCACTATCATTTCTCGGTCAAAGGCGACAGCGGCCAGTATTTCCTGAACCTCGCAATGATCCGGCAGGCGGCGCTCGACGCCAGCTTGCCATTTCTGAACATCGTGCAGGCAAGCTCGTGGACGCCTTCGATGCGAGTTCCCAACGGTGACGAGTTGCGCTGGCTGGTCTATACCTCGCTCGCTTACGACGCGCAGGGCATCTCCTATTTTGTTTATTGCCATCCGAAGATCGAGGGTGCGATGGCCAAAGCCGACGGCACGCCTACGCCGCTCTATCACGCCGCCAAACCGCTCAACCGCGAGTTCGTCGCCATTGCCTCACAACTCCAGCCGCTGCGCTCACTCGGCGTTTATCATGCCGGCATGTTGCCGAACGGCGCCGTGCCACTGCCGCCGGACGCCGCGCTCCGCCTCGATCCGACGCCGCCCACAGTGGAAAGCAAACCGCTGCAACCGGTGCAGGGTTTCCTGATGGGCTGCTTCGGAAAACCGGCAAAGAAGCCAAAGGCAACACATGTTGTCGTGGTCAACCTGGACTACAAGCAGGGCGCGAAGACAACGCTAACTGGCGCGGGCGGCTTTTCGGCCTTCGATGCCACAACCGGCAAGTGGTCGCGAGCCGGCCGTGATCGGGTCGAACTCGAACTGTCACCCGGCGGAGGCAAACTGTTGCGGATCGAACGCTGAGGTTTCCGAACATAAACAGGAACACCCCCATCGTCCTTTCTGCTTTCGTGGCCGTCGCGCTGGCAGCCGGCGCGTGGCAGGCCAACGCGGCAGGTTTTCCCCACGAACATCGCGTCGGCAGGATTCGCGTTTTCTTCAACACCACCGGAACCAACGCCGTGGAAGCCGCCGACGTGAACCACAACGGCGTGCCGGACCAAGTCGAGGACGTGGCCACGCAAACGCGGGCCGCTCACATGCTTTTCGTGGAGACGCTCGGCTTTCCCGATCCTTTCAAGACGGAGCGCTACCGCAGCGCGGCCTTCCTCGACATTCACCTGCTGCACAAGAGCGTCCTGCGCAGCAACGGCGTGACCTACGACGAGTTGCAACACTTCCGTCGTCCCTCCGATCCACCGAACACACCGACGCTCTGCTTCAACGTCGCCACGTCGGTCAAGCCCGCCTCGAACCTGACGCCCGCGCACGAGTTCTTCCACGTCATCCAGAACAGTGTCACCTATTTCAAGAACCGCTGGTTCACCGAGGGTATGGCGCGCTGGTCCGAGCGGGCGCTAGGCCTCGGCGGCTTGGGAAAGGTCAGCTATCCGGGACCGTGGCCGCCGTCGGAAGAGAAGCGGGCCGCGCTCTTCGGGACGGCCTACGAATCGTCGGAGCACTTCTGGAACGGGCTGGCCGCGATGAGCGATCCGACGGGGCAGATTCCAGTAGATCGGCTGAAAGACGAGTTGAAGCGGCTGATGTATTCCAACGGCGCGAGAGTGCTACAGGACTTCCAACTCACAGGATGGCAATTGATGCGCGACGTGCTGCTGGAACTCGACAAGGCGGATGACATCGCTTTCCGCGAACTGGGCTATGCCCGTTGGACCGAAGAGAACCAGAAGTCGGAGAAGAACAACCGCTACATCCTGAACGCAGCGATCAAGGTTGCGCACAGGCGGGAAAGCAAATCGCGCTGAAACGACTCCGCACGGCACCGGTGTAAACTGCGCCGCTTACAGTCGCAAGCCGGAGCTGCGGCCGAGTTGCGTCAGGAATTCCTTGTTGGACTTGGTCTTGCTGAGCGCGTTGACGAGGCCGCCCATCGCCGCCTCGGGCGGCATACCAACAATGCCGCGCCGCAGGAGGGCAATCTTCTCCAAATCGGCAGGCGGAATGAGTAGTTCTTCGCGCCGCGTGCCACTCTGGCCGATGTCCATCGCGGGCCAGATGCGTTGCTCGGCGACCTTGCGGTTGAGCACCAGCTCCATGTTGCCCGTGCCTTTGAATTCCTGGAAGATGAACTCGTCCATGCGCGAACCGGTCTCAATGAGCGCGCTCGCGACAGTGGTGAGGCTGCCGCCTTCCTCGGCCTTGCGCGCGGCGCCGAAAATGCGCTTCGGGATTTCCAGCGCGCGGCTGTCGAGGCCACCGGTCATGGTGCGCCCGCTGGTGCCGGTGACCGAGTTGAACGCACGGCCCATGCGGGTGATGGAATCGAGCAGCATGAACACGTCCTGCCCCATCTCGACGCGCCGCTTGGCCATCTCGGCCGCAAGCCGGCTGACGCGGACGTGGCTCTCCAGCGGCATGTCGTTGGAAGAGGCGATCACCTCGCCCTTGACGGTGCGCCGCCAGTCGGTGACCTCCTCGGGCCGCTCGTCAATGAGCAATATGATAACGTAAGTCTCCGGATGGTTCTTGCTGACCGCGGTCGCCATCTGCTGGAGCAGCGTGGTCTTGCCGGTGCGCGGCGGCGAGACGATGAGCGCGCGCTGGCCCTTGCCGATAGGCGCCAGTAAGTCCACCACGCGCATCGTGACGATATCGGGCGTGGTTTCGAAAACGAAGCGCTCCTTCGGATTGATCGGCGTCAGTTTGTCGAACGACTTCACGTCGTTCCACTTCTCCGGTGGCATGCCGCTGAGAGTTTCGATTTTGACCAGCGGTGGACTGCTGCGGCCGCGGTTGCGGTCGGGCTGGCCGGTTTCGCCACGGATGACCAGTCCTTCGCGCAAGCGGAACTGGCGGATCATGTCGGCGGGAACGAACGGATCCAGCGGCGTGGGCTGGAACGCCTTGACGGGGTTGCGCAGAAAACCGTAACCCTTCTCGGCGAATTCCAAAACGCCTTCGACAATTTGAGCTTGTGCTTCGGATGACATGAGATACCTGACTGACAAGAACCGAACGTTTAGAGCTAGCCTGAAAACCCGGAGGTTGGCGGCACCTTGTCTAAGCGAATCCGGGCGGTGTCGCAACCAAAATCGCACCCAAAGAAAAGGGGATACGCCCCGGCTGTTCGCCTGTCACGAATTTCTTTACAACTTGCCGTCTGGTGATGATGATGGCCACCATGATGAATTCGCCGCTCGTCCAACGATGGAGCCCTTCATGAAGCAAGCCAGATCGTCCCGCATCACCCGCCGCCAGTTTCTTCAACGCGCCGCACTCGTCGCCGTGCCGATGATCGTGCCGGGCCGCGTGCTCGGCCTCGACGGCGCCGTTGCGCCGAGCAACCGCATCGTCTTCGGCGGCATCGGCATCGGCAACCGTGCCCGCCATATCCTGCCAAACTTTCTCTCGTTCGCCGAAATCCAGTGGGTCGCCGTCAGCGACGCCCGCGCCGAGCGGCTCGCGTCGGCCAAGGAGATGATTGACACGCACTACGGCACCAAGAACTGCCGCACCTACCCGGATTTCCGCGAGCTGCTCGCACAGAAGGAAATTGACGCCGTGCTCATCGCCACCGGCAACCGCTGGCACTCGATGGCCTCGATGTTCGCCGCGCACGCCGGCAAGGACATCTACTGCGAGAAGCCGATCAGCCTCACCATCGGCGAAGGCCGCAAGCTCGTCGAGACCTGCCGCCGGCTCGGCACGATTTACCAGGCCGGCACGCAACGCCGCTCTACGGCGTCGTATCGGTTCGCGCGCGACATGGTGCGCCAGGGAAAAATCGGCCGCGTTCATACCGTCGAGAGCCAGGTCTGGTGCGGCGGCACGGTGCCGCATCAGAAACCGGAGCCAGTGCCGGCCGGTTGGGACTACGACATGTGGCTCGGGCCCGTGCAATGGCGTCCCTACGTCCCCGGACGCGTGCAAGGCCACGGCTGGATGTGTTTCTGGGACACCGGCGAAGGCATGCACACCGACATGGGCACGCACTACACCGACCAGATGCAGTGGGTGCTTGGCACCGACAACACCGGCCCAGTCGAGTTTGAAACCTCCGACATCGTTTGGCCCGACCCGGTGAAGTTCATGAGCGAGACGGCCATCTCCGGCACATTCAATTGCCGCTACGCCAACGGCATCAAGGGCGTCATCTACCAGCGCGGCGGATTCAGGGACCGTTACATTCGCTACATCGGCGACGAGGGCTGGATTCAAGTGGACGACGACACGGACGCTGTCACCGCCGAGCCGAAATCCATCCTGAACCTGAAAGCCTCCGGTGGCGCGAGTTGGTCCAACGCCGGCGGCCACATCGGCAACTTCCTCGCTTCCATCCGCAGCCGCCGCCCCACGGACTGCAATCCCGAAGTCGGCCACCGTGCGCAGAGCATCGTCGAAGCGATGACCATCAGCGCGCGGCTCGGCCGCAAGCTGAAGTGGAACCCGGTGACGGAAAAGTTCAACGACGAAGACGCCAACCGGATGACGTGGCGCGAGCCGCGCGCCCCGTGGTGCGTGTAGCCATGAACCGACGACAGTTTCTCAAGCGTGTCTCGACGGCGTTGGCGGTGCCGACGATTCTGCCCGCCTCTGCGCTTGGCCTTAACGGCACCGTCGCACCCAACAACCGCATTGTCTTCGGCTGCATCGGCATTGGCAACCGCGCACGCCACGTCATGCCGAGCTTTCTGGCGCAAACGGACATTGTGTTCGCTACTGTCAGCGATTGCCGCGAAGACCGGATGAAGTCCGCCAAGGAGATGATGGACACGCACTACGGCAACAAGGATTGCCGCATGTATCCGGACTTCCAAGAATTGCTCGCGCAGAAGGACCTTGACGCCGTGTTCATCGCCACGGGCGACCGCTGGCACACGACGGCCTCGATCTACGCGGCGCGCGCCGGCAAGGACATGTATTGCGAGAAGCCGATCTCCATGTGCATCAGCGAAGGCCGCAAGTTGGTCGAGACTTGCCGCCACTTCGGCACGATCTACCAGGCCGGCACGCAGCGCCGCTCGACCGCGTCGTATCGGTTTGCCGTCGAGATGGTCCGGCAGGGCAAGATCGGCCGGCTGCACACCGTGGAGATTCAGGTTTGGACCGGCCCGACTATCGGGCACGACAAGCCCGCACCCGTTCCCGCGGGTTGGGATTACGACCGCTGGCTCGGTCCCGTGCAGTGGCGGCCGTTCGTGCCGAAGCGTGTGGAGGGCGCGAACTGGAATTATTTTTGGGACACGGGCGAAGGCCCCATCATCGGCATGGGTTGCCACTACACCGACCAGATGCAATGGGCGTTGGGCCGCGACCATACGGGACCGGTGGAATTCGAGGGACAATGCACCTGGCCGGACCCGGCGAAGTTCATGAGCGAGACGCCGGTGAACGCTGAGGTTCGCTGCCGCTACGCCGACGGCATCGTCGGCGTGATGTATTCACGAAAACAGTCCGCCGACCGCTACATCCGCTACATCGGCGACGAGGGCTGGATTCAAGTGGACGATGCCACCGACGCGGTCACCGCCCACCCAAAGTCCATCCTGAACCTGCGGGGAACCGCCAGCGTGGATTGGATCAATGCCGGCGACCATGTCCGCAATCTGCTCAACTCCATCCGCAGCCGCCGGCCGACCATCTGCCACCCGGAGGCGGCCCATCGCGCGCAGACCATCTGCCAGGCAATGAACATCGGCCTGCGCCTCGGCAAGAAACTGCGATGGGATCCCGTGAAGGAAAGTTTTGATTGCGAAGCAGCCAACCGGATGCGCCACCGCGAGCCGCGCGCACCGTGGCGTGTGTAAAAGCCTCTGGCACAATAGAAATACAGACGCTTGAACGGAAGGATGCTGCCGAACAAAACCGATGAGAAAGCCGAGGCGCGACCGAGCCGCCGGAAGATTCTGTAAAACAAATGCAAGTTTTTGTAAAAAGGCGCGCTTGTCGTGCGTGCCAAACCCGCTAGCGTAAGCGCGATGACCCTTCACGGAGAACACGATATGACATCGCACACACTGAAATTAAATTCGAAAACAGAAACGAAACTGAACCGACGACAGTTCCTCAAACGTGTTTCGACCGCGTTGGCGGTGCCAACGATTCTGCCCGCCTCCGCACTTGGCCTCGACGGGGCGGTCGCGCCCAGTAACCGCATCGTCTTCGCCAACATCGGCATCGGTGGCCGGGCGCGCTACGTGATGCCGAACTTCCTCGCGCAGCCCGATGTCGTTTTCACGGCGGTGAGCGACTGCCGCGAGGACCGGATGAAGTCGGCGAAGGAGATGATAGACAAGCACTACGGCAACCAGGATTGCCGCATGTTCGCAAACTTCCAGGAACTGCTGGCGCAGAAGGATATTGACGGCGTGTTCATCGCCACCGGCGACCGCTGGCACACGACGGCCTCGATCTACGCGGCGCGCGCCGGCAAGGACATGTATTGCGAGAAGCCGATCTCCATGTGCATCAGCGAAGGCCGCAAGCTGGTCGAGGCTTGCCGCCGCCACGGCACGATCTACCAGGGAGGCACGCAGCGGCGCTCGACCGCGTCGTATCGGTTCGCCGTCGAGATGGTCCGGCAGGGCAAGATCGGCCGTCTGCACACGGTGGAGATTCAGGTTTGGACCGGCCCGACGGTTGGACATGACAAGCCTGCGCCGGTTCCTGCGGGGTGGGATTACGACACGTGGCTCGGCCCGGTGCAGTGGCGGCCGTTTGTGCCGGCGCGCGTCAACGGCTGGAATTATTTCTGGGACACCGGCGAAGGCCCCATCATCGGCATGGGCTGCCATTACACCGACCAGATGCAATGGCTGCTCAAGCGCGACCACACCGGCCCGGTGGAGTTCGAGGGACAGTGCGAGTGGCCCGACCCGGTGAAATACATGAGCGAGACACCTCTCACGAGCGAGACTCGTTGCCGCTATGCGGACGGCATCAACTGCGTCATGTATGCGCGAAAGACTTTCAAGGACCGCTACATTCGCTACATCGGCGACGAGGGATGGATTCAGGTGGATGACGAAACCAACGAGGTCACCGCCGAGCCGAAGTCCATCCTCAACCTCCGCAGCAACGCCGGCATCAGTTGGACCAACGCCGGCGATCACGTCCGCGATCTGCTCAACTCCATCCGCAGCCGCCGGCCGACCATTTGCCATCCAGAGGCGGCCCATCGCTCGCAGACCATCTGTCAGGCGATGAACATCGGCCTGCGTCTCGGCAAGAAATTGCGCTGGGATCCCGTGAAGGAAAGTTTCGATTGTGAAGAAGCGAACCGGATGCGCCACCGCGAACCGCGCACACCGTGGTTGATCTAGCCGCTGAACATTTTAGAAAGGAAAACATCATGAAGCCCCAAATACACGTCATCATGGCTGCTCTCAGCATCGCGCTCGCGCTGCCGCTGCAAGCTGCCGACATGTCCCAACTCATCACCGACGCCGCGAAATACGAATCCGGCCAGAGTGTCGAGCCGCTACGGAAGTTCGAGCAGCTCCTCCGCGACTCGGCCGCCACACCTGCGCTACGCGTTGAGCTTGAAGCCGCGATGATCAAGCTGCTCGCGCCGCCCGCCACCTTCGAGGCGCGGCGGTTCGCTTGTCAGCAACTCGCGGCCATCGGCACTGACGCCTCGCTGCCGGCGCTGGCTGAATTGTTGAAGACCGAGGAAACCACCGGCATCGCCTGCCTCGCGCTCGGCGTCCATCCGTCGGCCAAGGCCAACAAGACCCTCCGCACCGCCCTCGCCAGCGCGCGGGGCCGGGCGCGCTTGCAGATTGTCACCACGCTCGGTGACCGCCGCGACGCGGAAGCCGTGAAGCCACTCTCGGAGATGGCGCACGACAATGACGCGCTCACCGCCAGCACCGCCATCCTCGCGCTCGGCAAGATCGCCAACGAGCCGGCCCGCAAGACCATTGCCGCATTGCGCAAGGAAGCGAAGCCGGCCCTCGCCCGTATCGTGGCCGACGCATCGCTGCGTGTCGCGGAGGAACTCGCCACCGGTGGCGACCGCAAGGGCGCAACGGCGATTTGCGAGGATCTGCTCCAGCCGACGCAACCGGACAATATCCGCCGCGGCGCGTTTGGCGCGCTGCTGCGGTTCGAAAAGGACGGCGGCGAGCAACGCATCCTCGCCGCAATCCACGGTTCCGACGCCAAGCTGAAGCCTGTGGCCATTGCCGCCATCGGTTCATTGAAGTCCCGCGACGCGTCGAAGAAGTTCGCTGCCGAGCTTCCGAAGCTCCAGCCATGCGAGCAGGTGTTCATGATCGAGGCGCTCGCGAACCGCGGCGATGACGCCGTGCGTCCTGGCATCAACGCCCTGGTTTCCTCCGCGGACGTCGCGGTGCGCCGCGCCGCCATCGCTGCGGTCGGCCGGCTGGAGGGCGCCTCCGCCGTGCCGCTCTTGGTGAAAGCCATGGCCGGTGAAAAGTCGCCCGAGGAACTCCAGGACATCGAGACAGCCCTCGTCAGCCTCCGCGGCAACTCGGCCACCGACAGCGCAATCGTCGCCGACCTGAAATCATCCCCCGCCGAAGCGAAGGTCCGTCTCTTTTCCGTGCTGGCGCGGCGTGGCGCCCACGTGGCAGTGCCGTCGCTGTTGGCGGAAGCCAGCGGCTTCAATCCCGCGACGGTGCAGGCCGCGTTTCAAGCGGTCGGAAAACTTGCCAAAGCCGAGGATATCCCGGCTCTGCTCGAAAGACTCGTGGGCATGAGCGCCGCTGACGCCCGCTCCGACGGCGAGAGCGCCGCCGCGCGCGCCTTGCAGAAGATCACAGACCCAGCGCAGCGCACCGACGTTATCATGGCGAGAATGGTGAAATGCTCCGACATTGACGGGCGCAGCTCGCTGCTCCGCCTGATGCCGAGCGCTGGCGACGCAAAGGCGTTGGATGTGCTGAAGACAGCCTGCGCGGACAAGGAACCGCGCATCCGCGAGGCAGCCGTCCGCACGCTGGCGACGTGGCCCAATGTCGCCGCATGGGACATGCTGATGGCCGTGTGCCGCCAGCCGGAAAGCGAAACGGTTCGCGCGCTCGCCATGCGCGGGATGGTTCGCCTGGCAGGCGACCTGAACGCGAAGCCGGACGCGGAGTTGATCGAGCGCTACCGCAAACTCATGTCTGTCGCGCGCAACGCCGACGACCTCAAGTTGATCCTCGGCGCGCTGAGCGGCGTCGCGCACCCGGACGCGCTGAAACTCGCATTGCCGCTGCTCTCGAATCGCGCCGTCCGCGCCGAAGCGGAACTGGCCGTCAAAAAGATTGCCGTCGCTGTCAAGGCCCAGCATCCCGAAGCGGCCCGCGAGGCGCTACAACGCCTGCAACCGCCGAAGATCCAACCACCAGCAAAGAGCAAGCCGGCGGCGAAGAAGAAGTAGCGTCCGGCAAACCGTCCGATGAACGCCGCAGACTTTCTGCTGAAAGCCAGTGATCCGGGCGGCGGTTGGCCGTATCGGCCGGGAACGCAGCCTTCGCCGGAACCGACCTGCCTGAGCCTGATGGCGCTCGCCAACCTGCGCGAAGCCGGCCCTGCGCGCGAGGCGGCGATCCGCTGGCTGCAATCACGCATGAACAACGAGGGCGCGCTCACGCTCATCGGGGACAACCAGCCGCACTGGAGCACATCGCTGTTTGTGATCGCCCTGACGCGTCTGGGAATCCGCAGTGATTTGCGGGACAAGGCGGTGAACTGGCTGCTCGCATGGAAGGGCGAACGCGTGGAGCCGAGGAAGGAAATCACCCTCGACGGCGCGCTTCAAGGCTGGCCGTGGGCCAGCGGCACGTTCAGTTGGGTCGAGCCGACCAGCTACGCGTTGTTGGCGCTCAAGCTCGCCGGACACGGCCGCCACGAGCGCGTCGCGGAGGCGGAGCGGCTGTTGCTGGACCGGGTCTGCGAGGACGGCGGCTGGAACTACGGCAATCGCGTCATCTATGGCGCAGCGTTTCAAGGATTCCCCTCCACCACCGCGCTGGCCGCGCTGGCGTTGCAGGATTCGACCGCCGCGCGTCCGGCCATTGAGCGCGGCCTCGCATTTCTGGAGCGCCGGATGCAGAGCCGCCAGTCCGCCCTGACGCTGGCGCTCGCCATCCTTTGCTTTCAGGTCTTCTCCAAACCGACTGCAACCCTCGTCACCGCGCTCAAGTCACGCCAACAGAGCGACGGAAGCTGGCGGCAACAAGTCCACCTGACGGCGCTGGCCGAACTCGCGCTTCAAGCCGCCGCTGGCGGCGCAAACATCTTCGCCCTGCCCCGCTCGCAGTAAGCTGCTTCTCTGCAACTGGCAGCTACCGTGTCCGAGTTGAACCGTCCGCGTCCCTCACGAGACGGACGAAATTGTTGATACGGATCACGTCGCCTTGCGGACCGCGGCCATGCGGGAACTCGGCGGGGTTGCCGGTCTTTGGGTCGCTGCGTTGCGCGCCCGCGCCGTGGACATCGAGCAGTTGATAGCTGCCAGAACCGGACGACCGCAGACCGCCTCCGGAAGGTCCGCCGGGACCGGAACCTCCCTTGCCCGGCGGCCCGCCTTTGCCAAAGCCGCCCTTGCCGCCCGGCCCGCCGCCGAAATGTGGCTGCATCCAGCCCGTCGCGCGGCCGAATGCGATGTAAACGGCGGTGCCGCCCTGCCGGTCGGGTGGGCCACCCTGATGCGTCGTGCTGGTCCAGAAGAACGGATACTCGCCGTCGCTGAGCTGCGTCGTCTGGAATACTGGGTCAATCGTCGGCGAACGCGTCACCGCTGGCGCGCGAGTGTAGTCCACGAGGCTTTGGAGTTCCTTCGCGTTCGGCAGCCGCCAGTCGCTGTGGCCGAGATATTTCTCGGCGTTCCTGGTCTGCACCCACGCCAACGCCGCTTCCCAGTTCATGCCAGTCTTGCTGTCGGCCTTCGACCACATCAATCCGGTGGCGCGATCAGTGACTGTGCCGTCGCCGTTGTCGTGCAAATCATTCTTGCCGTAGGCTGGATTGCCACGGACGCAGAGCACAAAAAACGTCTTCTCCGACCTGCCCGGCATCGTCGTGCCGTAACCCTTGATGCGGCCATCGGCAAAATTCACCCCAAACATCTGGTTCAGCTTGGCGACATACACGGTGCTGGTGGCCCACTGCGAATCAATGGCGCGTTCGCCCGCGCTGGCGTCGCCGTAGGCAAACTTGAAAAACCTCGTGTCAATAAACGGTGTCTGTCGGGAAGTGTCCGTAATGTTCAGCCCAACATCCACGCCGCTGAACAGAATCAGCGAATAGAGTTCCTTGATCGTCGGCAACCGCCAGTCGTTGAACCCACCGAACCGGGCGGCGTTGAGCTTCACCGGCAGTTCGCGGGCTTGGGTCAACGTCAGCTTGTCGCTGTGATTGAGTGTGCCGTCGCCGTTGGTGTCGGCGCTACGCTGCCAGGTCAACCCTGTGTTGTTGTCATAAACGGTCAGGCCGTTGGCGCCAAACTGGTAGGAAGGCTGGACGCCCGGGCGCTGCGCGTCCTGGCCGTAGAACGGCTGGCCGGGTTTCGGCGGCGGGATTTCGCGCTGATTGTCGTAACACTTCGTCTGGCCCGTGCCGACGACGGCGTAAGGTCGCTCCGCGCCAAGGGTGTCCACGCCCAGCCCTAAAACCACTACCAGCATGCTCGCTGTTCTCCTCATCGTCATTCTCCGTTCGCTTCCTGCCTTGTCACCTTTGTGCTGCTTCACCTGTATTCAACGACAGAGTCGTCTAATTATTGCATGGGCGAAACAGGAAACTTGTTAAGGCATCCCCCGCACTCTTGTGAACGAACAATCTGTTCGTTTTTTAGGGCCAACACTCGGCCCGTTCGCCGACGCTAAGTAAACTACAAGCGGTGACAAACAAACTGGACGAGTTAATCACCGCACTGAGGAGACAAGCGTGACCAGTGCTACGATGAAGCTCTTGTGTCCGGATATGGACCAAGGAATCTCTCGCCGTTGAAATGAATCATGTGGTCCGGGTCCTCGGCAACCCACACTTCCGTTTCCCACGAAATCTGCGTAAGGAAACTGCGCATGTCGGCACGAGAAACAAATGCAGTCACAAATACCAAACCGGCTTTGCAGCCACGGAACAGTTCTTTCAGTTCCATACGCCGCTTGGCGTCAACAGGGCCGGCACTTGTTACGGCTTCAATCAACAGTAGCCAGTTTCGACGCGCGTCGTGAACGACCACGTCAGGCATCTTGGCTGGAGCGGGAACGACCACGCCGAGGTTCCTGAGGTATTCGGTTTCCAAGTGCAGGAACTTATCTTCAGCGTCGCCGATATAGACGATGACGCCACCAAGGACGAAGCGCGGGCACAGTTCCTCGATTACCAATTTGATCAGAGGATTCTGGCCGCCCGGGGAAATACTGACTGTTTCGCCCGACAGCAGACGCACGGGAATCCGCGAGAGTTCACGCTTTCGGTGCAATTCTCCGAGAATGCGTTGGCGGCTCTTGAGGTAGGTGGCTAACCGGCGAGGCCATTCGAGCGTTCCGTAGCACTGGGCCAGTTCAAGCGCAGTAGGCTCGATTTGGTAAACTGTTTTTCCACTATTCGTCGGCCGGTTGCGGTCGTCGGGATTGCGAAGCAACAAGCCAGCCTCAACAAAATGCTTTACGGCTTCGTCGCGGATTGTCTCGCGCGTGTTCGGCGCATACTTCTGGCCGTAATTGCAGGCGATGAACTCGATGATCGGCGTGATGCCAATCAGCGGATTCGATGCTTGGCCCCAAGATTGTCTTGGCGCCAGATTGAGACAAGCCAACAACGAATAGGCCGCCGTGTTGTTGGTTTGTCTCGGTCCGAATCCAAGCTGACCAAGAAAATCAGCCGCTTCTTCCAGCTTTTGTTTCCCAGCGTTCTTCTTGACGGCCATTAGAAAAGCTCCTTGTGAACAAGTTGATCGAGTTGTTGCTGATGAGGGAATGTTTCGCCAAAGTGGTGCCCTAAGGATTCGAGTTGCGATCGCGAGGGATACCGTAGATTGCGCAGGTCCGTGGCGTTCACCTGTGTGTGGCCATTGAATTGACGGAAATACACGTCGAGCACCGTGGAGTTGAGAAAGGCCGCCAAACCTCGCGCTAGATCAATCGGCAGACCCGAGCCGTGCGCATGGAAGTAGTTGAGGTGGTTCTCAAAACCGACGCGAGTAACATGAATCCGCGCCGGGTCGTAGATGCAGGCGACGACGCGACGCCTCTCCTCTTTGGCGGTGAAGCGTTTTGCCAAGACGTAAACAGTAGATGGCACCAGCAATTCCTCCGTGGCTTCCGTGACGAGAATAGCGTTTGGCTTGCGGCTTGGAGTCTTCGGCCATTTCACATAGCCGCCGTTGAAGTGGCATGGGTAGATGAGCGGCACGGTGCCTGTTGCTGGCTGTGACACGAGGAATTGACGTGCGCGAAAATCCACAACGCGGCCTGTCGAAACCTCTAGTCCGAGTTCGGTCAGCGACGTGTGGAACCGTGCGAGAATTTGCCGTGCTTCCTGCTGAACGTCGTCGGTAACGACGTGGATGAATTGTTCTGGATCGTTGGGAACAACAATCTCGCCGTAGGCGGACTCTCGCGTTGTCACCGGCGCGTTCGGCGCGCCGCTGCTCGTGGACACAGCGACGGAACGCGGCTTTGTCGGGGACTTAACCGCGTGGAGAATGATGTTCTCCTGTAACACTCCCTCGCATTCGAAGGCTACAGAGCGCGACTCGAAAACATGAAGACGGCGCAACGACATCAACCGCAAAAACAACTCTCGAAACGGGCGAAAGTAGGGGCCATTCGTGAAACTGCGCGGCGTAATGGTAACCATTTCCCCGCCTTCGCAAAGCAACTTGGCTGCGACAGCCAGAAAACCCGCGTAGAGGTTGCTTGTCTCAATGTCAGCGGAGCGCAACAAGAACCGGGTCCGCGAATCGCTGTTAATCTTGCAGTAGGGCGGATTGAGTATGGCGGCGTTAAAAGGTGTCTTCGACCCAGCGAAAAGGTCGCCGCAGACGAGCGGCAATGCCGCCTCTATGAAATCGGCATTGTGAACATCAACGGAAAAATGAACGCCCAAACTGAGACAATGCTTGCGGCAGTGCTCAAGCGTGCGGTGCAGCGGTCCGAGAAGCGAGGCGTCCACTTCATAGGCCACAATGTGAATGCTGCTTGGCAACGGCTTCAACGCGCATCGCACTTCGACAAACGCTTGAATCAATGAGCCGGTGCCAGCACCTGCATCCAGTAACCGCACATCCTTCTCGCGGTTGGCAAACATGGATGCCATCAATTCCGCGACGGGCAAAGGGGTGGGAAACTGACCCAACTCGCGCTGCTTGGAGGAACGACGTTTCGCGTTCGCGCGGGCGGCTCGTTTGTAGGCTACCGCCGCAAGCGATTCTCTAACCACTTGCGTATTTTGCCGGGCCGACGCTCGGTGCTTCTTATATGTCAATCGAGCCATCGCATCGAGTGTAGGCAATGTGGCCAGCAGCGTCAACGGCGACAACGGGTCACGGAGATTCTGCTGCCGGATGGAAGGAAAACGCGGCCAAGGATTTTCTTGTGGCGCGCGGCGATGAAACAGCAGGCGAGAATCATTTCTCGCGCTGGTCGTCGCGGGGCGGACGAGTCTCACCTCCGCCTTGACCGTCCTCAATCGCGCGCCGTCCGGTCTGGAGGTCGCGATCAAGTTGCCGGCGGCGTTCGGGGCAAGCATCGCGTCGCAAGCCGTCGATCAACACTTGCAAAAGAGAGTGCGTTTCTGCCACCCCTGCGATTATGATTTCGCGCGTCGGCATGCTATGATACCGGCCATCACGCGATATCAAAACGGAGATTAAGGAAAACAAGGACCATGAGCGATCAACCGAAAGACTTGAACTTTGGAACGCTGGCGCTGCACGCCGGCCAGGTGCCCGACCCGACAACGACGGCGCGGGCCGTGCCCATCTACGCCACCACCAGCTACGTCTTCAAGGACACCGACCACGCCGCGAACCTTTTCGCGCTCAAGGAATTTGGCAACATCTACACGCGGCTGATGAACCCGACCAACGACGTGCTGGAGAAGCGTCTCGCGGCGCTCGACGGCGGCGCGGCGGGGCTGGCGTTTGCCAGCGGCCAGGCGGCGATCACGGCGGCGATCCTGACGATCACGCACGCGGGCCAGAATTTCATCTCCGCGACAAGCCTCTACGGCGGCACGTGGACGTTGTTCACGCAGACGCTGAGCAAGCTCGGCATCGAAGTGCGGTTCTTCAACCCGAACAAACCGGAGGAGATCAAGAAGCTGGTGGACGAGAAGACGCGCTGCGTTTATCTCGAAAGCCTGGGCAACCCGAAGAACGACGTGCCGGACTTCAAGAAGATCGCCGACATCGCGCACCAAGCCGGCCTGCCGGTGATCTGCGACAACACGGTGATGACACCGGCGCTGCTGCGGCCAATCGAGCACGGCATTGATATCGTCGTTTATTCCACCACCAAGTTTCTCGGCGGCCACGGCGTTCACATCGGCGGCGCGATCGTGGACAGCGCGAAGTTTCCCTGGGTGGACAATCCGGCGAAGTGGCCGGAGTTCTGCGCGCCGGCCCCGTCGTATCATGGCATGGTGTTTACGGAGGCGCTCAAGCCGATTGGCAACATCGCCTATATCCTTCACATCCGGACGCACTGGCTGCGCGACACCGGCGGATGCATGAGCCCGTTTGCGGCGTTCCTGTTCCTGCTCGGCATTGAGACGCTTCATCTGCGAATGCCGCGGCATTGCCAGAACGCGCAGGCCGTTGCGGAGTTCCTGAGCAAGCATCCGGCGGTCGAGTGGGTAAACTATCCCGGCCTGCCCAGTCATCCGTTTTTCAACAACGCGCGCCGGTATTTGCCGGACGGCTGCGGCGCGCTTATGGGCTTTGGCATCAAGGGCGGCGCGGCGGCGGGTATCAAGCTGATCAACAGCGTCAAGCTCTTCAGCCACCTTGCCAACATCGGCGACGCGAAGTCGCTCATCATCCATCCGGCCTCGACGACGCACTCGCAGCTCACACCGGAGGAGCAGCAGAAGACCGGCGTGACGCCCGAATACGTGCGGCTCTCCATCGGCATCGAAGACGTGCGCGACATCATCGCCGACCTTGACCAAGCGCTGAAGGCGTCGCAGAATTGACGCCGCACGCAACAAAGCCGGCAGGTTACGCATGACAGACAAACTCTTTGACAGCAGTGATAGCGTTCGCACCGCGAAGCCGCTACGCCACGCCCAGTCCGTCACGTTCGACGGACCGGTGGCGCTGGAGCTTGGCGGCCGTTTGCCGAGCGTCACGGTCTGTTACGAAACTTACGGAAAGCTCAACGCCACGCGCGACAACGCCATCCTCGTCTGCCATGCACTCAGCGGCGATTCGCACGCCGCCAAACACGACGATGCCGACGATCCCGGCTGGTGGGACATCCTCATCGGGCCGGGCAAGCCGATTGATACTGACCGCTTCTTCGTCGTCTGCCCGAATCTGCTCGGCGGTTGCCGCGGCTCGACCGGTCCCGGCAGCATCAATCCCGACACCGGCAAACCTTACGGGCGCGATTTTCCAATCATCACCGTCGGTGACATGGTGGAAACAGAGTGCCGGCTGGCGGACCATCTCGGCGTCGGCCAGTGGCTCGCTGTTCTCGGCGGCTCAATGGGCGGCCATCAAACCCTCACGTGGGCCACGCGCCATCCCGACCGCGTGCGTGGCGCGATCCCGATCGCCACGTCGTCGCGGTTGACGAGCCAGGCGCTTGCGTTCGACGTCGTCGGCCGCAACGCCATCCGGCGCGACACGCATTTCCACGGCGGCCAATACTACGACAAGCCGCACGGCCCCGATGTCGGCCTCGCGCTCGCGCGGATGATCGGCCACATCACCTACCTCTCGCCGGCGGCGATGACGCAGAAGTTCGAGGCGAACCGTCTCCATCCGCGCGATGTCGCGATTGAGTTTGAGAAGACTTTTTCCGTCGGCTCCTACCTCGGCTACCAAGGCTCGAAGTTCGTCGAGCGGTTCGACGCCAACAGCTACATGGCGATCACGATGGCGATGGATCTGTTCGACCTCGGCGACACGCCGGAGAAACTGGCGGCGACGCTCAGCCGCGCGCGGTGCCGCTGGCTGGTGCTGAGCTTCACCAGCGACTGGCTGTTTCCGCCGGAGCAGTCGCGCGACATCGTCAATGCGCTCATCGCCAACAACGCCGCCGTCAGCTACTGCAACGTCCAGAGCGATTGCGGCCACGACGCCTTCCTGCTGCCGAACGAGTTTGCCAGCTACGGCGAAATGATTCGCGCGTTCATCAACAACCTTGCCAACGGCGCCAAGGCTAACGGCGATTTCGACGACGCCGACGAACCGCGCGGCCACAGCCCGACCAGCATTTTTCACCAACGCCGGCTCGACTACGAACGCATTGTGGAACTGGTCCCGGTCAACGCGAGCGTCCTCGATCTCGGCAGCGGCCGCGGCGGCTTGCTGGCCCGCGTCCAGAAACAGAACCACCACCGCCTGATCGGTGTCGAACTTGATGAGCAGGCGATCCTCACCTGCATCCAGCGCGGGCTGAATGTCGTGCAGGCAGACCTCAACAAAGGACTGCGCCCGTTCGCCGACCAGCAATTCGACTGCGTCGTGCTCTCGCAGACGCTGCAAGCGGTCCATGATGTCGAAGGCGTCATCGCCGACATGATGCGCGTTGGCCGTATCTGCATCGTGAGCTTCCCGAACTTCGGTTTCCACAAGCTTCGCCGCATGTTGGCCGAGGATGGCCGTTCGCCGAAGTCCACCGGCGTGCTGCATCACGAGTGGTATAACACGCCGAACATCCGCTTCTTCACCATCGCCGACTTTGACGATTTCTGCCGGCAGAAGAACATCCACGTCCATCGCCGCATCGCGCTCGACACGGAAGCCAGCACCGAGGTGTTTGAGGACGCAAACCTCAACGCCGACCTCGCCATCTTCGTCATCAGCCGCTCCAGCAACACGGCGTAGGCCGCTCGCCTGCGGGCCAGACAGGAGTGTCTGGCCTACGTTTTTGGAACAATCGCTCCGTGCTTGGCCAGTGAGCGCCGGATGTCGGCCAGCGGCACGTTCAAAGGTGTTGTCGCAGCGCACACTGCCAGCGCGGCGGTCGCGCCAGCAGCCTGACCCATCGCCATACAGGAAGCCTGCACGCGCAAGGCAGAGTTCGCCAACCGGTCGCTGCTGAGACAACGGCCCGCGACCATCATGTTCTTGCTGTCCTTCGGGATGAGCGCGCCAAGCGGAATCGTCGGCACCACGCCTTCCTTCAAATGCTCCGGCTTCACGCCATGCTCGACGTGGAGATCAATCGGGTAGAACGAATACGCCACCGCGTCCTCGAAGTGGCGGCCACGGACGTAGTCGTCCACCGTCACGGTCGTCTCGCCCACGATGCGGAACGTCTCGCGCACGCCGGTCTCCTGTTGTAGTCGCTCGATGTGGAGCGCGGCGAACTCCGGCTCCTGCTTGAGGAAACGCATCACGCGCAGCAGCGACTGGCGGCCACGGATGTTTGTCGCGGTATGTGTCTCGGACGTGGACGAATCAGCGCCGGGCACGTGCATCGCGTTTTCGCCGCCGCTGCGCAGGAAGCCAGCGATGCTGCCATTGATATCCGTCAGCTTGAGCGCATCAGCCTTCACGGCGGCCGTCACCTTCGCCTGTAGTGCGTTCATGTCGAGCATGCCGACGTCGTAGCCAGCCAGCCGGTAAATGAGCGTGCCGGGCTGGGTGGTTTTCTCGCGCTGTCGCGGCAGGCCGATCATGCCGACCACCGATGCGTTGCCGGTGCAATCCACCATTTGTTTCGCCACAACCTCGACGTTCGTGCCTTTGCCAGCAAGCCGGACTTTCCAGCCGTCGGCAGTCTGCTCGACGGCGGTTGGAAACTCGTAGTAGCGGAGTTGCACGCCCGCTTTCACACACGCTTCTTCCGCCAGCGCCGCGTAGAGCGCGCCACAGAGGCGCACTTGATGCTTCCAATGCTGTTTGCCCGTCGGCTTCGTAAAATCCGGCAGCTTGTCGCTGTTCAACTCGACCGCGCTGGTCACCAACTCCCAGCCGATGCCGGCGATGACCTGTTTGCCCCACGCGTGAAACAAGCCGGGGAAATCCACACCGCCGGTGGTTGTCGTGCCGCCAAGCTGGCTGTTCGCCTCCACGAGAATCGTCCGCGCTCCAAGCCGCCCTGCCTGGATGGCCGCAATCGTCCCCGCCGTGCCGCCGCCAATAATGAGGACATCCGCGATCAGCGATCGGTCGCTCTGAGCTGGCTCCGCCGCAGAAACAGCGCCGGTGGATACCGCGCCAAGGCTGGTGAGGAACTTTCTTCGATTCATAGTGACTCACGGTTTACCCGCACCGAGGCGTGTTTGTCGAGTCCATGCATCGGTCGGCACTGTGTTTTTCGGTTTCACTCACCGCTCTGCGCCTTTTGCTCCAAGTAACGTTTCACTGTCCGCCAATCCCGATTCGCCACCGCGCAACCCGCTTCAGCAGGACTTGGAGCAGTTCGATCCCTGCCCGCGAGCCGCGCACCATCATGGCGGCAAGGTTGCGACGTCGCGGCCTTGAGTCCATGCACGCCCGCGGGTAAGATTCAGGTCTTGTCTGGAAACCTGCAACGCGAGGACTACGTGAACCGAAAAGAGTTTATCAAGACCGCCGCGAGCGCCGCGACGGTCGGAGCGTGGCGGACCGGGATCGCGGAGGTGGAAAGCCCGGCACCGTCTTTTCGCTGGGTCGAACTTGAGCGGCACCCCGCCAATCCGGTGTTGAGCGCGGTTCCAAATACGTGGGAAGCAATCTGGTTCGTGGTGGATGCGGTGATCCAGGTCGGCGGCGAGTATCGGATGTATTACAGCGCCGCCGTCGCCGACGATAAAAAGAAATCACAACTCGGACTGGCGGTGTCGCGCGATGGCGTGAGGTGGGAGCGGCACAAGGCCAATCCGATTTGGCAGAACGCATGGCATCATTTCCTGCGCGACGTGCGCGTCCGCCAGTTCGGGTCGTCCGACTTCTGGCTCTACTATTCCGACGGCGACCGCCATCTTGATCTCGCCCACTCGGCTGACGGCATCCGTTGGACCAACGACGCGCACAACCCGATCCTCACGCCGTCGCAGCCGTGGGAGGATTTTGTGATGCAGCCATGCGTGTTGAAGACCGGCGACACGTGGCGCATGTGGTATAGCACCTACGGTCGCAAGCCCCGCGTCACCGGCTATGCAATGTCAGCCGATGGCATTCACTGGAAGAAACACCCGGCCAATCCCGTATTCCCGCTGGGGCCGGCTGGCGCGTGGGACGATTACTCGGCGTTTCAACCATCCGTGATCGAACAGGACGGCTGTTTCCACATGGTCTATACTGGCTCCAGCAAGACGAACGAGACCGGCTATCGCCTTGGCTACGCGTGGAGCCGCGACGGCCTGCGCTGGACCAAGTCGCCGCTGAACCCGATCGTTTCGCCCGGCGCTCAGGGCGCTTGGGATGGCGGCAAGGTGTCGTGCCCCACACTCGTGCGGTCCGGCACCAACACGTTCAACATCTACTACAGCGGCGCGCGCACACCCACGGCAACCTACGAAGGGATTGGCTTCGTGCGAGCCAAGTTGGAGAAACAATAGCAGCCTCGCGTCTCCACATGGTAAGCACAGACTGTTTCTGTCGTGGGGTTAACGGCCACAACACAAGTGGCGCGTGACAGAACCTCACGTCTGTCCTTTTTGTTCCGGCCAGACAAGAACACCTGGCCTACGGGTTCTTCAGCAGCCGCTTCATCTGCGCCACGGTGTCCGCATGTCTCGGATCGGCGGCGATGTTTTCGTTCTCCTGCGGGTCGGTCTGGTGGTCGTAAAGCTCGACGCCGACGCTCTCGTTCTTTCCGTTGACCCACTCGGTGTAGCGCCAACGGTCGGCGCGAACGGAGCGACCCATGATTCTGTCCTTGCCGGGACGCAGGTATTGGCTGAAGGCGGCCTTTTTCCATGCGCGGCGCGGGTCGTCGAGCAATGGTTTCAGGCTCACTCCTTCGAGGTGTTTTGGAAGCGCGAGGCCGCCGAGTTCAGCAAGCGTCGGATAGATGTCCACGAACTCCACGAGCGCCCGCGTGCGCTGGCCGGCGGTTTTCTGGCCGGGCACGCTGACGATGAGCGGCGCGCGCGTGCCCAACTCGAAGTTCGTCATCTTGGTGAAGATGCCATTCTCGCCAAGGTGATAACCGTGGTCGCCCCACAGCACGATGAGGGTGCGTTCGCGCAAGCCAAGCCGGTCGAGTTCGTCCAGCACGCGGCCGACCTGCGCGTCCATGAAGCTGACGCAGGCGCGATAACCACGAATGAGGTTGAGTGCCGTCGCGTCGCTGATGCCGCCTTCCTTGGGGATGCCGCCGTAGGTGCGCAACTCATACCAGTTGTGCAGCGCCGGCTCGGGTGCGTTCTTCGGCGGATGGTAGTTGGCGGGCAGTTTGATCGTGTCCGTCGGATACAGGTCCCAATACTTCTGCGGGCAGGTAAACGGCAGATGCGGTTTCACGAACCCCACGGCGAGAAAGAACGGCTTGTCCTTGATCCGGCGCAACGTCTCGATGGCCTTCGCAGCAGTCTGGCCATCAGGATAGACGTCGTCCGGTTCGTCGGCTGCCTCGAACGGTGGGCCGCGGATGAGTTTGGGCCGCGCCTTTTCCGGCAGCTTCTTCAGACGCTTGATGAACTCCTCCGATTCTTTCGTGAACCAGTGCCGATACGGTTGGCCGTGATACCACGACGGCTCGCTCCACGATTGCGGGTCATCGCCCGGCTCGCGCTCGCTGTGGTGGAAAATCTTGCCGACCGAGACAGCGTGCCAGCCGTTGTTCTTGAAGTGCTGCGGCAGCGTCACCACGTCCGGCATCATCGGCCGCAGGAACTTGTTGTTGGCCATCACCCGCGTCGTATCGGGCCGGCAACCGCTCAGCACGCTCGCCCGCGACGGGTTGCAGACCGCCTGTTGGCAATACGCACGCTCGAACAACAGCCCGCGCGTCGCCAATCGGTCCACATTCGGCGACTTGATGTGCGCCGCGCCGTAGCAGCCCAGTTCCGGCCGCAGGTCGTCCACGGCGATGAAAAGGACGTTCAGCCTTTGTTCGGCGGCGAAAGCGAGCGACGAAGCAACAACAGCCAGAGCGATGAGGGAGCGGATGATTGCGTTCATGACGTGCATCGTCTTGGCCAGACAAGAGTGTCCGGCCTACGGGTTCTTCAGCAGCCGTTTCATCTGCGCCACGGCATCCGCGCGCTTCGGATCGGTGGCGAGGTTCTTCATCTCGGCGGGGTCGTTGTCGTGGTCATAGAGTTCAACGCCCGCGCGGCCTTCGTCCCACTCCGTGTAACGCCAGCGCTCCGTGCGCACGCTGCGACCCATGATGGGTTTGGCTTTGCTTTTCCGTTTCTTCTGTTCGGGCGTTACCACAGTGGCCACGTTCGCGCCGCGCGTGACCTGGGAATAGGCGGCGTGGTGCCATTCGGCTGTGGGGTTTTCCACGAGCCGGCGCAGGCTGTGGCCTTCGGTCTTCTTGTCGGCTGAGATGCCGCACACGTCAGTGAGCGTTTTGTGCAACGAGACGAGTTCGACGGGCTTCAGGCAGGTCGCGCCGTTGGCCTTGTTGCCCGGCACGGAAATGATGAGCGGCACGCGCGCGGATTCCTCGAAGATGCTCATCTTTTGCCAGAGATTCTTTTCGCCAAGGTGATAGCCGTGGTCGCTGTGGAAAATGACGACGGTCTTGTCGGTGAGCTTGAGGCGGTCCAACGCAACCAGAAGTTTGCCGGCCTGTGCGTCCATGAAACTCGTCGCGGCGGAATACGCCTGGATGGCCCGGCGGCGAAGGTCGTCGTTCATGGCAAGCTCCTCTCTCTTCTGGATGGAGAGCGCAGGGATGGGGAACAACTCCGCGAGGTTGGCGGGAATCACTGGCAACCGGATGCCGTCCGGCGGATACATCGCGAACCACGGCTTCGGCGCGACGTAGGGCGTATGTGGTCGGTAGAAGCCGACGGCGAGATAGAACGGCTTGCCATTCTTCGCACAGCTTTCAAGCGCCTCGATCGCCGCCGAGGCGCCTTTGCCGTCGGTTTGTTCCTCGTCGGTGCCGTCCGCCGCGAGCCAGCTCAGGCGTCCGCCGAGTCCGTTGAGCGCGGTGGCCTTGACTGTCGTCGTGCGCGTCTCGCCCGGGTCGAGTTGGATGCGCTCAATCATTGTGTAGTCGTCCACATCGCGGCCTTTTGGATTCACGACCTTTTCCCAGGACGCCGGGTCATCGAGGCCGTCCGTGCCGATCTGGCCCGGCACGCCGTAGTGATAAAGCTTGCCGACGCGCGCGACGCTGTAGCCGGCCTTCTTAAAACTCTGTGGAATGCTCACCGCGTCCGGCACGACCTCGCGGAACATCGTGCGGTTCTCATAGACCTTCGTCGTGTCCGGCCGCAGTCCAGTCATGAACGACGCGCGCGACGGATTACAGAGTGGGAACTGGCAATACGCGCGGTCGAACTTCACCCCGCGCGCCGCGAGCCGATCAATGTTCGGCGACTTCACCATCGGATCACCGTAACAACCAAGCCGCGCGCACAGGTCGTCGGAAATGATGTGAAGGACGTTGAGTTTGGGTTTGTCGGCGCGTGCCTCGTCCAAGAAGCCCAGTGTCGCGCCGATGAGGAGGAGTCGGACCCACTGACGTGTCATGCGACAGATTAAAGCCCGCGCCTGTCGGCGTGTCACGTCATTTGCTTTGCAGTCCAGGAATTGCAGTTGAGATTCCAGACCGCCAGACATAGTCTGTGTCCCACAGGAGAAGATTATGTGTGATGTCAACTCGCCGCCCCGGTCGCTCCCGGGTTCCCTGCTAACCCTACTGTTCCTGCTGTCCACCGCTGCACCGCATCTTGGGCAAGCGGCCGTCGGCGACGCGCCGAAGAATCTGGCGACCGGAGCCAGAGTCTCGGCCAGCAGCCAACACAGCGACGTCTATCGGCCGCAGATGGCGGTCAACGGTATCATACCGTCGGACTTCCAGCCGGAGGGCGGCGATTGGGCGGTGCGTGGCACGCAGAAGGGGTGGTTCGAGCTGCAATGGGACCAGCCAGTCGAGGCGGCCCAGATCATTTACTACGCACGCACGTCCAGCCCGCTGATTGAGTGTTTCAAGGATTATGCGGTCTTCTTGAACGGCGAGAAGAAACCCGCGGCGCAGGGGGCGCTGGAGCATCGCCGCGGCCCGCAGGCGATTGATTTTCCCAAACAGCGTGTGTCAAGGATACGCATCGAATTCCTCTCATCGCACCCCAATTCGCCAAATCCCGGCGCGTCGGAGATCGCTGTCTATGCCACGCCAATGAGCGCGGCGAAGTTGGCTGAGATATTGACGCCGCCGGAAGAAAAGACGCCGCAGGCGTTCGCGCTGCGAAAGGACCTGGTCGAAGGGCGTCTCGGCTTCCGCGACATCCTGCTGGTCAAACGCAAGCCGCTGAACATCTCGCACGTCTATGTTTATCACGTCGAGGGCTACCGGCCCGGCGGCGGGCTTTATCTCTTCACGCCGGACGAGAATGGCGGCAAGCTGAAGTGCATCTTCGACGCCGGCGAGGGCATGATCACGACGGCGGACCTGTCCTACGACGGCCGGGAGATCGTTTTCGCCCTGCGCCGCGGCGGCCATGTCGCGTCAAGTCCCGTGTCGCACATCGAGGACATCTCGCGCTACCCCGACGAGGCGAGCAATTACCACCTCTTCCGCATGAACATTGACGGAACCGGGCTTGTGCAACTGACGCACGGCACGCACAACAACCTCGACCCGTGCTGGCTGCCCGACGGCGGCATCGGCTTCATCTCCGACCGCAAGCCGGCCTATGCCTATTGTTGGGTCACCACCTCGCCGGTCCTCTACCGCATGGAGCGCGACGGCTCGAAGCAGAAGCGACTCTCGGCGAACTACCTGATGGATTTCACGCCCTCGGTGCTCAACAATGGGCGGCTCATCTACACCCGTTGGGAATACGTGGACAAAGCCGCCTGCCCCATTCAAAGCCTCTGGACCATCAATCCGGATGGCACCGGGCTGGCCGGCTTCTACGGCAACCGCGTGCTGAATCCCGGCACGTTCATGGACGCACAGCCAGTCCCCGGCACCCGGCGCATCATCGCAACCGCGACGAACCACAATGGCCCGTGCCGCGGCGGGATCGTGGAGATTGACCCGGCGAAGGGCGCGAACGCGCGTGAAGCCGTCCGCAACCTGACGCCGGAGATAGACATCTACGCGCACAAGATCGGCGGCGGACCCTATGGCAACGGCATGCTCAACTGCGGCATCCACGGCGCCTACGAAAAACCGTTTGCCATTGATGAGAACCGCTTCCTGGTTTCCAAAGGCGGCGTGGTCCAAATCCGCGACTTCGACGCCAACGCCGCGTCGTTGCTGCGCCCGCAGGACGGCATGGGATTCTACAGCCCGCAGCCCGTGCGCCGACAAACGCCGCCGCCGATCCTCCGCGGCCTCTTCATGGACCACGACGTTCAATTGCCCGAAGACGGCAGCGTCTCGGGGAACTGGGCTACCGTCTTCATGCAGGACGTTTACAACGGACTGGAACCGCACGTGAAACGCGGCGAGATCAAGAAGATTGCCGTCGTGCAGGAAGTCGAGAAGAGCACCCACTCGCCGTTCAACAACAAGCGCCCCGACGGTCCCGGTATGCGCGCTGTCCCGTGCTTCGGGTTCCAATTCCCCCTGGTCTCCTGCGGGGCGACCTACGCTCCGAAGAAAGTTTGGGGCATGGCCGACGTGGCCGAGGACGGCAGCGCGGCATTTCGCGTGCCCTCCGAGGTGCCGATCTACTTCCTGGCCCTCGATGGCGAGGGCAGAGCCGTGCAACGCATGAGGACCTTCACGCACTTGATGCCGGGCGAGGTCCAAGGATGCGTAGGCTGCCATGCCGACCGCAACTCGCTCACGCCGCGAGCGGACACTGCGATGTTGAAGCGCGTCGCCCCGCAGGAACTCCGCCGGCCGGCGTGGGGCGTCAAGGGATTTAGCTACACCGAGGTCGTCCAAGGCGTGTTCGACAGGCACTGCACCGCCTGTCACAACGAGCGCGAGCAGCCAGGCAAAGTGGACTTGACCGGCGACATGACGGACTTCTTCAACGTCTCGTATGACGTCCTCTGCCGGACCGGCACCCAGGGAGAAAAGGACTGGATCAAACACGGCAGCCCATCGGGCGCCGAATATGACAAGGTCCGCGGGATGAGTCCCTACGTGGAGTGGATTTGGACCATCAACGGCAGCGAAACCAACATCCTGGAGATCAAGCCCCGGCGCTGGGGCAGTCCGGCAAGCAAGTTGGCCGAGATTATCCGCAGCGGACATCCCGACAAGGACGGACAACCGCGGGTCAAAGTGCCCGATGAAGACCGCCGCCGAGTGTATCTGTGGATGGACCTGAACATCCCCTACTACGGCACATCGTCCTCAAATCATAAAGCCGAACTCGGCAGCCGCCGGATGATGCCGTTGGACCTCGACGCGACGCTCAGCGAAGTCGCCGCGCGCCGTTGCGCCGCCTGCCATCAAGGGAGCCTGCCGCGGAAGTTCTACACCCGCGTGCTCAAACCTGAGAAGAACAGCTTCCTGCTGGCCCCGCTAGCTGCGGAAGCCGGCGGCACGCAGAAGTGCGGTCAACCGGTCTTTGCCTCAACCGACGACCCGGACTACCAGAGGATTCTGCGGACGTTCACCCCGATCCACGCCCTGCTCAAGCGAAGCCCCCGCCCCGACATGGAAGGATACGAGGCGATGTGTGTCCAACTCAGTTCATCGAATATCAAGCGATGAACTCGATGCGGAAACCAGAATAACGCCCGGCAGCACCGGCGGAATTCCATTCACCACTGATTCATCCGTCATTTCCTCATCAACCGTTTGGCGTAGTAAGGATATTTGTCGAACACATCAGTGTCGCCCGCAGCGCGCGGGTCGGCGGTGGCTTTCATCCATTGGTCGAGCCGGGCGCAGAGTTGCTTCTTCGCGTCGCCGTATTCGGCACGGTTGGCAACGTTGCTGACCTGATGCGGGTCTTTGGCGAGGTCATAGAGTTCTTCCGCTGGGCGCTTAGCGAAGCTGAGGTCGTAGAACTTCTTCATCGTCGGCTCGTCCTTGCGCACAAGGATGAGTTCTTTCGTCGGCGAGCCGTCCACGTCGCCATACGGGCCGACCGACCAGTAAAACTCCGGGTCGCCCGCGGGCCAGCGTTCGTGATGGAGGTTCCGGATGTAGAGAAACTTTTTGGTGCGGATTGCCCGGCACGGATAGCCGAGGTCGCCGGCGCGCACGTTGGCGTGGCGCTCACGTTCCATGAACATCGTGTCGCGGCCGGTCTGCGTCTTGCCACGCAGCAGGCCGGCAAAACTGCGCGCCGTCATCTCCAACAACGGTTTCAACCCTGCGATCTCCAGAAACGTCGGAGCGATGTCTGTGAGGTCCACGAAGTCATCCACGCGCCGGCCCGGCTTCGCCACGCCCGGCCAGCGAATGGCCAGCGGCACGCGCGAGCCGGAATCGTAGCAGTTGGCCAGCCCGCGCGGGAATTGCCAGCCGTTGTCGCTGCCGGCCACGACCACCGTGTTCTGCGCGCGACCGCTGCCTTCGAGCAGGCGCAACGCCTCTCCCAACACGGCGTCGTATCTCTGCACAGCTTCGTAGTAGTCGAGGATGTCGCTGCGCACTTCGGGCGTGTCGGGCAGATACGCCGGCACGCGCACCGCGTTGAGTTTCATTCCTGCGGCGACGCCCGCGCCGGCTTTGACCTTGTGGCGCGCGGTGTCCACGTTGCCGAGCCAGAAGCAGAACGGGCGATCCGGCGGGGCAGACTTGAGGAACTCGGCGAAGTCTTTGAACTGCGGCCCCGCCGGATTGCGTTCGCGCCCGCCGGCCTTGTAATCGCCGGGACTCCACCCTTTGCCACAGTAGCCGACCGTGTAGCCGGCCGCCTCGATCAGGTCGGGATAGACGGAGAACTTTTTCGGCAGATGGCTCCAGAGATTCGCGCCATCCTCAAGACGATGCGGCACCTGGCCGGTGAGCATCGCGTTGCGCGTCGGGGTGCACGACGGCACTGGGCAAAATGCGTGCGTGAATAACACGCCCTCGCGCGCGAGGCGGTCGAAGTGCGGCGTCTTAACGACCGGGTCGCCGTAAACGCCCGCGTGCGGCCAACCCCAGTTGTCGCCGAGCACGAGTAGAATATCGGGGCGTTGCGCTGCTGAAGCGAGCAACCACATCAGCGGCAAGACGCCGATGATGGCAAATCGTGACTTCACGGCTTTGCTATCTTCCATCCGGCTTTCATTTGCGCGCCGAGTTCGATCATGGCTTTTGCGTGCTCAGGCTTGTCGGCGACGTTTTCGTTCTCCTGCGGGTCGGTCTGATGGTCGTAGAGTTCACGCGCAACGATCTCACCCTGCTTGTTCTTCCACTCGACATAGCGGTAGCGGTCGGTGCGCATCGCGGTGCCGAAGTTGCCGCCTTTCGGATACTGGCTGAACGCGGTCTTCTTCCACGGGCACTGCGGGTCGTCAAGCAACGGCTTGAAACTGGTGCCTTCGAGGCCGTCGGTCAGCGGCAGGCCAGCCAGTTCGCAGAGCGACGGATAAATGTCCACGAACTCCACCAGCGCATTGGTCTTGCGGCCAGCGGCCTTCATGCCGGGCGCGGCGGCCAGCAACGGCGCGCGCGTGGCGCCTTCGTAATTGTTGTGCTTGCCGCCCCACCAACTGTGCTCGCCCATGTAGTAGCCGTGGTCGCCCCAAAACACAACGATGGTCTTCTCTCGCAGGCCAAGCCGGTCGAGTTCGTCGAGCAGGCGGCCGATCCATGTATCCACGTAGCTGATCGCGGCGAGGTAGCCGTGCAGGCATTGGCGGCCGAATTCCAGCGTGATCTTCCGGTCCGCCGGCACCTTGCCATACCAGTAGAAATCGTCACCGGAAGTCGCGGCGAACCGCGGCGCGTTCTTCGGCACGAATTGGTTCGGCGGCAGTGAAATCTCCTCATCGCGATAGAGGTCCCAGTATTTCTTCGGCGCGACCCACGGCACGTGCGGATTGGCGAAGCCGACGGCGAGGAAGAACGGCTGCTGCGGCTTCGCGGCCAGTTCGCGCAGCGCGACGAGCGCCTCGCGCGTATTGTCGCCGTCGAGCAGGTCGTCATCGCCGACATCAGGCGCTTCGAACGCCGGCCCAGCATAGTTGGCCGCGCCTTTGCCTTTCGCAGGAGGCTTCTTGCCAATGGCCTTCGCCTCACCAACGTATTTCTTCATCGCCGCTCGACCCTCCGGTCCTTGGCGCGGCGCTTTGGAATGCCACGGCGGCACGCTCCATGACGGCGGGTCGTCAATGCCGACATGATAAACTTTGCCGAGGCTGCGTGTGAAATAACCGTTGTTCTTGAACTGCTGCGGCAGCGTGACGATGTCCGGCATCGTCTCTCGCAGGAACGGACCGATGGTGTGGATCCGCGTCGTCTCCGTATGACAGCCGCTGAGCAGCGAGATGCGCGACGGTGAGCAAAGCGCCTGCTGGCAAAACGCGCGCTCGAACACCATGCCGCGCGCAGCGAGTTTGTCGAGGTTGGGCGATTTCACCAGCTTGTCGCCGTAGCAGCCGAGTTGCGGCCGCATGTCGTCGGAAACGAGGAAGAGGACGTTGAGTTTCTCGGCGGCACAGAGCGAATTCGCCGCCAACAGCCCGGCCAGCAAGTGCGTCGTGAATCCGAGTTTCATTTCTTTTTCTTCTTTCCACCTTTCGGCCGATCCAACTTCTTCAGTTCCTCGGCCGATGGCGGTGTCCACTTGGCGGGCTTGGGATTGTCCACCGTCAGCGGCAGGTCGTCGCCGAATTGCTGCTGGGCCGACTTCAGCTTCGCCAGCATACGCTCGACACGCACGGCCTGCGCGGGATCGCCGGCGAGGTTCTTCATCTCGTCGGGATCGTTTCGCAGGTCGAAGAGTTGCGTCACGCTGACTTCGGGATAGCGGATGATTTTCCACCGTCCATCGCGCCAAGCGCGCTGAAGTTGGCGGTAGGCGAAGAACAGTTCGCTACGCACGGCCTTAAATTGGCCGGTAATGACCGGCTTGAAGCTGCAGCCATCAATTCCTGCCGGCATCGGCCCGCCGACGAGGTCGCAGATGGTCGGGTAGATGTCGAGCAGGTAGATGAGTGCATCGCTACGGCCTTTCGGGATGCCGGGGCCGGCAAAGACAAGAGGCGCTTTCATGCCGGCGTCGTAGAGGTTTTGTTTGCCGAGCAGGCCGTGACTGCCGACGGCGATGCCCTGGTCGGCGGAGAAGATGACGATGGTGTTGTCGAGTTGGCCGAGTTCCTTCAGCGTCTGCAGGATACGGCCCATGTAGCCGTCCATCGCGGTGACAACGGCGTAGTATTCATGGAGCGTGGCGCGCAGGTCGGCCTCGGTGCGCGGCCACGGCAGCAACCGCTCGTCGCGAATGACCATATCGCCATTGTCGAACGGATGCATTGGCAGCCAGTTCTTCGGCAGCGGCACCTTGTCGCGATCATAGAGGCCCATGTAGTTGCCGGCGGCGACGCGCGGGTCGTGCGGATTGGCAAACGCCAGATACATGAAGAACGGCTTATTGTCCTTTTTCTCCTTTAAGAACTTCACCGTGTCGTCGGCGATCATCTTGCCCGGCTCGCCACAGGTGCGGTCGAGGTTCTCGTTGATGTAGAGGTTGTAGTCGAACTTCGCCTGGATGAGCGGCGCGGTGTTGCCTTTCTTGCCCTGGTGATAGGTGACGTAGCCGGCGTCCTTCATCGAGAGCGGCCAGTTGGGCGCGTCGCCGGGAGCGATGGGGCCGTTGCCGGCCTTGGCGCCGGGCGGGACGAAATCCTTCCAGCGGAAATATGCCTTGCCGCTCAACAGCATGTTGCGGCTCGGCGTGCAAACTGCGGGCGAGTTGCCGCCGAGGCAGTAGGCGTTGTTGAAGACGAAGCCGCGCCGCACCAGCGAGTCGAGGTTCGGCGTCTTCACAAACGGATTGCCGAGCGCGGCGACGGAGTCGGAGCGCATGTCGTCGGCGAACAGAAAAAGGACGTTGGGTTTTGTTTCAGCGGCGCGCGCCTCGATCACGAGGCCCATGAACGCGCCGGCGAGAAGGAGTCGGGTGAGTCGCGGTGTCATGAGCGCATTAAACCCATGTAGGCAGCCTTTGTCACGCTACAGTTTGGGACGCGCGTGCCGTCCCGGCAGTGATCCATCCATTGTGCATGAGACGCGGAAACGACGGGAGCGGATGAGTTGTGCTCTTCAAATTGAACTCGACCGGATGCTGCCGCGCCCCTTATCGTCTTGGACGCTGGCACGGCCAGTTTCGTCATCGCGGCTGCGTTGATGATCGTGCCTGAACGAACGAACCACAACTCCCGGAGAACATCTCCATGTCGAAACGAACAGCGAAGTCAAAGCCTGCGAACATCAAGCGTCCTCCGCTGCGCGGCGCCAAGTTGCTTCAGGATCCGCTCTGGAACAAAGGCACAGCGTTTACCGAACCGGAACGCGACGCGCTCGGCCTGCGGGGGCTGTTGCCGCCACGCGTGCTCACCATCGAAGAACAGGAGCGGCGTGTGCTCGCCAACTTCCACAAGAAGCCGAACGACCTGGAGCGCTACGTCCAACTCATCAGCCTGCAAGATCGCAACGAAACACTTTTCTACCGCGTGGTCATGAACCACGTGGAGAAGACGATGCCAATCATCTACACGCCGACCGTCGGCCATGCGTGCCAGGAGTTCGGCTTGCTTTTTCGCCAGGCGCGCGGCCTCTATATTTCCATCAAGGACCGCGGCCGCATCGCCCGGCTGCTGAAGAACTGGTCGCAGAAGGACGTGCGGGTCATCGTGGTCACCGATGGCGAGCGCATCCTGGGGCTGGGCGATCTTGGCGCGTTTGGCATGGGCATCCCGATCGGCAAACTCTCGCTCTACACCGCTTGCGCCGGCGTGGACCCAGCGCAATGCATGCCCGTCATGCTCGACGTCGGCACGGAGAATGACGCGTTGTTGCGCGACCCGCTTTATACCGGTCTTTGCCAGCGCCGCGTGCGGGGCAAGGACTACGACGCCCTGGTGGACGAGTTTGTGACAGCGGTCCACAAGACCTGGCCGAAGGCGCTCATTCAGTTCGAGGACTTCGCCAACATCAACGCCTTCCGACTGCTGGAACACTATCGCGGGAAGATTTGCACCTTCAACGACGACATTCAGGGCACGGCGGCGGTGACACTGGCCGGCCTTTACTCGGCGTTGCGCGTCACCGGCCGGGCGTTCCGGGATCAAACCATCCTTTTCCTCGGCGCGGGCGAGGCGGGCGTGGGCATCGGCGGTCTCATTGCGTCCGCGATGGCCGGCGAAGGCATGTCGCCAGACGAGGCGCGACGGAAGTGCTGGTTTGTGGATTCGCGCGGCCTCGTGGTGAAGAGTCGCCAGGACCTCGCCGAGCACAAGCTCCGCTTCGCGCACGACCATCCTTTCCGCGCCGATTTCCTCAGCGCCATCCGTGCGCTCAAGCCGACCGCCATCGTCGGCGTCTCCGCCATGCCAAAGGCGTTCACCCAACCCGTAATCGAGGCGATGTCGGAATTGAACGAGCGCCCGATCATCTTCGCGCTCTCCAATCCGACCTCCAAAGCCGAGTGTTCGGCGGAGGAAGCCTACGCATGGTCCAAGGGCCGGGCCATCTACGCCAGCGGCAGCCCGTTCCCACCGTGCGTCTATGAGGGCAAGACCTTCGTGTCCGGCCAGGGCAACAACGCCTACATCTTTCCCGGCGTTGGCCTCGGCGTCATCGCGTGCGAGGCGCGGCACGTCACCGAGCGCATGTTCGCCGAAGCCGCCAAGGCGCTCGCCGCGCAGGTGCAGGAGAGCGACCTGGCGATGGGTCGCGTCTATCCGTCGTTGCAACGCATCCAGGAAGTCAGCGCCAGCATCGCTGCCGCTGTCGCCGAGTGCGCTTTCAAGGAAGGTCTCGCGCGCGTGAGGAAACCCAAGAACTTGTTGGCGTTCATCCGGTCGAAGATGTGGAGGCCGGATTATCGCAGCTACGTGTAGCTGGCCGGCGGCGAGGCCGACTCCGACGTCGCCATCCAGCCGGCAATGGCAATCAGCGCAATGGTGTCGGCAGAAAATCCCAGTCCAGCACCATCTTCTCCGTCAGCGCGCGTTTCAGTTCCAGTTCGGCTTCCTTGTATTCCGGCTTGCCGGCGAGGTTGTTCAACTCGCCAGGGTCAGCGTCGAGGTCGTAAAGCTCGAACGTCGCTCGCGGCAGTGTGAAGTAAGCGCGCTCGAACTGCGGCGCGAGTTTGCCCGCCTCGTGCGCTGCCAGAATCTCCTGCCAGCCGGGGTCTTTCTGGCTGTCCACCGGCGCGACGGCCTGATGCGGCGTGCAGTTGTAGATGAGTTTGAACTTGTCGGAGCGAACGCAGCGCGCGAGATCGAACGTGGACGCGAGGATGTTCGGATTCATGCCGCCGTCGCCGCCGTGCGGGCCGCGCTCGGCAAAGATGTATTTGCGGCCTTCGAACAGTTCGCCGCGCAGCAGCTTCAGGTAACTGACGCCGCTCATCGCCTTCGGCGGCTTCACGCCTCCCGCTTCCAACATCGTCGGCGCGAAGTCCTCGCCAGAGACGATCTGTTTCGTCGCGCCGCCGGGTTTTACGACGCCAGGCCAGCGCACGATCAGCGGCACGGCGATGCCGGGATCGGTCAGCGCGCCCTTGCCGTGAGGCATGGCCATGCCGTTGTCGCCCATGAAGACTACGAGCGTGTTCTTGGCGAGGCCGCGTTTCTCCAGCACGTCGAGCACGCTCTGCACGTCGCCATCGAGATGCTCCACCTCGGCGATGTAGCGCGCGAGATCGCTGCGCACGCCGGGCAGGTCGGGTAGATGCGGCGGCAACGTCAGCTTCGCCGGATCGGGCACGCCACGCGGGCCTTTGGTGTCCCACGTATGATGTGGATCGCTGAAGCCGAGCCAGAAGAACCACGGTTTGCCCTTCGGAGCTGCGTCGAGGAAGGCAGACAGCTTGCCGCCGAAATCTCTCAGCGGGCCGGGCTTCTCGACGTAGTCAACGCGGTTGGTGAATGTGCGCAGGCCGTATTTCAGCATTGTCGCGCCGATCTCCGGCGAAGCGCGTTTACCGGCGATTTGTGGTCCGTCGAGATGATAACTGCGTCCACCGACACCGGTGAAGTAGCCGGCCTTGTCGCGCAGCAAATCCGGCAGCGCGGGTAGTTCCGCCGGCAACGGCGACGTGAAGCGCACCATCCGCACCGCCACCGGCGAGCGGCCGGTCATGAGCGTCGCGCGCGACGGCACGCATTGCGGGCAACCGACGAACATCCGGTCGAAGCGAATTCCTTGCGCCGCGAACCGGTCAAGGTTCGGCGACTGCACGTCCTTGTTGCCGTAGCAGCCGAGATACGGATAGCTGTGATCATCGGAGAGCAGAAAGAGGATGTTCGGCTTCTCAGCGGCGGTAACGAGGGTGACGCAGAGGAAGAAGAGACAGTGCAGCGCGTTCATCGAGGCGAAGTTCATGGATGAGTCTTGCCCTAATCCGACGTTTCTGAGAAGGCGAAAAACGCGCTGCTTACTTTCTTGCAAGGGCAGGCCGAAAATGGCAAGAAGCTCCCGGTCAGTTCAGGAGAACTCATGCCGACCAATCACGACCACGCGGAACGTCACTTGCGGCGCGTCCTGGCGAATTGCGAGGTGGGCGAACTTTCCAAGCATCTCCAGCCGAAACCGGCACCTGCGCCTCCGCAAGTGCCGGGGGGCGCCTTGGTGAGCGAGGAAGCCGTCGCAAAGCGTTGGCAACTGTTGGACGCCCCGCAAGCGTCGCAGGCTGCGCTGCTCGATCCTCAAACCCGCGGCCAACTCGATCAATTCCATCATCACATCGAGAACTTCATTGGCACCGTCAAGGTGCCCGTCGGGATGGCCGGGCCGCTGCGCGTGAACGGGCTTTTTGCGCGAGGCGACTTCTACGTGCCGATGGCAACCACCGAAGCTGCGCTGGTGGCTTCCTACAGTCGCGGCGCGCAGGCCATCACCGAGGCCGGCGGATGTTCGGTGGCGTTGTTGAACGAAGGCGTCAGCCGCGCGCCCGGCTTCGTATTCGCCAACCTCGCTGAAGCGGGGCAATTCCTCGTGTGGGCGATGCCGAGGCTGGCTGAGTTCAAGCGTGTCGCGGAGTCCACCACTCAGCACGGCAAGCTCAATGACATGCAGTTCACCGTCGAGGGAAATCACGTTTACCTCGGTTTCGAGTTCCTCACCGGCGACGCGGCGGGCCAGAACATGGTGACCATCGCCAGCGAGGCGATCTGCCGTTACATCGTGGAGCAGTCACCCGTGAAACCGCGCCAGTGGTTTGTCGAGGCAAACCTCTCTGGTGACAAGAAGGCGAGTGCGCTGTCGTTCCTGACCGTGCGTGGCAGGAAAGTCACCGCCGAGGTCACGCTGCCCGCCGCGTTGGTGCGCCGCCGTCTGCGCACGACGCCGGAACAAATGAGCGACTATTGGCGCGTGTCAGCCATCGGCGGCGTTCTCAGCGGTGCGATGGGCGTGCAAGGCCACTACGCCAACGGCCTCGCCGCGCTCTACATCGCCTGCGGCCAGGACGCCGCGTGCGTGGCCGAGTCGGCTGTCGGCGTGACGCGCTTTGAGTTGACCGGTGCCGGCAGCCTTTACGCGGCGGTGACGCTGCCGAGCCTCATCGTCGGCACGGTCGGCGGTGGCACGGGCCTGCCGAGCCAGCGCACGTGCCTCGAACTGCTCGGCCTTGCCGGCGCGGGCAAGTCGCAGGCGTTCGCGGAGGTCTGCTGCGCGCTGGCGCTGGCGGGCGAACTCTCCATCATCGCCGCGCTCAGCGCCAACCAGTTCACGCGCGCCCACCAGCGTTTGGCGCGTGATAAACGGCGCGCCGCCACGCCTGATGACGCATGAGCAACCGTTGGTGGGTCTATCAACGCGAGCGGTTTCCGCTGCTGCAACACGGCCCGCTGATCGCCGCGTTCAGTTTTTCCGGCGTCAGTTACTCGGCGTTGCTGCGCGGCCCGGAGGCGGCGCCCACAACGGGCGCGGTTGTCGGCGCGTTCGTCAGTTCGCTGCTTTTCTTCCTGCAACTGCGCATTGCCGACGAGTTCAAAGATTTCGAGGAAGATTCGCGTTACCGGCCCTACCGACCCGTGCCGCGCGGACTGGTGAAGCTGCGAGAACTTGGCTGGCTTTTCGCGCTCGCGGGGATCGTGCAGTTGGCGGCGGGCTGGTGGCACGCGCCGCGGCAGGTGCCGGTGTTGCTGGGCGTCTGGCTTTACTTGGCGCTGATGAGCAAGGAGTTCTTCGTCCGCGACTGGCTGAAGGCGCGGCCGATTACCTACATGTGGACGCACATGTTGATCATGCCGCTGATTGATTTCTACGCCACCGCCTGCGACTGGGCCGGGAGCCGCGGCGAGCCGCCGCCGGGTTTGTTCTGGTTCCTCATCGTCAGCTTTTTCAACGGCATGGTCATCGAGATCGGCCGCAAAATCCGCGCCCCCGGCGACGAGGAACGCGGCGTTGAAACCTACAGTTTCCTTTGGGGCCGCCACCGCGCCGTGGCGGCGTGGCTCGGCGCGATGGCGCTGACGGCGCTCTGCGCTTGGGCAGCCGCAAGCCGCATCCGGTTCGTCGCGCCGGCGCTCGGTGTGCTCGGCGGCGTCTGGCTCGCCTCGGCGTTCGTGTGCTGGCAGTTTCTTCGCCAGCCGCAGACGCCGCGCGCGAAACGAATCGAACTGATGGCCGGCGTCTGGACGCTGTCCCTGTATCTGATGCTCGGCGCCGTGCCGCTGCTTGCGCGCCGTTAGTGGAGTAACGCCATGAGATTCATCGCCTGGCCCGACAACCTCCGCGGCGACGAAACGCTCGGCGGCAAAGCTGGCGCGCTGGCGGCGCTGCAAGGCGCGAGCCTGCCGATTCCGCCGTGGTTCGTCCTGCTGCCGGAGGCGTTTGATGCCGGCGAGGACGCCTGGCGCGCCGAACTCGCCGACGCTCTCGTCCGACTTTGTCCCGGCGGCGAGCGCGTTGCCGTGCGATCCTCCGCCGGCGACGAGGACAGCGCCCAACATTCCTTCGCAGGGCAACTCGACAGTTTCCTGTTTGTCGCGCCCGCCGATGTCGCCGGCAAAGCTGCTGCCGTGTGGCGCTCCGGCTTCAGCGAGCGGATTCTCGCCTACCGCCGCGAGCGCGGCCTCACGCAACCGCCGCGTCCGCCCGCGGTGCTCGTCCAACGCATGGCCAACGCCGACCGCGCCGGCGTGGCGTTTGGCGCCGACCCGGTCAGCGGCCGGCGCGGCGTGGCGGTGGTGGCGGCAGTGTATGGCCTTGGCAACGCGCTCGTCGCGGGCGACGCCGATGCGGATACGTGGCACGTGGACCGCGATGGCAACATCCTCAAGCGCGAGATCGTCTGCAAACGCACGGCTTCGCGCTTTGATCCCGCCCGCCCCGAAGGCGTGAGCAACGTCGTCCTTCCCGGCGCCGACGCCAGCCAGCCCGCACTCACCGACGAGCAGGTGCGCGCCGTCGCGGAACTCGCGCGCCAGACCGGCCGGTGGTTCGGCAGGCCGCAGGACATCGAGTGGGCCATCGAGGGCGGGCGGCTCAGCCTGCTCCAATCGCGTCCGATCACTTCCATCGCCTCGGTCGCCGACCCCGACGGCGTGCTCAATCTCTGGGACAACAGCAACATCGCCGAAAGTTACAGCGGCGTGACGACGCCGCTGACGTTCTCGTTCGCGCGGCGCGCTTATGAGGAAGTCTATCGCCAGTTTTGCCGGCTCATGGGCGTGCCGGCGGCGGCGGTCGCGGCGCACGACAACACCTTTCGCAACATGCTCGGCCTCATCCGCGGCCGGGTCTATTACAACCTGCTGAACTGGTATCGGATGCTGGCGCTGCTGCCGGGTTTCCGTGTCAACCGCCGCTTCATGGAGCAAATGATGGGCGTCAAGGAGGGTCTGCCCGGCAGCATCGTCACCAGCCTCGAACGCGCCACTTGGCGCGACCGGCTGGCCGACAGCGCGCACCTGGCGCTCACCGTCGCCGGCCTCATCATCAACCACGCGCGGCTGCCGGCGCTCATCCGGCGGTTTTACCGGCGGCTCGACGACGCGCTCGCGCCACCGCGGCCCGCGCTGGAGGACATGCGCCCCGACGAACTCGCCGCCTACTACCGCGGCCTCGAACACCAACTGCTCACGCGTTGGGACGCGCCGATTGTGAACGACTTCTTCGCGATGATCCACTACGGCCTGCTGCGCCGGCTGGCGGAAACGTGGTGCGGCGACCCAGCCGGCTCGTTGCAAAACGAACTGCTTTGCGGCGAAGGCGGCATCGTCAGCGCCGAGCCGCCGCAACGGATTCGCGAGATGGCCCGGCTCGCCGCCGCCGATGTCGCGTGGGTCGAGGCGTTGCGAAACGGTCCGCTCCCAGCCATTCAAACGGCGATGGCGTCGCGGCCGGAGTTTCGCGCGGCGTATGAAGCCTACCTCGCGAAGTTCGGCGACCGTTGTTTGGACGAGCTGAAGCTCGAAAGCCCGACGCTGCACGACGACCCGTTGCTGCTGCTGCGCTCGGTGGGCGAGCTTGCGCAACGCTTCCGCGAACGGCCCGACGCGCTGCCTTCGACCGTCGAGAGTGAATTGCGACGCCGTGCCGAGGAACGCTGGCGCATGGCGCTCGCACGGCAACCGTTGCGCCGCGCGCTCTTCCGCTGGGTGCTGCGCCAGGCGCGCAGCCGCGTTCGCGACCGGGAGAACCTTCGCTTCGAGCGCACGCGCCTTTTCGGTCGGGTGCGCCGCGTGTTCCTCGAAGTCGGCCGCCGCTTCCACACGATGGAGTTGATCGAATCGCCACGTGACATTTTCTACATCGAGTTGGACGAACTGCTCGGCTTCATCGAAGGCACGGCCACGACGACGGATCTGCGCGCGCTGGTGGCGTTGCGCAAGGCGGAATTCGAGCGCCATCGCCAGGCCGCGCCGCCCGCGGATCGTTTCGAGACGCGCGGCGTGGTCCATCACGGCCAGCTTTTCCTGCCGGTGATGCAGACCGTCGCGGCAACGGATGCGACCGAGCGGCGCGGCATCGGCTGCTGTCCCGGCATCGTGCGCGGCCCGGTGCGCGTAGTGCGCGACCCGCGCAATGCCTTGCTGCGGCCCGGCGAGATTCTCGTGGCCGAGCGGACCGATCCCGGGTGGGTGATGCTCTTCCCGGCGGCGGCGGCGCTGCTGGTGGAACGGGGCAGCTTGTTATCGCACTCGGCGATCGTGGCGCGCGAGATGAACATCCCCGCCGTCGTGTCCATCGCTGGCCTCACGCGCTGGCTGCGCGACGGCGACATCGTGGAGATGAACGGCAGCACCGGCGCGGTGCGGCAGATCAACACGGAGACGGACCATGCGAAGTGAAATCGCCAATCGCGCCGATTTTTCCGGCATCCGCTACGCCCAATGCTGGGAGGACGCCGACGTCTTGCTGTCGGCGCTGGACATCCGGCCCGGCGACGATTGCCTCGCCATCGCGTCGGCCGGCGACAACGCGCTGGCGATGGTCAGCCGCGGCCCGCGGCGCGTCGTCGCGCTGGACCTAAGCCATGCGCAACTGGCCTGCCTGGAACTGCGCGTGGCGGCATATCTCGAGTTAAACCACGCCGAACTGCTGGAACTCGTCGGCTCGACGCCCAGCGCGCGGCGCGACGAACTCTACCGCCGTTGTCGCCCGCAGCTTGTGGCGGAGACGCGCGCGTTTTGGGACGGCCAGCCTGACGCCATCGCTGGCGGCATTGGCGGCGCGGGCCGGTTCGAGCGCTATTTCGCGCTGTTTCGCAATCGCGTGTTGCCGCTGGTCCACTCGCGCTCAACCGTCGAGCGGCTGCTGCGCGGCGGCGCGCGCCAGGAGCGCGAGGCGTTCTACCGCGGGGAGTGGGACACGTGGCGATGGCGGCTGTTGTTCCACTTGTTCTTCTCCCGTGGCGTCATGGGCCGGCTGGGGCGCGATCCGAGTTTCTTCCGCTACGTCGAGGGTGGCGTGGCCGGCCGGATTTTGGAGCGCACGCGCCACGCGCTGACGGCGCTCGATCCGGCGGAGAATCCCTATCTGCAATGGATTCTCACCGGCCGCCACAAGACGGCGCTGCCATTTGCGCTGAGGCCGGAGAACTTCGAGGCGATCCGCTCGAACCTCAGCCGGTTGGAATGGCGTTGCCAGTCGCTGGAGGAGTTTTTGTCGGAAGCCGGTGACCGGTGTCTGGACCGTTTCAATCTCAGCGACATGTTCGAATACATGTCGGAGGAAAACTATCGCGTATTGTTGGAGCGGCTGGCGCGCGCGGGCCGGCCCGGCGCGCGGCTCGCTTACTGGAACATGCTCGCGCCGCGGCGGCGGCCGGAATCATTGGCGGGCCGGCTGCGGTCGTTGGAGGAATTGGCGGCGCGGTTGTTTGCGGAGGACAAGGCGTGGTTCTACAGCCGGCTCGTAGTGGAGGAGGTGTTGCCATGATGCCAACACCGGTGGCGATGGGCTTGGTGCTGGCGATTCTCGGTGCGCTGATGTGCGCCGTCGGCGTCGCGCAACGCCGCTGGGCGTGGCATCCCGAGGTGGCGCGCAAGCTGGTCCACGTCGTCATGGGTCTGGTGTGCCTGAGTTTCCCGTGGCTGTTTCGCGACATCTGGCCCGTATGGGCGCTGGCCGCGCTCGCGGCACTAATGCTGGGATCGGTGCGGTTTGTGCCGGCGCTGAAGGCGCGGCTCGGCGGCGTGCTTGGCGGCGTAGAGCGCGAGTCGTGGGGCGAACTGGTCTTCCCGCTCGCGGTGGCGTTTCTGTTCGCGCTCGCGCGCGGCGACGCGGTGCTGTTCTGCGTGCCGGTGATGATTCTGACACTGGCCGACATGATGGCCGCGGTGATCGGTCGCCGCTACGGTTTCGCGCGCTACGAGACCGACGAAGGCTGGAAAAGTGTCGAAGGCTCGGCGGCGTTTTTCATCGTGGCGTTTTTGGCGGCGCACCTCACGTTGCTGCTCGGCTCCAACGCCGGCCGGTGGGAGTGCGTGCTCATCGCCGCGGTGATGGGATTGATTCTGACGTTGATGGAGGCCATCGCGTGGCGCGGGCTGGACAACCTGTTCGTGCCGTTGGCCAGCTATGTGTGCCTGGTGCGGATGCTGGAGTTGACGCCGCTGGAATTGGGCGTGCGCGCGGCGGTGCTGGCCGGACTGGTCGCGTGCCTGTGCTGGTGGCGGCGAACGACGCGGCTGACGCAAAGCGCGGTCATCGGCGCGGCGTTGGTGTTGTATGTGGCTTGGGCGGTCGGCGGAGTGCATTGGCTGACCGCGCCGCTGGCGACGGCGATGGTTTACTCGTTGTTGTGCCGCCGGCTCGCAAGCGCCCCGCAACGCCACACGATTCACGCCATCGCGGCCGTCGGCGGCGTCGGGTTGTTCTGGCTCTGCCTGTCGCAAGTCATCGGCACCGTCAACACGATCTACGCTTACGGCGTCGGTTACAGCGCCAACTTGGGCCTGATCGCGCTGGCGTCGTTCGCCGACGGCAAACAAGGCCGCGCGCTTTTTGCAGCAGTCGTCAAAGCCGTGGCACTCGGCTACGTGGCGCTGGCGATTCCTTACCTCGTCGTGTGGCGCCACAACGCGAACCTCTGGCCGCTGACAGCGTGGGCGTTCGCGATTCTGGTCTCGGCCGTCGGTGCGTTCGCGCTTTGGCAACCGTCGCTGCGCTGCTGCCCCGCCGATCCACCGCGCTGGCTGCGACAGGGAACCATCGCCGCGCTCGCGTCGGCGATGGCGTTTGGCATCATCACTTATCTGGAGCCGTGGTCAAAAACCATCGAGTGACTTCCATGCATCGTTTCATCGAAATCAAATCCCCCGACGAACTCGCGCGACTCGACGCCGATGACACGCTGCCGGTGATGGATGCAGGGGACCTGGCGCGCCACGCGCCGGATGCGCATTGGCGGCTCCTCGACGGCGATGGACGCGCTTGCGGGCGTTGTTCGCTCTGGTGGCGGAACACGCCGCCATATCCCGGCCACCGCCTTGGCTTGATCGGCCACTACGCCGTGCGCGACGGCGAGGCCGCACGCGAGTTGCTGGCGCACGCGTGCCGCGAGCTGGCGGCGCGGGACTGCACGCTGGCCGTCGCGCCGATGGATGGCAACACCTGGCGGCGTTACCGCTGGCTGACCGAGCGGGGCAGCGAGCCGGCGTTTTTCCTCGAACCAGACAACCCCGACGACTGGCCGGGCCACTTTGTCGCGCAAGGCTTCACGTCGCTGGCCAACTACACGTCGGCGCTGGTGCCCGACCTGGCCCACGACGATTCGCGCCTGCCGGAACTGGAACGGCGCGTCGCGGCCCGCGGAGTGCAGTTGCGCGCGATGAAGCTGGCGGAGTTCGAGGACGAGCTGCTACGGATTTACGCCGTTTCAATCGCGAGCTTTGGCGACAACTTCCTCTACACGCCAATGGCGGAGGCGGAGTTCATCACGCAGTTCCGCAAGCTCGAACGCGCGGTGCGGCCAGAGTTGGTGCAGATCGCCGAGGCGCAGGGACAGGCGGTTGGTTTTCTTTTCACCGTGCCCGACATGTTGCAGGCGGCGCGCGGGCAGACGATAGACACCGCCGTCCTCAAAAGCCTCGCCGTGTTGCCCGCGTGGACCGGCTTCGGTCTCGGCGGGCTGCTCATGGCCCGCGCCCAACGCATCGCGCGCGAACTGGGCTACCAGCGCGCCATCCACGCGCTGATGCACGAGACCAACCGCTCCCGTAACATCAGCGACCACTACGCGCGCACGATGCGCCGTTACGCGCTTTTTGCCAAACCGCTGCGGCCATGAACCTCGCCGAAATCCTCCGCGACCAAGCCGCCGCGCGGCCCGACCAGCCGGCGGTCATTGAGACACGCCGCGGCCGGAATCGCTCCGTGACATTCGCGGAACTCGACCGCCACGCGCGGCAGACGGCTGCGCTGCTGCGGCGCGAAGGCGTCAGAGCAGGCGACGCGGTGCTGGTGTTCCAACCGATGTCAGTGGAGCTTTACGAAGTGTTGATCGCGCTGTTCCGGCTCGGCGCGGTGGCGATGTTTCTGGACCCGTCAGCGGGCCGCGAGCACATGGAGCAGTGTTGCGCGCTGCAAGCACCGCGAGCGTTCATCGCCTGCCCGCGGGCGCATCTATTGCGGCTCGTGTCGCCGGCGCTGCGTCGCATTGCGCTGAAACTCGTCATCGGGTCGGCGCTGCCCGGCGCGGTGCCGCTGCGGCGGGCGGCGGCGCTGGAGCCGGACGACGAAATCGCCGCCGTCAACGCGGAGACGGGCGCGCTGCTCACCTTCACGAGCGGCAGCACCGGCCAGCCGAAGGCCGCGTTGCGCACGCACGGTTTTCTACGAACGCAGCATCGCGTGTTGGAGCGAACGCTTGGTTTGCGCGGGGGCGACGCCGACCTAGTGACGCTGCCGATCTTCATGCTGTCCAATCTTGCCAGCGGTGTCACCAGCCTGATTCCCGACGCCGACCTACGGTTTCCTGGCGCCATCGAGCCGGCGCGTGTGTTGGCGCAGCTTGCGGTCCATCGGCCCGCGAGCACGGTGGCCTCGCCGGCGTTGCTGGAACGGCTGGCGGACTTCTGTCTCTCGCGCCGACAAACGATGCCCGGCTTCCAGAAAGTCTTTACGGGCGGCGCGCCGGTGTTCCCACGGTTGCTCGACAAACTTCAAGCGATGGCGCCCCAGGCGGAGATCGTGGCGGTCTATGGCTCCACCGAAGCTGAGCCGATTGCGCATGTTTCGCGGCGCGAGATGACCGCCGAAGACATTGCTGCGATGATCGGCGGCCGCGGGTTGCTGGCGGGGCTGCCGATTCCCGAAATCCGACTCCGCATTCTGCACGACTGCTGGGGGACGCTACTCGGCCCATTCGAGGCCGGCCGATTTGCCGCGATGACGTTGCCCGCCGGCCAGCCGGGCGAAATCGTCGTCGCCGGCGAACACGTGCTCGCTGGCTATTTGCACGGTCGCGGCAACGAGGAGACAAAGTTCGTCGTGGACGGCCAAGTCTGGCATCGCACGGGAGACGCCGGCTATCTCGACGCGCGTGGACGGCTGTGGTTGCTGGGCCGTTGTGCGGCGCGCATCGCCGACGTGCGCGGCCCGCTCTATCCTTTCGCCGTCGAATGCGCCGCTTCACAGCATCCCGGCGTGCACCGCGCAGCGGTGGTCTCGCACAATGGCCGGCGTCTGCTTGCGCTTGAGTTGCAGGCGCAAGCCGGCCCGGTCGCTCTCGCGCCGTTGCAGAAATCGTTGCGCTGGGCCGCGCTCGACGAGGTCCGCGTTTTGAAGCGGCTGCCGGTGGACAAGCGCCACAATTCGAAGATTGATTATCCGGCGCTGAAGCGACTGCTGGCAACGGGCTGAACCGCAAGCCGCAGCGGAACCTACTGAGTCGCCGCCCCGCGTCTGTCTTTCTTCCCCTTCCCTTTGTCTGCGGGTGGCGGCGGCGGCGCGACTGGCGCGGGCCAGCCTTTGTCGCGGACGCACCGGCCGACTTCCTTGAGCGTCTTCACGTCCACCGGATGAATCGAGCCGTCGGGCAACGGACCGGTGTTCATCACCAAGTTGCAGTTCTGGTAGAACGCGTAGCTCAGCCGCCGCAACACTTCGTCCGCGTCGAGATGCGCGCCGTCGTCCTTCTGGACATAGCCCCACATGTGCGGCTGAAGCGTGTCGCAGATTTCGTTGTGCTTGCTCTTGTTCGATTCCCACGCGGCGGCGGCGACCTTCGCCTTCTCGTCGCCGAACTGCTTGCGCACGCGCTCGGCCAACGACTGGCCGGTCCGCTCCGGCGCGGCAAAGTCCTCCGTGCCGGTCGCGCCCTGTTTGAAACAGACCAGCGTCTGCGGCTGCAAACGGCGAATCATCGCGTAGGTCTCGCGGATTGGGAAGAGGTCCGGCCGCGCGTAGAAGGTCATAATCGGGTCGAACCAGATGCCCGCAAGCGGGCCGTAATTGGTGAGCAGTTCCTTGATCTGGCCGTGGACGAACTCGATGTAGTGGCAGAAATCCTCGTCCTTCTCCCACTTGTAGCTTGGCTCCGGCGTCTTGTAGTCCGGCCGCGCCATCGGGGCGAACTTGCGCGGATAATAATAGGGATGCCGCCAGTCCAGCCCGTAGGAGTAATAGAGGAACAGGCCCAGCCCCTTCTTGCGGCACTGCTCGGCCAGTTCGCCGACGAGGTCGCGCTTGGCGGCGCTATTCACGCTCGTGTAATCGGAGAGCTTGGACGCGAACAGGCAGAAGCTGTCGTGATGGCGCGAGGTGATGTTGACGTAGCGCATGCCCGCCTCGCAGGCCATGTCGGTGATGAAGTCGGCGTCGAATTTCTCCGCGCGAAACTGCGCCTTGAGCTTCTCGTATTCCGCCACCGGGATTGCCTCGCGATACATCACCCACTCGCCACGGCCCAGCAGCGCATAGAGGCCGTAGTGCATGAACAATCCCCACCTCGCCTCCTTGAACCAAGCCAGCGCCGCCACGTGGGGGTCTTTCGCATAGAGGTCGGCGTGATTTTTGAGATACGACGGCACGCTCGCGGCAGCTCTTGCATCAGGCAGCAGCATCCCACCAACGGTCGCACTACCAACAGTCTTGATAAAGGTTCGACGATTCATGGTTGTTTCTCTTAACAACCCAGCACCTTCCGCACATACTCGCGGCTCATCTTCAGGCTTTCGCGCAACGGGCGTGTTGGCTTGAAGTCGCGCTCGTGGGCAAGCTCGATGATGGCGTCGCCGGCGAAGTTGATCTCGCGCAACGCTGCGGCGATGGCGGCGTAGTCCATGTCACCCTCGCCGAGCGCCTCCGACCAGCGGCCATCCTTTTTCTGGTCGCGCAGGTGCAGAAAGACAATCTGCTTGCCATATTGCCGGATGAACGCGACGGGGTCCACGCCGCCGCGCACGAGCCAGTTCAAGTCGGGGCCAAGCTTCACGCCGGGGATTCGCGCGAGTGTGCCTTTGAGGTCATGCAACTCGTTTTCAACTTCGTAGGTGTGATTGTGAAGGTTCAACACGACGCCGTTCTTCTCGCAGATGGCGATGATCTTTCGCAACAACTCGGCCTGCGCGTCGAGTTGTTCGGGTGTCTTGAGAACCTTCTTCCCCCACTTGACCGCGCCCACCGACGTGCCGAGCGTGCGCCCACCGAGCTTTGCGAGCCGCGGAATCATCTTGGCAGCCTCGTCGAGGACCTCTTGATGTTTGGCGCGGTCCCACATCGCGCCGCCGAAGGAGGCTCCGATGACGGGGAGTTTGTGCTTTCGCGAAAGCTCGCCAATGCGCTCGACGGCGTCGTCAGGCAGCAGCGCGTTGCCCATCAGCTCAATGCAGTCCATGCCCGCGTAACTCATGTCGGCGAAGATCTGCGGCAGCACGGGCGTGATGTCGTATTTCGGCTGCGTGGCTGCATAGACCCACGGATGCGCGCCGACGATGACTTTGCGCTTCGACGACGGCTCGTCCTTGGACTGGGCGGCAACACAACAACCAGCGATCACAGCGGCACTGGATTGGAGGAAACTGCGGCGGGAAACTTGGGTGGTCGTGTTCATGGGCGCATCTTCAAAAAGAAGCGGCTACAAATCAAGCAGGCAATCGTCGCAGTCGTGGTTTACGGGCTTAGCCGGATGATGGTCGCTTCGCCCGGTTCCAGTCGCAGCGGGAAGACGGTGTGTCCCGCCTCGATGCGCGATGCCACGGGGAAGCCGCCCTCGTAGTCAAGGTCGGTGACGGACTTGAACGTGCCTTTCACACGCACCGTGCTCTCCGCCGCGGCGTCCTGGTCCGGATTGAGTGCGCAGAGGTAACGCGTGCTGCCCTGCTGGCGCAGGATGAGTTCGAGTGCGTTCTTGTCGTCGCAGGCCACGCGATCGGTGGTGGCTTCGATTTGCGTCACCAGCTTGTCTGCAAACCCGCGGGTGGCCTTCAATTGTGCGAACGGCTTGAGCAACGCGAGCACTTTCGACGGACCGACCTGACTCTCGATCACGTCGCCGGACTTCGCAGAACCGTCCACCCACTCCCATCGCTTCTTGTCGGGAAACTCCAGTTTGAGCGAACGGCCGGGGAGCGTCGCGTTGACAAGCTTGCTTGAGTCGTGGCCGAGCTCATCATAGATGCCGAACGGGCCGATGTTGACGAGCAGGCGTGGCTTGGCGTTGAGCCACTTGGCGATCGAGCTTTGCAGCCGATCGTCGAGGTAAAGCGCATACGGCAGCACGAGCACATCGAAGTCATCGAGCCGCGCGCGGCCATCGAGAAAGTATTCTTCGTGGACCAGATCGAAGTGGTAATTGCGCGGATAGAGTTCCCAGAAGAGGTCGTAGATTTCCGTCTGCGACGCGCCAGCCGGGAAATTGTTCCGCATCGAGGCGGTCGGCGCGAGCACGCAGATGCGTGGCGCGACGATGCGACTGTCGAGCAATGCGCGTTGGAGCCGCTTGAACTTCTGGAAATAAACCGGCATCGCGGCGCTGCGGTAGCGCAGCGTGGTGAGCGCGTAAGCCGGGTCGAAGTAGTTGCCGTCGTAGTGCGTGAGATACTCCGCCGCCGTGTAGGAATACCACCAGACCTGCAGAAACGTGTTCCACGCCGTCATCCGGAAGATGTGCTTCTGCGTGCCGTGGCGGCGCGGCAGTTCCTCATACATCCGGTCGTGGTCCTCCTGCACGCCCCAGAAGTTTTCGTATTGCGCGATGGGCTTGTGGCCGTTGTGGCGGCTGATGCTGTTGAGCAACATCAGCGTCGGCATGAACGTCCGCCCGCTGTTGTGGAACCCCATCATGTCGCACGTGTCGGCGAGGTTCGGCATGTTGAAGCTGCGGAACAGGTTGCTGTTGTCGGCAAAGACAGGTTTGGCCGGATCGCTCTTCTTCCACGCGCGATAAATCAGCCGGCACCAGTCCTCATAGCTCGCCTCGCGCCAGGCTTCCCATTCGGCGGCGAGCGGCTCCGCCCGGCGGCGCTCGACGACATAGCGGTCGGGCGGCGGCTGGATGGCGTCGAACGACGCGTAGCTCGCGCCCCAGCGGCGGTTCAGCGCGGTGATGTCGCCGTATTTCTTCTTCAGCCACGCGCGAAAGTCCGCCTCGGCGTGTTTGCCGTAGCCGACCTCGCGCTGGCCTTTCTCGGTGGCGACGTAAGGTCCGTAGGCTTCCCACTGAAACTCGTAGAACAGGTAGTCGTCGCGCGAGCGGAACGTGCGCCCCATGTTGCTGACGATCTCGCGCGCATAGTCGCGCACCGCCGGATGCCACCAGTTGAGTTGCGCCGTGCCGGTGGAACGTTTCGACAGCTTGTCGCCCGGCGGAACAACGTGCAGGATTTCCGGGTCGTCCTTCGCGCGGTCGAGCAGCCACTTCGGCGCCCAACTTCCGTCGTGTAGCGTCATGAACAGCAACAGGCAGCTCTTCTTCGGAATGCCGGAGGCGCGAATCGAATCCCACTGTTTCTCGTAGCTCGACCAATCGTAGTGGCCCGGCTTGTCGCTGCGCGGGCCGCCGACGCTGGTGCTGTGGACCGGGTCAAGACAGAGCGGCTTCTCCAGTTCCTGAAACTCCGACGAGCTGCGGTTGGCGTAGATGATCTGGTTGACGCGACCGTTTCCGCTGATCGCTGGCAGCCCGGCTTTCAACGACGCGGGCGGTGGACGCCAACGCAGCCCTGCGGCGCGACAACGCTCCGTGGCGTCAGCAATGGCGCGTTTCGCGCCACTGCCGAGCGATTCGAGTTCGGCGTTCAACGCGGCGGCTTGCTTGTCGAACGCCTCGGCTTTCGCGGCGTTCTTCAGGTCGAGGAACGCTTCACCGTAAGCGCGATAGAATTTCGCCAGCTTCTCCTCCGCCTGCTCAATCCGCGCGCCGAGCTTGTCCGCGTCGGGACAGGACTGCCGGATGCGCAGGCAGCGGCGCACGTCTTCTTTCACGAACGCCGACTTCACCAGCGTCTCGTTGTAGCGCGCCGCGCGGGCGAGGATCGGATCGTTGCGCTCCTTCAGCGCGCCGAACTTCTTCAGCGGCGCGGCGCCCAACTCCACGCGATACGGATCATAGACCCACAGGTCCGCGATGACGTTCTCGCCGACCTTGACCTCGCGAATCTGCACATCATCAATCCAGATCGTCCCGCGCGCTTCCCTGAGATAAAGGCCGATGGAGGCCGGCGAGCCGGCGTCCTTTGGCACGCGCACGTAGCCGCCGCGGTATTGCCACTCGCCCTCCATCTTGCGGCGCGTCGGCAACAGCTCGACCGATTTCATCTTCCAGTCGGCCTTCGCTTTGTCCACCGGTCGGAAGTTGAACCGCACGTGAAACGCGCGCTCGTCGAGTTCCGCCGACTTGCGGAACCAGTAGCCCACCTCGTAGCGCGCGCCGGCCTTCATCGTCGTCGAACTGCGCGACACGAACGCGCAGCCGTTCTCATCCGGCGCGATGATCTTCAGCGACTGCCGCCCGCCATGCGCCACCGCGCTGTCGGCGGCATGCGGATAGCGCGTCATCACGGTGTTGCGGTCGTCGGAATACCACACGCCCCATCCCGCGACGCCCTGCTCGAAGTCGCAGTTGGCAAAGCCGGTGTTGTCGTCGGCAGCGGAGACGGCGGCAACAAACGTGAGGAGAACGAGAGACAAGGATTTCATGGTAGCGTTACTTGGGTTGCGCCGCCGGGCGTTGCTTCGGTGGCTGGATCATCAATGACTCGATGACGGCGGCGAGCTTCGCCGGCTCGCCTTTGATCTTCGCGTAGTAGTGGCGGGTGATGGGGCCAGTTTCCCATGTCGTCACACCGTCCTCATCCACGACCACACGGCCGCCGCGGACGGCTCTCCAGAACTCCGGCGCCGCGCCGCGCACGGCGTAGAGCGCCGCGCCTTGGTCCCAGCTCGGCTGGCCGCCCTCAATGGCGGGGCGTTTGCCGAATGGCTTCAGTTCGTAGGCGCGCCGGACGGGATTGTTCTTCGGCGTCTGTTTCAGCGCCGCACCGGTGATGAGGACGTTGCCGACTTCCCAGCCGTGCCAGACAAGCTCGGTGGGCCATTCCGCCGCGACGAACCGCGCGGCCTCGCGATGCGTGCGGACGTTTGTCTCCGGCCGCTTGCTGGTCGGGAACTCGCCGCCCATCACGACGAGCCGGTGAACCTTCGTCAGCACCAGCGCTGGTTCGCGACGCCAGAGTTCGGCGAGGTTGGAGAACGCGCCGACGCTGCAAATGGTCACGCTGTCGTCGGGTTGAGCGGCAAGCACGCGGCGATACACGTCGAGCGCGTCGGGCATCTGGTCGTCGGGCTTGGCGTCGTGCGGGAACTCGTCGCGCAACGCGCGCGTGTAGGTGCTCGTGCGCTGAAGATCGGTCGGGCCGACCTTGTCGGTGCCGATGGGGATGTTCGGCCGGCCGTAATAGATGTTGATGGCGTCCACGGCGGCGGCCGAGGTGTTGGTCTTGTCTTTGCGATTGGTGACGACGGCGAGCAGTTCACACTCACCGCGGTCGGCCAGCGTGTGGAGCAGCGCCAGCGTGCCGGCGTCGTCGCAATCGCCCGACATGTCGGTGTCGAGGATGATGCGGACAGGCGCGGGCTTCGGTTTCGGGCCGATCGCCTTGTTGACGAGGAAGCGCGGCTTGGCGTCGGGCGAAACGAACTTGCCGGCCAGCACGTCTTCCTCGCGGAACTTCGCCATCAGGATTTCCGCGTCGGTGTGGCGGTTCCAGTCGTAAAGGATGTGAATAAGACCGTCGGGCGTCTGGAAACCGTCCGGATACGACACGCTCGCGCGCTCGTCGAACATCAGGCCGCCGCGCCACGTCTTGCCGTCGTCGTCGGAGAGGAATGCCGACATGTGCGAGCGTTTCGGCAGGCGCTCCGTGGTCGGCCCGTTCTTCACCAGCAGCAACCGGCCCGACGCCAGCCGCCGGATGAAGAACCGCGCGCTGACGTTCTTGATCTCCGCCGGCTTCGGCTCGGTCCACGTGCGTCCTTTGTCCGGCGAGAAGCTTTCCGCCATACCATACTTCGTCCGCGCGAGCATCCAGAGCCGGCTGTCGCGCAACTCCACAATCATGTGCTCGTCGAAATCGCTCTCCGGGAACGCCACGCCCCCGCGCCGCGTCCATGTCCTGCCTTGGTCGGTCGAAACGAAGACGTTCGCCATGCGGTTCGGGTCGAGGTCGTGATAAGCATCGCGGAACGTGAGCGGCTTGATCTTGTCGCGCGTCCAGAGCGCGACCGGTAGGAGCCAGTCGCCGTTCTTGAGCACGGTCGGTTTGCAGAGCGTGCAACCGTCGGCGATGCGCACAGGTTTCGACCACACCGGCTCGGCGGCGTCGGGATTGTCGCAGCGCATATACCAGCTTCCGGCGCGTCCATCGAAGAACCCGACGAGGCTTTGGTCGAAGAACAGCCAGACGCGGCCAAGCGGATCAGTCCAGACGTTGCCGACGAGCGCGCGGCGCTGCGGCTTGCCGGTCGGGTCGGGTGCGCCGACGGCAAGACGCGGCTTTGACCATGTCGCGCCACCGTCGTCGCTGGTGGCGAGTAGGAAGTAGGCATCCGGTTTGTCACCGTTGCCGCTCCAACAGCCCCAGATGCGTCCCTTCGGCGTGCGGTCCATGCCAAGGATCATCGCGCCGTGCCGCACCTCGTCTTGAAACTCCGCGCCGGGCGCAGTGATGACGACGGGCGGCAGCAACGACACATCGAGCGCCTCGCGCGGAGGCGGCGGCACGACCGGTTCGGCGGCTCCTGCATACGTGACAAGAACAAGCGCAGATAGTTGGCAGAAGTGACTGAGCTTCATGGTTTGATACTGATGTGGTTTTTCGCGTCGCGTTGCAGACGGAACACGCCTGCCGACTTCTTGCCGCAGACATCGGCCTCATAGCCATACGTTCCGCAGAAGCCGCGGAAGCTGGCCTTGCCGCTGGCGTCGGTCTTGAGCGTCAGGCGCGTCTTCCAGTCGTGGTTGATGAGCTTGTCGAGCGCACGATAGGCGGCCTTTGGATTCATCTCCGCGTCGAGCAGGCCGCCGAGGGCTTTGTTCTCGTTCTCGTAGGCGGTGCCGTCGCCGAGGTTCCACCACGTCACGCCCGCCATCGCCGGCGTGCTGAACCAGAGGCGGTAAATGTTCGCGACGATGGCGGCTTGAAGCTCCGCGCCGTTCTCGCCGACGCCGGGGACGGTGATTTCGGTGATGTAGAGCGGCAAGCCGAGCCGGCCGAGTTGCCCGTAAACGTCCTGAAGGTGACCCGGCGGGTAGAGTTTGCCGCTGAGCAAGGAGTCCCGGCTGACATGAAACTGCATGCCGATGCCTTCAACACGCACGCCGCGCTGCAACAACTCCTTCACCAGCGCCATGTAGTCGTAGGTGCCGTAGTGGGCCTGGAGTTGGCCGTCGTTGATCAGCAACTTCACGTCTTTCGGGAACAGCCGTCCCGCCTCCTGAAAACACCACGCGAGATAGTCATCCGGCACCGCGTGCCATTCCTTGAAGTGGACGCGGCGTGGAATCTCCTCGTTCACTGCATCCCAAATCGGTATGTCGCGCTTGTAGCGTTCGGCGATCTCGGCCATGTGCTTCGCGCCCTGCTGGCGGAAAGCCTCGGCGTCGTTGTGGGCCGTCCAGTCGGGCATGAACTTGTTTTTCGCATACATCAACGCGTGGCCCTTGGGCGTGATACTATTGGCCTTGCACCACTTCACGAGCCGGTCCGGTGGCGGGCGACGCCAGATGCGCGGCGAGTCGTCGGCAAAGCGGTGCTTGCCTTGTTCCGGCTCCAGGTCGCGCCAGTAGAATGGCACCGTGGCGAAGTTGAAGAGGTTGGTGAAGGCACGTTCATACTTCGCGTTCAACTCCGGCGTGGGCAGTTGGTCGAGCACAAACAGGTTGCAGCCGAACAGAAACTCGTGCGTCTGCTGCCGAACCTCCACCGTCGCATTCGCCAGCGGCTTGCCATCCTTGCCGATGACCTTGATGGTCGCGTCGCCTTTGCGGTGCTTCTCGATGTCGCGCTCGATGCGCCCGGCCACAGCGGGATCGCTCCAGAGTCTTTGGAATGTCTCCGGTATTTGCGCCTGCGCCACAACGGTGAAGAGGAGGGATGCGAAGACGATGGTTCTCATAGTAGTCATCACGCTCCGCGTAATGCTCATTCATGACGAACCGTCACGCGGAGCTTGACGACTACTTTGGCTAAACGGCTATACCGTTGCAATCATTCTTCCGGCCGTTACACTGCGGCCCACAAATATGAAAAGCATTGTCATCACGCTCCTGGCTTTTTGCGTCGTCGCGCAGGCCGCCACGCCGTTGCCGCCCCTCATCCTCAAGTCCGGTCCCGAATACGCCGACGAGGCGCGGATGTTCCAGGGCATTCCGGCCATTGAGCGCGCGGCCAACGGCCGACTCTGGGCCGCTTGGTATGGCGGCGGCGTCACCGAGGACAAACACAACTACATCATCCTCGTGACGAGCGGCGACGACGGCAACACGTGGCAGCGCGCGCTCATCTTCGACCCCGACCGCGACGGGCCGGTGCGAGCGTTCGATCCCTGTCTATGGCACGATCCCGACGGCAAACTCTGGCTTTTCTGGGCGCAACGCCCCGACAACCGGCCGGCCGACTGCGTGGCCATCACGACAACCGAGTCGGGCAAGGCCGATGCGAAGTGGTCGGTGCCGCGGCGGGTTTTCGAGGGCATCATGATGAACAAGCCAACGGTGGTCGCTGACGACCGCTGGTTGATGCCGGCGGCGGTGTGGTTCACCAACGGCAGCTCGCGCGTCATCGCATCCTCCGATCACGGCGCGACGTTCAAACTCATCGGTTCGGCGAACGTTCCCGACCCGAAAGATCGCCAGTGCGACGAGCACATGATCATCCAGCACAAGGATGACTCGCTCTGGATGCTGGTCCGCACGCGCTACGGCATCGGCGAGAGCATCTCAAAAGACGGCGGCAAGAGTTGGAGCGACGTCGCGCCGTCCACGATCCCGCATGTGGTTTCGCGTTTCTTCATCCGCCGGCTCGCCAGCAGCAAGCTGCTGCTCGTGCGGCACAATCCACCGGAAAAAGCCAAGAAGGCTCGCTCGCATTTGATGGCGTATCTCTCCGACGACGACGGTCGCACTTGGAAAGGCGGTCTGCTCCTTGACGAGCGCAAGGGTGTTTCCTATCCCGATGGTGTGCAGGCAGCGGACGGCCTTATCTACGTCATCTATGATTGGGAACGCACGCGCGACAAAGAGATTCTCATGGCCACGTTCACCGAGGACGATGTGCTCACCGGCAAGATCACCTCGCCCAAGAGCCGCTTGCGCGTTCGCGTCAACAAAGCCAGCGGCGTCAACACTGCCACAACCAGCAAACGATCCGCCAACGCCGACGGCGTGCCGTTGCTCGATGGCCCTGCGCCGGAGATCGAGTTCGGCGAAGGCCAGGGCGACACGCTTGTGCCCGGCGCGAAGCTGTTCCTCGACCGTGATTATCCTGCAAATGAAGTGCCCACAGCGCTGCGCGGCAAGAAGTTCGTCCGCTTCAGTATCACCGGCGGCAAGGCCATCTGCCGCAGGCCCGGCGTCGTCTATGTGCTGACGCCGTCCGCCGGCCGCCAGCGCGACAGCCTCGCTGTGTGGCTGGTGAAGCACGGTTTCAAAAAGGTGAACATCCCCGAGTTCATGCTCTTCGACGGCGAGCAGAACATCAGTTCGGTGTTCCAGAAGGCCATGAAGCAGGACGAGACGCTCGCGCTCGGCAAATGGGGCGTGCTGGTGCTCGCCGGCAAGGACGCCAAGCTCAGCCGGCTCTCGTCGGTCGAACTCGCCGCCGACCCGGACACGTTGCAGTTGTGGGACGTGAAGGTCCCGTTCCCGCCCTACGAGGAGATGCGCGACCTCGACGTGGTGACGCACGTGCAGGTCGAGCGCGCCCAACGCGGTGGCTACCACTACCTGCACGAGCCGGCCCTCGCGTGGCACAACGGTGTCCTCCACGCCGGTTGGGCCAACCACCCACTGTTCGAGGCCAACGAGAAGGACGAACTGCTCCGCGGCCGTCGCTCCACCGACGGCGGCCTGACGTGGGGACCCGCAGCGACCTGGATCGCGCCGCCATCGCTGGCCGGCGAATCGTGGAACCATCCCGTCATCTTCCCGCATCAAGGCAAGCTCTGGGGCTTCTTCACGCGATGGGAAAAGGAAGTGCCGCGCACGGAGATCTTCAACCTCGACGAAGCGAAGCAGACGTGGCAGCCGGTGCAGGCCCACATTCCCGGCTTCATCCCGTTCACGCCGCCGCGAAAGATGCGCGACGGCAACTGGATCATGGGCGGCGAACTTGGCTGGACCGAAGCCGCCGTCGCCATCAGCCACGGCGACAACTTCGCCCGCTGGGACGCGGTGCAAATCCCGCGTCCCGACGCGATGACGCTGCTCTTCCCTGAGACGACGTTCTTGGAGCGCGGCGACACGCTCATCGCCATCTGCCGGCCGAAAGGAGCCAAGACCGCCCCCACCTCCGTCAGCAAGGATTGCGGTCGCACGTGGACGCCGCTATCGCCGAGCAACTTCCCTCTCGCCCAAAGCAAGCCGCTCTGCGGCCGGCTCAGCACGGGCCAGCAATACCTCATCACCGCCAACCTCGAACAGGGCCGGACGCTGATGAGCATCGCCGTCACCGCGCCCGGCGGCGACATGTTCTGCCGCGTCTGGAAAATCCGCCACCAGCAAACGCCGTTGCGCCGGCTGCTGGGTTCTGCGAATGACAAGAAAACGAAAGTGGGTGGCAACACCGAGTGGTCCTATCCCGCCGCCATCGAGCACGAGGGCAAGCTCTACGTCATCTACACCCACGGCAAGGAAGACTGCGTCCTCTCGATCATCCCCCTCTCCGCGCTGGCTGTGCGGTAGGGAGCGGGCTAACCGGCAGTCGAGGCATCCGCAGCAGTAGCGGTTCGAGGGTAGCCACCATGAACAGGTTATCGCTGGGGGACGGTTATCGGGCGTCTGTTGCCCTCCCTTTGCGTTTGAGAGTTGATGGCGTGGTAGTCGCATTCAGTCGGCAATCCAAAACGAAACCGATCACATGAACCGATTGCCGCGCCGCGCTAGTCACCCACCCATCAACAGAGGCAGTTGCCTCCTCAATCGTGCTCCAACGAGCCTGAGGCGCAGAGGCAACGCCGAACCAGCCGACGACATAAACACCGTGGGTCCAGTCGTTGCGTTTCAAATAGCCTTCGACGAGTTGTGTCTGACACCCCTCAGCCACATCCTTGTGGCTGCAACGCTTGACCTCAACGACCACAACTAGCGAACGTGGATTCACTGCCGACTTGCTTAAGGCTTGGATCTTTAGATCAACCCGCCCGCTACCCAAACTTTCAACCTGAACTTCTCGATTCACGATCACAGCAGATCCAAGGTCTGTCCTCAACCAAGCGGCGATCTTTCTCGAAACAAAGTCTTCCGCCTTGGGGGACGCGGGCTGGCGCACAGGCGTGTTCCAGAGGTCGTGAACGCTGATCAGCCCGCCAAGCTTCATCTCCCGCTGTAAGCGCTCCAGCGATTCCATAACTGCATTGAGCAAATCATCCTCGGTTTCTACGAGCCGGGCGTTACGCGAGCGACTTAGCGAAAGAACCTCGCCGGCTGACAACACATGTATTGCCCAAAGCCTTCGGAGCCGATTATGCAGGGCCTTGTGGTAGAACCACATCAGGTATTCGCGTCGCTTTGCGGGTTGATGCGCAATGAGCATTTGCAGTTCGCGTAGCGCAGCCTCAGTGCCCAACGACACGAGATGACTAATGACCGAATCACGAAGTCGCCGCATGTGGTCGCTCGGCCCGAGAAAGCGAGCCTTGCCATCGGATAATTGAGTTTTCTCCGGTGGGAACAATGCTAGAAGTCGTGAGTATAGCGCCCCTAGCTGCGACTCGGTCAGGCCAGCCAGAAAGTTGCTCCGCTCGTCAGTTTCATCCGAGTTTCGTAGAAAGAAATGGGTCGCATCCTCTCTGGACGCCCCTTCAATCAGCCTCCAAGCCATATCCCAAAACCGGTTTGGGAACTTCAACAGAGCAACGCTGACACACGCCTGCACGTGCCATGATCGTAACCCGTTGCGCCTCGCCTTCCGGATGCACTGGGTAATGGTTTTGATCGCCGCGCCGGGATCGTGTTCAGCGATGAAGAAGAGGATGCTTCTGAACAGGCGCGGATTCGCTACCGAGCGCTCGGCGAAGTGCATAACGGCAGTGCTCAAACGCCGGTTCCAGCACCCCGCAAAAGCTCGAAGCGACAAGCCGAATCCCTCCGCCTTCGCGTCGCGACGCAGGTGCTCCAAAAGGCGCTTCAGCGTGCGTGCCGGTGCCAGATTGTAGATGAAGCCGACCATCTCTTGGTGCTTCGGTTCAGCGTTGTTGAAGAAATCCACCACAACAGGAACCCATTTCTGAACGACCGCTGTCCGTAGCTGACTGTCCTTCCGAATCGCATGCCGATGCAAGGCTAAGGCGTAGTAGGCAGCCTCTGAGAAATTCGTTGATTGATTCGGCTCCCGCTCGGAGTCGGAACAGCAAGTCAGGAATTCGCGAGCCGCTTGCCGGGCTTCGCTCTGCTCACTAGCAGTCAGGCTTCTCCAGCCGGGTGCAGTCGAGATGTCGTGCAACGATTTCTCATCAGATTCCGATTCGTCGTGCCAATAGGCGATCTGCACAATTGCCGTCCACCATGACGGATGCTTCGTCCGCCGAAGATTACCGAAGACAGTGCTAAACTGTTGGCGCCTTGGAGGCGGAGTCCTGACACCGCGCTCTTTCAGCCACTTTTCCTGACGCCTCTTCTGTCGCAAATCATTCGCCTTCGCGTGTCGTAGGAGCGTGATTACCGCATCGAATCTACGGGTAACGGGAAGCATCCCGCGGAGTTCGAGACAGATTGCATACGCCGCAAGGAATTCGTCCTTGCAATCAGACAGACGATTCGTTTTTGCGTTGGAAAGTTCGTTCGACGCTGCCGACCATGCAAGGGACACAGCAACCGACGCCCACGTCTTTCGATTCTTCGATGACACCTTTGGCAACTCCCGCAACAGCCATTGCAGGTCTTCGACCATCAACAGCCCGTGTCCGAGTCCAATGAGGTCCCTCGGCTTTGCCCGCGGGCTGTTCAGCAAGGCGTGAATGAGTCTGAAACGGCGGCTAGGGTCGCAGAACGCAGCAGCACGACCTCTTTTGGGTTTGTAACTTGGGTCGGGCAGACGTTCGAACTTTCGTGCTCGGCTGATCCAGAGAGCAACAATATCTTGGCGAAGCCGAACGTCGCTGAGGTGATCAAGCGCGGCTGCAAAGGCGTGTTGTGCCAGCTCATGAAAGTGTGAGAGAGAGTCGAAGCAGTTCGGCCATTTGCGCATGACCTTCAAGAGGATGGGCAAGTCGGCTTTGGTAATGTGCTCCGGCAGGTGGTAGTCGAGCGCGACTCGGTAACTGCCAACATAACCCTCTTGAGCAACCGGTTTCAGACAACGGAGAACTTTTCGGAGAGGCAGAAGCTTGGGAACGGCGGCACGTAAAGCAACTCCAAGCAAATCCTGCCGCGTGTCACCGATAAACTCTCCACGAAGGGCGCATATCACATTGCGCCGTGAATGCCTCCCAGCCAATCGGCCTATTGCGTGGACAATGGTGCCGAAGAGCCTCTCCGCCTTCCCCGTCCGCAGAAGACGCCACAGATGAGGTTCCAGTCCCTTCACTCTGGCATGGCCCGCGAGTCCTATCGCAAGATGGCGGGCATTCGATGGCTTCGTTTCGTCAATGATCCACGGCATCAACTGTGTTGCGAGCCGACTGTGGCGCAATGCGTTGTAGCCCCTGAAAAGTGACAGTTCGTCGAAGACCTCCAATTGCCCAGCGCGAGCGAGAAGAGCGTCCACGGTTTTCTCCTTCTCTGCATCTTTGAGTTCACTGACATCCGTTCGAAGCAACACCACAGGATCGTGTCGGATCAAGAACTCAGCCCAATCGGAGCGGCTACAAGCGAGCCACGATGCCACCTCGGCAAGCTGCGGGGCTACGAACTCGCGGTCGCCAAGTGGCTGGCACAACAAGCGACGAATCTGCAGGAAGTCGAGGTCACGTAAGTATTCCGCAGTCAAGGCTTCCGCAAAGGTTTGGTGATCGAACCCGAACCGGTTCTGGCCTCGGAAGCTGAAATGTGGTGTTTCAAGAGCAGCATCAACAAGTTCTTTGGTCACTTCAAAGACCTCGCCTTCGAATGACTCGCGACCACCGACTAGCGTTTTGACCGGGAGTTCATGCTCTGCTGGCTCGTCACGCGAACGCAGGATGACACTCTTCCCGCAGAGCATCATGAGCGCGGCGATTCGGCAAGTTGTATGGAAAATCTGGCCATCTGACGGGCGCTTGTAGCGTCTGGCCAGAACGCGTTCGCGATCCTCATCAATTTCCGTGCACATCTCGCGGGCGGCGCACAGGTAGAGGGCGCGGCTACTGTTGGGGAAAGAGCGGCCGCGCTCGAATTCCCTGAGCAGCATTTTGAGGAGGATGGGACGAGCTGCCATGCCTTGGACGCCTTTGTCGTGAATCGCTGTAATGAACGCATCCGGATCCAGCTTCATCGCCGTAGCCGCTTCCCTCGCATCCGTCAGTCGCAGCGGGCAAAGCTCCATAACGCCCGCCCGCTGATCCTCCGGCCACATTTCCATCAGTTCGTGACCAGCGACAGCATCCCATTCTGCCGACCGACAAACGAGAATGACCCGCAACTTGTCCTTTGGTTCCTCCCGCAGAAACGCGCGAAGCGTCCGAACAAACTCAGGCACTTTGCGCAGGCCCTCATCCACGCCATCAATCACGAGCGTGACTTCACCGCCTCGCTGTCGCGTATTCTTCCACTCCGCGCTGTCGAGTGTGAGTTGTTTCAGAACATCCGCACTGGGGATGTCCCGGCAGCGCAGTTGCAGCACGATGTTCGGTGGTTGAAGGGTTTGTCGGAGTTTTGCGATGGCAGTATCAATCGCCACCGTCTTGCCCATGCCCGGATGGCCGGAAAGAACCACGCAACGCTTATCGAGCAAAGGCTCGATCTCCGTAACTTGAGGGTTCCAAATCTTCCCCCATGAGTCCTCTGGATCTTGCAGGAATCCGCGGCCGTCATCGCCACAGTTGACCTTTCCATCCCACGGCACCCAAAACCGTTTCCACGGAAGCAGGTTGCCTGAAACGTAGCCGGACATGTGAACAGGATAGCAGAACGGCTGGAACAACAGTAGCTTGGTTTCTCGAACGGTTTCTCGAAGTAGAACGAGTTGGACGCTGGGCTACGTCGACAGCAGCAGGGCGCAGGCGGCTGCCTTATTTCTTTCCCGGCACCGTCGGAGATGGACCGTTCTTTTCAGTTTTTCACTGCGGCGGCGATGGTCTGGAAGAACTTGGCGGACCACTCGGCGCTGCGGGGGCCGCTTTGCTTGCGGACCTGGGTGATGACGAGTTGCTGTTCGGGGTCAACGACGAAGACGCAGCCGGAGAAGGAGCCGTGGCCGAGCGTGCGCGGGCTGAACAGCAGGTCTTCGGGACGCTTGGAGCCGCGGGGAGCGCCCGCTTTCAAGTGCCGGACCCAGTGGATGCCCATGCCCTCGTCCTCGGTGTATCCACGGTCGGCCACGCGCACAGGCTCAGGCATGAGTTTGTCGAACGTCTGCGGCGCGATGAACTCCAGTGGGCCGTAGCTACCGCGGTTGGCGACCCATTGGGCGAGGATGCCGAGTTCCATCGCGGTGAACTCGCCGTCGGAACTGGCGTTGCCGACCGGCACGTCGCCGAAACCGAGCGGGCGAAAGAGGTGCTCGTCGTAGATGCGGACGGCGCTCTTGCCTGCGAGAATCTCCATCGCCTTGGCGGCCAGCTCGAATCCCAAACCGCTGTAGGCATACCGCGCGCCCGGCTCGTTCACGTCAATGGCGTTGAGGACGATGTTCTCCAGATGCGGGTTGCGCATGCCGCCAAAGTCGCCGTGGCCGGACAGGCCGCTGGTGTGGTTGAAGCACTGGCGGAACGTGGGCACGTGCGGGTCGTTCTTCGGGAAATCGGGGAAGACCGCCGACAGCGGATCGTCCAGCGCGATGAGCCCCTGGTCCAGAAACCGGCTGAACAGCAACGCGGTGACCGTCTTGGTGATGGAGGCGACCCAGCAGCAGTAATCGCGCGTGATGGATTTGCCGCCTTTGTCCCGGCCGAACGCTTCGTGGGTGACGATGACGCCGCGCCGCGCGACCAGCGTCACAAACGGTTCGCCGGTGTCCTTCGTCCAAGCGCGGCAGAGCGCGTCTATCTTCGACTTGGCATCGGCCTTCATGCTGGCCTCGTGGAGCGAGCCTTTGTGGAGGACCGTGGCGGGCGTGTCGCGGTGACGCGGCGGCTGGAGCGGGCGGACGCGATGCTGCAGCCCCTGCAACTTCAGCTTCAGCGCGAGATGCGAGTCGTCGTTCAGAGCGGCAGCGGATTCGACGAAGCGCGCCGGACGGCCCAGTGGCTTGGATTCCGAGATGCCGGTCATCAAGACGGCGCCTCGCTCGCTTTCGAGGATCGAGTGGAGGACGATGTCGCCCGCGAGGCGGGTGAGTTCGGCCTGATGCTCCCGCCAGACTTGCGGCGCTTTCGGGCCGGGGAAATGAGGAAACGTCACCGTGAAGTCGGGGATGAAGCCGCCGAAGAAATCCTTGGGAAGCCCGTAGAACGTCATGGCGCGGCGGAACGGCGTGCCGTTGGGCGCGGTTCCCTCGATCCAGGCGAGCCAGCGGCCGGGGCCGGCGGGCGCAGCGCTTTCGTTGAGCTTTGCGTCGAACCAGCGGACGCGCAGGCGGCCGTCGAAACCGAGCCGCCGGACTTCATCCATGTCGCGCCACGTGACCCGCGGCGTCTCTCCCGCTTTGAAGAGCCACGCGCTTGGCTTGGCCGCGATCAGTTCCTGAATCTGAAACTGTTGCCGTTGCTCCTGTTTCCGTTTTGTCTCAAACTCCCGCGCCGCAGCGTCCTGCCGGGCTTTCGGGGCCGGCTGGACCTGGGCGAGGCAGTGTGGCACAAGCGCACCGGCGAGGCAGATCGCCAGGAGCGGGGATGCGCGGCGAATGAAGTGGGCGGCATTCATAGTGCGGGTCGGAATCTCCGAATTCTCCACCTCAGAAGCGATTCTTCTAGTCGTTGCCGTCCTCATCGTCACATCTGGAAGATCGCCTTGGTCATCTCCACCCATCGTCTGAGCCGCGGGCGGTCGCCGTTGATGGTGTAAACGTCGCGGAAGAGAATTTCGAGATTACAGTCGCGGGCGGCGGCGTGGGTCGCCTTCATGTCTTTTTCCAGACGGTCCCAGTCGGGATTGGGGCCGCTGATGGACGCGGGCGTCGGTTTGCGCGAGAAGACATACTTCCTCCCCAGCAACTCGGCGGTGCGGGCGAGATTCGACCAGCCGGAGACGGACACGGAGCGCAGATTCGGAATCGCTTCCATGATCATTTCGAGGCGGTCGTCCACGCGCTCGCAGCAGCCGTAGTAGATGAGGCCGAACTTCTCCGCCAGCTTCGCGAGGTAGGGCAGGACGAACTCGCCATACATCTCCGGCGAGATCATCTCGAACTCCTGCGATTCCGCCCACCCCCACAAGTCCTTCAGCGCGGCCGGCCGCTGCGTGTCCGCCGACGGCAGGGCCGAGACGTAGCCGTAGCTGCGCGGGCCGGCCATCTGGCTGTCGGTGTTGAAGTCCAGCAGCCCTTCCTTCTCGAAGAAGTCGAACAGCCTGAGCCGGTCCTCGAGCATATACGCCATCAGTTTGTGGACCGCATCGGGCGTGTCATAGACCCAGTAGAGCAACCGGTCGTTGCCAATGAACCGGTAAAGCTGCCACGTCAGGCCGAAGAAGAAGTTGCCGTTGAAGCCAAGGTCGCCGTGCTCGCCGACGTTGAACTCGGAGACGAAGGGATCGTAATTGCCGAGCCGCACGGGCAGGAGGTCGCCCATCGCGTCCTGGAGCGTCGCGAGGAGGCGCAGCGTCTTCTCGCGATCCACGGCGATGGTGCGCTTGCGGAGCTTGGCGATGTCGTCCGGCGTGGCGATGGGAAAACTGAAGCTGTAGGCGATGGAACTCACCTCACCTGTCAGCGAGCGCATTTCCACCGGCACGCCGTAGTCGGAGAACACCATCTTCCAGCCGAGCCGGTAATACGGCTCGAGGACCTGATCGTCGCCGACCTCCGCCGCCTGCCGCAGCCGAATGCGCATGTTCTTCTCGACGCTGCGCAGGAACGGGTCCTCACAAAGCAGTTCGTCGTTGGAAACGTAGCCCTCGATCCAGTCGGTCTCGAAGAGGATGACCGGCCGCTCCGCCTTGAGGTCGTGGACGGCGCGCCACAGCCGCTTGCGTTCCTTCATGACCGGCAGCGACGCAAGCTCCCTCCACTGCGTCGCGAGGTTCCGAATGATACTGCGGTCTTTCTGGGAGATCATGTGGCCTTTCGCGGAGTCGGTTTCATCGTCAGAACCAGCGGCGCGCAGCCTACGCCGCGGCCCGGCACGTGGGCAAGCTCTTCGTCATCCACGGCAAGAAAGGCCGCGCTCTCTCGATCCTCCCCGTCTCCTCGCCAGCCGTGCAGCAGCGCAAAGATGGCGGCTCACTTCAAGAGCGCGAATCCGCCAACCTCACCGCCCTCGACGCGCACCTTCACCATGCCGAGCTGGAGACAGGCTTCCGGAATCGCAAAGCTCGTGAGGTTGCCGCTTCGTTCTGTTGTCGGGACCTTTTCCCAAATCGTTCCGTCGGAGGAGAACGAAAGCTTGCAGTTGTCCTTCTCTGTCAGCACCGCCACGCGCGTCGCCCGTCCGTCGGCCAGTGACAACGGGAAGCGGTAATCCAGATGCTTCACATAGGTCCAGTAGTTCTCGCACCATGCCGCGCGCGTATCCATCGCGTATTCATGGTCGCCATCGCCCACCATCACTTTCCACAGCACATCCGTCTGTCCCTCGAACGGCAACCGGATTCGCCGCGCCTTTGCCAGCGCCGGCGCCGAGGCCAGCGCATAGCCGCCGTCGCTCCGATGGAAGATCCGCGCCGCCAGCCGCCCGCCTGCAAAACAATAAATCCACCAGCCGCGTTCCTTGCCGCCGCACCAGATCACCGGGTTGGGTGTCGTGATCTCGGCTTGCGTGATGACCGCGTGCAGCAGCCGAAAACAAGTGTCGGCGTTGTGGTGCGAATGCCCCGCCACCATCCACATCTCGCCGTGGCAATCCGCCAGCGTCTCGCGAAACACCTCCGGGATGCCGCGCTCCACCACCACATTGCCGAGCGATGGCTGATGCACCGCCGTCACCAATGTCCCGCCGGTCTTCTGAAACTGCGCGACCTGTTTCCGAAACCACGCCCGTTGTGCGTCGTCGAACCGGCCGCAGGACCCGCCGTTGAGGAACACGAACGACACACCTTTGACCTCGAACGCTTGATACGCCGGCCGATCCGGAAACACGGTGTGAAACAAGGCCGCGTCGCTCTCGCCGACATACGTGTCGTGGTTGCCGAGCGCCAGTTTCACGGGCACGCGAGGATCAAATCGCTCCAACGCTGATTTCAGCAAGCGAAACTCCGCGACGGCTTTCTGCTTCTGCTTTTCATCAGGAATCTGGCCGAAGCTGAGCGAGGCGCTGATGATGGTGTCGCCGGTGATCGCGAAGAACGCCGGCAACGGCTCCATCGCGTTCATTTCCGCTGTGATCGGCGTGAGGATCTTCTCCGGGTCGCCGTGGCCGAAATGCGTGTCCGAAGTCCAGACGGCGGTGAAATTCTTCGGGTCGCGCGGATCGAACCGCGCCACGTCCATCGCGGCCTTCAGCGAATCGAACCGCGCGTCGAGCGTCGCGTGTGCCTCGCGCCAACCCGCCGCCGCCGTCATTCCGGCGAGACTTGAAAGAAACTGTCGGCGATTCATTGAAAGAGGATTCACTGTCATCACCATCTCACCAATCCACCACAGAGCCGTCGTCGGGGTCGTAGGTTTCGGGGTTGCGCCAGTCGTGGTTAATCCTGGCGGCCAGCGCGTTCTCGTCCAACTCGATGCCCAAGCCCGGCCCGGTCGGAACTGTGATGTAGCCCTTCTCGACGCGGAACGGATTCTTGATGTAGCCCTCGCCGAGCGACGCCTGCTCTTGGCAAAGGAAGTTCGGGATCGAAGCGGCCAGTTGCAGGCCGGCGGCAAGCGAGATCGGGCCGAGTGGATTGTGCGGCGCGAGCGGCACGTAGTAAGCCTCCGCCATGCCCGCGATGAGGCGGCATTCGGTGATGCCGCCCGCATGGCAAAGGTCCGGCTGGAGGATGCTGGCGGCGCGCTTTTCCAGAATCTCGCGAAAGCCCCACTTGGTGAAAATGCGCTCGCCAGTAGCGATCGGCAGGTGCGTGCCGCGCGCGATGTCGGCCAGTGCATCCACGTTCTGGCACTGAACCGGTTCCTCGATGAAGAACGGCTGATACGGTTCCAGCGCCTTGATCAACAGCTTCGAGGTCTGTGGCTGGATCACACCGTGAAAATCAATCGCGATGTCCGCGCCGGGGCCGGCCGCCTCGCGCTTGGCGGCGAACTGCGCGACAGCGCGGTCCACCACTTCCTTGCTGGCGACGTATTTGCCACTGCGCCCGATGCCGAGGCCGGTCTTGAACGTCGTGAAGCCCAGCGACTTCTTCTTCACGATGTCCTCGGGACTGCCCGCGCCGGCATAGACGCGGACACGGTCGCGCGTCGGTCCACCGAGCAGTTCATGAACGGGCACGCCAAGCGCCTTGCCTTTGATGTCCCAAAGCGCCTGGTCAATGCCACTCAGCGCGCTGGTGAGGATCGGTCCGCCCCGATAGAACGCGTGCCGGTAGATGGCCTGCCAGTGATGCACGACGCGGCGCGGGTCTTTGCCGATGAGGTAAGGGGCGATCTCCTCGACGGCCGCCTTGCACGTCAACGCGCGGCCTTCGAGAATCGGCTCGCCGAGACCAACGATGCCGGCGTTGGTGTGGACCTTGAGGAAGAGCCAACGCGGCTTGACGAGGAAGGTCTCCAGCTTGGTGATCTTCAATGAATCGCGCGGCGCGATGGGCGCGTCCTTGGCGCGGGTTTGCTCGGCGGCTTCCAGTTGCGAGAACAACATCCCCAGTCCAACAGCGCCAAACATCTTTCCAGCCGCCTCGCGGCGCGACAGACATGACTTGGTCTTCGTCTTCATTTCTTGTCAGCCTCTTTGTTCATCAAGCTTTTTGCGCGCGCCGTGAGCGCGTTTGCGATGCGCCGGCCGGCTTCTTGGTATTTCTCGCGCGTCATCACCGTCTTCTGGATGATGCCATACGGCGTTTCGAACGCCACACCGGGAATTCTCATTTCCTCCTGACAAAAACCGCCGAAACGCGGCGTGTTCCAGCGTGAGTTGTAGTCGCCGGAGCGGGTGAATTTCGCCGCCGCAAACTCCGGCCCCAACGCTTTGCCCACAGCATCAGCCCACTCGACCGCTTGCTTCGCCACGTCCGGCAACTTCTCCGATTTGTGAACGAAGGCATAGATGCCCTCTGCCTCGCTTGCGCCCGGCGCGTGGAAATCGAAACCCGCCAGCGACCGGCAGCGTCTTGACCAACGCCGCATGTCCTGCTGAAACACCAGCGTCTCGTGCCGCATCGGTGGATTGCCCCACCCGCGATTCACGTCGTAGGGGAAGTTGTCCTTGCCGTAGTCGCCCTGCTCGACGCCGTCAATGTTCCCCAGCGGGATCGCCCACACCAACGGCGCGGCATCACCCATCTCCGCAAACCGCCGCAGCACGCCGTCGAGAACCCAGCCGCCGCTGACCTCAGCGGAATGTTGTCGCGACATCAGATACAGTCCCGGCCGGTCACCCTTCAGTTTGCCGTAGTCGTTGCTCAGCCGCAGCAACGGCCGTCCGCCTTGGCTGACACCGATCGTGTCCACGCACCAGTAGCTGCCGGTTTCCCTGACCATCTGCTCCAGTTCCACTCGCCCGTAGGGAAACGCGAACGCGAAGTCCAGCGACGGCTTGGCGACGTTGAACATCCACGCGGCCTGCTTGCGCCCGTCGGGAAGCTCGATCAATTCCGGCGCACCGGTCCGCTCCCAATCACCACCTACGAGTCGAAACACCGGCCGGAAATTCGCAGGACTTCCGCCGCCGAGCATCGTCTCCGGGCATTCGAGCACGAGCCGCAACTTGCCCAACGCGCCACCGCCCGAATGCGGCCGGCACACGCGGAAACAAAACCACAAACACTCCGGCCCACCGTGCGGGTCCGACGTGAACCGCACCTCCGTCACCAGCGCATCCTTCTGCACGCGCACATTGGCCGCGTTTCCGAAAGGAACGTCGGTCCTGACGATGACGCCGGGGCTAGCCCCCAGCACTGGCGTGGCACTTAGAACCGCGGCGAGAACGAAGATAGGGAATGATCTCATGTTGAGCTTTCTCGGCAGGACATAAGTCATATCCAGCCGTTGGCTTGCATTTCCTCGGCCATCATTTGCGTGGAAACAATTCTGACGCCTTGAATGGTTTTCTCAAACAACGGGCCGAAGTGGGCGCGGTCGCCTGTGACCAAGCGGTCGGCGCGGGCCGCGATGGCTGCGGCGAGCACCGGTTGATCCTTGGCCGGTAACCCGACATCGGGACACGCCGCGACTCCAGCGTGGAGATGCAGCAGGGATTTGAGCGACGCCAGGCCGGCAAGCCAGTCGGGTCGTTTTGCATGGAGGTTACGCTCCGCCTCGTGCCAGACCGCCGGGTGAGTCGTCAGCGTTGCGTGGCGGGCGAGGGTTTCGATGAGTTGGCGGGACGAACTGCCCGTTTGGGCGGCGGAGAAGATGAGGTTGGCGTCGAGGAAGACCCTCATCTCCGGGCCTTCTTCTTCGAACCTTGCGCCGGAAGGAACTTCGCGACGGCTTGGTTATTCTCGGCCTCAAACTCAGCAATCCGCTCGTCGGAGTAGTGTTCGATGGGGAACACAACGGCGGGGCGCACGAGGATGCCCTGGGCGGTGTCTTCGAGAACCACGGTGGCCTCGCCTGTAAGGGCGAACTTCTCCCGAAGCTTCTTGGGCAATGTGAGCGTGCCGCGCGGGCTGAGTTGGGTTGTCATCGTCATGGCATAACAATACCGGAATGCAGATTTTCTGCAATGCTGCTTTCCGGCCAATGCCAGGAACCTCTCGTTCCTTTACTGCTTCTTGCCAACGAAATAGCTGCACGCGTCGAGGTCGATCGTGAGCTTCCCGGCGGCTGCGTTTGGCTTCGCGCCGTCGGAAAGCAACGGGGTGAACTTCCCCGGCAGTTCGACCTGCACCTTGACCTTGCGGTTCGAGAGGCTCGCGACGGTGACGATCTCTTCGTTGCCGGCGCGGCGGAGGAATGACAGGACGGCGTCAGGCTGGTCGTTGTCGAGCCAGACGACTTCGCCGCTGGCCAGCGCCGGCTCGGTGCGCCGCAACTGGCAGAGCTTCTGGTGGAACGCAAACTTCGCCTTCGACTTCGGCAGACAGGCGGCTTCCCATTTCACCGGCCAGCGTGCGTAGATGCTTTGCAACGACGTGTCGCCGATCTCCTGACCGTTGTAGAGCAACGGCACGCCATCGAGTGTGAAGTGGACGGCGGTCACGGCCGCCGCGCCGCGTTCGCCGAGCACCACCTCCGCGCGGAGCAGGTCATTGACGATGTCGTGGTTCTCCGTGTAGCGGATGAACCGCGCGCCGCGTGGGCGCTCGTCGCGCATCTTCTGCCAGAGCGCGCGCAGCGACGACGACGGCAGGCCGCGCGTGAAGACGCTCTGGACCGCGTGGAGCCATGTGAAGTTGTAGTTGATGTCGAACGCCTTGAGTTGGTCGTCCTTCCGCTGGCCTTCGGCGAGCACGACGAGATCGGGCCGGAGCGGTTCGAGCCGCGCGCGGGCTTCCTCCCAAAACTCCAGCGGCACGGCATCGGACACGTCGCAGCGGAAACCGTCCACGTCGAAGTCCTTCACCCAATGCTCCATGTTCGCCCAAAGATGCTCGCGCAGCCCGCGGCTCTCAAAGTTCAGGCGCGGAAAATTCCAGCTCCCCATCGCCGGCTTGCCTGATGCATCGCGCTGGATAAAGTCGCTTTCCTTCAACAGCGGCGACGTCGGTCCGCAGTGGAAAAAGACCATATCCATCAGCACGCGCATCCCCAGCTTGTGCGACATGGCGATGAACGCGCGCAGGTCGGCCTCGCTGCCATACTCCGGGTCCACGCGGTTGTAGTCCTTGATACGATACGGGTTTCGCGGGTTGTTGGTGCCGGAAGCTTTCTGGCGCTTGCTCCAGAACTCCTGCCGCATGTCGGGGTCCTGGAGTTGGACCGGGCAGAGGTAGATGATGTTTGCGCCGAGTTCAGCCACCGATGGCAGTCGTTTCGTTGCCGCGCGCAGTGTCCCCTCCGGTGTGAACCCGCGCAGCCAGACTTGATACATGACACCGCGTGTCAACCACTCTGGCGAGGGGCGGGCTTGGAGCGATGAAAGGTTCTTCGTTGGCTCGGCAGCGAGGGCGATAACGGTTGAGCAGAGAACGATCAGTAGGAGTTGGATTTGTTTCATGGGATTAGAATCCGGTGTTTGGAAACCATCGGCTAAAATAATTGTCGTCCAGGCGCGTGAGGGGAATCGCCAGCGGCTGAGGCACGCCGTTCTTGACCCATCGGGCAATGCGATCGCGATCGCCGAGGCGGCCCAGCACGTCGAAGGCATTGCCGGGCGATCCTTCCGGCCAGCCTTTCTGCACTTGCGAATCCCAGATGGCGATGCCGCTCGCGCCTGCCACGTAGTGGTCGGCCACCTTCTTGCAGAGTTCCTGCGGCTTGCCGGTCTTCCATGCGATGACGAACGGATAGACGCCCACCTTTGTCCCGGCTGTGATGCGCCGGTAATACGCCATGTCCGGCGGCGCGAACGACGTATGGTAGGCAAACCATGCCACCGCCAGCTCGTCCACCAACCCGCGCTTGATCCACGCAGGCAGATCGAAACCGAACTTCCGGTTGTCGGCCTCCTTGCTGAAGGTGCCAAGCGAAATCTTGTATCGCTCCTTGCGGCCCTGGGCGCGTGCGGTGTCGTCGAGCAACGCGCGCACCTCCGCCATGAACTCCGTCATGATCTCTGCGCGTGTTGCCAGAATGCGCGAGTCGTCCTCCGCGACTTCGCGTGCGTCGGCCTGATGGCGTTCGCGGAACCGTTTGCAAAACGCCTCCTCCCACAACATCATCGGCATCCCGCGGTTGAACAGGAACCCCACGCCATCCGGCTGCAACGCCAGCGTCTCGCGGAGAATCTCCAGCAGATGCCGCCGCACTTCCAGCACGGCGTAGCTCATATAGAACGTCGGCGTGCCGTCGCGGTCCACACAGCGCCATTCGGGATGCGCGTCGAAGAACTTGCTGTTGAACGTCTCCTCGTAGGGCATGGACCCCTTCCAGCCTGCGGGTCGCAACATCACGTGAAACTCGGCGCCCTGCGCGCGCGCCACCTCACACGCCACTTGCAGCGGGTTAATCCCTTTCTTGAAAAGGCCTTGGAGTGTCTGCGTGTAAACCGCATAGGTGCTGCTGGGAAAATCCGTGGTGCCATCGCCGGGGATGTTGCCCACCTTCGAGGGATAGCAGACCAGGTCCGCGCCGCACACTTGGAACCACCACTTGCCGATGTCGGAGTCCTCAAACCCGCGGAACTCCTCCTGCAACTCGGCCGCGCTGCGCGGGCGAAAGGGCCAGATCCAACTGTGCCCGTCGAAGGTCGCGATGGACGTGCGCGGCCGCGATGCCTTGCGACTCCCCGTCCAGTTTCGCGCCTCCTCCGCCGTCAGCGGCACCAACTTGACGTAACAGATCGTTGCGGGAAGACCGGGTAGCGGCGCAATCTCAACCGACTGGCCTTTCAGTTCGGCCACCGTGAGAAACTGCTCCTGAATCACACCGCGCCGATTGGGCAACAGTGCGAGGTTGCAGGCCATCCGCCTGAAAACTGGTTCGTTGCTCAACCGCGCCTTCATCCCGTTCCCGCCGGTGCCAAAGCCGCTGGAAGTCGTCGCCAGCCCGACATACACCGCGTGCCAGCCCTGCGCCGCCAGCGGCAGGTGCACCGCGGGCGGGCCGGTCTGCGAGTAAGCCGAGAGCGCCGTGCCCTGCCACTCCGCCGTCGCGAACGGGATGAGTTTCCACTTCCCCTTCTCGCGCCGGCTTGTGGTCAGCGCGGAGCCAGGCGCGGCCTTCGAGAAGTCCGTCAACACCGTGGCATCAGCGGCGCGTGTCCAGCGACGCGAGTCCGTCGGAAACAGTTCTGCCGGCTGAGCACCATGGAGAACCGCAGCCGCAGCGAGTAAGAGCGGCAGGCAATAGTGAACAGTGCGACGATTCATGTTTGGCAGTTTCAGCGTCGGGTTTTTATGCCCGTGAAAACAACATCCAATTGCGTGCATTCTCGTAAGCGATTGCGCGCACAAGCTGGCCCATAATGTTCTCGTCGGCAGGCAAGACACCGGCCTCCATCTGGTCGGCGAGCCAGTCACACAGCACGCGGCGGAAGTATTCGTGGCGCGTCATCGAGAGCAAACTGCGCGAGTCCGTCGTCATGCCGATGAACGTCGAGAGCAGTCCGTGATTGGCGAGCGCGTCGAGTTGATTGCAGATGCCGAGCGCATGGTCGTTATACCACCACGCTGGGCCAAGCTGGATCTTACCGGGAACACCGTCCTCGGCAAATGAGCCGGTGAGCGTTGCCAGCGCGGCGTTGTCCGTCGGGTTCAACGGGTAAATGATGGTTCGCGGCAAGCAACCCTCCTTCTCTAGATCGTCGAGGAAGTGGCAGAGGCTGGGGATGTCGCAGCTATTACCGATGGTGGCGTAGCCGCCCGCTAGCCCCGCAAGCTTGCGCAGACGCGTGCTCGTCTGCCGTTGCGCGCCGATATGAAGCTGCATGATCCAGCCGCGCCGGCCGTATTCGCAGCCGAGGAACCGCAGCATCTCTGAATCGAACTCAACGAGCGCATGATCGGCGACCCTGCAACCCATCCGGTCGAAAATGTCCAAGCGCTCGACGACGGACGCGCGGTCGCCGGCTGGCAGCTCGTCCACGCGCAACGATGGCAAGACGCGCGTCTTGAAACCCGACTTCGCCAGCCGCGCATGAGCCTGAAGATCGTCGCCAAGCCTGTCGGATGTGCAGAGGCACTCGACCTTGGCGCGGGCAATGAGTTGGCGAGCCGCGAACTCCGGCGACCGCAGCTTCGCGTTGCACAGCTCCCAGACGCGCCCCGCAGACTCCGGCGAGAGCATTTCGCCGACGCCGAAGTAGCGTTTCAGTTCCAGCGCGGTCCAATGGAAAAGCGGATTGCCAAGCGCCTGGGGCACCGTAGCCGCCCACGCATCGAACTTTTCGCGGTCGGAGGCATCGCCCGTGATGAGCCGCTCCGGCACGCCCGCGATACGCATCGCGCGATGCTTGTAGGGGTCGCTGGCGAGCCAGAGCTGCGTGATGTTCTGAAAAACTCGGTCGTCGGCTAGGTCTCGCGGATCGAGATGGCTGTGGTAGTCAATAATCGGCAGCCCTTCGGCAAACTCATGGTAGAGCCGCCGCGCCGTCCGGGTCTTCAGCAGGAAGTCGTCGTGGATGAACTCGGTCATGGCGTTCCTTATGGTGCGGCCGGCTCGCAATAGACACGGACCTCGAAGACGCGCGCGGAATCGTCGTCGTTGGTTTCCTCCACCGTCAGCCGGAGTTTCGAGGCGGTGACGGCAGGGAAATGATGGATGCGGTGGCGTAGGAAGTTATTCTTCACCGCGAGCAGTTCGACCCACGCGCTGCCGTTGAAACACGAGAGCCGGTAGTCCTTCACGCACTCCGCCACCATCGGGCCTTCCGGGAAACGATGGTTGAGGTTTGTGTCGAAGGTCAACTGCACCGTGTTCATCTCGACCGGCTTGCGAAAATCGAGTTCGAGCCATTGCGGCATCGGCTGGTGCGGATCGGAGGCCCAGAGATGACTCGCCGTGCCGACGGTGCGCGCGACGCCGTCAATCACGTTCTCCGGCCGATGGTCGGTCGCGAACCGCAGCGGCGGATCGGTGAACATGGCGTAATGCTGGCCCTTCACAACCGTCCACGGGCGCGAGCCACCGCCGCCGTAAGCGCGACAGTTCTCCGGCATGCTGTCGGCAAGCGACCAGGAGATTCCCTGCGTTTTCGGCAGCCAGACCCAGAGGTAGGGTTGCTCGACGGCGCAGTCGAATTTGAACTCGACGAACGCCGTGCGGCGGGCGGGCACGCGCGCGGTGACGACGGCGAGGTCGTTGGTCGAGGAGAAATCGCCGAGCGACGCACCGCCGCGCAGGTGCAACGTCAGGTCGGCGGGCGTCTTGAGTTGCGACGACAGACGCAGATGAACCGAGCGCAACCGGGGATTCAAGCCGCGCGGGAACATCGTGGCGCGGGGCATGGCCAACTCGTGGGAATCGGCTCCTCGCAGGCGGGCGGTCTTCACCTGCTCGCGGCCGACCTCGTTGAACGTCTTCGTGCTCGACGCCGTCACCGTCGCGCCGCGGGCGAGGTCGGCGGGGTCTTCGTTCTTCAACTCCGGGATGTATTGGTCGTGCTTGAGCAACGTCTGCTGCAACTCGGCGATGTGGCGCTGGCCGAGTTCGCGCGGCGTGACGCGATGGCGGATGCCGAGCGCGGCGGCGGTGCCGGCGGCCTGGCCGAGCGTCGCCAGCGTCGCCTGCACGCGCACGGTGCCGAGCGCGATGTGCGTCACGCTCATATGGCGGCCGGCGAAAAGCAGGTTGGCGATATTGACCGAGTAGAGACAGCGGAACGGGATGCTGTAAATCGGCACCTTGGGGTCACAGTAGTAAGGGCCTTCCTTGCCGGAGTAGATGCCCTTCGGATGATGCACGTCAATGCTCCAGCCGCCGTAGGAAATGCGGTCGGGGAACATCACGCCGTTCTGCGGGTCCTGTTGCTTGAGAATGTAGTCACCGACGAGTCGGCGCGTCTCGCGCTTCGCGTTCATGTGCGGGACATAGGCGAGCGCATAGTTGCAGGCGCGGTCGCGTTCTTCCCAACCATTCTTGATGAAGCCCCAGTAGCCGAACGTGATGCGGATGAGTTCGTCGCGCGCGCGCTCGGCGTCGTAGAGATCGTCTATCTCGCCCGGATGCTCCAGCCACCACTGGCCGCCGGTGAAGCCTTTGATTCTGCGCTTGGCGAATTCCTCAGCGGGCGGCAGCTTCGCGGCCCACGCGGGCGGCGCGTATTTGACCGGTTTGCCTTGGTCCTCGGCGCGATAGGACAACGCGAGATTGCCCATGATACAGCCGCTCATGGTGATCTTGTCAGCTTGCGGCGGCGCGAGGTCTTCCTGAAACTCGTCGCGCGACTCACGGCCAAGCCGGAACTTCGCCCCCGCGAAAAAGCCCAGCCAGCCGTCGCCGGTGCAATCAATGAACAGCTTCGCGTTGTAGCGGCTCTCCTCCAGCGTCAGCGTGTCCACTCCGCGAACCGCGCTGATGGTCCCGGCGTCCTTCATTTCGGCGGCGATGACGCGCTTGTTGAAGAACACGGTGAGGTTCTTCTCCGCCGCCGCGATCATCTGGAAACCCTCGCTCTGCTTCGGGAAACCGCGCCGGGCGCGGATGAGCGCGGCCTCCTCGATGATGCCGCTCTCGCGGGCGTTGGCGTGCGAGACACTCGCGCCGCACGGCGGCACGCCCAACTCGCTGCTCGCGTTGCCGCCGAGCACCGGGCGATCCTGCACTAGCGCCGTCTTCGCGCCAAGCCGCGCCGCCGCAATCGCCGCGCTGCAACCCGCTGTGCCCGCACCAACCACGATCACGTCGTAGTCGCCCGCCGCTTTCACCTCACGCGACAGACCCGTCAGCCGCACGCGTTCGCGCTGGCAGCCGTCGAGGTCCTGCGGCGGCTTGTATTGCAGGTTGCTCGTCAGGATCAGCGCGTCGCACCGCCCGAAGTAACCGGTGAGATCGTGCAGCCCAAGCCGCGCCGCGCCTTTCGGAAACTCGAACTCGCCCGCTGATTCCCAAATCCACGCTTCCGTCGCCGCCGAGCCGAAGACGTGCTTCGATTGCTGGCCGTTGACGATCACCGCGAACTTCCCCGGCGAATGCTCCTTGATCCAGTTCTTCGCGCGGACCCAGACGCGATACGTGCCGGCCTTCGGAACCTGAATCTCCGTTGTCGCGTCGCGGATGGGCGTGCCGACGCCGCCGGCCAGCAGATAAGCCGACCCCATGAGATAGACAAACTGCGTGTCGAGCCGCCACTCGCCGTAGTCCTTGAAATCCTCCGCGTCCGCCCAAAGAAAACCGTCCACGACCATCCTGACCTCGCGCAGCGGCTTGTGGAAGCGGGCGAGGTCATCGAGGCTACCGGGAACCGGCGCGGATTCAGCCGCCAGAGCGCCGGACGGACAAGCAGCCACCAACGCCATGAAAAGGAGGGCGAAGATGTTCTTCTTCATGGGCGGAGGTTATCGAAGAACCCAACCGCAGGGCAAGCCAATCACCGACGATAAGCGCAGAGGGCGTTGCAGAGCAACGACGAGCCAGCAGTCGAAAGCTTGAGCCGATCCAGCGGACCGTGCGCGTCGTCAAAAAACGTGTGATCGGCGCTCTTGACGACATGGAGCTTATCATCCTGAACTTCCACACTGTATTTTCGCTGCGCGGACGAAACCCGGAGCGTCACGTTGTGCCAACCGCTCATCGTCGCCAGCGGAACCTCGACCGCTGGCTTGCCGTCGCTGACGCACAACGCGAGAGTGCCCTTCTGATCGAGCTTCAATCGCGCGTGCAAAACGAAGTCGTCAGTGGCTGGCGCGGTGAACTTCAGTTCTGCCGTTGCGCCGGCTTCGAACTTCACCGCGCGCAAATCCAGCGGGCGGTAGCGCGGGACGGTGCTGAGGTCGAAGACGCTGGGGCGCATCTCGGCATCGTAGTCTGGAACGTCCACGACCGTGGCACGGCCGCTTGTCTTCCACGCGGCGGGCGCAGAGCCGATAACGTCGCGGCGGAAGTTCTCGAACGCTAGCAGCGACGGTTGGACAAAGACGATGTAGGGCAGTTGGCTCGTGCTTGTCGCGTTCGAGCCGAGCGTGACTTCGCCCGCTGGAAATTGTTTCGACAGGATGTCGAACTCGATCATCTCCGAGGGCGGCCGGTTGCGATAACGATAGGGCCATTCCCAATGGCCGACGGTCATCGTCTGGCGCGTGTTCTTGAAACCGTCCTTTCCGAGCCAGTCGAGCTTCTTGCCCTTCGGTTTTGCGATGAAGACCGTCGCGGGGCCTTGGAGCTTAAAGCGATAACCTTGGCCGTAATCGGGCACGTAGGCGGAGCCTTTGCCTTTCCACTTGGAATAAACGGAGCGGATGCCGCCAATCTGGAAAGCACCCTGCAACGGGAATGCCGTGAGCGAGTAGTGTGACCCATTGTAGAGCGTCCCATCGTGCCGCTCAACCTGCGAACCGTAAACCGCATCGCCAGCGCAGGCCGGATCGTGCGTAACGACGTTGCCGAGGTAGGGATGCCGTTGCGGTTCGATGTCCGTGACGAAACTCATCGAGTCCACCTCCAGCCGCAGCCGCGCCTTCTGGTAAAGGTTGTAGAGGGCGTAGAAATCCTGGTTGGTGCCGCCGCGGAACCAATGACGCCATTTGTCGGTCCCGCACTGGTTGCGGAACGCCGCGTTCAGTTCCTCCATCAACGGCCGCGCGTCGAGCAGCGCCGCCAGCGCGCCGGCGCGGTCGCCGTCCTTGAGCCGTGCGATGGCATCCTGCGTGGCGATGGAGAGCTTGTAGAGCCCGCGCACGAGCCGGATGGCGTCAATAAACTCGTAGTCGAAGAAGTATCGCCGGTCCTCCGGGATCGAGGGGCGCAACGCGCGCGCCTGTTCCAGCACTTCGCCCAAGTCCTGGATGCCCTTCTCGTAAACGTCGCGCTTGTATTGGTAGTTCAGCGCGAAGCCATCGCGCGTGCCGACATCAATGTTGTGAAGGTTGGCGATGATCGTAAACATCGGCTCCATGACCTTGTGATAGAACGCGTAGGTCTTGAAACCGTCGTTCTTCATGATGTGCGGGTGTTTCTCGTAGTAGGCGTCGTAGAGCGCGGCGACCTTCGGCGCGGCGGCCTCGCCGAACTCGTCCCGGCAGTAACGCGCCAGATATTCGCGTGGCTTGAACCCGGGGTAATCCCACAGCATCTCGGCGATGCCGCGTATCTCGATCTGTTGATGACGCAGATGATTCATCGCCAGCAACATGTGTTGCGTATCGCCGCGCTGGAACATCGCGTCCATGTTGACCTTGATGTAGGTCTCGATCGGCGTGCACTTGGCGATCTGCGGCCCGCCGCCGAAATACTGCGTGTGGAAATACTGGCCGTAGCGCCGCTGCGGGTCGCGTTTCTCGGTCCAGAACTTCTTCGAGTAGCTCATGCCGCTCATGCCCGCGTCGCTGAAGCCCGTGGTGACCTCGCGCGGCACCTTGAGCCAGCCTTGGTCGTAGAACTTGCCAACCTCGGCATAGAGCGTGGTCATCATCTCCAAGTCGGGATTCGGATCAAGCTTGCGCACCAGTTGCGCCTGATCGGCCAACGCCTGACTGATGATCTCCGCGCGCTGTTGCGGTGTGCCGCCGTCGGGAAGACTCAGTTCCTCAAAGGGGCCGTCGGCCCAGCCGCGCAGGTTGATCTCCCACACCACCTGTGGCGAGAACTCCGTCCAGCGTTTTATATAGTAGCTCCAGAACTCGCGGAACGCCTCCGGGTGCAGCCGATAGGAGAACTCCTTCGGTTTGCCGGCGGGATTGTGCTGCGCCCAGTAGTTGTCCCAGAAACCGGTGTCGGCGCCGACGCCCTCCATCTGGTGTTGCGTGATGAACAATCCGCGATCCACCGCCGCCTGCAACCGCTCGCGGTCGGGCTGCCAGTCAATGTCCACGAAATACCATGCGAACATGTTCATCTTCAACCGCAGCGCCGCCTCCCAGAGCCGCTCGAACACCTCCGGGTGAATCGCGAACATGTAACGGCTGTAGCGCGTGCGCTGGACCAGCCCGCTCTCCAGCCACTCCATGAAGATTGGGTGATCGTTCAGCGTCCAGCCGCGGTATTTCCAAGTCGGCTCCTTGCCCGGCCCGAAGTTGATCCGATCGTCGAAGATCAGTTCGCCACGCGTCGCCGGCTCGTGGTCCGCCCAAAACCAGAATGGATCCACGCCGAGATGCTTCTGTTCGAAATCGTAGATGCCGAAGATGGTGCCGCGCACGTTGCTGCCGGCGATGGCGAGCACCTGCTCCTTGCCGCCGACATTGTTGAGGACGCGATACTTAAAGACCTCCCACTTGCCCGCGAGATCCTCCACGCCAACGCCGACCGACGCGAGAAACGCCTTGCCCTCCGCGCAATCGGCGCTGCCGAGCACAACGCACTTGCCAAACGCATCGGCAAGCGAGTGAACGATGTTCGGCGTGACGCCGCTGATCTTGGTGATGTCGCGCTGGAGGTCCTTCGCGGCGGCCATCACGCCCTTGTGTTCGGACTTCGCGAGCACGATATAAGCCGGCTCCGCGTCTTTCACCAACTCGATAACCGGCCGGGTTGGTTCAGCAGCGACGGTGGATGCCGCCGCCAGCAATAGAACCGCAACGCATTGGAGTTTCATCTTGGATTGCTCGGGTTAAAGCCGCCTTCGAAGCCTTTGCCGCCGTGAATGAACTCGTTCATTGTCTGTCGGCCGCTTCCAGCGAGATGGCGCCGGCGGGAACGTCGGCCGACCGGCTCACAGGTTCGCCAGTGAGATTGTTGCCACGCAGCGCGATGCGTCGCGACTTCGCCCCGGCGACACTGACAAACGCTCCGGTCTTGCCCGTCCACTGGCAGCCGTGGATCAACGCCCCGTGCGCGTCCAGCAGGCGAATCATCGCCTCGCCGGGCGGCGCGAGCTTTGCGCGCAAACTGAACACGTCGAGACCACTCACGCTGTCGGCCACCAACGTAGGCCGCGCGTCGGGCTTGTTGAAGCTGAGATCGAGATTCTGCAAACGCAGTCCTTCGACGTGGCGGCAATAGAACCCGTAGGCGGGCAGGACGCCGAACATGCTGCCTATTGGATAGGCGTCTGCCTTCTCCGGCACGGGTTTCGCGGCGTCCGCCGCCGTGCCGCCACCGGCGAAACGGATGCTGATGTCCTGGAGCGTGACGTTCCCGACCGGGTGGCCGGGCAGCCCGGTGATTGAACAACCGACATTTCCCGCTTCGGTGGCCTGGATGTTGCTGATCATGATGTCACGCATCTTGCCCATGCCAGGTTTCGGCTGGCCGGGGAGCGGGTTGGCGCGGTTGCCGAGACGAACAAACACCGGGACACGCACGTTGCGCATGACAATGTTGGAAACGTTGATGCGTTCGCAGATGCCGCCGTCCACCTCCTCGATGGCAATGCCATCGCCATGGGTGTCATAGATGACGCAGTTGTTGAACGTGATGTCCTCGAAGCCACCCTGTGATTCAGTGCCAAGCTTGAGCGCACTGGCCCGGCTCTTGAGCGTGCAATTGGTGACCGTCACCCGCCGGCAGGGACGTTGGGCCGTGGACTTGAGCACGATGCAGTCATCGCCGGTGTCCACGTCGCAGTTGGCGATCCGCACGCGGTCGCAACTGTCAATGTCCATTCCGTCGCGGTTCTCGCCGAACGGACTGCTGATGGTGACGCCCTCGATGGTGACGTTTTCACACACGAGATAATGCGACAACCATCGTGCCGAGTCGCGCAACGTCAGGCTGCGCACCTGCACGTTCCGGCACTCGCTGAACCGGATCAAATACGGACGCCCGCCATCGTCGCCTCCCCTTTTGGCAAAGAGCTTTCCCTGTCCGTCCACGGTGCCATGGCCAACCAGCGCGATGTTCTCCTCCCCCTCGGCGTAAATCAGACTCTTCGTAAACCGGTCACGGTAGAGATAGAGAATCTGCGGCGTGATACTGTCGTAATCCTCGATGTTGGCGCTGCCCCGAAGCGTCGCGCCGTTTTCAATCGCCAGCGTGACGTTGCTCCGGAGCCGGATGGTGCCTGACAGGAATACACCTCCGGCAAGATGCACCGTGCCACCACCTGCTTTGGCACAGCCGTCAATCGCCGATTGTATCGCCTTCGTGTCGAGCGTCCGGCCGTCGCCTTTCGCGCCATACTCACGCGGGTTCCATTCGGCAGCGAATGCCGAACCGGCCAGAAATAGGAGGATTAGTCGTCTCATCGTGGATTGGCCGGGTTGAAGCCACCTTCGAAGCCTTTGCCGCCGGTCAGGAACATGAACAGGCACGCGCGGCGGTCGCTCTCGCCGATGAAGATCGTGCCGTCAATGCCCACGGTCATCGCGTCGAACTGGTAGGCGCGCTTGGCGTAGTAAGGGCTGCGGTCCACCGTCAGCACGCCCCAGTCGCGAAAACCTTCACGGCCGGTCGTGTCGTAGCTGATGAGCTTGCAGGCGTCCTCGAACTCGCCGCAGATCATGTAGAGCCGCTCGTCGGGACCGAGCACGCTAGCGCGGACGCGGCGATGGATGCGCGGTTTGCCGAGGTTGACGATCTGCTCGCGGTCGGCGTGCATCTGGAAGAGATAGCCATCGCTGGTCGTGCCAAAGAGGTTCCCTTTCGCGTCAACGACCCATTGCTCGATCACGGGGTAGCCGTGGTAGTTCCACGCTTCCCAATACTCGCCCGGAATCTGCATCGCCGTGCGAACCAGTTTCTGCGACACCGGATCGAAATAAACAATGCGACCGTCTTCGCCGGAGGTATAGACGCGGCCGTTCGGCGCTACGTGGAGCGCGCGCGGCACGCTGCGCCATGTCCGCTCCGGGCCGGAATAAACCTGCCGCTCGACCACCGGACCGATGTCGCGGCACTTCTTCTTCTCCATGTCCCACACGAAGAACCGCGCGTGTGGATAACTGATGCCGTAGAGCTGGCGCGCCTTCGCGCCGAGCGCAAGCGCATAGACCGAATCGCCGCGCACCGGCACGCCGAGGTCTTCCACCGGGCACGGTTCGCTCAGCAGGCGCGTGGTTTTGTCCGCTTCGGGATCGTAGCGATAAAGGTGGCCGCCAGGATAGTTCGCGTAGGGTGCGAGCACGTCCTTCCAGAGCTGCTCCTCGATGGCGCGGAAACCGCCCTGGAACTTCTGCGTGAGCGGCACCGGCGCGAGCATGTTTAAGCCGCCGCCGATGAGCAGCGAGCCGTCGCGGTCCTGCACCAGCGTGTGATGCACACCCTTGGCGTCGCCGATGCGACCGAGCGGTTTGACCTTGTTGATGGCGCGGTCGTAGAGGAACAGGAATGACGCCGTCTTGCCGCTGGTGGCGCCATAAACGTGGCCGTTGCGGGCGGTAACGAGCGCCGTGATCGGGCTGTTGTCGGCCTCGATCTCGGTCACGTCGGGATAGCCGAGCGTGCGGAAGTCGAGCCGGTGGGCGTCGAATTGCGGGTTAATCCATTTCTGCGCGTGAGCCGGGCCGGCCAGCAGCAGAACCATCAGAAGAGAGAAGACCATCCGATTCATCGCGCACCTCCTTCGGCCGGCGTGTAGCTCACGAGGCCCATGCTGAACGGCCAGCGGTTATCAATCTTGTTCGCCACGCGCTTCGGGTCGCGCTCCTCGACCGCGCCGACGAAGTAGATTTTCCCATCCTTCTGGCCCGTGCAGGCGCCGCCGAGGCCGAACACGCGCCGGCCGTCCTGCGTGCGCATAATGCCCAACTCGCGGCGTTGTTTGGTGGCGATGTCATAAACCACCAGCGCCGACTCCGGCGGCACCGCTTCGCCCGTGAGCCGCGCGGTGAACTTCCGCTCGTCCGCCACGTCCCACGACACGCCCGCGTAATCGAACGCCACCGAAACCACCGGTGCGTAGTAGATGCGGTGGTCGCGCGAGATCGTCAGCGCCAGCGTCGAGACCGGGATGAAGCTGGGGTCGGCATTGACGTAGCGTTCCGCGCAGAGCCGGACTAGCGGCGTGATCTTCCCTTCGGGACCGTCGCGAACGTCGAACTTGAAGAGCATCGAGTCGCCCACCATCACGCCGTAAGCCGTGCGGTCCACCGGATCCCACTCGATGACGCGCCAATAAACTTTGCGGTCGAGGAGCGGGTTGGACATCGTTCGCGGCGTGGCGCGCGGGTCAATCGGCAGCCGCGTCCCGCGCAAGTCGAAGATGCGGTCGCGCTTCGGGTCGTATTTCCAGATGCGGCCGATGGGGAATGAGCCGTAGATGTTCCCCTCGTCATCGGCGAAGATCGTGCGGCAAATGTCCCAGTCGTCCACGCGGCCGAGGTCAGTCGTCACCTTCTTGCGCAGGTCGAATGTGTAGAGGTGCCCGTCCTCCGCCAGCCCGTAGAGCCGCTGGTATTTCGGCTCCAACACGAATCCGAGCAAGCCCCACTGGCGGTTGATCTGGCCAAGGTTCTCCAGCTTGCGCTGCTTCGGGTCGTAACGGAACCAATGCGGCCCGCGATAGCTCGCTGGGTCCACGCACTCCGGCCCCGTGTCCTCGCAGAAGTCGCCGAAGTAGATGCGCCCCTGCTCGTCCTCGCTCATGCGGACGTGGATCTTGCCGCTCGTGCGGACGCCCGCGCCTCGCTCGCCCTTGAACTCGGTGAGGTCGGCGATGTGGTGCATCGTCTGCGTGGCGGGATCGAACTCGAAGAAGTGCGCCGCCTCGGCGTGTGTGCAAAGCCCGATGTAGAGCTTGCCGCTCTTGGCGCCATAGAGCGCGCTCCACATGCTGTCCTCGCGCTCACTGCCGCCGGTGAAGCGGTGCGCCTCCACGGTGATGATGGGCGATGCAGCGGGCTTGGGTTTGGTTTCGGCAAACGCGCCCAGCGTCGCCAGCAGCCAGACGGCGGCAATCAGTTTGATGGATAGTTTCATGTCAGTTCCCTGTTTGAAACGCAGTCTTGTCGGCAATGATCAGCGGGTAATCCGTCAGCGGCAGCGCATCGAACGCAGTGATCTTGTAAACGCGGCCACTCAACGGGTCAAGCAGCGCGGGGAAATTGAGTTTGGCACCAACCGTCACCTTCACCTTTTGCGCCGGCACATCCTTTGTCAGGTCGGCGGGAGTCCAATAGACGCAGAGCGGGCTGCCACGGCGTTGGAAACTCGCGGTCACGACCGTTGTTTCGCCCGCACCCTCGACCCGCACGGGTAGGTCAGCTTTGCGAGCCTCGGCGTCGAACAGCGTGCAGAGGTTCTGGTAGGCGAAGAAGGCCGGCTTCGGCGTGTAGTCCGAGCCGCGCAACAGGCCCTTCCAATTCGTGCTGCCGCGATAGCCCACCAAATCCACGATGAGGAAATACGAGGTCAACTCGACCTCCATCCGCAGGTCGCTGACGATGCGCCGCAGCAGCCACTTCGCTTGGCGTGTCTCGTTCCAGTCGGTCTTGCTGAGCGCGCCCGCGCCGCCTTTCTGCGACGGACAGCCACACTCGCCCTGCCAGAGCTTGATGCGCGAGCCGTTGTGCTGGGCGAGCAGTTCGCGCACGCCGCGCACGTCCTCCTCGTAACCGACCTCCGGCATTTCGCGATACGGATGATAGGAAATCGCATCCACATGCTCCGCCAGACCAGCTTCGAGGCATTTCTTCAGATAATCCATCGGCACGCGGGCAAACGCGCCGCCGATGATGACCGCGTCGGGCACACGCTGGCGGATGATCGGCGCGGTGTCCTTCACCAGCTTCACGTAAGCCTCGGCGTTAGCTTTGCCGGGTTTCCAGAAGCCTGTGAGGTTCGGCTCGTTCCAAATCTCGTAGTGCCGCACGCGCTCTTTGAAATGATCCGCGAGCTTCGCGGTGAACTTCTTCCAGCCGCCCATTGCCACCTCGTCGAACACCGGCACCCAACCGACCGCGGTCTCGTCAGCTTTCGGCGTGTAGAGCGGGTTGCCGTAGCCGAGGTTGAACCACGGCTGGATGCCAATCTTCAGCAGCCCGTTCACGACCTCGTCGAGCCAGCCAAAATCATACTGCCCGCGCGTCTTCTCTGTGCGCGCCCAGCCGGTCTGGCAGCGCGCCCATTTCGCGCCAAGTTGCGCGGCGTGTTGGTAAGTCTTCACGGGGTCGAAATGCTGCCGGTCGAGCGTCTCATAGCCGACCGACAACGATGACGCCTTGATGGCCGACGACGGCCGGGTTTTGAGCTTGCCGGCAGCAGCCAGGCCGAATCCGGCGAACGGATTCGCGGTGTCGGCCCGGAGCCAGGATGGTGTCAACGCCGCCAAAGCGACAGTGCCAGCGCTCCATTTGATGAAGGCTCGTCGTGAGTGGTTCATGCTCGCCGATACTACTCGTTGGGCCCAGCTCCGCAGCGCTGTTTTGTGCAGATGTGGTTGAAAATTGTGCAATCGCTCACCCCAACGCCACCGCGCGATCCGTCACAATGAGCGGACGATCAGCCAGCGGTGCGTCGGCGAGAGTCCATTGGTCGCCGCGTTGCTCGAAGCCATCGAGTTGATAGACCGCGGAGGTGAGCGGGTCCACGAGGACGGGATGGACCAAGCGCGCGTCGGGGCGCGTGGCGAGCGTCAGGTTGATGCGCTCGTCGGGGCGCTCCATCTCGTGGCCGCATGGGTGCCAATAGACGTGCAGCGCTTTGCCGTTGCGGGCGAAGCCGGCGAAGACAATCTCGCCAGTTTTCACCGGATCGGCTCCCGCGACGACCGCGAAGCTCATCGGCAGCTCGGCGCGGACGGTCTGGGCGTCGAAAAGCGCGCAGAGGCATTGATAGGCGAAGTAGGCGGGCTTGGGCGTGTAATCGGTGCCGCGGAGCAGGCCCTTGAAGTTGGTCTTGCCGCTGGGGCCTTCGCTGCCGAAGTAGTTCACGAGGTCCACCGTATGGAAGTAGGAGACCAGTTCGATCTCCATGCGCAGGTCGGAGAGGAACCGCCGCAACATGAACTTCGCCTGGCGCTGCTCGGTCCATGCGTAGTTGGCGCGACCGCCCGCGCCGCCCGGCTGCGACGCCGCGCCGACCTCGCCGTGCCAGAGCGCGATGCCTGGCTTGTGTTTGGCGATGATCTTGCGCCACTGACGGACGTCGGCTTCGTAGTTGTGCTCCGGCAACGGCCGGTAGGAGTGGAACGACGCCTTTTGGATGTGCTCGCCCAGACCGCACTCCATGCAGGCTTGGAAGAACTTCGTGTCCATGCCGGCGACGGCTCCACCGATGATGACGGCGTCGGGACGCCGCTCGCGGATGGCGGGGACGGTGAGTTTGACCAACTCGACGTATTTCGCCGGGCCAGGCTCTTCGGGTCGCCAGAAGCTTTTCCCTTGCGGCTCGTTCCATATTTCAAAATGCCGCACGCGCCCGTGGTAGTGCTCGGCGAGCGCAGCGACGTAGCGGAGCCACGCGCGACGGCCTTCCTCGGTGCGCGTTGGAATCCAGCCCACGGCCGACTCGAACGGCGCTTCAGGCGTGTAGAGGCGGTTGCCAAAGCCGACGCAAAACCACGGCTGAATGCCGATCTTGAGCAAGCGGTCCACGACGGCGTCGAGCCATGCGAAGTCATACTCGCCGCGCTTGAGTTCCGTGCGGCACCAGCCGGTGTGAACACGCGCCCATTTCACGCCGAGCCGGGCGAGGTGCAGGTAAGTGCGCTCCGGGTCGAACATCTTGCGGTCGAGCGTCTCAAACCCGACCGACAACGGCGACGCGGCAATAGCGAGCGAGTCGCGCGAAGCGACCTTGCCGAGCACGGGCAGCCTTGCGGTTTGAGCAAATAAGCCGCTCGTGGTGGCTGCAAAGCAAGTGCCGAGGAACCGGCGTCGTGAGAAGGCGTTCATGTTTATGGCCCGTGATGCTAGCTGCTGCGTGCGCGGCTGCAACCACGCGATTCTGCAAATCACGGTGAAAAACGTGCAATCAGGCCCGGTGCCGGATGGACCTCCGAAACGCCGCGGGCGAGAGACCCTCGGCTTTCGTGAACGTGACGCAGAAACTGTTGGCGCTCTGGTAGCCGCTGAGGCCAGCGATGGTGGCGACCTTGTGATTGGTTTCAGCAAGAAGCTTCTTCGCGTGCTCCAGCCGGACGTTACGAATCTGCTCGCCGGGCGTCCGGTCGAGGTGGTCGAGAAACGCCTGATGCAGCGCCCGCCGCGACATCGCCGCCGCACGGGCCACGTCGTCCACACAGATGGATTCGCGGAAATGCCCCCAGATAAAGCGCAGAGCCTTCGCCACGCGAGGCTCGTTCACGGCGAGGATGTCGCTGCTCTTGCGGGTCACCACGCGCGCGGCAGGAATGCGGAGCGACTCGCGGGGCGCGCGTTCGCCGCGCATAAGCCGGTCCAGCATCGCGGCGCCTTCGTAGCCTTGTTCTTCGAGATTGATGTCCACGCTGGAGAGCGGCGTGCGCATCGCCTCGGCGGCCAGAAGGTAATCGCCCGCGCCGACGATGGCGACCTGCTCCGGCACGCGCAGGCCGGCGGCCTCGCACGATTCGAGAACATCCGTCGCCAGATGGTCGTTGGCGGCGAACACCGCGAGCGGCTTCGGCAGCCGCTTCAACTGTGCAACCAGCCACGCGCGGCGTTTCAACCATTCCTGGCGACCGCTGCGAAACGCCGCCGATTCGTGCCACTTGATCCACGCGCAATCAAAGCCGGCCTTCTTCAACGTCGCGACGAAACAACGGCCACGCTCGTCGAACGACCAGTTCTCGGAGTCGCTGAAGAACGCGAAGTTCTTGAAGCCGCGCGTTAGGAAATGGTCGGCGACCAGCCGCGCCGCGTGGGCGTGGTCCTGCAACACCCGCGCGAACCGCGGATTTGGCCGGCGCAGACTGAAGTCCACCGTCGGCCGGCGCACCGACTCGACGAACTCCGCCAAGTCGTCGCCCGCGCCGAGCCACGCGAGCACGCCGTCGCCCTGCCAGCCCCACGGAATGACGCGTTCGCGCGCGAGGTTGGCCGAGAGATGCCAGCCGTGTTCCTGGGCGTATTCGGCGATGCCCTTGTGCAGCCGATAATCATACCAGCCAAGCACCAGCAGGACATGTTTCTGCTTGTTCATTCAATGCGCGGTTCGAATTGCCAACGCCATTCTGGTTCTCAACATGAAACTGTCGTGAATGAGGTTGCTCATTGTGATCGCCTTGCTTGCTCCAGAACGTCGCGGGTCCGCTTCAAAGTCGCCGACACGTTCAGCTTCTTGCATCCCCGATACCAGTCCGCCCATTGACCCCGGCAATAGCCCTCCGCCAAGGCCGGGATCCGCGCGAAGGCAGCCTCGGCCTGCACGAGCGACGCCGCACACGCCGGCCGGTCGCCGCGATCGAGCGCATCGTCCGCGAACTCGACGTGCTCCAGCCATTCGCAAACTTGAATCATGATGGAGCTTTGATAGATAAGGTTGTCGCGCAGGAAAGCCGCTTCGTGTTCCGGCAGCAACGCGGCGGCGGCTTGTGCCTGGCGCAGCGCCAACGCAAGTCCGTCTTTCTGCGCCGCCAGCCGCTTGATGGTTTCGCCTCGGTCCAACCTGCGCGGGTGCATGTCGCTCAACCCTGTCCAGAATGCGTCGCGGCCAACCGCTGTTGCGGCCTTGTTTGCCTCCGCGTTGTTTCCCGACGGGCGGCTCTTCAGTTTCTTTGCGATCTGCCCGAGTTGCGTGTTGCCAGCGCTGAACATCTGCCCGTCCATCAGAAACGGCACTTGCTGCTCGGGGTGAATCTGCCACGCGTTGAAATAGACCCGATAGGCATTCGCCATCTCATCTTGCCGTTTCGAGAACCTCCCGCGCACCCACTCCGTCAGCCAGGCATCGGGGTTGAATGAGTCCATCTGCCACGCCATCTTCGCCGTGGCATCAATGCCCAGCACAAACTCTCGGAGGTTTCCGACGTTGACAATCGCATACGTGCCAGCGCCCTTCTCGACGGCGGTCTTCAGGCACTCGAACGTCTTATGCGGCGACGGCACCTGCGCCAGATGCGGGCCGGACCCGATCAGCCCGTGATGATAATAGACGCCGTAGGTGTTCTTCGGATTGCGCGGCGTTGAGTAGAAATCCTGCTGCCACTTCCAACCCGGCGAATTGTCCGCAAAAACGATGATCGTCCCCTCCGGTATCGTCAGCAGCCTCTTCTGGTTCAACGCCGAGCCCTCCGCCCAGAGCGTAGTGGAGAGATAGCGCGGCTGACGCGGGCAGACCTCATTGAGAATCTTCACCTGCGCCGCCATCGCCTCGGAGATCAACCGCCCGCGGTCGGCGTCGGACTGCGGCGTGCTCGGGTCCGCCATCCACATCGGCCGGTCGGCAATGCCGCGCAAGCCGAGTTGCCAGATCACGTTCGGATACGCCGCCCATTTTTCCGCATAAACGCGCCACACCTCGCGCACTTCGGCCGGATGGCTGAAATAGGAATACGTCAGGTTCTTGCCGCGCTTCTTCCAGTAGTTGAAATAGTTGAAGGCGCTCACGCCCAGCGGCTCGACGTGATGTTGCGACACGAACACGCCGCGGCGCGCGCACTCCTGCACCAGCGCCTCCTCCGGCGGGTTCATGATATCCACAAAGCTCGCGGGGATGATCAGGTTGCACCGGCTCCGCACCAGCGCCTCCGCGACGGCGCGCATCACGTCGCGATGCACGACCTGCCCGTAGTAAGGATAATCAATCTGGCGCTTGCCGCCGCCCTCCTTCCACTCGGTCAGCAAATCCTCGTCGTTGATGAACCAGCCGCGGAACCGGAACGTCGGCTCGCCAGAACTGAGCTTCACGGTGTCCCACGCCAGCGTCGTGCGCTTCTGCGGCGGGCGCGAGGCCCAGTAGTAGAGTGGATCCACGCCGAGATACTTCTCGATGAACGCGTAGAGGCCGAACATCGTGCCGCGTTCGTCGCTGCCGGCGATAATGAGCCGCGTGCCAACGTTCTCGACGCGATAAGCTTCCCACTTGCCTTTCAGCCCGTCGCCGAAGCCAGGCGCGAGCTTCTCCAGCAGCGCAGCGGATTCGGGTCGGTTCATCGAGACCAACACGACAGTGGCGTCGTCGGCGCGTTGCACAATGACCGGCGTCTTGCCAATGATCTTCTTCGCATCGCTGACAAGGTCTTCCGCCGCCAGCCGCACGCATTCCGGTTCGCTCGCCGGCACGAGCACGCTGGCGGTTTGGTTTGGCGAAACCAACTCGAAGGCGCTCGCGTGCGCCGCCAATAACACAGCGGCAATGAGAGGTAGTTTTTTCATGGTTCGGGAAGTGGCCTATTCCAACACCAACCCCTTCTCCACCAGCAGCACCGGCGCGTCATAGAGGGGGATGTCTTTGAAGATGGTGAACGCGCCCGCCTTAACGACGCGGTCAGCCGGGATCTCGTAGATTCGCCCGGAGACCAGGTCCACCCAGACCGGCTCTTTGATGGCGAGGCCCTTCACCACAACCTGCGCCGGCCGTGTCACAAACGCATCGTCCGGCACTCCCGAGTTGTCCCACAGCACCACAAGGTTTTGCCCGGTCTTCTTGTTCCGGTAGGCGAAACTCGCCGTGCTCTTGTCATACATCACGCCGACGGCGGGCTGCTTCACGCGCTCCAGTGTGTTGTCGAACACCGCCACGCAATTCTGCACGGCGTAGTAAGCACGCTTGATCCCATCCACTTTCTTGTCAGCCGTCGCGTGGAGCAGGCCCTTGCGGTTGATCTCGCGGCCTGTGTGGTTGAAATCGCAGATCGTGAAGACCGCCGACTCCACATCGTGGCCCAAGTCGCCGAGCATCCGCCGCAGGTCCCATTTCGCCTGGCTGAACTCGGTCCACGGATGGTTGGAGAGCGCGAACTTCGTCGCCGTCTCCGACGGGCAACCGTTCTCGCCCTGACGCATCTTGGCCTTGGTCGAGTATTTCGCCAGCGTCGCTTTCAACTCCTCGACCTTCTGATAGGAGTTGTCGGGGTTGAACTCGTAGCCGTGATAGATGAACCAGTGGAAAAGATCCACCTTGCGCTTCTCCGCCAGCACCTTCAGGCAGCTTTCCAACAGCTTCGGACTGGAACTCGCCAGCGACAGCCCAGCGATGCGCGCATCGGGAATCACGCGCTTGATGATCTCCGCCGTGCGGATGTTGAATGCGGCGATGTCCTCCGGCTTGTGCTTCTTGTTGATGTCCGGCTCATTCCACATCGCCCAGTCGCAGACCTTGCCCTTGAAGTGCTTGGCCATGGCCTCCACCCAGCAATCCCACGCCGCCAACCCTTCCTCGGAAGTCGGGAAGCCGCCGGCCAGATCGGTGCCGCCGCCCCCCTTGTAGAGCAAGTTGCCGTAGCCGGTTTCCAGCAGGATGTTGAGGCCGCGCCCGCGCGCGTCGTCCACGATTGTGTCGAGCCACGCGAAGTCGTAGGCGCCCTTCACCTTCTCCGTCTTGGCCCAGCCGCCTTGCAGCCGGATGGTCTTGATGCCCAGCGGCACGATGTATTCCTTGTATTGCTGGAAGTCCACAAAGTCGCGGTCGAGTGTCTCGCAGCCCAGCGTCCAGTTTGAACCCGGAATCTCGTTCGCGCCGCGCGGCATGATCGTGCCGATCTGTTTCAGCCCCGGATTTAGGGGTGTCTTCGCCCGATCCGGTGACGTGTCAATCTTCGGCCCCGCCACAGCCGCACTCGCTGCGGCACAGCACACGAGCGCCATTGCCCACTGTAGTCCTTTGCATGTCTTCATAATCTCATTCTCCAGTCTCACAATCCCGGGTGAAAGAGATTCACCCAGAGCAGTTCGTCGCCGATGTCGGGCAACTGGCCGATGGCCGACTCGTAGGCCGGCTCGTTGTAAACCCGTGCCGCCTGTCGCAGCAAGCGCACAAGCGGTCGGAAATCCTGTTTGCTGATCTGCTTGTGGCCCCACGATTTCTTGCCGGTGGCGAAGGGCAGCACCCAGTCGAGCGCCGCGCGGATGCTGCGTCCATCATCAGTGCGGTAATGCCACAGGTCCACGCCGACGTGCCCGCCGAGCCGCGCTAGGCGAAAGAGGCCGTCGAGGTTGAAGAGTGTGTAGTTGAGCGACAACGTGCGCCGAAGTTCGAGCGGCTGGCGGCCGTCCGGTTCGATGTGCTTGGCGATGCGCCGCGCGCGGGCCTGCTCGCAAATCCGCCGCGCGCTGGCGATGTCGCCGATGAATAACGCGATGGTGGCCGCCTGCACGTCATACCACGTGCCGTGGTTGTTGGTCGCCGCGGCCTCGTCCTGGCCATGCTTGCTCGTGGTCAGCCAATTGAAGTAGTCGCGGAACCACGCCACCAACCGCTCGTGGTCCTCGGCCCGCCATGCGCTCGCGCCGCGCAGCAGCGCCTCACTGTCCACGACCGAAGCCAGCCCGCGCACGTCAATGAGGCCGATGCCGCGGCCGTCGTTGATGCCCTTGATGAGTTGCGCGTGCTTTAGATGCGGCGTCATACGCGTGGCTTCGTCGAGAAACCAGACGCGCAGTTGCCGCGCCGCCCGCTCGGCATAGCGCGGCTCGCCTGTCAGAAACCACGCGAGCGACAACTGCTCCACCGCCTCGACCATCCGCTCGAACGGCACCCGATCATAGGCGTCATTCTCCGGGTTCGCCTCGCTGTCGCGTTGAATGTAAGGCAGACCGCTCGCCGTCTTCGGATTCGGCCACCAGTAACGGCCGAGACTGACGTAGTCGTGCGGATTGCTGCTCGGTGAGGCGACCTTCTTGTCGGTGACGGCTACCAGCGGTTCGGTCAGCCGTTTCTCAGCCTTGCTGCGCAGCATTTTCACCGAATCCGCCGGCGGCTGGCGGCGCAGTTGTGCGAGCGCATTGCCGTCGAGGCCGATGGTCGGCGGCGGTGTGTCCTGTGACATCTTGCTGAGTATCTCGCCCAAATCGGCGATATAGACTTTGCGCGTGCCATCAGCAAATCCGTTGAACACAACATACCGACCGGCGTGCCACGCAGGATGCGGGTCCACACGAAACTCGCCTGACGTGGCGGAGACGTAGATGCGGGCGATGTTCGTGCAGGAGTGTCGCTGAATGTCAATCAAACGGAGCGGAACCGAGCCGTCGCCGAAAGCCACACTCTCGGACGGATAGGCGTCCGTGATCATGAAGCGGCCGTGGGGATGGAACGACGGATGGCCGGAGCCAAGTTCGAAAAGCGTGCGCCGTTCGCTGCCATCGAACCTGAAGCTGATGATCTCCAGGTCGGGATCTTCATCGTTGTTGAGGTTCATGCTGAGGTGAACGCCATCGGGGCACCAATTGATGTGGTGGCCGCGCCCCCATTGCGCCGCCGTGACGGCCGTGCGGATGTCGCTGCCGTCGCGGTTCATGGTGATGACCGCCCGTTGCCGCTTGCCGCCGGCCAATGGCGTCCATTGCACGGCGGTCAGCAGGCGCGTGCTTTGCGGGTTCCACTTGGCTTGGAAACAGTAGTATTCGTGCCGCTCGGGATCGGGAATCCGGATGGAGGGCACGGCTTGTTCATAGATGGTTTTCAGCGAAACCAGCATCCGACAGTGGCCGGTCCGCGTGTCGGTCACATAAAGCCCGTCGTCTGCGACGGGCCCGACGTTCTTGCTGACGCGCTCATCGGGAATGACCACGCCATAGCCTACTTGCGCCAGCCTCGATTTGACGAGGTTGTGGGACACAAGCACGGTGCCATCAGGCGAAACCTCGAACACAGTGCCTTCCAAGTTGCGGCTCTTGCCCGTGGCGGAATCGAGCTGCACCGCGAACGCTTTCCAAGTGCGTGTATCCACATCGTTGAAATACAGTTCCGCGTCGGAACGGCCCCACTGGACATTCGCGCCGACCTGGACTTCCCAACCACGGGACTGCGCGACCACGCGTTCCTTGCCGGTCTGTAAATCAATAACCACCACGTCACCAGCGTCGCCGGGACTCGGCGCGCGGTTCTCGTAGGGCAGGCGGAGCAGCGCCAGGAATCGGCCCGAAGGGCTGATGGGCGAGGTGCCGAAGAAGCGGTGCAACATCCGCTCGCCAGGCATGACGTAAACCGGAACGGCTGGATTGTGCTCGGTGTATCGGGGAAACCGGGTCAACGAGCCGACCTCCTGCCCGTGCGCGCCCGCCGCAAACAAACCGAGGAGGACAAGCAGCGTCGTCGCGGATGCCGGAAATGTTCTGGCCGTCACAGTTTCAACTCCATGAAGATCGTGTTTTGCAGCGGCGTGGCGTAGTAAGCCGGAATGCGCGCGAAGCCCAACGATTCGTAGAGCGATGTCGCGGCACTCATCGCAGGCAGCGTATCCAGCCTCATGCTCGCGTAGCCGATGGCCCTGGCCTCGGCAACAACCTTCTCCGCCAGCATCCGCCCAACGCCTTTTCCGCGAAATGCCGGCCTCACGAAGAGCCGCTTCATCTCGCAGACCGAGTCGCCCAGCGGCCGCAGCGCGACGCATCCCGCCGCCGCGTTGCCGTCAGCCCATGCAAGCAGCAACCGCCCGCGCGGCGGCGCGTAAAGTCCCGGCAGGCTGGCCAGCTCGGCGGCGAATCCTTGGAAGCACAAGTCCACGCCGAGCCACGCGGCATACTCCTCGAACAACGCGCGCGCGGCGGCGACCTCTTCCTGTGTGATTGCCTGACGGATGTTCATCACACGGTTGTCTTTGGCACCGACAGCTTTCCGGTCATCGAGGTGATGGCGATCCTCCACACACGCACCTTGGCCACTGACGCACTCTCGAACGGCCACGCCTTGCCGGAATACTGGCGCATGATTTCGTTGAGCGCGTGCTCCTTCTGCGCCGGCTCGACCAACTCGCTGATGGTGCCGTAGCCGATCACGCTTTCGAAGTTGAAGCTCCACTTGCAGGCGATCTGCGGGTCGCGACGCAATTCCACGTTGCGCTCGAACTCGAAACAGACCTGTGGATTGGCCGCGAAATGCTCAATCTTCTTTCCCTCCGGCGCCGTGTGCAGGTAAATCGCCGCGCCATCGTAGCCGAACGACATCGGCACCACGTAGGGCATATTGTCCTTCGCCATCGCCACGCGGCACACCAAGCCGCCGCGGATGATCTCGTCAATCTGCCGCCGGTCGGCGATTTCCTTGTCGGTTCGTCTCATGGATCCACTTCCAGAATCTGTCCTTGCTCGCGCAGCAGGCGCTGGAGCGTCGCGAGCGAAATCTGCTGCACGGCCTCGTTGCTTTTGCGTGCCAGCGCCGCCGCAGGTCTAGCGCGTTGTGGTCGAACCCGAAGGATGGAGTTGATAAACCATCACCCGGCTGTCCCAAAACAGCGGCACCATCAGCAGATTGCGCTGCCGGTCCAACCCGATGTCCGCCGCATACTGAAGCTCGGCCAGGACTCGCACGGTCTTTCGGTCGGCGGCGACGTGACACACCTTGTGGCCGCGGACGTCCGAGACGATCCAACTGCCGTCGGGGAGCGTCTCAATCCCGTCGAGGCCGGTGAAGTGTTTGGCCAGGCCGAACGCGCGAGGCTTCCCGCCGCCCCGCGGATTGATTTCATAGAGGTCGTGCTGGGTGGTGCTGACGGCGTAGAACCGGCCGTCCGCGACTGTGATGCCATTGGCTCCGTCCAGCGGCGCGAACTCTGAAACCTGCTCGCCGTCCAAGCGGTAAATTTTGTGGCCTCCCGTGTCGGACACATACACGCAACGCCCGTCGCTGGCCATGTCGTTCAGCCTGACCGCGGCCGGAATGTTGATCGGCGGCAGTGCTTTGTGGGTGACGATGTCGTAGCGCACGACGCGAGCGATGTCGGCGCCGTAGAGCACGCCGTTCAAAATGCACATTCCCTTGAGCGAGTTCAACGGGGCTTGAGGCGTGGAGTCAATCCAGTGCAGCGCATCGAGTTTTCCGCCCGGCGCCAGACGGCTGATAAATCCAGCGCCGTCGGCCGCGTTGACCTTGTCGGCCTGATATTTGGGTGACACTACGTTCGAGACATAGGCGGCTCCGGTGGCCGGATCAACGCAGACGCATTCCGGCTCACCGAACCCCTCCAGAACGGACACCAGCCGAAGTTCCCAAGACGACCCGCCGGAGTCCTCGGCGAGCAACAGACCCACACAACCCGGCGACGTCAGCCAACTCACGACGCCCAATAACGCGAGAAGAACGCGAATCCAGCGGCGGCCCGAATGTTTCGCCGCTCTTTGGTGACTTGATCGGAAGAACATGGCTGCGCGGCGCTCCTTTCGACGACGGCGGTTTTGGGTGTTCGCCGCCTGATTCATGCGGGTTCGGTCACTGGCCCAAACAGTGGCCCCCAACTTTCCGCCAACTGGCGGCCGAGTCTGGCGACGTGCGCCTGTTCGTCGTCGTTGAGCGGACGGAACTTCTTCACCATCGCGATGTTTTGGGCCACATGGTCCACGTGTTGCGGGCCTATGTTGACCACCGCCACGCCGGGCACGCTCAAGGCGTAACGAACGGCCAGTTCGAGGTGTTTCTCGGGCATTTGCGGCGGCGTAGCCGGACCGCGCACCGCTGGGAATCCGCCGCGGTTGCCGCCGAAGACCTTCATGGCCACGATGCCCATGTTCTGTTCGCGCGCTGCGGGAAGGATATTGTCCTCGAAGCCATAGATGTGGTGCATCACGAAGTTGATGGGGACCATCAGCACGTCCACCAAGCCGGAACGAATGAGCGGCAGAAACCGCTGGGGCAGGTTATGGCCTGAGATGCCGACGAACCGCGCCTTGCCCAGCTTCTTCTGTTTGACAACCCAGGTGAGGATGCCGTCGGGCTCCAGGGCGCGGTCAATGACGGCGCGCGGACGGTCGCCGACGTTGTGGAGGTAAAGCAAATCAACGTAATCGGTCTTGGTGTCCTTGAGCGAGTTGCTGAACGATTCTTCGCACTCCGGAATGGTGGACACCCGCACTTTGGTGGTCAGGAAGACCTCCTTGCGGAACGGGGGCAGCACCATGCCGATGCCGCGCTCGGCCTTGCCGGCGCCGTAGGCGCGCGCGCCATCAATAAACCGCACGCCCTGCTCCAAGCCAGCCAGTATGTGGTCGGCCACGTCGCGCTCGGTGAACGAACTCGATTGGCCGTTGGCCGACGTGCCCATGCCTAACATCGTGACGGACTGCTGAGTGCGGCCCAGGATTCGACGCGGGATGTCGCCCTTGTTTGTGGCGGCGGGCGCTGGCGGGACGCCGCCGAGCAATGCCCCGCCCACCGCCACGCCGGCGCCCTGAACAAACTCTCTGCGCGAGATCAAACATTTGTCTCTCATAATTGAACCTCGATGTTGCTCAACGTTGCTGTGCCCAACCAGCATGGCCGGGCCAAGCCTATACGGCCGCCAGACTGCGCGACGTTTCGTGCCTTCCGGTCTCCAAACGCGGCGGCATCACGCGCTGTGGGATTTCTTACGTCTTCCGAGCCGGCACCGTGATGTCCACTCCTTGCGATTGGAGTCTGGCCTGCAGCTCGGCGACATCAACGCCTCGCGGGTCCACGTGGTTCGCCACCGCCATCGCGGCTGCGTTGCCCGCCGCTTGGCCGAGCGTGATCATCGTGCGCTGCAAGCGGCACGATGACGCCGCAATATGCGAGAAACTGGCTGCCCGGCTGGCGATCATCAGATTCCGCACCCCCTTGGGCAGCAGACACCGATACGAGATCCCGTAGGGACCTTCAAAACGAAAACTGCGTCCCCGGCGGCCATGAATGTCAATCGCGTGATCGGCGATGGCGATTATGTCCTTGTGCGCTTGCTTCGCGACGCCGGCGAGGCAGTCGTTCTCGGTCAACATGTAGTCGCCGAGAATCCGCCGGCTCTCGCGCACGCCGAGTCGCGGCGCGATGCCGGAAATCGCCCACGTCTCCCAGCTCTTGCCGTCAGAAGGGTGTGTCTGAATCGTGTGGAAATGCGCGAGCACCCGGCGAGTGGCCTCTCGCATCAACTCGCTGTGCTCCAGGCACAAGATGGCGTTGCCGCCGATCATGCCCACGGCGTTGACCACGACGTCTCCGTTGGGCATTCGCATGTAGCAGGCTCCCCGCGGACAGATCCCGCTTTTCACGCCCTGCGGTAGATACGGCTTCTGTTTCACTCCCGTGTCGGTGATTCGGTAGCAAAGCGTGATGCCGTTGAGCGACATCTCGGCCCGATCGGGCGCCGTCGGCTCGCCATAACGGGACTTCGGGTCTTCGCCCAAATGATATTCGCAGCCGGCGTCGGCGCAGACATCGCCGTCGGCGGTGCAGTCAATGAACACTTCGGCCTCGACAAGCAATCGTTTGCCGGCAAACCATGCCTCCACCGCCTTGATCGAGTCGTTTTCCACGCGGGCGCGGCAGAACGTCGTGGCCAGCAACGTCTGGCAGCGGCCCGTCGCATCCAGCATCGTCCGGGCGGCGAAATCGAGCGCCCGCGGTTCATATACCAGCCCCGGCAACTTCGGCAGCCGCACGCCGTTCTTGACCCGCCCGGCCATCCCGCTTGCCGCGTAGTCGCCACCAGCAACCCCCAAGGGGTCTTCCTTCATGACCCCGTAGATGTCGCGCGGGATGCCATTGGCGCCCATGACCGGTTGCCACTCGCAAACCCAAGCGCAGGTGGAAGTCCCGCCAAGAACCGACTCGCGCTCCAGAAGCACGACCTTTGCCCCCGCGCGCGCCGCGGCAAGTGCCGCGCCCATCCCGCCGTTGCCGCCCCCGATCACACAAACTTGCGTCTTGAGGCGTTCTTCCGCGGCGTTGTGGAGGTCTGCTCCCAGCGCCAAGTTGCCTCGCCCCGGCAGCAGGGCCGCGCCGGCGGCCGACGTGAAGATCGTTTTCAGGACGATGCGGCGAGTGATTCTCACGACGAGGTCTCCTGTAAATGCTTATCTGTCCTCATTGCGCGGGAGCGTTCGAACGAAGTCCTCCTCTGGCAACGCCCGCGCCCGGCGCGTTGCCCTGGCCGCACCGCTGTCGTCGTGGAGATCATCGGTGGTTCCGGCTTACGGAGTGGTCCCGCGGCCGCTGTCGCGACCGCGATGGCTTGTTGGAGGAGCGGCGGTCTGCACTTGGTTCTATTCATTACAGAAACTGACAACTCAATACAGAATTGAATGGATGACTGTCAATGATAATTGTGGGCGCCCAATTGCACGGGGCGCAACTTGACACCTGCGCCATAATAAGGGCGTGAGCCGTTGGAACCTCGAACGCAGCAAACCCTTCAAACGAAAGGAGCGACATGAGCGCCGATCCCAGCCCAGTGCCGTCCCTGCGG
>JBAYFL010000015.1:0-157303 GCA_041667205.1 Verrucomicrobiia bacterium | reverse complement strand
CGACAATGATTTCGACGCCGCTGCCCTCGGCGGCGATGGTGATCCCGGTGCCGACGCCAGTGCCGCAGATGGACATGAAGAGCTTGGCGCCGATCAAGAACATCCAAGTCAACACCATGTATGGCCAACGTCTGAACACCCAGACGCGAACCAGCGCGATTGGTAGATACGGCGGCGGTGCGACCAAGGCGGACCAGCTCGAAGGCGCGGTGTATCGGGCGTTGAACTGGCTCCAGAAGAGCCAGAATCCAGACGGCTCGTGGGGCGGCTCCCGCAAGGCGTCCATGACGGGTCTGGCGTTGTTAACAATGCTGGCGCACGGCGAGACGCAGACGAGCAAGCAATACGGCGAAACGGTGCAGAAGGGCGTGCAGTGGTTGATGGACACGGGTCGCAAGAACAAGAACGTGTTTGCGGCGCAAAATGTCGAGTATCAACACGCAATCGCGACGTATGCGCTGGCGGAAGACTACGCGCTGACGCAGATCGGCGACCTGCTGACGGTGCTTGAAGGCGCGGTAGAGAAGATCGTGACGTCACAATCCCCCACAGGCGCTTGGGAGTATGGCTATAACAACAAGATGACCCGGCCGGACGAGCGCCCGTTTGGTGGCGACCTCTCCATCAGCGGCTGGAACATCCAAGCGCTCAAGGCGGCCAAGAACGCTGGCGTGCGCGTGAAGGGGTTGGACGAGGCCATGCGCAAGGCGCTGGATTTCTGCAAGGCGGTCTATGACGACAAGACCCACCGCTTTGGCTATGCGAAAAAGGGCGGCGGCTCCGAGGGTCTGCTGGGCGTCGGCATTCTGAGCATGATGTTCCTCGGCGCGGGTGACTCCAAGGAAGCGCGTGGCGCGATTCGGGAGGCCAGCGCCAAGGTCAAATGCGATTGGAGCAAGGCACGCGAGGCAAACAGTTACGTGTGGTATTACATCACGCAGGCGATGTTCCAAGGCGGCGGCAGTTACTGGGTTTCCTGGAACCGGGAGTTTCGCGACACGCTGCTCAAGAACCAAATGGCTGACGGACACTGGACGGTGCCGGGAAGCAGAGACGACGTTCCTGTGCGTCCGCCCAATGCTGATGAGAAGTGGCACGCGCAGGTCGGCGACCCCAAGGACAGCCCCGTCTATCACACGACGATGTTGTGCATGATGCTGGAGGTTTATTACCGCTTCCTGCCGACCTTCAAGTGATCGCGCTGCCGGCAGTTTCGGATTGAAGCGCATCGTTGCCGAACCTTAGAGTCACCGCGTGGACTGGCTCCCTGAACTGATTGTTGCAATCGTGGCCTTCCTGGCCGGCTCGCTGCCGACGGGCTACCTCGTCGCGCGTGCTTACGGCGTGGACATCCGCCAGGTTGGCAGCGGCAACATCGGCGCGACCAACGTTCTGCGCAGCGTCAACCGCTGGGCCGGTCGTGGCGTGTTCGTCGTGGATATGCTGAAAGGTTTTCTCCCCGCCTTTTTCGCGCCGATGCTGCTGCCGCAATCGGACAGTTCCGTCACCCCAATCGTTGCCTGCCTCTGCGCCATCCTCGGCCACAACTACACGCCGTGGCTCGGCTTTCGGGGTGGCAAAGGCGTCGCGACGGCCGCTGGCGGATTCCTTGCCATCTGCTGGCCGGCGTTGCTCATCGTTGCGTGTGTGTGGTTCGCGGTGTTTTTCCTGTCGCACTACGTCTCGCTCGCCTCCATCATCGCTGTGGCCGCGCTGCCGCCGCTGGTGTTCGGCTTTTCGGGCAACTGGAAGTTCACCGCGTTCGCGACGTTTGTCGCCGTCGTCACCGTCCTGCGGCACAAGTCGAACATCCAGAGGCTGCTGACCGGCGCGGAACACAAGTTCGAGAAGAAACCATCATGAACATCGCGATCATCGGCGCTGGCGGTTGGGGCACGGCCTTGAGTGTGTTGTTGCACGGCAAGGGCCACCGCGCGCGGCTTTGGGCTTACGTGCCCGCCCACGTCACAGAGATGCAGGCGAAGCGCGAGAACGTCCATTTCTTGCCTGGTGTGCCGTTGCCGCCCGAAATGGAGATCAGCAATGACATGGCGCATACCGTTCAAGGCGCTGAACTTGTTGTCATGGCGGTGCCCTCGCACACGATGCGTCAGAGCTGTCAGAAACTGCCGCGTCTGACCGTGCCCATCCTCAGCGTTTCCAAAGGTATCGAAAACGAAACCGGCAAGCGCATGACCGAAGTCATCGCAGAGACTCAGCCCGGCGTGCCGGTAGCGGCATTGAGCGGGCCGAGCCACGCCGAGGAGGTTGCGCGCGGCACACCCACCGCCGTCGTCGCATCGTCCCTGCATCCCGCGCTGGCGCGGCTCGTGCAGCAGACTTTCATAACAGACCGTTTCCGCATCTACACCGGCGATGATCTCGTTGGCGTCGAACTGGGCGGCGCGTTGAAAAACGTCATCGCCATCGCCGCCGGCATCACTGACGGTCTCAGCCTTGGCGACAACGCCAAGGCGGCGCTGGTCACTCGCGGCCAGGCGGAAATGTCGCGGCTCGGCTTGGCGCTCGGTGCCCGGCAGGAGACATTCTTTGGCTTGAGCGGCATCGGCGACCTCATGGTGACGTGCTTCAGTAAATGGAGCCGTAACCGCGGCGTGGGCGAACGGCTCGGCCGGGGCGAGTCGCTCGATCAAATCCTCGGCTCGATGGAGATGGTGGCCGAAGGCGTGCGGACCGCCAAGTCCGCCGTTACACTGTCCAAGCAGGCTGGCATCGAAATGCCGATCACCCTCGAAGTGTTCGCCGTCCTCTACAAGGGCAAGGACGTCCGCCAAGCCATGCGCGACCTGATGACGCGCGAAGCCAAGCCGGAATAGCCGCGCCGACGCGGCTTCCGACCCCGCTGGCGGCGAAAAACATTTTCACCGCTTCCGTTGACTCACGACAACTCGCCGCTATATTGCGCGTGCAATCAAGAGTAGTTCCAAATAAGTTGCAGCGTCTTTTTGCAGCAGCAGGTTTGTTATGAGCGATTCAGACAAGACAATCGAGCAGTTCGTCCAGTCCGACTACAAATACGGATTTACGACGGACGTCGAGACCGACACGGCCCCGCCAGGGTTGAGCGAGGACATCGTCCGCCTTATCTCCTGGAAGAAGAACGAGCCGGAGTTCATGCTGGAGTGGCGGCTCAAGGCTTACCGGCACTGGCTGACGATGGAGGAGCCGAAGTGGCCGAACGTCCACTACCCGCCGATTGATTATCAGAGCATCGTCTATTACGCCGCGCCGAAAGCGCGCAAGCCCGGCCCCAAGAGCCTCGCCGATGTGGATCCGGCGATTGTGGAGATGTATCGCAAGCTCGGCATCTCGCTTCAGGAACAGGAGCGGCTCGCTGGCGTCGCGGTGGACGCGATCATGGACAGCGTTTCCGTCGGCACCACGTTGAAAGGCCAGCTCGCCGAAAAAGGCATTATCTTCTGCTCGTTCACAGAGGCGGTCCATGAACATCCCGACCTTATCCGCAAGTGGCTCGGTTCGGTCGTGCCTTACACCGACAACTACTTCGCCGCGCTGAACGCCGCCGTCTTCAGCGACGGTTCTTTCTGCTACATCCCGAAGGGCGTGCGCTGCCCGGTGGAGTTGTCCACCTACTTCCGCATCAACGCGATCAACACCGGCCAGTTCGAGCGGACGCTGATCGTCGCCGAGGAAGGCGCTTACGTCAGCTACCTTGAGGGCTGCACCGCGCCGATGCGAGACGAAAACCAGCTCCACGCCGCCGTCGTCGAACTGATCGCGCTCGACAACGCTCAGATCAAGTATTCCACCGTCCAAAACTGGTATCCCGGCGACAAGGACGGCAAGGGCGGCATCTACAACTTCGTCACCAAGCGCGGCAAGTGCGCCGGCGTCAACTCGAAGATTTCGTGGACGCAGGTGGAAACCGGTTCGGCGATCACGTGGAAGTATCCGAGTTGCATCCTGCTGGGCGACAATTCCATCGGCGAGTTTTACTCCGTGGCGCTTACGAACAACTGCCAGCAGGCCGACACCGGCACCAAGATGATCCACATCGGCAAGAACACGCGTAGCACCATCGTCTCGAAGGGCATTTCCGCCGGCCGTGGCCAGAACAGCTATCGCGGTCTGGTGAAAATCATGAAAGGCGCGACCGGCGCCCGCAACTTCTCGCAGTGCGACTCGCTGCTCATCGGCGACAAATGCGGCGCGCACACGTTCCCCTACATCGAGGTGAACAATAAGACTGCCACGGTGGAACACGAGGCTTCGACATCAAAGGTCGGCGAAGACCAGGTTTTCTATCTCAACCAGCGCGGACTTTCCACGCAGGACGCCGTCTCGATGATTGTGAACGGTTTCTCGAAGGAAGTTTTCAAACAACTGCCAATGGAATTCGCCGTGGAAGCGCAGAAGCTCCTCGGCGTCAGTCTCGAGGGCAGCGTCGGTTAACACCAAGGGTCAAGCACATGGCACTACTCGAAATCCGAAACCTGAACGCAGGCATCGCGGGCAAGCACATCCTCAAGGGCATCAACCTCTCCATCAACGCCGGCGAGGTTCACGCCATCATGGGGCCGAACGGCAGCGGCAAGAGCACGCTCTCGCAGGTGCTCGCCGGTCGCAAGACCTTCAACGTCATCAGCGGCGAAGTAACTTACAACGGCAAGAACCTCCTCGAACTGGAGCCGGAGGAACGCGCCCACGAGGGCGTCTTCTTGGCGTTTCAGTATCCGGTCGAGATTCCTGGCGTCAACAACACCTACTTTCTGAAAGCTGCCTACAACGAAATCCGCAAGCACCGCGGTGAGCCGGAACTCGACGCGATGGACTTTCTCGCGCTGGTCAAAGAGAAGATGAAGTTGCTCCACTTGGAGCAGGATTTGCTGAACCGCCCGCTCAACGAAGGCTTCTCCGGCGGCGAAAAGAAGAGGAACGAGATTTTCCAGATGGCCGTGCTCGACCCGAAGCTGGCAATTCTCGACGAGACCGACTCCGGTCTCGACATTGACGCGCTCCGCGATGTCGCCGACGGCGTGAACAAGCTGCGCCGGCCCGATAACGCCGCGCTCGTCATCACGCACTACCAACGGCTGCTCAACTACATCGTCCCGGACTTTGTCCACGTCCTGCTGAACGGCTGCATCGTCAAGTCCGGCGGCAAGGAACTGGCGCTGGAGTTGGAGGAAAAGGGTTACGACTGGCTTGCCTGCCAGCCGTGTCTCTAACCGTCATCCGATCCGAAAGGCACGATGACCACGACGAACCAACAATCCATCACCGCCGCCGAACAGACGCGCCCGCATCTGGCCGCGTTCGACGCGTTCGAGAAGGATGGCGCGCGCCGCTTCCCGGCGTGGGTAAACGAATTGCGGCGCACGGGCATCTCGCGCTTCGCCGCGCTTGGCTTCCCGACGCCACGCCACGAGGATTGGAAATACACCAACGTCGCGCCGATCACGCAGTTGCCGTTCAAGCCAGTGGTGAATCCATTGCCAGTCGCGCTGACAGCGGCGGATGCGGCGCGTTTCGCGTTCGCCGGACTCGGCGGCAGCCGGCTGGTCTTCGTGAACGGCCACTTCGCGCCGGAACTTTCCGCCATCTCCAAGTCTTTGCACGGCGTGAAACTCGGCAGCCTCGCGACGGCGATGAGCAGCGATGCCGGCCTCGTGAAGCAACATCTCGGCCGCTACGCCAGCGCCAGCGACCACGCCTTCCGCGCGCTCAACGCCGCGTTCTTCGCCGACGGCGCATTCATTTACGTGCCGACAGGCGTGGCCGTTGAGGAGCCGGTTCATCTGCTTTTCATCAGCAACGCCGGCGAAAGCGGCACGGCGGCACATCCGCGCAACCTGATCGTCGCGGAGGCCGGCAGCCGGCTCAAGGTTGTCGAGAGTTATGTCAGCGCCGGCAGCGCACCCGGCTTCACCAACGCGGTGACGGAGATTGCCGTCGGCGAAGGCGCCAACGTCGAGCACTGTAAGTTCCAAGATGAGAAGCCCGACGCGTTCCACGTTGCTACGATCCAGTCCAGCCTCACGCGCGACAGCCGCTTCACGTCGCACTCGATTTCCATCGGCGCACGGATCGCGCGCAACGACATCAACACCGTCATGACCGGCGAGGGCGTCGAGTGCGTGCTCAACGGCCTCTACGTGGCCAGCGGCAGCCAGCTCGTGGATCATCACATGGTCGTGGATCACGCGCAGCCGCGTTGCGCCAGCCATGAGTTTTTCCACGGCATCCTCGGCGGCAAATCGCGCGGCGTGTTCAACGGCAAGATTTTCGTCCGGCCCGGTGCGCAGCAGACCGATGCCAAGCAAACCAACCGCAACCTGCTGCTCACCAACGACGCGACGGTGGACACGAAGCCGCAGTTGGAGATTTTCGCCGACGACGTGAAATGCACCCATGGCGCGACCGTCGGTCGGCTCGATGAGGACGCAATCTTCTACCTGCGTAGCCGCGGCATCGGGCACAGCGCCGCGCGGCGGATGTTGACGCAGGCGTTTGCCAGCAACATCCTCGCCCGCATTGGCATTGAGCCGGTGCGCAAACAACTCGACGAGTTTCTCCAGAACCACCTCGACGCGGAAATCCGGGCGGTGGAGGGCTGACCATGTTTGAAGACCTTAACGATCTCTACCAGCAGGTCATCCTCGACCACAGCCGCAGCCCGCGCAATTTTAAGAAGCTCGACGGTGCCAACCGCGTCGCGCACGGCCACAACCCGCTTTGCGGCGACCGGATCACTGTTTACCTGCACCTCGACGGCGACGTGATCAGTGACATCAGCTTTGAAGGCTCCGGTTGCGCCATCTCCAAAGCCTCTGCGTCGGTGATGACGACGACGCTGAAAGGCAAGACCATTGCCGAGGCGCAGAAAATGTTCGCCCAGTTCCGTCAGTTGGTCACCACCGACAAGCCCGACGGCGAGGAACTCGGCAAGCTCGCCGTATTCGCCGGCGTGCACAAGTTCCCGGCGCGCGTGAAGTGCGCCATCCTCGCGTGGCACGCGCTCGTGTCGGCGCTCGAAGGCCGGCCGTGCGCTGTGACAACCGAGGAGAACACAACCGCTCCCAAATCATGAGTGCTACAGACCCCACGGTGACTTTGACGCGCGACTGCGAGGCGGTGATGGTGCCTTCCGGCACGACGGTGACATTGCAAAAAGGTGGACAGGCCGTCATCACGCAGTCGCTCGGCGGCACGTTCACGGTCGTGGTGAACGGCAACATGTTCCGCATCGCTGGCAAAGACGCCGACGCCATCGGCCGCGAGTCGCCCGCCACGCCCGCGCAAACCGTGTCCGCGCCCAGCGGCCCCGTGGACGAGAAACTGCTGTGGGCGCAGATGAAAACCTGTTTCGACCCGGAGATTCCCGTCAATGTTGTGGATCTTGGCCTCATCTACGACTGCAAAGTTTCGCCGTTGCCCGCCGGCGGCAACCGCGTGGACGTGAAGATGACCCTCACCGCGGCCGGCTGTCCAATGGCCGGCTCTATGGCCGCCGACGTGAAAACCAAACTCGAAGGCGTTCCCGGCGTTACCGAAGTGAACGTTGACATCGTGTGGGAGCCGCCGTGGAACCAGCAAATGATGACCGAGGCCGCGAAGCTCCAACTCGGTTTGATGTGAACCGCCGAACCATGAGCACCGCTAAACACCATCACACGCCCGACTGGGCCGCCATCCGAGCAGAGTTCCCAATTCTCAACCAGAAGGTCCACGGCAAGCCGCTGGTCTATCTCGACAACGCTGCCACGAGCCAGAAACCGCGCGCCGTGCTGGACGCGCTGCGCCACTACTACGAGCGCGACAACAGCAACGTCCACCGTGGCATCCATGAGCTGAGCAACCGTGCTACCGCCGGCTTCGAGGCCGCGCGCGAGCGGACCGCCCGCTTTCTGAACGCCCGCGCTGCCGAGGAGATTGTCTTCACGCGCGGCACTACCGAGAGCATCAACCTCGTCGCCCACTCGTGGGCCGGCACGCATCTCAAGGCCGGCGACAAGATTTTGCTCACCGAGATGGAGCACCACAGCAACATCGTCCCGTGGCAGCTCATCGCTGAGCGCGTTGGCGCGAAGCTCCTTTACGTGCCGGTGACCGGCGACGACGGTTTGCTCGACCTGTCGCACTTCGAAAAACTGTTGAAGGACAGCGTCAGACTCTTTGCCGTCACGCACATTTCCAACACGCTCGGCACGGTCAACCCGGTTGCCGACCTCTGCCGGCGCGCGCGTGAACGCGGCGTCGTCACGCTGGTGGACGCGGCGCAAAGCGCGGGGCATTGCCCGGTGGACGTGCAGGCCATCGGCTGTGATTTCCTCGCCATGTCCGGCCACAAGATCTGCGGACCGACCGGCATTGGAGTGCTCTACGGTCGCAGGGATCGGCTGGAAGAAATGGCGCCTTACCAAGGCGGCGGTGAGATGATCTCCCACGTCGGCTTTTTCAAAACCGAGTGGAATGTCATCCCGCACAAATTCGAGGCCGGCACACCGGACATCTCCGGCGCCATCGGCCTGCACGCGGCGATGGATTACCTCGACAAGATTGGCCGCACCGCGATTTTTAATCACGACTGCGAGTTGGCCGCCTATGCTTACGAGCGGCTCGCGTCGCTCGGCGGCGTCCGGCTTTTCGGCCCCAAGACCGGCCACGCCGGGCTGGTGAGTTTCTTGCTCAAGGATGTGCATGCCCACGACGTGGTGACATTTGCCGACCGGCTCGGTGTCGCGTTGCGCGGCGGCCACCACTGCAACCAGCCGCTCATGCACAAGCTCGGCGTCGAGTCCACCGCACGCGCCAGCTTTTATTTCTACAACACGAAGGCCGAAGTGGATCGCTTGATCGAAGTGATCGGCGAGATTCGGAAGTTCTTCGGCGCAAAAATTTGACCATGAGTTCCGCGACGGATACTTCGAAGATCAGCGGTTTGGGCCAGTCGTTGCACCGGCTCGGACGGCGCATGACTCGCCAGCGGCAGGCCGTGTTCGACGCGGTCGTGGCGGCGGGAGGTCATCCGTGCGCCGACCAGGTGTTCGCGCGCGTGCGCCGCCAACTGCCGCACGTGAGCCTGGCCACCGTCTATAACGCGCTGGAGGCGCTCGTGGGCTGCGGCCAGCTCTCCAAGATTCCCCGCACCGACCGCGGCCCCGCCCGTTACGACCCGCGGCGCGACGCCCACCATCACGCCCGCTGTGTTGCGTGCAGCAAGGTCTGGGACATAGACGACAAGGCCATCGCCATCCGCACCGTCTCCACGCCGCGCCGTTTCAAGCCGGTGGGTTACAAGGTGGAGATGCTCGTTGAATGCCCCGCCGACTGCCCCGGCGACGCCCGCATCTGCGTCGCCACCGCCGATGCGAAAAGACCCTCTCCCAGCTAGCTTGGAGCTTGCCTTGACAAGGCGGGGACTGCCGGTATGATGCGCGGGCTTTTATCGGAAACGTCGGAATATATATGAAAAGAACCTTTCAACCTCACCGTCGGCGGCGCGTGCGCAAGCACGGCTTTCTGGCCAAGACGCGCACCAAGGCCGGTCGCGCGACCTTGAACCGCCGGCGCCGCAAGGGCCGTAAACGTCTGACGCCGGTCTGAGCCGCGTGAAACGCACGCTCCGCAAGCGGGAGCGGCTGCAGCACGGCACGGACTTCCGGCGAGCGCGCGCCGAAGGGCGTAAGCTGACGGGCCGCTTGATGTTGCTGAACGTGCTGCAAGCGGAGGATTTGCTGTGCCGCCGGCTCGGTGTGGTCACCAGCCGCAAACTCGGCAACGCCGTCGTGCGGAACCGCGCCCGGCGCATTGTGCGGGAGGCTTGGCGGCTGATTCAGGAGCAGCTTGTGGATCCTTGCGACGTGGTCGCCGTCGTGCGGCGCGGCATGGTCGGCTGCTCGATGCAAGAAGCCCAGCAGGAACTGTTGCGGTTACTGAAGGTTGCGGGCGCGTTGAAGGAAGCGTGATGGATGACTGGTGGTTCGTAATGCGTAACTGAAGATGAGCTGGTTTTTGATCAAACTATTGCGGGCTTACCAGGTCGTCATCTCGCCAGCGTTGCATACGCTGCTGCCGGCGGCGTCGGGCTGCCGTTTCACACCGACCTGCTCTCAGTATGCCATGGAGGCGTTGCGGGCGCACGGCGCGTGGCGCGGGCTGTGGCTCGCGGCACGGCGGTTGGCGCGTTGCCAACCGTGGGGCGGCCACGGCTACGATCCGGTGCCGGCTTCCGGCGAAACACGGACCACGAACCACGAGTTAGCGGTCACGAGTCACAAATTCCACGGTCGTTTATCGCGAGGTTAAATGGACAAGAGAGGTTTAGTCATCGTCGTCATCTGTTTCGCCGTCGTCTTCGGATGGCAGGCGGCGGTGAGTCATTTCTGGCCAGCGCCGCCGCCAGGCAAAGGCCCCGCGGCAAAGGCAGGGTTGCTCACTAATGTCGTCACGCGTTCCGCGCCACCGCTGGAGATGAAAGCTGCGCCGGCGAAGCCTGCGCTGGAGGTCGTTGCGGCACCGGTCACTCCGTCCGCGCCGAAGGCGCCGGAGAAGACCGTCACATTGGAGAACAAGCTGCTGCGCGCGGAGCTGACCACCTACGGCGGCGGCATCCGCGACGTGTTGTTGAAGGAGTGGAAGGTCAGCAGCACGAACCAGGCGCCGGTGACACTGAACCGTTTCGCATCGGAGCCGGTTTTTGCGCTGACGGGTGGCTCGACGAAAGACACCAACGGCGTGGTTTCGGTGCTCGCGTGGCCGGGCGCGGACAGCAACGCCGTTTACACGCTGACGGAGAGCACGCGGGATCGTGCAGTGTTCACGAGCGACGCGTCGGGTGGGCTGCGGATCGTCAAGGAATTCGCACTGGGCGACGACTACACGCTCACGTGCCGGGTGCGAACCGAGAACCTCAACAAGCAGGCGGTCGAAACGCCGGCGTTTGGCGTGGCAGTCGGCACCGCCGCGCAACTAGACGAGCAGGACGACGCCACCTACGTCAACGCCGACCATTGGGAAGGCGGCGTCAGCTACACGGGCCGCGCGAAGGCCACCTACACGCCCGCCAGCTCGATGCTGAAAGAGGACGTGTTCGCGCCTGCCGGCGCCAAATGGGCGGCAGTAAAGAACCGCTACTTCGCGTTGGTGCTGACGCCCAAGGACCCGGCCGGCGGATTTCACGCGCAGAAGGTGGAACTGCCACGCTCGCTCACGCCAGCGGCCAGCACGGCGCCGGTCGGCGCGCACGCGTGGCTGTTGATGGGCAGCGTGAAGGTGGACGCAGGCGCTTCCGTGACGCGCGAGTTCCAGCTTTACGCCGGGCCGAAAGAATACAATCGGCTTGCCTCGCTCGGCAACAAGCAGGAGGAAGTGATGGAGTTTGGTTGGTTCGGCCGCATCGCCGAAGTTTTGCTCTGGAGCCTCAACTCCATCTACAAGGTCATTCCCAACTACGGCATCGCCATCATCATCATCACCATCGTTATCAAGCTCCTGTTCTGGCCGATCCAGGCCATGAGCACGCGCTCGATGAAGCGGATGCAGGAGTTGCAGCCGCTGATCGCCAAGCTCAAGGAAAAATATCCCGACGAGCCGCAGAAGCAGCAGCAGGAGATGATGAAGCTCTACAAGGAGCACAAGGTCAACCCGATGGGTGGCTGTCTGCCGTTGGTGGCGCAGATACCGGTCTTCATCGCCCTCTATAACATGTTGCGGACCGTCATCGAATTGCGTGGCGCGAAGTTCCTCTGGATCAACGACCTTAGCCTGCCCGACACAATTTTCACCATCGGTTCGCTGCCGGTCAATCCGCTGCCGCTGGTGATGTGCGCCACGACGCTCTGGCAGCAGAAGCTGACGCCGACCACTTCCGCCGACCCGACACAGCAGAAGATGATGATGCTGATGCCGTTGATGTTCGTGTTCATGTTCTACAGCATGTCGAGCGGCTTGGTGCTCTACTGGACCGTGCAGAACCTGCTCAGCATCCTCCAACAATGGTTGGCGCTGCGCGACACGAAGAAACCCGGCGCGATTCCTGCGCCGATCCGACGGTGATCTTATGGCGAACGATCCGAAACAGATGTTGAGCGAGTTGATCCGTCTGATGGGCTTCGAAGGCAAGGTGGACCAGTTCCAAACTGAAGAAGGCCTTCTGTTGCACATCGAATCCACCGAGGGCGGCCGGCTCATCGGCAAACAAGGCCAGACCCTCAGCCATCTCCAGTTCTTGCTGAACCGGATGCTGCGCAAGCAGAACTTGGAAGCGCCGCACGTCATCGTGGACGTGTGCCGTTATCGTGAGCGCGCGCGCGACTTGCTCATCAAGCACACGCAGGAGCAGGCCGACCGTGTCCGGCGTTGGGGCGATCCCATCCATCTCGAGCCGTTAAGCCCTTACGAGCGGCGCGTCATCCATCGCTTCTACGCCAACGACCCGGAGATCGAAACCTTCAGCGAAGCCGGCGACGAAATGGGCCGGAAACAAATCACGCTCCAGTTGCGGAAGAAGTAGCGCGGGCGGTCCCGCAGGCTTCCGGCCTTCGCTTACATCGCCACGAACATCCGCACACTCATTGGCGCCAGGTCGAGGCGGAGTTGACGGTTGAAAATGTCAGCGCCGCCAGTTTCCTTGCCGGACGCGTCCAGTTCCTTGACCTTCCGACCCTTCGCCTCCGCCGGCAACTGCACGCCGACGTTAAGCGATTTGTCGGAGACGTTGATGACAAAGACGGCGACGCGGCCATCGCTGGCCTGCCATGCGCTGGCGGTAACGGCTGGCTGCTCGGTGGCGATCTCGCTTTTGTAGATGGTCCAACGCTCCGCGATGCGCGGCACCGGCGCGCCGTTCCTCATCATCGTCACGCGCGGTGGCCGCAGCATGTCGCCGTAGCCGAGCCAGTCGAGGCCGGCTTGGCGGAACGCGGCAAGTTTGGCGAGCCACGCGAATTTCTCCCGATGCTCCGGCGCGTCGCTCCAGTTTGTGCCGTTCCAGCCGAGCTGGCCGCCGAACTGGAACAGCATCGCCTCCTTCGAGCGGAACGTGACGCCCGCCTTGATCTCCGGCTCATAAATGTAGAGGCCAAACTGCGCGACGTAGTCGTGATATACCGCCGGGAAGAACGGGATGCTGTCGGGCAGCGCGCGGTTGCACATCAACATGCCGTCGAGGTAGCGGATGTAAGGTTCGGCGGTGTCCTCGGTCGTGAGCGCGGCGTTGGGATTCAGGCCGCGGGCGTTCGCGCGCACGGCTTGCAACAGCTTCCAGTAACCGGCGACGTAGTAATCGCCGCCGCCGCGCGCGTGGCCGTGCGAGCCGTCGTAACATAGTTGCGCCGCCGCCGCGCCGATCTGGTCGAGATAAACCGCGTCCACGCCGACATCGCGGAAAAGCCGGTCGGTGACGCGCACCATCTTGTCGCGCCAGGCGTCGGTGAACGGGCACGCCGTCGAGTGATCGTGCTTGTTCCAGTGTTCGATGTAGTTCGAGCCGTCGAACTTCTTCATCGCCCAACGCACCGCGCCTTCCTCAGCGTAGCTCTTGGCCTGCGTGTCCCAGAGGTGGCCGTTGATGTAAGGCATCACGCGCACGCCCCATTCACGCATCTTCGCGCGCACGGCCGGCACGTAGTCGTTCACCGGGAAGTAGTCGGGATAGAAATTATCGAACGGGATCGAGTGCCAGTTATACCAGTGGAACGCGAGCGGGAATGGCACGGTCTTGCGGAGGTGGTCGAACGTGTCGGTGAGTTTTGCGCCGTCGCGCGTGCCATCTTCGTGCCACCAGACGAGCTTGCGGAACCAGTCGGGCGAATCCGGCCGGCGGCGATTCTTGCCGCCTTCGCACCACGCCTGCCGCGTCGCCCACGCGCGGTAATGCTCCGCCAGCGCAAACCAATCGCCGGCCAGCGCCACCGTCTCCACCTCGTAGGGCCAGTTGCAGCCGCGTGTGAAGCCCATGTCGCCCGGATAATGCCGCGCCTCCAGCGACACCGTGCGCGTTTCTTCGTTGCCGAGCGCGACGAAGTCTTTCGCGAAGCAGCGCCCGTCGCGCGCGATGACGCCGAGCGTCGTCTCGCCGCGCGCGTAGCCGACAAACTGCATCGTCGCGCCGCCGCCGGGATAGCGAGATTGATAGCGCGCCACGCTCGGCCGCGGCAACAAGCGGCCCCAGCCGTCCGGCACGATCACCGTGTCCTCGCCGTCGTCGCCTTCGAGCCGACCCACGCCGTCGAGCACGGGGAAGTCCAGCCGCCATGCCGCCGCGCCGTCGCCGTCCACTGCGGCTTCCGCGCGCCAGTGGATGCTCGGCCCATCGGGACGCAACACGAGGTCCACGTGCGCTGGGATCGTGCCGAAGAAACTGCCGGTATAGCGCAGGCGCAACTCGCCGTTGTTGAAATCCGCCGATGCGCGCTCCGTTTCGTTCGCCGTCAGCGTAGCTTCGACGCCGAGCGGGTTGCGCGCGGTGAACCGGAACATGGAGCAGGGTCGCGACAGCAGTTCCGTGTCGGTCAACGCCTGGTAGAAGCTCGTCAGCCGTCCCTTTGTATCGAGCACCAGCAGCAATTGGTCCGTCACTACGGCGTCGCGGCCATCGCCGAGCGAAATCAGCTCCACCGCCGGCGGCGTTTCGCGCGGCAACGTCCGCTTCAGCGGCGGCTGGACGATGACGCTACGCGCGGCGGCGACACGCTGAAGTGAATGCAGGTCGGCGAGGGCGTGATTGAGCCGCCAGAATTGCACCGCGCGCGGCGTGCGGTTGCCGAGACCGGGCAGCGCGGTGGCGAGAGCCTTGCGCAGCGAACGCGCCTGCGTTTCCAGTTCCGGTGATTCCACGCGGAGCTGCTTCTGGCGGTCCGCCTGCGCGGCGAGTTCATCGAGTGCCTGCCGCGGCACGTTGCGCGGGCCGATGTAGAGATAACGGTCGAACTCCACGCGCGGCGTGGCGAATTCCACCCACGGCCCCATCACGTAGAGCAAATTGCCGCCGTCGTGGATGCGCGTCTGCTTGCTGCCGTTACTGGTCGCATGCGGGTTCATCACGGCGATGACGCCGTTGTCGAAGTAGAGCGCGGCCCAGTGGTTGAACTGGAACGTCTGATTGTTGCGCGCCAGCATGCTTTCAGTGGACGGCTCACCGCCGGCCCAGCTTTTCGCGCGCGGCGTGGTGACGGCTGGAGCTTCGTCGGCCGGCGGGGCGATGCTGGCGGCCTGCGCGCGCAGTTCCAGGATGTGCAACTCCTTCCAGGCAAACTCGCGGCTCTGCGAGACGACGACGTTCACCTGCACGAACGGCGAGTTGCGAAAATACGTGAAGCGATACCGCGCCAACGGCAGCGACTCGTGCTGCACAAGCTGGCTGGCTTCGGCCCGGTAGTAGCCGCTGCTGACTTCGACGGTGGCGAACAACGGGCCGTTGGCGATCAGTCGCAGCGCGGGCTTTGGATTGATGGCGAGCGAGAACTGGCCGACGTCCGCCTGGTAGAGCCGGTCGGCGTAGTCTATCGGCAACGCCGCCTTTGTGCCGGCCACGGTGATCGCCGTCGGAAACCCGGCGGCAAGAGTTGGCGTGTGCGCGGCAGTGAAAACACCATTATTAATATGGATGGTGTCGCGCTCGACGCGGGCCATGAGCGCGTTGCCTTTGCCCGGCTCAGACGGCTCATCTGTCGCCGGGCGGGCGGTGATTTCATACTTGCCTGCGCCTTGCGGCCGCCACAGGAGCCGGCTTGTGCCATTCGTGCCGGCCAGCGCCTGGCTCACACAACGCCGACGCGGGCCGCTGACGATGAATTGGAGGTTGGTGGCGGACGCGGCGTCGCCGGTCGCCAACATGGCGGTGAGTTCGCCGGAGATTTCCACCGGCAGGTCGCCCGGCGGCATCGCGTCCACAACGACACGCAACGACGCGGCGCTTGCAGAGCCAGTCAGAAAGTGAAGTCCGGCCGCGATCGCGACGGCCGTCAGCCTCAAACGGTTTTTCATTTTTAGGTGGAGCGAACGATAGTCGCGCGCTTCGGGCGGTGCAAGCCTGCCGCGCGCGATGTTGTTGCGTCGCGGGCGCGCTGTGATAGTATCCGCGCCAGTTGGAATAAGCCGTGAGCGCAAAATCCATAGACTTGCGCGGGATGCTGCGTTACATCCCGCAGTTTCGTGACAAGGTGTTCGTCCTGGCCGTGGACGGACATCTTGTCAGCGATGAGGTTTTCCCCAATCTGCTGCGGGACGTGGCGGTGTTGCGGTCGCTTAACATCAAAGTCGTAATCGTCCACGGTGCAAGTCATCAGATTCTCGAGATGGCGGAGCAAACCGGCGTGAAGATCAGCAACGCCTACGGCACCGGCGTGACCGACGCCGACACGCTGAAGATGGCCATTGCCGTCGCGTCGAGGCTGTCCCACGAGGTCTTGGAAGGGCTGAGCGCCAACGACCTGCGGGCCGCCGTCACCAACGCCTGCATCGCGCATCCGCTCGGTATTCTGCAGGGCGTGGACCATCTCTACACCGGCAAGATCGAGCGGGTGGACACGGAGTTACTGACGACGCTTCTCGACAAAGGCGTGATCCCGGTGATTCCGCCACTCGGATTTGACGGCGAGGGACACACGTTCCGGGTGAACTCGGATCAAGTGGCCGTTGAAATCGCCGAGGCGCTGAAAGCGGTGAAGATTATTTTCCTGACGCCGAACGACGGCCTTGTCGTCAACGGCCTCCTGACGTTGCAAGTGCTGGCCACCGAACTGGCGGCGACGCTCAAGCAGCATCGCGACTGGTTTCCGCCGGAGCAAATCAGCAAGGCTGAATATGCCGTCAAGGCGTGCGCGCAAGGCATCGAACGGGTGCACGTCATCAACGGCCACGTGGACGAAGCGATCCTGGCCGAGGTTTTCAGCAACGAAGGCATCGGCACGCTGGTCTATGCCTCCGAGTATCGGCAGATCCGCAAGGCAGTGAAGAAGGATCTGCGCGCGTTGCAGCAACTGATCAAGCTCGGCGTCCAGAACGAGGAACTGGTGAAGCGGACCCGCGCGACGCTGGAGAAGGAACTGGCCGATTTCTACGTCTATGAAATAGACAAGAACGTCGTCGGCTGCGTCGCGTGTCATTCTTATCCGGAGCAGAAGAAGGCCGAGTTGGCGTGCCTCTTCGTCAATCCCGGCCATGAGAACCTGGGCATCGGCCGGAAACTGGCGACCTATGTTGAAGCTCGCGCCGCCGAACTGGGCGCAGCCGAGTTGTTCGCCCTTTCCACGCAAGCGTTCGCGTATTTCCAGAAGTTTGGCTATGCGGAAGGCACGCCCGACGATTTGCCCCCGGATCGGCGGCAACGCTACGACCACAGCGGCCGGCACTCGAAGGTGCTGCTGAAGAAAATCACGCCCGCTCTGGTGCCGGCGCCGTAGTGATACGGCGCGGCTACCGCACCGGGTGTGCCACCACGGAGAGAAACGCGCAGTTGGACTGTGTCGTATCGAGCCGGCTGTGTTGCACCACCACCGGCACATTGCTCTCCACCCTCAACGCGTAAGGCACGCCAGCCGGCACGCGGAAACCGCCGAGCAGCTCCGGCTTGTCGAAGCGGATGTGCCACGTGCGCTCGGCACCTACCGTAACACGGATGTTCTTCACTGGCGGCCGGTCCTCGAAATAAAAGTTCAGCGATAAATGCGCCGGTTTCGGGCCGGTGTTGACAATGCAAAGCGATTCATGGCTCCAGTAGCCCTGGCCGCTCGCGTGCTTCGCCTCATCCTCCGCCGTCAACGGCGGCAGGTAGGCGTCGGGCACAATCCAAACGCGGCGGCCTTCGGGTTTCGACTGCGAGTTTTTTCTAGCATGAGCCATGGTTGTGATCCGCGACACGCGATACTTTTTACTTCTTCTTCGGTGCCATTGGCAATTCATCCGGCAGGATCAGGAACCGTCCATAAATCACACCCGCCAGCGCCGCGCCCAGCATCGGGCCGATCCAGTAAACCGCGTGATTCGCAAGATGGCCGCTGACGACCGCCGGGCCGAACGCGCGCGCCGGATTCATGGCCGCGCCGGTCAGTGGCTGGCCGAATAACACGCCCGCAGCCACGACCAAGCCGACGCAAAGCCCGCCGAGCTTCGGTCCTCGCGCGTCCATGACGGTGCCGAACATGGCGAACACCACCAGGAACGTCAGCGCCGCCTCCACGAGGATGGCAGTGCCGATGGACACGTCCTTGCCGAGATTGGGCGTTGCAGTGCTGACGACTCCCGTGCTGAACACCGTTACGCAGATAAAACCAGCCAGCGCCGCCCCGGCGAGCTGCGCGACGATGTAGCGGGCGGTCTGTGCGAATCCCATTCTGCCGGCGAGAAACGCGCCGAAGCTGACGGCGGGATTCAGATGACCGCCGGAAACGGCGACGGTGGCTGATACCATTGCTGCCGTCGCCAAGCCGTAGGCGAGTGCGATGCCGAGCAGATCCATCTGTTGATGGTTGGCGTTGTAGATCGCACCAATGCTGGTGAAAACCAGCGCGAACGTGCCAAACATCTCCGCCAAGCAAGCTTTGAGATCTTTCATGCGCGACCGTCCTTTGAAACCACGCGTCCTCGAAAACGCGGGCGAAGAATAACAACCGCCGCCGCCGATGCAAGCGCGGCTTGGCGCACAAACAGCTCCAACCGGAACCGCCTACCGTTCCCGCCAGTCGCGCCAGACCTCGCGGGCGGCGCGGCGCAACGTCTCCGCGGTCCATGCGCTGGCGTCCGGTATCGGCGCAACACCACCTTGGCACGCGGCGAAAAACGCCAGTTCCTGTGAGCCGCGCGCGGGCAGCGAGAGGCGATACTCCAGCTTGCCTCCGGGATAAAGCGACTGGTCGTTCTGGCCGCCGACATCCACATAGCGCCGCGCTGCGGAGTTCAGCTTGCCGGCGATGACTTGCTTGAGGTCCGGCGGTGCGCCGCCGGGGAAAACCCAGATCGCGTTGAGGATTGGGTTCTTGTCCTTCGCGTCCGCCGCACCTCGGATGACGACGCTGATCCTGCCGTCGCCGTCCTCGTCGCGCGCATCGAACAGCAACGCGCCTGGCTTGTGCCGGCCCCACTTGGCGATCGGGTCCACCTCCTGCGGCGGCGCGCCCTCGACCCTGCAACTCAGCCGTCGTTGGCCGGCTTCAGCCCAATGGCTTTCGCAGAAGCCGAGCACGACATTCGCCTTGCTCTTGGGCCGCACGGCGAACCGATAGATGATCGGCGCCCCGCCCATGCCGGCGCGGATATTGCGGAACGCCGGGTCGCACGGCCCGGCCGGTTTCGCCCAGCCCGGCAGCGACGACGCTTCGTCGCAATGGCCCCAGTTGCGGGCTTTCTCGCCGGATTCCTCGCGCGGCGGCAGCGTCAGCACGGCGCGCCCGTTGAGTCTCGCGGTGCGCAGGCCGGCGCTGGCTTTCGCTGGCAGTTCGAGCGTGACCGTGACGTTCGCGGCACGGCCCTGCTTCTCCTCGACTCGAACGGAGAGCACGTCCACACCCGCCGGATACGCTGGAGCGCGGAACGCTGTCAGCGTTAGTGCCACGGTCCCGCATCGCGACACGGCCTGCGCTGCGGGAACCACGCCGTCGAGTTTGATCGCTGTCACCGCTGGCACCGCGTCAGTCACGCCTTCGCCGCTGAGTTTCACGCCAACCGCGCCCCAGTCCTCGACGAGCTGGCCCGCGGCGTTCATCTGCGACGGCGTAAAGCCCGGCGAGGTGAACGCGACGCCGTCGGCCGCATGCGCGAATGAAGCGTGCAACAAGACGAACGCGACGACAGAAGCCTCAACAACTCGTTGCCTCGCGTTCATACAATCTTCGCCTCCGGTTCCGGCCGATGCTCCGGTGAGCGAACCACCTTGATGTCGTAGAGCTGGCAGAAGGCTTCCAACATGCGGCGGTGGTTGCCGTAGGTGACGACCTGATGGAAGCCCTTCACGTCGCGACAGTCCTCGACGTTGTCCATCGCAACCTCCACGGACGTGCGGCAGCCGCCGGCGGGCGGGGTGTTGACGTTGCTGACGACCTTGCCGGTGTCAATAATCATCTCGTTGGCGTTGCTGAACCGCACGAGCGTCACTGGGTCGCCGACGGGCCACAAGACCTGCACGGAGACGCCGAGCGCTGACTCCGAGTGGTTGCGCAGGATGTAGGGCGCGGCCGACTTGTTGAACCCGCGTATCTTGGTGCCGCTGGTGCAGTGGGCAACGATGAGCAGGTTCTTGGCGGTCTCCGGCACGGGGTCGTTCATGAAACCCGGCCGGTCGAGCAAGTAGCTGGTCATCATCAACGAGAACGCACCGAACAGGTCGGCCTCGCAGCCGGCGGTGATGCCCTGGTCCATCAGCATCGCCCACGACATGCACGGCGGCGTGGGCATCAGCTTGGCGCTGACCATGCCGAGGCAATCCATCGAGAGCGCGTTGGCCTGTTCGTCGGCCATGAGGCGCTTGGCGGTGACATACGCGCGGGCGGAGTTGAGGCAGTCGTTGTGGTTCGGCTCGACGATGCGCTTAGCGCGCCGGCGCATGTCGCTGGCGACGTCGCGAACCTCCGGGCTGACATCCTGTTTGTCGAAGCTCAGATTGAACGTGTCGCGCGGGATGGCGCGGACCTTTGCGCCGAGCCGCTCCATTACGGTTTCGTTGCGCTCGTTGCGGCGGATCCACAGCACGCGCGTCTCCTCGAACATCCGCTTCGCCCGCAGCATCCTCATGCCGTCCTCAGCGGCGGACCATTCGAGCGTGGAGGCAACATGGACGCCCGGCTGTCGCGAGAGTCGCAGCACGTGGCCCGTGAACGCCACGCCGACTGGCGCGAACACGATCAGCGGCACGCCGGTTTCCTTCGAGAGCCGCGTCAGCCACGGCCAGCAGAAGATGCTCTGGAGGATCACCAGCACGCCGTGCGGTTTCTCGGTCTTGATCTTCTCGATGAACGCGCCGACACCGGCCTCGTCGTTGATGGGACTGGGCGCGAGGTTGGTCGTGATGCCAAGCCGGCGGCTGGAATCGGCGAGCTTGGCTTTGTATTCCTTCTGGCGGGCATCAAGGTCGTAAGTTGTGCCGGGCCAGCCAAGCCAGTAGGGCCGTGGCTTCTCGAAAATCGCAGCCGCCATCCGCACTTCGGGGCACGGCAGCAGTTTGGCTACGTCCACGTAATCGGGGTTCGCATACTTCGACCTCTCTTTGGCGACGGCACTCAACGCCGGCCCGACCATGCCCGCGCCGAGCGCGGACATTGAAAGAAACTTCAGGCAGTCGCGACGCGAAATGCAGCAGTGGCAATTATGATGATGGTGCGATGGGTTCATGGCAGTTTCTCCTTACGGGGTGGACTTGGGCAATACGAGAGCGCAGCCGCAACCGTGGGCGCGGCAGGAACTGCATCCGGGCGATGCAGGCCGTGAGTTCATGTTTCAGCTCGGTTAGGAACTCCGCGCGCATGATAGCAGCGGCGCTCCGCTTGTCGAGTCTCGGTTGATCCCAATTGCGCTGCACAAAATCGTCTTGAATACACCTTTGGGAGTGCTAGGCATTCGTGCATGAGCACACCGCACCTCTTTCAGTCGGGCGAACCTCACTCTCGAACTCATCTTCCTTCAACTGCGCTGTCAGGTCGCCAGATCCTTTGCGCGGCCGTCTTCGCAACCATCGCCGCGACGCTGCTGGCTGGCTGGGTCGCAGTGGCGCAAGCAGCCAGCGACGGAAAGCCCAGCGGCTACAACGTGCTGTTCCTCATGACCGACGAACAGCACCATCGCTCGCTGTCGCTGACGGGCAACCGCTACATCACCACGCCGAACATGGACCGCATCGGCCGCGAGGGGGCATTGTTCCTGAACGCGACATGCGTGACGCCCTTCTGCTCGCCGTCGCGGGCGTCGTTCATCACCGGGCTTTATCCGCACCGGCATCGCATCTTGACGAACGTGGACGGCAGGCATCAGGGACAACAACCGCTCAATCAAAACGCTTTCCCGAACACCGAGACGACCCTCCATCGTGCCGGCTACGCCACGGCGCATCGCGGCAAGTGGCATCTGGGCGACACAGGCGATTTCGACTGCTACGAGTCGCGGACGTATCTCGGCAAAACCAACCCGGAGTATGGGCGCTTCCTCGAAGAGCGACTGCCGGCGGCAAAGTTTGCGAACCATCCGAGTCCCGGAAAATACCTGAACCGGCCCGTGGAGATGATCCCGGCCATCGAGAAGGCTTACCGCGAGTTCGGCAAAGGCGCAAAGAACCGCATCGCCTACATCGGCATCATCGGGCGTTCCGTCATCCCGCCGGAGTTGCTGCCAGAGACGCGCATGACCGACGAGGCGATCCAGTTGATTGAGAAACATGCGCGCGAGCGGTTTATGATCACCGTTTCGTGGAGTCCGCCGCACGACCTCTGGGTCATCCCGGAGCCATATTACAGCATGGTGGACCGCAAAAAGATCGCGCTGCTCGGCACCCGGACGCTGCCCGATTGGGACGCGCGCGGGCCCAGCAAACGCCTCGGCGACCTCGCCGGCGACGAGGGCCTGCGCGAATACGCCGCCATTTATCATGGCATGGTCAAATACATTGACGACCAGGTCGGGCGCATCCTGAAGAAGCTCGACGAACTCGGCCTCGCGGAGAAGACGCTCGTCATCTTCACCACCGACCACGGTGACATGGTTGGCGCGCACGGCTGCATCGGCAAATCCATCGCCGGCTTCTACGACGACCTCGTGCGAATTCCGTTCCTGATGCGCCTGCCGGGCGTCATCAAGCCCGGCACGGTCGTGCGCCAACCGGTGAGCCAGATAGACGTGATGCCCACCATCCTCGACTACATCGGCCAGTCCATCCCCGAACGGCTCCACGGCCAGTCTCTGCGTCCGCTGATCGAGGGCCGCGACGTGCCGTGGCGCGACTACGCCTTTTGCCAACGCGCCGATCACCAGCGCATGATCCGCATCGACCATTACAAATACGTCTTCGGCCCAAAGCCCAAGATGGTCGCGCTCTACGATCTCCAAGCCGATCCCGACGAAAACAAAAACCTGGCCGACGCGCCCCAGCACGCCAACCTCGTGCGCCAGATGCATCGCCGCCTGCTGGATGTGATGAAAGCCGACGGCGACCCGTTCGTGGAAAAACTCCCCGACGATCCACTCAAGCAGCCCTGACGCGCTTCTTCGCCCGATAATCGGACGGGCTGATGCCAAATTCACGGCGGAAAAGCCGGTTGAAGAACGACAACTGGTTGAAGCCGTTTCCCAGCGCAATGCTGCTGATCGGCTCGGCGGTGTCGCGGAGGGCGCGGCAGACGGCTTGGAGACGGACCTGGTTGAGAAAGGTCGAGAAGGACTTGCCCGCGTGGCGATGGAACTGGCGTGCGAACGTCGCGCGGCTCATCCCCGCGAGCCGCAACAGTTCCGGCAGGCGCACCGGCTCGCGGTAGTTGGCGATGATATAGCTCACGGCGCGGCGCACGGCCTCTTGTTGTTCGTCGGTGCCGGAGAGGGAGAATGGACGCGCGGCCAGCGGACAGACATCCCGCGCGGGCGCGGCGGCCAGTTCGGAGAGGAGTTTCAGGAACGCGGCGAGCCGCGGCAGGCCGGTGAGCGCGGCGAGTTGTTCCATGAGCCGCCGCACAGTGTCCGCCGTCGCGCCGCGGATGTGCAGACCGCGCCGGGCGGACTCGGCGAGCGCGCGCAGCGGAGCGGCTTCGTTGAAACTCCAGATACCGTGTTCGAGCGGAAAATCCCACTGGATCGCAAGCCCCGCCGAGTCGCCGCGCAAATGCCAGTAGTGCGGGACGTTCGCGCCGATGAGCACAAGGTCTCCCGACTCGAACAACTCGATGCAGTCGGCCACGAAGCGCGTGCCCGCTCCGCGCTGGAAGAGTGTCAGCTCGGTCTCGCGGTGGTAATGCCAGTGGTCGCCGTAGCCTTGCAGCGGGACAGCCTTGCCGGGTGCAAGCACGGCTTCCACGCGCCGGACGTTGTGGCTCCAGCGCAACAGGCGGAACGTCTGGCCCGTGCCGAGGCGGATGTCTTCACGTGGCGGCTGCATGGCTGGCATGATTGGCACCAAGCGCAGGAAAAGGCAACGTCAGTGATGAGATGATAGTGCCAGCGTTTGAGCATCGAAGCGTAGCGAGTGAAAGCCGCCATCGGGTAGAGTGCGCGCAACAACTCAACAAAGGATCTATATGAGCGCACCTACCAACTACCGTTTCTCGTTTGGCCCCTGGAACATCAGCGAAGGCGCCGACCCGTTCGGCCCCGAAACCCGCAAGCCCATCGCCTTCGGCAAGAAACTCCCGCTCTACAAGAAGCTCGGCTTTGACGGCGTGCAGTTCCACGACGACGACGCCGTGCCCGGCATGGACGCGATGACGCCCGCGCAGATCATCTCGAAGGCCCGCGTCGTCAAACGCCAGCTCGACGACCACGGCCTCGTCGCAGAGTTCGTCGCGCCGCGGCTCTGGTTCAATCCCCACACCATTGACGGCGGCTACACCTCCAACTCCGCCGCCGACCGCCAATACGCCTTGGACCGCAGCTTCAGGACCATTGACATCATGCGCGCCCTCGGCACGGACCTGATGGTGATCTGGCTCGCGCGCGAAGGCACCTACATCCGCGAAGCGAAAAACGCCCGCCTCGCCGTGGAGCACCTGCTGGAGGCCATTAACAAGATGCTCGCCTACGACCGCGGCATCCGCATCGCCATTGAGCCGAAGCCCAACGAGCCGATGGACCACACCTACATCCCGACCATCGGCCACGCCATCGGGCTGGCCTACCGCACCGACGACCCCTCGCGCGTCGGCGGCTTGATCGAGAGCGCCCACGCCATCCTCGCCGGCCTCGACCCGTCCGACGAGATGGCCTACGCGCTGGCCCACGGCAAGCTCTGGAGCGTGCATCTCAACGACCAGAACGGACTGAAGTTCGACGAGGACAAGTCCTTCGGCGCGGTGGATCTCCGCCGCGCGTTCAACCAGATTCGCGTGCTGGAGGAGGCCGGCTACGGCAGCAAAGGCGAGTTCATCGGTCTCGACGTAAAAGCCATGCGTGCCACGCGACAGACAGACGGCGTCAAACATCTGGCCAACAGCCGCGCGTTCTTCCTCGCGCTGGTCGAGAAGGTCCGCACGCTCGACCGCAAGAAGGAAGCCGCCTTCATCGCCGCGCGCGACTACGAGGGCCTCGAACGCTTCATCGTCAGCCACCTGATGGGCGGGCGCTGAACGACGAACATAATGGCGGGCATTCCGGCGGTTTGTCGGGTAACATTGCAGGCGCGTTGATTTGAAAGGAACATGTCATGACAAGCAGCATTTCTCGCCGCAGTTTTCTCCAGACCACCACCGCGGGTCTAACGACGTTCGCGATAAGCCGTGATGGTTTCGCCTCCAACGAGAAGCTCAGTCACGCCTGCATTGGCGTCGGCGGTATGGGCTGGAACGACCTCAACAACTTCAAGTCGCATCCCAAAGTGGAGATCGCTGCCATCTGCGACGTGGACCGAGCGCATTTGGACAAAGCCGCGGCGCTGCTACCCAACGCGCGCCGTTACACCGACTGGCGCGAGTTGCTGGCGAAGGAAGGCGGCAAGATTGACTCTGTCAACGTCACCGTGCCCGACCACATGCACGCGCCGATCACGATGACGGCGTTGCGCGCGAAGAAACACGTCTATTGCCAGAAGCCGCTCTGTCACGACGTCGCCGAGTGCCGCACCCTCGCCAAGGCCGCCAAGGCCGCGCGCGTCGTCACGCAACTCGGCACACAGTTTGCCTCCGGCATGGGCGACCGCATGACAGTGCGGCTCCTGCGCGACGGCGTCCTCGGCAACGCCAAGCGCGTGATCCTCTGCTCGAACCGCACGGGCGCGGTCGAAAACTACCGGCTCAAAGGCCCGCGTCCAGCTCAGGGCGAGCCGCCGCCCGCAAACTTCGCATGGGACCTCTGGCTCGGCACCGCGCCGGAGCGGCCGTTCGCGCCGGGCATTTATCATCCGACGAAGTGGCGCGCGTGGCAGGACTTCGGCACCGGCTGGTCGGGCGACATCGGCTGCCACGTCTTCGATTGCGTCTGGAAAGGTCTCGGCCTCACCGCGCCAAGAACCGTTGTTGCCGAGGTGCAAAAGTCATGGGAAGAATCGCCCGAGCGCCGCGCCGACAACTGGCCGCAGTGCCAGCACATCACATGGATGTTTCCCGGTAGCAAACTGACGGGCGGCAAGGAACTGACGGTGGAGTGGTTCGACGGTGAGATGCTCCCGCCCGCCGACGTGCAGAAGATCGCGAGTCTGGAGAAGTATCCGGAGGAATCAGCGATGATCATCGGCTCCGAAGGCGCGCTGCTGGTGCAACTCGGCACGGGGCCGCTGCTGTTCCCGCGCGAGAAGTTCAAGGACCTCCCGCGCCCGAAGCCGTCGCCGCGCAATCATTATCATCACTTCGCGGACGCCTGCCTTGGCGGCGAGATGACCGAGTCGCACTTCGGCCAGACCGGCCCGATGGCTGAGGCGATCCTGCTCGGCACCGTGGCGATCCGCGTGCCCGGCACGGTGCTGGAATGGGACGCGGTTGGCATGAAAATCGCCAACGACCCAAAGGCGAACCGTCTCCTGCGCCGCACCTACCGCAAAGGCTGGCAGGTCGCGGGACTATAGGTCGTTGGCAGACGCCCGGAAACCCGGCCCATGCGTTCCACGAAAACGCTACTGTGTTCGACAATCCTTGCGGTTTCTGTCGTTGGCGAGGTGTTCGCGGCAGCAGCCGGGCCGAACATCGTCGTTATCCTTGCCGATGACCTAGGCTATGGTGACGTGCGGTGCATGGATCCGCAGCACGCCAAGGTGCCCACGCCGAACGTGGATCGCCTGGCGCGCGAGGGGATGCTCTTCACCGACGCCCATGCCGGCGCGGCGCTCTGCACGCCGAGCCGCTATAGTCTGCTTACCGGCCGTTTCTGCTGGCGCTCGCCGCTTCGCGAGCACGTGGTGCGTGGTTACGGCTCTCCGCTGATTGCCGCCCATCGTCTCACACTGCCGGGGGTGCTCAAGCAGCACGGCTATCACACAGCTTGCATTGGCAAATGGCATCTGGGGTGGAACTGGCCACTGCGCCAGCCGAACGGCTCGATCATACGCGCCCCAAAGGATGAATTCCTGATTGAGCGCAAGGGTGAACCGGTGTTCGACCTGCCGATTGCCGAGGGGCCGGTGACGCGAGGTTTCAACGAATACTTCGGCGTGGACCTGCCCAATTTACCGCCCTACACGTTCATCAGAAACGACAGGATGGTCGCCGCGCCGACGGATCGAAGGACAATCAACGACCTCATGCACTCGGGGCCGCCAGGCCCGATGGCGCCCGGCTGGGAATTCGACCGCATCCTACCCACACTCGTCGAGCATGCGGAAGAGTGCATCGCCCGGCAGGCCAAGACGCGCGCCCCGTTCTTTCTCTATTTCTCGCTGACGTCGCCGCACGAGCCGATCGTTCCGTCCAAACCCTTTCGCGGCAAGAGCGGCATTAGTGACGTAGCCGATTTCATCATCGAGACGGACGCCGCCGTGGGCCGCGTCATGGAGGCGCTCGAAAAGCACGGCGTAGCGGAGAACACGCTGCTCGTGTTCACTTCCGACAACGGGCACTGCGGCTATACGGGCATCATGCCGTTTCAGAAGGCCGGGCACCGGGTAGGCGGGCCATATCGTGGCTACAAGTGCGACATCTCCGACGGCGGGCACCGCGTGCCCCTGGTGGTGCGCTGGCCGGGCACGATCAAGCCCGGCAGCCGATCCAAGCAGGTTGTTTGTTTGAGCGATTGGATGGCCACCTGCGCGAACATAGTGGGAGCCAAACTGCCGGAGAACGCCGGCGAGGACAGCGTCAGCCTCTTGCCGTTGCTCCAAGGCAGGGACGTGGCGGTGCGCGAGGATCTCGTGCATCAGAGTTACTTCGCCGACGTGCTGGCCATCCGAAAAGGCCCTTGGAAGCTGTCGGTCTGTGCCGGCGACGGAGTCAGCCGGCGGTGGTGTTGGGAGAAAGGCGTCCCACAAGACACATCGGACTCGGAAGCTGCAGTCAAAGGGCTTCCGCCAATACAGTTGTATAACATCGAGAACGATCCGGGAGAGACCGTCAATGTGCAGGCGCAACATCCCGACGTGGTTGATGCACTGCTTAAGCGACTTCGACAGCACATTACCCGCGGCCGCAGCACGCCCGGCGATCCACAGAAGAACGACATGCCCGTGAAGCTTCGAATTGAAGACCGGTGAGCAGCCCCATTGAAGAGACTCTGAATTGGTCATCAGCAAGCGGAGACACAACCAACCATGCACCGGCGAGATTTCCTTGGGCAAGTTAATGAAAAACGTGTTTTCATTGCCACAAACCGGAGCAGTGAAGATCAATGCAAGAACGCGCGGACAATCCAGCAAATAAGAAACTATCACAGCCATGAAACCGGTCGCATCGAAAACCAAACTTCAACAATCAACCCCGCTTCATAAAGAGATTTTCGGAGGTTCCCTGTTGTGCGTTGCAACCTTCCTGATGGTTGTCGTGTGCAAAGCGTTCGCCGGAGAACAGGCTCCCGCACCGATCCCCACGCGTTGGAACGTGAAAGACGCCGGCGCTGTCGGTGACGGCAAGACCGACCACACGGTGGTGTTCCAGCGATTACTAGATGACGCGGGCCGCGCCGGCGGCGGTGTCGTGGACGTGCCGGCCGGCCGATATGTGATCAAGGGAACGTTGTCAGTCCCGGCGGGAGTAACGCTCCAAGGGGTCTTCCGCGTGCCGCCGACCCTCCAGCGCAACAAAGCGCGCGAACTCAGCGGTTCGGTGCTGTTGGCCTATGCGGGGCGCGGACAGGAACAAGGCGCACCGTTCATCCGATTGGCGGGCAGCAACGCCGCCATCGCCGGATTGGTCGTCGCTTATCCGGAGTGGAAGCAGACGGACGTGCCGCCCGTTCCCTATCCGCCATGCGTGCTGGCTCAGCATGCGGAAAACGTGGGCATTGAGAACTGTCTCCTCCTCAACCCCTACGAGGGCATCAAGCTGGTGCATGCAGCCCGTCATTTGGTGCGCAACGTCACCGGCTATCCCATCAAGCGTGGCATCTATGTGGACGAGTGCTACGACATCGGCCGCATCGAGAACGTCCACTTCTGGCCCTTCGGCGTTCACTACAAACACGATGACCCCTACTGCAAGTGGATCAACACGCAAGGCGTCGCATTCGAACTCGCTCGCACCGACTGGCACTACGTCTTCAACACCTTTTGCTTCGGCTACGGCATCGGCTACAAGTTCTCCGAAACGAAGGCGGGCAGCGCGAACGGCAACTTCCTCGGCTTGGGCGCCGATTCGTGCCAGCGCGCGGTGGTCGTCGAACAAGCGCAGCGTCCCGGCCTGCTGATCACCAATGGCGAGTTCGTCGGCCGCTGGGGCAGCAAGGACGCCGTGTGCCTGGAGATCGGAACGAACGCAGTCGGCAAGGTCAGTCTGGTCAACTGCTCCTTCTGGGGGCCGATTGACCGCTGCGTCTGGATGCGCAGTCCGTCGGGACAGTTTACCGCAAGCGCGTGCAACTTCGTGAACTGGGATGTCCGAGGTGCTGGTTCGCCCGCCATCCAACTCGACGCCGGCCGCGCCATCGTCCAAGGCTGCACTTTTGACCAGGAAGGACCACACGTGCAGGTCGCCAAGCTGGTCGCGTCGGCGCTGTTGATCGGGAACCAAGCGTCGGGCGGATTCGAGGCGGAGAATCACGCCGGTAAGCGAACGCAACTGTCCGCCAATGAATCCTCGCCGGCGGAGTGGACGGCTGAGGCTAGAAAGAATTACTGCGTGGCTGTCGGCGCGGAGGGCGACGGCCGATACCTGCGTGGTTGGCATGGGCGCGAGCGCGCCATGCGCTGGTCCACCGCGGAGTCGCTGTTGAGACTGCCGGTCATTCCCGGCGATCCATATACGCTGACACTCAAGCTGCACGTCCCAAAGGCCGCCGTTTCGCCGGGCGCGGGACTCTATCTGGATGGCAAACGAGTCGCGTCGTTCAAGGCCGGCGCAACGAACCTGACCGCCGAACTGCCGCCGACGAGCGCCGACCACCTCACGCTAAAAGTCGTTTGCGCAGGCTGGATCCCGGCTCGCCTCAATCCCGCCTCCAACGACGACCGCACACTGGGCGTGCAGTTGTCCGAGATCACGATGCGAGCGAAAAGCGCCGGCAAACGCCTGTTCCAAGCGAACACAGGCGAGTGGAAGTAACGCAGCAAGAAGATCACGTTCTGGTTCGCAGTTTGTTTCGCTGATCGTCGCGCAAGGCCAGGTTTGCCGTCGGGCCTTCTGCCGTGGTAGGAATGGCTCCGCAGGTCGGAGCTTAAGAAAGGCGACACAATGAAACCACGATTGAAGCCCTCCCGCATAAAACACAGCCTTCTCGCAGGAGCCGTTTGCGCGCTTGCTCTCGCCTCGGCACAAGACACGAATCAGGACACCATTCCCGCCGAGGCAAAGACCGCACTGGGTTGCGATCCGCAGGCGAAGGAAAGCTTCGTCACAATCTGGGAACGACCGGCAGCGAAGGCTGCCAAGCCGCCCGCCGATCCGGCGCGCACCATCAAGCGCGTCGCGCTCGCCAATGCGGCCGGCAATCGCTTCATCTGGCGCGTGGATTTCCTCGCGCCATATTCGGCCGAGAACTCTAGCCTGTTGCTCTATCTCGATGCCGACGACAACCTGACAACCGGCCGCCAGCCGGGCCACGGTTGCGAGTTCATGCTGCACTGCTCCGAGGGTCTGCCGGGTATCACCGCCTACACACCCGACGGCAAAACGCGCATCGCCCCGCCGCCGCGCGTGGCGGTGGCGGGCGGCAGCGCGTTCATCAGCTACGACGTGGACCCCGCGCAACGCGACGGCGCGTCGCATTTCCGGCTGAGCGTGCTTTCAGAGACCAGTCAGCCGCATCGTGGCGTGGACGGGACGGGCTACTTCGAGGCGAAAGGGCCGCCGATCAGTAAGCGGCCGAAGCTCCAGCTCGACAGCGACCTCACCGCGAGCGTCGGTGTCGAGCAGACATGGGGCTTGGAACGCATCACCGCGCTCGTTGACGACCCGAAGAACATCCCGATCTGGATTCGCGACTGCAAACTCGACGGCTTCCGCTTCGACCACAGCGAATATCGCGCCGACTGCGCGTTGCGCGGGCCGGGCACGGGCACCATCACCGCCACCGTGCCGTCGGGCGCGTCGGGCCGGTTCCACGTCGGCTTCATCTTCTACGACAGCGCCGGCAGCGAGCGGATCGCCGTCCTCGTCAACGGCAAGCGCCGCGGCGTGGCGGTGGCCGATCTCGACGACAACAACCAGCATCTCTTCTTCCTCGCCGAGCCGGTCGAGCTAAAGCCCGGCGACACCATCCAACTCCGCGCGCTCGGCGTCGGAACTTCCTACCGCACCGAGGACTTATTGCTACTGCGCAATAAGCCTGCCGCGCGCCCGCCGCTTTACGAGTTCCGCGAAATTGCAGCGACAGAGAACCGGCTGACTTGGATCACAACGTGGGCGACGCAATGCACCGTGGAGCTTGGCGACGGCCAGAAGATCGTCGAACCGCTGGCGACGCAGAACCATCGCGTGGCGCTGTCGGGCATGAAACCCGGCGATTCGGCGCGCTATCGCATCACGGCGGTGACTCGCGACGGACGCGAGATCGCCACGGCTTGGCGCAAGCTGATGTGGAAGCCGTTCGACGAGCCGCGGACGAAGCAGAGCGGTCGCGTGACACTGCGCGTGGAGCCGCCGTCGGATGTCGCCGACAAGCTGCGCGACTGGCCGGTGACGAGCGGCGTGCCGTTCCCGAAAGGCGCGCTCGGTTCGACGCGCAACGTCCAGTTGCTCGACGCGAAGGGCGGAGTCGTGCCGCTGCAAGCGGCGGTGACTGGCCGCTGGGCCGACGGCAGCGCGAAGTGGGTGTTGCTCGACTTCCGCCACAGCGGCGGCGCGGCGGATTACACGCTGGAGTTCGGGCCGAAAGCCTCGCACCACGAGCCGAAGCGGGAGGCAACGACGCCGGATTGCGGGGAGTTGCTCCTCGCCGACGCGTCGGGCAAGGAACACAAAGCATGCATCGCCGGTCTGGCGCAAGAAGACGGCGGTGGATTGCGTCGCGGCCTGCACGCGGCGGAAAAGCTCGGTGAGTCGGCGTTTGCCTACGACGCACGTGTGCATGTCTATCCCGGCCTGCCGTGGGCGCGCGTGTTGCTTACGGTCGGCCACGCGGAGTCCACGAACGAGCTCACGACCATCCGCAGCCTCGCGTGGCGGCTGCCAAAGGCGCACGGCCCGGCGCGCTTTGTGCGGCAGCACACCGACGACCGTTTCGAGTCCAGCGACGGTGGTGGCAAGCGTTTCAGCGGCGCGGTCGGGCCGGTGTTCGCGCGCGACTTTTGGCAGAACTATCCGAAGGACCTCGAAGTCGGCCCAGGCGGCGCAACGTTCTGGCTGATGCCGCGGCTGAAGGCCGACGAGTATGATTTGTCGAACAAGAAGAACCACGACTGGCACAAGCTTTACTATTGGTTCGACGCCGGCGGCTACAAGCTCAGGCAGGGCATGACCAAGACCCACGAGGTTTGGCTCGGCCTTGACGGCAGCACGCCGCCGCTGGACCGGCCGCTGTTCGCCGCCGCGCCGCCGAAGTGGTATGCCGACTCGGGCGCGTTTGGCGAACTGACGGTGGCTGATGCGCAGCGCGCCGTCGTGGGCGACTATGACAAGAAGGTGACCGACACGCTCGACGCTTATCTCAAAAACCGCGAGCGCAACCGCGAGTTCGGCCAGTTCAACTTCGGCGATTGGTGGGGCGAGCGCATCATCAACTGGGGCAACATCGAATACGACACGCAGCACGCGTTTTTCCTCCAGTTTGCGCGCAGCGGAGACCGGCGGTTCCTGCAGGCGGGCGACGAGGCCGAGACGCACAACCGCGACGTGGACACGGTCCACTATCACGCCAAGCCAGAGCGCGTCGGCTGCGTTTATGCGCACTGCATCGGCCACGTCGGCGACTATCTAGGCAAGAGTCCGCTGCCCGGCCGCAACCAAGGCACCGCGCGCGGCGGCTTCACGGTGTCGCACACGTGGTGCGAGGGACACATGGAGCATTACTTCCTCACGGGCGACCAGCGTTCGCTGGAGACAGGGCTGAAGATCGCCGACCACTACGGCTTCTGGCGGATGATGAATTACGATTTCTCCAACTGCCGCGACTCCGGCTGGCACCTCATCCTGACGATGGCGGTCTATCGCGCGACGGGCGACCCGTTCTACCTCAACGCGGCGCGGATCATGGTCGAGCGCGTGCTGGAGCGGCAGACGCCGAAGCCGAAGTTCAACACGAAAGGCGGCGGTTGGCGGCGGATGATGGTGCCGGGCCATTGCCTGTGCGAGCCGGCGCACTACGGCAACGCCGGCTTCATGGTCGGCGTGCTCCTGACGGGCTTGAAGTGGTATCACCTCGAAACCGCCGACCCGCGCGTGGCCCGGAGCATCACGATGGGCGCGCATTTCCTGATTGATGACATGTGGGAAGAAAGCGTCGGCGGGTTCCGCTACACGAGTTGCCCAGTCTCGTCGAAGGGACCGTGGTCGAACTTCCTGCTTTTCGATGGCATCAGCTACGCGTATCGGCTCAGCCAGAAGGCAGGAAAGCCGGACGCAAAACTGGCGCTGCATCTTCAGAAAGGCACCGACCCGGCCATTGGCGCGATGAGTGGCATGGGCAAGAGCTTCAGCCAGTTCATCCGCGTCGCGCCGCACTTCATCGGTCTGCTCTCGGAACTGCGCGAGACACTTCCGCCTGCATCCGAGCCAGCCAACCGCGCGCCGTAGGGCGAAAGCCGGGACGAAGCGATTGCGCGCGGCGTCTTCTCCCGCTACGCTGCGGCCGTGCGACTGACTGTTTTACTACTGACCGCGCTGGCATTGCGGCTCGGTTTTGTTTTCGCAGTGCTGCCCGCCATCGAGCCGCATCTGCCGCTGCGCTTCGACGCCGACAACTACACCGCCATCGCACAAAGCATCTGGCGCGGCGAATGGCGCGATGTGGAGCGCGGCCCGGCTTATCCGCTTTTTGTGGCAGCGTGCGGCGGCTCGCTGACGGCGGTGCGGCTGGCGCAGGCAATGATGGATTGTGGCACGGTTTGGCTGGTGTTCCTGCTGGGCCGGCGACTGTGGGGCGAAAAGCCGGCGCTGGTTGCCGCGTGGCTCTACGCGGTTTATCCGCTGGCGTGGTGGCGCGTCGCATTCATGAACAAGGAAATCGCGTTGACGCTGGTGCTGGCGGTGACGGTCTGGTGCTGGCAGCGGCCCGTGGCTTCCGGCGTCGGGCTGGCGGTGATCAACCTCTGCAAACCAAGCTACTTGCTGCTGCCGCTGCTGCGACGGTGGTGGGCACCGCCACGAAAGGCCTTTCTGGTGACACTGGCTGTGATGCTCGCCGTCATCTCGCCGTGGACGATCCGCAACTATGTTGTCACTAGCGAACTGTTACCGGTGGCGACCGAGCGCGGCGGGTTCACCGCCTACGTCACCAACTGGTGGCCAACGCGCGGCGATTGGGAAACCAACAAGCCGCTCTGGCAGGCCGAACTCGACCGCATCCGCGGCGAGCACGCCGACCTGAATCCCGTCCAACTCGACCGGCTGTTTTACCGGCTCACGCTGCAAAACATCGTCGCCGAGCCGGCTCACGCGCTGCTGATGTGTGCGCGCAAGGCTGTGATGTTCTGGTTCGTCAACGCCTCCGGCCGAGTGTGGTGGGCAGTGGCGCTGCTGCAACTGGTTTACCTCGGCCTCGCGGTAACCGGCGCGGTGCGACGCCGGCCGCCGGCCGAACTGCTCACCGTTGTGCTTTACACGTGGGCGCTCCATGCGCTTGTCATCGCCGACGTGCGCTTCGCGCTGCCGGTGATGCCGTATATTTGCGTGATGGCCGCCGCGGCGTTTCGTTATGAAGACAAGAAACTGGCTTAGCCTCATCGCCATCGCCGTCATCGGCTTGACGCTCGGCCTCACCGGCATCGGTTGGGGTCTGCCGTCGGCACGGCGCGCGGCGTTGCTCGGCGAAAGCCTGACGAAAGCTCGCGCCGAACTCAGCACGCGGACTTCGCGCGAATTGGATGCTCGCCGAAGTCAGGCCGCCATCCTCTCGACGCAGCCGGCGGAGGAGCAGTTCGATCTGCCGCGGCTGGTGCGGCGCTACCTGCTCTTTTCCGATTCGCCGGACGAGCCGCTGACGCTGATGGCGCTGGCAAACATGCGACCGCGCCAGCTCGACTTCAATCCGCGCATGGTCGAATACGGCGGCTTGCACGTTTATGGCACTGGTGCGGCGATGGCAATAGCGCACGCGCTCGGCTTTGGTCACATAGCGAGCGACGTCACGCACTACGCCGATCATCCCAAGCACATTGCCGGACTCTACGTCGCCGGCCGCCTGTTGATGGTGCTCTACAACGTCGGCATCGGCGTGCTTTTGTTCCTCTTCGCCTGCGGCATCGCTAACGACACTCCAAAATCCAAAATCCAAAATCCAAAATGGATCGGCATTGTGGCGGCGTTGCTGTGGCTGCTGTCGCAGCCTTCGCTTGCGTTCTCGCACGTCATCAATCCGCATCTGCCGGCAACTTTCTACGGAACGCTGGCGGCGTGGCTGGCGTGGCGAACAGCAAACGGGCCGAGTCTGCGTTGCTGGCTTGGCGCAGCAGCTGCGACTGGAGCGGCGGCGGCATGCGCGTTGAACGCAGCGCTGAGCTTCCTCGTGCTGCCGGCGGTGGCGTTGTTCGCTGCGCACGCCTCGGAGAGTAGGCTGAAGCCTGAACTCCAACGGGCCGGCGGTTGGAGGACGGGCTTCAGCCTGTTTGCGAAGCTCTGCGTTACAGTCGCGCGACCGCTGGGGTTGGCGCTGTTGATGGCGTCGGCGTTCTACCTGGCGTTAAACCCTTACTGCTGGACCAACTTCGACGTCTTGTGCGAGGAATTGGCGCGCTTCCGGCAGTTCCGCGCGCCGCTGGCGGGTGTGGAGAACATTTTCATGTTTTGCATCGGGCCGCTGTCCAACGCCCTCGGACTGGTCGGCATTGGCGCGGCGGTGTTCGGCGCGGTGACGCTGTGGACCGGGTCTGCCGCGGGCCGCGCGCTGGTGAGCTATACGGCTGCGGGACTGTTGTTGAGTGCGTGGCTGGCCGGCTCCGACGCGGGCGAAGCGTTGAGCATCCGGTTTGCGATGGTCGTGTTGCCGCTGCTCTGCTTGCTCATCGCGGCGGCGCTGACCGGTTCATGGCCGCGTTGGGCACGAGGCGGGGCGGCGGTGCTCATAGCGCTGGCGTGTGTTGTCGCGACGGCGGTGTATCTGGTGAGTTTCACGCTTACGTCGCGTGACGATGCGGGCGAGTTCATCAATCGCGAGTTGCCGGCGGGCTGCGCTGTGGCGACGCCGAAATCGCCGGGGCCTTACGAGATGCCGGCGTTCGATTTCAGCCACGTGCGGCTGGTGAGCAATCCAAAAGCGCCGCACGAGTTCGCCGTGCGTGTTGAAGATCACGCGAGGCCGGGGACGTCCAAAGAATTTGAGTTGATGGCAAGTTTTCCACCAGAGCGGACGCAGCCGCCAACACCGCTATCGTTTTCAGGCCGGCTCGTGCGGATTTACCGCCACGTGGCGGCTCACCAATAACCCCATTTACCGGTAACCAGGATGTAGATGGCCAGCAGGAGGTTGGTGACAGCATGGGCAACGATGCAGGCCCAGAGCGATTTGGTGCGGTAGAGAATCCAGTTGTAGAGCGCGCCGGTGATCATACCGACGTGCCATAGGGTGTTGTGTTCGATGCCGAACATCAGGACCGTGATGCCGAACGATTCCCACGTGAACGTGCCGAGCGGCACACTGCGGAAATTCGGCTTTATCAACCAGCGGATCATCCAACCGCGCCAGAACAGCTCCTCCATGATCGGCACCACCAGCACCGCGCCAGCGACACGGGAGATGATCGCGAGCGTGGAGCGCGGAGCGTCGAGCGTGGTCGGGTTGAAGCCGCCGACAGTGAAATCGGTCTTGGTTATCTTCAGCAGTTCCGGCCCGATCCAGATGCCGAGTGCGAGGATGCCGACCAGCGCGCCGAACATCAGTCCGCGCCGCTCGCGCAAATCCTCGCGCACGCAGCGCCACGCCCAGACCAGCACCGCCACGACGGCGAGCGTCTTGATCGGATAAAGCACGAACACCGACGCAACGCCGGCCTGTTCCATCATCAAAAATACCAGGTAAGTCACAAACGGCGCGACGTAAGCCGCCATCGGGTGTCTGAATTGGTTCTTGTCGGACATGATTTCTCGCCGCGCATTCTAGCGATGCCGGCTGCAAAGAAACGCCAAAAGTTGAGAGTTCGCGCGCTGACGTGGGCCAGACAGGAGTGTTTGGCCTACGATTTCTTTCGCAACTCTTCGCCCATCGCGCGCAGGTGGTCGGGTGAGGTGCCGCAGCAACCGCCGATGATCCGCACGCCGGCGTTGAGCAGCACGGGCACCAGCGCGGCCATCTCGGCGGGAGTCGCTGGATAAATGTCCTTGCCGCCAACGTTCTGCGGCGCGCCAGCGTTCGGCTGGATGATGACCGGTGTCTTGCCGGCGGCGCGAACCATCTGTTCGGCGAGCCGCCCGTAGTCTTCGAGGTTCATCGCGGTCCCGCAATTGGCGCCGACGATGTCCGCGCCGGCGGCGATGGTTTCCTTCATCGCCACCTCGACGGTGGTGCCCATCATTGTGCGGTAATTCTTCCCGTCGCCGCGGTCGAACGCGTAGGTCGCGATCACGGGCCAGTTGGCGACCTGCTTCGCTGCTTTTACTGTGACAATCACCTCGGCTGGATCAGTCATCGTCTCGACGAGCGCGGCGTCGGCACCGCCAGACTTGAGCGCGGCGGCTTGCTGCACGAAAAGCTTGAGCAGTTCGTCGGCGGTCATCTCGCCAAGAGGTTCGAGAAATCCGCCGAACGGCCCGATGTCGGCGAGCACCCACGCGCCTTCGCCGGCCGCGCGGCCCGCGACCTGCGCAGCGGCGCGGTTGAGTTCGTCGGCGCGCGATTGCAGGTTATGGGAGACTAGATTGGTGACGCAGCCACCGAAGGAGTTGCTCGTGATAAGGTCGCAACCGGCGCTGCGATAGCGGCGATGCACGCCTTCGACGACTTCGGGTTTCTCAATGCACCACAACATACCGCAGTCGCCGGGCGCGAGGCCGGCGGCGATGAGTTGGGTGCCCATGGCACCGTCGCAAAGAAGGGGCCGGGCGGAGAGTTCCGTCAGCAGGTTTTTCGGATTCATGGGCTGCTTCTTACATGAGCCGTGCAATGGCGTCGAATTTTTTCGACAGCCGGAAATGCGAAGGCGGCGCAGTAAACGATCACTCCGCGCGCTTCTTCCCGCCACCGAGAAGCTTGCCTGTGTTCTTGTCCCAGTGGATAACCCGCACGTTCATGCGGTGTTTGCCGTGGCAGTCGGTGCAAACGATGTCCTTGGCTTCCATCGTCTGCAAACCACGCTCCTGCCGGCGGGCGGCGACGGCGGCGGCGGACGCGGTGTGCTCCTTGTGGCAACTCTGGCATTTCTTCGCAATGGCATCGCGCGCATACATCACTTCGGGTGGCGTGATGTTGCCTTCGTCGCTGGCGTGGGCCGACGAGTCACCGTGACAGGTCACGCAGGTGATTTTGTTGTTCGCGTGCTTGAGCGCGAGCAGCTCTTCACGGAAGTTGCCGTGGCAGTCATAGCAGATGAGCCTCGGCAAAGCCGGCGCTGTTTTGGCGGCAGGCGCGTCGTCGAGCAGCAACGGCGCGGACTTGTCCACCTTCAATGGCGGCGGCGCGGCCAGCACGGTCATGGCAAGCGCGATCGTGACGATGCAGACAGCGATTCTCAACCGCTTCATTCTGCAATCTGAATGCCGCATTCCACAATCACACATACTCCCAGTTCTTCAACCACTGGTAGTGAGGCGAGAGTTTCGTCCACGCAAGCTCCATCGCAGCATCCAACTCGGCCTTCTCCTTCACATCGAGTTCGCGGCGTTCCTTGACGGCGAGCGCGACGTTGTCCACCTGTTGCGCGTTGATCATGCCGGGGATGGGCGCGGTGATGGCGGGATTGCAGAGGATGTAGCGAATGGCGAGGCGGGCGAGGCGGCTGTCTTCCTCCGCCGTCGCGCTGTCCAACGCACCGTTGCCTTTGAAGAGGGTGTTGTCGGCGAACGGCTTGATGCCGAAGAAGCCACAGTTGCACCGCTGCACCGTCTCGAAAAAGCTGTCCTGCTCCAGAACTTTCGTCTTCGCGGTGTAGGGCGTCACCACGGCGTCCATCTGCTTCGGGAAGGTCTTGATCATGTATTCGAGCCACGGCCGGTCGTGCGAGGAAACGCCGGTGCAGCGGGCCTTGCCGGCTTTCTTGGCAATCTCCAACGCCTTGGCGATCTCGGCGGATTCCTCCTCTGTGTGCGCCATGAGTTGCTCGCCGTTGGGGCCTTTGCGTGCGCCGGACATGCAGGTGATCCGCCACAGGTCCACGTATTGCTCGCCGGTTTCCTTGAAGCTGGCGTCGAGCGTCTCGATGAGCTTCTCCGCCTTGCGGAATTCCGGCCGGCGCGCCTCGTGCTCATACCACGACCAGCCCAGATGCATCTTGTCGCGGCGGCCTTTGAGCGCCTTGCTGTAAGTCACGATCTCGCTGTGGGTGCAGGAGTCAATGTAGTTGATGCCGCGCTCGATGCAGCGGGTGACGACGTCGCGGCGGTTCTTGCAGAAGTCTGCGTTGTTCACGTCGGCGCTAAGCCAGCTCTGGCCTTTGAACAATCCCGGCACCATGTTGTTGACGCGCTTCCAGTGGCCGCCAAGGCACGCGGCCGAGATCATCCAGCCGGTCTTGCCGCAGAGGCGGTATTCCATGTCGGGATTGTAGTTGAGGATCCTGCTGGTGTCGGCGCGTTTCGGATTGCCGGCGGCAATGGTGTAAGTCGGTTTCAGCCCGACGGCGACACCAGCGGCCACCGCAGCGCTGCTTTGGATGAATTCGCGACGGGACACACGGCGGTCGGTTTCTTGTTGCTTCATAACGTATTCTTCTTTGAGTCACACCACTTCCTACGGCCGAAACGCCGGGCGTTTCGTTGAAAGTTTTCCTTCAATCAATCGCGACTCTGCGCGACCGCTGCACTTGAAGCTGCTACGCCTTTAGTTTGTCGCGGTGCGCCCAGACCTTCTCGAATGCTTTCACATACTGTTCGATCAACTCCGGCGCTTCGCCGTAGAAGAGCGGCAGGAAGATGTGGTTGGCGTTGACGTATTCGCAGCCGGGCATCTTGTCCGGGATCTTCGGCGCGTGGTGCCACCACTTCGCCTCAGAGTAGATTTTCAGCGTGTGCTGCTGCGGATAATCCCAGAAGCCAGCGCTGACGCCCTCAGCCTTCAGGGCCTTCACCAACGCATCGCGCGTGAAGCCAAGCTTCTTGAAGTCCATCAGCAGCATGTTCTGGTGATAGTAGGCGCGCTTCTGGTCTGGACGGCAGCGCGGCTCGGCGATGCCCGGCAACTGTGTCAGCCGGTCGTTCATCGCGCGCACGTTTTTCTCCACGAGCGCGTTGCGGGCGTCCAGTTCCTTAAGTTGCATGCGAGCCACGGCGGCCGCGAACGGGTGCATCCGGTATTTCTGGCCGAAGCCCGTGCCCTCGTAGGGGCGCACCGGGCTGTCCTTGGCGAATTTCGCCGGCGCTTCGTAATGGCCGAACGCGTATCCGCGCTCGTAGTATTCGCGAGTCTGATACATGCCCATGCCGCCCTCGACCGCCGGCATCACCTTGGAGGCCTGGTAACTGTAGATGGCCATCTGGCCCCAGTTGCCCATCTTCTTGCCCTTCATCGAAGCGCCGTGGGCATGCGCGCAGTCCTCAAGCGGCACGAGGCCCTTCTCCTTGGCCCAATCGCAGATGAGGTCCATTTCGCACGGCAGGCCCCACGAATGCATCGCCTCGACCGCTTTCACGCGCGGCGTCAGCTTGCGCTTGGCGTCTTCGAGGTCAAAGCAGGCCGTCTTCGGGTCAACGTCAATGAAGACCGGCACGAGGTTGGAGAAGCGCATCGCCAGGCATGCGGAAAAGAACGTGTAGGTCGGCACCATCACTTCGCTGCCGGCCGGCAGGTCGAGCGCGAAATACATGCTCGTCAGCGCGGCGGAGCCGTTGACGTGGCACTTCACGAACGGCGCCTTGGTGTAGTCTTTCCATTCGTTTTCAAACAGCACCAACTCGTCGTAGAACTTGTTGCTGTCTATTAGCTCGTGCAACCGGTTCTTCTCGGCAGCGCCGTAACGTGGCCAACGCGTGAGCGCGGCGATCTTCTGCGGGGAAACCGTCACGGTCTTCGCACCGCCGGCAGCCGCCAGCGTTTCCGTGGTGGCCAGCTTGGCCGTGGCGAGTCCTGCCACGACTGCGCCGCTGGTCTTGATGAAAGCGCGGCGTGTGATGTCTTGATTCGGAGTTGGTTGGTTCGCGTTCATGATAGCTCCATTCTGTTTGGTGTGGGTCACTTGTTCGACGCTTCGCCCAGCAATCGGCGGATGGACGCCTTTACTATTTGCTCGGCGCCCGGCGCCAGATTGGTTGCGACTGGCTCATAGCCCCCTTCGACGAAAGCTGCGTCCGTGCAGATGTAGGCCGAACCGCAATCGCCGTAGCCGGCCACAGCCACGAAGTCATTCGGCTTGGATCGTTGCGCGAACTTCTGAAACTCCAGCATCGGCTCGCCCGGCAGATGGACGACGTGAATGTTGCCAATCTGAAGCGAGCTTAACTCAAACGGCCGTTTCGCGCGCTCGACAGAGGCCAGTCGCATCGCGCCCATATACACCCGCAGTCCTTCGCGGGCCTTGGGATCCGCCACCGACGCGCGACTCGGTTCCACGAATGCCGCGTCGGTCCGGACAGGTAGCGCCACCGCGTCCGTCCGCCAGACGAGCCGTTCTGCCGGTGCGAATTGCGTGGCGGCGACCGCCGCTGCCATTCCTGCTTGCAGCCGTTCCTTCAGCCCGGCCCGCACGGCCGGCTTCGAGTCGTTGTATTTGCCGGCCGTCACGTTGCCGGAGCAGCCGGTGAAGTAAACCTGGAACACGCGCTCCTTCCGCTCCATCGCTTCGCGCGCCCAACCGACGAAATCTGCCGACGTGCTGCCGTCGCACGAAACGGTTTGCGGATGCGTCGCATAGTAATGGAGCCGCGCCAGCACTTTCTTGCCGCGCGCGAAGGTGATCGTCTTCAACATCGGGTCAATGTCGCCTTCCGGCATGTCCGCCAGCTTCGAGTTCTTCGCGCCCTCGCTGCCGCGCGTGATGATCTTCCCGTCCGGCCCCTTGAGCCGCCGCTCCGATGCCACGCGGTCCACCTTCGCCTCGCCGCAGCCGACGCGGTCGAACGGTTCCAGTCGTTTCACCGCCTGCTGGACGGCCTTGGCCAGCCGCGCGCGCAGGTCGTCGAGGAACTTCGCAGTCAGATGCGGCGGTGAGTCGGGCGCGGCATCGAGCAACCGGTGCGCGCCTTCGTCGGCGTAAGGCGCGACGTGCTGGTGCACGCATTGAATTGCGACGCACGTCCGCTCAGTCCCCGCCGCGCGGGCCATCGTCTCGCGGAACGACCACTCCGATTCGTTGCACAGCAGGCACCAGTCGAGCGCGCAGAGGACGTAGCGTTTGCCGCCATCCTCCAGAACGACGCCTTTGAGCAACAACGGGTCTTTCTGTTTGAGCAACTTGACGAGCCACACCAGCGTTTCGCCGCGCGGCGGTGTCGCGTCGCAGCGGAAGGTGGCGATGCGGAGTCTGGGGGCGTTTGCATCCGTCGCGGCATGCGTCGACGCGAAGCCCGCCAAGGCCAGCAACGCGGCCAAGCCAACTCGCACCAAAGCATGCATAGATGCTTTCATAGCGAAGGCTGACAGCTTACCGCTCAGCGGCTGGAACTGACGAGGTTTTTTTCAGCAAGTGGTGACAAGTCGGCTATGGTGAGCTTCGGCGTTTTGGTCCGAAATGGCGAACGCGCCGAGGACGGATGTCCCCGGCGCGTTCGCGTTGAACTTGCCGTCGTCGCAGACGAACAGGTTTACAGTTCCAGGCTGACGCGCACGGCCGGCTCGGCGGTGCCGCGCTCGACCTTGAAGCCGAGCTTCTTGCACACCGTCTGCATCGCAGCGTTTTCGCTCATCATCCTGGCCTTGAGCAGGCTGAGCTTCTCGTCGCGGGCGATCTGAATGATCTGCTTGAGCAGTTCGCTGCCCACGCCTTGGCGCTGCCACGCATCGCCCACCACGACGACGAACTCGCCGACGTTGGTGCCGGTCAGTTTCACCATGCGGCCGATACCGATGATTTCCTGCTCGCCCGTCGCCGCGTTCTTGCGGTCCACCACGAGCGCGATCTCGCGGTCGTAGTCGTTGAAGCAAATGCGGGTGAGCCGCTCGTGGGCCACGCGCTGGCTGAGTTGCAGCGGCTGGCCGTAACGCAGATACACGCTGCGTTCCGACAGCGCCTTGTGGAAGTTCACCATCAACGGCTCGTCCTCTGGACGGATCGGACGAATGACCGTCTCGACGCCCTTGCGGGTCTTCCACTTGCTGGCGTATTGCGTCGGATAGGGGCGGATGGCCAGCTTGGGCAATTGGCTCTCCTTCACCTTCTTGTCGTGGATGACGACACGCGCGTCGAGCGCCACCAGTTGTTCCGGCGAGGCCAGCAGCGGGTTGATGTCAATCTCCTTGATCCACGGTTGCTCGACGACGAGCAGGCTGAAGCGAACCATGAGTTGCTCCAGCGCCGCCATGTTCACCGGCTTGCGACCGCGGACGCCCTTGAGCGCGGTGTAAATCTTCGTCTGCTCCATCATGCGCCGGGCCAGCGTGGTGTTCAGCGGCGGCAGCGCGAGCGCGCGGTCCTTGAAGACCTCGACGAGCTGGCCGCCCGTGCCGAACAGCAGCACCGGGCCAAACTGCGGGTCGAGGCTGCTGCCGATGATGATCTCGTAACCTTCGAGCTTGATCATTGGCTGGACGGTCACGCCGAGGAAGTCGCTCGCCTTGGCCTTCTTGGCCACCGAGGTCTTGATCGTTTGGAACGCCTTCTTCACCGCGTCGGCCGTGCGCAGGTTCAACTGCACGCCACCCACATCGGTCTTGTGCGTGATCGTTTCGGAATACAGCTTGAGCACAATCGGGTAACCGATCTTCTCCGCCAGCTTGACGGCTTCCGCTTCGGTCTTCGCGATGAGCGTGGTGACGGTCGGTATGCCGTAGGCCGCCAGCAGTTTTTTCGACTCGAACTCGGTCAGGATGGTCCGGCCTTCCTTGCGCACCGTGCTGATGATCGCCTCGGCCGCCGCGCGGTCCGGCGCGTCGTCCGCGCCCGCCACCGGCAAACTCGGCGTTTCGTAAATGCCGCGCAGGTTGTAGGCATAGCGCCACATGAAGTTGAACGCCTGCGCCGCCGTGTCCGGATAATCAAACGACGGGATGCCAGCGCGCGTCAGAATCTTGCGGCCAGCCTCTACATCAGCGCCGCCCATCCAACTCGCGAGAATCGGCTTGGCCATCTTCGCGTAAGGCTTTAACTGCTCCGCGGTCTGCGTCGGGTCGGTCATTGCCTGCGGAGTCAGAACGACCATCAGGCCGTCGCTCTCTTGGTCCTTCAACACGACCTCCACCGCCTTCGCGTAACGCTCCGGCGAAGCGTCGCCGATCACGTCAATGGGATTGTTGTGGCTCCACGCGGCCGGCAGGAAAGGATTGAGCGCTTCGATCGTCTCCTTAGAGATCTTCGCCAGTTCGCCGCCGCCGGCATAGAGCGCGTCGGTGGCGAGCACGCCGGGACCGCCGGCGTTGGTGAGGATCGTCAGGCGCGGGCCTTGCGGGCGCGGCTGCTTGGCCAGCACCTCGGACATCGAGAAGATCTCCGCGATGCTGTTGACGCGCAGCACGCCGCAACGGCGGAACGCGGCGTCGAGCACCTCGTCACTGCCCGTCAGCGAGCCGGTGTGCGACGCGGCGGCCTTGGCGGCGGCCTCGGAACGACCGGCCTTGATGACGATGATCGGCTTGCTGAGGGCCACCTCGCGCGCCGCCGACAGGAACGACCGGGCGTCGCCGATGGACTCCATGTAAATGACGATGCTCTTTGTGTGCGGATCGTCGCCGAGGTAATGAATGAGGTCGCCCCAGCCGACGTCGAGCATCGAGCCGATGGACATGAACGCGCTGAAGCCGACGTTCTCCTGCAAGCTCCAGTCGAGCACCGCCGTGCAAAGCGCGCCGCTCTGGCTGAGGAAACCGACGTTGCCGGGCCGCGCAATGGTGGTGGCAAACGTCGCGTTCAGGCCGGTCAACGGGCACATCACACCGAGACAGTTCGGACCGATGATGCGCATCCCGCCTCGGCGGGCGTTTTCGAGGACTTGGCGTTCCAGCTCAGCGCCGGCCGGTCCGATTTCCTTGAAGCCGGCGGAAATGATGACGCACGACTTGATGTTCGCCTCGACACACTCGTTAATGATGGCCGGCACGGCAGTGGCAGGTGTAATGATGACGGCCAGATCCACTTGGTCCGGCACGGCTTTGATGTTCGGATAGGCTTTGATGCCGAGCACGCTGGAGCGCTTCAGGTTCACAGGATAAACGGTCCCGCCGAACTGGCTGGTGATGAGGTTCCAGAGAATGGTGCGGCCGACGGTGCCCTGGCTCTCGGTGGCGCCGATGACGGCGACATTCTTCGGCGCGAAAAACGCGTCGAGCGGCCCGCGCTCACGGAGGAGCACATCGCTGGAAGGATCGGTAACAGGTGATTTGGTAGCTGGCATGGTATTTAACTCAGGTTACAGGTTAAGGGTTCACTACAATTCAATTTCGAAAACATTTGGCGTCGGCCGGCAAACCTCGCTGGGCGCACTCATTGCCGCCGGGCGCGCGCTGCAAGCGTGCGCCCCGCGTGACCAAACTCCGTGGGCCGCTGCCGGCCTGGTCGGAACCGTGTCCATAGTCTCCATGAGTGCGTGAAAGGAACAACCGTTCCCATCCTAGACAGTTGGCCGCCCGCCGCAACCAAAAACCCGCGGGCATTTTCAAAAACTTGCTTCCGCTGTTGCATTCGGAACTTCGATCTGTATTATTTTCGAACCTTCGGTCGCGACGGTTGCGGCCAGCCCCGAGGCGGGGTAGCCAAGTGGTAAGGCAGGAGTCTGCAAAACTCCTATGCGTCGGTTCAATTCCGACCCCCGCCTCCAATTCAGCCCGCGTGACTTCAACGAGTTGCGCGGGCTTCTTCTTTGGTGGCAAACACAGCGAGAAAGGCTGTGATGCCGAAAGTGATACCACGACCCCACAACGATTTCGGTGTGTGGGCAGCCCTTTCCCAAGGCCACGCAGTTGTTTACATTCCTGACAACGAACGCGACCCACATCTAGTCAAGCCTGCCCCCCCAGAACTGAAAAAGACACAATAGGAATAAAAGGACGGTTGGACAATCCAGACTGGCACCGGGAATATGTGGATTACTTCCTCGAAAGGGCCATCCCTATCGTGACGCTGTTGCCGAGATCGGAATCAAGAGCGCGAGAAGGTGACAGCACCAACGTTCAAGGTGCTTCTTGCGGCTTGAATTCGCGAGCTAACCGCTGCGCTTCGGCAACCTGTTCTTTTGTCATCAACTGCCCGACTTCGGATCGGGTTCTCTTTGCTATTTCGTAATCTTGGTCGGCTGCGAGGCTAAACCACTTGTGCGCTTCCACGTAATTTGACTGCACGCCTTTCCCGTATTGGTAGCAAAAACCGAGCATGTATTGGCCTGATTGGTTTCCATGCTCGGCGGCCTTGCGAAACCACTTGACGGCTTCAACTTCGTTCGTCGCAACGCCTTCCCCGTTTTTGTAGCAGAAACCCAGCAAGATTTGCGCTGCTTTGTCACCTCGCTCGGCAGCTTTGCGATACCACTTGACTGCCTCGGTTGAGTCCTTGGTCACGCCGTTCCCGTATTCGTAGCAACTGCCGAGCATGGTTTGGTCAAATATGCTACCCTGCTCAGCGGCCTTGCGATAGTTCTCGACCTGGGCTTTGTCCGCAGCCTGTGGGCTGACGGCCACCAAAAGCGTGGCTGCGAGTGTAATGAGATTTCCCAGAGTTTTCATTTCAATGGCTCCTACGATGATTTGAAACCTACGCCTGCGACATTCGCCCAGTCAAGTCGCAAAGGTTGCGACAAGCACTTGAGACCCGACAGCAGGACCTACAGTGGCTGGTGACAAGCCGAGTAAGGAAGCAACAGTCTTGAAATGAGGTACTGGCAGAGACTGCTCTACAGTTAAGGTGATGCCTGTTTAACTAGGGCGCAAGCTGGCCAGCTTGTGTTGGGGTGGTGGTGCTTCCCGTTGCGGCTGCAAAAATCCTATGCGTTGGTTCAATTCCAACCCGCCTCCAGCTTCGCCCGCGCAACTCTGGCGAGTTGCGCGGGCTTTTTCTCGCAAACGTCTTTCGCCGGTCGTTACCTCTCGATCACCGTGTCCACTTCCGGCAGCTTGCCGACCAACGGCAGGGCGTAGGTCTTGAAGCTGTCGGCGATGTTGTTGCCGTTGACGATGAACGACGGGTCGAGATGGCGCGTCTTGGCGGCCACGTCGGTCAACTCAATGCGTTTGTAGGTGACCTTGTAGGGATCGTCGCTGACGCGCTGGATGGCCACGGAGCCGTCGTGCTCGCCCGATACCGCCAGCCTGCCCGCCTCGTGGGCGGACTCGCGCGCTTCGCGGGCGTCCGATTCGGAAACGCAGCCGGCGAACGACCGCTGGAGGTAGCCGAAAGTATCGGCGCGCACGCGCTTGATCTTGAGCTGCTTCTTGATGAGGTCGGCGAGGAAATCGCCCAGCACGCCCGAACCGGAGAGCTGGACGTTGCCGTGGCTGTCACGCTCGATGGGCGCGCCGGACATCTCGGCCAGTTTCGCCGCCATCGGCCGACGGTGTTCGTCGTGGACGCCTTCGCTGACGGCGATAAGGCAGCGGCCCCATTTCTTGCAGGCTGCGTCCACGTCGGCGAGAAACTTGTCGGCATGGAACACGACCTCGGGCACATAGACCAAGTGCGGCCCGTCGGCTTCGCTACGGCGGCCGAGCATGGAGGCAGCGGTGAGGAAGCCCGCGTGACGGCCCATGATGACGTTGATCTTACGCCGGGCAACGCGAGGTTGTCGAGGTTGTCGCCCATGAACGCGCATGCCACGAACCGCGCCGCCGAGCCGAAGCCGGGCGTGTGGTCGTTGTGCTGGAGATCGTTGTCAATGGTCTTCGGCACATGGAACGCCCGCAGTTCGTAGCGGTGCTCGCGGCCCATCTCGTTGACGATGCGGCAGGTGTCGGAGCTGTCGTTGCCGCCGATGTAGAAGAAGTAGCGGACGTTCTGCTTCTCGAAAGACGCGAAGATGCGTTTGCAATACTCCGCGTCAGGTTTGTCACGGCTGGAGCCGAGCGCCGAGGACGGCGTGCCGGCGATGCGGTCCAGTTTCGCCTGCGAAAGGTCCTGCAGCTCGACGTAGTGGTCCTTGACGATGCCGGAGACACCGTGGACGCAGCCGAGGATTTTCTCGATGCCCGGCTTGCCTCGAAGCGCCTCGATGACGCCGACGAGCGATTGATTGATGACGGCGGTCGGACCACCCGACTGCCCGATGACAACATTACCGCGCAATGTATGTGACATGGCTTTCCGTTTGTAACAGTTCTTTAAGCGCCAGCCATCATCATCTCTCAACGGCGATTTGGCCGGCAAATTAAGCGCGGGATTAAGCAGGGAAAACCGGTGCAGCGCAATAGTATTCGTTGACGGTGCGGGGCGCGGGCTGTTGAAATGCCCCCGAAAGGCAGAACGATGAACGCTCACAAACCCCGATGGCATTTCATGACGCGACTGGTTGCGCTCGGCGCGATCCTGTTGCCGATGGCAGCCGCTGCGGCGGACCTGGAGCAGGACTGGAACAACCCGCCTCGCGACGCGCGGCTCCGCGCCTACTGGTGGTGGCTCAACGGTTGCGTGGACAAGGCCGCCATCACGCGCGACCTCGAAGAGATGAAGGCCAAGGGCTTCAGCGGCGCGCTCATCTGTGACGCCGACGGCTCCAGCCAGGACGGCAACGACCGTGCACCGCACGGGCCGACGTTCTTCTCGCCGGAATGGCGCGAGCTTTACAAACACACGCTCCGCGAAGCCGACCGGCTCGGATTGGAGATGAGCCTCAACATCCAGAGCGGCTGGAACCTCGGCGGCCCGATGGTCACCGCCGATGACGCGGCGAAAAAGCTCGTGTGGTCGGAGACGCGCGTGACGGGGCCGGCGAAGTTCGCGCAGCAACTGCCGCAGCCCGCCAGCCGCGACAATTACTACCGCGACGCGTTCGTCGTCGCGTATCGTCTGAAGCCCGCCGATGCGAAGAAGAGCGTGTTCGCCGGCCTCAAGTCGTGTTCCGAACTGCCCGGTCATCCACTGAAGGCGCTGAGCGACGGCGATCCGAAGACGTTTTGGGTTTCCACCACCGGCAAGCTCCGCGTCGGTCCGTCGCGTGAACGGCCGGCTTGGGTGCAGTTCGAGTTCCTTGCGCCGACAAGCGTGGAGCGGCTGACACTCCAGCCGCGTCCCGGCTACGGGCCGAAGGAGTGCGAACTGCAAGTCTCCGACGACGGCAAGGCGTTCCGCGCCGTGAAGGCGTTTACGGCGGAGGAGAAAAAGGAGACTGTCGTGACGTTCGACGCCGTGACGGGTCGAAGCTTCCGGCTCGCAATCTTCGGCAGCCACGATCCACTCTCGCCGCGGGCGCCGCGTAACACTCAGATCGCCGAGTTGCGGTTTTCCGGCAAGGATGGCACATGGCCCGACGGTGACAAACGGCGGCCGATCCAGAATTGGGAGCAAAAGGCCGGCCACAAGCCGCTTCACTTCTCCGCGCCGGATACGACGCCACTGCTGGAGGACACGCCTGCCGAGCCGGGCGAAGAGGACACGCGCGCCGCCGACGTGCTCGACCTCACCGACAAACTCGACAAGGACGGCACGCTGCGCTGGGCTGCGCCGGCCGGCGCGTGGCGGGTGTTTCGTTTCGGCTGCACCATCGGCAACCACTCACACGTCTCGACCTGTAGCGAAGGCTGGGAAGGTTTCTCACTCGACGTGCTTGATGCCGGCGCGTTCCAGCGCTACTGGGACTCTGTGGTGGAGCCGCTCATCGCCGACGCCGGCCCGCTCGCCGGCAAAGCGCTGAAATATTTGCACACGGACAGTTGGGAGGTCGAGCCGCTGAACTGGACGCCGGCGATGCGCAAGGAGTTCCGGAAACGCCGCGGCTATGATATGACGCCGTGGACGCCGGTGCTGGCGGGCCGGATCGTCGAGAGCCGCGCCGCGAGCAACCGTTTCCTCCACGACTTCCGCAAGACGCTCGGCGACCTCGCGATTGACAACCACTACCGCCCGTTCCGCGACGGCGCGCACAAGCACGGTCTGCTCATCCATCCGGAGTCGGGCGGGCCGCACGCGGTGCCGATTGACGCGCAGCGATGTCTCGGCTTCGACGACGCGCCAATGAGCGAGTTCTGGGCATGGTCGTGGCGGCACCGCATCGGTGACTCGAATCGGTTTTTCGTCAAGCAACCCGCCTCCGCTGCGCACACCTACGGCCGGCGGCTCGTGCTGGCAGAAGGTTTCACCACCATCGGACCGCACTGGCAGGAGACGCTGTGGAACAACCTCAAGCCGTCGTTCGACCACGCGCTCTGCGAGGGTTTGAACCTGTTGGTCTGGCACGCGTTTGTTTGCTCGCCCGAAGCGCAGGGCATGCCGGGCCTCCAGTATTTCGCCGGCACGCACCTCAATCCAAACGTCACGTGGTGGACGAAGTCCGGCCCGTTCTTCAGCTACATCAACCGCTGCCAGGCGATGCTCCAGCGCGGCCTGTTCGTCGCCGATGTCTGCTACTACTACGGCGACCACGTTCCAAACTTCGCCCAGCACAAGCTCACCGATCCCGCGCGCGTGCTGCCGGGCTACGACTACGATGTCATCACTGAAGAGGCATTGCTGGAGCGAGCATCGGTGAAGGATGGCCGCATCGTGTTGCCGGATGGCATGAGCTACCGCGTGCTCGTGTTGCCTGATCACAAGGCGATTTCATTGCCCGTGCTGCGCAAGGTGAAGGAACTCGTGGCATCTGGCGCGACCGTCATCGGTCCGAAGCCGGTTGAAGCGACAGGGCTGAAGGATACGGCGAGGAACGATGACGAGGTGAAGGAGATCACTGCCGCGCTCTGGGACAAAGGCCGCGTTATCGCCGGCAAGACCGCCCGCGAGACGCTGTTGGCGACTGGCGTGAAGCCCGACTTTGATTGCGGTGATGCCGGCCTGAATTACATCCACCGCCGCGACGGCAACACTGATATTTACTTCGTCGCTAACCGCACCAACGTTGCTGTCAACGCTACCTGCGCTTTCCGCGTCGCCGGCAAGGCGCCGGAGTTGTGGGATGCTGTGAGCGGCGAGCAGCGATTCGCCGCTGCATACACCGAAGCCGACGGCCGCACGAGCCTGCCGCTGGAGTTCGCGCCCTGCGGTTCGTGGTTCGTGGTCTTCCGCGCGCCGGCATCCGGGCATCCCGCGACCGCGAAGAGCAACACGCTGAAACTTGAGGTGGTGCAGGATCTGGCCGCGCCGTGGACCGCGCACTTCCCACCCGGTTGGTCCGCTCCAGAGCGAGACGCCAGGGAGATGCTTCGTTCCGACACCCGTCCCATTGTGTTCAACAAGCTTGCGTCTTGGACAGAGAACGCCGATCCCGGCATCAAGTTCTACTCCGGCACCGCGAGTTATACGAAAACCTTCGACGCCCCACGCCCCACGCCCCACGCTCGACGCCTCTTCCTCGACCTTGGCGACTTGCGCGAACTGGCCGAAGTCCGGCTCAACGGCCGCTCGCTCGGCATCGTCTGGACGCCGCCGTTTCGCGTGGAGATCACCGGCGCATTGAAGCCAATGGGCAACGTGCTTCAGGTCGAGGTCATCAACTTCTGGCCGAACCGCATCATCGGCGACGCCTCGCTGCCGCCGGAGAAGCGGTTCACGAAGACCAACATCCGCAAGCTGACCAAGGACACGCCGTTGATGCCGTCGGGTTTGTTCGGGCCGGTGACGTTGTGTGCGCCGAAAACATCCGATTGACTTTGCCAAGAACTTCGGCCGCTGGCATACTGTCCGCGCTAGTTGGCAAGTTGAGCACGGTTGCCATGCCGGCGAACAACAATGCTTCCGTCACTTTGATAACGAGGACACTTCCCATGAAACACTCCGTCATTTCATTCCTGCCGGGAACAGTTCTGGCTGCGGGGCTTGGATTGATCCTACTCTTTCCGGCGACTTCTCCCGCTGCCGACGGCAAGGCCCTCCAGGGCGCCTGGCGCGGCGCGAGGTTCAGCTCCGGTAAGGGCGAGAACCCGGACAAAGGTGTTGCGCTGGAACTGACCTTCAAGGGCAACCACATCAACGGCAAACGGCTGCCCGAAGAAAAACCTATCGCCGAGGGTGACTTCAAACTTTCGGCCGACGGCAAGAGCATGGACGCCACCGGCGCCACCGGCGGTTTCAAGGGCAAGGCTTTCCCCGGCATCTTCAAGATCGAGGGTGACACATTGTTCTGGTGCGTCACCACCACCGGAAACACCCAGGACCGCCCCGCTGACTTTGTTGCCGAGCCAGCCAAGAAGAGCTACCTGATCATCGTGAAACGGCATAAGTCGTAGCGGCATTGGCGGGGCATAGACTTCAAAAGGTCAACTGTGATTCATCATCGCGCGGTCTTGGTTTTATCGTTGTTGTTCGTCCTCCAAAGCGCGCTGGCTCCGAAGGCGACCCATGCGGCTGAAAACCTTTTCGCCAACGCCAGCTTTGAGAAGCGGGGCGGTGGCGAGGATGGCTGGCGTGTGGACAGGGACCGCGGCACCGTTTGCCAGTTTGCCGTGGACACCGCCGACGCGGCGGCGGGCGACCGCTGCGTGCGCGTGACGATTGGCGAGGTAAAGGGCTGGGGAACGCAATTCGGACAGAGCGTGGCGGGCGGCCAGAAGGGAAAGACCTACACCTTCGCCGTGCTGGCGAAAGCCGTGAGGGAGCCGGCGGCGGTCCGTCTGCAGATCGAGCGCCGCGCGAAACCTTACGACCGCGTGATGGCGAGCAAAGAGGTCACGCTGGGCGCGGAAGGTTGGGTAGAACTTCACCACACGTTCAAGGCCGAGAAGGATTATCCCGAAGGATGGTTTGCTTACATCAGTTGCACGCAAGCCAGTTGCGAATACCGGGTAGACATGTTCCGGCTCTACGAAGGCGACTACGTGCCCTACAAGCAACTCGCCCGAAAGCAAGAGGTGGCCGAGGCGGTCCGGTTGTTTGACACGGGGGCCTCGTCGTCGGCCGCGCTGTCGGACGAGGTGGTGACGAAACGAACCGGCTGGACCGAAATCGCCGCGGGCCGCGCTGACGGTATCTGCAAAGGCAATCTCTGCGCGGCGAACAGCTATCTCGCGCTGGTCTTGCGCAAAGGTTCGAAGGGGCCGGAATGCTATTACCGCCTCGGCGAGGAAATGGTCAAAGGCCCGACACTTGTCGCGGCGGGCGCGGGCAGCGACAAAACCAAGGCGGTTGATTCGTTCAAGGTGATCGAGAACACGGCGCGGAGAATTGTTCTCGAAGCGAACGCGACCACCGAGGCTGGCGGGAAGATTGCGGCACGTTACACCGTCAAGCGCGGCCAGCCGATCATCGAGATGCAAGCCGGTGACGGCGCGGAGAGAATCCTGGTCGAGGCACGGGCCAAATACGCCGTGCTGCCGGACCCGTTCTGCGGCGACCTGCTTGTCAGTGCCGGCGACGCACAGGCCGCGCGGCTGAGGTTTCCGAGCGAGCACATGTTGCTGGAACTACTCGAAGACCGCAACGCCATCGTCATGAGCGTCTGGCGCTCGGCGAGCCAGCGTGTGAATCTCCACCTCGATGGTTCTGGCGCAGGCCGCGCCATCTCCACGGCGGAGATCGGTTTTTCAAAAGAGAAAGAGCCTGCGGTTTGGGTCGCCGTGCTGGCGGCGCGGGGCATCTGGCATGAAAGACGGCAGGGCGATCTCCATCCGGTGAAGGACACGAAGCTGGACTGGAAGGTGCCGTTCCGCGCGGCATGGCGCGCCGACTACCAACGGACGGACGGGCTGACCGACTCGTGGAAATGCCCTATCCGCGTAAGCACGAATCGTTATGAAGGCGTCGGCTTCGAACTGCGGAAAGCACGGACGATCTGGACCTCGGCGCGCGGCAGCTTCGCCTACCCGCCCTGCATCGAAGGCGACACTTGCTTCCTGCGCAAGACGAAGTTCGAGCCGGTGCCCGACATCCAATACGACGATAACCGCTCGGCGGTGGTCTATCCGTTCGGCACGCTGGAGGGCAGCCCGGTGGGTGTGTTCGCTGTGATGGACGCGCTGGCCGCCGCGCTCGAAGGCACGCCGAAGGCGTCGCTCCCGGAGGAGCTTCAGATCAAGCGCGTCGAGCGCGACAAATGGCCGGCCACGTGTTTCGTCACTGGTGAATACGAGAAGATTTTCGATGCCGGCGAGGAAAAGGCGAAGAAACAGTTCCTGCTGGAGCGGCTCGACGCGATGAACAACTTTGTCCTCGGCATCCGCAGCCGGATGAACGAATTTCTCGACTGGGGCAAGAAGACGCACTCTTGGCTGGCGAAGACGAAGAACGAGAAACCGCAATTAGCCTCGCTGGCGGATGAGTTCGACAGCTATCTCGCCGAGTTCGGCAAGGTTTATGAGAAACGCAAGCTCGACGAGCGCACACCGCCCGCCGCGCGCCATCTCATTGAGAAGGTGATTCAACTCATTGACAGCGACGAAAGCCACGAGAAGAAGCTGGAGCAAGCCAAGCAACTCGGCCGAGACACGCGCACCATCGGCGGCAACCAAGACAGCGCCATCGGCGAGTTCCGGATGTTCACCAAGCGGCTGCGCCATCGCGCCGGCATCCGCATGACCGAGGCGGCGGACGACACGGCGTTCGAGTTTGCGCGCGAGATGCGCCAGCGGACGATGGAGATGCTCTTCTGCGCGTTCGGCCACGAGAGCGCGGCGGCGGACTAGAACATGAAAAGCAAAACCTTTGGCTGTTTCCTGATCATCGGCGCGATGAGTCTCGCGCTCTCCTGCCAGAAGCAAACTGCGGACGCCCCGCCGCCAGTCCACACGCCCAAGATCGTGAAGATGCCGAGTGGCGCGGAGATGGCGCTGATCCCGGCGGGAACGTTCACGATGGGCAGCGCGCAGGGAGCCGACGACGCGAAGCCCGCGCACAAGGTTTCGGTCAGCGCGTTCTACATGGACACGCGCGAGGTGGCGCAGAAGTCCTACGAGGAACTGATGGGCGTGAACATCAGCAAGTTCGAGGGGGACGACAACCCGGTCGAGCAGGTGCGCTGGACGCAGGCGGTGAAATACTGCAACGCCCGCTCGCTCGCCGAGAAACTCAAGCCCTGCTACGACGAGACGACGTGGCAGTGCGACTTCTCGGCAAATGGCTACCGGCTGCCGACCGAAGCGGAGTGGGAATACGCCTGCCGCGCCGGCACGCAAACGGCCTACTCATTCGGCGATGACGCCGCGCAACTGAAGTCCCACGGCTGGTTCAAGGCCAACTCGGAGAAAAAGACGCGCTCCGTCGGCGGAAAACCGGCGAACGCCTGGGGCCTTCATGACGTGCACGGCAACGTTGGCGAGTGGTGCAACGATTTCTACGCCGCCGACTACTACAAGAACAGTCCTGCGAAAGACCCGCGCGGCCCCGACCAAGGGCAGAAGCGCGTCATTCGCGGCGGGAACTGGAACAGTCCGCCGGAGAAGTGCGCCTCATGGTTCCGCGCCGCCGACGCTCCCGGCCTGCCCGACGTGTGTCTCGGCTACGATGTGTATGGTTTCCGCTGCGTGAAAAACGCGGCGGGAAATTGATGGCGTTGCGATTTGTTCTAACGCCGGAGTCGTCAGGCACGCTCGCGGTCGCTCGCTGCCACTTCCAGCGTCACTTCCCGGGCTGCGCAATTACATGTTTCACCCAATACACGGGTAGCGCAATCAGTCCGAACACAGGTATCAGCACCGTCCACATCACCTTTTTTTCCTGAGTAAAATCGCATCGCATCCATAGGTGGATCAACAGCACCACGAGGCCAACGGCAAGATACCATTTACCATATCCAACAATTGTTCCGGCTTGCCCCGGCCAAAACAAGATAACGCCAAGACAGAGAATCGGAAAAAAACACACTGTAAACAAATACCACTTCATGCCCTGTCCTTTTGATGTGAACAAGCACCACTTCATGCCATGTCCTCTCGATTCTGCCTTGTGCGGTTCTTCATGCATTTGTTTTTTTCCAAACTCTTGTTTCTTAGGCAGCCACCATTTCCAAAAAACCACTCCCACGACCACCGCACACATGACTTGTGAAAAGATGGCCCAAAGCATCAAGTCAATCGAATCACCAGCGAATCGCACATCTGTGAGGTTCAATACAAATCCCATGCCCACCATGCCCAATACTGTTGTCGTTATCCACCAGCCCAACATCCAACGCCGTTTTGTGGCATACCACCACACCACACAGAACCCAATAATGCACGCTACGCTCAGCAGCATTTGCACGGTATCACTCCTCCTTGATCAGCACTTACGTTCGCAATCATCATATCGCACCTAGCAATGCCACCGCTAAATCCGCCCTTTTGGCCGACATTAGCGCCGTCCGGCTTATTTCTTTGCGGCGGAGATTTGCTTCTTGTTTTGCTCCCAAGCGGGATTCGGCTTTGCTTCCCACATGCGGAGGTTTCGATAGCTGGCCGATTCGCCGGCAACGGTGAAACCGAAGTTGGCTTTTGGCGTGAGGAAGGCTGGAGTGGCGCCCGCGATGGATTTTCCGTTCATCGTCGCGACCATTTCCTCGCCCATGAACTCAACGACTACCGTGTGCCACTCGCCCGGCTTCAGCGGCAATGCGACATTACCAAACCGCACCGCCTTGTCCGGGCCGGCGTGGTCGCGGTCGTCTTTCTGCATGATGAAGCCGTCTTTGTTGAACAGCACGCGGGCGAGGTGCGCCTTCGCCTCGTTGATGCTGAACGTCGTCTGCTTGCAGCCGTTGACCTGCACGTCGAACTGGATCACGGCGTCCTTGAACGGAAACTGGCGGCGGATGACCGCGCCATGTTTGTCCGATTTCAACTCGACACCCTTGAGTCCGCCATCGGCAATTTCCCATTTGCCCTTGGCGGCGTGCCACGCCTTGGCATCGAGCGCAGCAAAGTCTTCGCTGCAAAGCAGTTTGCCGCGCTCGGTCATCGAGGTCTTCGGGAGATTCTCAGCGGCTGATGCAGTGAGAGCGCAAAGGGCGACAGCCGCGAGTGCTAGGCAGGTCTTGGATTTCATGGTAGTTCCGTTATTACGCCGTCCCCATCGGCCGCACAAGACGGAACTCTTCATGCCTCAAAATCCGAAGAACTCCGCCATCCCCTCGGCGAAGGCTCGGCCCCACGCGAAATACTGCTCTTGCGTGCATTCGCCCTCACCAAAAATCTCGATCGAGTAGGCCAGTCGCGCGCCAGCCTCGAACTTCATCCACCCCGGCGCGAGTCGGCTCACGTCGGACGTGATTCCCGTCACCGTCTGAACGCGCTTCCGCCAGATGGTGGTGGAAACCTTGCCACTGAGCTTGGGCTTGATAGTTTCCGCCAGCCGCAACGCGTCGCGCTCGGTCGCTTCGTCGGCAATCTCTTTACCGTAGGTCATGAAGATGGTCGCGCGCTCCGGCGTGCACCAGCCGTGGAAATCCATGAACAATTCGATCTTCCGGCCGCTTGCGGCCAGTTCGCGGGCGAACTGCTCGACGGCAGTTGTCTCGGGCATCGTGCCAAGTCCCCACTGACGGTTCAGGTTGCCGACCGGGCAATACATGTTACCGGTGGCGATGCCATCAGGGTTCATCTGTGGCACGACGTAGAAGACGAACGCGCGGCGCAGCTTTGCAGCGTGCGGGTCGTCGGAGAGCAGAAACCGGCAGATGCCTTCCTGCGCCATCGCGCCGGTCGTTTCCAAGTCGTGCTGGAGCGCCGTGAACATGATGACGCGCTTGTTGGTTTCTGGCACTGCTGTATCCGTAATCGCGTAGGCCCGCAGGTCGCGGCCTTGTTTCGTTTTGCCGAGCACGCGCGACGAAAAGTGGGGGTTGCTCCGATGCTGCGCGATGAACCGCGAGATGTGCTCCGCCGTGAACGGATAAAACGAAGCCACCCACGCGGGCGAGCGCGTGAACCGCTGCTTGAACGTCAGCACAGTGCCGTCGTCGTTCCATGACTTGCACTCGATGCCAGTCCAGTTATCACTGTCATAGCTCATCACCGGCGAGCGCGTGCCGTTGCCGCCCGTGTTGTCGCGCGAGAACGGCGCAGGGTTCACGTGGAACGTGACCTCTCGGCCCTTGCAGCCTTCGACGCGGAAATGAAACCAGAGAAATGGCGAGCGCGGCTTATCTTGCGCGGACGCATAGATGTAAAACTCGTCTGGTCCGATTTCCTTCACCTTGCCGAGCGTGCCGTTTTCGAAATCCGCCGCCAGCTTCACGTGCCCCGCGCCCTTCTCCGGCGCGAGGTCAAACATACAGGATCCCGGCGGCTCCAGCCCGCCGTTTTTCAGCAGGTCTAGCGCTCCGGCAGATGCATCGGCAAAGACCGCATCGTCGAACCAGACCGTCCCCTTGCCATGAAGGTAGAGCAGCATCCGGACGCGAACGACTTTTTCGGGAACGGACACTTCGCCCGACAGCGTCTTCCACTCTGGACTGGCCGGGAGCTTCTCGGAGACGAGCGCCTTGTGGCTCTTCTCGCCCTCAGCAGTGTAGCAATCAATCAGGAACGCCGCGCGTCCCTCGGTTTGTGGCGCGGCGCGATAGCTGATGGCGTAGCGATACGCGCGGCCGGCTTTGACCGCGGTCTTCTTGTAGAATTCCTGTATGAAACAACCGCGCGCGCCGTTCTCGTTAGTGGCGCCGATGATCTTGCCACAACCTTTGCCGCTGCGCGCTGCGCTCAGGTCCACGCACGCGCGATGGGTGCCCGGTGTTGGCAACCCCATCTGCCAGCCAGCCACGGTGGGGATTTCCTGCGCGTTTGCTTGCAACCCAACCAAGACGAAGCAGGCTAGAGAATGAACTCCAGCGATCCACGATGTTGGGGGCTTGGCTTTGGTGTGTCCGTTGTATGTTCTCATTTCCGCTTCGCGTTCAAGACTAGCGCAACAAACTTGTGGCGCTAACGATGCCGCATCGTCTGCTGGTTGTCAGCAAGGTTGTTTGTTGTCGGCGGACAACGAAACTGGTATCGGATAGGAAATGACTTTCGCAAACGAAACCGCCTATCTCAACCAGTCGGTGGGCGATCCGACAGTCTGGCCGCTCGATCCAAGCGTGATCTTCCTGAATCACGGCTCGTTTGGCAGTTGCCCCCGGCCGGTGCTCGAATACCAACAGCAACTCCGCGCGCGGCTGGAGCGGCAACCGGTGCAGTTCTTTGTGCGCGATCTCGAAGGTTTGTTCGACGCAGCGCGGGCAACGCTGGCGGAGTTCATTGGCGCTGACGCGGACGATCTGGTCTTCGTGCCGAACGCCACCTCCGGCGTCAACGCGGTGCTGCGCTCGCTGCGGTTCGAGCGCGGTGATGAATTACTGGTGACGGACCACGAATACAACGCCTGCCGCAACGCGCTGGAGTTCGCAGCGTCGCAGTGGGGCGCGCGGGTGACGGTCGTCGCGGTTCCGTTCCCGGTGGCATCCGCGGATGACATTGTAGAGGCGGTGATGGAGCGGGTGACGCCGCGGACCCGGCTGGCGCTGTTCGACCACGTCACCAGCCAGACCGGCCTGGTGATGCCGATTCAACGGCTGGCGGAGAAACTTGCCTCGCGCGGCGTCGAGACGCTCGTGGATGGGGCGCACGCGCCGGGCATGGTGTCGTTGCGGCTGCGGGAGATCGGCGCGGCCTACTACACCGGCAACTGTCACAAGTGGCTTTGCGCGCCGAAGGGCGCGGGTTTTCTTGTGGTGCGCCGCGACCGCCAGGCGCTTGTCCGGCCGCTGGCGATCAGCCACGGAGCGAACTCGACGCGAACCGACCGGTCGCGTTTCCAGATTGAGTTTGGCTGGACGGGCACGTGCGATCCGTCGGCGTGGCTGAGCGTGCCGGAATCGCTGCGGTTGGTCGGCTCGCTGCTTCCCGGCGGCTGGCTGGAAGTGATGCGGCGCAACCGCGCGCTGGCGTTGGCGGGAAGGGAAGTCCTTTGCGACGCGCTTGGCATCACGCCGCCGTGTCCGGAGGAACTCATCGGGTCGCTGGCGGCGGTGCCGATTGCCGACGCGGCCGACGACGGCGCTCCGGCATCACCGCTTTACGCCGATCCGCTTCAGGACGAACTCCGCCTCCGGCATGGCATCGAGGTGCCGATCATCCCCTGGCCTGCGCCCCCGAAGCGATTGCTGCGCATTTCCGCCCAGCTCTACAATTCATTGCCGCAATACCGGCTCCTTGCCGAGGCGTTGAAAACGGAAATGAAAAAACAGCTCCGCTGAACTCGCCCAAAAACGCGAAAACCGGGTGGGTCTGAATGCTTCTACGCCTTCTCGGTGGTTAGCGGACAGAATTCCCGTTACGGAAAACTTTTGCTGGACGGTCGCGGCGCGGGCCGACAACATGCCCGCCATGCAAGTCAACCTCGACGCCCTCATCACCGACGCGAGCCGTGTCATCGGCAGCGTGCTCAACCACGAAACCGCCATCCGCGCCAGTGCCGACGCGATGACCCGCGCACTGCGGGCGGGCGGGAAGATTCTCACCGCCGGCAACGGCGGTTCCGCCGCCGATGCCATGCACCTCGCCGAGGAACTCGTCGGCCGCTACAAGGGCAACCGCCGTGCGCTGGCCGCCGTCGCCCTCAACAGCGACGCCACCGCGCTGACGTGCATCGCCAACGATTTCTCATTCGACGAGATCTACTCCCGCCAGATCGAGGCCCTCGGCCGCAAAGGCGACGTGCTCGTGGTGTTTTCCACCAGCGGCAACTCGTCGAACATCCTCAACGCTCTCGCCGCCGCCAACAAATGCGGCATGGTCACCGTCGCGATGCTCGGCAAGAGCGGCGGCAAGGCCGCAGGCCGCGCCGATCACGAAATTATCATTGCCAGCCAGGATGGCGCCCGCGTTCAAGAAGCCCACACGCTCATCCTGCATTTGTGGCTGGAGTTGATCGAAGCGGCGCTGGAATAAAGTTTCCTGTTGCTGCTGCCGGCAGGTGTCAGGTCATCCACAGTTGTGCAGCATGGCGCACGCAGCAACAGCCGTGCGCTCTCGACCCAACCTCCGTCATCAACCGCAAAAAAACCGGCGGACAGGATGCTTGCGCTCCCAGGCGGCTTAACCTCCGCCGTAGGACTTGCGGTATTTGACCTTCTCCTCGGGCGGCGGGCCGGCGGGTGCGGGTGGCGCGGCGGGAAGATGTCGGCGGGCGTCGGCACGGGTTCGTTGGCGATGTAGCGGGACTGGTGGCGCCGGGCGGGCAGGTAGGGGCGTGGACGGCGTCGTAGCAGAGCAAGAGCAGCAACGGTTTGTCGTGTCGGCGGCGGATGAAATCGAGCGCGTAGCGGGTGTAGTTGTCGGTGGAGTAGCCGTCCACGGCGGTGAGCGGGCCGCCGTCGAAGCTGAGTTCTTGGTTGCGGTAGTAACCGCCCGCGGCCTTCGGGTCGGAGTGGAACCACACGACGGAGTGGTCCCAATCGCGGCCGTGGCCGGCGTCGGTGGAGAGGTGCCACTTGCCGATCTGCGCGGTGCGAGAGCCGGCCTTGCGCAACGCCGCGGGCCAGAACCGGCAGACGGCGGGGTCGCAGGTGCTGTGCGGGTTTTTGTGGACAGAGTTCTACTCCGGCGCACTGCACAAGCAAGTCTGCGTTTGCATTGCAGCGCTCTGCTGCCGCGCAACCGACAGACTGAGCCGACAGACTGAGCCGACAGACTGAGCCGACAGACTGAGCCGACAGACTGAGCCGACAGACTGAGCCGACAGACTGCCGACAGACAACTGCCGACAGACTGAGTTGACAACGGCGCGGCAGTTTCGCACGCTCGGCTGGCGCGAATGTTGCGCTGATTGGAGCGACTCATGGCGACTGTGCAAATCCGGAAGATGACCAAGGCGGACCGCGTTGAAGTCAGCGAGCTGATTCACTTCTCCACCAACCACTGGTATCAGACCCACGGCCGCGCGCCGATCTTCGGCGGCGGGCCGGCGCTGACGGAGGTGTTCTTCGACGTTTACGAGGCGCTGGACCCCGGTGGCGGCGTGGTGGCCATTCATCCCAACGGCCGGCTCATCGGCTCGTGCTTCTATCATCCGCGCGAGACGCACGTCTCGCTCGGCATCATGAACTCGCATCCGAGCTACGCCGGTTGCGGCGTGGCGCGCGCGTTGTTGGAATGGATCATCCGGTTCGCGGAGCGCGAGGGAAAACCAGTGCGGCTCGTCAGCAGCGCGATGAACCTCGACTCGTTCTCGCTTTACACGCGGGCGGGCTTCGTCCCGCGCTGCGCGTATCAGGACATGTTCCTCCCGGTGCCGAAAGGCGGACTGAAGGCCCGGCCGCCCGGCGTCAAACGCGTCCGACCCGCGCGGCTCGACGACGTGCCGGCCATCGGACAACTGGAGATGGAAGTGGCAGGCATCCGGCGCGAGAAGGATTACCGTTACTTCATCAAGAACCGCCCCGGCTTCTGGCACGCGTCGGTTATTGAAGGCGACGGTGGGCAGATTGACGGCTTCTGCGCTTCGTCGGCGCATCCGGCCCTCAACATGGTCGGGCCGGGCTTCACGCGCGATCCGCAGGAGGCGGCTGCGTTGTTGTGGACCGAACTCGACCGTCATCGCGGCCGGACGCCGGTGTTTCTCATGCCGGTGGATTGCTCGCCGCTGGTGCAAACGGCCTACGCTTGGGGCGCCCGGAACTGCGAGCTGCATTTCAGCCAGGTTCGTGGAGCGTTCCAGCCTTTCCGCGGCGTGAACCTCCCCACGTTCCTGCCTGAGACAGCGTGAGGTCAGCGGCAGAGCATCGACCGCGCGCAGCGCGGCGGATCTGACGCCGGCAGGCGGCGAGCATCGCGCGCCAGTGCGGGCGCAAGAACGCCGGCTGTTGCAGCGCCTCGCGGGCGTATTTCCGTCCGGCTTGCGCGAGGTCGAGTTTCGCCTCGATGCGCATCTCGTCGCGGTTGTTCGCCAACGACAACATCCGTGCGTCCGCCGCCACGATTTTCGAATCGCCCGCGGACCAGAAGCCGCCGCCCTGCGGGCCGACGGTGTTGGCGAAGACGTAGCACACTTGGTTTTCGAAAGCCCGCGCCACGATGCCGTCCTTGCCGCCACGCTTCGCCTTCGACACGGCGAGCGCGTCCAGCCCAGCGTTTGGATGAAACAGGATTTGCGCGCCCATCATCACCGGCAGGCGGACCAGTTCGGGATAGCGGCGCTCGTGACAGATGATCGCGGTGCATGGAATGCCGTCAAGCCGGAAGAACGCCAGCACGTTGCCCGGCGCGAAGAACTTCGCGTCATCGGGCGTGAGTTGAATCTTATGGTAGCGGAACACCTCCCGCCCGCGCCGGTCGAACACGACCAGCGAGTTGAGCCACCGTCCACGGACGCGCGTTGGCGAACCGACCAGCACGTTGCAGCGATGCTCGCGCGCCGCGCCGGCAATCGCTCGTAGTCCCGCCTCGACCGCGGCGGGGTCGAGTTTGCGGAAGTCGAGGTTGTAACCCGTCACGGTGCACTCGGGGAATAGGATCGCGTCGCCGCCCGCCCGCGCGAAGTCGGCGATGTGGCGCTCGATGAACGCGACGTTCTCCGGGATCGTCCGCCGAAACTTCATCTGCACGGCGGCGACTTTCATGAGTGTTTTCATCATGGCGAGTTCCTTTCCACGTCTGCCGACTCACCTTTGCGTAATCTCAAACGGGATGGCCGGCAGCACGGCTTTCCCTGCTGAGATGGTGACGGTGAGACTGCCTTTCTGACCGGGCTTCACTTTCGCGTCGCACTGGAGCACAATCTCGCCGCCATCGCGGGAGGGTGTAACTTTCTTGATGGTCAGACCCTCCGGCGCGTTGCTCAGTGCGAAGCGTGTTTTGTTGGAGAACACAGCCGTCGGCGCAGCGATGCGCACCTTCGCCGTTCCGCCGACGGGAATCTTGACGGGCATGTCACCGAGGATTTTCGGCGGCCCGACGATCTTGTAGCTTCCGGTCATCGCCAGTTTCAGTTCGGTGGCGGGAACGAGATGGCGGTATTCGAACGCCTGCATCATGTCTTCCGCGGGCAGGGCCAGATGGGAAACCTCGCGGCCTTGGATCGTCGCGCGACCTTCGAGCTTGAGGACGGTGGGCAGCGTTTCAATCGTCGGTTGGACGGTGAGCGTCAGCCGCGCCACGGCCTGAGTGGCCGGGACAGTCGCGGCGCTGAGCACGAATCCTGCCGGCATGTCCTTCAACGTTAGCGCGATGTCGCCGGCGAAACCGTCTTTTCGCAACGCATACACAGTGAACGGCACGGCCTTGCCGGCGCGCGCGCTCACGCCGGCAGGCACGATGCGCAAGTCGAAGTCCGGCTGTGGCGCGCTGACGCGCAGGCGGTAGGCGTGCTCCGGGCCGCCCTTGTGCTGCGCGTCGTTGAGGTGGAGGTAATAGAGGCCGTTCGCGGGCAGGGTGGCTTGGAGATACGAGTCGGCTTGGTGAGTCGTCAACCCCGCGCCCTTGTCCGCGTGGTCGTCGTTGAACGCGATCTGATTGCCGGTGGCGTCGGTCAGCTTGAGCGCGGAGTCGAGCGGCGAGTTCAGCCGGCGCGCCATGACTTCTGCGACGACTTGTTCGCCGGCACGGCCCTCGAAGCAAAACACGTCCGGATCCTCCGGCGACTCGATGCGGCCGTTGATGATGACGGGCAACGTGATGCGCCGCGCGGTTTCCAGCGTGTTGTTGGGTTCCTCCTCCAGACGTTCCGGCAACGTGTCCGCCGCAAACGGGACGAGGTTGGAAATATGTCCGTCCTTGCGCACGGAGAGCTGGTGGATGCCCGGCGCTTTGTCTTTGCCTTCCACAACAAGTTTGGCATCGGGGAGGTTCCATCCCATCGCTTCGACGGTGGTCTGCGCGCCAGCGGGGCCGCCGAGCGGGAAGATGCCCGTCACGAACGGCAGTTCGCCGACGGTGATGCGATAAACAAAATCCTCGCGGCCACGGTAGAGCGAGTCCTTGATTGCGATGACGTATTCGCCATCGTCGGGAACATCAAGATGGAGCACTGGATCGGGATTGAAGCGGAATGAATCGGCATAGGCCAGTTCCTTGCCGGCCGCGTTGCGGAGCGAGAGCGTAGCCTGAAACCAGCCGGGCACGGCGTCGGAGATGTAAGGGATCAATTGCCGCGCGCTAACGGCGATGACAAGCCGCTGGCCTTTCTTGGCGGCGAAACGGTAGCGGTTGACCTCGCCGGGCAGAACCTGACCGTTGATGGTCGCGGGCAACGTGACGGTCATCTCTGTCTTGGGGTTGCTGGTCTGCGGGCGTTCGCTGGATTTTTGGATGACGCTCTTGACCTGAGTGATCGTCTCCGATGCCACCTCGGAAAACTCCGGCACCTGGCCGACAAGAAACGCGAGCGGATTGGATATGCCCGATTGTCCGGCCACCCTGATCTCGCGCGGGCCGGGTTCCGCATCCGCGGACACCGTCACCTGCGCGACGAGGATGTCCGCCAGTGCGGGCGTGGGAGCTTTTCGGATCGCCCCGCCCGGCTTTCGGACGAGAGTGGCGAGCTTCTGCTTCGTTTCCGACAGCAACTTTCCATCCTCGGGCGTCCACGCAGTTCCACCCGGCGCTGTTTCTTTTCCGCCGCGCGGCTTGACGGGCTTTCCGGCCGGAGCCGCGGCCAACCGTTTCGCCTCCAGTGCCTCCACCTTCGCCTTCAGTTCCAGATACTCGCGAAACTCCTGCGGTGTCAGCGGCCGGGCGCGTTCGAGCATGACGGCTTGGACGCCACTGCCGGAGACAAACACCTCCTTGAGATCCTTCAGCCTCTGACCGCCGATGACCACTTGGAAGGTCGTGCCTTGCTGGCCGCCGGCGGGATAGACGTAGCCAATCCGCGGGGCGGGTTGCTGCGCGTGCAAGGCCGGCGTCATCGCCATGGAAGCCACCAGCCAAAGAATCGCCTGCCATCGAATCAGATTCATAGAACGCTCCGTGGATTAACTGAGTGATTGCATTTCAGCATGGATGAAACACCGATACAACCCCGGCGTTTTCCCAACTCGCTCGCTCCTCACGTCGCCCAACGCGGCAGGTGCTTCCACATCTCGCGAAGCTGGCGGTTGGTGTGGCGGTAATCGGGATAGTGTTGGGCCACGAGCGCCCAGAACCGCCGGGAATGGTTCATCTCGGCGAGATGGCAGAGTTCGTGAACGAGCACGTAGTCCGCAAGCTCGGGCGACAGAAACAGCAGCTTGGCGTTGAGCGAAATGGTCTTGTGCCGCGAGCAGCTTCCCCAACGTGATCGCTGCCGCCGGATGCTGACGCGCTGGCAGTGAAGCCCCGTCCGCTGGCTGACGGCGCGCAGCCGTGGCGGCAGATGTTCGCGCGCTTGAGTCATGAGCCAGCGGGCCAGCGCAGCGCGGCAGGCTTTCTCGTTGCTGATGCGTCCGATGATCCGCAGGCAGTCCGTGCCGGCATCGCGCACCGTCACGCGCCGCGAAGCTGTCTCTACGGCTTCCACCCGCCAGACGCGTCCGATGGCCGGCAGTTCGATCTGCGCCGGCAACTGCCACGGTTGCGGCGGGCCGAAAATCTTCAGGTGCGCCGCCAGCCGGTCGAGCGCGGCGTGAATCCAGCGTTGCTTGCGCCGCAGCACATCCGGCACCACTGACGGGTCGCAGCCGCGCGGCAGGACCACCTCCAAGCCGTGTTGCAGCGTCACGCGCAGTCCCACGCAGCGGGCGCGGGCGCTCTCGCGGAGCCGGTATGAGAATGGCGCGTCGGCGAAGGGAAGTTCTGGTTGCATTGCGAGGTCAACGGGCCGGCGTCAGCGGAATCCTGATGTTGAAGGAATGCTCGCGCTTCTTGTCCTCGTCGCACGCGAACATCAGCACCACGGGCCGGCCATTCTCGAAGTAAAGCTGCGGTCGCTCCAACGAGTGGAGCTTCTGTTTTTCGCCACCCTCCCAAGCGATTTCCGTCGTCGCCACGAGCGGATGTTTCGCCAGCTTCCAGTCGAAGCCGTCATCGGACACGAACAGCGCGGTGGACTTGCCCGCGCCGGTGAAGTGGCCGGCGTTGTCCTTCACGATCGCCCAGTAGCGGTTGTCCGCCGACCAGATGAACGGGTCCTCGGCGGCGAACGCCACACCTTCCTTGGCGAAGACCGGCGTCGGGTATTTTTTGAACGGCCCGGTCGGCGAGTCGCTCGTGGCCACGCAATGCAGCACAGGCCCGCCGAACGGCAGCCTGTTCTTGTCGGCGACGGCTTTATAGACCATGAGGTAACCGCCGCCGGGCCGCGCGGCGACGGTCGGGTTGGCGCAGCAGAGCGCATCGAAGAAACCCGGCGTCGGCGCGATGACCGGCTTGTCGAATCGCTTCCACGGCCCGTCAGGCGAGTCCGCCACGGCGACACCGATGCGCTGGTTGTTACGGTGTGTCCAGTTCAGCGTCTTCGTCGCCGCGCCATCGCCGGTGTTGCCCATGTAGTAGAGGTAATATCGCTTGCCGAACTTGAGGACGGTGGGATTGTGCGTGCAGAGGCCGTCCCAAAATTCCTTGCCGCGTGCTGGCAGCGCCACGTCCCTGTGCCGGAACGGCCCCAGCGGCGAGTCGCCGATGGCGTGCGCGACCTCCGAGTGCGTCACCCACGCGTTGTGGCCAAGCTTGCGCGGCCAGCGCGAGTAGAAGAGGTGGCACTTGCCATCGTCGCCCTTCACCATTGTGCCGCACCAGATGTAATAATCTGGGTCGCTGAACTTCGCCGTCGCCGGCACCGGCTGGAGCATGGCGTTGAAATCAGGGCCAGCCACCGGCTTCACGTCGCGGCGCTGATAGACGCGCACGTAATCCACATCCATGCTCGTGCCGCCAATCTTCTCCGTGACAGGACCGGCCCACTTGATGATCGCCGAACTGAGCCAGACCGGCGCCGGCCCGTGCGCAACGGCGTTCGGCTCGCGACGGATTTCCTTGCCATCGAAATACCAGACCAGTTCCTTCGCACTCCATTCAAAGCCGTAAACGTGGAACTCCTTGGCGAGGTCGCAGCCCTCGGCGCGCCACTTCTTGCTCCTGGCCCAGTGCTTGCCGGACCAGTTGTGGATGTTCATGTTCACGAGGTCGGGCGAGTGGCCTTCGTTGATGTCGAGTTCAAACCGGCCTGGCACGTTGCCCGGCAGGCGGTTCATGATCCAGAACGAATTATTCAGACCCGTCGCCGCGCCGTAGCGGTAGCGGCACTCGAAGTAGCCGTAGCGGAACTGCCGCGTGGTCCACATGCTGCCGGAGGTCCACTCCTGACCGCCACGCTTTTCCTTCTTGTTGAGCAGGCAGCAGAGGCCGTTCTCGGCGACGACGTTCTCGCGCCACCGGCTGCAAAGGATGTGGCCGCTGGGGCCGTTCTGAAAATCCCAGTTCTTGTCGAGGTCAGCGGTCTTGTCGTTGAATTCGTCGCCAAAGATCAACTCCCACTGCGCGCCTTTGGGCGGCTCAGCCGACGCGATGCCGGTCGCGATGATAAGAGACATCAGCGAGATCCAAGCTTTCATTTTTTGGTTTCCAGTAAAATACACATCGGGCGTGTCGAAGGCGTCCAATCTTCCTGCGAACCCTCGCCGCATGATGTCGCCCGCTACAGTTCGAGCGTCATCCCTTCGGCACAGGCGAAACACTCGATGTTGCTGCGGGCTTCGCGGATGCGCTTGCGGCAGACCTCAACCTGCCGGTCGAGGTCGTCGTCGGTGCGGTCGGGGTCATGGTGAAAGAGGCCGAGGCGTTTGACGCCAGCGGCGACGGCCAGATCCACGGTGTCAGCATAAGTGGAGTGGCCCCATCCGCGGGTGCGCTGGTATTCCGTGTCGGTGTATTGCGCGTCGTGGATAAGGATGTCTGCGCCACGGCAAAACTCAACGTAAGCCGCGCGGTCCAGCCCGCCCTCGTGTTGGAAACCAAGTTCGTTGTCAGGGAAGAACACGAGAGTCTTCCCCTTCTCGACGAACTTGAAACCATAGCCGCCGTTGGGATGATTCAGCGGCGCAGGCGAGACTTCCATGCCGTCGAAGCGGCAGGGGCCGGGTTCCTGATGCGGTCGTTCGCAACAGAAATCGAACTGCGCCTTCAACAGGCTGAAGTCCACCGGAAAAAACGGCGCCTTCATCTGGCGGCTGAGATACCGTTTGATGGAATCCTGCGCGTGTGGGCCGCCGCAGAAAGCGATGTGGTAGTTGGGAAAATACGCCGGTTCGAAGAACGGAAAACCGACCAGATGGTCCCAATGCGAATGGCTGAAGAAGAAGCGGATGTGCGAAATTTTTTTCTCGCGCCGCAACGCCTTGCCAAGCAGACGCACGCCGGAACCGGCGTCCACGACAATGTTCTGGCCGGCGGCCTCACCCTCGGCGGTCCGGATTTCCACGCACGTCGTGTTGCCGCCGTAGCGCAATGTTGTCGCCCCCGGTGTAGTGATCGAACCGCGACAGCCCCAGATCTTGATTTTCATAGGTTGATGTAGGTGCTGATTCTACCGGTGGTCAACGAACACTTCCACTCAAACCAGCAATGCCAATAACACCGCGGCGACGCCGGCCAGACCTGCGCCAGTGTCGAACGCTACCGTCACGCCAAACTGTGTCCAGAGCCAGCCCATCAACAGGCTCGCCGGCAACGCGCCGAAACCGATGGCGGCGTTGTAGAGGCCGAACGCACGTCCGCGCTGCTCGCTCGGATAAAAGTCCGCCACGATGGCCTTCTCGGCGGCCTCGGTCATGCCGAAGAAGAAGCCGTAGGCGATGAACAAGCCCCAGATGTGCCACGCCTCGCTCGCTGCGCCGAAGCCGACATAGACCGCCGCATAGACCAGCCAGCCGCCGACAATGAGCGCCTTGCGGCCGATCCGGTCGCTGAGCGCGCCCGCCGGCAAGCTGCTGGACATTTTCACGATGTGCAGCGCCACCCACAGCAGCGGCAACATCGCGTCGGCGATGCCGAGGTCCTTGGCGCGCAGGATGAGGAACGCATCGCTGGAGTTGCCAAGCGTGAACAGGAACATGAGGACGAGGTATCGCTTGAACTTCGGCGTCGCGACAAATGGGCTGGCGCTGCTCTTCACGTCACGCGCCGGCGTCACTTCCTTCGTGCCGAACGCCAGCGCCGCTACGGCGAACACCATCGGCACGGCGGCGACCCAGAAAATCATGCGATAGTCGCTCGTGACCCATGTCAGCAGCGCGAACGCGATGAGCGGGCCGACGATCGCGCCGGCGTGGTCCATCGAGCGTTGCAGGCCGAACGCCGCGCCGCGCCGGTCCGCGGGCGTCGAGTCCGCCAGCAGTGCGTCGCGCGGGGCGGTGCGGATGCCTTTGCCGATGCGGTCAATGAACCGCGCCGCCAGCACGTGTCCGCCGACGGTGGCGAGCGCAATCATCGGCCGCGTGAGGCCGCTGAGTGCGTAGCCGCCCACTGCGAACGGTTTGCGCTTGGCCATCTTATCCGACCACCAGCCGGAGACGACCTTGAGCAAGCTCGCCGTGCTCTCGGCGATGCCCTCGACCATGCCGACAAACGCCATGCTCGCGCCGAGCGTCGTCGTCAGGAACACCGGCAGCAACGGATAGATGATCTCGCTGGACACATCGGTGAAGAAGCTGGTCCAGCCGAGCGCCCAAACGTTGCGGTGAAACTTGAGGGTCATTCTCACAAGAGCCGTGGAAACCTACCACAAGTTCGCGGCATCGCATGTGACGGATGCGTAACGAAGCGCCGCCGCGGGCTGCCATCGGCGCGGGGCTACTTGCCTTCCTTTTTCTCCGCGGTCGCCGGACTCGGAACTTTCAGCGTCACCGGCAGGCCCTTGTCGGGGCCGATGAGGAAGTTTTTGGCCACAAAGCTCAGAGCGACGGGCTTGGCGGGATCGGTGATGGGAACTCTCATCAGAACCGTGCTGTTCGCGGGCAGGATGATCGTGCGGGGGCGGGGGGCATGATCGGGCTTAGGCGGTTCGGTCGGCTCCAAGCTGATGTCGGCGTGGCAGTTGTTCCGCACCTCCACATACATGCTGGTCTTCGAGCGCACGTTGGGCTTGCTGACCTGCACGCACGCGTCGAAAAACCAGCGCAGTAGTTTCTCCCGGCCGATCAACTGGTCCTTGAACCACACGATGGTCCGGCCGGCCACCAGCGCCTCCTTGATCCCGGCGAGCGTCGCCTCGCGAGCGAAAACCAGCGTCATCGTGCGATGATCGGCGGAGGCGCTTTCCTTCCGAAGGTCCGGGTCGTGGATGTCGGAGTTCCCCAGCATCGTCAGGTTCTTCTCCAGACACCACTGGTGGGCTGTGGGGTAATACTCGTCACCGTTCGCCACCTCCATTCCCTGGAGCCATTTCTTGTCATACATCGTCTGATGCACGTCGAGCCATCGGCCCTTCTCCTCGCCCTTCCAGCCTTGGTGGTTCCAAAACACGAACGCGCCCTGCTGATTCGCCTCCTTGACCGCATCGAGAAACTCCGGCGTTTCCAGCGGCTTGATGTCGTTAAGGAAGACGGCGTTGAAATGGCCCGGCGGCGTGTCGCGCGTGAGTTCGGCGGCGCGGATCAACAGCAGGTTGTGGGACCGGGCCGCGATTTCCGCCAGCTCAAAAGACCGGGGGTGCTTCGTCGGCACGTCAGCCTTGTGCGGCTGGTATTCGATGTGGTCGGTGATCGCGATGGCGTCGAGTCCCTGCCGCCACGTTTCGTTGACGCGGATGGTGGGCCAGACGTTTCCGTCCGAGAAGACGGTGTGCATGTGGAAGTCGCAGGCCAGCGTCTTGTAGCCGGACAGTTGGGGGAAATGAAGATCGCGGCGCACCTCCAGTTGGGCCGGCCAGCAGACGGACGGGAGGAGGAGCATCAGGGCGAGGGGGACTAATCGCAGTGTGTTCATGGTGTTCTTCGTGGCGTTGCGGGTGGAACAACAGTTGGCAGGATTCATGACGCGCCAGTTATGCCTGCGAAACCCGGCGATGACAAGAAAGCATCAAGAATCGTGCGACAACGCGCTCAGAACGTGAGCTTGACGCCGCCGTAGAAGTTGCGCCGGGACGCGGGGTCAATGCCGTCGCTGCGGACGCGCGAGTAGTAGTCCTCGTCGAGAAGGTTGGTGACACCAGCGACGACGCTGACGTTGTCCTTGTAAACCCGGACCTCGGCGGTCAGGTCCCACACGATGTAGGAGGGAACGCGGTCGGTGCCGACGGTGCCGGCGAGGTTGCTGTCCTGCCAGTAGTGGTCGGCGACGAACACGCCGGTCAGCGCGACCTTGGCGCGGTTCTTCCAGCGCCAGATGGCGCCCGTCTTGGCGATGTATTCAGGGGCGTAGGCCGGCGTCCGGCTGTTTTGCGGGCCGTTGGTGAACTCCGCCTCCAACAGCGAGACGTTGCCGAAGAGGCTCAAGCTGCCGAACCGCTGCGCGTGCCGGGTGTCGGCCCAGTGGTCGTAGAGGCCGATGACGTCGGCGGCGAGCATCGCTTCCCAGCCGTAAAACTCCGCGCGGCCGGAGTTGACGCGCTCGTTGTTGCCGCCGGCGAAGGTGAGGGTCTCGATGCGGTTGTTCCAGTCAATGTAGAAGACGCTGGTGTCGTAGAAGAGCCACGGGGTCGGCGTGCTGCGGATGCCGAGTTCGTAGGTCCAGGTCTCGCCGACGCCGAGTTCCGATGACGGCTGCTGGGTGTTGCTGGTCGGGTTGACGAGATCGTCATATCGCGGCGGCTGGTAGCCCTGGGAGATGTTGGCGTAGAGCAGGTCTTGCTTGGTCACGTCGTAGGTCAGCCCCACGCCGACCAGCGGCACGGCGTCGCTGAACGTCACGTCCTGCAACGGGCGCGCGACCTCGACGTTGTAGTTCTCGATTGTCCGCATCTCGATCGTCTCGACGCGCACGGCCGGGATGAAGGCGAAGCGGCCGAATTGGAAGCGGTTCTCGGCGAAGAACGCGCCGTAAAGCGTGTGGTTGTCGAGACTGAACCGGTCGGCACCGGAGGTGGCGGTCAGGTCGCTGTTGCGTTGGCGCGAACGCGGGTTGTCGGAACCGTAACAGGTGAAACCGCCGGTGAGTGTTTGCCGGTTGTTCCAAGCTTCCCAGTAGTGCCGCACGCGCGCGTCGGCGCCGCCGAAGTAGGACTCGCGGTTGTCGAAGTTGGTAAACGTGCCGGCAGCGAGCTGGCGGCGGCTGAAACGGTCCACGTAACCGCCCCAGCTTTTCACCTCCAGCAGCGTGTCGCCGGAGAGTTCGTTCTCGTAGCCGAGCGTGGGCACGTAGCGCTCAAACCAAATCCGGTCAAACGGCCGTGTGGTTTGGTCGCGGTTGGCGGCGTATTGGGCGGCGGTGAGCCGGCCCGCCTCGCCGCTTTCGGATTCGTAGCCGGAGAAGGTGAAGAACCAGCGCGACTGCTCGGTTTGGTGGAACAGCAACTTCACATCGCCGGTGTCCACGCGGTAGTCGCTGTTCCGGCGCGGGCCGTCGGCCTGGCGGTGCTGAAAGTTGCCGAGATAGCCGAACGGCCAGCAGGTGCCGCTCAGTTCGCTGAACGTGGAATAAAGCCCCTCCGAGCCGCCCGTGTGCATCGTGCTGAAGGTGAATTCCTTGTCGCGCGGCGGCTGCGAGGTCACGTAGTTCACGACCGGGCCGGGCTGCGGCCCGTAGAGCAGCGCCGAGCCGCCGCGGATTAGTTCGACGCGCTGCACGGACTCCAACGGCGGGCTGTAATAGACGTTCGGATCGCCGAACAGGCTGTTGCTGATCGGAACGCCGTCCTTGAGCAAGAGCATGAACGCCGATTCATGCGGATCGCCCAGACCACGGTAGTTGATGTTCATGTGGCTGGGGATGGTCATCTCCGAGACGAGCAGGCCGGGCAGTTCGGCGTAGGCTTGCCGGTGGTTGTTGTTGATGACCGGCGGCAGCTTCTCCAGGTCCGCGACGGAGGTTTTCTTGCCGGCATAGATGGCGGCGTCCTTCACGTCGGGCATGTAAGGCTTGGTTTCCGGCTTGCTGCTGGGAGCGGGTTTGTCTTCCACCGCCGCCAGCGACGCCGTTCCGGTTTCTTGCCTATCCTTGCCCTCAGCCGCCAACAGCGATGCTGCCGCCATCAGGCCAACGACGCCGACTGCCAACAACCATGCACGTTTTGTCAAACCGTCTCCTGTGTTTCTGGTTCCTGTGTGTTCACCGGTTTCATCGAAAGACAAACCATCCGTTGTAAAGATATACGTTGGGCATGGGCCGGACGGGACAGCGCTGGCGGTTTTTCTTGAACTTAACGCGGGCGGCTCCATAAAGTCGGCGGCTATGACCGAGAGCGACTGCGCCGACGAAGTGTTGATGCGCCGGTTCCAGGAAACCATGGACGAAGGCGTCTTCCGGCTGCTGGCTTCGCGGCACTACGAAGCGGCGCTGCGTCTCGCGGAAAGACGCGTCGGCAACCACAGCACGGCCCAGGACGCCGTGCAGGAAGCCTTGGTTCGCGTGGTGCGTTATCGCAGACATTATCATCCTTCGCGACCCTTCGCCCCGTGGTTCCACACGATCCTCCGCAACGTCTGCACGGACATGCTGCGTCAGGAAGCGCGGCGGAGGAATTCCCTCCAGAGTCTGGCGGAAGCCCTGCCACCACCACCCGTGAGCGACCCGCGGCAGGAACGGCTCGTCGAGTTGCTGGCCAACTTGTCGGGAGGCAACGCGCAGCTTCTCAAGCTGCGCTACGTTTGCGGCCTGTCGTTGGGGGAACTCGCGGTTCAATGCCAGTCATCGCATGAAGCCGTGAAGAAAAGGATTCAGCGGCTCATTCAGCGGCTGAGGGGATAGCCGGTTCTTGTCCCGTTGTTCTATCCTGAAACGTATAGGGTTGTAGAAGAGCAGATCGCATATTGCAATGAACGACCCGCAACATAACGGATTGGATGGAATTTGGCCGCGCGTAAGCGCGGAGATCGAGTCCGAGCGGCGGAAAGCCGTCCGGCGGCGGAGACTTTTGCATCGAGCCGCCGGCGGCCTCGGCGCGTTGGCGACTGCGGGCCTTGTGTGGGCGGTCGTGGCGAGGACTTGGCTGCCTGTGGCGGACGTGAATGGCGCATCCGATTCATGGCAACTGGCGGACGTCAGCCTTTCAGCCGACAACCGCAGCGAGTATCCGCTCGTTCGAGGCCAGCGCATCTTTGCTGTGCACCACAGTGACGGCGGGCAACACGTCGTCTGCATCGGGAAACTCACCGGCAGTATCCTCTGGGAAAGCGAGTCGCAGTTCCGGGAATGCCGGCTCGCTGCCGATGAACGCCGCGTCTATGTGCTGGCCCGCGCCGACAGGACGGAGTGGGTATGCACGGCATTGGACGCGGCGACTGGAAAGTTGCTTTGGTCCCGTGCGGACGATGTTTCCATGACGCAGCCTCCGTTGACGTTCTCCGTCATGCAAACCGGTGTTTGCTCAACGCGGAAGGGCGGGCTGGTTTTTCGGGACTGCGAAACCGGTGACCCGAAGTGGCGCGTCGCGTTTGGCGCGAATGAAGTGGTTTCCGCGCCGGTGGAGCATGGCGGGGTTGTCTTCACCGCATCGCGGAGCAAGCTCTACGCGCTGAACTCCGCCACCGGCGAACGTCTTTGGAGCCGGGCGTTAGAGAACAACTCCGCCGCCTTTGCTCCCTTTCCGCCGCTCTTGAAGGCATCGGCCGGCAAGCTCTTGATTGCGTTTCGGAGAGCGGTCGCGGGAGGCGTCTTGCAGTGCGTTGACCCGAACACACAAGAAGTTCTTTGGGCGCGCGAGACATCGGCCCCGATCAACCTGGACGCTGACGCTGAGCATGTTTACCTCCGGTCGCAGGCGCTCGGCGCCTACGATGTGCGCACAGGCGCGCTGCTCTGGACGGCCAAGGTTGGCGGCTGTGGTCCCCTCGCGTTTCAGGACGGCCGCGTCTATTTGGCGGACCCGAAGGGCCGCTACGGTTTGCTGGCGCTGGACGCGCGCGTGGGCAAGCCGGTATGGCGTCATTCCACCGTGGCATCCTGCGGCGGGATCGTCATCAGCGGGAAGGTCGGTTTTGTGAGCGGCGCCGATGGCCGGCTACGTGCCGTCGTTTTGGACGCCGGAAGCAAAGGCGGGGCCGGACAATACCTGTGATGGCCGCCGCTGGACGCGCTCTGAAACGCGAAAGGCCCCGGCGTTGCCACCGGGGCCTTTCGGAGTCTGTTGTTTGATGGAGGACTACTTCTTCCCTTCGTCCTTCTTCTCTTCCTCTTGTTTCTTCTCAGCTTCCTCGAAGGCTTCGCCAAGTCCGACCATGTCTTCGCCGGGCTTGAGCTTGTCGAACTCCTCACGGGCCGCTTCAAGCTGCTCGGCGTTGTAGTTGGCCGCCTTGATGGAGAGGCCGATGCGGCGCTCGTTGCCGTCTATCTTGATCACGCGGGCACGCACGGGGTCGCCGACCTTGAGCACGCTCTTGATTTTCTCAACGTGTTCCTCGCTGACCTGGCTGATGTGGACCAAGCCGTCAATGTCATCCTGCAACTGAATGAATGCGCCGAAGCTGGCGAGCTTGGTGACCTTGCCCTCGACGATGTCGCCGACCTTGTATTTCTGAGCGATCTGCTTCCACGGATCCTCACCGAGTTGCTTGAGGCCGAGTGAAATGCGCTGTTGTGCACCGTCCACTTCGAGGACGACGGCATCCACCTTGTCGCCCTTCTTGAGCAGTTCGCTGGGGTGGTTGATCTTCCGCGTCCAGCTCATGTCGCTGACATGGACCATGCCGTCAATGCCTTCCTCGATCTCGACGAACGCGCCGTAGCTGGTCAGGTTGCGAACCACGCCGCTGACGTGGGTGCCGGTCCTGTATTTCTCAGCAACCTTGCTCCACGGATTCGGTTCGAGCTGGCGGATGCCGAGCGAGATTTTCTTGTCGTCGCGCGCGATCTGAAGCACAACTGCCTCGACGACGTCGCCGACGGCCAGCACGTCGCTGGGCCGCGCGATGCGCTTGGTCCAGGAGAGTTCGCTGACGTGGACGAGGCCCTCGACGCCTTCCTCCAGTTCCACGAACGCGCCGTAAGGCACGATGTTGACGACCTTGCCTTTGACCTTCATGCCGACGGGATACTTGTTCTCGATGCTGTCCCACGGATCGGGCGTGCGCTGCTTCAAACCAAGCGACACGCGTTCCTTCTCGCGGTTCACGTCAAGGACGACCACTTCCAGCATGTCGCCGACCTTGCAAACCTCGTTGGGGTGATTGATGCGGCCCCAGCTCATATCAGTGATGTGGAGCAGGCCGTCGAGACCGTCGAGATCAATGAACGCGCCGAAATCGGTGATATTCTTGACCTGGCCGTGGACGACCATGCCGGGCTGCAGCTCGGCGAAGAGCTTCTTGCGCTTTTCGTTGCGCTGCTGCTCGATCAACTCGCGGCGGGAGAGGACGATGTTGTGACGGTCCTGGTTGATCTTGACGACCTTGCACTCGATGGTCTTGCCGACAAATTCCTGGATGTTCCTCGGCGGAATCACGTCCACCTGCGACGCCGGCAGAAACGCCTCGACGCCGATGTTCACGATCATGCCGCCCTTGACCACAGCCTTGACCTTGCCGGAAACCGTGCCGCCTTCGTTGCAGATGACGATAATGCGGTCCCAGTTCTTCTTGGCTTCGGCCTTCTCGAACGAAAGCACAACGGTGCCATCTTCGTTTTCGAGCTTCTCCAGCAACACTTCGATCTCGTCACCGACGTGGATGGCTGCGGGATCGGGAAACTCGTGCATCGGGATGTTGCCTTCGCTTTTGTAACCGATGTCCACGACGGCGGCGTCGGGGCGAAGTTCGATGATACGACCCTTGACGACGCTGCCTTCGGTGATGGCCTGGGCGGTCTTCGCGAACAGCTCGTGCATGGGATGGGTGGACTTGGACTTTTCCTTGTCAGTTGGCATACGGGGGAACGACCACGCGCCGCAACGGGGCGTGCCTGAGAGGCGGTGATACGACTTTCTATCTCTACTTGTTAAGTTCCTTTTGGCTCATGCCGCGGCGTCCTGCCGCCCTCGACGCCCGACCACGGGCACCGGAAAAAGGAGCGCGGTTTATAGGCCACTCCGCCCTCTAACGCAAGGGTTTCTTTCGACGTGTTTGCAGCGGAACTGTGTCATTGCGGCAGGCCTTGCAGGCGCTTAAGCTAACCTCACCGTGATGCATAAAAAAGCTTCCTGATGAGAATGTGGCTCGGTATCTGGCTAACAGCGGCGGCGATGATGGCGCAGGTGTGGGCGCAGTCCGCCGCTCACGCCGCCGGGCCGTGGACGCAAGCGGAACTGCGCCGGTTCGCGCGCGAACTCGGCGAGTATGTCACCGCTCACCACATCCAGCGCAATCCGAAGTCGCCGCAGGACGGCATGGTCTGCAAGTGGTATCGCGCTCGCGACGGCCGCTGGGTGCAGGACACCCGCCGCAACATGCTCGGCGATGGCGCGTGGTTCGCCGACGCGCTCTGTCTCTACTACCGCGCCACGCGCGAGCCGTGGGCGCTCGGCGTCCTGCGGAAATACCCATTGCCGTTTTACGAGAGAGTTCTGACCAGTAGCGACAACCTTTTCGGCGTCAGCAAAGGCATCTGTCCGCTGTGGTGGAACGACGGGGCCGCCATCGCGCGCGACGGCGGCGCGGTCAAAGGCTTCCCGAAACCGCCGCGCATGACCAGCAACGCGCTGGCGTTGGACCTTGCCGCGATGCTGATGAGCGCCGGGTTGTTGTGCCGCGACGCCGAGACCGCAATCGCCGCCACCTGTCTGCTTCGCGGCGACCGCGAATGCTACGACGACCCCACCGTGCCGCTCCCGCTGGGTGTCGCCGTCGCCATGCTCGCCAACGACGACATGCTCCAGACGCGCTGCCTGCCGCTGATACCGTGGCAGAGCTACGACGGTCCCGGCGGCGCGCTGGCCGACGCGCTTTGCCACAACCGCACCAACAGCGCGCCCGCGGCGCTGGAGGAAGCGATGCTCAACTACCGGATGCACTCGATTGCACAGCCGTTGCAACCGCTCGGCGCGAACTTCGCCAAGAACTTCATCGCGACGGTCTGCTCGTCGCTGCGGCTCGCTGATCTCTGGCAGGACAACGGCCCGCGCCAAGCGGGGCTGACGCCGTTCGATGACGCCGCGCTTACCGTCGGCGAGAAGCTCGCGTTCTACCGTTCCGACAAACCCGCCCTGCCGTTTGGCACGCGTCACGGCCCGATGTTGCTCTGTAGCGCGGCCATCGCGCTGCAACTGATGGAGGCGTTTCCCGCTGCGTGGGAAGGCTGGTATCGCGAGCACCACGCCGCCGACGCGCGCGTGAGCGAGAAGTTCGCCGAACTGCCGGCGCTCGCCAAGAGCGGTCCCGTTGAGATGGCGTGGACCACGTCGAGCCTGCTCATCCGCGCACGCGGGCCGCTGAAACTGCTTCTGGCATCCGCAACGCCCGGCGACGACGCCAGCGCGACGGTGTCGCTCAATGCCGCCGGCCGCGCAACGGCCGCAAGCGGCCATCGCATCGTGTTGCGCATCGTCGCCGCGCGACAACCGGACGGCCGCGTGGATCTGGAAATCCCGTTCACGATGACGAAGTCGCAGAAGCGCTGGCTGAACGCCGTCGAAGATAGCCGCTGGATTGCAAGGCTCGACGGTGGCGCACCGTTTGGCTTGTTGTTCCTGAGCCGGCCGGAAACGGTGCGCGCGCGGCTGGCGCTGGAGCTGTCCGATGGTTTGCGCTACTGGCAGAAGCTGTTCAACGACAAGGGCTGTGTGCCCGCCACCATCGCCACCGGCAAATCACCACCAGGCGCCGCCGACGAACTCAGCGACGCAGCTGGCTACGCGTTCCTCATCGCTGCGATTGCCGAATACTCCGTCTGGCTCAACGGCGAGCGCGACTGGGAACTGGCGTTGAAGGTCCAGGCGAAGTAGGACAGGCATCTTGCCTGTTCATTCATGGATAATTGGACAGGCGGGACGCCTGGCCTACTCTACGCTCCACCGGCTGCCGTATTGCGACGTTGACCCGCCGCTGCGACTTGTTACACTCGCCGCCAATCACCGAGAGAGGTTATGGCCGAACTTACCGGGCAATCATTCGCGGGCTACGAAATCATCGCCAAGCTTGGCGAGGGCGGCTTCGGCTCCGTCTATAAAGCCCGCCAACCCGCGCTCAACCGCCTCGTCGCGCTCAAGATTCTCGCGCCGCACCTGGCCGCCGACGCCGAGTTCGTTGCCCGCTTCAAACGCGAAGCCACCCTCGCTGCCAGCTTCAATCATCCCAATCTGGTGCTGGTTTATGCCGCAGGCGAAAGCGATGGCAGCCAATTCATGGCGATGGAATTTGTCGAAGGCAAGACCTTGGGCCAGCACATCGAACGCCAAGGCCGGCTCCAACCGCGCGAGGCCCTCGCCATCACCGTTTATGTCGCCCAAGCCCTCCAGTATGCTTGGAACAAGTCCCGCCTCATCCATCGCGACATCAAGCCTGACAACATCTTCGTCTCGGTCGCCGGCGAGATCAAAGTGGGCGACCTCGGCCTGGCCAAGAACGTCGGCCAGTCCACCGCCGGCATGACCGCCACGGGCATGATGATGGGTTCGCCGCACTACATCAGCCCCGAACAGGCCGGCGCGAAGAAGGACATAGATTTCCGCGCCGACATCTACAGCCTTGGCTGCACGCTCTACCAGATGCTGACGGGCAGAACGCCCTACGAGGGCAACGACCCGATGGTGGTGATGGGCCTCCACGTCAACGCGCCGCCGCCGGCGATGTTCAAGGTCTGGCCGCAGTGCCCGATGCCGCTGGCGTTGCTGGTGGGCAAGATGCTGAAGAAGAACCCGCGCGAGCGCCACGCCAGCTACGAGGAACTCATCGCCGAGCTGACCGCCGTGCATGAGAAGCTCACGGCAGCGCAGACCGCGTCCGCCGCGCCGCCTACGGGCACGATCACGTTCCTGTTCACGGACATCGAGGGCAGCACGCAACTTTGGGAGAAACATCCGCAGGCGATGCCCATCGCACTGGAGCGGCATAATCAGATTCTGCGCCGGACGATGGAGTCGCATGGTGGTTTCGTCTTCAAGACCGTCGGCGACGCCTTCTGCGTGGCGTTCGCCTCCGCGCCCAACGCGATGGGAGCGGCGTTGGCGGCGCAGCGGGCGCTGTCGGCCGATCCGTGGGGCGAGACCGGGCCGCTTCGCGTGCGGATGGCGTTGCACACGGGCGCGGCTGAGGAACGCGGCGGCGACTACTTCGGGCCGACGCTCAACCGCGTGGCGCGCGTGCTGGCGGCGGGCCACGGCGGCCAGGTGCTGCTCTCCAACGCCACCGAGCAACTCGTGCGCGACCACCTGACCGAAGGCGTGAGCCTGGGCGATCTGGGCGAGCGTTCGCTGAAGAACCTCACGCGCAGCGAGCGCATCTTCCAAATCAACCTTCCCGACCTGCCGACGCAGTTTCCAACGCTGCGCTCGGTGGCCGGCCCTTCAATGGCCCGCCGTCGCCGGCAGCGCATGATGATCTACGGCGGTGCGGGAGCGGCTGCGTTCGTCGTGATTGTCGGCCTGCTGTTGTGGTCGCCGTGGAAACCCGGTTCGGAGTCCCGCCTTCAGGCGGAAGGTGTTTCCGGGCAGCCGGCTAAAGCCGGGACTCCAAACGCCGCTTTCTCCACGACCGAGAACTGGCAGGACTGGATGGCGGAGCAGCGGAAGAGCGGGAAGATTCCGGACAACTTCAAAGACGATGGCGGCGCTTGGGTGAAGACAAAGCCTGGCTTGATCCAGTTGGCGCATTTCATGCGCGATGGCGCCGCACGGGCAACTTTTACGCTGCCCGATTCAGAAACAGCACTTGTTGGACTGGATCTGCGGCTTGGGAAGGATGAAGGGACATGCCAAGGCGCGGTAACGCGGAAATCTGCAATCCTGTATGTCGTGAGCCCGTGGGATCGCAGTCAACAGGCAAACTCGCAACGGAATATTCGAGAGTTAAACATATGGCCACTACCCGCAAGTGTTGATCCCAATCAGAAAATCACGCTCGAGTTCCGCGCCGTCGGCGATGAATTAAGCCTCAAGGTCAACGGCCAGCTTGTTGGGACTGTCCGTGACTCCACTTACAGCCGGGAGGGTGAAGTTGCTGTCTATTGCAAAGAAGTGGGCACGCGCGTCTCCCGAATCGAAGTCTTGAATCTGGACGGGGCTTTCACGACAACGGCTGCGCCTGCCGATTCCGCACTCCGCACTCCGCAATCCGCATTGCTTGGTTCCGTCTTCACCAACTCCGTCGGCGCGGAGATGGTTTATATCCCGTCCGGCGAGTTCATGATGGGCAGCACGAAAGAAGAACAAGCATGGGCGGTGGCTAATGGGGCGACGGAAGCCAGTGTCAATTGCGAGGTGGAAGCGCCGCGCAAGACGAGGATCAAGGATGGCTTCTGGCTGGGCCGGACGGAGGTGACGGTGGGACAGTGGAAAAAGTTTGTGACGGCGACCGGCTATCGGACGGACGCGGAGAAGAAGGGCTATGTGGATAACGCGCCCCGGAAAGGCCAGCCGTGGGGCCGTGTGGATGGAGCGAGTTGGCGCGATCCGGGCTTCGGCTCTCCCCCGCAGGACAATCATCCGGTGAGTTGTGTGAGTTGGAACGACGCGATGGCGTTTTGCGAATGGGCGACGGAGCGCGAGCGCAAAGCAGGACGACTGGCGGACCACGTGGTGCGGTTGCCGACGGAAGCGGAATGGGAGTATGCGTGCCGTGCGGGGGTGCAGACGAAGTTCTGGTGGGGCGAGAGCAAGGAAGATGGCAAGGACCGGTTGAATTGGTCCGGAAGGGACGACGGGTTTGAGTTTGTCGCTCCGGTGGACAGTTATGGCGCGCGCGGTCGGAATGGCTTTGGCTTGGCGGACATGCTGGGCAATGTGTATGAATGGTGTTTGGATGACTACGATGCGAAGCAGGCACATGAAGAGTGCTACAAGGGGAATTCCAGCGCGCGGGTGTTGCGGGGCGGGTCGTTCATCTTCTCCCCTGCCTACGTTCGCTGTGCCTACCGCCACAGCGGCTACGCTCCGGCCTACTCGCATGGCTCCCTCGGCTTTCGAGTTTGTGTTGGCCTGGACGTGTCCGGCGGGACAACGGCAGCGGCTTCGACTTCGCCGGCACCCGCGCCGAAGGAAACCGAAGTGCAAGCTCCGGCTGAGACGCGCGCCGCGGCGCTGACAGCCAATCCGAAGCGGGGCGAGGTCTGCACGATCTCCCTCGGCAGCAACGTCACGATGGAACTGGTGGGCATCCCGCCCGGCGAGTTCATGCTGGGCAGCACGAAGGAGGAGCAGGCGTGGGCCATGGCCCATGTGAAGGATGTATACGTGAAGCGCGAAGGCGAAGCGCCGCGCAAGACGAGGATTAAGGACGGGTTCTGGCTGGGGCGGACGGAGGTGACGGTCGGTCAGTGGAAACAGTTTGTTAAAGAAACGGGCTACGTGACCGATGGCGAGAAGAAGGACGAGTCGTTGGTGCCGCAAGGAGCGGGCAACCAGTTGGCGATGTGGGCGATGAAGAAAGGGGTGAGTTGGCGAGATCCGAACTTTGGGTTTGAGATGCGGGACGATCATCCGGTGAGCTGCATCAGTTGGAATGACGCGGTAGCTTTTTGTGAGTGGCTGACGGAGCGCGAGCGCAAAGCAGGGCGGCTGACGGCGGGCCAAGGGGTGCGGTTACCAACAGAAGCGGAGTGGGAGTATGCGTGTCGGGCGGGGACGCAGACGAAGTTTTGGTGGGGCGACTCGAGCGAGGATGGCCAGGGGCGATTGAACTGGCTTGGAAATGCAAAGGCCGACGGGTTTGAGTTTGTCGCGCCGGTGGACAGTTTCGGAGCGCGGGGCCGGAATGGGTTTGGCTTGGCGGACATGCTGGGCAACGTGTCTGAGTGGTGTTTGGATGAGTTTGATATGACACAGGCCCACGAAAACTTGTGGACGGGTTATCCCAGATTGCGGGTGTTGCGGGGCGGATCTTACAACTACGGCGGCCCTGGCAACATGCGGTGTGCCTCCCGACACGGCCTCAGCCCGTCCAGCTCGATTTGCATCTACGGCTTTCGGGTTTGTGTCGGCGTGAACCTGTCCGGCGGGACAACGGCAGCGGCTTCGACTTTGCCGGCACGCGCGCTGAAGGCAACCGAAGTGCCTGCTCCGGCTGAGACTCGCGTCCCGGCGCTGACGGCTAATCCAAAGCGTGGCGAGGTCTGCACGCTGCCCTTAGGCGGCAGCACGACGCTGGAGTTGGTCGGCATCCCGCCCGGCGAGTTCATGCTCGGCAGCACCAAGGAAGAACAGGCGTGGGCGGTGGCCAACCGCGCAAGTGCGGAAGAGGTGAAGCGCGAGGGGGAAGCGCCGCGCAAGGCGGCGACCAAGCAAGGCTTCTGGATGGGCCGGATGGAGGTGACGGTGGGCCAGTGGAAGCAATTCGTGAAGGAGACGGGATACAAGACGGACGCGGAGAAGAAGGGCTATGTGGACAACGCGCCGCAGAAAGGGCAGCCATGGGGCCGTGGGGATGGATTGAGTTGGCGCAATCCCGGCTTCGGCGCTGCGCCGCAAGACAATCATGCGGTGTGCGGTGTGAGTTGGAATGACGCGATGGCGTTTTGCGAATGGGCGACGGAGCGCGAGCGCAAAGCAGGACGATTGGCGGCGGGGCAAGTGGTTCGGCTGCCGACGGAAGCGGAGTGGGAGTATGCGTGCCGTGCGGGGACGCAGACGAAGTTCTGGTGGGGCGAATCGGAGGAGGACGGGAAAGACCGGTTGAACTGGTCGGGGAAGGACGACGGGTTTGAGTTCGTGGCTCCGGTGGATGCGTTCGGCTCGCGTGGCAGGAACGGCTTTGGTTTGGCGGACATGCTAGGCAATGTGTGGGAGTGGTGCTTGGATGAACACGATGCAAAGCAGGCGCACGAAGAGTGCTATAAAGGCAACCCCGGCGCGCGGGTGTTGCGGGGCGGGTCGTTCAACAACTACGCTGCCCGCGCTCGCTGTGCCCATCGCATCAGCACCAATCTGTCCAGCTCGGGTAGCCTCACCGGGTTTCGGGTGGCTGTGGGTTCTCTGCGCTGAGCCGAGGAAGGGAGGGGCGGAATGGCGGATGGGAGATGGAAGTTGGCAGTTGGGAGTTTGGGACGGGCGGGCGGCGCAACTGAACCGTTACGGCTACGGTTTCGGTGGAACGCCGGGATTGTCGTCGGTGGCGACTGCCGGACTGTGCTCATCGAGGAACTTCTTCAACGCCACCGCCGTCTTGCCGCCGAAACCTGACACTGCCGCGATTTCTTCGACTGTCGCCGCGCGCAGGCGTTTCACCGAGCCGAAGGCTTTCAACAACAACAGCTTCTTCTTCCCGGCGATGCCGGGGAAGTCGTCCAGGATGCTTTCGGCAATGCGCTGCTTGCGAAGTTGGAAATGATACTTCTGCGCGAACCGGTGGGCTTCGTCGCGGATGCGCCGAACCAACCGCAGGGCGGGCGAGTTGTCCGGCAGGCGGACGGGGTCGGCGCGGTCGGGCAGGAAAATTTCCTCGTGCTCCTTTGCCAAGCCGAACACCGGTAGCGACGGCAGGCCGAGTTGGATGAGTGCGGCGCGTGCGTAATCGAGCTGGCCCTTGCCGCCGTCAATCAACACCGCATCCGGCAGCGCGCCGCCTTCGTCCAGAATGCGCCGGTAGCGGCGGCCGACGATCTCGCGGATGCTGGCGAAGTCGTCCACGCCCTCGACGGTTTTGATGCGGAAGTGGCGGTAGTTGTCCTTGTCGGGCCGCGCGTCCTTGAAGCGCACCATCGAGCCGACGCTGTGCGTGCCGCTGATGTGGCTGATGTCAAAACCCTCGATGACGCGCGGCGGCGACGGCAGGCCAAGCACGCCGCGCAGTTCCTCCAGCTCGGTCGGGATATCAATCGCTTCCGGCAGATCGCGCGCAAACTTCCGCGTCTTCACCGACACGGTGTCCTGCAAACCCTCCAGCACGTCGCGCAGCTCCGCGGCCTTCTCGAACTCCAGCGCGGTCGCGGCGTCCTGCATCTCCTTCTCGATCTCGGCGAGATACTCCTTGTGCTGGCCCTCCAGGAACGCGCACGCCAGCTCGACACGCTGGCGGTATTGGTCCGCCGTGCAGTCGCTCAGCCGCGCCGGCACCTGAAAGCTGGTGTATTTCCGCTCGCGCTCCGTCGGCGCGCCGCGGCCGAACGTCAGCACGCCGTATTTCTTCCGCATGAAGGTGACGGTTTTGCGCAGCGCCGTCGCGTGGACATACGGGCCGAAGTAGCGCGCGCCGTCGTCCTTCTTGATCCGCGCGAACCGGAACCGCGGCCAGTCCTCGCGCGGGTCCACCTTCAAGAGCAGGAACCGCTTGTCGTCGCGAAAGCTGACGTTGTAGCGCGGCTTGAATTCCTTGATGAGCTTGCCTTCGAGCAGCAGCGCCTCCGGCTCGTTGTGGACGACGTGAAACTCGAAGCTCTCGATGGAGTCCACGAGCGCCTTGAACTTCCGGTCCCACGTCTGGCTGCGCGCTGGCTGAAAATACTGCCGCAGGCGCCGGCGCAGGCTGGATGCCTTGCCGACGTAGATCACCTTGCCCAGCCGGTCGCGGAAGATATAGACGCCCGGCTTGTTTGGCACATCGGGCAGCTTGGATTTGAGTTGGTCGGAAACTGCCATGCAACATCAACCGTGTCGGTGGCCGTGAAGGATGGCCAGCACTTCTTCTCGGGCCAGCAAAAACGCCGCCGCGAAATAGACCGCCACGCCAACGGCGATCGGGCCGAACACCAGCGCCAAGTTGTGCGTGAGCGTAGTGGGCGACAGCCAGCCGGCCAGCCAGTGGTGTGTGCCCCAACAAGCCGCCGCCATGATGAGCGCCGCGAGCGCGATGCGGGCCGCGGTCGCCGCCAGCGTGCTGCCGTGCAACATGCCGACGCGGCGGCGCAACAGGATGAAGAGGACCGTGGCGTTGAACATCGCCGAAAGCGAGTTGGCCAGCGCCAGCCCGCCCTCCTTCAGCGGCCACATCAGGAAAAGCGAGAAAATGATGTTCACCACCATCGAAACCACCGCGGCATACATCGGCGTCCGGGTGTCTTTCAGTGCGTAGAACCCGCGCGCGATGATGCTCGTGCTGGAGTAGAACGAGAGGCCGAGCGCCGAGAATTGCAGCGCGAACGCGCAGTGCCGTGTGCTCTCGGCGTCGAACCGTCCGCGCTCGAACAGCAGCCGCACGATCGGCTCGCCGAGCACGATCAAGCCGACCGTCGCCGGCACGGTGATGACCATCAGGAACCGCAGCGCGCGCCCCAGTTCGACGCGGAATTCCTCCATCGCCCCGCGCGCGACGATGGCCGAGAGCGCCGGCAGCATGTAGGTGGCCAGCGACACGCCGAACACGCCCTGCGGCAGTTCCATCAGCCGGTCGGCGTTGTTGAGCGCGGCGGGCACGTAGTCGCCGACGAAAAAGCCGAGCGTGCGCGCGACGATGACGTTGATCTGATAGGCGACAACGCCGATGACGCTCGGTGCGAACAGTTTTCCCACGTGCCGCAGAGTTTCATCGTGCCAGTTCAACGACCAGCGCGGACGCCAACCTTCGCGCCAGAGTTGCGGCAACTGGTAGGCAAGCTGCACGATGCCGCCAAGCAACACGCCGATGGCGAGACCCATCACCTGCGTTTCGAGCGTCTGGCCGAATTGCGGGCAGATGACGAACACCGACGAGATGAGGACGATGTTCATCAGCACCGGTGAAAACGCCGGCACGAAGAAATGACGCATCGAGTTGAGCACGCCCATCGCCAGCCCCGCCAGACAGATGAAAATCATGTAGGGGAACATGGTCGCCGTCAGCCGGAGAATGAGCCGATGAGCTTCATTCAGGTCGGCCAAGGCCAGCGTGAGGCACAGGCCGCCAACGACCAACGCGGCGATGGCCACCAGAGCGACGGCAACGGCCGATGCCACCGAGTTCGCGGCACGCCATGCCGCCTCCTTGCCTTCCTTGTGCAGCCGTTCCGTGAACAACGGCACAAACGCCGCGCTCAGCGCGCCCTCACCGAGCAGGCGGCGGAACATGTTCGGAATCGTAAACGCGTAAAAAAACGCCGACGCCACCAGCCCCTGTCCCATGAAGCTGGCGAAAACCATCTCGCGCACCAACCCCAACACTCGGCTGGTCATCGTCGCGACGCTCAGCGCTCCGGTGGAACGAACCATGGAAGATGGCGGAGTCGTGGAGTCGTGGAGCGGTGAAGTATTGGGTTTCGCGGAATTTTCCATCACTCCAACACTCCAATTTCCCGTTTCCGCTTACCGCCGCCGGCGTCCCATCGTGCGCAGCCGCTTCTCGGCCTCCGGGTCGAGCAGCGTTGTGTATTTGTAGGGGAAGTTGTCGATTTTCACGCGCGGGACGCTTGCGCCGATGAAAAACTCGATCGCGTGGACCTGCTTCTTGTCATCGGCGGTCATGATCGTGAACGCATTCCCCGTGGCCAGCGCGCGGCCCGTGCGGCCGATGCGGTGGACGTAATCCTCCGCGTGCTGCGGCATGTCGTAGTTGATGACGTGGCTGATGTCCTCGATGTCCAGCCCACGCGCGGCGATGTCGGTGGCCACCAGCACCTCGAAACGGCCGTCACGGAAACCGCGCAACGCCTGCTCCCGCTCGCTCTGCGTGCGGTTGGAATGCAGCACCGCCACCAGATGGCCTTTGCGGTGTAACATCGCCGAAACGTGATCCGCGCGATCCTTGGTCCGGCAGAAGACGAGCACCGAGTCGTATTCGGTGCGCTCGAGCAGCTCGATGACCAGTTCGTCGCGCTGGTCGTCCGCCACGGGATAGAGCGCGTGCCGGATGGTTTCAGCGGGCCGGCGGCGGCCGATTTCGATCGTTTCGGGATTCTTCAACGCCCATTGCGCCAGCGTCGCGATCTCCGGCGGCACAGTGGCCGAGAACAGCATCGTCTGCCGGCGCGCCGGGCAGCGATCAATGATCCGCTTCACGTCAGGCAGGAAACCCATGTCCAGCATCCGGTCGGCTTCGTCGAGGATCAGGAATTCGATGTGATCGAGCTTGCAGCGGCCCTGCTCCATGTGATCGAGCAACCGGCCCGGCGTGGCGACGACGATGTCCACGCCCTCGCGCAGGGCTTTTTCCTGCGCGCCGTAACCGACACCGCCGTAGATAACCACGGCGCGCAAATCGGTGAACCGGCCATAGTCGCGGAACGCCGTCTCCACCTGCGCCGCCAGTTCGCGCGTCGGCTCCAGGATCAACGCCCGCAGTTTGCCATGCTGGCCGAGCTTGGTGATGATGGGCAGCGCAAACGCCGCGGTCTTGCCAGTGCCGGTCTGCGCGCTGCCGATGATGTCGCGGCCTGCGAGGACCAGCGGGATTGCGCGCAACTGGATCGGCGTCGGGTCGGTATAACCCGCCGCCTTGACGCCTTGGAGGGCGCCATGTGATAGACCGAGTTTTGAAAAAGGCATGGGGGGAAGATAGAGGAACAATGACGGCAGGGACAGGCGAAAAACACAGGATATGGAAGGATATCTGCAATCGCGCCTTGTGCGTCATGTTTCCCGTTGCTTTCAAAACCGGTGGCTTCCATATTTCGAGCGATGGCGTTGGAAACGAAACCGTGGGGCTTGCGCGCGCTGGCACTGGTCAGCGGGGCAATCCTTCTGTCCTGGTCGCTCGGCAATCTGGTGGCGCTGGCGGCGTTCAAGCTGCACTGGATCGTGAAAAGCGACCTCCTGATGGCCGAGGCGGTCGTGATGGGCTTCACCTTCGACGCGGCCGGCCTGATCTTCATCGGCGTCTATTTGCGAAAGCGTGGCGTGGCGCTAGCCGACGCGTTCGGACTGAAGCGCGGTCCACTCGGTCCCACAATGGGTCGCGCCGTCCTGCTGTGCCTGCTGGTGGTTCCGGTCGTCTATGGAACCATGTTCATCTGGCAGGCCGTGCTCCTGGCCTTCGGCATCACGCCGGAGGAACAGGACATTCTGAAAATGATTCGCGGCGCGAAGAACCCGCTGGTGCGCGGTTATCTCCTGACGCTCGCCGTCGCGCTGGCGCCGATATTTGAGGAGGTGTTTTTCCGCGGCTTCATGTATCCGGCGTTCAAACAGCGGTTCGGCGTCGCCGGCGGGCTGGCGGTGGTTTCATTTCTGTTCGCGTCGGTCCACCTCAACCTCAACGCCTTCGTGCCTGTGTTTGCGCTCGGCGCAATGCTGGGCCTTGCCTATGAAGTCACCGGCACGATCCTCGTGCCTGTCACGATTCATGCGCTGTTCAACACAGCCAACCTCATCCTCTTGTTGTTCGTGCCCCAACCGTGAAGACGACTCTTTGCCAACTCGGTGAGCGCGGTCTGATCGCGCTGTTGAAGCGGCAGCTTCCGCGTGGGCGCGGCGTGCGGGTCGGTATCGGCGACGACTGCGCCGCCGTGCAAATCGGCCGCGGCGCGGGTGGGCGGCTGTTGCTGCTGAAAACCGATGCCGTCGTCGAAGGTGTCCACTTCGACAAGCGCGCCACGCCGTTCCAGATCGGCTGGAAGGCCATGGCGCGTCCGTTGAGCGACATCGCGGCGATGGCCGGCCGGCCGCGCTGGGCGCTTATCACGGCCGGATTGCGCGGGGAGATGCCGGTGCGGTTCGTCCGGGAGGTTTATCGCGGGCTGGCGGCGGCGGCCGGAAAGTTCGGCGTCGCCATCGTCGGCGGCGAAACGGTGCGGACGCCCGATCGTTTCTGGTTGAGCGTGGCGCTGGCTGGCGAAGTGGAGCCGAGCGCAATGCGGCTGCGCTCCGGCGCGCGCGTCGGCGACGCAATCTTCGTCACCGACGCGCTTGGCGGCTCCATCGCCGGCAAACATCTGAAATTCACGCCTCGCCTCGCCGAAGCGCAATGGCTGGCGAAGCAAGGTTGCGTTGGCGCGATGATTGACATCAGCGACGGCCTCGCACACGACCTCGGCCACATCTGCCGCGAAAGCGGCGTCAGCGCGTGTTTGTGGAAGTCGGCGATTCCCATCGCGCCGGCGGCCGGTGGCTCGCTCCAACGCGCGCTCCATGACGGCGAGGATTTCGAACTGCTGTTCACTGTGCCATCGGCGCGGGCAGCAAAACTGAAGCACGCCTGGCGTAAGAAGTTCCCGCGTTTGCGGCTTAGCTTGATCGGCTTTGTCCTTTGCGGCAAAGGCATCCGACTGATAGATGACGCGGGCCGATGGCAACATCTCGATGAAGACGGCTACGACCACTTCCAACCACGTCACGCGTAGCGTCGAGGAAACCATCGCGCTCGGCGAGCAGTTGGCGTCCTCGCTGCCGTCAGGCACGGTCGTCGCGCTCAGCGGCGATCTCGGCGCGGGCAAGACGGCGCTCACCAAAGGCATTGCGCGCGGCCTCGGAGTGACCGACACGATCACCAGCCCGACGTTCACTCTCGTCAACGAACATGTCGCACGCGACGGCCGGCGGCTTTATCACGTGGACCTCTACCGGCTCGACAAGCCGCAGCAAGCCGTCGAGATCGGCATCGAGGAGGAACTCGCGCCCGACGGCTGGACGATCATCGAGTGGGCCGAGAAACTCGGCGACGTGCTGCCGGCGGACGCGGTGCGCATCCATATCGAAATCGTCGGCGAGAAAGAGCGGCAGATCCGTGTGACAGAAGGCAGGAGGCAGAAGGAAGAAGGCATATACCGATGATCACGCTTGCTCTCGACACTTCCGGTCCCGTCGGCTCGGTTGCTCTGCGGCGTGGCGGATGTTTGCTTGGCGAGCGCACGCTCGACACGCATCATCACCACTCGGCGTTGCTGCTGCCGACAATTGATGAGTTACTGCGGACGCACGAACTGGCGCCGCGCGACGTGGAATTGTGGGCCGTCGGGCTGGGACCGGGCAGCTACACCGGCATCCGTGTCGGCATCGCCGCAACGAAAGGTTTTTCGCTCGCGCACGGTCGGCCGCTGGCAGGCGCGAGCAGCGTGGAGGCAATGCTGCTCGAACACGGTCGGGACGGGACAGTGGCCGCTGTCGTGGACGCGCGACGTGATGAGATTTATTTCGCGGTGTGGACGGCCGGCAAACCGGTCGTGCCGCTACAGATAGTTTCGCTCGACGCGCTGGCAGGCTTGGTGAAGGAGCCGGCGCTTTTCGTCGGGCCGGAAATCAGACGTTACGAGCCGGAGATCGCGAAGCGGCTTGGCTCGCTGGCGCGGTTTCCGAAAGACAACATCCATCCGCGCGCGGCGTTTGTCGGCGAGCTGGCGGAGCGGCGGTTCGCACAACAGGGTAGCGGCGATGAGAAGGTGGAGCCAATCTATTTGAGAGAGACGAGCTTCAAGAAGGTTAAGAGTTGAGAGTGAAGTTATGAAGGCACGCTTTCATAACTTCACTTCCGTTAGCTTGCCTGCGAGCCTCCGAGACGCTACTAGTTCCCGTCCATGCAACGTTGCCGATTCGCCATCTTTGTCCTAGTGCTGTCCGCCGCCGTGCTCACCGCTGCCGGTGACGCGGACCGCGAGGCGCGCCACCTCCGCCATATCAAGCAACTCACCTTCGACGGCTCGCGCAGTGGCGAGGGCTACTTTTCGCCCGACGGCAACCGTATCGTCTTCCAGAGCACACGCACGCCGTTGAAACCGGGCGAGGCGGAGAATCCATTCTACCAGATCTTCACGATGGACCTCCGCAACGGCGAACTGGGGCGGATCAGTCCCGGCGTCGGCAAGACCACCTGCTCGTTTTTCCGGCCCGACGGCAAGCGTGTGCTGTTCGCCGCGACGCACCTCGATCCCAACGCGCTCAAGAAGCAGCGCGACGAGATCGAGTTCCTAAAGAGCGGCAAAGAGCGGCGCTACTCGTGGGATTTCGACGATGCCTACGACATCTTCGATTGCAAACCCGATGGCACCGACTTGCGCCGACTCACCGACGCCAAAGGCTACGACGCCGAGGCCGCTTACTCGCCCGACGGCAAACGCATCTGTTTCTGTTCCGCGCGCGACGGCGACCGCGAGATTTATGTGATGGATGCCGACGGCAGAAACCAGCACCGCGTAACGGTGGACCCTGGCTACGATGGCGGGCCGTTCTTTTCACCGGACGGCAAATGGATCGTTTATCGCCACTTCACGCCGGACGACACGAAAGCGGAAATCATGATGGTTCACCCCGACGGGAGCGATAAACGCCAGGTCACGAAGCTCGGCGCGATGAGCTGGTCGCCGTATTTTCACCCGGGCGGTGAGTGGATCGTGTTCTGTTCGAACAAGGACGGTGGTTTCGCAAACTTCGAGCTTTACCTCGTCCGGCCCGACGGCGCGCAACTGACGCGACTGACCTATCGCGACGGTTTCGACGGTCTGCCGGTCTTCGCGCCCGACGGCCGGAAGCTGATGTGGACCTCGACGCGCGCCGGCGGCAAATCTCAGCTTTTCATCGCCGACTTTGCCGAGCCGTGGACGGAGGAAAAGGCGGAAGGCGGAAGGCGGAAGGCGGAAAAGAAAACGGCGTTCGATCCGGCAGCCATCCAGAAGGAAATCGCCTATCTCGCCTCGCCGGCGCTCGAAGGCCGCAAGACCGCCTCACCCGGCGAGCGCAAGGCGGCGGCGTTCATTGAGAAGAACTTCCGCGCCGGAGGCTTGCGCAATGTGACGCAGCAGCCATTCGAGTTCCAGTCCGGCGTCGGTCTCGGCCCGAACAATTCTTTCGAGGCGACGCTCGGCGCGGAGAAGGCCGGTGGCGCGGTGGACGCGGATTTCGTGCCACTGGCGCTCTCGACCAACGGCGAGGTTGAGGGCGAGGTCGTCTTTGCCGGCTACGGCATCGTTACGCAGGGCTACGACTCGTTCGCGCACCTCGACGTGAAGGACAAGATCGTGCTCGTGCTGCGTTTCCAGCCGGAAGCCGCGCCGGAGAAAGAGCAGGAGCGGCTGCGTCACTTCGCGCCGCTGCGGATGAAGGCGATGACGGCGCGCGAGCGCGGCGCGAAGGCGCTGCTGGTGACGACCGGACCAAGTTCGTTGCCGCGCGACCAACTCATCTCGCGCGGTGGCGACGGCAGCTTTGCCGACAGCGGCATCGTCGCGGCGCAGATCACGCGCAAGCTGGCGGAGCGGATGTTCGCCGCCGCCGGCAAAGACCTGAAGGCGACGCAAGACGCGCTCGACAAGCTGGAAACACAGGGCGGTTTCGCGATGACCGGCGTGCGCGTGAAGCTGCGCGTGGAATTGCGAAAACAGACCGCGACCGGCCACAACGTCTTCGCCAGCGTCCGCGCCGGCGCGCGCGACCGGACCAACGAAACCGTTGTGGTCGGCGCGCACTACGATCACCTCGGCTACGGCGGCGAGAATTCGCTCGGCGCGGGTTTTGAGGAGATTCATCCCGGCGCCGATGACAACGCCAGCGGCACCGCTGGCGTGCTGGAGCTGGCGCGTTACTTCGGCAAGCGCGCGAAGTCACTGCGGCGCGACGTTCTCTTCGCGTGCTTCAGCGGCGAGGAACTCGGCGTCCTCGGCTCGTCGGCGTTCTGCAAGAAGCCGCCTGTGCCGATGTCGAACGTCGTCGCGATGATAAACATGGACATGGTCGGTCGGCTGGCGGAGCAGCGGCTCGCCGTGCAGGGAGCCGGCTCGTCCGCCATCTGGCCGCGGCTGTTCGAGCGGTTCGCCGCCGGCCTGCCGCTCTGCGTGACGCTCAGCAACGACCCGTATTTGCCGACCGATTCGTCCACGTTCTACCAAGCAGGCGTGCCGGCGCTGAACTTCTTCACAGGCTCGCATCGCGACTACCATCGCCCCACCGACACTGCCGACAAGATCAACGCCGTCGGCGAAGCCGACGTGCTGGAACTGGTGCGGCGCGTTGTCGAAGACCTTGCCACGCGCCCCGACCGGCCGCGCTTTGAGAAAGTCGCCGAGCGTTCGCCGATGGGCGTGGGCCGCGACCGACTGCGCGCCTATCTCGGCACCATTCCCGATTACAGCGAGGGCGACCGTCCCGGCGTAAAACTCAGCGGCACGCGCCCCGGCAGCCCGGCGGAGAAAGGCGGCCTGCGGCCCGGCGACGTGATCGTGAAGTTCGGAGGCAAACAGATCCGCAACATCTACGACTACACCTACGCGCTCGACAGCGCGAAGATCGGCCAGCCGGTGGAGATCGTCGTGCAACGCGACGGCAAAGACGTGACGCTGAAAGTGACGCCAGAGCAGCGGAAGTGACCGCGGTGCGGCAGCCGACAGACGCCCTGCTCCCGCGCTTGACGCGCTGCGAACGCCGTGACCGGCTCACTTCCCAAGAAGTGCGGCACTTCAGGTAAATAACAACGTTCGGCACAAGCAAAAGCCTTCCACGCACAGTATTCCTGGCGGTCAGTGGCTCATCTTTGACGCTAGTCAGCTGTCTTGCCAATTCGCGGTGGCGGCAGGTTCTTGAGCAGGCCCGCGTTGGTTCGCTTCAACTCAGCCACGAACATCACGCGGAAGCCCACGAGCAACTTCAGATTCTCCGGCGCGAGCGCGAGGTTCTTCTGCTCCTGCGGGTCGGTTTCGAGGTCGTAGAGTTCTTCGATTTCGTTTTCGATGAGGGTGCGGATGTATTTGTGCCGGCCCTGGCGCAGCGAAATCCACCACGGCAGCGGGCCTTGGTCACTCTTCGTCGGGACAGCGCAATCGGTTTGCTCGCCGAACTTCAGGTAGAAGTGCTCCATCATGGCGGGACGGTCCCACGCGGCGGTCGGATTCTTCAGCAGCGGTCGCAGGTCGCGACCGTGCATTGTCCACGGCAGTTTGACGCCCGCGACGCTGAGCAACGTAGGCGCAAGGTCCACGACGGTCACGGGCTGTTTGCAGACGCTGCCGCGCGCGACGCGGCCGGGCAGGCGGAAGATCATCGGCGCTTTGATGCAGGCGTCGTAGGCGCCGACCTTCCACGCAAAGCCGTGCTCGCCCCACGCAAAGCCTTGGTCGGAGGTATAGACGATGAGCGTGTTGTCGAGCTGGCCGGTTTCTTCGAGCACCTTCAGCAACTTGCCGACACCTTCGTCGAGCGCAGAGACGAGCCGGTTGTAGCCGCGGACCATTTCCGGCAACGGTGTCGCCCGCTTGCCCTTGCCATAGACCGGCATCCCGTCATCGCGCTTGGCCCACTGCGTCCACGTCTGCATGTGCGCGGGCTTGCCGGGTCGCGGCGGGAACACGTCGGGCGGGACGGGCACTTCGGCATCTTTGTATTGCTCTTTGTGGCGCGGATGAATGGTGTTCGGCAGATGCGACGCGTTATAGCAGAGCCAGAGCATCCAAGGCCGGTCGTGCTTGTCGCGGATGTAGTCATCGGCGAATCGCGTATAAACGTCGGTCGAGTAGCCGGGCACGATGGCTTTCGGTGCGCCGTCAATGCTGAGCGTCTGGTTGTTATACCAGTCACCTTTGATGTCGGCTTGGTCCCAGACGACCGAGTGGTCCCAGTTGCGGCCGTGGCCGGCGTCGTGGCTGAGGTGCCATTTGCCGATCATCGCGGTGTGATAGCCAGCCTTCCGCAACTCGGCGGGCCAGTGGCGGCAGACCTGAGGGTCGTAGCTACCTTGGATAATTCCAGTGAGCGTCAGGCCGCGAATGCCATGCGGCAGCAGGCCCGTCATCACGCACGCGCGGCTAGGCGTGCACCACGACGCGCCGTAGGCGCTGGTGAACCGCACGCCGTCGGCCGCAAGCCGGTCAATGTTCGGCGTCCGCACCCACGGCCACGCGCCCTGGTCGCGATAGCAACCGAGCGTGCGGTAGCTCTGGTCGTCGGTGTAGATGAAGAGGATGTTGGGGCGGCGCGGCTCGCCAGCAGCAGCGGAGGCGAGCACGGCGGACACGAGCAGCGCCAGCAGCGCCTTCATCTTACTTCAGTTCCTTGACCCGCAGGTTGCGGAAATAAACCTTCGCGCCGTAGTTGCCGTGGGCGTGGAGGCCGATGAAGCCTTTTTCGTAGAACAGGCCGGGATGCTCGTGGCCGTCTATCGGCTTCACCTTGTCGAAGTCGGCGTCCACGATCACCACGCCGTTGAGCGTGACCTTCACGCGGCGGCCGTCGCAGACAATCTCCTCCTGGTTCCACTGGCCGGCGGGCTTGAGATGGCCGGGCTTGCAGGGCACGACGCCGTAGAGCGAGCCGTGGTGCTGGTAATCCTTGAGCTTCGGCCAGTCCTTCGGCTCTTTGCCCTTGAGCGGGATGCCGCGGTCGTAGTAGGGGTCATCGAGCACTTGAACCTCCGTGCCCTCGATGTGCGGCTGCTTGCTGACCTTGGTGCGGATGCCGACGCCGTTGTTGCCACCCGGATCCATCTTGATCTCCAACCGCAGAATGAAGTTGGCGAACTCCTTCGTCGTGAAGATGTGAATCTTGCCAGTGTCCTTGCAGATGAGCTGGCCGTCCTCGGCGTAATAGCTGCTGGTGTCGCCGCCGATGCCCTGCCAGCCGTCGAGGTCTTTGCCATTGAAGATCGGGACGAAGCCCTTTTCGTCGGCGGACATGGCGGTGGTGACGAGGCAGAGTGCGGCAGCGAGGATGAGGGTGGGATGTTTGATCATAGCTCGAATAGTCCTTTCGGTTGGCAGATTTCTACTCCGTCCGGCCCAACAAGCAAGCCTGCGGATGCAATCGCGCTCACTCCATCGCCACGATGGCGATCTCGTAAACGCCGACGGCGGGCACGGTGAACGTCGCGAAGCCGGCCTCTTGCTTGAATGGAACCGTGATGTCGGCGGCGTGCTCGGGACTGGCGAGGGTGACGGACTTGGCGGCGCGACCCTTCGGCAGCGCGACGCGGACGGCGATGTCCTTCATCGGGCTGTCGGTGCGGTAGTTTACGAGATGCACCATACGGCGAGTAGGCTGCTCGGTCAGCTCAGCGCAAAGGGCTTTCGAATCACACGTGACGGAAAGCGAAAGCTGCCCGCCGCAAGCGCGGCGGATGGCGTCAAGCCAGTCGCTCTTCTCGTCAACGCGAACGACGCGGTCTTGCGGCAGGTCGTCGAGTGCGGGCTGCTTGCGCGGGAACATCCATTCGTTGTGCGTCGCCAGCGGGCCGACGATACAGAGCCGGCCGCCTTTCGCGACGTAGCGACGGATCGTTTTCACCTGCGCGTCTGACAACGCGACGCAGCCGGGCATGACGAGCACGGGCCAGCGTGAGAGTTCATCCAGTTGCTGGTCGAACGCCAACTGGAACGCGCAGCGGTTGGCAATAAGCAGGTCTTCGACCTCGCCGGTGAGTTTCGCTGTCTGCCGTGGGCCGAACTGCATCGAGGGATAGCTCCGGAACACGCCGACATCGGCCACAACCTTCGCGTCGCGCAGCAGGTCGTGGCGTTTGTGATAGAAGCTCACGAATGGCAACAACGTCGGTGACATCGGTCGAATGTTGCCGGGATATTCCCAAAGCTGGTCGTATTCGAACCAGCAGATGCAGCCGAAACAATCGAGGTTGAAAGCCATGGACTCGGCGGCTTCGAGCGTGTTGATGGTATAGACAAACGCCGAGTTGTTCAGGCCGCGCGCGGCCTTGAAGGTGCGGATGCGCGTCGTCAACTGCCCCTTCACGAAACCGGGATGGCGGCCTTCGTCCCAGAACGCCTCGCCGCCGCGCAGCAGCCGCCCGTGGTCCACCGCCCAACGCACTGTCGGGCTGATGCCGGCGGGGTTGGTTTCCATGAGGATGTCCGGCCGCAGCTTGCGCGCGTAACGAGTCATCGAGTGGAACGAGTCAGAGATGGACTGGCAGCAGAAGTCCGCCCACGCGCGACCGAGCAGGTTGGTGCAAGTGCGGTCGGGTGGCGTCACAGCGCCGATGTTGGTGATGCCGTTTTCCTTGAGCAGCGACGCCGGGAACGTCTTGCGCAGATACTGGCGGAAGCGCGCCACCGAGTTCGCGTCGTGGCCGGGGCCGATGACGTAGTTGTCGAAGTGAACCAAGTCGGTGCGGATGTCCTCGACGGCGAACCGCACGATCTTCCGGTAGAACGCCTCTGCGTCGGGATGATTGCGGTTCCAGTAGTAGCGGTAACCGGCCTTGCCATACGTGACCGGCGTGCCGTCGGGGTTGAGCACGACCCAGTCCTTGGCCTGCGGCATCTCTTTGAAGAATAGCTCCCAGATGAACGCGCCGCTGTAGGTGTAACAGCCCACGCGCAGCCCGGCGTCGTGGCAGAGCTTGGCGAACTTCACCGCGTCGGCCATGCTCTCTCGCTCCGCCTCCAGTCCACCGCCTTTGTAGCAGTGCATCATCACGAAGTTCACGCCGAGCGATTTCAACTTCGCCACCATCGCTGGGCTGTGCTCGCGCTCGTAGGCCGCGCGCTGCTCCGCCGTCGGCGTGTAACCCTCCGCGCCGTCGCGCCGCACGCGGAACAACAGCGGCTCCCAACTCCCTGCCATCACAATGCCGTCGCGTCGCAACCATTCCGGGCGTTTGTCCGCAGGCAGTGTGAGCGACGGGGTGTCGGCGGTGTAGGCAGAGAGAGTCAAGGCCAGCGAACAGGCAGCCAAGATCAGGGTAGTCATGGTCATTCTTGTTTTCATAATGGTTTGCTCCTTTTGCGACTGCCGAAACCGCCCCGTAGGGGCGATCCGAAAATAGCCCGGCGTTTCAACGCCGGGAACGGCGCGACACATTCCACAGAGTCCCATAGGGACGATTGATCTTCATCCCCAGACATATCGTTCATCCCATTCAAGGCCATGCTTCTCCAAGAGTGCGCGATACTCGTCTTGGAACGACCGCTTGGCATGATGTTGCGCTTGGTTGTTGATGTAGGCGACGATTTCGTCCAAGCGCGACTTGCTGACGCTGAATGCGCCATAGCCTTCCTGCCATGCAAAGAGGCCGTGTTCTGGAAACGTATCGTGGATCCATTTTGATGACCCGCCCTTGATGAGTTGCACGGCCTTCGCGACCGCCATCGTCGCGGGCAATGACAACAACACATGGATGTGGTCTGTAGTTCCGCCGACGGCGATGGCTTTCATGCCATTATCGCGCGCAATGCCCCCGACGTAAGCCCAGAGACGTTCGCGGAAATCGTCGGTAATCTGCTGGCGGCGTTCCTTCGTGCTGAAGACGCAATGCATGAAACAGACGATGTAGGAATTGGCCATGACCGTTCCTGATGTTCTGTTCAGTTCAATCGTCCCTACGGGACTCCGTTGATTTCGTCTCTCATAACCCGGCGTTGAAACGCCGGGCTATTTTCACGCCGTCCCTCCGGGACGGGGCGGAAACCGGAGCAGTCGTTCATCTTGGTGCGGGGTTAGGAAACATGTCCGTGAAGTTTCTCTCGTAGAATTTGCAAAGTCTCTCTGTATTTCTGTGGTTCTCGCGCATTCCAAACAGCCTCATTGGCTGTGCCGCCGAGCGGTGTAATGGAGTCCGTCTTTAGTCTGCCAAGCCAGTCAAAGTCAGCAAGCAACTCTCCTTCCGCCAGCCCAAAGCCGAGCGTGACAAACCGTGAATCGGTGTCGCGCAATGCCTCGGCTTGGGTAATGATTGTTTCAACCGCAGCAAGCGCCCGCCTTGAGGTCAGGTAGTGCGCAACCACCCCCAAGTGCGTGAAGTTCCTCGCGTCTGGTTTGGATGAATCCACAAGCCGTAAAAGGATCGGTAGTGTGTGCTCGTTGTAGCCCCATGAGTTGGAATCGCTCAAGTTGACCACAATGAATCTCCTATATTTCGCACTCACAACATGCTCAAATAGTTCGTTTGTTACTGACTCGCCGGTGGCATTCCCATCGCCGACTCCAGCGTCAGGACGGGGAGGAAATCGGGGCGGTCGCGGTAGGTGATGTTGCGGCGGCCGAAGCAGGAACCGTAATAGTGGGCGTTCGCGTCCTGCCGCGCCGACTGCCTCTGCTGGAGCCGCGCCCGCGTCCCCAACATCGTTTGATGGAGCGACGGCTGCTTCTCGAAAAGCGGCTCCTGTGCACGCAGCAGCCCGGCCGTCAACAACACGTCAACCGCGCCCGTCAGGATTTCGGCGCGCCGCACTGTCTTTGCCATCGAGCTTCGCATGAATCAGGTCTCCGCTTCACCAGTTCTCGACTCGTGCTTCCGACGCCCTGTTTCTACTCCGGCCCGTCCAAGAAGCAAGTCTGACGACGCGCGCTATCTGTTGCGGCAACGCCGACGTCTAGCCGGCCTTGATCATGCGATTGGCGGCGCGCCGTTGCCCTGTGGGCAGACGGGTTTAGCGGGCTAGTCCCGCGGCTTGCATCGCGGCCTTCATCTTCGCGAGGCCGGTCTTAGCGGCGGTGAGCGCCGGCAGTCTCCAGTAGTCGGGGTTGAACAACTCCAGCGACAGCACGACATCGCAGTGATTGGCGGCAAGGTTCGCCAGAATCTCTTTCAGCGGCGCGATACCGTCGCCGGGCCAGATGCGCTGGGCGTCCTTGATCGTCTCGCGCGGCGGATCGGCGGGATAGTCGTTCATGTGGAAACAGTGGGTCGCCTGCCGCCCGAACAGCTTCATCGCCGCCGGCGCGACGCCGCCCTTATACATGTGGAATGCGTCGAGCAGCGCACACGCATCGGGATGGCCAGCCTTCGCGACGACGTAGGCCGCTTCGGCGGCGTGGCTCAGGTTGGCTGAACTGCCCCAGACTTCGAGTTGCGGCACGACGCCGGTCTTGCGGCCGAGTTCGAGAACCGCGCGGTAACGCTCCGCGACGCGGTCGAGATCAATCTTCGCGGCACGATGCGCGCCGGCCGGCGGCGCGGCGATGCGTGTGCCGCCGAGCTGTGCCACCAGCTCCATGTCGCGCTGAAACTGCTCGACGCCCTTGGCGCGTTGCTGGTCGTCATCCACGATCCACTGCGCGAAGCCGATGGCATCCACGACCTTCAAGCCGAGGTCCTGGCAACGCTTGCGGAGGTCCTTCAACGAGCCGCCGGACTCGGCGAACTTGGCAACGTCGCCGATCCACGGCTCGATGCCGTCGTAGCCGGCCTTGGCGGCGACCTCGATCTCCTCGGCGATGCCGAGCTTCTGGCCGCGGATCGTGCCGGTGTTCAGCGAGAAGCGGAACCGGTGGCACGCGGGCCGGTCGGAGCCGGTCGCGGCACGCAACGACGACGGTCCGACGGCTGCTGTGCCGAGTGCGACGCCGGCGCGGTTGAGAAGTTGTCTGCGAGTCAGTCTTGAGTTCATGAATGGTTCGCTTTTCTTTTAGCGGGAAAGACATCGCAGGGCAACCACTGCCGGCCGCGGCGGTTCGCTCGCCACCAGTTTTGCGTCACCTGCCGAGAAACTTCACGGCGGCTTCGGTGCGAGAGTGGACGTGCAGCTTGCGGTAGATGCGGCGGATGTGGCTGCGGACGGTGTCGGTGCTGATGCCGAGTTGGTCGGCGATCTCCTTGTATTGTTTGCCGCGCGCCAGCAGGGAGAGCAATTCGCGCTCGCGCTCGGAGAGGTCTTCGGAGCCGGTTGGCGCCCGCTTTTCCGTTTGGAAAAACTGCACGACCTGCCGCGCGATCTCCGGCGACATGGGCGAGCCGCCGGCGCGGACCTGCTCGATGGCGGCGAGCAATTCGGTGGGAGCGGCGCGTTTGAGCAGGTAGCCGCTCGCGCCGGCCCGCAACGCCGCGAAGATCAACTTCGTGTCGTCAAACATGGTGAGCATGACGACCTCCGTCTGCGGCAGGCGGCTCTTCAACTCGCGCGTGCATTCGATGCCGGACATCTTCGGCAGGTTGATGTCCATGACAACGACATCAGGCGGTCTTTCCGGCAGCGATTTCAGCGCGTCCTCGGCCGACGGAAAAGCGCCGGTGCAACGGAAGCCTTTGCGGCTGGCGATGAGGTCGGCGAGGTCTTCGCGCAGGTTCTTGTCGTCTTCAACGATGGCAATGGTGATGGGCATGAGGAGCGTATTGCGTAATGGGTTACTCGCGTTTCAACGGCAGTGTGAATGTGACACGTGTTCCTTTACCGGATTCACTTTTGATCTGACAACTGCCGCCGACGGCGGACAGCCGCTCGCGCATGTTCGCCAAACCTTGGCCGGCGGCACGCGCCGCGTCGAGGTCGAAGCCGCAGCCGTTGTCGGCGATCCGCACGCACAGCGACTGCGGTTCCACCGCAATACCCAATTTAATTTCCGTGGCGGCAGCGTGTTTGACGGCGTTGTTCAACGCTTCCTTGACGGCTAGCAGCAGGCCGTGCCGGACATCGGATGAAATCGGCGCGGCAGGCACACTCTCCGGCAAGTCCTGGCTGAGCCGGATACCGGCGGCGGCCAGATACTCCGTGGCGTGGTCGCTGAGGTAGCCGATGAGCCGTTCGAGGGTGTCGTTGCCGGGGTTTACGGTCCAGACGATCTCGTCGAGCGTCTGGGAAACTTCGCGGGCGGCGCGGGAGATTTTTTCGGCGCGCGCGGCGGCTTCGGGAGCGAGGCCAGCGTCGTTGCGGGCTGACTCGCTCAGAAGCGCGATGCGCGTGAGCCGCGCGCCGAGGTCGTCGTGCATATTTTTGGCGATGCGGGCGCGCTCTTTTTCGAGGGCGTGCTGGCGTTCCAGTGCGCGCAGCCGCTTCCGCACGCGGTGCAGAACAGCGATGCGAATGGTGGCGGCCAGGAGCGCCAGCAGCGTAACAAGCGTAGTGGCGCGAAACCACCCGGTTTGCCAGAGCGCCGCGCGCACGGTGAAGTCGAGCGACGTGCCGTCGGGATTCCAGACGCCCTCGCTGCTGCACGCGGTGACGTGAAATCGGTAGTTGCCGGGCGGCATGTGGAGGTAGGTCGCAGTGCGTTCGGCGCCGGCCTCGATCCAGTCGTTGTCCACGTTTTCCAGACGGTAACGGAAGCGAACCTTCGCCGGCGCGGTAAGGCTTAGCGCGGTGTAGCGCAATTCGATCCGGTCCGGCAGCGGCGGAATCTCCACGCGGCCCGACGCCGGCAGGGAGCGCGGCTTGCCGTCCGCGATCACGTCCTCGATGTGCACCGGCGGCGGCTCGGAACTGACGACGAGCGCTCTCGGGTTCACTTCGACCGCGCCGCGCCGCGTGGCAAACCAGAAGCGCCCGTCACGCGCGCGGCAGGCGGCGTTGCAGCCGCCTTCGGTGAACTCGAAGCTGCCGAGACCGTCACTGCGGCCATATGTGACGCAATCCACCGTGGCGCGCCGGCCCGCGGCAACGTCGTCGAGTTCGTGGCTCGCGGCGCGGAAGAGGCCGCGCGACGAACCGAACCAGAGGTTGCCGTCATCGTCGGCGAGAATCTGGCGGATGTCGTCGTCGGGCAGACCGTGGCGCGTGGTGATCAGCTTGAAGTTGCCACCGTCAAACCGCACCAAGCCGCGATGCGTGCCGATCCACAACGAGTCGGTGCCATCGGCCAGGATCGTCTGGATCGCTGCGCCTGGCAGCCCGTCGTCGCGGCCGAAGCGTTGGAAGCGGCCGTCGCCGCGGCAGAACAGATCACCCTGTTGCGTGCCCGCCCAGAGATGGCCCGTGCCGTCTTCGGCGAGCGCAGTTACGTCGCGCAAGCCGTCCTTACCCGGGAAGCGCGTGACCTTGCCGTCGCGCCACAACAACAAGCCCGCCTGCGATGTGCCGATCCAGAGCGCGCCCTCGCGGTCTTGGAAGAGCGACTCGATGCGTTCGCCCTTGAAGCCGGCGTTCCTGAACACGTCATCCTGCCAGCAGATCAATCCCTCCGCCAGCGTGCCGAACCAGACGCCGCCGTTGCGGTCCGAGCACAACGTCGTGACGAGGCCGCCGGGCCAGCCGTTGGCGCCCGTGAACGACGTGAACCGCCGGCCGACGAGCCGCAACGCGCCCGCGCTGCGCGAGCCGAACCAAAGAGCACTGTCGTTGTCCTCGCAGATGGAATAGACGATGTCGCCCACCAAGCCGCTGCGCGCGTCGTGGAGGCGGATGGCGCGCGGGCGGAGCTGGTTCAGCCCGCCGCCGGTGCCAACCCAGAGATTGCCCTCGCGGTCCTCGTGGATGGCGGCGACAAAGTTGTGCGAAGTCGGCACGCGCTCGATGCCTGCGTCGTCAAGGCGATAGAGGCCCTGGCCTTTCGTGCCGATCCAAAGCACACCGTCGCGCGTTTCCAAGAGCGTCTGGATTTCCGTCGCGCCGCCGCTCCACGGCATCTGGCCCATCAGCAGTGTCTCGCCGCGCTCGTTGAACTTGCGCAGCACGTTCGCGCGCGCGAGCCAGCAACCGTCGTCGCGCCGCGGCTGGAACTGCGGCAGCGGCACGTCGGTGGTGAGCGTGATGAAACGGCTGCCGTCGAAGAAACCGCACGAGGTCTCGGTGGTGAACCACGTCCGGCCGTGATACCCGGCGATGCAGTTGACCGCGCCGGCGCCCGCGATGCCGTCGCCTTCGCCGAGCTGTGTCCATTGCCCTTCGCGCCAACGCGCGGCGCGAAGGCGCGGCAGTCCGAGCCACACGCTGCCGTCGCTGTCGGCCACCAGCGACGTGGGCCAGTTTGCCGGGTTGTCTGTCGGCCGCGACATCGTTTCGAACACGTCGGTGCGATGACGGACGATGCCGCCGCGGCTCAGGCCGATCCAGAGCGCGCCATCCGCATCCTCCGTCAGAAAGCGGACGCTGCCGGAGACAAGCGCGGGCGTGTTGGCGGCGGTGAAGAGGCGGAAGCGCACGCCGTCGAAGCGCGCGAGGCCGCGCGCGGTGCCAATCCAGAGATAACCGTCGCGCGTCTGCGTGATCGCGGCGACGGCGTCATCGGGCAGGCCGTCGTCCACGTCCCACTGTTGCAGAAGGTAATCGCCGCCTGGCGGCTCCTCCGCCGCGCGCGTCACCGGCGCGGGCAGGCACGCCAGCGAGGCCGCCAACGCGATGGTGCGGAAGACGAAGCGGGTTTCGGCGAACATGCTCACGACGCGCCCAGCCTACCCCGCCGCGGCCCGCGTGTTAAAGAGCATATTTGTGCGACTGTTCAAAGCGGGCGATTTCGGGGAGGTTGTGGTAGATTAGTGGTCAGAAAAGCCACTAACGATGAATCTCCTCGCAAGAGCACCAGGAGTCATGACCATGAAAGCGAATCCGAGAGCAGCGATTGCAGTCGCGGTGGCGTTGGCGGCCGCCGTTGCGTTGGCCGATCCCAAGCCTCCGGAGCCGCCGCCGTTGCAGAAGCCCGCGCCGCCGCCCGCTCACGTGAACTCGTCCGAAGGCATGGCCCCGCTGCCGTATCCGGCCGTGTTCCAAAAGCGCCAGGAAAAGAAGAATCCGCCCGTGCCGCCGGTGCTTGTGACGAAAATCCGCACCGCGGACGCCGAAGACTGGGCGCGCACGCCAAACGACCTCAAGGGCCTGCTGGAGTCCATGAGTTCCGGCATGAACGTCAGCTTCTCCTCGAGCATCAAAAGCTTCAAGGACATCTCCACCGACCCGACGAAGAACCCGGTGCTCTATCGTTCGGGCTACAAGCAGTTCAAGCTCGACGAGCGTGAGGTGAAGAACCTGCGTCAATACGTCCTCAATGGCGGCACGATCATCTTCAACGCGCTGGTCGGCCATCCCGATTTCTACAAGTCGGCGCTACAGGCAGCCCGCGACATTTTGCCTGAACAGCCGGTGTATCAGTTGCGTATTGACCATCCGGTCTTCCACTCCTTCTACAACATCGAGAAGGTGAAGTATCGCGCCCGCATGGTGAAGGACGGCGTTGTGCCCTCACAAGTCTCCTATCCGCACCTCGACGGCGTGGACGTGGACAACCGCACCGCCATCTTCATCTCGCGCTGGGACTTCTCGTGCGGCTGGGAATCCAACAAGCACGAGAGCTGGGGCTATGAGAACGAGGACGCCCGCAAACTCGGCGCGAACGTCTTCAGCTATGTCACCGCCATGCGCGACGCCGGCCGCAGCGTCGGCAAGAGTGTCGAGTTGATCAACGCCGACAAGAAGACCGCCGGCAAGTTTCGCGTCGGCCAGGTGATGCACAACGGCATGTGGCGCACGCGCACCGCGGCGTTCCCGATGCTGCTGAATTTCTTCCACGTCGTCACCGGCACGCCGGTGTCCTTCGAGTTGAACCAGGTAAGCCTCGCCGACGCGTCGGTGTTCGCGTATCCGTTCCTCTACCTGACCGGCACGACCGATTTCAGCCTCAGCGAGACCGAGCGCGCGAACCTGCGCCGGTTTTTGGCGAACGGCGGCGTGCTGTTCGTCGAGGCGGGCGAAGGCCGCGCGTCGTTTGACGCCGCGTTCCGGCAGGAGATGGCGCAAGTGCTGCCAGGCCGTTCCCTCGCGCCGCTGCCGTCGGGTCACTCGCTGTTCCGCGAGCCGATGGGCATCGGTGCGGTGAAGGCGCGCCCCGCGCTGGCCGCCAAGCGCAGCAACCAGGTCGAGATGGCGCCGGAAATCTACGGCATCGAGTTGAGCGGCACGATGTCGGTCATCTACAGCCCCTACGACCTGAGTGCTGGCTGGGAAGGTGCGCTCGCTCCCTACGCGCTCGGCTACGAAGCCGCCGACGCGAAGAACATCGGCATCAACATCCTCTTCTCCGCTGTCGCGCGGTAGGCTGCGCTACACAGCGCAGTGAGGTAGTTCCAGCAAGTCAACCGGCCTGCTGCGCTAGCCACCCCTGCCATTTCGCCACGAGCCGACGCAGGCCGTCATCAAGCGGCAACGCGAGCATTTCCTTCGGCGTGAACCAGCGCAGCGCGTGACTCTCTTCGCTGACGGTGCCGGCCGCGTTTTTTTGCGCGATGAACATGTAGCGGACGTCGTAGTGGAAATGGGCCGGCTCGCCGCCGTTTGCGGGAATCTCGTGGATGTCGAGGTCGAACGGCTGCGCCGAGGCGGCTGCCAAGCCCGCGATACCGGATTCCTCGCGGGCTTCGCGTTGGGCCACGTGGAGCACATCCTCGTCGCCGTCGCAGTGGCCGCCGAATTGCAGCCAGCGGTCGAGCTTGCGGTGATGATGCAGCAACGCGCGCTGACCGTCGGTGCTCACCACCAGCGCGCTGCCGGTGAAATGCGCCGGGAACGACAAGCGCAGGAAACAGGCGGCTGTCGAGTCGAGCAGCGTGATCATGCGCTGCCGGAACGGCTCTTCCGCCGGCCGCCCGGAAAGTTCAAGCGCGGCAAGTTGGGCGCGAAACTCAGCTCGGTTCATTGCAGTGTCAGGTGAAGGAATACACGGATTGGCTGCCGGTGTAAACGGACAGTGCGCAGCCCGTGTTTTCCCTGCGTGCAATTGACGGGAGAGTTGCGGTAAGGTGCGCGCCAACACGGCGCCGATGTGGCGCGTGGTTGGACTTGGAGAACTGCACGTGAATTTGCGATTGGCTTGGTTGATCCTGGCCGCGGTCTGGCTGCCGAACTGCCAGCTCCGTGGTGAAGATATTCAGAACAGCCGCGTGGTGGTCCGCCTTGTCGGCCACGAGGGGATGTGGCTCGGCGCGGACGTGATCGAGCGTGCCAGCGGCCGGTTGATCGCGCCGCTGCGGTTGTCGTCACGCGACGCGATCTTCGCCGACCACACGGTGGTGGAGAAGCGCGAGGAGGGGAACGTTACTGTCCAGACCCTGCGGTTCATGAACCTGCGCGCCCGGCTTGGCGCGGGGATGACGCTCGGCGAGCACGATGTCATCAGTGTGACGCTGCGTGGCGAAGACCCGTATCCGCAGGTGGCGTTCGACCTGACGGTGGTGTCGTTCACGAAAGAAGAGTGGGAGCGGTTTTTTGGCGGACCGACACCGTTTCATTTCCTGACGATCGCGATGCCGGAGGCGGAGGTGTGGCACCAGCGCGGCTGGCTGATGGCGACGCCGAAGAGCGATCCGTTTGTGTTGCAGCAGGACGTGGCCTACGGCGGGTCGGTGGCGAGCGAGTTTTCGCGGAACTGGAGCTACGTGTGTGCGCTGGGCGGTTCGCCGATGCCGGCAATCGGGTTGTGGGCGCCGGCGGCGAAGCATTATGCCGGGCTGGTGTTTCAGGGCGCGCGTGTGACGGACAACTCGGAGCGTGACGTGAGCACGGCTTACTGTTGGGAACAAGGTGGCAGCCAGCAATTCGTCGCGCTCTGCTATCCGCACGACGTGAACAGTTACCGGAAGGTCGCTTATCCCGAGCACCGCTGCCGCGTGGCGTCGCGCGCGGATTTGTTCTGGAACCTCAACCTGCCGGACACGTCGGACCCGAACCGCAGCCTGCACGAGTTTTTCCAAGAACGCTACGTGGACCACGCGCCGCGCGTGCCGCACACGCCCAACGTCGGCTACATGCCCGGCGCAACGCGACTCAAGGACTGGCCACAGTTGCCGCCGCCGCGGCTGCTGACGCGCCACGAGAAGGACGGCACGTATGAGGTCGCTGGCACGGTGGAGGTCGCCGGCTGGAACTGGTATGCCGAGTCGCCGGTGGAGGCGGCTTATTCGCGTTACGACGCGAAGGCGTTCCTGGGGTTGAGGGAGGACCTCGACTATCTGATGGCGCACGCGAAGACGTTCGAGGCCGGCGGGGAGAAGTGCGTCTTCTGGGAGAAACCGATCGAGGGCCGCTGGAATGACAAGTGGGGCGGCGAGCCGGTGCGCACGCTGCACAATGCCAACGGGTTTGCCGTCGGCATCGCGATGGTGGACGTGTGGCGGCACGAGCACGCGACGATTCCCGACGAAGCCGCGAAGCTGCTGCCGTTCATTGACGGTATCTACAACTGGGCGAAACATTTTGTCTGGTCGCGCAACGAGTTCGCAGACGTGCCGGCCAGCCCGTTCGCCATCGGTGCAACGCTGCCGGCGGTGTTCTTGCTCGACTACCACTTCACATTCCGCAACACGCCGGAGCGCGCCGAACGCGCGCGGGCCGCGCTCGACCTGGCCGTGTCGCTCGGCTACCGCTACCTCGCCGCGTGGGCCGCCGACAATGACGTTACCGACAACAACGACCCGACATTCCTGATGGAGCCGAACAGCGGCCAGAGTTGGGCCGGTGCGCCGTGCTCCAACGAGGTTGCATGGTTCCTTGACGTGCTGGCGCAGGTCTATGTCCACACCGGTGACGCGCGGCTCGGTTACATGTTGCGCGGCGCGCTCGACCGCTGGAACCAACTATACCGCGACGCGGAGAAATCATCGCTGGCTGACTACGACCGCAACGCGTTCACCGAAGGTTGGGGAGTTTACTCCGGCTGCGGCCCCGGCGATGGCGTCCGCTACGACTACGGATGGGCCAACGACCTTATCTACGCGTGGCCGATCAGCAACGCCGTGGCGCGCGTTGTTTGCGGCGACCGCGCGGTGCTGGCGTGCGTGAAGACGACGGAGCGGTTTGAGGTGACGGAGTATCGCAGCAGTGGCGCGAACGGTGCGAGTGGCGCCGATTTTTCGTTCCGCGTCACGAGCGATCGGAAGACGCCGTTCGACATCGCGCTGAGTTATCCGCAGGTGAACATCGCCGGGAAAGCAGTCGCCGTGCAACGCGGCAAAACCCGGCTTGAAGGCGACGTGCGCCGGCCACCGCAAGCGCCCGCGTCGCTCTATATCCGCGACCTCCGCGACGGCGACACAATCATTGTCGGCGAACCGAAGCCGGACGCACCGCCGCTGGCCGTCGCGCTGTTGCTGGAACAGGGATCTGTCGCTGAGGCCCGCCGCGACACGGATCAGGAATTCCTCTTGAAGCTCGGAGCGGTCAGTGGCGACACCGGTGAGTTCGAGTTGCTGCCGGTGGAGTGCGACACGAAGATTGAACAAGATTGGACGAGGCTCGACTCTTGGGCCGGTTTGCCCGTCGGCATCCGCTGGGCGTTCGGCGTGCCGCTGTGGCTGACGCCGCCTAACGCCGCTGGCAAGATCGCGCGCCGCGCTCCAGTCAAGTTCCCGCATGGCATCGAGGGACCGGCGACGCTGTTCCTGGCTTATGCGGCGACGCACAAGGACGCATGGTTCAGCCTCGCGATGGACAACGGCGCTACCACCGTCATCAACGCTGAGCCGGCGCAGGTGTGGCAACCGTGGCCGCCGATTTTCAAGCAGCGCCTGCTGCTTGCCTCAATGAACATTCCGCCGCTGCGCACCGTCGAGCGCATCACGGCGCACAACGCGCTGCTCTTCGCCATGACGCTGCATCGCGGCGATCCGAAGGCGCTGCCCGTGGCGACCGCCGCGGTCGACGCCGGCATCGAAGCTTGGCGCGCCAACTTGAAGGCGCAGGCCGAGATGGACTCGCTCCGGACGGAGCTGGCGAAACTGCCGGCGGGTCGTATTGCGTTGTTGCCGACGGACCCGCGTGGGCCGGCAAATCGTTTCGCTTCGCGCTGCGGTTTGCTGGCCAAGACCGATGCGCTCACGCCGCAGCAGATGGTGGAGCCGGGCCGGCTCAACGCCAACCGTTACCCCGTCGTGCTGAACCTTGGCGGCGAGCGTTACCCGTTCAGCGTCCGCGCCGACGGCGACGGCCGCGCCGCGCTGGTGAACTATATCAAGAGCGGCGGCCTCGTCATCTGCCTCTGCCGCGAACCGTTCCCGTTCTACTATGGCGAAGATCTCCGCGATCCGAAGCGCGAGGAAGTGAACTCCCCCCAGCCGTTGCTGCCGCAACTCGGCGTGACACTGAAGAACATCTTTGAGAAGCCGTCGCAGGGGCACACGTTTCGCTTCGATCATATCGTCTCGCAGCGCGTGCTGCCCAACGCACCGTGGCAACTTGTTTTCCCCACCACCGGCGATCTGCGGCTGCGCACAATCACCGACGAGGAAATGGACCGCCATGTCGTGCGCTACTTGTCGCTCTACGGTGTGAGCGACGAGCGTAGCAACGACCACGGCGACGCCGCCGCTTACATTGAGTGGCTCAAAGGCGACCTCGCCGGCGGCAAGCTGCTCTACGTGTGGAGCGGCCTCCTGCTGGACCCGGACAATTCCCCCATGCTGTTACACTCCGTCTTCCGTTTTGCCATCGAGCGGGCGAGAAAAGGCAAATAGCATGAAGCATTGGATGCGCGGTCTGCTCGCCGCCGGGTTTGTCGTCACCGCCGGCCTCGCTCAGGAATTGCCACAGACGACGATCATCGCCGAACGCGTGATGGTGCCGATGCGCGACGGCGTGAAGCTGGCGACGTTCATCCGGCGGCCGGACATCGGCAGGAAAGTGCCGGTCATCCTCTCGCGCTCCCCCTACAACGCCGACCCGCGCGCCAAAAACGGTGCGAAGGTCCGGCGCGGCGACCCTGCGGCGCGCTTCGCCTTTGTGTCGCAGGACGTGCGCGGCCGTTACTCGAGCGAAGGCGGGTTCTATCCGATGAAGAACGAGGCGCAGGACGGCTACGACGCCATCGAGTGGCTCGCGCGGCAGCCGTGGTGCGACGGCAACGTGGCGATGGCTGGCGGCAGCTACCTCGGTTTCACGCAACTCGCGGCGGCGATGGAGCGCCCGCCACACCTGCGCGCCATCTGGGCGGTGGTCGCGCCGGCGGACCTGAACCACGGCACGCATTTCTACGGCGGGACGTTGCGACAGGAACTGGTGCAAGGCTGGATGATCGGCATGGCGAAGAACAGCCAGCGCGTGTTGCGCAACGAAGTGCCCCAGGAGGAACTCGACCGCTGGCGCGACGCTGGCCAGTTTTCAAAATGGTGCCGGCATTTGCCTCTGGTCGACGTCGGCCCGCTCATCGTCGGTGGCGCGAGCTACGCGCAGGCGTGGAGCGACACCATCGAGTCGTGGCAACAACCGCGTCGCTGGGACCCGATCAGCGCGCTCGTCAACGTGGAGAAGTTCAACATCCCGACGCTGCTGGTCGCCGGCTGGTATGACATCTTCAGCCAGGCGGACCTCGAGTTGTGGTCGGCGCTGCGCGCGCGCGGCGGCAGCGAACTGACGCGGCGCGAAACGCGCCTGCTGATGGGACCGTGGGGTCACAACTGCCACGCGCCGACGGGCGCGGTGAGCTTCCCGGCCGGTGAGGTCAACCTGTCAGCGCTGCAAACGGAGTGGTGCGACCGCTGGCTCTGCGGCAACACCAACGCCATCGCCGGCTGGCCATCGTTGCGTTACTTCGTCATGCACGGCGACCGCTGGGTTAACGGCGACCAGTGGCCGCCGAAGAGCGCAACGCCGACGAAGTATTTCCTCGCCGTCCTTGCTGCCTCGCGCCAGCTCGTTCTCTCCACCGCGCCGCCTGACGGCACCGCGCCGCCGTCGGCTTTCACCTACGCCCCAGCCAACCCCGTGCCGACGCTCGGTGGTAACAATCTCACCATCGTTCGCGGTATCCAGAATCACTGGGAACACAGCCAGCGCAACGACGTGCTCGGCTTCGAGACGCCGCCGCTGGAAAAAGACCTGACCATCGCCGGCCGCGTGCGCGTTCGTCTCGTCGTCGCCTCCAGCGCGCCGGACACCGATTTCACCGCCATGCTGTTGGACGTTGCGCCCGGCAAGAACGAGGGCGAGCGCGCGTTCCACGCCAACGTCCTCGATGGCATCGTGCGCGCCCGCTACCGCCACGGCCGCGGCAAGGCGGAAATGCTGCGACCCGCCGAACCGGTCGAACTGGACATTGATCTTTGGTCCACCGCCTACACCTTCAAGGCTGGCCATCACATCCGGCTCAACATCAGCTCCTCCAACTTCCCGCGCTTTGACCGCAATCCAAACACTGACGATGCCTTGGGCCACGGCACGGAGTTGCGGAAAGCCGACAACCGGGTTTTCCACGACGCGCACCGCCGTTCCTTCGTCGAGTTGCCCGTCGCGCGGCCGTAGACGAGGCCCCGTCACGTCCTCGCAGGCCTCGCAGGCTTGACCGTCAGTGCAACGGCGCCTACACTGCGCGGCGTTGGAGATCGTTTATTTGAAACGCCATCTTTTCATTCTGCTGTTGGTGGTTGCGCTCGCCGGGCCGGGCATCGCCCGCGCGTTCGGCCCCGCCAACCCGCCGCCGGGCGTGGACAGTTTCTCCGGCGGGCCGATGGCGCTCGACCTCGCCCACGACCGGATTTTCCTCTGCGATTCCGCCAACAACCGCGTGCTCGTCTATGACATCAGCGCCGGCACACTCGGTCCCGCGCCGCTCGCGATCATCGGCCAGCCGAACGCGCAGTCCGTGGCGATGAACGCCACCGGTGAGCCGACGCCGAACGGTTGCGGCTTGGCGTTCCCCAACGGCGTCGCCTACGACGCGGCGCGCGACGGGCTGTGGATCAGCGACTTCCTCAACAACCGCGTCCTGTTCTTCGACACGCAAGTCCTGAAGAATTTCCTGCCGGCGGATTTCGTCATCGGCCAGAGCGGCTTCGGCCTGGCCGAAGCGCGTTGCGGCCCACGTGGTCTGGCCGGGCCGGCCGGGCTGGCGCTCAGCGACGACGGTAACAGGCTCTACGTCGCCGACTCGCTCAACCACCGTGTGCTGCTCTTCGCCGTGGAGAAACTCGCTCATCTTCCCGCCGCTGTCGCTGTCGTCGGGCAGGAGGATTTCCTAGGCTACGAGCCGGGCACGTCCGCGACGACGTTGCGCGCGCCGTCGGGTGTGGCCGTGGACGGCAACAACCAACTCTACGTCGCCGACACCGGCAACAACCGCGTCGTGGTGTTTGACGGCAACGCCCCATTGACTGGCGCCAGCGCCTACGCGGTGTTTGGCCAGGAGGATTTCAACCTCGCAGAAGCCACCGGCGGCGCCGAAGGCCTGCGAGCACCCACCAATATCACACTCGACGAATTCGACTCCTGGATGTTCGTCACCGACGCCGGCAACCATCGCATCGTTGGCTACAGCGGCCGTTCAGACGATCCGCTGCGCGCCGCCGCGGTCCTTGGCCAGCCCGACATCGAGTCCTGCGAGCCGCAAGCCGCCGAAGCCGGTCTCGATGCTCCCGTCGGCGCCGCCTACGATCTCGTCGAGCAGAAACTCTGGGTCGCCGAGAGCGGCAACGCGCGGGTGGGATTCTACAAACTCGGCGGCAAATGACGGCAGGTCGTCACGTTGCCGCGCCGGTGTAAACCCGCGGCACACGCTTCGTGATCGAAGTCATCGCTTCCCAAGGGATCGTGCCCGCCCACGCCGCCAGTTCCACCGCCGTGATGCAATCGCGGCCCTGCTTGCCGACAAGCACTACTTCCTCGCCCGCGCTCAGGTCGCGGAACCGCGTGTCGCTCACGTCCGTGATCGTCTGGTCCATCGTCACGCGGCCCAGCACGGGACAACGACGGCCGCGAATGAGAACCTCTCCGCGGCTGGAGAGATCGCGTGAGTAACCGTCGCCGTAGCCCGCGCCGACGATGGCTACGCGCATCGGCCGCTGCGCGACAAACGTCCGGCCGTAGCTGATGCTGCGGCCCGCTGCGATGCGTTTCACCAGAATGACGCGGCTCTTGAAACTCAGCGTTGGTTGCAGTTGCGGCACCGGCGGCAGGCCCGGCGGCACGATGCCATACATCATCAAGCCGGGCCGCACCACATTAAACGGCGATCCCAGCCGCTGGCTGCCCGCATGAACGTTCAGCACGCCGGCTGAGTTGTCCGCGTGCCGCAACGGAATCCGCACGCCAGCCTGCCGCACGACGGCGCGAAACTTCTCCACCTGCTCCAGCGAAAACGCCGCGTCGTCCTCCGCCGACGGGAAGTGCGTGTAAATCCCCTGCAACCGCAGGTTCGGCATCGCCGCGATGCGCCGGATCGGTTCGACCGCTTCCTCATGCCAGAAACCGAGCCGCCCCATACCCGTGTCCACCTTCACGTGGGCCGCGAGCGTTTTCTTCTGCCGGGCCGCCTCGCGCTGGAACCGCCGCGCCTCGTTGAGTGAACTGATCGTCGGCATGACGTTGTGCCGCACCGCCGTCTCCACCTCGGCCGGCAGGCTGGAGCCAAGCAGCAGAATCGGCCAGCCCGCGCCGACCGCGCGCACGCCGAGCGCCTCGTTCAACGTCGCCACGCCAAAGACATCCACGCCACCGTGCATCAGCGCGCCGGCGATCTGCGGCAGGCCGTGCCCGTAAGCGTCGGCCTTCACCACCGCGAGAATCTTCACGCGCGACCCCACGCGGTGGCGGATCCACGCCAGATTGTTCCGCAGCGCGTCGAAGCTGACCTCGACCCATGTGCGATAGATTTCAGTTGGGTTCATCGGAGCAGTTAAGAATGAAGAATAAGGGAATGCAATCTCCCAACTCTTAACTCACTTCTCATTCTTAACTTCCTTCTCGCTCACCGCCGCCTTCGGCAGCACGGACTCGGCGATGATCTCATACCACACGGCGTTCAGCTCCGGCTGTAGCTTGAAGCCGCGCTCGACCAGCGGCACTTCCTTCAACCGGCGGCCGGTCAGGTCGAGCGCGAAAATTTTCCGGTCGCGCTGGCTCGGCGCGAGCGGGCGCAGCGTGACCTCGCCGGCCACCGGTTCCAGCCGCGGCGCGCCGGATGGATCGGCGCGGCCGGTGGCGGTGAGCAGGACGCGCTGGTTTTTCGACACTGGCTCGCCGTCAAGGCTCGTGATGGCGACGGCGGCAAAGGCGCCGTTGGCGAGCGTGAGCCGCATGTCGTGGGTTTCGACGGGCTTGTTTTCAAAGAAGCCGATGATGGCCTGCGTGCGCGGCGTGTCAATTCTCACCCGGCCGTTCTGCCAATCATGGACGATCTCGCCGGTGTCGGAGATGCGGGGGTTGATCGTGGCGACGCCGGGCAGTCCGCCGCTGCTGAGGACAAGCCACCCAAGCGTATTGGTGAGCGTAGCCTCGCAGGAAAACCGCGTCATGCCGATGTTGGCAATGGCGGCAACCGCTTCGTCCGCGCCGCTCGTTGGCGCGGACGGTTCGAGACGGAACAGCATCTTGCTCTTGGCCGGCGCAACGTCGCCGCGTTGGAACATCAGCGCGCACGCCGGCGCCCATGCCCACGTGACGACGTCCAGCGGCGCGGCGGGCGAAGCGGCGGCGCGCGGGTCGTGAGCCACACACACGCCAGCCCAACCCTGAAAGCTTGCGACCGCGGCGACCCAGAGCGGCAGCTCGGCGCGGAACGGATTCGCCGCGACGACGGACCATGCGCCGATCAGCAACGGCCGGTTTGCCGCCCCGCCGAAGCTCATCGGACCGAAGATCGTCTGCGGACTTTTCACCATCGGCTCGCCGCGCTCCCACGCGGCGGTTTGCGAAAGAAAATCCGTCGCCTGCCGCGCCGTGACGTCGCCGGCGGTTCGCATTGGCCCGGCGGCGGCGAGCGGCACGCGCGGTTCGCGGCGGCGCAGCTCGGCGGCGGCTTGTGGCGGGCCAGCGACCTCCATCAACGCGATGCCGGCGTCGTCATGCGGCGCGACTTGCGTGATGCGGTTGGTGCGCGCGCGCAGGTCGGTGTCGCCGGGCAACACGAGGTCGAGGTAGATGCCCTGGTTGCGCAGACAGCCTGTGAATTGCTCAAAATCAGCGCGCGCCCGCGCGTTGTCCGCCGCAGGCAACGGAAGGCGGACGACGTTGAAGCCTTGCTGGACGAGACGCCTCGCAAGGAAGACGGCGTTGTCGCCGGCGGGCATCGGCTGGTCTGGCGGCCAATTGAGGCCCCAGAGGCGGATGGCTTGGCCATCTTGAAACTCGAACCGGTCCTGCGCCGTTTTCAGAAAGGCGTGGATTCCCGCAGGCCGGCCCGCGCCTGTCGGCCGCTCGGCCAGCGCGCTGACGTCTGCGGCGCTACCCGGCTCGATTGCGAGGGACGGCGGCAACTGGATGGTGAAACTCGCGGCGGGCGACTGGCCGAAGGCGGCGGCGCCGCCGCAGGCGAGCAGTATGAGTGGAAACAGGATGCGAGGCATGAAATTTGTGCGCGCATCATACCGCGACGATGGCGGCTGGCAAGGCGGGGTTTTTTGACAGAGAGGGATTTCGACAGAGTGCCCGCTCTGAAATGGATTGTCTTTCGTTCGCGGCACTGTGTATCTTTTTGCCCGGTTCAAGGAACGACATGTTTCCAGACATCAACACTCAGGACTGGAGCGCGGTGGAGCGCGAGGCGGAAGGTGTCTTCCGGCGGCTCTTCCCGGACGCGGACTTTGCCCCGATCCACCAGACGTTCGCGGACATCGAGCAGCTTTTCGCAGGGCGTTACCCCGGCTATCAGCCGTGCGACATGCGCTATCACGACTCGGAGCACACGTTGCAGGCGACGGTGGCGATGATCCGGCTGCTGGACGGGATGAATAATGCGCCCGACGGGATGCCGCTGACGCCGCATAACTTCACACTTGGCGTGCATGCGGTGCTGATGCACGACGCGGGCTACCTCAAGCAACGAGGCGACATCGACGGCACCGGCGCGAAATATACGCTGACCCATGTGAACCGCAGCGCGGAGTTCGCCAACCGCTACCTGCGCAGCCGCGGCTACCCGCCGCGCGACCGCACAGCCGTAGAGCACATGATTCATTCCACCGGTTTCTTCGTGGACATGACCAAGATTCCGTTTCAGTCCGAGCTGGAGCAGATGATTGCCTTCGCGCTCGGCACGGCGGACCTGCTGGGCCAGATGGCCGCGCCGAATTACCTGAACGAACTCAACAACCTTTTTGAAGAATTTCAGGAGTGCGTGCAACGACAGGGATCCGCGGCCGAAACGTTGGCCGTCTACAACAGTGCCGAAGACATGCGCGCCAAGACGCCGCAGTTCTTTCGCGGCCACGTCATGCGGATGCTCACGATACAATGGGGTGGCGTTTACCGGTTCCTGGAGCGGCCGCTCGGCTCGGGCAAGAACCCGTATCTCGAAGCCGTCGCCGAGAACATTCGCAAGGTGGACTCCGGCTTCAGACTTTAGACGCACCGTAACCGCGCCACCGATGTCGGCGCACCGCCGATGGCCTGTCGTTGAGGCAAACCTCTTGAAACCAATCATGAGAGCGATGTTGTTTGCCTTGTTGTTTTTTGCGGCGGTGACGTTCGCCGTCGAGCCGCCATCATTCGGGCCGGGCGCGTGGAAGGGCGGCACGCCGGACGAAACCATCCGCAACGTCTGGCCGCAGTCGGTTTGCTGGCGGCACGGCCAGAACACCGGCTTGAATTGCACCTTCGCCACTCCACAGGACTGGACGAAGTCTGCCGCTATCGCGATCTGGATGCATTCGGAGAAAGCCACCGGATCGAAATTCGTCATCACGTTCCCTTCCGAGAATCCGAAATCCGAAGGATCGGACTACTACAGTTGCCAGCTCACGCTCGACTGGACCGGTTGGAAACGGTTCGTCATGCCGTTCAAGGAGCTGGGCACGGCCCGCCAGCCGCTCGGCTGGAACCACATCGAGGGCATCCGGCTCACGGCGTCAGGCTACGGCAACACACCGGACCCGGCGGCCGTGATGCGGCTCGACGGCGTGGAGTTGCTCGCCACCGTCGGCGCCCGTCAATGGATGACAGACGCAGAACTGTTCGTGAGTCTCAACCTCGATCTGCCGGCGTTGTCCGCGGTGAAGAAGAGTTTCAAGGCCGGCCATCTCGCCGCCACAAAAGCCGCGCTCGCCAAGTATCTGCGCCAGCGCACCACGCCGCGCTGGCACTTCGACTGGCGCCAGCCGGCGTTCCGCAACCCGAAAAACCGCGCGCGCAGTGTTGCCGCCGCGGACAAGGTCCTCCAGCACAGGTTCGACTATCCGAAAGGGCCGGGGCAAAAAGGCACGCTCGACTTCGGCCCGAAAATTGACTGGACCGCCAACCCGACCGAGGGCGAGGCGCGCACGCATCTCTGGAACGAGTCCATCAACCGGCATTTCCATTTCAGGACGCTCGCGGACGCTTACTGGGAAACGGGCCAGGACAAATACGCGAAGGAGATCGCCGACGAAATCCTCGACTGGACCGCGTCAAATCCCACTCCGCTGCTCTCCTCCGGCAACGGCATGCCCAACGGCTGCAAAGCGTGGCAGACGCTGACCACCGGCATCCGGCTCGCTGACACCTGGCCGCACGCGCTCTACCGCTGCCTCGGCTCGATGGCGTTCAGCGACGAGGCGATCTGCGCGATGTTCAAGTCCGTCTATGAACAAGCGCGCCATCTCGTGCGCTGGCCCACCATCGGCAACTGGCTCACCGCCGAGTCCAACGGCCTCTATACCGCCGGCGTGCTGTTCCCGGAGTTCCGGCAGGCGCGCGAATGGCGGCGCATCGCGCTGGAGCGGCTTTACAAGCAACTCGACGATGAAGTTTATCCCGACGGCATGGAATACGAACTCGCCGCCGGCTACAACTGCTGGGTCGTCCGCGAGTTCGCCGACATCCTGGAGCTGGCCGACCTCAACCGCCTGCGCGGCGAAGTGCCCGCCGACTTCCTCGCCAAGATGGAGAAGATGTTCAACTACCTCCTCTACGCCTCCATGCCCAACGGCCAGGTTCCCGGCCTCAATGACTCCAACAACACCGACATCCGCAAAGAGCTGGCCACCGGGTTCAAGCTGTTCCCGCAGCGGCAGGACTTCCAGTTTGTCGCCACCGGCGGCAAGAGCGGTCGCGCGCCGGCGGAGACCTCGCACGCGTTTTCCTATGTCGGCCACTACGTCATGCGCTCCGGCTGGGACAAGGACGCCACTTACCTGCTGTTCGACGCCGGCCCGTTCGGCTTCGGCCACCAGCACGAGGACAAACTCCACTTCGTCCTCTGGTCGCATGGTCGGCAGCTCGTCCTCGATCCCGGCAACTTCGCCTACGACAGCTCCCGCTGGCGCCGCTACGTCCTCAGCACCGCCAGCCACAACACCGTCATGGTGAACGGTGAAAACCAGCATCGCATCGGGAGGAAGGAGACCTACTTATGGCCGCGGCCGTGGACCGCGCTCGCGCCACCGGCCAACGACACACGCTGGTTCTCGACGCCGGAGATGGATTGCGCCGTCGGCACCTACGCAGACGGCTACGGGCCGGGTAACGCCATCGGCGTCACCCACCAGCGCCGCATCGTCTTCGTGAAACCGGAGAAGATATTCGTCGTCATGGACACCCTCACGCCGCGCGACGATCGCGAGCACCGTTACGAAGCCCTCTTCCACCTTGACGCCGCCGAAGCCGCCGCAGACGAGGCGACCAAGACCGTCCGCACCGATGGACTCGCCATCTTCCCGTCCGCCGCCGCCGGCCTCGCCGTGCAGATCGTCAAAGGCAAGGAAGACGCGCCCGTCCAAGGTTGGGCCAGTGGCCCGTGGCGCGCTATCCCCACCGCCATCTACGCCAAGTCCGGCAAAGGCGTCGTCACTTTCCTCTTCGTCCTCGCCCCGTCCGCCAAAGGCGTGCCACCGCCCGTCAGCAGTGTCGAGCGAGCCGCTGCGGACCCCACCGCCCTCACCGCGCGCATCGCGTTCGCCGACGGCCATGTCATCGTCGTCACCCCATCCGACACCGTCGGCGCCCTCATCCAAAGAGAATCCGCCGCCAGCAAGTGACGGCGCGGTGTTGATGCAGACCGCGTGTCCTCACGCGGCATCTGGAGGCCCTACCCAATAGGGCCAGAATAGCGCGCTTTTCAGGAATAAAAACTGAGAAGGTATATGAGGATACCAAAGCAAACGATGGCGATGATTCCAAAACAGAAGCCGAAGATGGCAACGCCCTGACCAAAGAGGCTTCTGTGACTTCGCTTGATTGCAATCAATGCTGCAAGACCAAAGCTCGTGGCGTTCAGTCCGGCGATTCCGATTAATAGAAAAAGACAATACTGAATTGGAGCAATATACGTCGCCGCAAAATGCTCTGAAGTCACCCATTGGATATAAACATTCAGCCAAAAGAAACCGATCAGGACGAGGGCAAAGATACCCAGCCAAAAACTCGCCACAGCGAGGCGCGATCTCTTCCGCGCTGGTAGCGATGGTGGATTGTTCGATGGCGTGGTCATCTGGCCTACCCACTTCACAAACACTCTACTGATGCTGGCCGCCTATACAAGGTGGCTGTTGTTGAGTCCCAGCCTAGCGTGCGCGGAGTGTCCGCGCCTCACTCCAACTCTTCCGACGCTTTCCCGCTGAAGGCACAGATGCCGCGCTTGCTGGCGGCGATGAACTCGATGAAGTGTTTCAGCTCCGGTGACTCCGGCATCTGGCGGAGTTGGACGAGCGCATCGCTGACGTTGAGGCCGCCGAGGTAGAGCGTGCGGAACGCCTGCTTGAGCGCGGTGCGGGTCACGAGGCTCACGCCGGCGCGGCGCAGACCGATGATGTTCAGGCCGCTGACGTCGTTGGTGTGGTTGGTGATGCAATAGGGCGGCACGTCCTTCGAGACGCGCGAGCCCCCGCGCATCAGGCAGAGTGTGCCGAGCCGGACGAATTGATGCACCAAGCAACTGCCGCTGATATTGGCGCGGTCTTCGATGATGACGTGGCCGCCCAGCGTCGCGCAGTTTGCCATCACCACGTTGTTGCCGATCTGGCTGTTGTGGCCGACGTGGCTGGTGCACATAAAATAACAGCCGTTGCCAATGCGCGTGGTGCGGTCGTCCTTGAGCGCGCCGCGGTGGACGGTGACGTGTTCGCGGAAAATGTTTCCCGTGCCGATTTTCAAAAACGCCTCGCTGCCGTCGTAGCCGAGGTCCTGCGGATAGTCGCCGATGACCGCACCGAAATGGATAACGTTGTCGGGGCCGATGTCGGTCCAGCCGGTGATGTAGGCGTGCGGGCCGACTTTCGTGCGCGGGCCAATGCGGACATGCTCGTCAATGACGGCGCAGGGGCCGACCTCGACGGTGGAGTCGAGTTCGGCCTTCGGCGAAACGATGGCGGTCGGATGAATGCTCATTGGATCAAACCCATTTCTTTCAAACTGACAAAATCTTCCGTGCGACCTGAGTCGCGTTTGCCGACGATAATGTGGTCAAGCACCTCGATTTTCAACAACCGACCGGCCTCGACCAGCTCGCGCGTGATCTTGATGTCGTCGCTCGATGGCGTCGGGTCGCCGCTGGGGTGGTTGTGGACAAGGATGACGCTGGCAGCGCCGGCGCGGACGGCTTCGCGGAAAACTTCGCGCGGATGGACAAGGCTGGCGTTGAGCGTGCCTTTGCTGACCTTCATGTCGCGGACGAGGCGGTTCTTGGTGTCCAGTAACAGGACATGGAACTCTTCCACCTCGAAGTGTTGCATTTCCTCGCGGAGGCGGTCGGCCACGTCGCGCGGCGTGCGGAGCAGCGGTCGGGCGGCGCGTGACTTGGGCAGCCGCGCAGCCAGTTCGAACGCGGCCTTGAGCTGCACGGCTTTCGCGAGGCCGACACCCTTGACGGCACTGAGCTCTTCCACCGACGCGGCGGCGAGCTGTTCGATGGTTTGGAAGCGCGCAAGGAGGTCGCGGCCAATCTCAATGGCGGAGCGTCCGCCGGTGCCAGTGCGCAGCAGGATGGCGATCAACTCGGCGGTGTCGAGCCGTTCGGCGCCAAGCGCGTGCAGTTTTTCGCGCGGGCGCTCGGACAACGGCAAATCGGTGATGCGGTAAGCCACGGCCGCATCCTACCGCCGTCGTCGCCCGGTGAAAAGCGAATGATTTGAACGCAACCACGCCAGCCTGCTACGCTGGCGGCATGAAGCTGATGGACACACACGCGCATCTGACTGACGAGAGGTTCCGCGACGATCTCGACGCGGTCGTGCAGCGCGCCGCCGAGGCGGGCGTCGGGACAATCTTTACTCTGGCCACCGAACTCGACGAGTGCGAGGCGGTGTTGAAACTGGCGGAGCGATTTCCGGCGGTGTTCGCGGCGGTTGGCGTGCATCCTCACCATGCCGCCACTTCGCCGGACGACGTGACGGACACGCTGGCGGAGTTTGCGAAGCATCCGAAAGTTGTCGCCATCGGCGAGGCGGGAATGGATTACCATTACCTGCCCAGCCGGATGCAGCAGCGGCCTGACCTCGACGCGCCTACCAAGGCCAGACAGCGGCGCGTCTTCGCCCAGCAACTCGAGCTGGCTGCGCGGCTCGACAAACCCATTGTCATCCATCTGCGCGAGTGCGCCGACGATTTGCTGGAACTGGTGACACCGTATCGCGGCCGGTTGCGCGGCGTATTCCACTGCTTCAGCGAGGATGCCGATGTAGCGCGTCGCGTCGTGGAACTGGGGTTTCACATTTCGTTCAGCGGGATGCTGACCTTCAAAAAGAACGCGGCCTTGCGCGAGGTGGCAGCGCAGTTGCCGCAGGAGCGGGTGATGGTGGAGACGGACTGCCCCTACATGTCGCCGGAACCACATCGTAGCAAACGTTGCGAGCCGGCGTTTGTCGTCCATACAGCGGCGGCGCTGGCGGTGGCACGCGGAGCGGCAGTAGAAACAGTGGCACAGCAGACGACGGAAAACGCGACGAGGTTGTTCCGATTGCCGTGCTGAAGGAGCAGGAGTTTTCCGCCTGTTCTATGTCGTCCCCGCTGGTTTCGCCTCGGACGGACGAACGAGCTTGATGGCAAGCTGAACGGCGGCGAGGAAGCTGGCCGGGTTGGCGACGTTGCGTCCGGCGATGTCGTAGGCGGTGCCATGGTCCGGCGAGGTGCGGACGAACGGCAGGCCGAGGGTGATGTTTACGCCGGTGTCGAAGGCTAGCATTTTCAGCGGGCCCAGTCCCTGATCGTGATACATCGCCACGACGGCGTCGAACTCGCCCTTGTAGGCTTCGTGGAATATCGTGTCAGCCGGGCGCGGGCCGATGGCCGTGATGCCTTTTTTGACGGCTGCCTGCACGGCCGGCTCGATGATTCTGCCTTCCTCGTTGCCAAAGGTGCCGTTGTCGCCGGCGTGCGGGTTGAGGCCGGCGATGCCGATGCGGCGGCGCTGCAAGCCGAAGGTCGCCAGCGCTATGTGGGTCAGTTCGATGACGTCGAAGACCTTCTGTTTCGTCAGCGCGCGGGGAACGTCCTTCAGCGCGAGATGAGTCGTGGCGAGCGCGACACGCAACCACGCCGTCGGCGCCAGCGCGCCCAGCATGGGGGGCGGTTTCTGGAACTGACCGACGAGCATCATGGCAATGCGCTTGGCGTGAGAAAGCTTGCCAAGCAGTTCGGTCTGGCCGGGCACTTTGATGCCTGCCATGTGAAGGCCGGCTTTGTTGAGCGGCGCGGTGACGAGCGCGGCGATCTTCTTGGCACGAGCCAGTTTGACGCCGTGTTCGAGCCATTCGGCGGCGGCTTTGGCGGCGCGCTTGTCAGGCTTGCCCGGCTCGATGTTGGCCAGGTCGTGTTTGCCGACTTCGACGAGATCGAACGTCGGCCGCACGCCGAGGTTGCGGCACGTGCGGTCAAGGACACCCGCGTCGCCGATGATGATGTATTGGAAATTCGGCGGCAGCCGTCCACTGGAAACGGCTTTGACCACGATTTCCGGTCCAATACCCGCGGCATCACCGAGGGTGATGCCAATGACGTCATTCGTTGTAGCCATGATAACCTCAGAAATACCGGATGAACGCCTTTTGTTTCAGTCGTTCCATCCACTTTCGCTGGCGGGCAGCACGCATCTCTTGCGCCAGCGTTTTTTCCACTTCGCCCCGCACCTCAGCCAACGTGCGCGTGCGCTCCGCCCGCACTTCGTCCACCTGGATGACGTAGAAGCCGTCTTCGGTCTCGATGGCCTTGCTGTGCTGACCGGCTTTCAGCGCGAACGCCATCTCCGCCAGTTCCTTGCGAAGACCCGATTCCTTGTCCACCCAACCCCAGTCGCCGCCGGGATTTTTCTGGCCGCCACTGGAGTAGATGTTCGCCAAGCCGGCAAAATCGGCGCCGCCTTCGAGTTTCTGCCAGATGTTGTTGGCCAAGTCCCGAGCTTCGGTGTTGTTGGAGCCGGGTTCCTTCCTGACGACAATCATGCGAAGCCGGACCTGATAGGGAAGCGTGAACTTCGCCTTGTTCTGGCTGTAATGCTCTTCGATCGCCGCGGGCGACACCACAATGGCGGAGGAGACTTCCTTTTGCCGCAATGCCTGCACGATGAACGGCTCGCGCACGAATTTCTGCTTCCATTGCTCCATCGTCAGCCCACGCGCCTGAATGGTCCGGATCAACGCGTTCTTGTCGCCGCCGTATTGTTCCTCGATGACCTCGCGCATGCGGCTGTCAAAGACGTGCTCCGGCAGCTTGTAGCCCTTCTCCGTAAACTCCTGGAGGATCAACGCGCGTTCCACCAGCGTGTTGAGCGCGTCCACGCCGGCCTGCTGGATTTTCCGGTCGCGTTCCTCGCCGGAGTAAAGGCGGTAGGCGTTCTGGATGGCGGGTGTCGCCACCTCGCGCACGTCGGAAAAAGTAATCAGACGGTCGTTGACGATGGCCGCAATTCCATCAACCGTGTCAGCGACCGTTCGAGTGCTGATAACAACCAGCAGCGCCACAAGCGGGGCACAATAAAACCACTTCCCCATAAGTTTGGAGGATAATGGCAGGATTTGGTGCCATCTTCAAGCTTGAAATGCCCGAACACGTAACCATTTGAATATGCAGGTCTTGCGATAAGAATCAGCCCTTAACCGGCTGGTTTCGGCTGCGAGATCCCCTTCCTAAGTTCTTCTAGGACGCGGTGGATGTCTTTGAGCTTCGCCGTCGCCTTTTCGCCGCTAAGCCGCGGGAACTTGCCGTCGAGTTGCAGGTAATCGTCACCGCGGCTCAGCATGATCTTGTCACCGCGAGTTTCGATGTTTGTAACGCCGACGTTACCGGCAAATAGTTTCAGCATCGCCAGTTGCAGCAGCAACTCCGCCGACGCAGGCAATTTGCCAAACCGGTCGCGCATTTCCTGCCGCAACAAACCGATCTCCTCAACCGACGCCGCTTGCGCCAGCTTCCGATACGACTCGATCCGCTGCCGTGCGTCGGAGACGTAATCGTGCGGCAGGAAACACGACTCGCGAACAGCTGTGGAGGGTGGAGCGTCGAGCGTTGGGCGTGAAACATTCGTTCTCGATGACGCTCCACGCCCCACGCTCCACGCCCCACGCCCCTCCTCCGCTTCGCTCGCCGTCAGCGCCAGGAAATCCAGCCGTGTGCGAACCTCAACGCGCGGTTTCACCTCACGCCCTTTCAGCCGGCCGATGCTCTCCTTCAGCAACTGGCAATACAACTCGAAGCCGACCGCAGTGATGTGGCCGCTCTGCTGCCGACCGAGGATGTTGCCCGCGCCACGGATCTCCAGGTCGCGCATGGCGATCTTGTAGCCACTGCCGAGCGATGAGTATTGCCGGATGGCTGTGATGCGCTTGCGCGCCGTGTCGAAGAGATGCCCGTGCCGCGGCAACATCAGGTAGGCGTAGGCTTGATGCTTGTAACGGCCGACGCGCCCACGGAGCTGGTAGAGGTCCGCCAACCCGAACCGGTCGGCGCGGTCAATGATGATCGTGTTCGCGTTCGGGATGTCGAGGCCACTCTCGATGATCGTCGTGCAGAGCAGCACGTCTATCTCCCCGTTGACAAACCGCTGCATCACCGACTCCAACTCGTCCTCGTGCATCTGGCCGTGGCCGATGCCGACGCGCGCTTCCGGCACAAGTTCGTGGATGCGGAGCGCCACCTTCTCGATGTCGTGGACGCGGTTGTGAAGGAAGTAAACTTGGCCGTCGCGAGCCTGTTCGCGCCGGATCGCGTCGCGGATGACGCGCTCGTCGTAGGCGCACACCGTTGTTTGCACCGGCAGCCGGTCCGCCGGCGGCGTGTCGAGACTCGATAGGTCGCGCAGGCCCATCAGCGACAGATACAACGTTCGCGGAATTGGCGTCGCCGTCAGCGTCAGCACGTCCACCATCTTGCGCAGCATCTTGAAGTTTTCTTTGTGCGCCACTCCGAACCGCTGCTCCTCGTCCACGATCACTAGCCCGATGTCGCGGAACTGCACGTCGCCCGACAGCAACCGGTGCGTTCCGATGACGATGTCGAGCGAGCCTTCGCGCAACGCGCGCAGGATGCGGTTCTGCTGCCGCGTCGTGCGGAACCGGCTGAGCATCTCGATCCGCACCGGATAATCCGCCATCCGCTCGCAGAAGGTGTTGAAGTGCTGCTGCGCCAGCACCGTCGTCGGCACCAACACCGCCACCTGCCGGCCGTCCATCACTGTCTTGAACGCCGCGCGCATCGCAACCTCGGTTTTGCCGTAGCCGACGTCGCCGCAGAGCAGCCGGTCCATCGGCTTCGACGCCTCCATATCGTGTTTGATCTCCGCCGCGCTCGTAAGCTGGTCCGGCGTCTCTTCGTAGATGAATGCCGCCTCGAACTCCCGCTGCCACGCCGTGTCCGGCTTGAACGCGTGCCCCGGCAGCGCCGCGCGCGCCGCCTGCAACTCCAGCAGTTCCGCCGCGAGGTCGCGCGTGGCCTGCTCGGCGGCGTCGCGGCTTTTGCGCCACGCCAGCGAGCCGAGCCGCGACAACGGTGGCGATGCCTTGCCCGCGCCGACGTAGCGCGTCACCAAGTGCGCCTGCGCCACCGGCACGTAGAGCCGCGCGCCCCCGGCATACTCCACCGTCATCACCTCCTGCCGCGCGCCGCCGATGTCCACCTCTTGCAAACCGCAGTAACGCCCGATGCCATGCTCGACGTGAACAACGAAGTCGCCTTCCTCCAACTCCGAGACATCGCTGATGCGCCGTGTCTCGTGCGGAAGCCGTTTCGCCAGCTTGCGTGGCCGCAGGATGCGATAGCGGCCGAAGATTTCCGCGTCGCTCACCACCACCAGCCGCGCATCCGGCCAGATGAACCCCTGCGCCAGCGTGCCGATCTCCAGCCGCAACGGCACGCTGCCAAGACCGTGGAGCGGCAGGATTTCCTTCAACCGCTGCCGCTCGCCGTCGTTATTGCAGAAGATGAAAACCTCGTAGTCCTGCTCCGTCCACATCCGGAGCTGCGCGAAGAACTTCTTCCGCTCCTGCTCCGCCACGCCCGCCTCCGGCAGCCCGCCGGAAATCGGCCGGTAAGCCTCCAGCGAGTTGACCGTCAGTTCCACGCTCCCCGCCGTCACCACATCGCTGAACGCGACGACGCGCGGCTGGTTCATCAATCGCTCGAACGGCAGATGAAACGCATCATCCTTCGGCAGTTCCGCCGCATAGTGCCGCGCCGCTTCCGCCAGCCTTTCCGGCTCATCGAGAACCAGCAGCGTTTCCGGCGGCAGGAAATCAAGGAGATCGCCGCGCCAGTCGGGATGCTGCTGCAACAACCCGATCTCGCCCGCTGGTCCAATCACGCACAACTCGACCCGCCCGGCGCTGACCTGCGTCGCCACATCGAACCGCCGCATCGAGTCAATCGAGTCGCCGAAGAATTCCAGCCGCAGCGGCGTAGGCTCATCGAGCGGGAACAAATCGAAGATGCCGCCGCGCACCGCGAACTGGCCACGCTCCTGCACCTGCGCTTCACGGGCGTAACCAAGCCGCACCAGCTTGCCCGCGAGCGAATCCATCTCCGTCTCCTGTCCAACATGGATGTCCAGCAACTGTGCGCGAAATGCCGCCGGCGAAAACGTCCGCTGCAACAGCGCCTGTGCCGACGCGACGATGATCCGAGCCGGCGCTTTCAGCACGCGCAGCCGGTCGGCGATGACGTCGGCGCTGGGCAGGCCGGCGGGCGGCAGCGATTCCCACGCGGGATAGAACTGCGGCTCCGCGCCGAACGCGATCAGGCTCAGTTCCCACGCCTCCTGTGATTTCAGGCCGTCAGTGACAATGAGCAGCGGCCGGGAGAGTTTTTGCGCCAGCAGCGCAGCGAGGAACGGGCGCGCCGGCTCCGCCACCGGCGCAAAAGACAAAAAAGGCCCTTCGATGATTGCCGCCGCGACCCGGGGGGTCTCAGCGCAACCCAGCGCAATCTTTACCGGACCTTTATCCATTTCGGATTTCGGATTGTGGATTGCGGACCGACTGCTTCCGCCTTCCACATTCCGCAACCCGAAATTCCGCCGACTACTTCGGCAGCAACTCGGCGACGAGCGACTTCTCTTCCTTCAGTTCGTTTTCCGTCGCCGTGATCTTCGCGCGACTGAAATCATTGAGCGGCACGCCCTGGACGGTCTCCCGGCTCCTGCCGTCGCTGCGAATCGGATAGCTGAAGATGAGTCCCTTTTCAATGCCGTGGCTGCCGTCGGAGCAAATCGCGACGCTGAACCAGTCGCCGGCCGGCGTCGGCGTCGTAAGCGCGCGCACCGTGTCCACGACGGCGTTGGCGGCACTGGCGGCGCTGCTGAGGCCGCGCGCCTCGATGATCGCCGCGCCGCGCTTCTGGACGGTGGCGATGAAATCCTTCTCCAGCCACTCGCGGTGGCCGATGACGTCGGTGACGGGCCGGCCGCCGATCTTCGCGTTGAAGAAGTCCGGATACATCGTGGAGCTGTGGTTGCCCCAGATGGCGAGGTTGCTGACGGCGGTGACATCCACGCTGGCCTTCTTGGCGAGCTGGGTCTTGGCGCGGTTCTCGTCGAGCTTGGTCATCGCGTGCCAACGGTCGCGCGGGACGCCGGGCGCGTTGTTCATGGCGATAAAGCAGTTGGTGTTGCACGGATTGCCGACAACAAGGACGCGCACGTCGCTGGCGGTGTTCTTCTGGATGGCCTGGCCCTGGCCGATGAAAATCTTGCCGTTGATGCCGAGCAGTTCCTTGCGCTCCATGCCGGCCTTGCGCGGGACGCTGCCGACCAGCAACGCCCAGTTCACGCCCTTGAAACCTTCGTTAAGGTCAGCGGTGGGCACGACCCCTTTCAGCAACGGGAACGCGCAGTCGTCGAGTTCCATCACGACGCCGTTGAGCGCCTTCAGCGCTGGCGCGATTTCGATGAGGTGGAGGATCACCGGTTGCTCCGGCCCGAACATCGCGCCGGAGGCGATGCGGAAGAGGAGGGAGTAACCGATTTGGCCGGCAGCGCCGGTAACAGCGACACGGATGGGGGTTTTGTTCATGTGGTTTGGTTCCAAGTGCGCGGAATATAGGTGGCCACGTCCGTTCCCGCAAATTTTTTAAGAGAACAAAAACTGTGGGGCGGAATCCACCGCTTCGTATTCAGAAGGCCCACTCACGCGAGGGCTTCTTCGATTCGTTGCCACCTATTTCGCTGAAGAGCTGGATGCGCGCCACTTGCACCGGCCCCACTGCGGCGGGCAGGTAGATCCGCAAATGAATCAGCTTCTCGCCCGCAGCCATCGGTAACACCACTTTTGCGTCCTGCCAATCGCCGCCTGCGATGGTGAAGCTCACGATGTGCTTGCCGTCGAAATCCTTTGCGCCGGCGGGACGCCACTCGATCTTGCCGTGGCCGCCTTTTTCGCTGCGGACGCGCAGGCGCACTTCGATGGGGCCAGCCTCGTCCAGCCCGGCGCGCGCGATGAACAACGCGCTGCCCTGGCCCTCGATCCGCAGCGCGCCGTCGCGAACCGACAGCTTGCAGTTGCGACCCAACCAGCCTTGCGTCGAGCCGGGCGGCGAGGCGTGCTTCGTGCCTAGATGGGTTGCGAACCACTTGATTTCCGCCGGCGAGAGCGGGTCGGCGGGCAAACCGGATGGGTTCAGTGTCGCGGTCCACTTTGTCAGCTTCTCGCGCAGTTGAGCGGCGATATCGGCACGGGCGGTGATGATGTTCTTCTTCTCGTGCTCGCTGCTGGCGAGGTCGAAGAGCAGTTCGGTGCCGTCGGAAAGGTGCAGCAATTTCCACTGGCCGCAGCGGACCGCAGCCTGACGCCAGAACCGCCAGTAAAGCGCCTCGTGCGGCGCGCCGTCACATTCGCCCGCAAGGAAGGGCACAAGGTTCACGCCGTCGAGCGCGCTATCATGCTTCAGCCCAGCGGCAGCGACAGCGCTGGCGGCGAAGTCGAGCGAGCTGACCGGCTGGTCATAAACCTTGCCGGCGGGCAGGCGGCCTTTCCATCGCAACAGGAACGGCTCGCGGATGCCGCCTTCGCTGAGCATGCCTTTCTCGCCGAGCCACGGGTCGTTGAGCGAGCCGTCCCAGCCGGCGTCCATGCCTTTCGACAGAGGCTCGTCCGGCTTGTTCACACGCAGCGGCGCGCCGTTGTCGCCGGTAAACATGACCAGCGTCTTCTCGTCGAGCTTCAGCGCCGCGAGCGTGTCGAGGAGGCGGCCGACACCGTCGTCAACCGCCGAGAGCATCGCCAGCGCGAGCCGCCGGCGCTCGGGCATCGGGCCAGGGAACCGGCTAAGATATTTCTCCGGCGCTTCGAGCGGTGTGTGCGGGGCAAAGTAAGCGAGGTAAAGAAAGAACGGCTGCTCATGCCGACGCCGGATGAACGCAAGCGCCGCCTCGGTCTGCGCGTCGAGCCGATACATACCGGTCTGGACCATCTCGCCCTCCGGTTTCAGCGTCTCACCCTTGAGGTTGAAGTTCGCATGCACGGTGCCGGTATAACCGTGGAAAAAATCATCGAATCCGCGCGCGCCCGGCAGATACGGTGCGTTCTTCTCTCGCGGCACGCCGGCGGGCTTGCCCGTCTTCGTCGGCTTGAAATCCGGGAGGTTCTTGCGGAGCCACGCCGAGTCCTCGCGTGTCGCTTCGAGATGCCACTTGCCGACCATGCCGGTGGCGTAACCGGCCGCCTTGAGCCGCTCGGCCAGTGTCTTCTCGCTGAGCGGCAACGGCCCGTGTCCGTTGCGATCCATGCCAAACCGTTGCTGGTAACGGCCGGTCATCAGACCCGCGCGCGACGGCACGCACTGCGGCGCGGTGACGTAACCGGCCGTGCAGCGCACGCCCTCGCGCGCGAGCCGGTCGAGGTTGGGCGTGCGGATGTCTTTGAGCACGCCCTGCGCGCCGAGATCGGCCCAGCCGTGATCGTCGGTAAGGATGACGATGATGTTTGGTTTTGCCGGCTCGGCGGCCACACACATCCGACCACAAAGAAGCCCGCCGAGAAACACGAGTGACAAACCGATCCGGAACTTGCTCATTTGGAATTGAACTCCCATCGCTGAGGTTTCCCACCGGCGGACTTGGCGCGCAACTCGATCCAATCGAGTTCGAGCGGATTGTCGCTGGCGGGCAAGTAGAGGCGGATGATGCCGAGCGGGCCGGTTGCAGGAATGTCCACCAAAAGCTCGCGCCAGTCGCCGGCGGGAACGTCGAAGGCGACGGACTTCGCGCCACTCGGTTTGCCTGCGCCGCCAGGAACCCATTCGAGCTTGGCGGCGCCGCCGGCGCTGCTGCGGACGCGGAGTTTCAAGATAGCGGGGCCGGTGACGTTGCCCGCACCGTGACCGAGGAACGCAGCGCCGGCTTTCCCTTTCGGCGTCGCGGTCAACACGCCGGCCTTGACGACAGCTTCGCACTGCCGCGCCTTCCAGGCTTCGAGCGGGTCGGCAGGCTTGGCGGGAGCTTTGGCGGCGGGAGGTTTGTAGGCAGGATTGGGCCGCGGGTAGGTCGCGCCGGTGTTGGCGAGGAAACCCTCAATGAGCGCATCGAGTTCCTTCACGCGCGCGGGCTGCGCAGCGGCGAGGTCCTTCGTCTCGCCGATGTCGTCGCGCAGGTTGTAGAGTTCGTGGGTCGCGGGCACGCCGAACCAGCGGAAAAGCTTCCAGTCGCCGGAGCGCACCCACACGCCGCCACAGCGGCCGGCGCTGCGGCCGTGCGGGAAGTAGTTGAAGAACGCCTTCCGTTCGAGCGGGCCGATTTGTTTCAGCACGCAGGCGTAGCTGACGCCGTCGAGCTTCTGCTGCGCCGGTCGCGGCAAGCCGAGCAAGTCAAGCAACGTCGGATAAAGGTCAACGTGACCGACGATGGCGTCGCTGGTGGTGCCGGATTTGATGCGGCCGGGCCACGACCACATTAGCGGGACGCGCGTGCCGCCTTCATAGAGCGTGCCCTTGCCGTCGCGGAGCGGCGTGTTGACCGTCGGCGGTTGGTTGCCGGCCCACTTGCGCCAGTCGGAGAGAAACTCGCTTTTGCTCTTCGCTGCCTTGGCGGTCTTCGCGGTGTCGGGCACGTTGCTGTGGACGTTGCCGCCGTTGTCGGAGTTGAAGACGATGATGGTGTTCTCCGCGAGGCCAAGACGGTCGAGCGTGTCGAGGACGCGGCCGAAACACTCGTCCACGCTGCGGAGCATTGAAGCCATGATCGGGTTGCCCTGCACGCCGCGCGGGTCTTTCTTTGACGCGAACAGCTTCGTGTATTCCGGCTTGTGTCCCCACGGGCCGTGGACGCCGTAGTTCCAGAGATTGAGGAAAAACGGCTGGTCGCGGTTGGCCTCGATGAACTTGATGGCCTCGGCGGCGAGACGGTCCACGATGTATTCGCCGGCCGGGCCGTCGGTGATGGTGCCGACGCGCGACTTGTTGCCGTGCGCTTCACCGTCGGGTTTCACGTCATAGGGCGAGAAGTAACCGCCCGGCGGCCCCGGATCGGGATGACAGTGGAACGCCACGTCGAAGCCCTGTTGCTCCGGCCAGTGCGGTCGCGTGAGGCCAAGGTGCCACTTGCCGATATGCGCGGTGCGATAGCCCGCATCGCGCAACGCCTCGGCCAGCGTGTATTCCGACGGCTCCATGTAGTTTTTGCTCTGCGGCAACAGCATCGGCTGGTTTGGCGACGCAGTGTCGGGCAGGAACTTGTATCCCGGCGGCTGCGGCGGCAGATGGCCGGAGGGCGTGGTGATGCCGTGGCGGGCGGAGTATTTGCCAGTGAGCAGGCTCGCGCGCGTCGGCGAACAGAGCGGCTGCGCGTAAGCATCGGTGAAGCGCATCGCGCGCGTGGCGAAGCGGTCCATGTTCGGCGTCTCGTAATACTTCGAACCATACACGCCGCAGTCCATCCAGCCCATGTCATCCACGAGAAAGACGATGACGTTGGGCTTCTTCGGCGCGGGCGCATCGGAGGCCAAGAGCGTGCCAGCGGCGGCCAGCAAAATGAGAGCGGCAGTCAGTGGATTCATATGTATTCTTCTAACAACCACCGTGATGGTTGGTTTCAGCGGTTCTTCTTACGCTTTCCCTTTGCGCGCGCACCCGGCTCGGCGTCGTCGCGGCCCACCTTGCCACCGCCCCAGAGCGGTGGAACCAGCGTTGCGTTCCACGCGTCCCATTTGGATTGGAGTTCCTTCAGCTTGTCGGGCTGCTCGGCGGCGAGGTCTTTCGTTTCGCCGATGTCGGCGGCGAGATTGTAGAGCTTGGGCACGGTCACGGGCTGACGACGCCCGGTGCGCGTGTCGGCGTTGCTGTCGTAACGAACGAGCTTGTAATCGCCGGCACGGATGGCCATCTGCTCCCCGAAACGCCAGTAGAGCGCGGCGTGCGGCGAGCCGGATTTCTCGCCGCTCAGGAACGGCAGCAGGTTCACGCCGTCGAGTTTCCACTCCGGCTTCACGTCCACGCCCGCAACAGCCAGCGCGGTGACGTGGAGGTCGAGTTGGATGGCAGGCTGTTGGAATACACCGGGTTTCACGCGCCCCGGCCACGCGACCACGAACGGCACGCGAATGCCGCCTTCGAGCGTGGTGCGCTTCGAGCCGCGGAGCGGGTCGTTGCACGAGCCGTTGACGGTAACACCAGGCATGGTCGGGCCGCCGTTGTCGCTGATGAACGTGACAAGCGTGTTCTTCTCAAGCCCGGCGTCGGCGAGTTTCATGCGCACGTGGCCGACGGCTTCGTCCATCGCGCACATCATCGCGGCGTAGGTCCGGCGCGTCTTGTCGGCGATGCCGGCGAATTTCGCCAGACGCGCGTCGTCGGCCTGCATCGGCGTGTGGACGGCGTTGAAGGCGAGGTAAAGGAACCACGGCTTCGCGTTCGTGCGATGCCGATCAATGAACGCCACTGCCTCGCGACTGAACGCATCGGTGGTGTAATCCAACTCCTTGACCTGCTCGGTGCCCCGCAGGATGCCGCCGGCGTCAAAGTAACTGTGCGCGCCGCCGAGGAAGCCGAAGAACTCGTCGAAACCGCGTTTCTGCGGGTGCATCTCCGGCAGCGAGCCGAGGTGCCATTTGCCGACGCAGCCGGTGATGTAGCCGGCGGCCTTCAGCCGGTCGGCGATTGTCTTTTCAGTCAACGGCAGCCCCTGGTTGGCGCCCGGATTGAACTCGTGGCCGAAGCGCGTCTGGTAGCGGCCCGTCATCAGTCCCGCGCGCGTCGGCGAGCAATACGGCCCCGAAACATAGCCGTTGGTGAACCGCACGCCCGAGGCCGCGAGCGCGTCGAGGTTCGGCGTCGGGATGTCCTTGCAGCCGTGGAAACCCACGTCCGAATAGCCCATGTCATCCACGACGATGAGCAGGATGTTGGGCTTGTCGGCGGCGAGGCTCTGGCTGCACAGAAGCACCACCGTAAAGAGGAGGAGGATAGGTCTCATGACACGTTTCGGGTTGATTATTTGGCTGGGGTTGGCTTGCTGCTCTTTCCGGCTTTCTTTCCGGCGCGTTTCTTCGGCGCGTCGAACAGTTTGTCGAGGGCGGCGGGCCGGGCGTCTTTGCAACGGTCGAGCGCGGCTTGCAGCAGCTTCGCGGCAGCGGCGGCCTCGCCGTCCAGCGTCTCCACTTTGAGCGAATGCTTTTCCTCGATGTCGGCACGCAGGTCGTGGAACTCGCCCGTCCGGTAGAGCTTGAAGCGTTGGTTGAAAGCGCACTCGCGGACGGCCAGGTTGGCGGTCTGGCGCGGCGAATACCACGAGTAAACCCACTCGCGCGGCCGGCCCCGCTCGCCACGCACCTGCGGCAGAAAACTGCGACCGTCAATTTTCAGTTCCGTCGGCACGGACGTGCCCGCAGCCTCGCAGATCGTGGGGAGAATATCGGTGCTGTCCACGAGATCGCGCGAGACCTTGCCCGCGGCGGCCTTGCCCGGCCAATTCACAATGAGCGGCACGTGCATCCCAGCGGCAGTGGTCTGCCCCTTGCCGCCGAGGACCTCGCGGCCGCCCATCATCGAGCGCGTGCCACGGCCAGTGCCGTTGTCGCCCAGGAACACGAGGAGCGTGTTGTCGCGCAGGCCCAGTTCCTCGAGCCGCGCGACGAGCCGGCCGATGAGCTTGTCCATGCAGGCCACCATGTCGGCGAAGTGTTCTGGTTTCTGGTTCACCTTCTCGCCCACGGCCTTCGGGTCCCAGTCCACGCTGTCGGGCGTGGGCTGGTAGGGCGAGTGGGTGAGCATCATCGGGTAGTAAAGAAAGAACGGCTGGCCCTTGTGGCGCGTGATAAAATCGCGTGCGTAGGCGTCAACGAGATCGGGGCCGTATTCGCCGCTGGCGTAGTCCTTCTCGACGCCGTTGATCTCCAGGCCCGGATTGGCGTAGCGCGGCGGTCGGCGCGTGTGCTGCCAGAGACACGCTTCGTCGAAGCCGAACTTCTTCGGCAGTTCCACGTCCTGGCCAAGCTGCCACTTGCCGGCGATGCAGGTCGCGTAACCGGCTTGTTTGAGGATGTTGGCGAACGTCACGCACTTCGGGTCCAACCGGCCAAACGTGGTGTAGTTCCTGACGTTGTAGATGCCGGTCATGATCTGCACGCGCGTCGGCGTGCAGAGCGGTTGCGCGTAGCAATGCTCGAACCGCGCGCCGGTGGCCGCCAGCTTGTCGAGCACCGGCGTCTTGTAGGAGGCGCCGCCGTTGGCGCCGATGCACTCGTAGCCGAGGTCGTCGGCAAGGATGAGGACGATGTTGGGTTTGTCGGCGGCATGAAGAGCCAGCGGCGCCAGTATCAATGCGCCGACAAGAATGAAAACGAGGCTCATGGTTTTCAAAACTTCAATCGAGAAGACGGTGATGTCACTTCTGCTTGCGGCGTTTGGGCTTGGCGGTGGCGGTGGCAGCCTGCACGACGCCGCTGGGCACCGCGTTCTTGAGCAACTCGTCGAGTTTCGCACGAAGCTCCTTTACTTTCTCCGGCTGGGCGTCGGCGAGGTTTTTCTTTTCGCCGATGTCGTCGGCAAGGTTGTAAAGCTCCACGCCGTGTGTGACGCGGGCCGCTTTGCCACGCGCCCGCTTGCCAGCGGTTTTGCCTTCGGATTTCTCGGCGCCCGCTTCGCTCGCGTTGGCCAGCAGCTTCCAGTCGCCCATACGGATGGCGGCTTGTTCGGGCCGGCCGCCGCAGAACATCAACGCGTCGTGCGGCGACTTCGTGCCCTGCGTGAGCACCGGCCAGATGTCGAGGCCGTCGAGCGGCAGCTTTTGCTCCAGCTTGCCGCCGGCGAGTTTCACCAGCGTCGGATACCAGTCCACGGCGTGAATCGGCTCCTTGATCGTGCCGGCGGGGATGCGGCCGGGCCATGATGCAAACGCGCAGACGCGGATGCCACCCTCATAGATGGTTCCTTTGCCGGCGCGGAGCGGGCCGTTGGTGGTGATGCGGCCGGGGCTTGGGCCGCCGTTGTCGCTGGAGAAAACGATGAGCGTGTTTTGCTTCAGGCCTTTTTCTTCCAACGCCGCGACAACCTGGCCGACGGCTTCGTCCATCGCCGAGCACATACCGGCGTAGGTGCGGCGCGTGCCGGTGAGTTTGTCGTAGGGCGCGAGATAGCTGTCAGGGACTTGGAACGGCCCGTGGACGGCGTTGAACGGCAGGTAAAGGAAAAGCGGCTTGTCAGGCTGCTTCTCGCGGATGCGGCGGCAAGCTTCCTTCGCGATGAGATGCGTGGAGTAGCCTTCGTCGTTGCAAGGTTGGTCGTTGCGATGCCAGTCGAGCGTGGTGTCGCGGGTGTGCTTGAAATAATCAATCATGCCGAACCAAAAGCCGTATTGGTGGTCGAAGCCGCGCCGCGTCGGCCGATACGCTTCCTCAAATTCGCCGAGGTGCCATTTGCCGGTGATGGCCGTCTCGTAACCCGCTTCGCGCAACGCCTGCGCCAGCGTCCGTTCCTCCAGCGGCAGGCCCCACGGCGCGTGCGGTCGCACGATGGTATAGACGCCGGTGTGCGTGGCATAGCGGCCGGTCATCAACGCCGCGCGCGTCGGCGAACAGACCGGCTGCACGTAATGCGCGTCGAGCACCGCGCCGGCGGCTGCGAGCTTGTCGAGGTGTGGCGTGCGGATCTCCTTGCAGCCCATGAAGCCCACGTCGGTGCGGCCGAGGTCGTCGGCGAGGATGAAGACAATGTTGGGTTTCGCAAGTTCGGCGGTGATGGCGTGGCCGGCGAACAGACACAGCGACGCGAGGAATGTAATGATGTGTTTCATGGCTCTGGTTCTGGAGAAGTTGACGGTGGTTGCACGGCGGGGTCGGCGGTGGTTTGGACCCACTGGCGCAGTGCGGCATACAAACGGTCGCGCTCGACTTGGTGCGCGGGCTGGACGGCGAGGTTGTGCAGTTCCTCAGGGTCGGTTTGCAGGTCGTAGAGTTCGAGCGCCGGAACTTTCCCGCCGAGGTTCTGCGGGTCCAGCCCGGCGAGGACGCGGAAGGCTTCGGGGAATTGCTCCTTCACGCGCACGGTCTCGGCGTAGGTGCGGTTGCCCCACTTGGGCCACTCCTTGCTGTCGGCCTGCACTTGCCGCCAGGGTGGTTCGGTCTTCTCGCGATAGATCAGCTTCCATCTGCCATCGAAGATCGCACGTTCCTGCATGCCGGCGTTCGGCAGATTGCCACGGTGCGAAATCTCGGCGAAAACAAAGTCGCGCTTCTTTGCGCCGCGTCGGCCTTCCAGGACGCCGCGCAGCGAAATGCCGTGCAGGCCGGGCGGCACGGCAGCACCGGCCAAGTCCAACAGGGTGGGCATCAGGTCGAGTTCGCTGGCCAGCACATGGGTTGTGCCCGCACGAATGCCCGGGCCGGCGAAAGCCAGCGGCACGCGCAAGCCGAGGTCGTAGGGCGTCATCTTGCCGTGCTGGAAGGTGGGGCCGTGATCGCCCATGAAGACGACGATGGTCCGATCCTGCTGGCCCGACTCGCGCAGGACTTCCATCGCCTGGCCCACCAACGTGTCGGCTCGCTCGATGCCGGCCAAGTATTCCGCCCAATCCTTCCGCACGACCGGCGTGTCGGGCAGGAACGCCGGCAGCTTCACCTCGCCCGGCTGGACGCGAATCTTCACCTTGTCGCTGTTGGGATACGGCCGGTGCGTGTCGGGAATGTTGTAGAGCAGGAACCAAGGCCGCCCGGTCGCGGTCGCGCGCTCCAGGAACCCCTTCATCACCGGCCCCGTCGGATTCGGCAGGAATTCGTCGTAAGGGAACTTCTCGACCGGCGCGACGTGCAGCTTGTGTGTGGCACCTTGGTAATAGCCGTTTCTGCGCAGTAACTCGGTCAGCGTCGGGATGTCCGCGGCGATGCGGTTCCGCATGTAGAGCGGGAACCGGCGTTGGGCTGGTGTTAACTCGGCGGCCGGCTTGTGGTAGTTGACGGTATTGTTGAGGATACCGTTGCGGTGGTTATGCAGGGCGGTGTAGATGCAGGCTTTCGAGGCGGAACAGACCGGGTAAGCGACGAAGGCGTTGCGGAACAACACGCCCGACCGCGCCAGCGCATCCATGTGCGGCGTCCGCAATCCCGGCGTGCCGAGCACGCCGAGATGCGCGCCCTGGTCCTCGGTGAGGATGAAGAGGATGTTGGGATTACGGACTGGCGGCGCGCCGGCGGCAAAGCAAACCGCTGCGGCAAAACCGAGACTGGCCACGGTGACGAGCGTGATGAGTTTTGAGTTCATGCCGAATGTTTCCAAGTCGCTAGACGCGAGTTTATGGAACACCGGCGGTGACTTTGAGATGCGCGATGGTGCCCTCGAACTTCGCTTTGCCACCGTAGTCGGCCACGGGCACGGCGTCGTCGAAACCAACACAGAACCTTTCCTGTGGCTGGCGATGCAACAGACCTGCGTTCTTGCCGGTCGCTACTTCCTTGCCGTTGATCGCCAACCGCATTTGGCCGCCGGCGGCAAGCGTTGCTTCGACTGAGAAATGGCCGGCGGGCGTCTCGTTCGCCGCGATGCTCGTGGGTTCCTTGCCGGCGCGCACCGTGAACATCAACCGGCCGCTCTTGAGGTAAAGCGAGTAACCGACCGCTTTGCCGCCGTGCGCGACGATGACACCATCCGGCGATTTCGGTTCGACTTCGCACGTGATCGTGATCGGCCGGTTGGCCACTTGCGGCGCGGCCTCGCCGGCAAGCGAGTCGCCGGCCTTCAGCGCGTCGAGTGAGACGGGCTTCGCGTTCTTTGAGGCCCGCGGTGATTTCGTTTTTGCGGCACCTTTGCGTTTTGGGCCGTCCTCGGTGGGGTAAAGCGTGACCGGATTCTCGACAAAACCGGCCGGGCGGACGCCGGGGCCGGGTTTGCCGTCGCCGAGGTCGGCGGCCATCTTCTGCACCAGCGCCTTGAGGTGGGCGACAACGTCGGGATGCGCGGCCGCCACGTCGTTGCGCTCGCCGATGTCGGCGTCGAGGTTGTAGAGGCGCGGCTTGTCGAGCGAGGCCGGAACCGTTTCGTTACCTTTCTTCCGGCCTTCGGACTGCGGAGCAACGGCGAGTTTCCACGGGCCGACGCGCACCGCTTGGAGTTTGTAGCCGTGGTAGTAGTAACGCGCTTCGTGAGGCGACTCTTTCGTCTGGCCGAAAAGCAGCGGCGAGATGTCCTTGCCATCAATCTTCCTGTCGGTTGGCACCGTGCCGCCCGCAAGCTTCACGAACGTTGGCAGGAAATCAATCGTGCCCGCGATGGCATCGCACGCGCTGCCGGGCGCGACCTTGTCCGGCCACCACGCCAGCGTCGGCACGCGCACGCCGCCTTCCCACGTCGTGCCTTTGCCGCCGCGCAACGGCCCGGCGCTGCCGCCGTCGGCGCCTTTGATGAGCCACGGGCCGTTGTCGCTGGTAAACATGACCAGCGTATTCCGGTCGAGCTTGAGTTCGCGCAGCGTGTCGAGCACTCGCCCGACGCTCCAGTCCACCTCCTCGACCCAGTCGCCAAAGCGCCCGTTGGCCGACTTCCCCGCGAACGCCGCGCCCGGATGGACCGGCGTATGCACGGCCGTGTGCGGCAGGTAGAGGAAGAACGGCTTCTCCTTGTTCCGTGTGATGAATTTCACCGCCTCGTCCGTGTAACGTTCGACGATGCGGTTCTGCGCCTCGTCGGTGAGCAACTCGATCACCTGCTCGTCGCGCACGAGCGGCACTACGAGTTCGCCGTTGGCCTTCGCCTTCTTTTTCATGTCGTTTGAGTAGGGCAGGCCGAAGTAATGGTCGAACCCGTGCCGCGTCGGCAAGAACGGCGGCTGGTCACCGAGGTGCCATTTGCCAATGCACATCGTCGCGTAGCCCTGCGCCTTCATCAGTTCCGCCAGTGTGTGCTCGTCCTTGTTGATGCCGTGCGCGCAGCCGGGCGGGAACACGCCGGGAATCGAGACGCGCGCGCCGTAGCAGCCGGTCATCACCTGCGCGCGCGACACCGAGCAAACCGGCGCGGCGTAGAAGCTGGTGAACTTCATCCCTTCCTTCGCCATGCGGTCGAGCTGCGGCGTGCGGTTCTTGGTCGAGCCAAACGGCCCAATGTCGCCGTAACCCATGTCGTCAACGAAGAGGAGGACGACGTTGGGAGTCGTGGCCTGAAGCAGGACGCACGAAGCTAGGAAGGCAACAAGCAAACCGATGCGGAGTTTTGTCGAGTTCACGATCATGGAGTGTGTTCCGTTGGATTGATCTTGCAGCATGGCAGCGGGTTCAGCGTTCCTCGTCACGTCACCCGGCGCACCATCATTGGCCTTCCCCGGCCAGCGCGCGGAATTTCTTCAGGCCTTCCCACGCGATGCGCTGCAGGTCGGCGCGATCCTTCACGGAAAACACACGCGTAATCGGGCCGCCGTCGCGGTCCTTGTCCCGGTGCTTGTTGTCGAGGTAGCGGATGTCGGTGATCTTGTCGAGCGCCAGTCCCTCGGGGCTGCGGTCGAACAACGCACCGTAAAACGTGCAGGCCGTCAGATAAGCCATCGTCTGGTTCAGATGCGAGTCGTTGACGAAACGCAGCGTGAAGTCAGGCCGGGTGGTCTGACAATACAGCGCCACCATCGCCATCGGCACGACGGTCGCGTTGATGCGCTTGGCCAGTGCGGCGACGATCTTTTCCTTCGCGAGCACCGGCGCGGCGTCGGGCGTGGCGGTCAGCGCTTTCTCGTTCTGCGTCTGGGGCGAGGTCTCGTAGAGCACCACGCGCGCGCCCTGCGCGCGGATGAGTTCGGCGAACTTCGGCGCATACTCGACATAGTGCGGATTGTCGGGCATGTCGTCGCGGTAGGACTGCAACACCACGATGTCCCACTTGCGATGCGGCCGGTCCAGCGTCTTGGCCAACTCCTCGTGCCGCCTCAACGCCCCCGCGGCGTATTTGTCCTTGGTGTCTTTCGCAGCGGCGCGCAACGACTGGATCGTGGCCTGTTCTTCCGCGGCAGTCAGGCTCGCCAGCTTCACGAAGTTCTGCGTGCCGAGCCGCCAGTGGTCCTTGAGCGTGCGCCCGCCGTAAATGACGGTGGTCACCTCAAACTTCAGTCCCGGCCGGCCGGCCTCGACCATCGTCTTGACGACCTGCGAAAGGTTGTGCCGCGCCGTGAAGCTGTTCCCGACGAACAGCACGTTGAGCGTCTTGTCTTCTGCCAGCAATGCGCATGGTGTGCACAGCCAGAGCGCAAGACGGAGAGCGGTGGAGGAAGGGATGTTTTTCATAATGACGTGGTGGAGTTTGCGGTCATTGTCGAAGCATGGAGCCTTTGGCATCGCGCAGTTGCTCGAAGAGCTTCGTCAGGCGCGCGACAGTCTCCGGATGGTCGCGATAGAGGTTCTTCGTTTCGCCGGGATCGGTGGCGAGGTCGTAGATCTGCATTGGCGGCGCGTCAGGTTTGAGCTGTCCATCGGGTGTGAAGTCGCTGTTGACCATGCCGACCTGCGCGAACTTGAGATACGGCGCGCGTTCGGTCTTCTCGGTCGAGTAGCCGGAGCCTTGGCCCATCACCAGCTTCCAGTTTCCATCGCGCACGGCCCAGATGTCCTCCTGCTTCCTGTGCCGGAACGCGGACGCGGAACGCGCCTGCATGACCAGGCTCGTGCGCGCGCCGTCGCTCTGGCTCTTGCCGAACAGCGCTGGCAGCGCGTTGAAGCTGTCAGGGCCGGCATCAGTTGGCATGGTCTGGCCGGTGATCGCCGCGAACGTCGCCATCATATCAGTCAGGCAAAGCAGCCGCGGCGAGGTCGTCCCCGGCGCGATGCGGCCCGGCCAGCGCGCGAGAAACGCCACGCGGTTGCCGCCTTCCCACACATCGCCTTTCTGGCCATTGAACGGCGCGCACGAGCGGTGTCCGGCACCGAAGCCTTCCTTTTCATACACGCCACCGTTGTCGCTCGTGAAAATGACCAGCGTGTTGTCGGCCAGCTTGAGCCGGTCGAGCGTCGCGAGCAGCTCGCCGACCGACCAATCCAGCTCATGCACGAAGTCGCCGTATTTGCCGGCCTGGCTGGTGCCGGCGAACTTCTTGTTCGGTGTCAACGGCGTGTGGATGTTGTTCGGCACGTAGTGAAGGTAGAACGGCTTCTCCTTGTTCCGCTCGATGAACGCGACGGCCTTCTCGTGCAGCACGCGGGCGTTCTCCTCGTTCTTCATCGTGAACGCCGAATTGCCGCCGTTGCGTTTTTCTCCTCTGCCGGGTCGGATGGGATCGTTGGGATCGAGTCCGAGAATCCGGTGGTTCTCCACGTAAACACCCCAGCGATTGCTGACATCAACGAAACAATAATCGAAGCCGACTTCCAGCGGACCGGGCTTGAGGTCGCCGTTCCAGTCCACGCGTTTTTCGAGAGTGCCAAAACCGAGATGCCACTTGCCGACGATGCCGGTGGTGTAGCCGGCGCGCTTGAGCATTGAGGCGGTTGTCTCTCGCCCCGCTTCAATGAGCAGTGCCGCGCCGGGCGAGGCCCAACAAACTTGCGCCCGCCGCCACGGATAGCGCCCGGTCAGCACGCCGTAGCGCGTCGGGCAACACACGCCAGCCGGTGTATGCGCGTCAGTAAACCGGACGCCTTCCTTCGCGATGCGGTCAATGCCGGGCGTCTTGAGCTTGATCGCGCCCTGGCAGGAGAGGTCGTTGTAGCCGAGGTCGTCGGCAAGGATGAGGACGATGTTGGGCTTGTCCGTCGCAGTAACATCCGAGCCGCAGCACAACGACAACAGCAACAGGCAGAGAAACAGTCTCAGTGTGGTCATCGTCATTTGCCCGCTCCTCGTGTTGATGGCTTCGGTTCTTGTTGTGGGGCCGTCATCGGCCGGCGCGCATACTCCACCAACCGCAGGTAGTCCTCCTGGCCAAGCTTCCAGCGCACGGTGCGCTCAGCGCGGGAGTAGGTCTTGATGTCGCCGGCGCCCATCGGAATGACGATGCCCGGCATGCCGTGTTCCGGAACATGGCAGGAGATCGAGTTCAAGCTGTGGACGCCGACCCGCTCCCGTTCGTGCATGTGGCAGTGGAGGCACGTTTGCACCACCGATTGCTGGCGGCCAAACTCGCCCCAGTCCTTTGGCGAGTTCAGCAGCACGCGATAGCTGGGCGCGTCATCGGGCACCCGTTCCAGACCGCCCTGCTTCAAGCCGTCGAACAGAAGCCGGCGACGGGCCACGTATTGCCGCACGATCCACCCGCGGCCGGTGTTGGTCTGCGGGTCCGGCGCGCCGTCCACGTTCTTATAAACGCTCAGATGCACCAACTCGACGACGCGCGTGGGAACGGGATTGAGCTTCTCGTCGAGGACCACCATGAACTCGACGATGGTCGCCTCGGTGCCGGCGGGGATTTGCCGCACGTCGCGCTTGAGCCGGATGTAACCCTGCCGCGCGCTCCTCTCCCAATCCACTCCCTCGCGCTGGAGGTAGCGGAGGTAATCCTCGACCGCCCGACGCCCCTCGGGGAAACGCCAGAAGACGCGATAATACGACCGCCCGCGGATGCTCCACGACGTGTAGGCCAGTTGCCCTTCTGCTTTTTCGCGGTGCTGCGATCCGGCAGCGTTGTCCGTCTCAACCCACTCGTCAGGCCGGGACAGCAAACCGGGCGGCAGATAGTTGCTGCGACAATCGAACTCGTGCCGAGCCGGAAACTGCCCCGACCCGGTCGCCGCCGCATAGTTGTCCGACAAGGCTGCGATGGCGGACTTTGGCAACGCGAGCCGCCGGATGACCACGGCCAGTTTGCGGCAGAGCGTCTCACGGCGCTGGATCGCTCCCGCATCGTCGCGCTGGAGTTCTTCCGGTTCGATCTTGTAATCCGCCGCCGCGGCCCGCCGTCTCGCCAAGTCGGCATCGCCGAAATGGGCGATGTTCTGGCCTGCGAGATGGTCGAAGACGGCCCACAGGTCGCGCTGGAAGAACGCCCGCTTCAGCGGATCGGCGATGAGCCGTTCGCCCCGCGTCTCCAGAAACTCGTCCAGCAACTTGTCCGCGCGCTGGAACGGCGCCGGCTCGGAATAGTGCCGCGTCTTGGGCCACGCCAGGAACCCGAGCACGTCACCACCTTCGATGCGCCGGACCACCGGGCCGCGCGGCAGTTTCCCGGCGCGCAGCTTGCGGTCCCATTCGTCCAGCTTCGTTGAATCCTGCGGATACTCCGGCCGCGACGGCAGCGCGCTTGGCCGGATGTAGAACGCGGCGAACAACCGGTTCCAGAGATGCTCCGGCTGTGGATCGTAGAGCGGCAGCGGCGCGTCACTCTTGAGCGAGCCGCGCAGCGGGCCTTCGAGATGATACCAACTCTGCGCCCCATCGGCCGCCAACAGAACAGAAGCGGCAACGGCCGTGAGCAGGCAGACGAGTGAGCGGATATGCGTATTCATGTTTGGGGATTACTTATCCGCCTTGTCCACCACACCGTCGCCGGCGTCCTTCGGCATCTCCTTCAAGTCGCCAGCACGGAGGTCGGCGAGAATGGCCTGCAATGCCTTCACCCGTTCCGGCTCGGCCTGCGCAAGCTCCTTCTCCTCGAACGGATCGGCGGTGACATTGAACAGCTCAATGCCCGCCTTGTTCTTCTTCGTCTTTTTGCGGGCGATGAGCTTCCAGCCGTCGCGTAACACAATCGCACCCGATGGATGTGGGATGTAGATGGTGCGCGGCGTCGGCTTCTCAACCGCGCCGGTCAACACCGGCCACGCGTCAATGCCGTCGAACTTCAGGCCCGCGGGCGGCTGCCAGCCGGCGAGCTTTGTCAGCGTCGGCATCCAGTCGGCAGCGTGGAGCGGCGCCCTGAGCTTGCGCGGCGCGAGCTTGCCGGGCCAGTTGGCGAACGCGGACACGCGCACGCCGCCTTCGTAAAGCGTGTTCTTGTGGCCGCGCAATGGCAGGTTGCTGCTCAACGCGGGCGAATCGGCAACTTTGCCGACGTAGGGATTTCTTCCGCCAAGCTGGCCGCCGTTGTCGGAGGTGAACACGATGAGCGTGTCGCGGCGCTGGCCGGTCTCCTCCAGCGCGGTGATGAACTCGCCCACCTTCGTGTCGAGCTGTGTGACGAACGCCGCGAGCCGCAGCAGCGAGTCGTTCTTCGCCGGATCGTCGTCGAACTTCACTCCTGCGTAGAGGCGCTTGTATTCCTCCGGCGCGTCCACCGGGATATGGATGGCGAAGAACGGCACGTAGATGAACCACGGCGCCTTCTTCTGGCGTATCCATTTCAGCGCCTCGCGCGCGACCAGCTCGGTGGCGTTGCCCTCCTCATCGAGGCGCTTGAGGTCGCGGTGCCACGTGTCCTCGAAGGGGCCGGGGCGATACTTGTGCGTCCACGGGTCCACCGCACCGCAGAACGCACCGTAGCTGTGGTCAAAACCGTAATGGTTCGGCCCCCATTCGGCCTTGGCGCCGAGGTGCCACTTGCCGGAGATGTGCGTCGTGTAGCCGCACTGCTTGAGCGCGGAGGCGATCGTCGGCGTGCCGGCCGGAAATGCGCGCGAGTTCGACGGCGCGAGCACGTGCGGCCCGAACCGGCTTGTCCAGCGCCCGCTCATGAACGCCGTGCGCGTCGGTGTGCAGACTGGCTGGACGTAATGGCGGTCGAGTTCCACGCCCCCGCGCACGAGCCGATCCAGAGCGGGCGTCTTAAACTTCCCGCCGTGCCAGCCCACGTCGGCCCAACCGAGATCGTCGGCGACAAGGAGCAGGATGTTGGGTTTGGCGGGCGCGGACGGTTCCTTGGCAACGACACACTGGCCAAAGACAAGGCCGAGCGCCGTGAGGATTACGGCGATGGGATGGCATGTTGGATTCATGGTTTCCTTTCGTCCGCTTTCATCGCTTCCCATCGCGCCGGGACTCGATGACCTGCCACGCCAGTTGGGCGAACGGGCCGTTGGTGCCGGCGGCAAATCGTTCCAGCGCGCGGCGGGCGGAGCCGTCCGGATCGCCGCAGCGAAAGAGCGCGCAGGCGGTCATCAGCTCGATGGTGTCGTTGGCGCCGGCTTTGGCCTTGAGCAGCGCGGCCAGCGCAGGCGCGGCAGCAGGATCACGGATCGCGCCCAACGAGACAGCGATGGCGCGCAGACGGACATATTCGGTGGGCGCGAGTTTCGCGGCCAGTTCGCACAACACAGGCACCACGCGGCGGTCGCCGCAGCGGCCCAAGGCCCACACAAGCTGCGCTACGCGATCCATGCCGTCCGCTTCCTTGCGAATTGCGAGATCGTTCTGTTGCAGTCGCCGCTTCGCCTCGGCGAGCAACGTATCCACTCCGTGAGCGTCGCCCATGATGCCGAGCACGTGGGCGTAGGCGAGTTTCTGTTGGGCTGGCGCGGCGTCGTGGGCGGCGCGGAGTTTCGGCAGGACTCTGGGTGAATCGGTCAGGAGCACTTCGAGACCATCGTAGTCGCGGGCCACGCGGCGCACAGCGTTCTCGATCTCGGTGTCGGGCAGGGGGAACGAATCGCGGTCGCTCAGGACGTTGCCGGGGAGATTCTCCACCTCGACCAAGTGCCGCTGAAGCGCCTTCACGTCAATCTGCCGCGGGGTCTTGTGATCGCGCACGGCCATCGCCGCCGCCACGCCGGCCGCGTAGCCGAGGTTTCCCAAGTCGGGCTGCATCCGCACAATCGGCATGGCGTCGCGGTGCGCGCTGATGCCGAGGCCGACGACGAGGATGCCTTCGAGGCCGCGCGGCAGCAGGCAACGATACGGCACGTAGCTGGTGTAGTTGTGCTTGTAATTGTCCGGCGGGCGCGTCGGTTTGAGCATGAAGTAAGGATGAATCTGGTAGCCGTGGCTGTCGTAGTCGCTCTTGCCCAGCACGATGCTGTCGGGGAACGTGCGCCGGTTGATCTGGTCGAGCCAGTCGAGGCAGTAGTCGCCCACGATGCGGCGGCGCTCGCGCGCGTCCATCAACTGCCCGCGGTCGAAGTAGCGCCCCGCGCGCGCCATGAACGCCTCGCGCACATCGAGCGGGTCGGCCGGGTCCACGGCAGGGATGTTGCCGTTAATGTAGCTCGCGCCGACTTCGCGCGGCGGCATGTGAGCGGCCTGCAACGCGAAGAAGTCCTCCACGAACCGCGTCTCCGCGCCCGCGGCAGCGGCGATGTCAGCGTTGCCGGTGCCGTCAATGACCGCGTCCGCCGTCACCGCGCCGCGACCGTAGGGCGTGGCGACGACGACGCCTTTGAGACGATTGCCCTCGACGAGCGCACCACAGCCGATGACGCCAAACCAGATGTCCGCGCCGGCTTTGCGCAGCTCGCTCCGGTAGTATTCCATCCGCACCTCGATGGGGTTCTGCGGAACCTTGTCGGCGAACCCAACGCGGTTGCCATACCAATATTTGCCAATCATGCCGAGCGTGCCGACGCCGCCGAGACCATGGAGGTATTCCAGCACCAACGTGCGCGCGTCCTGCCGCGCCGCGCCGATGCCCGACGCCGCGCCCGAGGTGCCGCCACCCACGACGACGACATCGTAGTGGCCCAGCAACGGCAACGGTCGCGCCGACTCCGGAATGCCTGGCGCGAGCGGCACAGGCCGCAGGCCGCCGAGAAACTCCTTCACCTCGCCGTCATGAACCGGCCCCTTTGGCGACAGTGCCACCACTTTGACTTCGGCGGGACGCGAGAGACCTCGCGCTTCCTCCGCGGCGGTTTTGCCGATGCGCTCGCCGAGTTGCATGATGGTGACGGGCCGCTGGAGTTTCTTGGCGTGAGCGCGCGGCACGTCGGCACAGCCGCCGAGAATCCAGAGTTGCTTCAAGTCTGCGGGACGGCAGACATCAAGCGGTAAGCGCTCCGCGCCCGGCCAGTCCGACGACCCTTGCTGCGCGCCGCGAATCGCGCACGTCGGCACCAACCACGGCGCGTCGGCGGAATACAACTGTGTCGGATGGTAGAAGAGGTCGCGGACCTGTTGCTCCAGTTTCGCGCGCGCCGGCCAACTGTCGTCAGGCAGTTGCACGTATAAGTCATACACAAACCACGACGCCTTCTGCTTCGTGACTCGCTGGCCTTTCATGTCCAAGACTGTGACCGGGAACGGCAACTGCCTTGGACAAGCACCTATATGTGCCTCCTCTGCAATCGTCACCCATTGCAACGTCTCCCGGCCGCTCTTGAACTCGCTGAACTTCACGCCCGCCATGCGCGCGACCACGCCCTGCTCGGTGGCGTCAATGACGACCTTCGCGCGGACGGCTTGGCGGCCCATGCGGTTGACCATTACGAGGCCCGCGGGCCGGCCGGCCGCGTCGGTGAGCAGTTCGGACGGGTAGCAACCGAAGAGGAACTCCACCTTTGCCGTGCGCAGCGCGTTCTCCAGCGTCGTCTTGACGTGCATCGGCCGCACGACGGACGACTTCGCGGTGCCCGGCGGCGGCTCCGGCGGCAGGAACGTGAGACTGCCGAGCAGGAGCCGTTTCGCGGAGGCCGCGCGGCGGACCAGCACCCGCGCGTGGCTGATGCGCTCGTTGATCGGGATGAGCACGGTGCCCTTGCCGCCGAAGTTCTCGCACACAAACGTCCCAAGCTTCCGCCACTTCTTGCCGTCGGCGCTGATGTCCACCTGCGCGTCTTTCACTTGGAAATCGCGCGAGCGGTTGAACGCCTTAAGTTCCGCCGCGCGCACGAACTGAGGCTCGTTCAGGACGGCGGTGATGGTCACATCGGCGTCGTATTGGACGCTGTCGTGCTGCGCGTCCACGACCTCGTGCCGCCCGCAGAGGTGTGACGGCGGCGCGGTGTCGGGATGTTTTTTGTTCGCCGGCTGGTCGGTCTTGTAGGTGTAGGGAAAGCCCGCGTTCGCCAGGTCGGCGGGGTCGGAGAACATCGCGCGGGCCAGTTCCGTGGCGGGAACTTCGCCCGGCTCCAACCAAAGCTGCATCGAACCGGCGACGTCCTCGCCGAGGTAGTTGCGCGGCGCCAGCAGGAACACCTTCGCGCCCGCGCGCGCAGCCGCTACCGCCGCAGCCGCCGCGCCGCAGCCGCCGCCCGCGATCACGATGTCCACGTCATACACCACGGGCAACGAACGGTTCGCCGGCGCGCCCGCACACGGCGCAGTTGAAAGCACCACAGCCAAGGCCGGCGCGACGATAAGTGCAACGATGCGTTTCATGGTGATGGTTCGATTCACTTCTTTCGGCGATTGTTCTTGGTATCGCTGTAGCCTTGATGTTTCCGCTCGGCGACGGAAATCAGCGCTTCCTTGAACAACGACATGTCGCCCGTGATACGCGTGACGTTCATGGTTGAGCCGGCGGCGCGGCGATGATGTCCACGCTGCGTTTGGATGCGCGGATGGCCCGGTAGATGGCTTCCATGCGCTTCACGCGTTCGTCGTGCGCAGGTTCGGCGATCAGGTTCTTCCGCTCGGCGAGATCGTTCTTCAAATCATAGAGCGCAGCGGGCGCGTCTTTATTCACGTCCAGCATCAGCTTGAAGTCGCCTTCGTAGATCGCGTGGGCGATGCCTTGACTGGGCATCTTGGCAGCCTCATCGGGCCGAATCTTGCCAGCGCGTTTGCCTTTGCCTTTCGTTCTGGCTTGAGCCTTGGCGGCGGGAACTTGTTTACGCGCGGCGGCGACCGTGCCTTCGCGGGTGAGCACCACACTCGCGTCAGCAAAGCCACCGTCTTGATTCACGTCGCGACCGGGCGAGGATTCGATGAGCATGGTGCGGCGCACAGGCCGGTTGTCATCGCGCTGGCCGAGTAACACGGGCGCAAGACTCACAGAGTCGAGGCATTGGTCGGCGGGCGCCTTTGCGCCTGCCAGTTCGACCAACGTGGGCGCGATGTCATGGATGCAGACGAACTGATTGCGCACGCTGCCGGCGGCGATCTTGCCGGACCAGCGCACCAGGAACGGCACGCGATGGCCACCTTCAAAAATGAAACTCTTCTTCCCGCGCAAACCGCCGACCGCGTCGTGGCCGAAGTTGCGCTCATAGGGCAGGCCGCCGTTGTCACTGGTAAAACAGATGACGGTATTGGCAAGCAGGCCGCGCTGCTCCAGCATCGCCATGAGTTTGCCGAGCAGGATGTCCGGCTCCATCACCATGTCGGCGTGCTCGGTCATTTTCGTCTGCCCTTTTAAGGCCGTGCCGCGGATGGCATCGGCCGGCACATAAGGCGCGTGGCCGCCATCGGTGCAGAAGTGCATGAAGAAGGGCGTGTTCTCGCGTTCGCGCTGATGAAGGTCGAGGAATTTCTCCGCGTGATCCAGCAGCCGCGCGCCGACCTTGCTGTGGTCCCAGCCCGGCTCGGAGTAATCCACGCACACGCCGCGCTGGACGGTCTTGCCCTGGATGAGCTTGTCCGCGCCGACTTCCGGCAGTTCGTTCACGAGGAACAACAGCGGCAGCGCCTGATGCCCGCGCGGGATGATGGCGCTGTAATCGAAGCCCCACGCGCGCAGTCCTTCGATCATTGGCTTGGTGAAATCGGGATTGCCGTCGGCCAGCTTTGCGTGTTCGCCGCCGAAGCCTTGCTTGCCGAACATCGCGGTGTGATAGCCCGCGTCCTTGAGCAGGTTCGTCACCGTCTTCTGCCCCGGCAGGATTTGCGAGGGCACATGAAAACCCCAAGTGCTGCCGGGAGCGCGTCCGCGCCAGGGATGATTGCCGGTGAGGATCGAGTAGCGCGTCGGCGAGCACAGCGCGGCGGGCGTGTGCGCGTGCGTGAACCGCATGCCTTCGCGCGCGAGCCGGTCCACGTTCGGCGCGGGGATCTTGCTCTTCGGGTTGTAGCAAGCGTAGTCGCCCCACCCGACATCGTCGGTGAGAACGACGAGGAAGTTCGGCTTTGGTTGCTCGGCAGCGTGGGTTTGGGCTGCAGCAACAGAGAGGGCACAGAGCAGGAAAAGCAGAAGTGTTTTCATGTTCGTGGGGAATGTTATCTCACTCGCAGCGCGCCGCCTTTTGTCTCCCAAGTGCCAAGACCCCAGAACCGTTCTTCGCTGAGCGACAGGGTAAAGTCGTTTGGGGTAAAGCAGCTTTTCAGCAGCCTGCTGCACAACCAAAGGAGCCAGCAGCAGCACGTCAACGAGCGAGGTGATGAGACGTTTCATATCGTTCACTTTCCTTCAGCCAGTATCTCCAGCTTGGCAAGCTTCACGTGCCGCGCTCGCCGTAAAAAGACAACAATGGCCCTTGCATTCTTAAACCTGCCTTCAGCTTTGGTTAAAGCTGAATCACCGGCTTCTTGTTCACTGCCCTCGCGATGAGGTAAAGCGAACGGCCTCGAAGCCCGTTTCGCACGGCGGGCCGTTGGGCGGAGCAACCGCTTCAGTTCCGGCGTTTCACCAATGATTCAGGCTCAATTAAACACGCCGGCGGTCATTTCGTTGCGGAGTTTTTGCGGCCGCGCTTCTTTCCTGCTTTGTTCGCTTTCCGATCCTCGCCGCCGTTCCAACGCTGGTCTTCCCAGCGTGGCGGGATGTTCTGCGCGTTCCACGATTCCCAAAGCGCGGCGAGCTGCTTCACCTTTTCGGGCTGCTGCGCGGCGAGGTCGTTCTTCTCGCCGAGGTCGGCGGCGAGGTTGAATAACGCCGGCTGCATGTCCTTGGAAGCCTTCACCAGTTTCCAGTCGTCCTGACGCACCGCGAACTGCACGCCGAATCGCCAGAAGAGCGCCTCGCGCTCAAGCTTGTCGGTCTTGCCCTCAAGCAACGGCAGAAGATTGACGCCGTCGAGTTTCCACTCCGGCTTCACATTCGCCTTGGCAGCGGCGAGCGCTGTGGGCAGAAAGTCGAGCGCGATAACCTGCGTGTCGAGCACGCGGCCGGGCGCGATGCGACCTTTCCATTGCACCATGAACGGCACGCGGATGCCGCCTTCCCACACCGTCCACTTGCCGCCCCGCAACGGACCATTGTGGACCGTCCGCGATTGCGGTCCTCCGTTGTCGCTGACGAAGAAGATGAGCGTGTTCTCTTCCAACTTCATATCCCGCAGCTTCGCCAGCACCGCGCCGATGCGGTCGTCCATCACGGAGATCATCGCGCAAAGTTGGCGGCGTCCTTTGTCCTCGATGTGCGCGAACTTCTTTGCGTAGCTTTCCGGCGCGACGTGCGGTGCATGGACCGCCGTGAACGGCAGATAGAGATACCACGGCTCGCCTTTGTGCCGCTCGATGAACGCGGCTGCTTCCTCGCCGAACTTCACCGTGTGGTCGGCCGGCGTTTCCACTTTCTCCCAGCCGCGATAGACCACCACGCCGCTGCCTTTTTTCTCCGCCGCGATGCCGTGCGGCAGGATGCCGTAGAACTCATCGAACCCGCGCGCGAGCGGCATCTGTTCCTTCTGCTCGCCGAGGTGCCACTTGCCCGTGATGCCTGTCGCGTAGCCCACTGCCTTCATCCGCTGCGCCATCGTCGTCTCTTTCAGGTCGAGGCCGAACTGGCCCTTCGGGTTCGCGTCGTGGCCACAGCGTTGCTGGTAACGGCCCGTGATGATGCCCGCGCGGCTCGGGCTGCACACGCAGCCGCTGACGTAGCCGTTGGTGAACCGCACGCCGTTCTTCGCGAGCGAGTCAATGTTCGGCGTCACCACGTCGGTGCAACCTTGCACACTGCTGTCGGCATAGCCCATGTCATCAGCGACGATGACGAGGATGTTGGGTTTGGAACCCACGGCGGCGATGAGCTGGCAGCAACAAACGCAGAACAGCGCAAGGAAGATGCTGAAGCGATGGGACGGTTTCATGGTTTGTTCCTTCCGCCGATCTTCGCAGGCAAGGGCGGTTCCCGAAGCGGCCAGTTGGCGGAGTCTTCGCGCGCGGTTTTCAAGCGCGCCTCGATCTTCGCGACAATGTCGGGATGCGCGGCTGCGACGTTGCGCTCCTCGGCGGCGTCAGCGCGCAGGTCGTAGAGTTCGAGCGACGCGGCGCGGCGTTCGTTGCGGAGGCCTTTCCAACGGCCGTCGAGCAGGACCGCCTGCGATGAGCCGGCGCCGTGGTATTCCCAGTAGAGAAACTCATGGCGCTGCTGCCCGACCGCGCGGCCCAGCAACGTCGGCGCAAAGCTGATACTGTCGAGCGTAGCGCCGGCATCTTGCCGGCTGGTTGCGGACCGCGCCGGCAGGGATGCCGGCGGCACGTTGACGCCGGCGAGTTCCGCCACTGTGGCCATGAAGTCGCCGAAGTAGCCGACGTGTTCGTTCGCGCTGCCGGCTTTGATTCTGCCCGGCCAGCGCGCGATGAACGGCACGTGGATGCCGCCGTCGGAGTGATCGCGCTTGAAACCGCGATACGGGCCGGAGGACTTGAAGAACGTCGTGTCGTAGCCGGTAAACTGCTTCAGTTCCGGCCCGTTGTCGGACGTGAAGATAATCAGCGTATTGTCATCGAGGCCGAGCGTCTTGAGCCGCTTCAGAATCACTCCGACCTGCGCGTCGAGATAAGTGATCATCGCCGCGTAGCCTTTCTCCGGCGCGGGCCACGGCTTGTCTTTGTAGATGCCAAGGTCGGGCACCTCGGCGCCGTTGCCGAGTTCCTTGGCGGCCTCGTTGTTCGCGTGGGGGATCGTCGTGGCGAAATAGAGGAAGAACGGCTGTGATTTGCTGCGCTCGATGAACCCGAGCGCCTCGTCGAGCATCAGTTTGGGGCTGTAGGCGACTTTCTTCGTCGCGATGCCGCCAGTGCCCCACGCGCCGTCCTTGCCGACGGGAATGGGCCGCACCTCGTTCGGCAGCTTTACCTTTTCGCGATTGCGCCACAGCCATTCCGGGAAATAGACGTGCGCATCAACCTGATCGAGGTAGCCAAAGAAACTGTCGAAGCCCTGCTCCAACGGATGGCCGGGCGTGTCGGCGTCGCCGAGGCCCCATTTGCCGACGAGCGCCGTCGCGTAGCCGGCCTTCTTCAGCACCTCAGCCACGGTCATATCGTCGGGCATGAGAGACTGCTTCAACCGCTGCGTTGTCGGCGCGTTGCCTCGCACGCGGCAGCGTCCGCCGTGCTTGCCGGTCATCAGCACGCAGCGCGACGGCGCGCAGACGCTCGCGCCGGAATAGAAGTGCGTGAACTTCATTCCTTCGCTGGCAAGCTGGTCAATGTTCGGCGTCTGGATTTCCCGCTGGCCGAAACAACCGACATCGCCGTAGCCGAGGTCGTCGGCGAGAATGAAAACGATGTTGGGTTTCCCGGCCGCCGATGCGAACGCCGAAGATAAGCCAAGAGCGCCCCAGACAATAGCGAGAACGATGCCTGTGCGTATTCTGCTTCTGTTTGCGTTCATCGTTTCTTCCTTTTCGGCGCCGCAGGTGGCGGGGGAACGTCCTTGTTCATCCGGTCGTAGAGAGCCTTCAACCGCGCGACGATCTCCGGATGGTCGGCGGCCACGTCCTTCTGTTCGCCGGGGTCGGACTGGAGATCGAAGAGCATCATCACT
>JBAYFL010000014.1:0-163215 GCA_041667205.1 Verrucomicrobiia bacterium | reverse complement strand
CCGGGCAGTTCTGGACCCGCGGCGGCCTGCGCCACTTGGATGGTTTGGAAGAAGCTCGCGACAACGGCCACTGGGATGAACTCTGGCTCACGGCTTGATGGCGCGGGTGCCAAGTTGCGCCCAGCAAAGTGAGAATAACGCCGTTTGTCTTGCTCCACTGGCGAGCGACGGGCTAGATTCGGCGGCACAACATGTTCGTCATCGCCACCAATCGCAAAGCGCACCACGACTACGCCATCCTCGAAACGATGGAGGCCGGCATCGTGCTGACCGGCACGGAGGTCAAGAGCCTCCGCAACGGCCGCGCCACGATCAACGACGCCTTCGCGCGGCTCGACAAGGACGAGGTCTGGCTCTTCAACGCCCACATCCCCGAATACTCCCACGGCAACATCTGGAACCACAACCCGACCCGCCAGCGCAAGCTCCTGCTCCACCGCGACCAGATTCACCGCCTCATGGGCCAGATGGCCACCAAAGGCAAGGCGCTCGTCGCGCTCAAGCTCTACTTCAACAAACGCAACGTCGCCAAAATCGAGATCGCCCTCGCCGAGGGCAAGACGCAGGTGGACCGCCGCGAGGACATCAAGCGCCGCACCGCCGAGCGTGAGATGGCGCAGGCCATGTCGAGCGCGTTCAAAGGCAAGAAGCGCTAGTAAGCCGGTTGGGGATTTGAACAGGGAAGTCGCGAAGTTCTGTCCGCTCCGCGCGTCCTTCCATCTCCCGCGCAGCAGCCTACAACGCGATTTCGCCGACGATCTTCTCGACCAGATCCGTGATCGTCACCACGCCCAGCGGCCGTTTTTTCACGTCGAACACCACGGCCATCGGCATGGCGGCGCCGCGCAAACGCGCCAGCGCTCGGTCGAGTGGCTCAGCGCTGTCCACCGTCGGCGCAGGCCGGCAGAAATCGGCGGCGGTCTTCGTGGTGACATCACCGTCGTTGAAGAGAATCTCGAAGACGTTGATGACGCCTGAGAGATTGCCAGCCGCGTCGAGCACCGGCAGTTGTGAGAAGTTGCGCTCGCGCGCCTGTCGCAACACCTCGGCGATGGAGGTTTGCGGCGTCACGGCGAGCACGCAAACCATCGGCACCATCACGTCGCGCACCGGCGTGGCGCACATCTCGAACACACCGGAGATCATCTTGCGCTGTTCCGCCGACGGCTGGCTGGCCAGTTCGCCTTCGCGGGCAATGAAAATGAGCTCCTCGCGACTCACGAACAGTTCCTTCTTCGCGCGCTCAAGGCCGGCCAGGCGCATAAAGACCGACGCGAAGAACTCGAACGTGACCGTCAGCGGCGTCATCGCCACCGCGCACACGTGAAGTGGCCGCGCCAGCGCCATGCTCAACCGGAACGGGTAGAGCCGAAACAGCGATTTCGGCACCAGTTCGCCGACGATCAGCAGCATGAGCACCATCAGCACCACCGCCAGCGCGAAGCCCGCGCGCGGCGGCAGCGGCCAGTAGAGCAGCGCGGCATGCACCGCGACGACCGTGGCGGTGACATTGACAAGGTTGTTGCCCACCAGCACCGTCGCCAGCAGCCGCTCTGGCCGGTCAAGGTATCGCTGGAGGATCATCGCGCGCGGGTCGCGCCGCCGGACGCGATCGCGGAGGCGGATTTTGTTGAGCGAGAGCAGGCTGGTCTCGATGCCGGAGAAGAAGAACGACAGCGCGACGCAAACCACCAGCACGATGATTTCCGGCGCGCTCATGCGTTTACCTCCGCGCGGTCCAGCCGCAACTCGACGATGCGGTTCTTGGCAACGCGCTCGACCGTGAACTGCATGTCGCCAATGCGGATCTGCGAGCCGGGCCGCGGAATGCCGCCAAGCCGCGTGGCCACCAGCCCGCTGATCGTTTCGACGCCGGGGCAGGCCAGTCGCAAGCCGAGCCGCTCGTTGAGATCGTCCAGCCGCGTTTCGCCGAGCACCAGCCACGCGCGATCCGACAACGGCCGGATGTCCTGATCCGGCTGTCGGAACTCTCCCGCCGTGTCGCCGACGATTTCTTCGAGGATGTCGGACATCGTGAGCACGCCCTCCGTGCCGCCAAACTCGTCCACCACGATGGCCATTGGCTGTTTGTGGATTTGAAAACTTTTCAGCAGCCGCGCCGCGTTCATGGACTCCGGCACGAACGACGGCGGGTCCATGATCTCCAGCACGTCCTCGTCCGGCGACAACAGAAACCGCCGCACGTCGAGGATGCCGACAATGGTGTCCGGCGATTCGTCATAGATCGGCACGCGCCGGTGGCCGGCCCTTTTCAGAAACGCGATCAGCTCCGGCTTCGGCATGGTGGCTGGCACGCACGCCATGTCCACGCGCGGTGTCAGCAGGTCCTTCGCGATGTGCCGGCGCAGGTGCAGGATGTCCTGAATCATGTTCTTCTCGGTCTCGCGCAGCACGCCCTCCTGAAGGCTGATCTCCAGCAGTGTGCCGACTTCCTCATCGGAAAGGCCCGTGCTCTTGGCGGCCTTCGGCGCGACCAGCCGCAGCAGCGCGTCCGAAGCACCCTGTGAGAGTGCCAGCAGCGGCCCCATCATCCGCACCAGCGCAAGCGTCGGCCCGGCGACAATGCGCACGACGCGGATGGGATTGAGCACCGCCAGCAGTTTCGGAAGCAGCTCGCCCACCGTTACCAACAGCACCACCATGATCGCAATCGTGCCGAGCGCCGCCGTGGACGAGGGGTGATGCTGCGCCAGGAGCCAGAACACCAGCGCCGTCGCGACGGTGTTGACGATGGTGTTGCCGAGTAGGATCGTCGAGAGCAGCCGCCACGGCATCTCGATCAACGCGGCCACGATCGCGCCGAGCGCGGGCGATCGCTCCGCCAGCCGGCGCGTGTGGATTTTCCCCAGCGAGAAAAGCGCCGTCTCCGTGCTGGAGAAGAACGCCGACAACCCCAGCAGCAGCATCAGGGCGAGCAACGGTATAAGCCAGTCAATCATCGAGTTTGCGCGCAGACCACCGCGGCGACATTAGCCGACCGTTGCCGCCGCCGTCAACGGCAGCGGAAGGTGTCTCACGCTTCGTTGCCGCCGCCAATCTGTTTGTGGACGCCTAACGGACGAAACGCCTTCGCGTTTTACGTTTCGCGTTTTGCGTGTATCCTCATAGCCGTGAGCACCAACGAAAAACCCAAACTGCGACCGATTGAGGCGTTTCCGTTTGAGCAGGATGGGCGGCGGATGGTGGTGCTGCGCGACCCACTGCGCTGGACGGAAAATTCCATCGTCGTCTCGCCGACGCTGATTCCCATTCTCCAACGGTTCACCGGCAGCAACACCGTGGTGGACATCCAGGCGGAGTTTGCGCGTGCCACGGGACAGATTCTGCCAGGCGAAGCGCTCAACGGCGTGATCGCCAAACTCGACGAGGCGCTGCTGCTCGATAATGAACGGTTCCAGCAGTATCGCGAACAGCTCGAACGCGAATACCGCGAGTCGCCCGTGCGTCCCGCGGCGCACGCCGGCGCGAGCTATCCCGACGAGCCGGCGGAACTCACCGCGATGCTCAACGAACATTTCGCCGCCATCGCCGGCCCGGACGGCACGGCCCCGCCCACCGGCCAGCTCGCCGGCCTCATCGCGCCGCACATTGACCTGCGACGCGGCGGACCGTCGTTTGCGCGGGCCTACGGGCGACTGCGCGGCCGCGACGACATCGAGTTGTTCGTCATCCTCGGCACGGGCCACCAGCCGATGCGCCACCGTTTCGGCGGGCTGCGGAAGGATTATGCGACGCCGTTCGGCACAGCGCGAACCGACCGCGACGCGCTGGAGGCGCTCGCCGCGGAACTGCCGTTCGGTTTCTTCGACGACGAGTGGGCGCACCGCTCCGAGCACAGCATCGAGTTCCAGATCGTCTGGCTCCAGCATCTCTTCGGCGGCAACCTCAAGGCCCGCATCGCGCCGGTGCTGGCCGGCTCGTTCCACGAGTTCAGCGAGACAGGCGATCCGCCTCTCGGCGACCCGCAGGTGGCGGGCTTCACGCAGGCGCTGCGCAAGCTCGTGGACGCGCGGCGCGGCAAGGTCTGCGTCATCGCCGGCGTGGACTTCGCGCACATCGGCGGGCGGTTCGGCGACGAGGAAGCGATGGACGAAGCTCGCCGCGCCCGGCTGGAGCGCGACGACCGCGCGATGCTCGACGCGATCCTCTCGTGCGATGCGGAGAAGTTTCACCGCAACATTGTCGCCGACAAGAACGCGCGGCGCGTCTGCGGCCACCCGGCCATCTACACGTTGTTGGCAGCGCTCAAGCCGTCGGCGGCGCGCTTCCTCGACTACGGCCAGTCGCACGAGCCGGAAACCAACTCCGTCGTCAGCTTCGGCAGCGTGGGGTTTTATCTGTGACGCCCCCCATAAGTGGGCCGAGCTTCCAAGCTCGGCCGTCATTAGAGAGAACCGCTACGCGAGCTTGGAAGCTCACGCCACTTATGTTTTTAACGACGACGGCTTGTCTTAGACGGTGTTGCTGATACGCTCGCGCCTGTGAAGCGATTCGCTGGATGGAAATCCTGGCTGCTGGCGCTGGTTGCCGCGCTGCTGCCGCTCACTGTAACAGCCGCATCACCAGCACTCCGGATTCCCGCTGCGCCAGCACTCGATCAAGCCGCCGGCATCATCGCCCCAGGCACGCCGGCGGCCACTGCTTATTACGTTCGCGACAGCGGCGAAGCCGGGCCGACCGTGGTCATCACAGGCGGCGTCCACGGCGACGAACAGGCAGGCGCGTATGCGGCCGACCAGATCCGCCACTGGCCCATCACGCGCGGCAAACTCATCGTCGTTCCGCGCGCCAACGTCGTCGCGCTGAAGGCCAACAAGCGCAACACACCGGGCGAGCCTGCCGAGACGGCGAACCTCAACCGCAATTTTTCCAAGGCAGAGGAGGGCGGCCAGCCTCGCGGCGCGCTGGCGACGGCGCTGTGGGACTTCGTGCGGCAGCAGAAGCCGGCGTGGTTCGTGGACCTGCACGAAGGCTCCGACTTCAACGCCATGACCAATAAGAGCGTCGGCAGCAGCGTCATCGTCTTCCCGACGCCGGACGGCAAGGCCGTCGCGCCTGCGATTCAAGCCGCGGTCAACGCCACGATCACCAACCAGAGCCACCGTTTCACGCTGCGCGGCCCGCCGGTGGACGGCAGCCTCGCCCGCGTCACCGGAGCGCATCTCGGCGCGAACGCGATGATTTTGGAAACCACGATCAAGAGTCAGGCGTTGTCCGTTCGCGCCCGCCAGCATCGCATCATGGCACACACGCTGTTGAAACACCTCGGCATGATAGACATCTCGGTCACGCCTGAACTGATGACCGCGTGCGCCACCACCAACACTCCACCACCGATTCGTCTCGCTGTCTATGACGCCGGTGGCACGGGCGGCACAGGTGCCGCGAAGATCATTGAGCAGGTCGGCAAACAACCGGACGCCATCGTTGTGCGCGTCTGCGGCGACGACATCCGCGGTGGCGCGCTCGACCAATTCAACGTGGTTGCTGTTCCCGGTGGCAGCGGCAGCAAGGAAGCCGCCGCGATTGGCGAGGACGGTCGCGCCCGCATCCGGAAGTTCGTCGAGAACGGTGGCGGCTACATCGGCATCTGCGCCGGCGCATATTTGGCCACCAGCGGCTTCCCGTGGGGACTGAAGATTCTCGACGCGAAGACAGCCTCGCCAAAATGGGAGCGCGGCCACGCGATGGTAAAGATCGAACTAACCAACCGCGGGCGCGAAATCCTCGGCGAGCGTCGCGGCGAGTTCGACTGCAAATACGCCAACGGCCCCATCCTCTGTCCAGCCCACGTCGAGTCGCTGCCCGACTACGAGCCGTTGGCGTTCTTCCGCACCGAAGTCGCCGAGAAGGACGCTCCCAAAGGCATCATGGTCAACTCGCCCGCCATCGTCGCCAGCCGCTGCGGCAAGGGCCGCGTCATTGTCATCAGCCCGCATCCGGAGCAGACGCTAGGCTTGGAGGAGTTCATCCCGCGCGCCGTCGCCTGGGTCACAGGTCGCGCGAGCATTGTGGAGAAAGCCAACGCTAAATGAAATCGCTCACAAACCATCTTGCCATCACATTGGCCGTCCTTTTGCTCGCTTCACCTCGTATGACTGCGGTGGAGCCGTGGGATCCGGCCAGTGCCTACCACGAACACCAGATCGAAGGCTGGCGGGTGCTGGTCAACCAGAAGCTCGACTGCGATGAGCAGCGGAAGCTCTGCGACGAGACGTTGAAGCTGCTGGGCGACCATCTCTACCGCATCAGCCGCGTCGTGCCAGCCGGGGCGCTGGCAAAGTTGCGGCGGGTGCCGATCTGGGTGGAACTGGCTCATCCGAAGCACAAGTGCATGTGCTACCACCCGTCGCCGGTCTGGCTGCGCGAGCATGACATGAACCCGGAGAAGGCCGGCACGGTCGAGCTTGCCAACGCGGCGACGTTCCTGAAGTGGACCCGCGAGCAGCCGTGGATGGTGCTGCACGAACTGGCCCACGCCTACCACCACAAGGTCCTTGGTCACGGCCACAAGGAACTCAAGAAATGCTTCCAACGCGCCGTCGCTTCCAAGAGCTACGAAACCGTCCTTTACATCCACGGCGTCAAGAAGCGCCACTACGCGCTCAACAACGATCAGGAATACTTCGCCGAGGCCACCGAGGCGTTCTTCGGAACGAACGATTTCTACCCATTCGTCCGCGCCGAACTGAAGGAACACGACCCGGAGTTGTTCAAGTTGATGGGCACACTCTGGGGCGAGAAGTAGCCGCGAGGCGAACGTTCCTTGTCACGCAGCGGGTGTCGCGTTACCATCGCCGGCCATGAAGACCGTTCTGCGTTCCAGCTTGGCCCTCCTGTCACTGCTCCTGATCACTACTGCTTTCGCGGCGCCGCCGAATCCCGCCGCCCTCGGCATGGACGCAGCCAAGCTGAAGGAGATTCCCAAGCGGATGCAGAAGTTCGTGGACGACGGCGTCGTCTCCGGCGCGGTGACGCTCGTGGCGCGGCGCGAGGGCGTCGCCTGCCTCGACGCGGTCGGTTACAGCGATCTCGCGGCGAAGAAGCCGATGCGCGCCGACGATCTGTTCTGGATCGCCTCGATGACCAAGCCGCTCACGGCCACGTGCGTGCTGATGCTCCAGGACGAGGGCAGGCTCTCCATTGAAGACCCGGTTGAGAAATACCTGCCGGAGTTCAAAGGCCAGTGGATGGTTGCCGGACGCGACAAGGACACGCTGACGCTCAAACGCCTCGCGCGCCCGATCACGTTGCGCGACCTGCTCACGCACACCTCCGGCATCGGCAACGTGGACTCGCCGCGGCCGACTTGCTCGCTCGCCGAGCTGGTGATGGGCTGCGCGCAGCAGCCGTTGCAGTTCGAGCCGGGCAGCAAGTGGGCTTACTCCACCGCCGGCATCAACATCCTCGGCCGCGTCGTCGAGGTGGTGTCGGGTCGGCCGTTTGCAGAGTTTCTCGACGCGCGCCTGCTCAAGCCGCTCGGCATGAAGGACACAACGTTCTGGCCGACGCCGGCGCAGGCGCGCCGCGCTGCGAAAGCCTACCAGCCTCGCGATGGCGGCGGGCTGGAGGAAGCGGGCAACTATTTCATCAAAGGCCCGCTGACGTCGCGCGACCGCACGCCGTTTCCCGGCGGTGGGTTGTATTCCACCGCGCCGGACCTCGTCCGCTTCTACCAGATGATCCTCAACGGCGGCGAGATCGGCGGCCGGCGCTATGTGTCAAAGGCCGCGGTCGAACAGATGACGCGCACGCAGACCGGCGAGCTGAAGACTGGCTTTGTCGAAGGCATGTCGTTCGGGCTTGGCTGGGGTGTCGTGCGCCAACCAACCGGCGTGACGGCGATGCTCTCGCCCGGCACGTGCGGCCACGGCGGCGCCTACGGCACGCAGGGCTGGATTGATGCGAAGCGGAACCTGATCGTCGTGCTGATGATCCAGCGCCTGAAGCTCCAGCCGAACGGCGACGGCTCCGTCGTCCGCGGCGCGTTCCAGGAAGCGGCGGTGGCGGCGATCAAACATTAAAGAGGACATGATCATGAAGAAGATGCTGATACCAGTTGTGACGGCGTTGGTGGCGGGCAGCGTGTTTGCTGCGCAGCCGGATATAGCGCCGCCTTACCAGCCGACGGACTCGGAACTGGCCTCCATCCGCGCCAAGCTCGATGAGTTTCAGAAGGCTTACAAGGCGCTGCCCATTGGCCGGACACTCACCACGCTGGAGAAGATGGAGAAGAAGATTTTCCCGGTGGACGTGAGCCTGCTGCCCGACGTGGATGTTTACGGCAAGGCCGCCGACTGGATGCTGCGCTACCCGAAGGAGGAGTTCTGGACTGCCGCCGACGTGAAGAACACGCTCGACACGCTGGAGCTTGGTCTCAAGCGCATCAAGCAGATCGCCGAGGGCAAGCCGTCATGGCCGACCGCGAAGGGTTGCATCGTGCGCGGCTACCGCTCGAAGATTGACGGCAGCGTGCAGCCTTACGCGCTCAAGATTCCCGACAGCTACGACTCGAAGAAGCCGATCCGGCTCGAAGTGATCCTGCACGGTTTTGCCCCGACGATGAACGAGGCCAACTTCATCGCCGGTCGCGACACAGGCAAGCCCGCCACGGCCGGCCAGGATTACATCCGGCTCGAAGTGTTCGGCCGGCTCAACAACGGCTACCGCTGGTGCGGCGAGACCGACGTGCTGGAGGCGATGGAGTCGGTGAAGGCGCGCTATGCGATTGATCCGGAGCGCATCGTGCTGCGCGGCTTCTCGATGGGCGGCGGAGGCGCGTGGGGCATGGGGCTGCACTACCCGGACATGTGGGTTGCGTTCGAGGCGGGCGGCAGCGGCGCGGGCGGGTCGCGGAACGACTACAAGAACGACGCGCCGTCATCCGCGCCGGCGGCGGTCGGGCGCATCTACGGCACCGTCGGCTGGATGCTTAACGCCGCCAACGTGCCGACGGTCGGCTATTGCGGCGAGGAGGACGGCCCCATCGGCGCGCTCCACACCTCACGCGAACAACTGGCGGGCGAAGGCTACAAGTTCACGCAGAGCGGCCTCAATTGGGTCACGAGCGACATTCGTTGCGTGTTCCTCGTCGGCGCGAAGACCGAGCACAAGTGGAGTCCCGAAAGCCAGGCCGAATCGAACAAGTTCATAGACGAAGCCTGCGTCAAGGGCCGCCAAGCGCCGCCGCACATCCGCTTCGTCTCCTACTCGTTGCGCTACAACCGCTGCTTCGACCTCACCGTGGACGCCGTCGAGACCAGCTACGCCCGCACCGAAGTGGACGCGCTGACCAGCCCCGACAAGAAGCAGCGCACCATCAAGACCAAGAACGTCACGCGCTTGATCCTGGCTTATCCGATGGCGGGCCAGAGCATCACGCTCGACGGCCAGATGTTCCCGTTCGGGCCGATGCAACAGCCGAGGCCGCAAGCGCGGGTGTCCGCGTTTGGCGTGCGTCGCACCGCCACGCCGCTTCCGCCGCCCGCACCGCCACAGATTCTGTTTGAGAAAAAAGGTGGCAAATGGGCGACGAGCTACGTCACTGACGCGCAGCTTCTGGCCGACCCGACTCTGCGCAAGCGCCCCGGTCTGCAAGGCCCCATCAACGATTTCCTGATGGACTCCTTCGTCTGCGTGCGACCGACCGGCGCGCCGCAGCATCCGCTGGCGAACGATTACGCGAAGGCCGCTGTGGACCGTTTCGCGAAGTCGTTCTCGAAATGGCTGCGCGGCGACATCCGCATCAAGAACGACACCGAAGTCACCAAGGAAGACATCGCCAACAGCCACCTCGTTGTCTTCGGCGACGCAGGCAGCAACCGGCTCATCGCCCAGATCGCCGACAAGCTGCCGATCCATTGGGACAAGGCCAGCGTCCGCGTCGGTAAGAAGAGTTACGACGCAAACGAGCATGTGCCGGCGTTCATCTGCCCGAACCCGTATAACCCGCGCCGCTACATGGTCGTCAACAGCGGCGACAACCTGCTCGGCACCCGCGAGCTTCGGAAGACCGTCGCCCTCAACTGGCAGCAACTCGCCGACTACGACGTGCTGAAGCTGTCCAAGGAATCTTCCGGCGAAATCAAGGGCACGAGCGTCGCGTCGGGTCTGTTCGACGAACACTGGAAGGCGACGGAAAAGTAGGACAGGCATCTTGCCTGTCCAGTCGTTAGCAAAGAGCGACAGGCGGGACGACTGTCCCACTTTGGCCCGGCACTGAAACTGGACATCAACCATTGGAACGGAGTTCGACATGAACAAACACAGTCCTCGAATTGCTGTCACCGTTGCGCTGCTAGTTGCGTTTCTGTGCGGCTCCGCTGATGTAGCAATGGCAGCCTCGCGCAAGCCCGCGCCGCCTTACCAGCCGACCGACGCCGAGAAGCAGCAAATCCGCGCGAAGGCTGACGAACTGGCGGCGGTGTTGAAGCAACTCGCCGCAAAGAAAAACGACGCCGCGCTGCTGGCCGACGTGGAGGTTTACCACAAAGCCGCCGACTGGATTCTCCGCTATGCCGACGAGGAGTTTTTCGCGAAGCGTTACGTGGGTGACACGCTCGCCGCGCTCGACCGCGGGCTGGCGCGAGCGAAGGATCTCTCCGCGAACAAACCGTCGTGGCCCGCGCAGAAGGGCCGGCTGGTGCGCGCCTATCGCTCTCGGGTGGACGGCAGCGTCCAGCCGTATGGGCTGATCATCCCCGATAGCTACGACGGCAAGAAGCCCGTGCGCCTCGACCTGGTGCTCCACGGCCGTGGTGGGACGCTCAACGAAGTCAGCTTCATCGCGTCGCATGATGCGAAGCCTGTAGCGCCGGCATCCTTGCCGGCGTCGTCAGGAGCAGGCCGTTCCAAGGCCGCCGGCAAGGATGCCGGCGCTACGAACGTGGATTACATCACGCTGGAAGTGTTCGGCCGCGTCAACAACGCCTATCGTTGGGCCGGCGAAACCGATGTGTTCGAGGCGCTCGCATCGGTCCAGCAGCGCTACAAGATTGACGCGAAGCGTATCGTCCTGCGCGGCTTCTCGATGGGCGGTGCGGGCGCATGGCATCTCGGCCTTCACTATCCCGACAAGTGGGCCGCCGTCGAGGCCGGCGCGGGTTTCACCGATACGAAGAAATACACAGGCGGCAGACTCACCGACCTCAAGCCGTGGCAGGAAACAACGCTCCACATCTACGACGCCGAGGACTATGCGCTGAACGCCTTCAACGTCCCTTGGGTCGCCTACGCCGGCGAGGACGACCCGGCCATCCGATGCACCATCACGATGCGCGAGGCGCTGGAGCGCGAAGGTTTCAAGTTCAAGCCGGACGGCCTGAACTGGCTCACGAGCGACCTGCGCACCATCTTTCTCATTGGCCCGAAAACGCCACATCGGTGGCATCCGGAGAGCAAGGCAGCGAGCGACAAGTTCATCAACGAAGCGGTAGCGACAAAACGGAGCGAGCCGGATCACGTGCGCTTTGTCACTTACACGACCCGGTTCAACCAATGCGGTTGGGTTACTGTGGACGCGCTGGAAAAGCACTACGAGCGGGCAGAGGTAGAAGCGAAAATGCGCGGCCTGCCCTTGAAGCTGCAAAGGGTTGGTGAAACCCCGACGGGAGGCAATTTCGCTCGAGTGGGACGGGCAGATTCATCCGATCTCACAATCAAGACAAAGAATGTCGTGCGATTCACACTGTCGGCGCATACAGAAAGCTCAACAATCGCTGTAGACGGACAGACATTCATCTTCAAGAGGCAGCCCAACCGTATTCCCCCTTCGGTCTTTGAGAGAGAGAACGGCAGATGGCAGCCCGTCTGGAAACCTGATCAGACTCTGCGTAAGCGCCACGGTCTCCAAGGCCCGATAGACGACGCCTTCATGGAGCCGTTCCTCTGCGTGCGACCGACGGGCGCGCCCAACCACGCGCTCGCCAGCGATGGCGCGAAGGCGCGGCTGGAGTTGTGTGTGAAGGAATTCTCGAAGTGGATGCGCGGCGATGTGCGGCTGAAGGACGACGCAGCCATCACCAATGACGACATCGCCAACCACAACCTCATCCTCTTCGGCGACCCGGCGAGCAACCGGCTCCTCGCCCAGATTGTCGACAAGTTGCCGATTCGCTGGACGAAAGCTTCAATCACCGTTGGCGGCAAGACGTTCAGCGCGACGGACCACGTGCTGGTGATGATTTACCCGAATCCGCTTAACCCGCGCCGCTACGTCGTGCTCAACACCGGCCACACGTTTGGCGAAAAGGAGTTTCGCGGCACCAACGCACTGCTCTTCCCGCGCCTCGGTGACTACGCGGTGTTGAAACTGGTGAAGTCGCCCACTGGCGAGGTGAGCGAGGAAGTGGTGCTGGCGGGATTGTTCGACGACAAGTGGCAGGTGGCGAGCAGCGGGAAGTAAGCACCTCCATTGGCTCACAACCGTTGCGGATTGTTGAGTTGAAACGCGGCAGTGCAGTCAGCACACTCACGTGCCATGAAACTCCTTCGAGCCTTGTTTCTGACAGTTCTCGCGTTCCTGCTTTCTCCGGCCGCCGCACTCATCGCGGCTGAACCGTCTGACGCATGGCCGGCGTTCCCGGTTGAATGGCGCAACGCCGCGCCGTCGCCTGCGGACGTTTCGTTCTTGCTCCAAGCGCCGGCGGGAAAGAAGGGTTTCATTTGCACCAAAGGCGGCCATCTTGTGCAGCCGGATGGCCGGAGGTTTCGCATCTGGGGCATCAATGTCACCGGGAAGGCCGCGTTGCCAGCGAAGACTGCCGCGCCGCTGATCGCCGCGCAACTGGCCGGCCGCGGCATCAACTGCGTCCGGTTTCATTTCCTCGACAAGGTCGGCACGCTGATCGCCACAGACCGCGACGACACGCGTGCGCTGGACCCGCAGGCGCTGGAGCGGCTGGATTTCTTCATCGCCGAACTTAAGAAGCGTGGCATCTACAGCGACCTGAACCTCAACGTGTATCGCACCTACAAAGCCGGCGATGGCGTGCGCGAACATGAGCAGCTTGGCATCGGCAAAGGCGCGACCTATTTCGACGAGCGGCTCATCGAGTTGCAGCGCGAATATGCCCGACAGTTGCTCACGCACACCAACGCGTTCACCGGCCTCGCCTACCGCGACGAGCCGGCGGTGGCGGCGGTGGAGTTCGTGAACGAGAACTCGCTGGTTGAGTCGTGGGTGCAGAACCGGCTCGTCGGCAAACAGACAACCAAGGCAAGCGGCACGTGGCACGACATTCCGCCAAGCTATGCGGAGGAGCTGACGAAGAAGTTCAACGCGCGGCTGGCTGGCCGCGTTTCCGCCGACACGCTCGCGCGCTGGCGGCAGGAGGCCGGTGTCGCGGCGGACGCGCTGTTGCCGCGGTTGCGGAAGGAAGAGTTCGCCAAAGCGGCGAAGGACCGGTTTCAGGCGGAGGCGGCTTTTTACATGGAGATCGAGCGGAATTACTTCCGCAACATGGCGAAGTTCCTCCGCGACGAGTTCGGCGTGAAAAGCCTGCTCATCGGCAACAGCGATCACGACCACGGCGGGTCGCGCTACGCGTTGCTTGCGTCGCTCGCGCAGCTCGACATCGTGGACGGCCACGTTTACTGGCAGCACCCGAACTATCTTACCGACCCTAAGATCGGCAAGAGGGCGGGCTTCACCGTCCGCAACACGCCGATGGTGGACGAGCCGCTGAAATCCGCCCCCGTCCAACTCTCGCGCTCGGCGGTCGCGGGCAAACCTTACACCGTGTCCGAGGCGAACCATCCGTTCCCGAACGAAAACGCTTGCGAAGGTGTGCCGATTCTGGCGGCTTACGCGGCGTTGCAGGACTGGGACGGCATCTTCTGGTATACGCTCGCGCACGATGACATCAGCGCCATGCAGAACACGGCGCTCGCCTTCTTCGATTTCGCCAAGGACCCGGTGAAGATGAGCCAGCTTGCCGCGGGCGCGTTGATGTTCCTGCGCGGCGACGTGCAGCCCGCCCGGCGAGTCGTGGGCCGCAGCTACAGCCGCGAGCAGGTGCTCGACAGCCTGCGCCTCGGATGGTCGGAGGCACCTTACTTCACGCCGGGCTTCCCACTGGCGCTGCCGCTCACACATGCGATGCGAATCACTTCGTTCGACGGCCCGCCGACTGCGGCGTTTGAGCCGTTGACGGCGACTCCAATCATCTCTGACACCGACGAACTGGCCTGGCGCGCGGGCAAGAAACGGTCGGGCTTGGTCATTGTGGACACGCCACGCTCGCAGGCATTGATTGGCCACGTCGCACAGCCGGGCGCGAAGACGAAACATCTGCGCGCAGAAATCCAAACTCCGTTCTGCGCGCTCACGCTCGGCGCGCTCGACGATAAGCCGGTGTCCGTTTCATCGAAGTTCCTGCTCACCGTCTCGGCCCGCGTTGCCAACACCGGCATGACATGGAACGCCAAACGCAACTCACTGGAGAAATGGGGTGCCGCGCCGGTCCGCATCGAACTGGTCGTCGGCAAGGTCGTGCTCACGGCGCTGGCCCCGGCGCGCGAAGTCGTCGCGCAGCCGCTGGACGGCGACGGGCAGCCGCTGGGCCAGACCATCGCGCTGAAGCGCGACGGCGACGGTTGGTCGCTGGAGTTGAGCCAGCCGGCAACGACGTGGTTCGTTATCACCGTGAGTCGCTAAGCGCGAAGTTACACCTTCCACTTCCGCCGCTGGACGATGACGAGCATGGCGGGGAGGATGACGATGCTGGTGAAGATGCGCGCGCCGACGCCAAGGGTGAGGGCTTTGCCGATGGAGGCGATGCCGAGATTGTGCGCCAGTCCAAGGCAGCCGAAGCCAACGACGGTGACGAGCGAGCCGAGCATGACAGCGAGGCCGGTGTGCCAGACGACGTGGGAGATGTCAGCGTCGCGCGATTCGCGGAAGCGGTGCATAACGTGGACGCCGTTGGCGAGGCCGATGCCGATGATGAGCGGCAGCACCATGAGGTTGGCGGGGTTGAAGCTCATGCCGCAGATTCCCATCAAGCCGACCATCCAAACCGTGCCGAGCAGGTCGGGCACCATCGTCAGCGTGGCAGCCTTAAAGCGCCGGAAATCCACGAGCAGGAGCAGATAGACCGCCACGCAGGCGTAGATGGCGGCTTTGTCGAAGCCTTCGCGCATCAGCTTGGTCATCTCGTAGTATTCGACCGGCGGGCCGGTAACGGGCACGCCGAGGCTGCGGCATTCGGTCAGGAACTTCGTCAGCGCCGGCCGGTTCCAGAGTTCACCTTTCGGATAGACCATGACCTGCACCTTGCCGGTCTTGCCGATGAACTGGTCGCGCAAATCCTTCGGCACGGTCTCCAACGTGATCGGGCCGCTCTTGAGGCTGGCGCGGAAGCGAGCGAGCTGTTTGGCGAGGTCGCCGATGAAATAATCCTGGAACTTGCCAAGCCGCGCGGCGACATCGGGGCTGCCGTTCTGAAGCGCGGCCTTGAACTTATTGGCCGCAGCGAGTGCGTTGCCGATTGGTTTGACCAGTGCCTTCTGGCCACCGTCGAGCGCCATCTCCTGGTAGCTGTCGAGCCGCTCGGCGAGTTTGCCAACGATGACGGCGAGTTGCTGCGGCGCCACGGGCTGCGAGGCGGGCGGCGCGTCGAACACGCCCGCCAGATGCGGCGCGATGCCAGCGAGAACCGCCTGTTTCTCGGTGGCGTCGCCGAGGAAACGGCTGTGGAGCGACTCGATTTTCTTGACGCTCGGCAGCGCCTGCACGCGGCGCGTGATGGCCTCGGCTTCCTTGAGGTCTTTGCAGATCAGCGAGACGGTGTCGGCGGTGAAGTCGCTCTCTTTCATCATCCGCGCCTCATAGACGACGGACTCTGTGCCGGGCGCGGAGAGGCTGGCGAGGTTGTAGTCGAAGCTGATCCGCTCCCAGTTGTGGACGGTCGGTATCACCAACGCCACCGTGATGGCTGTGCCGACGGCGAGAATCCACCACGGATACTGGAAGAACTTCTCGACAAACGGCGGATGCAACGGCTCGGCCGCGTCCACGCCGGCGGGGATGTTAGACGGATGCAGTTTGACGTCACGCGCAGGATGGAATCTGCGTTGCACTGCTTGCAGCGCGGGCAGGACCACCATCATCGCCACCAGACAGCACATCACGCCCATGCCGGCGACGAGGCCCATCTCGACGAAGCCCTTGAAGTTGTCTGCCGAGATCGAGAAGAACGCCACCGCTGTCGTGACGGCGCTCATAATGATGCTCATGCCGTTCTGGACGACCGCCTCGCGCAACGCCTCCGGCCGGCTGCTGCCCCGGCGGCGTTGCTCGCGGTAGCGCGCGAGCAGGTGGATGCCGAAATCCATGCCGAGACCGATGAGGATGATCGGCACGACCTGCGAGAGGAGGTTCAGGTGGCCGATGAACAACGTCGTCAGGCCGAACGTCCACGCCATGCCGACGCCGAGCGACGCGACGAGCATCAGCGGAAACCGGAAGCCGCGGAAGCCGACCATCAGCAGTATGCTGACGCCGACGAGCGAGACCGCGCCGAAGAACTGCATGTCCTGGCTGGTGGAATCGGCTTCGCTGACCGCGCCGGCCGGCTCACCGGTGAGCGCGAGTTTGATGCCGTTGAACTTCGGGCTGGTCTGCTGGACTTTGCGGAACGCGGCGCGGCTCTCGTCCACGAGCTTGCGGAGAACATCCACGTTGCGGCTGTTGCTGGTCGGCTGGATGAACATGAACAGCAACCGACCGTCGAAGCCGGTAAAGTAGCCTTCGCGCAGTTCGGCTGACATGCCACCGGCCGACGGCGGCGTGAACATCTCCTCCCAGAACGAACCCTCCGGCGGCTGCCAGGCGGGGTCGGTCGCGGCCAGCCGCATCCGATCAAAGAGTTGGGCAAACATCTCCAGTCCCTGCACCGCCTCGGCGTCGCTGCCGACCTTGCCGCGCTTCTGTTCGGAGGCGAACCGCTCGTCGGCCATGCGGAAGAATCCCTCCAGCGTCGGCGCAGCGCTGAGCTTGCGCAGCCACGGCGCCTCCGCCTCCAACGTCTTGCGAATGTCGGCGAGGTCGTTGGTGGAGGCGAGGTAAAGCTCCCGGCCTTGGAGCGAACTGAGGTCGAGCCGGAAATCTGCGCCCTTCACGAGGTTTGTCATCGCGCCCGGCGCAACGGCCACGCTGAGGTCGAGCGACGCCGCTGGCACGCGGACCGCTTCCAGCTCGCGCTTCATCTGCGTGGCCAGTTCGCGGCGCGCCTTGAACTGCGCCGGCTCGCACTCCAGCACGCCGATGAGCACATAGGGCGTGCCGAATTCCTCCATCAGCTCCTGAAACTGCGCGGCGCTGCGGTCCTTCTCGGAGATGAGGTCGCTATGGGCGGTCTTCATCTCCATGCGCGTGGCGATGAGCCAGCAGCTCGCGACGGTGAGGAGGGCGGCAACGCCCAGAACGGCGCGCGGCCAGTTTAGAATAAGGCTGGCCAGCCGTGTCAGGCCGTTGTCCTTGAGAAAGGCGGATACGGAACCTTGATGTTCAGTCATGATGAATTTTTGCCGCGCGTCACGTCTAAGGTGGGCATGGAACCTTCGATTGACGCGAAAAGGCGTGGTCGTTATAGTGCGCGCCCAATTCCGCCGCAAGCTGGATTCACTATGAACTATCGGAACATTTTTGTTGGAGCCGCGATATTCTGCAGCGTCGCCAGTGGCTTTGCCGGGCCGCGCGACGTGATGGTCTTCTATCCCGGCGCGCCCGGCTCGCCCGAAGAAGCGACGGAGGTCATGAACAACTTCGGCGCGTATCTTGCGAAGGCCGCCGGCCTGCCGGATGGCGCGCTAAAGGTGGTCTATGAGAACGACCTCGACACCGGCCTTGCCGCCATTGCCAAGGACAAGCCCGGTTTCGCCATCGTCGGCCTGCCGGTGTATCTGGGCCATAGCGCGAAGTTGAAGATGAAGCTGCTCGCTCAATCGCTGCCGGCCGGCCGGAAGGTGGACGGCTACTACATCTTCGGCCGCGCGGACGGTCCCGCCAATCTTCAGGCAGCGAAAGGGTTGAAGCTCGCCAGCAATCAGCTTTACGACAAGACGTTCGTCAGCCGCGTCGTGCTCGGCGGCCAGAACGTCGAGGAGTTTTTCAAACTGAAGGAAGTCCACAGCGGCTTGCGCGCCATCAAGGCCGTGGCCAGCGAGCAGAAGAAGGCTGATTTGGCGCTGCTTGACCAGCACCAGTATGACGCGAAGGGCGAACTGGAGGAGGCCAAGGGATTGAAGCTCGTGCATCGCTCGCCGGAATTGCCGACGGCGCCGGCGGTGTTTTTTGATGGCGTGGCGGCTGACGCGGACATCGCCGCCATCAAGAAGGCGTTGCTCGGCATGGGCGCCAACGCGGCGGTGAAAGACCTGCTGCAAACCATGACGCTGAAAGGCTTCATTGTGCCCGACACGGCCGCTTACGAGTCGGCGCAGAAACTCTACGACAAGTGAATCTCCTTCCACCGATGAGCCGCCACGTTCACCTGATTTCTTTCGTCCTGCTCTGCGCGTTATCCACGGGCTGTTTTTATGGGAGGCCACGCATCAAGCAACTCGGACCAGATCGCATCCTGACGGACGCCGAGGTTCGCAAGGCGGAACAGAAGATCATCGAGGCGGACAAAGCATGGGCGGCGCGCGTCGAGCCGGGCAACGTCCAAAAGTCGTTTGACCTCCTCCGCGAGTCAATGAAGCTCGCGCCGCACAACACCCAAGCGCTCTGGCGCGCGGCCCGTGCCTGCTACTGGCTCGCCGAACAAGCCGGCATCGCCAAGGACGAGAAGAAGCAATTCAGTCTGGCCGAAATAGGCGCCTCTTATGCGAAGCACGCCATTTTCGTGGATACCGAGAGCGATGAGGGCAACTACTTCCTCGCGTTGAACTTCGCCATGCAGGCGGACGCCGCGAAATCGAAGGGCTTGGCAATGATCAAGCCGATGCTTGACGCCCTGAAACGAGCGAATGAACTGAATGAGCAACTCGACTACGCGGGACCCCGCCGCGTCATGGCCCAGATATATCTGGAAGCGCCGCCGTGGCCGACCAGCGTGGGCGACCCCGAACAAGCAATGGAATTGTTGGAGGACGCGATCGAAGATCACCCCAACTATCCTGAGAACCACCTCGTGCTCGCCGAGGTTGCCATTAAGCTGCGCCAATACAGCAGAGCCCGCAAACAACTCGATCGTGTTCTCGCCGCGCAACCCGCTCCCGACTGGGCTGCCGAGTTGCCCCGATGGCAGGAAAAGGCACGGGACCTGCTCAAGAAGCTGCCGCAGAAATAGCCGGCCGCACCGGTGGCAACGCGCTGCATGAACAAGAGCGCCCCAATCATCGCTGCTGTCGTCTTCGACTCCGGCGGCGTCCTGCTGAAACATCGGCACGCGTTTCTGGAGCCTGCCGTTGTGTGTCAGGCGTTGCGTGAGGTAATCATCGGTCAGGTTGAAGAGCAGCGCATCGTCCAAGCAACTCGCGACGCGCTCGACTGGCTTTCCAGCCAAGCCGGCTCAACGACCACCGAGGAATCGGCCGCCGTGCAGCGCGCAGAATACTACCACCGCTTGCTTGCCGGCGTGAACGCAACCACCTCGCCGGAGCAGATGGCGCGCTTACGCGACCGGCTCGAAGGCCCGCAATCGGTCGAGCCGTTCCCCGAAGTCCGCGAAGTGCTCGACACGTTGTGCAGCCGCGGCTTGAAACTCGGAGTGCTCTCCGACGGTTGGGCAAGCACGATCCAACTCTACGAGCGGCTTGGCCTCGCCGGCTGCTTCCAGTCATGGACATTTTCGGCGGTCGTCGGCTGTTGCAAGCCCGACCCGCGCATCTACGCCACCGCCGAACGCGACCTCGGCATCGAGCCGGCGGGCATTCTTTTCGTGGACGACTTGCCGGCGAATGTCGAAGGCGCGCTCCGCTGTGGCTGGCAGGCTGTGTGGCTCAATCGAGCCGGTGACCAGCCATCCATTCTCCCTTCGAGGACGATACGCGATCTACGCGGGCTGCTGGCGATGTGCGCGGGAGAAGTTCCTTCGCCCATGTCGTGATCGTGCGATCAAGCCACACGGCTTCCATCCAGCAATCTGGCGGGGAGATCGTCACTTTTCTTCGCTTGCATGGGAAAAGAGGCAGAGGGCTGCCGCAGTCCAAAATGCTCACGCATTTGCGAGAGCTATCAGCAACGCGGCAGCGTCTTGGACTGCGGCAGCCCTCTGCCGCTTTGAATTCGAGAGTGGCTATAGCTACTGCGCGAGTCTCAACGTATGACACCGGCCGTCCGCGCGCGGCACCGTGATCTTTTTCCCGCCAATGCGCAGAGTCACCGGCTCTTTCCGGTCGTCGAAATCGGTGCGACGCACCAACAGGCAGTCCCCGAGTTGGACGGCAGAGACGACTGGGCCTTGCTGGCGCGGCACGTCGAAGGTGACGGGCTTCCCCTTTTCCAGGAACTCGCGGTGTTCGAGCGACGCGGCCCAGACCTCGTGCAGGAGCCGCGTTTCCTCGGCGGTTTCATCGCGCGGGCACCAGAGGAACAGCGTGTCGTGGCCGCGCAGCAGCATGTGCCAGAGCAACTCCCGATACTTCTCCGCGCTGAATTGCTTCACGGCCGGATCTGGCTCCTTTGGCGGCGCGGTCGTGTGCCAGTGGACGAACGGAACGCTCGGCGTGCTCGCGGCTTTGTGCTCGCCCGACTTCGACGCGACCAGCAGCAGGTTGTAAAACCAGCGGTAGTCGCTGCTCGCGAAGTCATACCACGTCGGCGTCGCATACCACGTATAGACCACCGGCATTGAGACGGTGAAACCGGTCAGCGGGAACTCCTGAGACCACGGCCGGTATTTCGCGCGCTGGTCGGCCTTGAACGGCGCGTCCGGCGCGAGCTTCTCGAAGTAGTCATACCAGTAACGCCAGCCGTCGTTGGGATAGACCGCGTAGTTGCCGACGAGCGCCTTCGGAAACCGTTTCAGCACCGGCTCGGCGAGACACTCGCGCTGCATCTGGCTGCGAATCTCGCGCAGCGCCTTCTGGAATGCGGTAAAGTCAGTGATGTTTGGGATGCGCTCGCGGCAACGGCGGCAGCGTTTGCTGTGTGCCCACGCGTCGTTCCACTCGATGGGGCCGTCCACCTCCCAGTCCACGAAGATGAAATGAATGTCGAGACCTTCGTGATGGTAGGCGTCGAGAAAGAACTCGATTTGCTCGCGGATGGCTGGGTGGCGGAAGCCGAGTGCGAACGGACAGCCCATCGGCCGTTTTGCCTCGAACGAGTAGTCGAAGAATGGCTTCCCGTCGTCGCCGATGTGGGCTGTCTTCTCGTCGCCGTTGCAGAACAAGTTCATGCATGCGATGGCGCTGATGGTGATCGGCAAACCGAGCTTCTTCTGGAGCCGGCCGAGCCAGAGCGCGTCACGCAAGCTCTGCTGGCGCCGCTGGGGCGCGGGGTTCCACGACGCAATCACCGGCAGGCCGCGCTCGTTCAGACTCTTCAGCAACCGCACCGCCTCAACCTCGTTGGTGGTGCCCAGCCCGTGCAATGGCCACAAGTAAAGCGGCAGCCGCGCGCCGCGCGGATGCTTCAGCGGCTTCGTGTTTGCCAGCACCACACCCACCATCTCGCGCTGGCTCATCGCCTTTTTCTTCTGCGCGAAAAGCCCCGGAACGGGAAATGCCAGCATGACTGCCAGGACGGCGACGAGAGTTTTCATGACAACCGGACTGATACCGGCAAGCGCCGCCTGAGTCCATGAGAAACCGCGTCGCGAAAGACGGTGTCTGCAAATGCAAACTTGTCAGCAGGCGGCGGGCGGCGGATGATGGCCTCGAGTTCCAAGCGGAGACCTGCGCTGATGAATAAGCCACTGTTCTGTTGTCTGGTCGGCTGCGCGGCAATGATAGTGTTTGCCGGCCCACCCGACGCGCCGTTCGCGCCGGACGAATACACGTTGCTGCTGGCGGATTTCGACAAAAACACCAGCGCCGACCACTCGCTCGGCCTCAGCCTGGCCGATGGCGGCGGCACGCTGACCCAACAGGGCCGGTTCGGCGGAGGCATTGTGTTGGGCAGGCGACAAACGCTGACGTTCAGCGGCAAGGCCAATTTCCCCGGCAACGAAGGCACGATCGAGTTCTGGATTCAGCCACAGTGGAACGGTGACGATGGCAAAGTGCACTCCGTTCTCTCTGCCGCCGCGCAAGACCACAACCAGATCAGCATTAACAAACTGGCGACCGGCCGGTTTGGCGTCGGCATGTTCGGCACGCCGCGCGACTCGACGAACTTCGTTTATCGGCGGGCTGATCACGACATCAGTGCGTGGAAGGCCGGCGAATGGCATCACGTCGCCGTTTGCTGGGGTGGTGGCGAACTGGCGTTATGGCTCGATGATCGGAAGATGGCGTCCAAGACCGGCGCCCTGCCGCCACAAAAGGTGCCGGACGCAATTCGCTTCCAAGGCGACGGCTGCGCCCTCGACGAGCTTTGCATCAGCCGCGTCGTGCGTTACACCGACAAAGGCCGTGCCGTCGGCAAACCTGTCGCGCCGCGGACGCGGCTCCGCTACGATTGGAAGTTCAACGAGCCGGCGGGTGTGTATCGTTGCACGCCGCCGGATGGTGTCACGGTCGAGGCGGGCGTGGTCGTGTTGCCCAAAAACTATCTCGACGATACCGATCCACAGAAGCTGCCGCCCGTGCGCGAGCCGCGCATCGGGTTGTTTGCCTCACCCGGCGAATTGGAGCCGGCGACATTCTTGGTCATTGCTGCCGAGCCGCTGAAACAGGTGTCCGTGCGCGTCTCGGACTTGAAGAGCAAACGTGGCTCGCTCAGCAACAAGCAGATCGCCGTCCGCCGCGTTGTGCGCGCGCCGATGCGGAAGATTTACACCGCAAAGGCGACGGAAACCGACATCATCAACCGATTCCTGCCGCGCTGGCAGGCGCTCGACATTCCCGCCGGTGAACTGCGCGAAGTGTGGCTGTCGCTTGATCTGCCCGCCGACCTGCCACCGGGAACCTACAATGGAAACGTCACCATCGCGCACGCGGCCGGCCGGCGCATCGTGCCGCTGCAACTCGAAGTGTTGCCGATCAAACTCATTGAACATCCGCGCAAGGCGCTGGCGTCGTATTACACAATGGACCGCAGGATGTTGGATCGGCATCGTGTCTTGCGCGAACTACGCGACATGCGCGCCCACGGCATCCGCAACCTCTTCTCCGGTCTCGGCATTCGCTACGAAAAGGGCGGCGACAAGATCGCGCCGGATTTCGCCGAGGTGCGTGAGGGCCTTGATCTGTTGCGGCAGGGCGGTTTCACCGGCGGCTCGATCGTGTTGGAGACGGGTTTTCCCACGCTGGCCCGCATGTTGGGCCACGACGACCTCGGCAAAGGCCAGAGCGGAGAGTCGCTCGATGGCGACAAAGTCTTCCAGCAAATTGCGAAGGACGCGATGCAGCAATTCGTGAAGCTGCAGCAGCAGACACCCGACTTCCGCTTGTTCATGGCGCACCTCGACGAGGTCTTCGGCAGCCGCAGCCTTCTCGACCAATATATCCGGCTCAGCAAAGCGGCGCGACAGGTGCCGGAGGCGAAGCTCTACATCACCTTCCATACCATGCGGGAGAGCGACGACGCGTGGCGGCGCGAACTGGACCCATTCGTGGACTTGCGGTGCAATCACGGCTACACGTTCGAGCTGTGGCTGGCGCGCGGCCACACGATGGACGAATACGACGCGGAGCTGAAAGCTGGCGGTGACGAGGCGTGGTTTTATCACAACGCGCGTGGCACCTACTGGACGCCGGAGTGGTCGCGTATCATCAACGGCGTCTATCTTTGGGCCAGCCCGTTCACGGCGCAGTGTCCGTGGACGTATCAGGCGTATTTCGAAAACCCGTTCGACGACACCGATGGCCCGACGACCAAGGGCCACGATTGGGGCCTGTCGTTCCCCGGCATTGATGATCCCGCCGACCTCATCCCCACGCGCTGCTACGAAGCGATGCGCGAAGGCGGCGATGACCTGCGTTACATCGCCGCGTTGGAGAAAGCTATCACCGGAGCGCGAGAGAAGAAGCCCGCCCAAGCCGCCGCGCAGGCGGTGCTCGACCGCTGGCGGAATCTCATCCGTAAAGCCAGGCCAATCTCCCAAGAACCAGCGCCAACCACAAACAGCAATATCTCGCAAGCCGTGGACGCCGACACCGGCCTCATCATGGGCAAAGGCGTCATCGGCACGGCGGGCGAGTCGCCGCTCATCAACGCCCTCGCCACACGCTTTAGCAACGAACAATGGCAGCAGATGCGCCGAGAAATCGCGGACTGGATCATCAAACTTCAATGAACACACACCACACCTCCACAAGTCGCCGTGCGTTTCTCAAGCGCGCCGGCGCGGCAACCGCAACCGCCGTCATGGCTGAATGGCTGCGCCCCACCTTCGCTGCCGATTTGGCTCCCAAACGTGTTGACGCCGACCTCATCAGTTCGTTGAAGATCGGAAAAGCCAGGCCGCGGCCGGACCTGCTCGACGCCGAATCGCCGAAAGGGTTGGAGGTCATCCAACTCACCGTCGAGCAAGGCGTGCCTTGGGCGCACCTCTACATGGAGGCACAGGTGTTCACGATGGACTCGAAGCGGTTTGTTCTGCACCGCTCCGCGACGGCGCACGGCGGCAGCAAGAGCGATCCAAAGCATCAGTATTACCTCTGTGACATCGAGAACAAATGTGCGCTCTCGCCGCTGACAGAGGAAACGGGCTGCGTCGCGCCGTCGGTGTCACCAGACGGGAGATTCCTCTACTACTTCGTGGACGAAACAACGGTTGGCGGCGGCAAGTTCGCGCTCAAGCGCGTCAACCTCGACGGCACCGACCGGCGCACGCTGCTCGTCGTGGACGGGCCGCTGCCAGGCACGAAGTTCCGCCCCAGCCGGCTCTACCCGATCTCCACGATCTCCTCGGACAACAAGCGGATGGCGATCTCCGGCTTCCTCGGCGACGGTCAAGCCGAGCCGCCGCCGTATGGTCTGATGGTGTTCGATCTGGAGAAGGCGACGGTCAAGCTCATCCTCCACGGGCCGACATGGTGCAACCTGCACTCCCAATACTGCCGCTCGACCGACCCGGAGGCATCGCACGACATCCTCATTCAAGAAAACCACGGCTGCGTCATTACGCCCAAGGGTGAGATGACGAAATTGGTCGGAGGCGACGGCGCGGATATCCACGTCATCCGCGACGACGGCACCAGCTTCCGCAACATGCCGTGGGGCCGCGACGGCAACGAGTTTTGCCAGGGCCACCAGTGCTGGCGCGGGCGCACCACGTGGGGCATCACCAGCACTAGCTCGCGCAACCCGCGCGGCGCGTTTCTCATCGAGGGTAGCGCCGTGCCGCACACCGGCCACGTTGGCATCAAAACGCCCGGCGGCGTCCGCAACGACCTTACACGCGACCTGAAGGAATCGCGTTTCAGCCACTTCGCCGGCGACAGCGCGGGCCGGCGGTTCATCAGCGACGCTGGCCCGTTCGACAAGGGCGGTCGCATCTTTACCGCTGAGTTCGGCAAGCCGGGCAAGGACGCGCTACGCAACTGGAAGTATCTGATGAGTCCGCGCTCCACCTGCATCAAGCAGTCGCATATCCATCCGTTTCTCTCACCGGATGGCAAGCTTGGCTTCTTCAACTCCGACGAATCCGGCATCCTCCACGCCTACATGGTGCGAGGATTCTGAAAAGCCATCTGGTCATACAACCAGAACAGGTGACACGAGGGAGATTGCGCGTCCGGCGCGGCCAATCTAGACTCCGCGGCGCGTTGCGATTGAAAGGAGTGAAGAGATGAACCTATCGGGAATGATTGTTGCGGTGGTTTGCGTGCTGGGATTGTCACAGGGATCGGTGACCTCGGCGGCGGCGGTTTTCGCCGACGCGGTGGCCGTGTGGCATTTCGGCGACCCCAACTCCGCCGATGGCAAGAGTCCGCTCAAGCTCCACGGCATCGTGAAACTTGGCGTTGAGCTGAAAGGCGCGGAGCGCGAAGCATCGCTGGCACGCGGCGGCGACGGGCGCGTGGCGGAAATCGCCGGAGGCTGGCTCGACGCGGGCCAAGGCGGCGACGGGCGGCTGAATCTCAAGGGTAACGCCATGACGATGCTCTTGCGGCTGCGCAATCCGTCAGGGAAGTGGGTGCCGGGCGAGTTGTTCTGCAAACACGGCGGCCACGACAAACTGGTCTATAATCTCTTCGTCAATGGCGACAACCTTGGTTTCGAGTTCGGCACGGAAGGCCAGTCGTGCCTCGCCGGCCAAGTGGCCACCACCGCCAGTTCGCTCGATCCAAAGCAGTGGCACGATGTGATCGCGCGCTACGACGGCAGCAATCTCGTGATGTTCGTGGACGGCGCGGCCGTCGCGCGCACCAAAGCCAGCGGCGCGCTCCGGCAGGGCAACACCGAGCCTGTGCTCATCGGCAGGCGCGGTTTCAAAGGACTGCTCGACCACGCGACACTCTGGCAGCGCGCGCTCACCGACGACGAGATTATCGCGCTCAGCGGCGGCGAGGAAGTTATGAAGGCGCGACGCGACGCGATGGCGAAGAAGATCGAGGCAAAGATCGGCCGCGAGGGTTTGACGCTCGCCGACCAGCTTCGCGGCGCGCGCGAGTTGCGCCAACGACTTTGGAACGATCCGCACCGGCCGCGCTACCACCTGTTGCCGCCCGACGGCTTTTGGAACGACATCAACGGCACCATCTTCTGGAAAGGCCGCTACCACGTTTTCTTCCTCGGCCGGCTCGCGCCCGACCTCAACACCATCCTCAGCGGCAAGGACAGCGACCACGCCCGCGAGACGTGGTTGCACGCCTCCAGTCGCGACCTCGTCCACTGGGTGCATCATCCGCCCGCGCTGGTGCCGGTGTTCGACGGCTCGATGCCGCGCGGCTTCTACAGCGGCGACATGATGGATAACATGCCCGTGCCGACGATCATCGTCCACGTGCCGGGGCAGGGAACATGCCTCTACATCGCCGAGGACGACGAGTTGATCCGCTGGAAACCGCATCCAAACAATCCCGTCATCCCCAGCACCAACGCGCCGCCGGAGGCCATCATCTTCGACCCGTGCGGCTGGAAGGACGGCAACATGCACTACGCGCTGGTCGGCAACAAGAACAAGACGCCCGGCTATGAAGGCGACTCTTCGAGCCTCTTCCGCTCGCGCGACCTCGCGCACTGGGAATATCGCGGGCCATTCTACAAGTCCGAGCGGCGCTGGACGCAGGAATTCGAGGACTGCGCTTGCCCCGACTTCTTCCCGCTCGGCAACAAGCACGTCTTGATCTCGCACGTGCACCGGCCGTGGAACCATCTCCAGTATTACATCGGCCGCTTCGACAAGAAGGCCGAGCGGTTCCTGCCCGAAAGCCACGGCTACATGAGCTGGCCCGGCGGCTCGGTCTGCGCGCCCGAAACGCTGCTCGATGGCAAAGGCCGGCGCATCTTCTGGGGCTGGATTATGGAAGCCGGCCCGCGCACCAACGGCTGGGGTTCGGTGGCGACTCTTCCACGCGTGCTCTCGCTGGCGGACGACAACTCGCTACGCATCGAGCCTGCGCCGGAACTGGAAGTGCTGCGCTGCAATCCTCGCCATCGGGAGAACCTGACGGTTTCCGGCGAGTTGTCGCTGAAGGACGTGCGCGGCGACTGCCTGGAAATTTCCGCCGTCATTGAGCCGGGCGACGCGAAGGAATTTGGCATTAAGGTCCGCTGTTCGCCCGACAGCGCGGAGCAGACCGTGATTGTTTGCACGCCGTCGGCGCAGACGTTGAAGACCGAGTTAGCCAAGTCCACGCTCGACCCGCAGGTGAAATACGTCTGGATGAGCGAGAACTGGGCCAAGGAACACAACATCCCCGCCGACAAGCGATGCGCGCAGGAGCAAGTGGCGCCTTTCACTCTCAAGCCCGGCGAGCCGCTACGACTGCGCGTGTTTCTTGACCGCTCGGTGCTGGAGGTTTATGCAAATGATCGGCAGTGCATCACCCAGCGCATTTACCCCTCACGCGCCGACAGCCTCGGCGTCGCGCTCATTTCGCGTGGCGGCAACGCGAAGGTGAAGTCGCTCGACGCATGGGACGTCAGCCCGACGAACAGTTGGTAGCCCATGATCGTTCTGCCGGACGCCGGCGAAAACGCGGAACAAAACCATGAAAACAATGAACATTGTTGTGGCAGCGTGTCTGACGCTGTTGACGGCTGGCTACGCTAGTGAAAAACAGCAGGCCAAAGCATTGGCCGAAATTTCGGTCAGCCGTTATCGCTCGATCCAGGAAGCTCTCAACACCAATCCTGGCCGGATGATTTATGTGCCGGCGGGCGATTACACAATCTCGGAGAAGATCCGAATCCGCGGCGACAACGCCGGATTGTTTGGTCCGGGGAGGATCATCCAGACAAACCCGGACTCGCAAATCATCGAAATAGAGGGAGCGACGGGCGTGCAGATTCGCGATCTGACGTTGACGCGGGCGGAGGAAAAAATGGAGACGAAGCATGAGGCCGTGGTCGCGATGAAGTGCCGCGACCTCGTGCTGGAGAATCTGCGCGTTCTCGACAACCGCACGCGGTCGGCGGCGATTGCGGTGAGGGAATGCACGGGCAGCCAGATTCGCGGCTGTCTGGTGCGGAACTACATGCGCATCAGCGTGGACGACCGCACCGCCGGCACGGATTGGGGCTACGCGTTCAAGTGCAGCGACGGCACGGGCATCGAGGTGCGCTACAGCAAGGGCACGCTCATCCAGGGCAACCGCGTCATCGAGCAGAACTTGCTGCCGACGCCGGAAATCCAGAAGCAGTTCGACCTCGGCAAGTTCGTGAAGAAGAACGCGCAGAAGGGCGCGCTCATGAACCAGAAGACATGGGACGCGGAATATACCGACAACTGGCGCCAAGGCTCGGCCATCATCGTCACCGCACCGGAAGTCAGCGATTGCACGCAGATTCTCGGCAACTACATCGAGAACGCCGCACAGGGCATTGACCTCCACAGCGACCACGTCATCGTCGCGCAGAACATCATCAACAACTCGCACATCGGCATGAAGGCAATGCACGGTTCGCGTCACGTGCTCATCATTGGGAACCAGTTCATCAAGAACGACCTCTGGAGCATCGGCCTGATGCCCGGCGCTGCCTCGCACGCCGCCGCGTCCGCGCGCGACGGAAAACCGGCGGTCGCGCCGAACGTGGACGGCGGCTCGATCATTGCCAACAACATCATCTCCGACTTCGGCTATGGCCATGCGCATTGGATTTGGGGCAGCAACAGCGCGCCGTTGCGCTTCGAACGCGGCCAGAAGCCGGAGAATCCGCCGCTGACCGACGTGATCATCCAGGGCAATGTCATCTATGACACTGGCCGCGATCAGGTCATTGTGGACGGCCAGCCGAAGGTTGAGCCGCCGCGCTACAAATACGCGGTCATCGTCGAAAGCAGCGGCAACGGGCCAAAGGGGCTGCATTTCTCCAACAACATCTTCCATCCTGGAGCCAAAGGTGTTTCCAACGTCGAACTCAAACCGTAGGTGCGCTCATGACACTCCGCCGACAACTGTCTGTTTCGGTTCTCGACGGCCATCGCCACGCCCAGAACGCCAATCTCGCCAAGGAGCAGGAGAATGCCGCCGTCGTGACACGGATGTCGGCGTTGCTGCACGCGGGTTGGAAGACGGCGCTGCCATGAAAACAACGCCGCAACCCTGTTGGACGCCGTCGTGCGGACGGCTGCGCGCCGTTGCGGTGACGGCGCTGATCACGATGTTGACGGCAGACGCCGTCGGTTCCGACGCCATGCCAGAAACGATTGCGAACACCGAACGCTTTGACCGCGATCCCGGCTGGGAAGGCCGCAACAACCGCATCGTCCCGAAGTCCTTTCCGGTGGTGAAGCAGGACTTCGGCTACAGCCCGACGCAGTTCGCCGGCAAGGCCAAGGGCGAAATGGGCGGCCGCATTCAGCGTTCGACGACGCCGGCATCCTACGCTGTGCCGCTTGAACCGGCGAAGACGCTCGACGACAAGCTCACGGCGTCCGGCAGTTTCGTCATCACGTCTTCGCAGGGCGGCGCGGGCGTCTTCTTCGGCTTCTTCAACTCGCAGCAACCCGGAGGCAGCGGGCGGCCCATCGGCTCGCTCGGGCTGGACTTCGATTTTGAGGGCAAGGGCGGCCGGCTCGCGGTGCGGCTCATCACGGGCGGCAACAAGTCGTGCGGCACGTTCATCACGCCCTATCTTCCCGGCAAGTTCCGGCCCACGCCCCTCAAGAACGATGGCACGCGCTATCACTGGACGCTCGACTACGATCCACAGGCCGCCGGTGGCAACGGACGATTCATCTTCACGCTGCGGAGCGATACCCACAAGACGCAAGACTACGGTCCGCTTCCCGAGCGCTCGCAGCAAGAGGTCCAAGCTCGCTTTCCCAACACGACCACGTTCGCCGTGGACCTCACACCGGGCTACAAAAAGGAAGGCGCGACCTTTGACCGATTCGGAGTGCTCAACATGATGAAGTCCGGTGGCGCGGCAACGATGTTCTTCGATGACCTGCGATACGACGGCAAGACCGAGGACTTCTTGAAAGACCCCGCGTGGGTCGGCGCGGGCAACCGCGTCGCGTTCGAGGACCGCGAGCAAACCGGCGCGCACAACTTCGGCTTCAGCGCGGACACGAGCCACGCTGGCGGCAAGCCGGGCGAAATTGGCGGCGGCCTGTGGCGCACCGGCCAGTTCGGTTATTACGCCGACCGCGTCGGACCGCTCAGCCTGGAGCAGCGGCTGGAGGCGCGCGGCAAGGTGAAGCTCATCACCGCCGGCCCCGACTCCGACATGTTCCTCGGCTGGTTCAACAGCGCCGCCAACGATGACGAGCCGGCGGACGCGAGGAATTTCGTCGGCGTCCACGTCGGTGGGCCGACGCGCGTCGGCCATTATTTTGCGCCCGTCCTCGCGACTGCGAAAGGCGCGAAGTGCAAGGCGCAACAAGGCCCCGTGCTCAGGCCCGGAAAGGTCTTCGACTGGTCGCTGGTCTATGATCCCACCTCGAACGGCGGCAACGGCGGGATGCGCGTGACGCTCGGCGGAGAGTCCGTAACGCTCGCGTTGAAGCCGGGCCAGAGAAAGCAAGGCGCAAGCCTCGACCGCTTCGGCCTCTTCACCGCCACCGCCGGCGGGCAGATGGTGAAGATCTATTTTGACGACCTGACCTACAGCGCCGCGCCGCCCGCGCCATGAAACAAGGAACGGCGCTTTGCAAGCGCCGCAACGCCCTCAGACAACCATGACACCTGCACTCATCAGACTATTCCTGACGCTCGGTTGTTGTTCCGTCGTCGTGTCCGCGCAACAGCCCGACCTCGTCCTCGGCGCGTTCGAGGGCAAAGACCTCGGCGGCTGGCAGAGAAGCGGCGATGCTTTTTACACCGCGCCGTTTCAGCCCGGCGAGGGCGGACGCTTCAGCGGATTCGATGGCAAGGGTGTCGCTTGGAGCGGACGCGGCGGATTTGAAACCAAGGGCGCGCTGCTGTCGCTGGAGTTCGAGGTTCAGCGGAAGTTCATCAACTTTCTCGTTACGGGCGAACGAAACCTGCCAGCCACAGTCGGTGTCGAACTATTGGTGGACGGCCGCGTCGTGCGCGCGGCGAGCGCAACAGAGACAAGCGACCCGGCGCGCTTGCTTCACTGGCGGACGTGGGACGTGCGCGACCTCGCCGGCCGCAAGGCGCACATCCGCGTCAACGACAACTCCGCAACCGGCGCGATCACCGTGGACCAGTTCGCGCAAAGCGATGCGCAGAAGACGGCGCCGGCGGACGCGACCACGTTGATGCAGGAGACCTTCCGGCCGCAGTTCCACTACACCGCGCAAACCGGCTGGCTCAACGACGCCAACGGGATGCTCTACTACAAAGGCCGGTGGCACCTGTTCCATCAGCATCGTCCGCCCGGCAGCCCGGCGACGGTCTGGGGCCATGCGGTCAGCGACGACCTGCTGCACTGGAGTCATCTGCCGACGGCGATTCCGTGCGAGGGCAAGAATGCCATCTTCTCCGGCTCCGGCTTGGTGGATTGGGACAACGTCTCCGGCCTGAAGCGCGGCGACGAACTGCCGCTGCTATTCTTCTACTCGCTGCATCCGGCGTCCGAGGCCGGCATCAAGACGACGCAGTGCATGTCCTTCAGCACCGACGGCGCGCGGACGTTCGAGAAGTTTCCCGGCAACCCGATTCTCCGCACACGCGATACCCGCGACCGCGACCCGAAGGTCTTCTGGCACAAGCCGTCCCGCGCGTGGTTCATGGTCCTTTCGCTCTCGCGCAACAACACCGACCGCGACCATGCCACCTACGGCCTGTTCCGCTCAGTGGCGCAAGCTTCCAGCTTGCGAAACAATGACAACCGCAAGCTGGAAGCTTGCGCCACTCTGAAGTCGTGGGAACTGCTGCAGGAGATCGGGCCGGGCGCGTGGTATTGGGAGTGCCCGGACATGTTCGAGTTGCCGCTGGACGGCGACCCTGCGCGGACCAAATGGCTGCTCGTAAAAGGCAGCGGCGACTACATCGTCGGCAGCTTCGACGGCGAGCGGTTCAAGCCGGAGACGGAACCCATCCGCATCCACTGGCACAACACCTACTACGGTGCGCAAAGCTTCAACGACGCGCCCGGCGGCCGTCGCGTCCAGATTGGCTGGATGAGCACCGGTGACAAGGCTGCGAGGCCCAACGTCTATCCCGGCATGCCGTTCAACCAGCAGATGAGCTTCCCGCGCGAACTGACGCTGCGCTCGACTCCCGACGGCCCGCGCGTCTTCCGCCAACCCGTCGCCGAGATCGCGAAGCTCTACACGAAGACGCACAACCTCGGCGCGCGCGCGCTTGCGCCGGGAGACAACGCCCTCGCCGGCATCGCGCCGGGCCTGCTCGACATCGAGTGCGAACTCGACCTCCAACAGGCGAAGCGCCTCTCGCTCAAGTGCCGCAGCGCGGAACTGAGCTACGACGTGAAGTCAGAGAAACTCCGTCTCCTCCGCGCCGACCCGACGCTCAAACTCAAAGACGGCCGCCTCTCGCTGCGCGTGCTCATTGACCGCACCAGCATCGAAGCTTTCGTCAACGGCGGCGAGGTGGACGCGAACGGCGTCTATTTCCCCGACATGGCCGACCAGACGCTCTCGCTCACCGTCGAAGGCGGCCCGGCGCGCATCCATCGCCTCGTTGTGCATGAACTGCGCTCCATCTGGCCGGCGACTTCGACCTCCAGCTTTGGACGTGCAGCGGGGCCATGAGCCATCTTAAGCGAGGTGGATCGCGACCTCCGGGCGCGATTCCGTAGCGTTACAGCGGCCATCGCGCCCGGAGGTCGCGATCCACCTCGTGTCGGTTCTGGCATTCCCAGCAAGAGTTGCTTCACTCAACAGCCGGGCTTACACTTGGCCTCGTGTGGCGCACTTGAAAGGAACCGAACTATGAAACGCAGATCGTTCTTGAAGGTGATGGGTGGAGTCGGCGCGGCGGCGTTGGGAATCAAGCCCGCCCTCGTCAGCGAGGCGGAGGCGGCTGCCGCGAAAACCGGCGAGATGCACAAGCGCGTGCTCGGCCGGACCGGTTTCAAGGTTTCCGTTGTCGGCTTCTCCGGCCTCGGCCTCATGCACTACGACCAGGAACGTTGCAACGCCGAGGTCCACAAGGCATTCGAGCGCGGGCTGAACTACTACGACGTGGCGCCCGCCTACGGCAAGGACGGCGACTGCGAGACCAAGATGAGCGTCGCGTTGCAGGGCCTCGACCGCAGTCGCTACTTTCTCGCCTGCAAATCCAAGAAGCGCGACGCGGCCGGCTGCCGCGAGGAACTTGAGCGCTCCCTCCAGCGGCTCAAGACAGATTACTTCGACGTGTATCAGATGCACCACCTCGTCAAGCCGGAGGATGTGAAGACCTCGCTCAGCCCCGGCGGCGCGCTGGAGATGATGCTCCAAGCGAAGAAGGAAGGAAAAATCCGCGCCATCGGTTTCTCGGCGCACACCACCAAGGCCGCGCTGGCGGCATTGCGCGGCTTCGCGTTCGACACCGTCATGTTCCCGGTCAACTACGTCGAGTATTACACGCGCGGCTTCGCCAAGGACGTGCTCGCGCTGGCGAAGGAGAAAGGCGCGGTCGTGCTCTCGATCAAAACCATCAACTCCGGCGCATGGCCCAAAGGCGCCGAGCGCACGCGCAAATGGTGGTATCGCCCGCTGGAGCAGCAGGACGACATCAACCTCGCCTACCGCTGGACGCTCTCGCTGCCCGGCGTCGTGATGGGTTTCCCGCCGGGGTGGATGGATTTGCAGGAGAAGGCCATCGGCGCCGGCATCGCCTACCGTCCCGCCACCGAAGCCGACGCGAAGAAGCTGGAGACGATGGCCAAGGATTGCGGCTCCATCTTCAAGCGCGAGGAAGACCTCGTCGCCAGTGCCCACATGCCGTATCCGCACCACCCGCACGAGTGCTGCGAAGGCGAGTGGGCGTAGAGACACGGCGAGAGACAACGCGGCCCGCTACTAGTCAGATGGTTCAACACTTTAGAACCTCTCCCAAAACCCGTGTTGATCGGCCTGCGATGGATGACCTTGGGTGGGCCGGGCGCTCTGCGCCCGGCTATCATTGATGATTTCTCGCGCGCGGAGCGCGCGGGCCACCGTCCGTCCCGTTGTGGCGTTTGATGGTCGGAAACCGCAGTGCCAGTCCCCATGAAACTCTTGCAACACTTTACCCCAACTTCCATCTTCCCCCATTCGCATCTGCCAAAACACCGTTGTCTTGCGCCGCCGGTCTGCTATGCTCGCCGCACTCACTGAGGGTAATGACATGGCCAAGGACGATGCCTATCGAGAAGCCGAACGGAAGATCGAAGAAGCGCGCCAGTCGGGATCGAAGGAACTTAATCTCAGCAGCATGGGGCTGACCGAGTTGCCGGAGTCGCTGGGCCAGCTCAAGCAGTTGCAGACGCTGGACCTCTCCACCAACCGACTGACGGCGCTGCCGGAGTCGCTGCCCAAGCTCATGCAGCTTCGGAAGCTCATCGCCTACAGCAACGAATTTACGTCGCTTCCGGAGTCGGTGAGCAAGTTGTCCCTGCTTGAGGAACTCCATCTCGGTAACAACCCATTGAGCACGCTGCCAGAGATGCTGGGGAATTTGACGCAGCTTCGGAGGCTTAACGTAGACTATAGCAAACGTCTGAGCTCGCTTCCGGCCGCGCTGGGGCAGTTGACGAAACTCGAGCATCTCGATGCTTCAGTTAACCAACTGACGGCGCTGCCGGAGTCGCTGGGCCAGCTCAAGCAGTTGCAGACGTTGGACCTCCATCGCAACCGACTGACGGCACTGCCGGAGTCGCTGGGCCAGCTCAAGCAGTTGAAAGAGATGGATGTCACGGGCAACCCGTTGCCCAAGGAGATTCTTAAACTCGCTGACAAAGGCCGGCTGCTGGCTTATCTGCGTGACTTGGCCGAGACGAAGGCGCGCAAGGGCGTGGCGCCCGCGCCGTTCAATGAGGCCAAGTTGTTGCTGGTCGGTCCCGGTGAAGTGGGCAAGAGCTGGCTGCTGCAAGCCTTGCAAGGCAAAGTGCCCCAGCGCGTGGGGTCCACCAAGGGGTTGGAGATCGCCCGCGAGCCGCTCGACATGGCGCACCCGAAAGAGGCGGGCCGGACGATTCACTTCAACTGCTGGGACTTCGGCGGGCAGGAGAACTACCAGATCACGCAACAGATCTTTTTCAGTCCCAAGGGCATTTATCTGCTGGTGTGGAAACCGCGGAAGGGAATGGACCCGGAACTGCTGGCGCGGCTGGAGCGCATCCAGTTGAGCGCCGGGCGCACGGCCAAGGTCTTTATTGTATCCACGCACGCCGACGGGAATGTGCCGGCGGTGATCGGCAAGGAAGCCATCTTGGAACGGTTCGGCGAGTTGATCGGCGGGTTTCACGAAGTGGACAGCACCAAGGGGCCGGAGGGCACCGGCATCGCCGCACTCAAGGCCGCGATCGCCCAAGCCGCGGCGCAGCTTGAGGGCATGGACACGCCGTTCCCGCTCACGTGGCATGAGGCGCAGAAGGCGGTGCTGAAGTTACGGCGGCAGACGATCCAGTTGGGGAAGTTCAGGGAACGATGCGCGAGGCACGGCTTGGACGGAGACGCGGCGGAATCGCTGGCGATGATCATGGATGTGCAGGGGCAGGCGGTCTATTTCGCGGAAGCGGCGCGCGGGGCGGGCGTGGCGCAAGCGGACAATCTGATCGTGCTGAATCCCGAATGGCTCGCCAAGGCGGTGACGCTGGTGATCGAGGACCGCAAGACGAAGGCGGACTTCGGGGTTTTGCTGCACCAACGGCTGCACGAAATCTGGAAGAAAGACGGCGGGACGCGGGCGTGCCCCGGGTATTCGCCGAAGCTGCACCGGTATCTGCTGTGGTTGATGTGGAAGTTTGACATTGCGTATCGCCAGAATGCCGGGACAAGCTTGGTGCCGGAATTGATCGGCCGCAATCGGCCGGACGATTTGCGATGGACGCCATCCGTTCGCCCGCAAGAGCCGCAAATCCAGCTCGTCTGCCGCATTCCGCAGACGCCGCCTCCGGGCTTGATTCCGGTGCTCACGGCAGCCGTCCATCCGCTGCGACGGATTCAGGACCCGCAGGATATTCAGGACCATCTGGACCGCAACTGGCGGGATGGTTTCTTCCTCGATACGGCCTTGCGCGGAACCGCCTTCGTGGAATTGAACGACCGCGATCTGGTCATGGTCGTCCGCGACAAGTGTCCTTCCGACTTGGCGCGCCAGCTCCGCAAGACACTGGATGCCATCGTGGAAATGCGCTGGAAGCAATTGAAAGTGGATTACTGCGTGCCGTGTCCGGGCAATCCCGCGCTGGGGAAACCCTGCCGGGGCGTGTTCAAGCTGAGTTACATCGAACCGCGGCGCGGCTGGAAAGTCCCATGTCAGGAATGCGGGAATGACGAAGTGGAGGTGGACAATCTGCTGGATGGGTTCGACCCGAATGCGGAGAAGATCTTCCGGCAGCTTGCGGAGTTGAAGGCCGGGCAACGGGAGTTGATGACGATGGCGTTGCGGATTTACCGCGACACGCTCGATCCGGCCCGGTCGGAATTCGAGCGTGCGCCCTGCATGTTCACGATTCTCCCCGAAGAAGGCAAAGGCTGGGACGCCATCCGTGATCTCGCCGAAACGCGGATGCGGGTGACCTGCTGGTGCGAACATCCGGATGGGCCGCATCCGGGGGCAATCATCGGGAGTAATGAACCGCCCGATTACGTCCTCAAGGCGCCAAAGGATTGGGTTATCAAGGCCGCGCCGTATATCTCGTGGGCGGCGACCCTCCTGAAGGCGTTTGTGCCGCTGGCGGGAACCGTCACTGAGCGGGGTTTGGGCAACGCGCTCTCTGAAGATCTGAAGAACAAAATTGATCTCATGAGCGAAGCGGCAAAAACGCTGCCGTCCGGCAAATTGGATGTTGATCCGCGCCTCGATCTCGAATTCACGAATCGGCAACGTCCGGAAATCGTTGCGCTCCGTCACATCCACGACGCGCTCTTGAAACAGGTCAGCGAGGGCCAGCGTTGGGGAGACTTGCGTCCGGTGCGAACGAAGAGCGGCGACTTGCTTTGGCTGTGTGCCAAGCACGCCGCCATCCAACAGCCGCCGGTCGAAAAGATATAGGGCGATACTTCGTCATCAGCAAACCGACCGCCAGATCCCGTATCCCATGCCAAACCACCCTTCTAACCCAGCGTTTCTTCCGCCACTCAACATCGTGGCCAGCCTGCTCGCGGCCGAGGCCGTTTCCCTTTGGCTTGTCAAGCATACGAATGTGACGGAGATCGAACTCGCTGCGACGACAGGTATCGCGGAGAACGACTCTCGATTTCGGATTGATAATCCCCCGCCCCAGGACACGAGCCTCACCGCATACGTTGCCCATATCCTATACCGGAACGACAGCCTCAACACCCCGGAAAACTACACCCAAGAAAAGCTAAAAGGCGATCCCTACTCGCGCAAAACTCCACCAACGCATCTCCCAAGCGGTAAATACGCTGGGCGCCTTTTCATCCCGTTGCGCCATCGCGAAGGCAGGCTCCTTGGCATGATCATCGCTGACAATAAGATGTCTGGTGGGCGTCCCGGCGAATTCTCCAAGGACGACCTACAGCATACCGAGGTCATCCGCAAACTCATCCTCCTGATTGTTCTTCAAGACGTCTCCGAACAACACAAGAGCACCGAGCGCCTCCGCCGCGGCATCGAGCATCTTGCTGTCAGCGGCCTTTATCGTGCGGCTGCGCATGAGTCAAGCCGTCCTTTGGTCGAGGTAAAGGACGCAGTCTATTCGATGGAGGTGACTCTCAAGGACCTGAAATCGTTCGTTTCGGAGGCTGCGTGGGATCGCATTATGCGTGTTCGGGCCGATCTGCTTACAGTCGACAGGAGTTGCGATATCGCCGGGAAGATGGTTGACAAATTGCGCGAAATCAGTCGCACGGGAGAAGTTACAGAATTGAAGCCCGTGTCATTTGAAGTCGTTTATTCCGAGGCCCGTGATCGTGTCTGGGCCGGTGTTAGGATGAGACTTGATGATTACCGGAAAGAGAAAGGACTCCCGGTCGAAGACGATCCTAAGTTTAGCGTTCTCCCCCAAGGTGAAGAGCACTGGGTAAACGCTGATGAGGATGCGCTGAACGTCGCGCTTTCAGTTATTCTTGAAAATTCATATCTCCACGGGGCCGGTTTCGCGCAAAACAAGCTCATCCAGGTTTCCGCCCGCGCCGAAAAGGCAGGATTCGTTACGCGCCACCCCACTCTTCTCTTCCCAGACGGTGCCGTTGTAATTGAGATCAAGGATCACGGGAGTGGCTGTTCCGAAAACATCCTGGCGCACGCGCGTGAGCCATATAGCGCAGAGTTCGAGCCTCATGGGCTTGGTGTTGGCATCACTATAGCGAAGACGCTTATTGAAAAACTACATGGAGCCTTTGAGTTGGAAAACTGGAGAACTAAATTACGCGATCCGGCCGGCACGCTTTGCCGCATTACCCTTCATCAAGCCAAACCACCTGAACAACCCCCAAGACATGCCTAAACAACCAAACCAAGATCCGATCAGTCAAGTCGAGCAAGCCAAATCCGACGCTGCTGATCTCTATAATGAGGCGGTGAAACTCATTGCCGATCTTTCGCGCTCTGCCGACCAAAGGTATCGTCCATGGTCAGAGTGTAAATCGCCGCAGGCACTACAGAGCGCCCTGCACGCGCGGGCAATTCTAGCCGACGCATTACAAATCTTAGCTAAACCAGCACCAATCGCTCCTGAAGCAATTGAATTAATCGCTGAGGCCAAAGACTTCATCGAGTTTGCGAATCGTGCCCTTGCAGAAGTTGATGAAAAACTCGCTGCCGCGAATTCATCTTACCTTACCGGCAAACCGGTCATTTTGGTGGCCGAGGATGAAATTGGTGTCGCCGCACGCTTGGTCTATGAGCTTGAACGCAGCATCAAAACACATGAAATCAGACTCGTAACGCAAGCGGACCAGATTCCGAATGCATTACAACGGTTCGCTCCACAAATCTTACTGCTGGATCGCAAGTTCGATGAAAATCAAGTTGAGTTTTACCCCGACATTAATAAAGACCTCCTGATTTCGGCTTTCAATTTTCGAAAGCTTTATCCGAAATTGAATAACACGATTGTAATCGTTGTAAGCCAGTGGGGCGAACCCGCGTTTCAACAGCGATTCAACAGTGAGTATAATTCACAGGGAATCTACTACTATCCGAAGATACAAGGTCTTCAGAATCTCATTTCCTGGATCCAGGACACAATCATCCCAGGCTTGCCAACTTATCCGCCATTCTTGACTTCAACATGATCGAGGTCAGGTCTCAAGAGCCTGATCATCAAGTTCACCACGCAAAACATCGAGGCGCGCGACAACCATCTCTCCACCGGCTTCATCGGCACCAAGGACTTGATGCTGGGGCGCTGGCGAAGATCGTCCGCTAAGATTGGGAGTTGGATTCTAGCAGGCCGGCATTCATGGGTGGTTCTGTCGAGTTTTTGCCTGTCTAAAAAGAGGTTGTCTTTCGCCTGTTCCAGTCCGGGCTGAATCTGCTATCAATTTCCGAAGCTGGAGATCGGAGTCATGAATAGAAGACTGATTCGGACCACTGCACTCTTGCTCGGCATCGTGGCTTTCGTGGCGACGCCCGTCGCCAGCCGCGGCGAGCACGACGGCAAACTGCAAATCCTGATCCTTGGCGACAGCACGGCGGAGTGCAGCATTCCGCGCAAGCTGGTGCCGGAAGGACCGCATCTGGAGGATGTGATCCGGCAGTTGCTCGCGGCGGAAGGCGACCTGCCACCCTGCAACGTCATCAACGTCGCGCTCAGCGGCGAGTTCATCCAGCGCCTTCTCGACACCGGCCGCTACGACAAGGTGGCGGCGAAGCTGCCGGGACTCGACTACATCCTCGTCCGCTACGGCCTCAACGACGTGGCCAGGCGCGAGAACTTCGACACGAACTTCCCGCAGGATTTCCACAAGCTGATCGCGCGGCTGCGCAAGGATCATCCCACCGCGACGATCATCCCGATGACAGTCATTCCGATGGCGTTCAAAGCCGAAGGTGAAGACACCGGCAGCAAGCGCATCAACGACCTCGTGCGCCGCGTCGCGAGCGAAGAGAAGCTGCCGCTCTTCGACATTTATCCGCGCTACTACGAGGAGTTGAAGAAGGGGCCGAACATGCTCAACTACCGCCGCTTCCCGCTGGCGAAGATCCCGGAGAAGTATCACGAGTTCGTGAAGCCGTTCATTGCGAACGAGAAAGAGCCGAAGGTGGTCGTGATGGACAACCGGCTCGACGCGCACTTCGGCAACCTGCCCGGCTGGTATGGCGATCGGCATCCCAACCTCGCCGGCTACCACGTCATCGGCGACGAGACGGCGAAGTTCCTCGCGCCGATGATCCGAGCGAAGCTCGGCAAGGCGAAGCCGGCGGGAGTTGAAAAGAAATGAAAACGGTTCTTTCTCTTGCGTTCGCGGCGTGTGTTGCGGCAAACGCCGCCGAGCCGGTGACCATCGTGGCTTTCGGCGACTCGACGACGGCGCTGCGCGGGTCGCTCACCGTTTATGCGACGATCCTGCAGGAGGAACTGCGCGGCGTGCGCGTCATCAACGCGGGCATCGGCGGCAACACCACCGAGATGGCGCGGGCGCGCTTCGAGAAGGACGTGCTCGCGCACAGGCCGGCCATCGCCATCATCCAGTTCGGCATCAACGACGCGGCGGTGGACGTATGGAAGAAACCACCCGCCACCAAGCCGCGCGTGACGGCGGAGCGTTACGAGGCCAACCTGCGCCACTTCACCGAGACGCTGAAGTCGGGCGGAGCGAGAGTGATCCTGACGACGCCAAATCCGGTGCGGTGGACGCCGAAGTTGAAGGAGATGTATGGCAGGCCGCCTTACAAGCCGGACGATCCCGACGGCTTCAACGTCCTGCTCGACGGCTACGCCGACATTGTCCGCAAGGTCGCGCGCGAGACGTGCGTGGCGCTGGTGGACGCTCGCGAGGCATTTGCGGCGCAAGGCCGGAAGCCAGGCGAGTCGGTGGATGCGTTGCTGTTGGACGGCATGCACCCGAACGACCGCGGCCAGCGGCTTGTGGCGGAGTTGCTGATGGACCACTTGCTCGCGATGGCGAAGAAAGATGGGCTGCCCGTCAGCGAAGGCGCGCGTTGGAAACCGAGCGGCACGACCGTGCTGCTGAATCCGCTCTGCACGGACATCACGCATGACGCGCCGCATCCGGTGGTGCTGGGCTGCGGTCTCGCGAAGCTCGCGGACGGCGCGGTGATGACGGTTTATTCAACGCCGTCGAGCTACTACAGCCCGCCCGGTTCGACTTACATCGCCTGCCGCATCACGCGAGACGGTGGCAAGACGTGGTCGCCGGAGCGCGAGATCACGCGACATCCCAACTGCCAGGCGTCGCATGCTTCCGTGTTGCGCACGCGCGATGGGACAATTCACGCGTTCTACCTCGGCTTCGTGAAGCATAGCTGGAAGAACGGCAACCCGACGCCTGAAGAGAAGAGCGACGTGTGGGCCATCCAAAGCGCCGACGGCGGCAAGACGTGGACCCGCCGCCAGGCCATCTTCCGCGGCTACAGCGGCGCGACCAACGGCGCCATCGAGACGCGCGACGGCCATATCCTCGTGCCGTATTCGCATTACATTTCCAATCCCGGCCGGCTCGTGAGCCGCGTGTCGGTTTCCACGGACGGCGGCAAATCATGGAAGCTCAGCACCGCGCTCGACATCGGCGGCGCGGGCGACCACGAGGGCGCGGTGGAGCCGGCGTTGCTGGAACTGAAGGACGGCCGCGTGTGGATGCTCATCCGCACCAGCCGCGGCCAGTTCTGGGAATCGTTCTCAACCGACGGCGGCCTGACGTGGTCCGAGGCGAAGCCAACCGCCATTGAGTCCACGCACGCCCCCGGCCATCTCGCGCGCCTCGCCGACGGCCGCATCGCGCTGGTGTGGAACCGTCCGCAGAAACGGCGGGGCGAACTTCACCTCGCGTTCTCCGCTGACGAAGGTCGCACATGGACGCCGTCGCTCGTGCTGGCCATGGGCAAGCAGGTCACGTATCCGTTCGCGATCGAAATCGAGCCAGGCGATCTGTGGGTCGGTTACCACGACGTGCCGAAAGGCTGGATGTTTCCCCGCGCTCGCCATCTGCGCGTGTCGGGACAATGACAATGATCAACGAGACATCAAGGCGCGACCTGTCGGCAAAGCCGGCTTCTCGCCGCACTGAATTCTTGTGATTTCTTGGTTGCTTCACGGCACGCTGTTTTCCACAATGCGGGCCATGAACTCTTCTCTCGAATCCTCTCCCGAAAACCTGTCCACCACCTCCATCTCGCGCCGCCGGTTTCTCGCGCAAACCGGTATCGGCCTCGCGGCTGCGTCCACGCTCACCGCGCGCCCGGTCGCCGCCGCCGACGCCGGCGCCAAGATCCGCCTCGGCGTCATTGGCTGCGGCGGACGCGGCGCGTGGATTACCAATCTGTTTGCCGAACACGGCGGCTATGAGATCGCCGGCGTGGCGGATTTCTTCCAAGACCGCGTGGAGACCGTCGCGACAAAGCTGCAACTGAAGCCGGAGCAGACGTTCACGGGACTGAAATGCGCCGAGAAGCTCATCGCCAAGGGCGGCCTTGACGCGGTGGCCATCATCAGCCCGCCTTATTTCCATCCTGAACAGGCGCGCACGGCGGTCGAGGCGGGACTGAACGTCTATGTCGCCAAGCCGATTGCGGTGGATGTGCCGGGCGCGAAGTCCATCGAGGAGAGTGGCAAGCTCGCGACGAAAAAGGGGCTTGTCTTCCAGGTGGATTTCCAGACGCGCGCCAACGAGTTCTTCATCGAGGCGATGAAACGCGTGCACGCTGGCGCTATCGGCGAGATTGTGTTTGGTGAATCGAGCTACCAGTGCGGCCGGCTCGGCTTGAAGGGGCCGATCGGCACCACACCGGAAGCGCGGCTGCGCAACTGGGCGTTCGACATCGCGCTGTCGGGCGACATCATCGTCGAGCAGAACATCCACACGCTCGACGTGATGAACTGGGCGATGAACCACGTGCCGCCCGTGCGTTGCACCGGCACCGGCAGCCGCAAGGTCCGAGTGGATGTCGGCGATTGCTGGGACAACTTCCAGCTCACCTATGAGTATCCGAACAAGGTCGGCATTGCGTTTCACTCGCGGCAGTTCGATTGCGACGCGCCCGGCGGCATCATCAACAAGATGTATGGCTCCAAGGGCGCGCTGCTGACCGAATACGGCGGCAACGTCATGATCCGCGGCGCGGGCGACACGTTTTATCGTGGCGGTCGGACGAACGCCATCTACAAGGAAGGCACGCAGACCAATATCAAGACCTTCCACGAAAAGATCGGCAAGAAAGACGTCGCCAACACCACAGTGCCCGTCAGCGTCCGCAGCAATCTCATCGCCATCATGGGCCGCATGGCCGCCTACACCGGCCACACGGTGACGTGGGACGATGTGATGAAGTCGAAAGACAAACTCGACGCCCGTCTCGGCGGCATGAAGGCGTAGGCGGACAACTCAGCGGGACTCGCCGGCCGGCAATTTCCAATAGGTGCGCCAACCGCGATTGCGAACAACAGCGATCGCGGGCACTTGCGACGCAATCAGAATCATGCCGAGCGCGTCGCCGGCCGAGGCGAGGCCGTTGACCAGAGAGAGCACGGTCAGGCACATTTCAACCGCCGGCCATCTTCCCCACGCGTCCATCAGCGCGATGAACGGAATGGGACAGAGCGACAGCACGACAAGCGGCGCGGCAAACACGGCCAGAAACCGCCCCCGCGACAGCGCGCCTTCGTAGTGCGCGTAGAACAACAGACGGCTCGGCCAGATGCCGATGATCGTCTTGTCCGTGCGACCACGCGCGGGGTGGACCAGCGTGTGGATCATCTCATGTGCCGCAATAAACAAGACAAGAACGGCCGCCATGCCGCCGAGCATAATGAGAACATCCGAGCCGTGGAAACTCACGCTTCCGTGGCCACATATGCCGCGTGGCGCGACGAAGTGAAAAACGCAGCCAAGCAGGCCCACGATCACCACGCCCAAAGGCACAGCAATGGACTGCATGAGCATCGGCGATGGCTCGCGGATTGGCGACCACCCTTCTGCTTCCGGCTGGAAATCCACCGCAGTCGGAATGGCTCCCCAATGGATTTGCATGGCCCGTCAGACCGCGCCCGACTGCACGAGTTGGGCAAAGCGCTCGAAGCTGCGGTCGTAGGTGCGCTCCTGCTCGTCCGGGAAACAACAGGCGGGAAGCTGCCGCATGTCGAGATGGTAGCGCAGGCAGTCGCAACAAGCCCCTTTCTTGGAACAGCCGGGGTAGCTGCAATTGCAGCGGCGGGCGTTTGTCTGCTTTTTGCATTCCATGGTTGCGCTCCTTAAACAAAGGCGCCGATGTCGGCAACGGTGGCGACGCCGGTGGTGCCGAGTTGATGGATGACGACAGAGGAAGCAATGGCGGCCATCTCCAGCGATTCGCGCAAGGTCGCGCCGGCGGCCAGCGAGGCGGTCAGGTTCGCGGTGACGGAATCGCCCGCGCCGACAATGTCAATCGGCCCGCGCACGGGCAACGCGGGCACATGCGCCACCTGCCCGGTCGGCGTCGCGCCGAGGAGACCGCGCTCAGCGAGCGTGACGAACACGCTGCGACCGTGACGCCGCGCAACCGATCCGGCCAGCAACTCGATCTCCTCGATGGCCAATTTGTTCGCCGCGCCGGTCAGCGCGCTTAATTCGGCGGCGTTCATCTTGAACGTGACGGGCGGGTAGCCTTTCAACCCGCGCCGGCTGTCGGCGATGATGAGCAAGCCGGGCCGCTTCGCCGCGATCTCCGCGATAACATCCAGCAGTTTTGATGTGACGACGCCAGTTTCCGCCATGTCCACTTGATCCATGAGGATGATGGCGTCCGCGTTTTCGGCGAGGGCGCGGACGGACTTGATGAGTTGGTCTTGGACACCGGCGGGTGTGGGCGTCCAGTTCTTGCTGTCGAGCCGGTTCAACTCTACAGGTTTCTTGCCACGCTCGACAACGAGCGGCTTGCAGTAGGTGAACGTGCGACGCTCGCCGGTCTGGAGGAAATGGTCGAGCTTGACGCCGGCCTTGGCTTGCAGCTCGCGGCGCAACTCGAAGCCTTCGCCGTCGTTGCCGCAAAAGCCAACGGGAAAAATCTCGCCGATGCCGAGCGCGACGAGGTTGCTCAGGATCGTGCCCGCCGCGCCGGGCTGGCTGCGGACGCTGACGACGTTGTGGACCGCGAGGCCGGTTTCGAGCGAGGTCTCGCTCCGCGCCGGGTCAATTTCCAGATAGCGATCGAGACAGAAGTCGCCGACGATGGCGATACGGATCCGGGAATAGAGAGCCGTGATGTCGTTGAAGCGTTGCCGGTTCATGCGCGTCGCAGGTCGTGCAGAAGACGATGGAGGAAAGCGACGTTGTCGCACTGGACATAGTGCATCGCACCACCCATGCGCGAGAAGCTCTTGCAAAAGCGCAGGTAATAGGCCGGACTGGTCCGGGGCGGCTCGCCGCGGGTCCAGTCCCAGTTGCCACCGTCCTGCAGGTCCACGACGTGGATGTTGTGGTCGCGGACGATGGGCCGGCCGGCCTGGAGGCGCAGGTTGTTGACGCAGCTCAGGCTTTTCTCGAACACCTGCGGCGCCATGATCGCTGAGCCAATGGACAGGGTGACGCCGCCATCGAGTCCGTCCACCGCGCGACCGAACAGCCGAAAATCCATCGCCGCCGCGCGGCCGATAACCGCGCCGTTGAACATCGGGTGGTTGGTGATGATGTCGTAGCCGATGCCGGGATGAACGGTCATCGGGACACCATGACGGAAGGCGTTGGCGAGAATGGAGGTGTGTTTCCAAAGATGCTTCACCTCAATGCGACCGGCGGCAAGGCCGTGCTGCCGCATCGCCACAAGCAGGTCGGCGCACGCAGACGAGAGCGGATGCGCCGGCTCGTTGCGCAACGCCTGCTCCAGAGATTCCGCGGTCGGCAGCGCCACGCCATCTTCATGAATGAATCGGCCCAGCGCCGCGCCGTAGCCTTCGCTGCGCAATGCGCCCGCCATCAGCGCGAGTTGGACGTTGCGGCCGGTCTCGTCCCACGTGCCGAACGTGCCGGTGGCCACATTCTCGCGCACGCTTTCGGTGGACCACGATTGGAACGCAAACTCCCAGTCGTGGATTGTGCCAGCGCCGTTGGTGGCGAGGTGCGTGACCCATCCGCCGGCCAGCAGCCGCTCGACGATAGCCGCGCCGCCGTTCTTAACCAGATGCGCGCCATACATCAGGATGACGCTGGCGTTTTTCTTGCGCGCCGCAGCGATTTCTTCCGAGCAGCGCCGGCAAGCCGCAGCGATTACGTCAGAGCAGGCTGGCGGCGCGGTGTCGGGGTTCACCAGGATGTCATGAATCTGGCTCAGGCTTTTCCGCTGGGCCAGCGGATAGACTTTCAATTTCGTCAGATCAAGTGGGATTGGCAGGTTCATTTTTCAAAAATTCGTTCGAGCAGCGCGCCGGCGTCGCGGAAGTCGGGAATGACGACATCCGCGCCGACGCCAATCAACCGGCGACGTTTCCATTCGTCCATGAGGCCGGAGCCGTTGTTGGCCTCGTCGCTGGCGACGGCCACCGCGAGGCCGCCAACTTCCTTCGTGTTCTCGATCTCAACGTAGCCGTCGCCGAAGGAGAGCAGTTGGGCACCGGCAATCTGGTTCTCGCGCAGGATGCGCTGAATCACCATCTTCTTCGAGAAAGTTTTATAGTCGTCCTGCGCGCCGTAGATGTGCCGGCCAAAATACCGCGTCAGGTCGAGGAGGTCGGACTCCGCCTTCACAAACGGCTCGTCGGTGCCGCTCGCCAAGTAGAGTGCCAAACCGCGCTGTCGCAGTTTCTCCAACAGCAGTCGCGTGCCATGCACCAAAAAATCGTCCGGCCGCGCCGCGCCGCTGCGAAGCGCTTCGACGCGCGAGTGAATGCGTTCGTCGAGCCGGCGGAGGTATTCGTGCTTATACCAGAGCGGCTCGCGCGGCTGGCCGCCGCGTTCCTTGATGCGCTCGGCGAGTTGGATCATCTGGTAAATGGTCTGCTTGCCGTTGAGCCGCATGATGTCGTCGGTCACGAGCTGCCGCGCGGCCTCGTCGGTCTCGCCGGGCAGACGCGGGAGCATTTCCACGAACATCGGCACCATCACCTCCGGCCAGCCCTGCCGGATCAACGACAACGTGCCATCGAAATCGAACACCACATGGCTGACCTCCGGTCGCGGACCGAAGGACGGCATGAACTCAACCAAACCGCTGAAGTTATTCATCGAAGCCATTGGCAACGAGTAAAAGGCTTTGGGAAACAAAAATCAACTTCAGCCAAGGAAGATCATCCCGCCAGTGTTTCTCCTTGCCACACTGCGCGTCGTTGGCCTAACCTCGCGCCCAATTCACAGTCCCCGCCGGACTGGCGCGGACGAGCCAGGACCATCTGCAAGGAGAGAATGATGACCACGATACTGTATCTGCAACTGAGCGCGTTGATGTTCATGGAGTATGCGGTGTGGGGCGCGTGGATGCCCGTGCTGGCGGCGCGGCTGCTCGGCCCGCTTCAGATGACCGGCAAGCAGACCGGCTGGATTTACGCGACGTTCCCGCTGGCCAGCATGATCTCACCGCTGTTCGGCGGCTGGCTCGCCGACAAATACGTGGACACCGGCTACATCCTCGCCTTCTGCCATGCCATCGGCATCGTGCTGCTGTTCCTCGCGGCGCGCATCAAGAAGTTCACACCGCTGTTCGCGGTGATGCTCCTCTACTCGATGCTCTACGCCGCCACGATCCCGCTGGTGAACTCGCTGATGTTCAGCCACCTCACCGACGCGGCCAAGCAATCGCCCGGCATCTTCATCTGGGCGCCTGTGGCGTGGTCGTTGATCGGCATGGCGCTCACCGGCTGGCGCAACCTCCGCAAGAGCGAAGGTGACGGCAGCGATTGCCTGAAGTTCGCCGCGCTGCTCTCGATCGTCATGACGGTCATCTGCCTCCTCCAGCCCGCGACGCCTCCGAAGGGCGGCGGGGCAGAGTCGCCAATGATACAGGCCATCGGTTTGATGGCGGACCCGAAGTTCGCGGTCTTCATCATCGCGTCGCTGGTGGTGGCGGGCACGATGCAGTTCTACTTCCTCGGCACAGCGCGGTTCCTGACTGACCTCGGTGTGTCGGGTAAGAACATCCCCGGCATCATGGGCATCGCGCAGGCCGCGCAGGCGCTGGCGACGCTCTTCCTGCTCGGCCTGTTGTTTGACGACAAGGTGCTCGGCCCGAAATGGACCATCACGCTCGGCGCGGCAAGCTGGATGGTGCTCTACCTTATTTACATGGTGAAGGCGCCGAAGGGGGTCATGGTCGTAGCGCAGGTGTTTCACGGTTTGGCCTACGTGTTCTTCATGATCGCCGGCCAGATGTATGTGAACCAGTATGTGACCGCCATTGGGAAATCGAGCATCGCCGCGTCGGCGCAGTCGCTGATCATCTTGGTGACGACGGGCATCGGGTTGTTCCTCGGCACGCAATTGGCGGGCTGGGCTATGGATCGATTCTCGGCGGACGGGAAGTTCAACTGGAGCAAGGTGTTTTTAGTGCCGATGCTCTGCACACTGGCGGGCGTGGTAGCGCTGGCGCTCGCGTTCTGAGGTGCTTCGCCGGGATGGCTTTTGGGTTATTTGAAGCTGATTGCGTTGTCAGGAGCGCGGTCACGAATCGTTTTCCATGAACAATATCCTTGTCCTCTACGACTCCAAGACGGGTAACACCGCGAAGATGGCCAAGCTTGTCGGCGAAGGCGCGGCATCCATTCCCGATACCGAAGTGCGGTTGCGTTCGGTGGACGAGGCAAAGGCCGAAGACGTGTTTTGGTGTGACGGCATGGCAGTTGGCAGCCCGACGAACATGGGGCTGCTGTCGTGGAAGATGAAGCGGTTTTGGGATGAAACCATGGCCGAGCACTGGATGAAGCTCGACGGCAAGATCGCGTGTGTGTTCAGTTCGTCGGGCGGCTGGGGCGGCGGAGCGGAAATTGCCTGCCAGTCTCTCCTGACGGTGCTGATGAATTTCGGTTTTCTGGTTTTCGGCGTGACGGACTACGCGACGAAGCTGACCACCTGCCACTACGGCGCGGTGACGGCGCGCGAGCCACGCACGGAAGACGCGCAAGCCGTGTGCCGGTTGCTCGGCAAGCGTCTCGCGGAATGGACATCGGTGTTCGTCCACGGCCGCAAGGACCAACATCCCTCCAACAAAATGTCGGAGCGGAAGATGCCGTCGTAGCACCGCGATTTCAGGTTTGACCGGTTTCAGCTTTTCTTCGACACATCCGCCGTCTAGATTATCCGCATCGTCACGAGGGCCGCATGATTCGCTCATTCGCTTTTACAACGCAGGGTCGGTTGCATAGCAAGGATCTGGAGCCGTTCCTGATTCCGTCATTGCTGACCGACACCAATCTGTTTTTCTGGCTGGACCTTGAGAATCCTACGGCGGCGGAAACCAAGTTCTATCTTGAAGACGTTTTCCATTTCCATCCGCTCTCAATCGAGGACTGCGTCACCGAAAGCCCCCTGCCCAAGGTTGAGGAGTATCAGCCCAAGGAAGAGGACCTGTTCACACCCTATCTTTTCATGGTGATCCACGCGGTGGACTACAGCCGCAAGGACGGCGTGTTTGCGACGAGCGAGATGAACTTTTTCCTCGGCAAGAACTTCCTGGTCACCTACCACACGGTGCCGCTGAAGAACGTTGAGACCGTCGCGGAGATGGCCGTGAAGAGCAACGTGCACATCGCCCGTGCGCCGGATCGTGTGGCGTATGCGCTGCTCGACGCGCTGGTGGACAACTACAAGCCGGCGCTCGACGAGCTTTCGCTGGAGATCGCAAGTTTGGAGAATCAAGTGCTGCAGCATCACGGCAAGGAGATCCTCAACAAGATCGTCCAAACCAAAAAAGAGGTGCTACACTTGCGGCAGATCATCGGGCCGCAGATGGGAGTGCTGGCGCGGTTTGCGCACGGGGAGTTCAAGATCATCCGCGGTCATATTGTGCCTTATTACCGCAACGTGTATGACGCGCTGTTCCACATCTCCGAACTGGCGCAAAACTACGCCGACGCGCTGACGGGCATCCTGCAGGTTTACCTGAACATTTCCTCCAACCAAACCGGCGAAGTGGTGAAGTTCCTTACCTTGATCACTGTAGTCACCACACCCGTCATGATCGTCGGCACGTGGTATGGGATGAACTACGTGGACCAGATACCGGAATTGCATTCCCGCTACGGCTATTACTGGGCCATCAGCCTCACCGTGGTCTCCACGTTGGCGACGATTTGGTGGATGAAGAAGAAGCGTTGGATCTAGATCGTTGACCCGGCGAAAATCAGGCAACTCACCTCGTGACGCGCGCCATAAGGAAAGACGAGGGATGACCATGAGCGAAATCAAAGTTGAGCACAACCCGGACGAAGATCGGCTTGGCGCGGAAGGCGTTCGGGGTTGGCCGATCTGGGAAAAGGAGCCATCGGAGTTCCCGTGGCATTACGATGAGACGGAGATGTGCTACTTGCTCGAAGGCGACGTGGTGGTGACGCCTGCCGGCGGCAAACCCGTGCGCTTCGGCAAAGGCGATCTGGTGACATTCCCCGCCGGCATGTCCTGCACTTGGGAGGTCATCAAGGCTGTGCGCAAGCATTACCGGTTCGGTTGAACCGTCGCACTGATGATCCATCGGATCACATCCCGAAGGAATTCTTCGCGCCGTGGTGGCGCCACCGAACCATGACGGAGCCAAATCAACGCTGGCGTGAGCGCACCGTGGAGGCGTTGCGGCGGTATTACGAGCGCGAGCGGTTTCCGCGGCTTATCGTGATGGTGTTGTTGCTAGCCACTGGTGGGGTTGGATTCCTTGCGTCGGCAGGGATGCTGTGGCTGGGTGTGCATGAGATGTGGATTCGATACCCCGTCGCCGTCCTGCTTGCTTACATCGCGTTCGTTGCGCTGATCCGGTTGTGGGCGGAGGGGGAGCGGAGCCGAACCGACGCCAACAGGGAACTGGAGAAGATTGCCGCTGCCGCTGCCGATCATCAACCACCGCCCGACAGGTCGGGTTGGGAATGGCTGGACGCGCTCAACTACGGACCACCAGACTTTGATGAAGGCTGTTTGCCGGTGCTGGTTGTGGGCGCATTGCTGGCGTTGGTCGTCGCGTTGTCGGCTGTGGTCTGTGCTGCGCCGGGATTGCTAGCGGAGGTGTTCCTTGATGTCGTGCTGGTGGCAGCACTTTACAAGCGGTTGAGCCGAATTGAGCGCCGCCACTGGCTGGCCACGGCGATTCGGCGGACATGGATGCCAGCGTTCTCTGCCGCCGTTGTGCTCGCCCTTGCCGGCGCATTGATGCAAGCGCTCGTTCCGGAGGCCAGATCCATCGGCCAGGTTTGGGAGCGAGTAGTCGGCAAATAATGGCCGCATCCAAACAGCTTCAACGCCCTACGCTTCACGCTCCACGCCTTCCTCGTCCGGCTCCATGTCGCGCATGAAGAACCGGCGCCAGAAGAAGCCGTAGCACATGATCGCGGCGAAACACGCCAGCGGCATCAGAAAGCCCACGCCCATCGAGTAATGGTCCGCCAGCCAGCCCATCAGGATCGGCATGATCGAGCCACCGACGATGGCCGTCACCATGAACGACGCGCCAAGCTTTGTCCGTTCGCCGAGGCCGCGGATGGCGAGCGCGAAGTGCGTCGGATACATGATGGACATGAAGAAGAAGCTCATCACCAACGCGCCAACCGAGACCCAGCCGAGTCCCAACCAGACCAGGAACATCATCACGACGTTGGCGAGCGCGTAGAAGCCGAGTGTGATGTGCGGCGTCGCGAAACGCAGGATGGCGCTGCCAGAAAAGCGGCCGACGGTGAAGAAGCCAAATGCCACCGAGAGCAACATGCCTGCGCCGTATTCGGTCATGTGCCACACGCCGCCGTGAAGATACCTCATGTCCTTCGGCAATAGGTCGGCCATCCACGCCGTGAGTGGCGGCATGTAGGCGGGATCTTTGACGTAGTTGATGAAGAAGCTGAAGATGCCCGTCTGCGCGGCGCAGTAGAGGAACTGCGAAACGATGGCGAGGACGAAGTGCCACTCCTTGAACAACGGCCGTTCATGCTGTGTTGGGCGCGAGGCGGACTTCGCTTCCTGCTCGGCTTGAAGATCGGGCACCGGTGCGAGAATGAAGACGACCACCAGCACCGCCACGATGCCAGCCACAAGCAGATACGGCAGGTAGAGCGCTTCGTTGCTGCGATTAACGTGCTCGGTCTTCGAGAGGATGAACGTGCTGCCGATGATGGGGCCGAGAATCCAACCCACGGCATTGCAACTCTGAGCAAGGTTGATGCGCGAGACGCCCGACTCCACCGGCCCGAGCACGGTCGTGTAGGGATTCGCGACGGTTTCCAAGAACGTCAACCCGGAGCCAACGACGAAGAGCGCGCCAAGGAACGCCGCGAACATCACCGTCTGCGACGCCTGAAGTTTCGCCACCGGCACAAACAACAGCGAGCCGGCGATAACGATGCCCAGTCCCGCCAGAATCCCGCCACGATAGCCGAACCGTCGCGCGACCCAGCCCGACGGCAGCGCCATCAGGAAGTAAGCGGCATACCATGCGCCTTGGACGAATGCCGATTGCGCCTTCGAGACGCCGAGCGAGTTCTGGAAATGTTTGTTCAGCACGTCAATCATGCCGTTGCAGAGGCCCCAGAGCAGGAAAAGACTGCAAACGAGCGCGAAGGTCAGCAAATGGTTCGTGCCGTCCGGCGTGCGGAACATGTTGGAGAGCTTCTTCATCGGTTCTTCTCCTTGCGGTTGCCGCATCTTTGTATCAGCCGAAACCGACGCTTGCCAGAGCAACATTCGGCGCGCAAAATGCGGCCATGACCTCGCAACGCATCCGCTCCCTCCTCCCGTCACTGCTTGGCCTGCTTGCCTTGTTTGCGGCGATCTCCGCCACCGCGGCATCTGGTCCTTCCGCGCAGCTTCGCGCCGGCGCGGCCACCAGCAACATTACCCCGCCTATCGGCGGCAATATCATCGGCGGGTTTCATCCGTTTCCGTCCAAGCACGTCCACGACGACCTGCGCGCGCGCTGTCTTGTGCTCGACAACGGCCAGACGCGACTGGCGTTTGTCGTGTGTGACCTCATCGGTCTATCGCGCTACCTGTGCGACGAGGCGCGCCGGTTGGTCCATGAGGAAACCGGCCTGCCAGCCGCCAACTTGCTGATGTCGGGCACGCACACGCACTCGGCCACCAGCGCACTGGGCGAGCGTTTCTCGACCAAGCCGGAACTGGACGATTACCAGAAGTTCGTCGCGCGGCGCATCGCCGACGTGGTGCGCTGCGCCATCAACAACCTCGCCCCCGCGCGCATCGGCTGGGCGGTCGGTTCCGAACCGCGCCACGTCTTCAACCGCCGCTGGTTCATGAAACCCGGCACGGTTCCAATCACGCCGTTCGGCGACACCAACGATCTCGTGAAAATGAATCCGCCGCGCGCCAACAAAGACCTCGTCAAACCTGCGGGCCCGACCGACCCGGAGATCAGCCTCATCGCCGTCCAATCGTCCGAAGGCCGGCCCATCGCGTTGCTGGCCAACTACTCGCTCCACTACGTCGGCGGCGTGCGCGGCGCGGACATCTCGGCGGACTATTACGGCATGTTCTGCGACCGGATGCAGCAGTTGCTCGGCGTCGACCGGCAGGAGCCGCCGTTCGTGGCGATGATGAGCAACGGCACCAGCGGCAACATCAACAACATTGATTTCACGAAGCCCGGCGAAAAAATGGCGTCCTACGAAAAAATGCGGCTGGTGGCCAACGACGTCGCGAACGCCACGTTCAAAGCCTACCAAACCATCCAGTGGCGCGACACCGTGCCGCTGGGCGCGGCGTTTCAGGACATGGAAATCGACTTCCGTCATCCAACGCCGGAGCAACTGGAGCGCGCGAAAGGCGTTCTCGCGAAGATCGCGCCAGGCAAGAAACCGAATACGCTGGAGGAAATCTACGCCGACCGCACCTTGAACGTGAACAACTATCCGCAGCGCGGCAACATCCCGCTGCAAGCGTTGCGTGTCGGCGATGTCGGCATCGGCACCATTCCGACGGAGGTCTTCGTCGAAATCGGCTTGGAGATGAAGAAGCGCAGCTCGTTCAAGCCGACCTTCGTCGTGTCGCTCGCCCACGGCTACTTCGGATACCTGCCGACACCGGAACAGCACAAGCTCGGCGGTTACGAAACGTGGCTCGGCACCAACCGTCTTGAAGTGGACGCCTCGACCAAAATCGTCACTGCACTGCTGGAGATGCTGGGACGATTGCGCTAATGCGCCGCCAGTGCCGTCATGCCGGCGAGGCCGATGACGGCTTCGCTGCGCAAGGAGTTGAGTCGTCTTACCTGAAGATCACATAGAGCGCCACCATTGTGCCGAAGAGCACGCCGGCCAGCACGCGGTAGTTGCCGATGCCGGACCATGCGTCGCCCTTGAGCGCGTCGAACGGATGTGCCCACGTCAACGCCTCCCGCTCGGCCGACGGCGCGTCCGGCCGGAGCCGCGAGACGACGTGGAGGATGATGCTGCAAATCACAAACAGCACGAACGACATCACCATGTAGTTGACGTAGTAGCCCTTCACCACGCGCTCGTCGAACCACGTCAGCAGGTTTAGCCAATCCGTGCAGCCAAGTGCCTTGGCCCAATCCGCTGGCGCATAGAAGAGCAGGAAGGTCGTCAGGCAGAGAACGAAGCCGCCCCAAAGTGTCGCCATCGCGCCGCGATAACTCGCGCCTTTCCAGAAGACGCCCCAGAAAAACACCGTCGAAACCGGCGGCGCGATGAAGCACAGCAGCATCACGATGCCGTCGAAGATCGTCTTGAAGTTGGCGACGAGCGGCGTCCAGACGATGGCCAGCACGATGCCGAAAAGTGTGGCGATACGGCCAACGTGGATGGTTTCGCGCTCCGAAGCCTGCGGGCGCACGCGGCGGTAGAGGTCGTAGCTGAACAGCGTCGCCATCGAGTTGAGCGAGCCGGAGATCGGCCCCATCAGTGCGGCGAGCAGCGCAGCCGCGATGACACCGCGCAGACCGAGCGGCAGCAGATCCTGGATCATCGTCGCGTAAACCTCGTCGGTCTTGACGACGGGATGCTGATAGGTGAGGCCGAGGTAAATCAGGCCCGGCAGCACGAAGACAAAGACCGGCAGTATCTTGATGAAGCCCGCGAAGAGCGCGCCGTTGCGGGCATCGTTCTCCGACTTCGCGCCGAGCACGCGCTGCACGATCGTCTGGTCGGCGCACCAATACCAGATGCTGATGACCGGATAGCCGAGCACCATGCTGAACCACGGCATGCCCGACGGATCGCCCGCGGGCCGCAGCACGGAGGTTGTCGCCGCCGGAAAATGTTTGCCCGCCTCACCGATGAGCCGCCATGTCTCGCCGAGGCCGCCGCATTTGATGATGCCGAAGAGCGTGATGAGGAACGAGCCGGCGAGCAACACGACCGTGCCGACCGACTCCGTCATCACCACCGCCGTCAGGCCGCCGACCGCCGCGTAGAGGCCGGTCAGCACTGTGATGGTGATGACCGACACCCAGACGTTGATGCCAAAGAGCGCGTGCAGGATCAGCGCCCCGGCATACAACGAGAACCCGATATGGAGGAAGATGGCGTTGAGAATCGAGATGATGGCGAGGAAATCACGACAACCGCGCCCGTAGCGCCGTTCAAGGAAATCCGGCAGTGTCGGCACACGTGTTTTGATGTAGAACGGCGCGAAGAAGAACGCCAGAACGATGAGCGTGAAGGCCGCCATCCACTCAAAGTTTCCATAGACCAACCCGTTGATGTAGCCCTGCTGCGCGAGCGAGACGAGGTGCAGCGCGGAAATGTTGGTTGAGAACAGCGCCAGCCCGATGGTAAACCAGCTCAGGGAATGGCCCGCGAGGAAGTAGCCCTCACCCGTGCGCGAGCGCTGCCGTTGCCGCCAGCCCATGTAGAGGCCGAATGCCACTACGCCCACGAGGTAAACGACCAGCACCGTCAGGTCCACCGCGCCGAATTTCACTTGGTTGTCCATGCTCACGCTCCTCGCCGGTTATACACGCCGAACTCCGCCACCATGTCGAACATCGCCATGACATTCTCCACCGGCGTTTCTTCAAGGATGTAATCGTGGCTCGCGCCGGCGACGTAGCCGCCGCCGGGCATCATGATCGCCAGCACTTCGCGCGTGCGCTGGCGCACCGACTCCGGCGTGCCCTCGATCAGCACATGATGCGAATCAATCGCGCCGTTAAAAAGGATTTTGCCGCCGTAGTTGGCCTTGAGCTTTGCGAGGTCCATCCCACCGCAACATGGCTGGATGGCGTGCAGCCCGTCGAGGCCCGCCGCGATCATCGCCGGCATCAGCGGCTCGAAACCTCCGCAGCAGTGCAACTGCACCTTGAGCTTGTAGGCGTGGCCGAGGTCAATCAGCCGTTTCAGATGCGGCAGCATAAAGCGGTCAAACTGCGCCGGGCTGAGCAACGGCCCGGTTTGGCCGCCGAAATCATTGCCGACGAAGAACACGTCGAGCGCATCGGCCGCCGCGTCGAAAATGCGTCGGCTCACCTCGGCGTAGAAATCCACGATGTGTTGGACCACCGCGTCCACCAGCTCCGGCTCGTCATACATTTTGAGGTAGAGATTTTCCATGCCGAGCAGGTCAATCGCGTCGTGCCAGAACGGCGACCAATCGCCGCCGAGGATCGCGTAGCGCCGCCCCCACGCCAGCGCCTCGTCGCGGATGCGCGAGACATCCATCCACTTCGGATCCGGCCACGGGTAATCATGGACCTGCTTCACCGTCGCGTCCGCAAGCGGATGGCTTGTCGGCTGGCCGTAGCCCAAGCCGTGGCGCTCCACGCCGAACACGCTGCGATAGGTTGCGCCAGCCGACAAATCAGCATCCGGACTGAATTCCTTCGGCCCGGCGTAGCGCGCGAACACGCGCCGAAAATCGTCTCCGAAGCGGACAAAGAGTTGCTCGGTGTCGGCAATGCCAAGTTGGCATTTGGCTTTCGCAATGAACCCCGGCGACGCGCCGCACCAGCGCGGCACGCGGTCGGGTTCTTCGTGCGCAAAGGCGGTTAGGACTCGTTCGCGCGAGGTCATGTTCATGGCAGGTAATACACTTCGGTCATGTCGCTCCAAATTTTTCCCTTCGCAGCCGCGTCGGGCAGCGGGAGCTGGCACGGATCGGTTTTCTTCCACCAACGCTGCGTCTCCGGGTCGTCGCCCATCTTCTTCATGTCGGCGTCGAAGTCCTTGCCGGTGTATTCGAGGTAGGCAAAAAGGTAAAGCTTCCCTTCGATCTCACACCGGTGGATCGAGAAGTTGTGGACGTGGCAGTCTTTCAGCATCCGATCCACCGTCGGCCACGGATGTGCGTGCAGGTCGCGATAGCGCGCCGCCATCTCCGGCTTGAGACCGGTGATCCAGGCGTGGCGTTGCGGTTGCGACGCGGCGCAACCGGCGAGCAGCGCAGCTATGAGCAGGACGAGGCAGGTTCTCATTTGTGTGTCCCGGAGGATTCGGTTTACGGTGTCGCTTTCCGCACGACGGGCGCAAAGAGTTGGAACTCGAAGATGGTCGGGCCGCCCTGACCTTCGGTGATGTTGAGGCGGACGATGCGCGCGGTCACCGGGACAAACTTCACTTCGAGGTTCTTGCCGACGCCTTTGCCGCTGTGAAAGGTCTTCCACGCGTCGCCGGCCTTGTATTGCAACTCGAAGACTTTCACCCGCACGCCGTAGTCCACGCACTCCTGGATCACCGCGCGGTCGAAGGTCTGCGGTTTGCCAAGGTCCACTTCCAGCCAGCATGGGCCGGTCTTGGCGTCCGTGGCCCAGCGCGTTTGGTCGTCGCCGTCCACGGCCATCGCGGCGGCGTGGTGGCTGCTTTTCTGGAAGACGTTGGAGGCTGTGGCTTTCTTTCCCTCGGTCAACGATTGGCCGATGGAACTGACGCTGATCGGTTCGATCTCGATGGCGGGCTTGTCGAGTTCGAGCGCGACTATGGTGTCAATCTCCCGCCGGTCTGATTTCGGCACGGCGATTTCGATACCGACGTCGGTTTGTTTCACGACCGCCTCGCCGCCAGTGAGCACGCTGCTCTTGACGATTTTCGCCGGCAGCGAGGGAAGCTTCAGCACTTCTTCGGGCCACATGAGAATGTGCAGGTAGATGGTGTTGCCTTTGCGCGTGGAGACAACGTGTTTGGCCGGCTTGAACGGCCCGCCGCGCGTGGCGTAGATGCTCTCGCCGTATTTCGCCAACCACGCGCCCATTTCCTTGAGCCGCTCGATCTGGCGCGCTTCGATCTCGCCGCTGGCCATCGGCCCAACGTTGAAGAGCAGGTTGCCATCGCCGGCCGTGGTGCGGATGAGCGTCTGCAAACACTCTGGTAGGGTTTTCATTTTGTCATCGGGTTTCCACGACCACTGGCGGCAGATGGTCATGCAGGTTTCCCACGGCCGTTTCATCTGGAAGCCGCCGACCCGCTGCTCGGGCGTGTCGTAATCGCCGCAGCCACCGCCAGCGCGGTTGTTGACGAGGATGACGGGCTGGAGCGCGCGGCAGACGCGGACGTTCTCGGAACCTTCCGCGCGGTCGAACTGCTGCGGCACGTCGAACCACATCGTGACCAGCGGCCCGTAGTTCTTGATCAACTCACTCACCTGCGCCCGCAGGTAGCGGCGGTAGGCGGCGATGTCGGATCTCTCGCGCTTGACCTTGCCGCCGGGGCTGGTGAGCGAGAAATCGGGATGATACCAGTCGCAAACCGAGTGGTAGGTGCCGAAGGCGATGCCGCCGCGTTTGCACGCCTCGGCAAGTTCCTTCGTCACGTCGCGGCCGAACGGCGAGCGCATGATGTTGTAGTTGGTTTGCTTGGTGTCCCAGAGACAGAAGCCGTCGTGGTGCTTCGTTGTCAGCACCATGTATTTCATCCCGGCCGTCTTCGCGACGGCGACCCATTCGTCGGCATTGAACCGAGTCGGGTTGAACTCCTTGTAGAGGTTGTCGTATTTCTCAATCGGCGTTTGCGCGCCACGCGACCAGCCGATCTCGTGGCCGGTGAGGCTGACCGGTCCCCAGTGAATGAACATGCCGAAGCGCATGTCCTGCCAGCGTTGCATTGCCGCTGGGTCGGGTTTCAACCACGGCGGCTCGGCGTCAGCGGCGAGAAACGGTTGCGCCGACAAGGCGACTGCAAACGCTGCGGCGAGGTGGAAATAGTGCGTGCGTGTCATGGCTTGAATCCTTTCCGTTGGATATTGAACGCAGTTTCTATCAGAACTGCGACTCCGAAAGCTTGCGTTTATCGCCGCCGTTGAATATTGAACACGCCACCGTGAAGCGACAGACGCCCCAACGTAGCCGCTATGTCATTGACTCCTGCGCGCCGCAAAAGCAGGCGGTCGCGTCCGGCAAGATCCAGCTCCATGCGCTGACGCACGGGCATTATCCAGGCCAGCTGCTTCCGCCGCGCGTGCTGCCCGGCCTCAGCAGCCTCGGTTTTTGGGATGCTTCCGGTGAGCAGGATTGGGGACTCGAACCGCACCGCAACGAAGGCATTGAGATCGTCTTCCTCGAAACCGGCCACGTCACCTTCGTCGTGGACGACCGCCGTTTCCCGCTCGCGCCCGGCGCGCTGACTGTCACGCGGCCGTGGCAGCTCCATTGCCTGGGCGATCCCGAAATCGGGCCGGGGCGGCTACACTGGTTGATTCTCGATGTCGGCATGCGGCGTCCGAATCAGCCGTGGCATTGGCCGCCGTGGATCGTCCTCGCGCCGGAAGACCTCCACGAACTGACGCGCAAACTGCGCCACAACGAGCATCCGGTCTGGCGCAGCACACCCGATATCGAGCACGCCTTTCGCGAACTAGCAACGTGTATCAAAACCGCGCGCCGGCGCGTCGAGGTCTCGCGTATCATCATCCACATCAACCACCTGCTGTTGAGCCTGCTCGGCGCGTTGCAGCAGCAGTGCCGCGTCGAAGATGCCCGGCTGACCTCGCGCCGGCGGAGTGTGGAACTTTTCCTTCAGAGCCTCCGGCACGATGCCGCACACGCTGCGAAACCGTGGACGCTGCCGGCAATGGCTGCCGAATGTGGCATGGGCACGACCGCGTTCACTCAATACTGCCGCCAGATCACCAACCAAAGTCCCACCGAGCACCTCAATCGCTGCCGTCTCGACCATGCCGCGCGCCGGCTGCGCGCCGAACCGGCCACGCCGGTCACGACCATCGCGATGGATTGCGGTTTCGCGTCCAGCCAATACTTCGCCACCTGTTTCCAGCGCCAGTTCGCCCGCACCCCGCGCGATTACCGTTGCGCCAAATCAAGCTGATACTGGAGACTCAATGGTTTGGTGGCAGCCTGCGAGACGTGGCATCCGCCGCCAGCGCCGTCATGCCGGCAAGGCCGATGACGGCTTCGCTGCATGTCGCGCGCAACTCCACCGACTCCAGCACGCGCGATGGGTCGCAAGCGATCTCCAGCGCGTCGGCGTGCGCGCTTGCCAGACCGCGATGGATCGGCGTCCAGCCCGTCGGCCACGGTCCCAACTGACCCATCGGCACGGCCACGCCCTCACGACTGAAATGCTGGAAGTAGCAATCGAGGTTGAACGGCGGGATGAGCGACGTGACCGCGCGCTTGCCGTCCGCGTAGCGCAGCACCACCTCGCCGTTGGGCAGGTAATTCTTCATCGGGTGGACGTAACTCTGCAACAGCAGCCACAGCCGCTCGCAACGTTGTCCAACGGCAATCGTCGCTCCACCCGGCAGCGGATGCGGCCGCCAACTCGCCAGCGCCAGCAGGTTCTTTGGCGTCGCGCCGAGGCCGGGGCGTGGACGACCGGCGGTCAGGAACTGCACGCCGTTGGTAGCGCCGAACACGCGCGGCGATGGAGGCAGCATGAGCGTCGGGTTGCCCCACCACCGTGACAACGGCATCGGCGAGCCGGTGTAGTCGAACGCGAACCTCGTAGCGACGAACTCCTCGCTGGTGACGTTGCACGCCGGCGCAAGGTCGAACAACACCAGCCGATTGCGCTCCGCGGCGGTCAGGGGTTTCGGCACGGGTGGAGGTTGTTGGTCAACAAGAATCGTTGACTCCTTTGCAAGTTCCAGCGACAGGGCGGCAGGACCGGCTTTCACGCTGACAACCGACTCGATTTCTGATGGCGTCACGACCTCCTCACCGCCGAGACTGGCGCGCACGCGTTTCACAACTGGCTTCGGCGTGCGGATGCGGAACGTCGCGCGGTCGCCGTCACGCTTCCATTCATAGCTCGCGTCGGGTGTGCGGATGCTCGCCTCGCGCCAGTCGGACGGGAACGCCGGACAGATATCCAACCGCCCCTCATGCAGCGCCGGTTCGATGCCGAACAAACCGCGCACGGCAACGTGCATGTGCGGATCGTCCGAATCCACGTCCTCGCGGTCGCCGCCGCCCGCGCCGGCGTTGGAGATGCCCATGTTGATGCCGGGAAAGTCGCTGCGGAACGCCGAACCGACGACGGTCTTCAAATACGGCCACCACAAATCCGCGTCGCCGCTCTTCATGCCGGCGAGCGCAGCAAGACACGTGTCGCCGGTTGGCACCCACTGGCAGCTCCAGCGAATCGGCCACCAGTCGCTGCACGCCAACAGCTTCACGCCCGGCTGCGGCTCGAAACCGTAATGCGACGCGAGCCACCGCATCGCGCGGCGGCCTTGATCGGCACTCAGCAAGCCAGCATTGATGGCGAGATACTCCTCCCACGTCTGCGGATGGCCGCGCCAGATGCCGTCGGAGCCGACGCAACCGAGCCGGCCTTCCTTCTCGTTCCACAACTCCCGGAAAATCGCGGCGCGCGTCTTCTCCGCCAGCGCGCGACACTCCGATTCGGCCTTCGCATCGCCGACCACCGCAGCCATCCGCGCGGCGCGGTCGAGCATGGCCCAACTCATCGCGCTTGGCGCGGCGGATTTCGGCCCTTTGCCGTTCGAGTCGCAGTTCCAATACTCGTAGCTGTCGCGGAACAAACCGTCGCCGTCGGGATCGTTGGTGGCGCGCATCCACGCGACGGCCTTTCGCACCGCCGGCCACAGGTCGCGCACGAATTGCCGATCGCCGGTCCACTGGTAGTGCCGCCAGACCTGGTCTACCCAGTAGGGCGTGTTGTTCTCGGCGTTGAACGCGACCAGCGACGGCGAAATCCAGCGGATGAAACCGTTGTCGCCCTGCATTGCACCGTAGAAGCGCAGGCATTCCTCCATCGCCGCGTGGTCGCCGGCCCATTGCTTGCCATACCAGCCGGTGGAGATGTGCGAATACATCTGCCACGTCTGCCCGCCGAGCACGAGGCCTGGGCCTTGGCGGTGATATTCGCTGACGCAACGCGCCCAGTTGATGAGCGCGTTGAGGCGCGCGTCGGGCGTGTGAATCTGGAACTCGGTGCGTCGTTTGTCCCACGAATCGCAAGTGCGGTGCAGTTCGTCGGCAGGCACGGCGAGCAGTTGGCGCAGATGTTTCTCCGGTTCAAGCGCGCGGCCGATATGGCAGTCGAACCAGAGCTTCTTCAACTCATCGCGTTTCTCCGGCCAAGCAACGGCATTCGGCGTGTCGAGCCGCGCCATCGTCTTGCGCGCGCGCTCCTCGTCATAACGCGTGATGCCCCACGCAGCGACGATGTGATAGACGCGGCGCGGCTTCGTTCCGACAAATTCCACTTGCTGGCCGAAAGCGGCCTTGATGGCGCGCGTATCGCCATCGCCATCGCACGTTGCGAGCACCAGTCCGTTCGGCAGGTTTGCCTCAGTGATGCGCGCGACGCCCCCGACGATCTCGACATGGTTGGTGTTCGCTTCGCTGGATTGCCACCAGATGCCACCGTATTGCCAGAGCAACGGCGTTTCCTTCTCAAACTCGACGCGGCAAATCAAGCCGTGGAAGTCCAGCGCGGGTGCGATGGTGATGCGCGCTCCGGCAAGTTGATAGCCCGTGTAGCCAGACCGGAACGTCGTCGTGATGCCACTCTGCTCGTCAAACCAGTTGGTTTTGCCGCCTGCGGCTGGCACGCCAAGCCGCAACGTGCCCATGTAAGGAACAACGCCGCCGATGTGCGCGTCGGGCCTCGCCCACAAGGGGAACACTCGCTCATCCCGCGCGTAACTGCCAATGCCGGTCACCGTGTCCATGCGAAAGAGCGGCACGTCGCCAGTCCAGACACGGTTCTGGCCGTGGACGATGGGGCGGTTCAGCTTGCGCTTGCTGTTGCTGATCCGAAAGCCGCCGTCCTCGACCGGCTCATACACCGGCGTGATGTCGCCCTTGCCGTCGCCCGGCGCCATGAACGGCGAGCGGCCCAGCAGCACGCTCTGGTCAACGTTGGTCGCCACCAATGGCGTCAACGGCGCGGGCAACAACTTCACGTCCGGCTTGATGACGCGCAGGCCAGCCATCATCTCGCGGTCTTTGCGCTCGACCGCTTCTTGTTCGATTCGCCGCGCGGCGACGAATCGCGCCACCGGTTTCTCGCGCCGCGTCAGCGTCAGTCCGAGTGCCTTGACCGTCACGTGCTCGCCACTGACGGCGGCTTCCTTGACTTCGGCTTCGACAGTAACTGCTGTCTTCTCGTCGCTGGCTGCGGCCGAAAGCTCGACCGGTTTCTCCGCGAGCAGGAACGGCAGGCCCATGCGGCGTTCGTAACGGCTCTTGCCCGATGGCGCGACGAGCCGCGCGCGATTGATGTTCTTGCCGGCGAGGTAACGTAGCAGATTGCCAAAAAGCCGTTCGAGGTTCGGCCGGTGCGCGTCCGTCACCGTCGTGAAATCCGGCAACCGCCAGCCTACAAAGATGACGCGGCCTGCGCCGACGGTGTATTCGACCAGCGGTCGTTCGCCGGGACCGCCGCCGTTGGCCAACAACTCGCCGTGCGGCCCGTCCGTGCCGTGGAAATCCGCCAGCGCGTTGCCGCCCCTCGTGGTGAGCGGAATCAAGCGGGCCGTATCGAGGCCGGCAAACGCGGGATGACCGCGATGTTTCTCAACCACGCGGATGCCGCTGACGTGCGCCACCTCGGTCGCTCCGAGCACGCGCAACGGCGTCGGCTCGATGCCGAGGTCGTTGAGCAAGCGCCCCGCCGCGCCGGAGAGCAGCAACGAGCCGCCACCTTCGAGCCATGCCATCAGATCCGCGCCCGCAGCGGTGTCGAGCTTGGCGGCGGCGAGGTCATCGCCTTGGTGAAACCAGACGACGTCGAATTCCTCCGGCGCATGCACCCGCCCGTCCGCTGCGAGCCAGCCGCCCGCCGTTTGCCACGCAAGCCGCGTGACCTCGCTCTGCGACTGCGCGAACGCCAGCGCGGCAGCATTGCGCGAGGGCGGATTCTTCGGCAGCGCGGGGTCAACGAAAGCCACACGAAGCGGCGTCTGGCCGGCAGCGGCAGACACGATGGCCAGAAACAACGCCAGCCTTGGAATTCTGCTCATTTCGCCGGGGGCGTTGAGGATTTCACCGCCTTATACAGCACCGTGCCACGATCGTCGAAGAAGCTGAACTCCGCCGTCTTGTCCGGCGTAACCGTCACTTGCAGGAACCCGCCGGACTTCTCGGTCTGGGCGTAGGGTTGCTTGATAAGACTCTTGGGATCGGTGGACGCGGGATTACCCGGCTTGGGGCCGAGGCGCGAGTTCTCGTCGTTGAGCGCTCCGCAGCAAAACTCTTCGTAGCCGCTCGGATGGATGGAGTGGTATTGCCAGTGACGGTCACCACAGAGGATGAAGACGTTCTTCATGCCTCGCTCCTTGAGCCACGCGAAGAAGGCGTCGCCTTCCTTGCGGAAGCCATCGGGGTTGGTGTGGTTGTCGCGCTTCGTCCCGTCGTCGGGGCCGATCATCGGCGTGGGCGAGATAATCAGCCTGAACGTCGCATCACTGTTGCGCAGGGACTGCATCAACCACGCCCTCTGGTTGGCGCCCCAGATGGATTTCTGCGGGCCATCAGTCATTGAGTTCGCGCTGCGATAGTCGCGGCCTTCGAGCATCCAGACCTGGAGGAACTTGCCGACGCGGTAGGTGCGGTAAGTGATCGGCTTCTTTTCGGCCGGGTCCACGACAGGAACCTGTTCGAGGAATGTGCTGATGCCGAGCGAGTGAGACGACGCTTTGTCGCCGGTGGGGTCGGCGTCGTTGTAGCGGTAATCGTGGTCGTCCTTCATCCAGAAGGCCGGCACGTCGCCGAAAAGCGAGACGAGCCGCGGCTGGACGAACTGCTCGTGCCACTTCCGCCGCATCTCCGGCTGCGTCGTGGCGGCCTTCGCCGCAGGATGATCGTAATAAACGTTGTCGCCGGCCCCGACGAAGAAGTCCGGTTGCAGTTTTCGGATCGCCTCCATCGAGGGATAACCCAGCCTCCTGTCCTCGGCCGGGGCCGCGCCTTCACCGGTGCCTCTCGGGCCTTTGTGAAAAAAGGCGTAGTTCATGCAGTTGCCGATGACGAACTTCACCGCGGTCTCCGCGTCGGCCGCCGGCAGCGTCTTGAAGCTGTGCACCGGGCCGGGCTTCGCGGACTCGCGGGTCTCGCCGAAACTCAGCCGGTAGAAATACTTCGTGCTGGGCTGCAAGCCGGTGACTTTCGTCTTCACGATGAAATCGCGCTCCTCTGTCGCTTCGAGCCACTCAGTCCGGACCACCTCACGAAACTCCGCCTCCTTCGCCAACTCAAAGCACGCCCAGCCTGGCGCGCCGGGCACGTCGCCATCTTTCAAGCCGTCGGCGGCGGTGAGGCGCGATTGCAGAATGACAGTCGCCTGTGTCGGCTCGCCGGCCATCTCGCCTTGGGCGTGGAACAGTGGCTGGGCTGCGCTCTCGACAGCGATCATCAACACAGTGGTCAGAACAGTGGCAAGTATGGTCTTCATATTTTGTTCCTACTTCAGTGACTCCTGCGACAGCTCCATCGCGATGCGCGCCCAATCCCAGAGCCGCTCCGGATGGTAACGCACGGTAGAGATGTCCTTCATGATAAACTCGACATGCGCGCCAACGGCGCGAGCCTTCTCGGCCACGCGCGCCATCTCGGCGCGGGCCAGTTCCGGCCGCCAGCCGTCCTCGGCCAGCACAGCAGGATTCGGCTTGTAACTCCAGACGAAATTCGAGCCGATGTCGCTCGCGACGCGGTCGAGGTTGCAGCGGTAGTTGACGGAAATCTTCCGCAGGTTCGGGATGCGGCGGAGGATTTCCATCTTCTTGTCAAGCGGCTCACAGCAGCCGTAATAGGTCAGGCCAAATCGCTTCAGCCAGCGCAGGTCATGCTTCACGGCAAACTCCCAATGCATCTCCGGCGACACCTCCGAGAAGATCTGCGCGTTGGAGCAGCCCCACATGTTGTGCGGCTTGACATAGTGCGGATTGAAATCTTCGCCGGGCAACTCCCGCGTGTAGCCGTAGCCGCCGGAGCCGATGCGGGTGTTGTCGCAGTCGAGCGAGAGCAGGTTCATCGCTACGAACTGGTCGAGTTCCGTCATCCACGCATCGGTCATGCGCTCGACGGCGGCGTTAATAAGGTCGGGCCGCTCATAGAGATCGAGCATCGCTTCCTCGATGCCCCACCAGCGGATGAGCCAGTCCCACGGCGTGAACCAGATGTGCGTCTGACCGACTTTCCTGACCGGCATGATGTCGGCATAAACGTCGTTCATCGCCGAGAACCGGAGCACCGTCGCCTGCTCGTTGTGCGTGATGACCGGCATCTTGATTTTGTCGAGGTCGGCGAAGTCGCTGATCTGGATGTGGTAGTGGCGTGAGACAACGTCGTTGGCCTCGTCGGTCTTGACGACATCCACCTGCTCCATGATGCCGAAGTCGCTGCTATGGACGGCCAGCGGGCAGGCGAGGAAATCGCTGATGATCATGTCGCCCGGCAGATGGCGCCATTGGTAGAGCGTGCGGCGCAGATCAACCTCCTGCTCGCGCGCCCAAGGATGCTCGCACTGGAGCGTCAGCTCATCGCCGACGTTCATCTCATGCCAGCAGACCTCGTTGATCCAGACCATCGGCCGGACGGACTGGAGGTCGTTGAGCTTCTGCCAGAGCACCGCTTTCTCGCGATGAACGGGTAAAGCAGCGATGCCAGCAAGCTCACTGGCGAGATGGCGGAGGATGTCCTTGTCGCGCGGGCTGAGTTTGATCTCCTCGGCCAGTGGCGTCGGTGTGTGATGGCTCGGATCGTGAAGCATGCCGTCTCTTTTTACTCCTTTCGTGCGAACAAGTGAAACTCTCAAATGGACGTAATGGGTCAGTTTCGTAGGGCTTCCGAGTGAGACAAACAAAGGACGGAAGCCGGTCGCGCCGGAAAACTTTCAATGTCGCCCAACCACACCAGGCCACAACCACTCGCAAGCCCATAATACGGCCGGAAAGACAGCGGCCATCGAGACCGTCGTGACCACGATGGTATCAGCCGCTTCCTCGCTGTAGGTTTTATAGGACTCCGCCAGCGCGAACACCATTTTGGCCGTGGGCAGGCTGAACGATACCACCAATGCAATGGAGAAGAAGGGAGACAATCCCATCAGAAAGGCCAGTCCGATCGCCATGACTGGCGAGATGACAACCCGGAACACGGACATCAAGGAAACCTCCACGCGTCGAGTCTGGAACCCACCGCCGGAAATCGCCATCCCTACGGCAACCAGGGCCGTCGGTGTCGCTGCCGCGCCCAGACCGCGGAGTGAGGCATCCAGCCAACCGGGCAGCCGCCAACCGAGTTCGGACAACCCCAAGCCGATGAGCGTCGCAACGACCAGCGGATACATCAACGCGGAACGCAGGGCATGCCCCACAGCACCCGCCACGGTCGTCCCAACCCTTGCTTGCGAGGAGCGCGCCAACTGGTGGATGACCAAGGTCAGCGGCAAAATGGTCAGATAGCTGATCACCAAGTTGATGGCGACGGCCCCGATCACCTTGTGACCGAGCGCGACCAGCAGGACCGGCAGACCCATGACCACGGCGTTGAACTTTGTGCCTGTGAAAGCGGCAAATGCGCTCACCTCCGCAGTCCGCTTCGACCCGTAGCGATGGATGGAAAACAGCAATCCGTATTGCAACAGCATCAGCAACGTCGTTGCGGCGACGTATTTCGGCTCGAACAGTTCCGCCGTATCCTCTTTTGCAATCACGACGATCAACAACGCCGGAGCGGCGACATACAGAAAGAACGATGTCAGCACCTTGGCGTCAGTGCGGACCAGAACGCGGGCCAGCACCGCCGCCCGGCCAACCAGGACGGGAAACAGAACAGGAACAATCAGTGCAATCAGATCGAACTCGCTCATGTGATCCGCACAGCCCTTCCGTTTCTTATCGTCACCGGGTGGACTCGATCTGTTCCATGACTCCGTCTTATCACTCCGTCTTCGTCTCCTTTCCTGGCGCGAACAACTGGAACTCCCAGATGCTCGGCCCTTCGGTTGTCTTCCGCAAGTTCAAGCGCACGTGCCGTCCGGTCACGGGAGTGAACTTGATGTTCAGGTCTTCGCTGATGGTTGTGCCGCGATGAAAGGTCTTCCAGTCGCCGTTGGTTTTCACCTGCACCTCAAACTCCTTTACCCGGCCGTAAGGCTCGCTGATCGCCGCACGGTCGAAAGTTCTTGGCTCGCCGAGGTCCACTTCCAGCCAGCAGGAGTGCGTGCCATAGTCGCAACCCCAGCGCGTGTCGAGGTCGCCATCTACGGCCTTGTCTGGTGCGTAGGTTTCGCTCTTTCGGAACCAGTTCGAGGCGGTAGCTTTCTTGCCGGTAGTCAACGATGGCGCGGCGGTGTTCTTCGGTTTGATGACGGGGATGTTTTTGACAGGACCGTCAAGTTCGAGCTTCACGATGGTGTCAACCGCGTCGCGCTGTGCGGCAGGAACGCTGACTTCGATGCCGGTATCGGTTTGCTTCACCGTCGCCTCGCCGCCGGTGAGGACGGTGTGCTTCACGATGCGCGGCTTGATCGGCGGCAACGTGATCGTGTCGGCAGGCCAGCGGAGGATGTGGAGGTAGATGACGTTCTCCTTGCGCGTCGAGCCGCCCCACCAAGCACCGCCGGGCATCGTGAACCGCGTGCGGTCATGGCCGAACTGCCGCCTGCCCATGTCCGGCGCCGCGAACGGGCCGCCCCGCGCGCCGTAGATGCTCTCGCCGTATTTCCGCAGCCAGTCGCCGATCTTCCGGAAGCTCTCGACCTGTCGCGGTTCGATCCGGCCATCGGGCATCGGATTGGTATTGAGCGCGAGATTGCCGTCGCCCACCGCGCACGCCACGAGCATCTGGATGCCGTCGGTGTGGGGTTTCAGCTTGTCGTCGGGTTTCCATGACCACTGCGTGCCGAGCGTGATGCAGCTTTCCCACGGCTGGTCGAACTGGCAGCGCCCGACGTATTGCTCCGGCGTGACGTAATCACCGGGAATCCCGCAGCGGTTGTTGATGATGATGTCTGGCTGAATCGAGCGTGCCATTTTGAAAAGCCTCTCCGCATCCCACTGCTTCGCCGAGCCGCCGAGACCGTCGAACCACAAGCCGTCAATGCGCCCGTAGTTCATCAGCAGTTCGCGAATCTGGCCGTGCAGGTAGGCGATGTAGCGCTCGTGGTGGTCGCCACAGAAGTCAGAATGATGCCAATCAGGCTGCGAGTAATAAACAATCAGCTTTATGCCCGTCTCGTGGCACGCGTCGGCGATCTCCTTCATCACGTCCACCTTCCACGCCGACTCCGGGCCAGTGCTCTTGTAGTCGGTGAGCTTCGTGTCGAAGAGGCAGAACCCGTCGTGATGCTTGATGAGGAAGACGAGATAACGCGCGCCGGTGTCCTGTGCGATCTTCACCCATTCGCGCGCGTTGAACTTCTCTGGCTTCCACTTCTTGTAGAGGTTGTCATAGACCTTTGCCGGTGTCGGCCCTTTGCCGCCGCGCACGCCGGCTCTCATACCCCATGTCGGCACGCCGCGCGACCAACCAATCTCCAGCCCCGTCAGCGAAACCGGCCCCCAGCAGATGAACATGCCGAACCGCATGTCCTTCCACGCCTCGACGACTTCCGGTTTGGCCTTGAGGTAATCGGCCCCCGACGCCGCGAGTATCTGTGACGCGCCAAGCAAGCTTGCCCCGGCAATGAAACACCATAGTTTTGTCGTTCGCATGGTTCACCTTTTCATCGGACAAACCACAAACCAAAGTCGGCCGGCTACACGCTCTCAGGCACCGCAAACGGCGGGCGATACGCGTCTTTCAGCAGCGCGTTCGCCCAGAAGCCGAGGTCGTATTTCTCTTTGCTGACGAACACTTCCTTGTCCGGTGCCAGGCTCAGGGCCGGCCCCAACACGGCGGGCGTTGCTGGCACGTTGACTTGGTTGGCGGCAAGGTGGTCGGCAAAACGCTGGAAGGAATCCTTCGTGTTCGCGTCGAGCATGATGGCTTCCTTGATCGCGTCCGCGGCCGAGTCCTTTCCGAGCCTGTAGGAAATGTTGGCGAGATGGCAGAGCGCTGAGGAAACGTGCCCCTGCTCGATGTCGGCGGCCAGATCGCTGGTCTTGCGGCTGCGCACGGCCTTGATGAAGTTCGCCTGATGGCCCGCGCCGCCGCTGCTGCTAAACTGCTTCACCTTCTCGCCCTTGTTGTCGTAAACCCACCCACCGCCCGCGCCGCCGGCGAAATATCCCTTCTCGCATTGAACGACAAGGCCGACGCGAATGCCACGGTAGTTGTCCATCGCGCTGTCGCCGGCTTTGCGCGGCAGACCGCGCACCTCGAAGATCAACGGCGCCGGCTCGTAGGCGAGCACGCTGATCTGCGTATTCGGCGTCTCGGCGTCGTCCTCGTAGCCGAACCGCCCGCCGATGCTCATGACCTTCGGCGGCAGCCCGCGCTGGCCGAGCGCCCAACGGCACATGTCCATCTCGTGAATGCCCTGGTTGCCGATGTCCGCGTTGCCCGTCGTCCAGAACCAATGCCAGTCGTAGTGGAGCCTCCTGCGGCGCAGCGGTGTCATCGCTGCCGGTCCGAGCCACAAATCATAATCCACCTCGCCGGGAATCGGCTGCGGTCCGGTCGTCTTGCCAATGCTGGGACGCGCCTTGTAGCAAAGCCCGCGCACCCACTGGATGCTGCCGAGATTGCCCTGCCGGATATAATCGAACACCTGTTGCAACGCCTCGTCCGAGCGCGACTGCGTGCCCGCCTGCACGATGCGGTTGTATTTGCGTGCCGCCTCTACGACCTTGCGGCCTTCCCAGACGTTGTGCGACACAGGTTTCTCGACATAGACATCCTTGCCCGCCTGACAGGCCCACACCGCCATCAACGAATGCCAGTGGTTCGGCGTCGCGATTACCACGGCGTCAATCGTCTTGTCCTCCAGCAGCTTCCGGTAGTCCCGATAGGCCGCGACCTTCTCGTCCTTCGCCGCGAACCTCTTAGTCTGGCCGTCGAGCACCGCGCTGTCCACATCGCACAATGCCGCCAGTCGCACGCCGGGAATGTCGCGGAACATCTTGATATGGTGCGCCCCTTTGCCGCGGAAGCCGACAATGGCGAGGCGGATGTCGCCGTTGGCCGAGCCACCGCCGGAAGCTGTCGCCGCGCCGCTGTTTCGGGCCAGTGCCACGGCGCTGCCGGTAAAGATGGAGGTCTTGAGGAAATCTCTACGCGTCCAGTGTTTCATGACATGGCTCTCATGTTCAGGGTCCAATGACCGTGGCGAGAACTAATAGTAAATTGCTTCAGCCAATGCCAGCCGGAAATCGTAAACTCGTTGTAATCTCCGCCACTACAGCACTTCGCTCTTGTAACTCCTGTGCTAATTTTGAACAGTGAACGAGGCGGCAAGAAAAGCAAAGATGTCAGACAAAAGCCCAATCTTTCCGGCGGCCGTGAATCACGCAACAGCCATCATTACTGCCCTTCTCTTGGTCAGCGCCGGCATCGTCCTCGGCGCGCCGGCGCGAACCGGCATCGGGCCGGACACCGAGGAGCCGCCGGACGACTTGGTCTGTGAACTGGGAGCGGACCCGAACGCGGAATCGGTGGACCCGAGCCGCTGGGCTGGGCGGTTTGGCGGCATCGGCATCCAGATCGGTTTCAACGGCGATGCGGTCACCGTTGATGAGACGATGAAGGACGGTCCCGCAGAAAAAGCCGGCGTTCGCAAAGGCGACCAGATCACGCGCATCAACGACGAGAGCGCCGCCGGCCTGAACGTGAACGATGTCGTCCGCCGCCTGCGAGGCGAACCCGGCTCGGCGCTGAAGCTGACGGTCTTTCGCGCCGACGGAGGCCAGACTCACGAGTGCCGGTTGCAGCGCGGCCTGATCAAAGTGGAATCCGTCCGCGACGCGCAACTGCTCGGCGGCAAGGTTGGCTACGCGCGGCTGACTTCGTTCAACCGCTACACGGGCAGCGACCTGCGCGCCGCGCTCGCGCCACTCGAACGCGCCGGCGCGCGCGCCTGGGTGCTTGACCTGCGGCACAACCGCGGCGGGTTGCTACGGGCCGTGCGCGACGTGGCGGGCCAGTTTCTGGAGCCGGCGCAGTCGGCCCTCGTCCTGCGTCCGGCGCAGTCGGAAACGCAGCAGCAATTCTTCGCTAGCCGTTACGGCCCGCGCCTGGGCGGACCGTTGTGTGTGCTTATCAACCTCAACACCGCCGGCGCCGCGGAGGCGACTGCCGGCGCGCTGCGCTGGCATCGGCGCGCAGTCCTTATCGGAGCCAAGACCTGCGGGCACAGCGATGTCGTCCGCATTGTTGCCGCGCCCAATGGCACGGCGTCGCTGGCGCTCTACGGCGACATTACTTCCCTGGATGGAAAGAAGTTTGGCGGTGGCGAGGGACTCGCTCCCGATATCGAGATGACGGCAGCACCTGGTGAAGACACATCCGTCCTGCTACGCGTCCTGCCGGGCCGACGCGAAGCCGCCGATCTCTCCAACGATCGCGTCGTCCAACGCGCCGTGGCGGTTTGCATCGAGCAGCTCGAACGACGGAGCCAGTGATCCCCCCAAGTGGCGCAAGCTTCCAGCTTGCGATGGTTGATGGGAAGTGACGGACACGCAACCGCCGGCTCATGGTTCCAACTCGTGGCCAACGCGTGGAGATTTTTCCTCCCCATGAATCCGCCGGTGGAGTGGCGTGGGAAAAGCGGCAGTGGCCTGCCGCAGTCCAAGACGCTGCCGCGTTGACGATAGCCCCTCGCGCATAGGCGCAAGCCTCTTGGACTGCGGCAGGCCTCTGCCGCTTTCGGGGCGCGGGGCGCTTTCAGATTCTTCGCAAGGAGAGCAGGCAAACCATCTGGTGCGCACGAACGCGACAGCGATAGATTCCCCTCTCCCCTCGCCAGCGAGGGGAGAGGGGAAGGGTGAGGGGGGGCGTGGATCGTAACTGCATCGTTCCGGCTCAGAGATACTCGCTGCCAAACTGCTCGCCGACGAGCTTGTGCATCTCCTTGATCGCCTCGGCCTGGTCGGCGCGGCAGACGAGCGTGGCGTCGGGCGTGTGGATGATGATGAGGTCTTCGCAGCCGATGGTGGCGATGAGATGCTTCGGGTCGTTGGAGGCGACGAGCGTGTTCTTGGTCCGGCGCAGCAGGTGGCGCGCGGCGATCGCGTTGCCGTCCGCGTCGCGCGGGCAGGTCTGAGCGAAGAACGGCCACGCGCCGACATCCAGCCACTTCAGCGGCATCGGCACCGCCGCCACACGCACCTTTGGGTCGCGCGAGGCCGGCTCCATCACGGCGAAGTCCACGCTGATCTTCTTGAGCGTCGGATAAACCTCCGCCACCACGGCGTCGCGCTGCGGCGTGTCCCACGCGTCGGCGATGCGCATGATGCCGGCGTGATTCTCCGGCGAGTAGCGGCGGATGCAGTCGAGCAGCGTGTCGGCGCGCCAGATGAACATGCCGCTGTTCCAAAGGTAACGGCTCGCTCCGGCGACGAAGTAACCTTGCGCCGTGGCGGTGGCGGGCTTTTCCTTGAACTGTTCCACGATGCGCGCTGTAGGCCGCGTCCCCGACGCGGCGTCTTTCGCCGTTTGCTGGGGCGCCCGGTCGGGGACCGGGCCTACAAGCGGCTCGCCGAGCTGGAGGTAGCCGTAACCGGTGGCCGACCCGGTCGGCGCGATGCCGAAGGTGACAAGGGCGTTCGGGAACTTCTCGGCGATCTCGTAGCCGCTGGCGACGATGCGCTGAAACTCGTCCACCGGCTCGATAATGTGGTCGGCGGTGAAGACGGCGATGACGGCGTCCGGGTCGCGCCGGGCGATGACGGCGGCGCTGAAGCCGACGGCGTTGAGTGTGTCACGGCCGCACGGTTCGCCGAGGAAATGGTCGCCACCGAATGCGGGCAGCGACTGCTGGATGACGGCGCGGTGTTTGTTGGCGGCGCAAACGAACCGCTGCGCCGGCGGCACGAGGCCGTCGAGCCGCTCGGCGGCGATTTGCAGCAGGCTCTTGCCGCCGATGAAGGGGATAAGTTGCTTGGGCAACGACTCGCGGCTCATTGGCCAGAGTCGCGTGCCCGAGCCGCCCGCCATGATCATTGCGTGTCGCATGGCCACATCTTGTAGCCGACCGCTGGAACGCGCGCAAGTTCCGGTTCGGCTGGAGTGTCGCTAACGTCAGCCTTCACGCGCTGAGGAACCCGCGCTCGGTGCGGGTTTTGAAATCGCGCCCGAAGCTTGGTTGGCGCCCCTCTTTATTCGCCGCATCGTGTCCGCCAACACTCCAAAGACAATGATCCAGACAACAGTGTTCACTCTAAAACGTATTCCATTAAACTCAGCCCATGCCAAGCCTGGTGCAGTTGTCTTATATGGGATGGGGAATCCCCATTTCTTCTGGATACCGATAGTTTCTCTCTCCGAATCGTCTGTGCCAATCTGAATGAACATCGACAAGACCGAGACAGTCAGGCCAGCGAGAATCAACACAAACCATTTCCCTATTGTCTTCATCCATTTCATCTCTGGCTCCAACAGTATTATTCACCCGAACTCGCCAGCGAAAAACAAAGCCACGCCAATCTTGCCGGGAGCGGTTGATTGGGTGCCGGTTGAGCAACAATGGCGAACCGGTCACAAATTGTGACCGGTTGCCAGCCACGGTTGCACAAATTCGGAGTTAAAACGCGCACCGCTGTCTCTCCTTGCCGATTTCTAACTCATCTCATCGTTGGACGGCTTTGGTAGCGTAGGAGTCTGCCTATGCGCGGACAAGTTCTTTTCCGCCCGGCGGCGGCTCAAAAGCCGCGGAGGTTTGTGCTGCTCCGGCGGATCAAGCCTTCCTTCGGCACGCGCTTGAGGACGAGATATTGAATGCCTTGCTCGGCGCAGAAGATGCGCTTCTCGGGCTTGTCGCCGTCTTCGTTGACGGCGTAGATGTCGGGCTGGATCCGCCGCATCTCCGGCTCAGCGTCGAGCCAGCCCCAGCCGGTCGTGATGAGCGCTTGGTGGACGTAGCGGATGGAGGCGCAGAGGTAACGGCGCTCGTCCTCCCGGAACAGCGGATGGCCCGCGCCCTTGAGATGCTCCACGTTCGCGTCGTTGCCGGCGATGACGTAGAGGTCGCCGTGCTCCGAAACCTCCTCGAAGAAGCGGACGTGGCCGGAGTGGAACCAGTCGTAGCAGCCGGTGACGACGACTTTCTTGCGGCCCGGCGTCGGCGGCGCGATGGCGAGGTCGGGTTTCGGGAAACCGGCGAAGCTTTTGCTGGTGACGACGTGATAGGTGAGACGGTGCGCATCGCAGAACGCGCGCTTGGCGGGCGTGTCGTGCGGCTCGTCCACGGCCCAGATGTCGGGCCGCGTGCCGCCCGGCAGCGGCAGCGTGTCAGGATTGAGTTTTCCGCCGACCAGCTTCACGTCCTTCGCGAAACGGATCGCCTGTAGGAGGTAGAGCCGTTCGGCTTCAGGAAACTTCGGGTCTTTGCCGGTGACGCTCCGGACCATTTCGTCGGACCAGAGCAGGACGGAAACATCGCCGAGTCTGGCAGATTCTTCCAGGAAGCGGACCTGCGGCGAGCGCAGGTCATCAAAACTGGCGGAGACGGCGATACGTTTCATCGTCGTGTTATTTCGCGATGCGGACGTTGATGCGGAACGCGCCAGGCACCGGCTCCTCCGACAACACGAACAAGTAGCCGCCGCCGCAGCCGGAATACATCGCGCCGGGATACCGCGACTGGTAGTGCTTCATCAACGCCACGAGGTCCACTTTCAGCGTCGGATGCCGGACGACGTGCGGCAGTAGCGATTCCCAGCACGCCATACACTCGTTCATCGAAACGCCGAGCACCTTGATGTCGCGCGCGAGGATGGCGTCGTAGCAATCCTTGCCCGACTGGCCAAGCCGGCGAATCCATTCGCGGTCGAGGCGCTTCACGCCGAGCGGGCTGTAGCCTTCAGGTCGCGGCTCGACGGGCAGCACGTGGATCACCTTCTCCAACCACCGCGCGATCTTCGGATCGTTGTTGGACTCGATGTGAACAGGGAAGATGCCGCCGGCGTGCGTAAACTCGTAATCGAGCCGGTTCACGCCAGGATAGATCAAGCCGATCATGTCCTGGCTACCCGATGGCTCGGCCTTGCCTTTGTTTTCCTCGGCGTAGAGTTCCTCGACAAGCTCCGCTGGCTCGCCGGCCGGCAGACGGCCGTTCCAGAGCTTGAGCGCGATGTTGCGCGTGCCGGTGGAAATACCGGCGCGCTCCATCCAGCGGAACGTTGGCTCCAGACCGATGACCACCATCGAGCCGGGCGGCGTCGGATTGAGTTTCGAGATGAACGGCTGGTCAATCCAACCACCCGCCAGCGCGATGCGATACGGAATCTCGCCGATGACGTCCATCAGCTTGCCAGCGTTTCTTTTACTCATTTGACTTCGCAATATCTGTTCAGTCGCAAGGCCCCTCACCCTGGCCCTCTCCCCATCGAATGGGGAGAGGGAACTTCTGCACCAGGACCGCCACTTCTCCCTCTCCTCGCATTGCGGGGAGAGGGTCGGGGTGAGGGGCGGTTTGTTAGATGACGTCGCGCACCGTCGCCTTGCCGGCCTTGCGATCGCGATACTGTTGCTCGATCCACTTGTAGGTAATGGCGAGGCCCTTGCGGAACGGCATGTTTGGCTCCCAGTTGAGCATCTTCTTGATGAAAGTGTTGTCGCTGTTGCGGCCGGCGACGCCACGCGGCGCGTCGAGATCGTATTTCCGCTTGAGTTTGATGCCGCCGATTTCTTCCGCAACGCTGACGAGGTCGTTGATGGAGATCATCTCGCTGGTGCCGAGGTTGATCGGCGTGGCGATGAGCTTGTCGCAGTGCATGATCATATCAATGCCTTTGAGGCAGTCGTCAATATACATGAAGCTGCGGGTCTGGTGGCCGTCGCCCCAGATGACGATCTCCTTCTTGCCGGTGTCCTTGGCCTCGATGACCTTGCGGCAAATGGCGGCGGGCGCCTTCTCACGGCCGCCGTCCCACGTGCCCCACGGTCCATAGACATTGTGGAAGCGGGCGATGGCGGTCTTCATCTTCCGCTCGGCCCAATACTCCTGGCAGAACATCTCCGAGAGCAGCTTCTCCCAGCCGTAGCCGCGCTCGGCCATCGCCGGATAGGCATCGCTCTCCTTCAACGCGCGGCAGTTCGGGTCTTCCTGTAACGTCACGTTGTAGGCGCAAGCCGAGCTGGCGTAGAAGTAACGCTCGCAACCGGCGCGATTGGCGGCCTCGATGAGGTGGGTGTTGATGAGGATGCTGCGGAGGCACTCGATGCGGAACCGTTCGATGAAGCCCATGCCGCCCATGTCCGCGGCGAGGTTATAGACCTCCACCGCGTCCTTGACAGCGACTTTGCAGTTGGCCTCGTCGCTGAGGTCCATGCACCAGCTCTCGACGCCGGGCGTGCGCTGATACCAGAGCGGCAACGGCTTCTTGTCCACCGCGCGGATGCGGGTGAAGCCTTTATCGTGAAAATACCGCACCAGCGAGCCGCCAATGAAACCACCGGCACCGCCCACGAGGATCAGATCGTTCTTGTTCATAGTTGTTTGTCCTTCTTACTCCGAAACTCTCGCTGCTTTCAAACCACAACTTCGTTTCAGAAATCGCGCGCAGCATACGCTTGATCGGCCCGGCTGCAAATGGACAGGGTTGACCATCCGATGGATATTATTGACCGCAGATCCAAACCGGTCGCCCAGCCGAAGTTCATCTCCACGCAGGTCGCCGACGCATTGAAGCGCCGGTGATTCGCCGATACGGAAGTATCATGGTTTGGCGCGAAGCGGAGGAGTAGAATTCAGCCTGTCATTTGAAAGAAGACCGCGAAGCCGCGTCGGAAAAATACCAGCAACCGTTGGCTTCCATGTAGCGCCGCAAACGAGCGAAGGCGTAGGATGCGCGCGAAATTCGAACCATCGGCATAACCGTGAAGCGCAAGTTCAACAGCCAACCAGGAGCCAGCCCCACTATGAGCACCGTTTGCAACCGCAGGGATTTCATCAAGACCGCCGCTGTCAGCACGGCAGCCACCGCCATGACAGCGCGCAGCTACGCCCGCGTCATGGGCGCCAACGAGCGCATCCGCCTCGGCCAGATCGGCTGCGGCGGGCGTGGCAGGCTCGCGCACATGGCGGGCGTCCACAAGCACGACAAGGCTGAAAACGTCGAGTATGTGGCGGTGAGCGACCCGTGGCGCATCGCGCGCGAGCAAGCCGCCGCGCTTTGCAAGGATTGGTATGGCACCGACGTGAAGCAGTTCTCCAGTTACCGCGACGTGCTGGCCTGCAAGGACGTGGACGCGGTGCTCATCGCCTCGCCGGACCATCACCACTCCACGCACCTCGAAGCCGCCGCGAAGGTGAAGAAGCACACTTATGTCGAGAAACCGATGGCGCGCAACATGAAGGAGCTTTGCAACGCCGTGGACGCGGTCAAAGCGGCGGGCATCGTCGTGCAGGTCGGCACTCAAATCCGCAGCCTCTCGACCAGCACCGGCTGCAACGAACTGTGGAAGTCGGGCATCCTCGGCAAGGCATCGCGCATCGAGCAGTGTCGCAACGGCGAGAAGCCCTACTGGTATCACTACGTCAAGGACATCAAGAAGGAGGACGTGGACTGGGCCGAGTTCCTCGGCAACGCGCCGAAGCGGCCGTTCGACGCCAGTCTCATCTCCGGCTGGTATGGCTACCTCGACTACACCGACGGCCCTGTGGCCAATCTCGGCTGCCACTTCATTGACCTCTATAACTACATCACCGGCGTGCAGTTCCCGAAGAGTTGCGTCTGCAATGGCGGCGTGTTCACATGGAAGGACGAGCACAAGTTTACCTGCCCCGACCACGTCGAGGCGCTCTGGGTTTACCCGGAGGGCTTCATGGTGGCGTATTCGAGCAACTTCGGGAACTCCGGCGGCAACCGGCACCGTTTCTTTTGCGAAAAAGGTCAGTTGATCATGGATAACTGGAGCGCGCCGACCTACAGCGCCGAGGGCGGCCCGAAACGAGACGGCAGCATCCGCGGCATCACTCCGGTCAAACCAATCGAGACCCCCGACCACTTCCTTGACTGGCTGCAATGCCTGCGCACCGGCAAAACCACTCGCGCGCCGATCGAGGCGGGCTATCTGCACTCCGTCACGTGCCTGATGGCCGTGGAATCGTTCAAGTTCGGCCGCCGCACGACCTACGACCACACCAAACGCGCCATCCTGAAAGCCTAGCCCAAGACCGGAGATCATCAGCCATGAACACAGATTGCAACCGCAGGGATTTCATCAAGACCACTGCCGTCGTCGCGACGGCCACCGCCATGACGGCGCACAGCTACGCCCGTGTCATGGGCGCCAACGAGCGCATCCGCATCGCACAGATCGGTTGCGGCGGGCGCGGCCGGCAGGCGCACATGACCGGTGTGCACAAGCACGACAAGGCCGAGAACGTAGAGTTCGTGGCCGTCTCCGACCCGTGGCGGTTCGCGCGCGAGGAGGCTGCCGCGCTGTGCAAAGAGTGGTATGGCACCGACGTGAAACAGTTCGTCAGCTACCGCGACGTGCTGGCGCGTGAGGACATTGACGCGGTCATGATCGCCTCGCCCGACCATCATCACTCTCTCCAGCTCGAAGCCACCGCCAAGGCCAAGAAGCACGTCTATGTCGAGAAACCAATGGCACGCAACATGGCGGAGCTTTGCAGCGCCGTGGACGCCGTCAAAGCAGCGGGCATCGTCGTGCAGGTCGGCACACAGACCCGCAGTCTGCCGAGCAGCACCGGCTGTCGTGAACTGTGGAAGTCCGGCATTCTCGGCAAGGCGTCGCGCATTGAGCAATGCCGCAACGGCGAGAAGCCGTATTGGTATGGCTACGTCAAGGCCCACCTTCCGAAATCCAAAGAGCTAAGGAAGGAGGACGTGGCGTGGGACGAGTTCCTGATGAACGCTCCGAAGCGGCCGTTCGACGCCGAAGTTTACACCGGCTGGTATGGTTACCTCGATTATACCGATGGCCCCATCGCGAACCTCGGCTGCCACTTCATTGATCTCTACAACTACATCACCGGCGTCCAGTTCCCGAAGAGCTGCGTCTGCAATGGCGGCGTGTTCACGTGGAAGGACGAACACAAGTTCACCTGTCCCGACCACGTCGAGGCACTCTGGGTGTATCCGGAAGGTTTCATGGTGGCTTACTCGAGCAACTTGGGCAACGGAGGCGGCAGCCGCCACCGCTACTTCTGCGAGAAAGGCCAGTTGAACCTCGACAATTGGGGCGCGCCGACCTACAGCGCCGAGGGCGGGCCGAAACGCGATGGCAAAATTCGCGGCGTCAACGACGTCAAGCCGATCGAGACCCCCGACCACTTCCAGGACTGGCTACAATGTATGCGCACCGGCAAGCCGACGCGCGCGCCGATTGAGGCCGGCTACCTGCACTCCGTCACGTGCCTGATGGCCGTGGAGTCGTTCAAGTTCGGCCGCCGCACGACCTACGACCACAAGACACGCACGATCCGCAAAGCCTAGGTCGTCAGCGGACCGTCGAACGCCGCCAGTTCGCGCAGCGCGGCGCGATCCGACAACACACGGAGCTTCAACTGATAGCGCCGGCTCTCGCCCGGCTGGAGATATTGCTCAGCGCGCGGGTCTTTGTCGCGTGCCTTGCCCAGCAGCGAGCCGAAGAACGGTTCCAAGCCGCTGACATACGAGCCGCGCGGGCCGTAATGCTGCCAGTTCGCCATCCGCGGCATCGCCTCCGCCGGATAAGAAATCTCGACGGCGAGCTTCAGGCGTTCGTTAAGCAGGCCGACGCGGCAGATGCCCTGCTTGTCCGGCGTGACCTCCACGATCAGCCCGCGCTCGCCAAAGCCCGCGTGGCCCGGCAGCGAGTCGGGCACGCGCTTGAGTTGGTTCATCCGCGCGCTGTCCATCGGCTGGATGATGTCCTGGCCGGCGGGCGGCGGGATGACCCAATACTCCGCCTTGCCGCGATAGATGAACCGCGCGCCGCGGTCGAGCAACGGATAGCCGAGGTTGCAGTGGTAAAGCCAGTGATGAGCCGAGCGGGTGTCGGCGCGGTTGGTCACTTCGTCCTCAATGACGATCTCCGGCTGGCCGAGCGTGCAACGGATCGTGCGCCGCACTTCCATCACCGGCCCGAACATCCGGCTGTCGCGCGTGACGAGGCTGATCTGCATGTCGAGTCGGCCGCGATGCGGGTCGGGGTTGATAAGTTGCTCCACCGCCGCGGGCACGTTTGAGTAACGACCGTGGAGGTTCGTCTTCACGCCGTCTTCCTCGCGCGGCCCGCCCATGTATTGCGGGCCGCACGACGTCACCAGCCCGCCCGCCCAGCCGTAGATCCACTCGATGCCCGTCTGGTGCGCGTGGTTCGGCGGCACGAAACCGTTCGGCGTCAGAAATGCCAGCGCATGCTGGTTGAAGCGCGCGTCCACGATGTCGCCGCCGCGGTCGAGCGCGACGGTGAATCGCAGTCCCGCGCCGGTGTCCACGAGCGCGACGCGCCCGCCCGGTCCGCCGAGCGGATGACTGTCGAGCGTGCCGGTGCGGATGCCGCCGATCTGGTGGATGTTCTCGAACTTGCTGGTGTCAAACGTAATTGCGCTGGAAGACGGTTTGGTAGCCATGCCGAACAGTTTACCTGGTTCGTGCCGAAGGCAAAGCGAGAAATTTTGCAGCCACTTCTCAATGCAAAGCCGGCGAAAGGCGCACAGGCTTGCCGGGGCGCGCGCCGGTCATGGAACCGTCTCGGATGACCGCCGTTCCATTCACGAACACGTCGCTGAAACCCACGGCGTAGGTGCGCGGCTTCTCGAACGTCGCGCGGTCGGCGACCTGGGCGGGATCGAAGACGACGACGTCGGCCGCGCAACCGGGCTTGAGTTCGCCGCGCCCGTTGAGACGGAACGTCCGCGCCGGCAGCGAGGTCATCTTGCGGACGGCTTCTTCAAGCGACAGGAGCTTCAGTTCACGCACATAGCGGGCGAGCACGCGGGCGTTGTTGCCGCAACTGCGCGGGTGCGTCAATTCCTCAGAGGGCGCGCGCGGGCCGCCGTCGCTGGCCACCATCGTGAACGGATGGCGGAGAAAGCAGCGGACATCAGGCTCGTTCATGCCGTGGAAGATGGCCGTCGCACCGCCGTGGCGTTCGAGGTCGAGGACGAGTTCGATCTGGTCATCGAGCAAGTCAGAGCCGCGCCGGAGCTTCGCAGCCTGCGGCACGGTCTTGCCGCTGAGCGGCTTGTCGTGACGGCAACTGGCGATGAAGACGTAACTGTAATCGCTGCGCAAGCTCCGCTTCAACGTCGCCTTCATCTCCTCGACGATGCGCTGCTTCTGTTCAGGATCGTTGACGCGCTCGATGAACTTCTTCGCGCCACCTTCGCGGGCCTTGTCGGGAACCAGCCGGCTCAGACCGGTGCTGGAGGCGGTATAGACGTATTGGTCGTGCGCGATGTCCAAGCCGCTGGCCCGCGCCTTGTCGAGCGTGGCGAGCACCGCGCCGGACTTGTTCCAAGCCTTCGGCCCGGTGAGCTTAATGTGGGATATTTGCGATCGGACCTTCGCTTCCCGCGCGACGCGGATGAGTTCGTCGAGCGCCTCGAAGATGCGCTCGGTTTCATGGCGGATGTGGCTGACGTGAAGACCGCCGTGCGCGGCAGTGACCTTGGCAAGCTCGATGATCTCGTCCGTCTTTGTGAAGGCGCCGGGCAGGTAGATCAGTCCGGTGCTCAGGCCAACAGCGCCGTCCTTCATCGCCTGCTCCACCGTCGCCTTCATCTTCGCGAGTTCGTCGGCGGTAGGCGGGCGGTCGAAACTGCCGCCCATGGCTTTCGTGCGGATGGAGTTGTGGCCGATGAGCGACGCGACGTTGAGCGTGACGTTGGTGGTCTCAAGCTCCGCGAAAAACTTGGCGATGTCGGTGCGCGACCCGCCGCAGTTGCCGGTCACGACAGTCGTGACGCCCATGCGGAGGAAGTTTTCGGCGTCGCGGTGTTTGAGAATGTCCTCGGAGTGCGTGTGGACGTCTATGAATCCCGGCGCGACGACCTTGCCGCGCGCATCGAGTTCGGATGCGCCGATGCCCGAAATCCTGCCGACAGCGGCGATGCGACCGCCTTTGATCGCGACATCGCCAACAACGGCTGGTTTTCCCGAACCATCCACGATGCGGCCGTTGCGCAGGATGAAATCGTAGTCGGCCGCCGCCACGGCGAGCGTCGCGATCAGGAGAGTGGTGAAGGTATGGATGACATTCATGGTTGCAATGGCGGCCGATAGACGCGGACGGCGGCGATGGGAACCGGGCCGTCGCCGTTGGGCACGAGCCGTAGCGTGTGGCGGGCGTTCGTCAGCCCTTGCGCCAGCGTCGTCGCGTATTCCTTCGCCGCGTCGGCGGTCTTGGGCGCGGCATACGTGTCCGTGAACAGCGGCTTCACCTCCCACGTGACCTCGTAGTCTTTCGGCAACACCATCTTCCGGTAGCGCAGCGCGCCGATGATGGACCACATCTTCGGCTCGATCACCACGCGGCCCGAATTGGAAACGAACCGCTTCGTTGCGTCGCCTCGACCGTCCGAGCCGGTCTTGGAGCCGATGACCTCGAAGCGCAGGAGGTTCTTCGCGGCATCGCATTCGAGTATCTTCGCCGTCCACTTCTCCAGCACGAGCGGCTTCTCGTGGTTAATCCGGTTGATCGCGGGCCACCAGACGCCCGGCGAGGCTTTGGGGCGCGCGTGGTAGTAAAGCTCCGGAAACTGCGAGGGCGGCTTGCCGTCAATCAGCACCTTCGCCGTGCCCAGCGGCGCGTGGCCGGTGTGCGCCGCGATGACGTCCACGCGATTGCCCTCGAACGCCAGTTCAACGCCGCCGTCATTGACCGGGATGTCGCGCACCAAGTTCTTCCACGGGTCTTTAGAGAACTTCGGGTCGTAGCGCAGGTAAGGCATCACCAGCTTCTCGATCAGAAAACCGCCGAGCTTGTTCGGGTGAACGCTGTCGCCGAGCGTGTCCTTGGGGAAAAGGTTGTTGGCCTTCAGATACTGCCGGAGCGGTTCGCGGACTTCGGCCAGTTCGCAGCCATACTTCACCGCCAGTTCGCGGATCAACTTCGATTGCCTCTCGTCGTCCTCCGTGAGCTTCTTCGTGGACGGGTCGTCCGGCGAACCGTCGCGCGGATGCTCTTTGCCCCAACGGAAATGCGGCGTGCGAATGAGAATCTCCGCCGTGGTGCGCTGGCGCGTCCGGGCCACGATCTGTTCCAGTTCGCCGCCCTCGACGCCGCCATAGACGTGGAAGATCATCAGGTCGGGATAGAACGGGTAGAGGTCATACTCCGCAGTGTTGATCAACGCCGGTGCGGTATAGCCGCCGATGGCGCGGTTCTCGATCTCCAAATCAGCGTGCGGATGAGCTTTCCGCAGATTGTCGGCGACGGCTTTGGACCAAGGCCTAGCCGTGACCGACTGACCGTAGAACAGAACGCGGACTCGATTGCGTTTCTGCGGCGTGCTGGTCGCCAGCAGCGTCATCGTCCGCTGAATCTTCGCGCCCAACTCGGAGAGATTGGGTGGTGTAGGCGGCAGCTTGAACGGCTCCTCCGGCACAGCCCGGCTGGTGACAACCAGCAGCGTGAAAAACATGGTTGATACGAGTAGTCGAGGGTTCATAGGCAAGTGCTCGGTTGCTGACAAAGATTCTGCTTCAGCGGGCTGTCTCCGGCGCGTTGTTTGCTGTGGGTTCGCAACTCCATGAGTAGGCGCGCTTCGGCACGTCTTGGCCGTCGCACTCCAGTTCCGGCGTCACGAACATCGTGGTCCGGCGGCGGGCGCTGTGCTTGAGCGGCACCAGTTCTTGTGCGAGGTCGCTCCGCTGGGTAAAAAGCCGCCAGCGATCCATGCGGCCGAAGAAGAAGTCGCGGAGCGTGCGCCGTTCGGCGTCGGTCAGGCCCGGCACCATGCTGGCGACCTCGCTGTAGGTGACATCCACCGGCATCCAGCCGTAGCGCGGGAACCAAACCTCCGCCCAGACGTGGTCGTTCTTCATGCCGGGCGGGAAGATCGGGCCGTTGTGGACGCGCGCGGGGATACCGACGCTCCGGCAGAGCGCCACGTAGAAGACCGACTGGATGACGCAGTCGCCGATGCGCCGCTGCCGCACTTCCTCGGAGGCGCAGCCATAGGTGAACGTCGCGTCGCGCCAGCACCAGACGAAGTTGTATTTCACGTTGTCGCAGACCCAGTCGTAAAGCAGGCGCGCCTTACGGTAGGAATTGCTCTCGCGGCCAACCACCGAGCGCGCCAGATCGCGCAGCGGCTTGGTCAGCGCCATCTGCTGCTCGGAGCGGGTGAAGCGCCGGTAAAGCTCGCTCTGCGTGTCGTAAGGTGGAATCGCGTCCGGCTCGATCTGGAAATCCGTGTGGAACGCGTCGAAGGCCACCCTCATCTCGATGACGAGGTCGTCCTTCTCCAACCGCGGCGTTTCAAGGTAAGCGATACCGACCTGCGCTTCCACGTCCGGGCAGGATTTCAACGCGCCCGCCGGCTGCACCGACACGGTGCGGATGTTCTGCGTGGCGGGCGTCAGCAACGGATACGGGAACCACGCGCGCACTAGCCGGCCCGGCGGCATATCTCCTTGCTTCACCACGACCTTGGCGGTGAATACAAAACGCACCGGGTCCACGTAGTGTTGCGGCGTGCTGCTCGCCGCGCGCAGGCGGTCGAGTTTGGCCGACTCGTCGAGAAAAATCCGGGCGAACTTCTGGAAGCCTTTCGTCGCCGATTCATTGCGGGCCATGAGCGCCGTGTCGAAAAATTGGAGGTTGGTGACGTTGGTGTTGTAGTAGAGTTTCTTGCCGTCCATCTTCCACGAGAGCAGCCAGCCGCGCCGCTCCCACTCGGCAAATTCCGATGGCTGGTAGCCGCGGTAAGTTTTGGCCAGTTGTTCCCGCAACTGCGCCTCGTTCCAGCAGAACCTGCCCTTCATGTCCTCGATGCGCAACAATCCCTGTTGGGCGTCGCGCCGCAGCCGCCACGACGGCTCGCCGTCGCAGCGCCGCAACAGATCGCGATAGGTGGTTTCAGCGCGGGTGAGTTCGCGCGCCTCCTCCAGCTTGAGCGCCTTGCGGTGGAGCGCCGACAGCGCCGATGAGACCGCCGGTTGTTCCGCAGCAAGCGTGAGAACGGTTGTTAGGAGGCAGATACAGGCAAGAGCGGCGGTGCGAATCATGGTCGGCTTCATAGGAATGCCAGCGTCCTTTCGCCTATCCCTATAACGTCCGACCCGGCCTCTGCAACTCGATAAGAGCCCTTCCGCGCGAACTTCAGATTTCAGCGGCGCACTGTTGCACCTTGGCCACGGCTTCGACAATGTCGTCCATGTCGCGGCGCGAGCCGAGGAGCGTGGATTGGCTCAGCCAGACCGCTTCGCCGGCGCAAGCCTTCTCGCACGCCGGACAACTCACGCGGCCGTAGTCCAAATCCGGTCGCGAGTGTTTCCAGCCCGTGTAGGGGCCGAAGTTCTTTTCGAGAAACAGCGGCTGCTTGTAGAGCGGCATCGGGTAGCCCGCAGAAGCGGTGATGCCTTCGGCTTTCAGCGCCGCGAGAAACTTCTGGCGCGGCTTGTCGCTGAAGGCCTCCGCGTCGTAGCGGAACATATAAAGATGGGCCGTCACGCGCGTCGCGAACGCATCGCGGCGCATCGGCCGGATGCCGGGGATCTTCGCCAACTCGCGGTCGAGGTAGAAGGCGTTGGCCTGGCGCCGGTCGGTTTGCTTCCTCACCCGCTTCAATTGCGAGAGTAGCAACGCGGCCTGCATCTCCGTCATGCGGTGGTTGCCGCCGATGAGGAAGTGGGCATACCAGTTGCCCGCCGCCTTCTGATGGACGGCGAGCCGGCCTGGCAGCGTGCCGTCGGGCCGCGGCTTGAGCCGGCCGCAGTTGTGCAACGACTTAACGATAGCGTAAAGCTCCTCGCTGTTGGTCGTGACGAATCCACCCTCGCCCGCCGTAAGATTCTTCGATGCCTGGAAGCTGATCGCACCGAGGTCGCCGATGCAGCCGAGGCCTTTGTCCTTCCAACGACCGTTCCAACCGTGGCAGGCATCCTCGACGATCTTTAGCTTGCGTTTCTTCGCGATGGCTAGGATGCGGCTCATGTCGCACGCCTGCCCTGCGAAATGCACCGGGATGATTGCCCGCGTGCGCGACGTGATCGCCGCCTCAATCAGGCGCGGGTCGAGGTTGTAGGTTTCCGGGTCAATGTCCACGAACACCGGCACGGCGTTGCACTCCACCACCGCCGTCGCCGTCGCCAGGAACGTGTAGGGCGGCACGATCACCTCGTCGCCTTCCTCGATGCCGACTGCCAGCAGCGCCAGCCGCAGCGCCGTCGTGCCGTTGGTCATCGCGATGCCGTAGCGCGCGCCTTGGAATTTCGCGAACGTCTCCTCGAACTGCCCCACAATTTTGCCCGTGGTGCAGCCCCAGACGCCGCTCAACACGACGCGCGCCACCGCCTGCGCGTCCGCCTCGGAAAAAACCGGCCAGCCCGGAAACGGTTTCGTCCGCACCGGCTTGCCGCCATGTAATGCCAGCTTGCTCATTGAAAAATCTCCGTCGTCTTCCATCCCGTCGCGCCCACAACCGCCGGCGCGCGGCACCGCGAATCGTCCAACACCCGGCCCGCTTGCGCAAGCAGGATTCGCGAGTGACATTGCGACTCGAAATCTGGTAAAGAAGGCCCGTCGCGCGAAGAAACACACCATGAAAACCAGAGCGATGAGAATGGCGGCGCTGGCTACGGCGCTTCTGGCCTTGGATTCCACTGGGGCTGATGTTCCGTTGGCGACGTTGGAGGTCAAGGGCAGCAAACCGCTCGCGCTCGGCACGTTCGGCGCAAAGACAGTCATCTCGCCGAACCGCGATTACTACGTCGCTGACGCGCCGAAGTGTTTGATTGGCCTGCAATTCACCGCCCACCTGCACAAAGGCCCGGCGGCGGTCTCCGGCACGGTCGTGACGTCCGGCGTGGCCTATGTGTGCGCAGAGGCGAGCCTGACGCTGGCATCGCTCGGCCTCGACTTGGCGACATGGCGGCGTGTCGGCACCATGAACGCCATCGCCATGAACGGGAAGTATCCGTTCCACATCTACGAAGGCAAACTACAGGGTGACCAGGCGCTCTCGCTGCCGGCGCGTGATCGCTGGGGCGTGATTCTCGCCGCGAAGGAAATCAAGGGACTGGCGAAGTTCGTTCCCGTCGCAACGAAAACGGCGGCGCCCTCGAAACCACTCGATGAGTTCGCGGAACTGAAACGGCAAATCGCCGAGCGTCCGCAGTGGAACACGGCGCGGCTGGAGAAGGAGGCGTTGCGGCCGGAGGCGCTGCTCTTCCCATGCGACGCGAACCCGGTGGATGTCGTCTGGCGGCGCACGAACGCGTTGTTGGATCATCTGCAAAGGATGCCAAACGCGCCCAAGCTTGGCGCCGAAGCTGCGGAACTGTCGGCGCTGCGGAAACAAGTTGCGGCTGTGCGCTCCGCCGGTGAGCCTCAACAGCGCGGGGTGTTCGACAAGATCGCGAAAATTCGCCGGCGCGTCGCGTTCAAGAACCCTCTGCTTGATTTTGACCGCATCCTCTTCCTTAAACACGACCGGCAGGCGCGCGGTTCGGTCCACATGGTGGATCAGTATCTCGGCTTCAACCAGACCAAGGGCGGCGGTGTTTTCGTGCTCGAACAACCGTTCAGCAACAAGCCCGTCGTGCACAGCCTGCTGGCCAAGACGCCTGTCGAGAGTGGCCGGCTCAAGGGCCGCGCGCTCGACAACCAAGGCTCGTTCATCTCGCTCGACCTCGACTATGACGGGCGCTCGATCCTGTTCGCGTTCACTGAGGCGGAGTTCGGCGTGCCGGAGGGCGCGACGTTTGCGGACCAATACTGCTCGCGCGAGGAACTGCCCGTCTCCAAACACACTCACTATTATTGGCGGTCGTCGAGCACGTTCCATATTTTCCGCGCCAACAGCGACGGCACCGGCCTCGCGCAGCTCTCCGACGGACCGTTCAACGACTACGACCCGTGTTTTCTGCCGAACGGGCGGGTCGCGTTCGTGAGCGAGCGCAACTGCGGCCAGGTGCGTTGCGGCGCGCGCCCGCTGCCCTGCGCGGTGCTGCACGCGATGATGCCCGACGGCAGCGACAAGATGCGGTTGAGCTGGCACGACACGAACGAATGGCACCCCAGCGTGGACAACGACGGCCGACTTGCCTACACGCGTTGGGATTACGTGGATCGCGATTCCGACATCGCCCACCACATCTGGCTTTGCGGCCCCGACGGACGCGACCCGCGCGCGCCGCACGGCAATTATCCCGAAAGCCGCGAGTCGCGCCCGTGGATGGAGATGTCCATCCGCGCCGTGCCCGGCTCGCATCGTTACGCGGCCGTGACCGCGCCGCATCACGGCGAGGCTTACGGCTCGATCGTTCTGATTGATGTGCGCCAGCAGGACAACCGCGCCTCCTCGCAGATCAAGCGCGTGACGCCGGAAGTCATGTTCTGCGAGTCCGAATCTGCTCCCGGCGTGCCGCACAAGAAGGGCCGACACACGCCGCGCGCCGAGGTCTATGGCACGCCGTGGCCGCTCAGCGAGGATTTCTACCTTTGTGTCTATGATTCCGGCCAGCGCAACTACGGCGTCTATCTCCTCGACAGCTTCGGCAACCGCGAGCTTCTCTACCGCGACCCGGCCATCGCCTGCCTCGACCCGATCCCGTTCAAGCCCCGCCCACGTCCGGCCGTGCTTCCGACGGGAACCATCCAGGCCGAGGCCGACCGTCCCCCTGACACAAAGCCCGCCGATCTCGCCACCGCCACCGTTGCCGTGATGAACGCCTACGAGAGCGACCAGCCGTGGCCGCCCGACACCAAGATCAAGGCGTTGCGCGTCGTCACCATCTTCCCCAAGGACACGCACCTGCAAGACGCGCCGAACATGGGCCACGCCGCCCAATCGCTCGGCCGCGGCGTGCTCGGCACCGTCCCGGTTGAGGAAGACGGCAGCGCGCACTTCCAAATGCCGACCGGCGCCGCCGTCTATTTCCAGTTGCTCGACGAGAACGGACTCGCCGTCCAGACCATGCGCTCCGACACCTATGTGCATCCCGGCGAGAAACTCACCTGCATCGGCTGCCACGAAAACAAGTCCGCCTCCGCGTCGCCCTACATCAAGCGTCAGCCCCTCGCCTTGCGCCGCGCGCCGTCCACACTTCAGCCCGACGTGACCGGCTCGTTTCCGTTGACTTTCCCGCGCCTCGTGCAGCCCGTGCTCGATGCCAAGTGCGTCGGCTGCCACGACGAGAACAAAAAGAAAGCGCCGGGCCTCCACGGCGACCGGTTCGCCGGGAAAGTCGGATGGTCAGAAGCGTTCACCAACCTGCGGAAATACAGTTGGGGCATGAGTGGCGGCAACGGTGTCGCGTTGCGCGAGCGGCAGTATTCCATCCCCGGCCAGGTCGGCGCGCGCGCCTCCAAGCTCTACCCGCTGCTCGCCAAGGGTCATCACGGCGTGAAACTGACGTCGGAAGAGATGCACTGCATCGCCCTTTGGCTTGACTGCAACTCCAACTTCTACGCCGCCTACCACGACGCCGCCAAGCAAGCCCGCGGCGAGATCGTCCCGCCCAAATGGGGCCTCCCTGTCTGGATGGATTTTGCGACGCTGGTGCGGTGAGGCGTCCGCTGCCGAAGGCGGGGTGTGCTCAACCGTTGACGCCGGAAACCGCATGCTCCCGCCCGAAAAGCAGTCTTTCTTTTGTGCCGCGCCTCCTTGACATGTCGCATGGCCTTCCTAAGTTATCGCCCAAGCCAAATCCGGCATGTCCGTGGAAATGAACGAATGACGACGCCCAATCAAAAGCGGGATTACAGCCTGGACGGCCCCGAGAACAAGCTCGCCCAGGAGAAGGGCTTGGTTTCGGCGCAGTGGCATTCCAGCCCGATTCCGCGACAGCGGCTCAAGGAGTTGATGCGGCGCAAGGACGGCCCCGCTATCCGACACACGTTGCTGTGGTTCGCCCTGATCATCGCTTCCGGCGTCACGGCCTGTCTGACGTGGGGGACGTGGTGGTGCGTTCCGGCGTTTTTCGTTTACGGGACACTCTACGGCTCCACCTCCGATTCGCGCTGGCACGAGTGCGGCCACCGCACTGCGTTCAAGACGGTGTGGATGAACGATGTTGTTTATTACATCGCCTCGTTCATGGTCCTGCGCGAAGCAACCGCGTGGCGGTGGAGTCACACCCGGCATCACACTGACACAATCATCGTTGGCCGCGACCCTGAGATTGCCGTGCCGCGCCCGCCCAACTTGCTCGCCGTCTGCCTGAAGTTCTTCGCGCTGCCCGGTGGTCTGCGCGAGCTGGCGAAGATATTCCGGCACTGCTTTGCACGGCTGAACGCGGCGGAAGCGGACTACATTCCTGAGTCGGAACGGCCAAGAGTTTTCCTCGAAGCGCGGGTTTACGTTGCGATCTATGCCGCGACCATCGCGTGCGCCGTGGCCACACGCAGCATCCTGCCGCTGATGCTCGTGGGTTTGCCCTCGTTCTACGGCGCATGGTTGATGGTTGTATTTGGACTCACGCAGCACGCCGGCCTTGCCGAGGACGTGCTTGATCACCGCCTTAATTGCCGCACGGTTTATATGAACCCGGTCTTCCGTTACCTCTACTGGAACATGAACTACCACATCGAGCACCACATGTTTCCGCTGGTGCCCTACCACGCGCTGCCCGCGTTGCACGAGGAACTCAAGGCCGATATGCCGCCGGCGTATCGCGGATTGTGGGAGACCTACCGCGAGATCATCCCGGCGCTGCTGAGGCAGTCGAAGGACCCGGCTTACTACGTGAAGCGTCCGCTGCCAGCCAACGCGACCCTCCAAGGAGGAATGGCATGAGCGCCGGCTGGATTCCTGCCTGCAAGGCCGATGATGTTGGCGCGGAGGACGTGCTCCGTTTCGATCATAATGGGCAGACGTTTGCTATCTATCGGACCGCGGACGACAAGTTCTTCGCGACCGAGGGCCTCTGCACGCACGGGAAGGTTCACCTCGCACAGGGCTTTGTCATGGACACGATCATCGAGTGCCCGAAACACAACGGCCGCTTCGACTTCACGACTGGCGAGGCCAAAGGCGCGCCCGCCTGCATCAACCTCAAGACCTACCCTGTGAAAGTCGAGGCTGGGCAGGTTTTCCTCAAGCTCGACTGACTTCTCGCTCCTCACTCTTTATGAAACTTATTCTTTTCCGCCACCTCTGGGGCGTTGACGGCGCGTGGGAGCAAGTCTTCCCGCAATTCAAGAAGGCCGGCTACCACGGTATCGAAAGCAAACTGCCGCTGCCCGCCGAGCACAGACGGTTCCGCGCGTTGCTCGCGGCCCACGGCTTCGACTACATCCCTCAGATCTTCACGCAGGGCCGCACCGTGGCCGAGCACGTCGAGTCTTTCCGCGTCCAAGTCGCCGAGGCGGCGGCGTTGCGACCTCGGTTCATCAATGCGCACAGCGGACGCGACGCCTTCACCGAAGCCGAGAGCGAGCGGTTCTTTGCCGCCGCGCTCAAGATTGAGGCGGAGGCCGGCGTGGCCGTCGCCCACGAAACCCACCGCGGTCGCATCCTATTCAATCCGTGGATCACGAGCCGGCTGCTGAAGCAATTTGACGGGTTGAAGCTCTGCTGCGACTTCAGCCACTGGGTCTGCGTCTGCGAACGGCTGATTGACGACGAACTTGCCATCATCCGCCAGTGCGCTGCCCGCTGCATCCACCTCCACGCCCGCGTCGGCTACGAGGAAGGCCCGCAAGTGTCCGACCCGCGCGCGCCGGAATACCAGCGGCATCTCGCCGCCCACGAACGCTGGTGGCGGGTCGTGTGGCTGGCGCAGCAGAAGCGCGGCGACAAAACCTCGACGCTGACGCCGGAATTTGGCCCGCCTTCTTATCTCCACACTTTGCCGTTCGCCGATGTGCCGGTGAGCGACTTGCGCGAAATCTGCGACTGGCAGGCCAGACGCCAGGCCGCCAACTTTGCCCGTTGCGTCAAGACAGCAGCGTAGATTGGCGATAGACGCACGGACAGGCAACGCGATACCATCCGCTTCTGTAGTGCGCGCGGTTGTTCCGCGCTGTGGTTGTTCTTATCAAAGGAAGCCCGCGGATGATCTCGATGCCGATTTGCATGACACTGCCATTTGTCCTCGCCATCCTTTTCACCGCTAACGCGTGTGCCGCTGGACCGTCGCTCAACGCCGCCGAGCCTGTCGCCGCGTTCACGCCCGGTGCGCGCATCTTGTTTCAGGGCGACTCGATCACCGACGGTAACCGCGGGCGCAACGTGGACCCGAATCACATCCTCGGCCACGGCTACGTCTTCATCATCGCGGCGCGGCATGGGGCGGCGTTTCCCGGCGCGAAGCTCGACTTCATGAACCGTGGCGTCAGCGGCAACACGGTGCTCGATTTGGAGAAGCGTTGGCAGAAGGAGACACTCGAGTTGAAACCCGACGTGCTGAGCATCCTCATTGGCGTGAACGACAACGGCAAAGGCGTCCCGCTCGACCAATACGAGCTGGTCTATGACAAGCTCATCACAGAAGCGAAGACCGCGAACCCGAAGCTCAAGCTGGTGCTGGGCGAGCCGTTCGTGAAGCCGACAGGCAAGGTCAACGACGGTATCCGCAAGCGGCAGGAGATCGTTGCCCGGCTGGCGAAGAAGCACGGCGCGGCGCTGGTGCGTTACCAGCGCGTCTTCGACGAGGCAGTGAAGCGCGCGCCGGCGGATTACTGGGTTTGGGACAACGTGCATCCGACCTATCGCGGCCACCAACTCATGGCCGACGAATGGGAGCGCGTGGTTCGCGAGTTCTGGAAGTAGGCAGACTTCGGCTTCGCTCGTATTCAAGATTGAACTGCCGGCGCGCTCGTGGGAAAAGCAGGCCATGAACAACCACGCCTTCAGCCGCCGCCAGTTCGTTTGTTCCACCGTCAGCGCCCTCCTCGCCTCCCGCGTCGCTTCGGAAGCGGGCGAGGCCAAGTTCATCCGACTCGGCGCTCCTGCCTTTGCGAAGACCGATGACCCGGAGTTGCTCGCGCTTGCGCATCGGAAGCTCGGCTATCGCGCCGCCTACTGTCCGAAGGTGGCGTTGGACGATACGGCACGCATCAAGGCGCTGACGGACGCGTTCGCTAAACACGACGTCGTCATCGCCGAGGTGGGCCGTTGGGTGAATCTGCTCGACGCCGACGCGGAAAAGCGGAAGAAGAACCTGCAGACCGTCACCGATGGCCTGGCGCTGGCCGATGCAATTGGCGCACGTTGCTGCGTGGACATCGCCGGCTCCTTCAGCACCTCCTCATGGTTCGGGCCGCATCCCGACAATTTCACCGACAAGTTCTTCGACGCCGCCGTCGAGAACGCGCGCACGATCATTGACGCGGTGAAGCCGAAGCGCGCGAAGTTCTGCTACGAGATGATGGGCTGGGCGATGCCGCACGATCCCGACTGCTACTTGCGCATGATCAAGGCCGTGGACCGCGACGGCTTCGGGGTGCATCTGGACCCGTGCAATTTGGTGAATTCGCCGGAGAAGTTCTACCGCAACGCCGACCTGCTCAACGAATGCTTCGACAAACTCGGCCGGTGGATCGCGAGCTGTCACGCCAAGGACCTGGCTTGGGACGTGGAGATGAACGTCCACTTCCGCGAAGTCTGCCCCGGCAAAGGCGCGCTCGACTACACGACCTATCTCAAGCGCCTCGCACGGTTGCCGCAAAACCCGCCGTTGATGATCGAGCACCTCGCCAAGGCCGAGGAATACGATGCCGCCCGCCAGCACATTGTCGAGGTCGGGCGCAAGGCCGGGCTGAGCTTTGGAGATTAGCCTGCCCCCTGCCGGTAATCGGTTGTCTTCGATACCTCTATCTCAACCACGAACTGCAAATTGAACCCGACCTATGAAACGCGCATTCATTCTCACCCTCGCCGCCCTCCTGCTGGCGCCGTTGCCCGCGCTGCACGCCGCCGACATCGAACTCACCGAGACGCTGCAACTCCCCGAGTGCCACAGCATCGGCTGGGTGCGCGCCAATACCCAGGTGAAGAGTCAGCAGGTTTGGGACGGGAAACTCGACGAGGCCAAGTGGGGAACGCCATCCGGCGCGCAGGTCGTCGAGCGAAACTGGGCATGGCAACTCGATGAGGCTGAGTGGAAGCAGGTCGTGCAACAGAAAGGCGAGGGCAAGAAGGAGGATGTGAAGTTTGACCTGTGGATGCCCGGCGACATCCCGCACGCAAGAGGCATCGTTGTCATCTCCGGCCACGGCAGCGGCGAATACCTCTACCGCCGTCCCGAACTCCGCAAGCTCGCCCGCGAACTGCACTTGGCGCTCTTCAAGTTCATCGGCAATCCGATGCAGCGCGGCTTTTGGCCCAAGAGCCTGCTCTACGAGCGGCTGAAGACTTTCGCCCAGAAGTCACAGCACCCCGAACTCGAGCACGCGCCGCTGTTCCTCTACGGCCACTCCAACGGCACGGGCTTCTCCGCCATCTTCCCCGCCACCGAGGGCGCGCGGGTGTGGGGATGGGTCTCCATGCGGCCCGGCATCACCTTCCAAGTCTATCAACCCGGCGCGGCTCAGGTTCCCGGTTTGGTTATCTTCGGCGAGGACGATCAGTTCCTCGCCCGGCCTTCCAAGGAGGAAAACCTCGCCGTCGTGCCGCTCATGCGGAAGAAGCACAACGCGCTCTGGAACTTCGCCGTCGAGCCGAAGACCGGCCACGGTCCCGGCGAGAAGACATGGCCGCTCGTTTTCTCCTTCCTGCGCCACACCTTCGCGGCGCGCGTGCCCGCCGATTGCGACCCGCGTAAAGGGCCGGTGACGCTCTGCCAACTCCAACCGGAGCGCGGTTACTTGGGCAAGAATTGGGACGCGGCAAAAGGCGGCTATCAAACGCTGCTGGTCGCACCGTTCGCCAGTTTCACTGAAGACAAGACGGTCGCCTCCTGGCTGCTCAACGCCGCGTATGCCGCCGACTGGCAGGCATTTCAACGCGACGGGCAAGTGACGAAATGAGAAAAGACAAAGGACTACCATGAACAGAATCATCATCTTCCTGTCCGCACTTCTGGCTCTCGGAACGTCCGCGCCGGCGGTGGACATGGCTAAGCGCGCGGAAGAACTCAAGAGCCTTCGCTGGGGCATGTTCATCTGCTGGTCGTTCAGCACATTCTCCGGCAAGGAATGGACGCCGGGCGTCACCGACGTGAGCTTTTTCAAAGCCACCGGCTGCGACACCGACCAGTGGGCGCGCACGGCCAAGGAAGCCGGCATGGGCTACATCCTGTTTCTCACGAAGCACCACGACGGCTTCTGTCTCTGGGACACGAAAACGACCGACCGCAAGGTGACAAAAGCGCCGCTCGGCCGCGACGTGCTTGCGGAGTTGAAGAAGTCCTGCGACAAGCACGGCATCAAGCTGGCGCTGTATTTTTCCGAGGGCGATTGGACGTGGCCCGGCGCGGCCGACGGGAAAGGCTGGAAGGCCGGCGTCGGCAGGAACCCGGAGATGAAGAAGGCGCAACTCAAGGAGCTGCTCAAGCAATACGGGCCGGTCGAATACATCTGGTTCGATCACGCTGTGGGCGACGGGGGTTTGTGCCACGCGGAGACAATCGCGTTTTGCAAATCGCTCCAGCCCGGCTGCTTCGTCGGCTTCAATCACGGCGAGCAGAAAGGTGCTGACATCCGGCTCGGCGAGATGGGCCGGCCGGGGCCGCTCGACGATCACACCGCCGCCGGACCGCACATGAAGGACGCGCCGAGCAAGAGTTACCGGCTCGCGGAGTTCACCTATCCGATCCTGCCGCCGCACAAGGGCGGCGCGATGTGGTTCTACTCGCTGCCGATTCACGACGGCCTCTGTCTTCCCGCCGAGAAGCTCTATCGCGATTACCTCGGCGCGGTAAAGTTCGGCAACGTCTTCGCGCTCGATGCCGGCCCTGACTACGCCGGCCGGCTGCGCGAGGTGGACGTGCGGACATTGCGCCGGGTCGGCGAGATGATCCGCAGCAACGCGCCCGAACCACCAGAGGCACAGCCCCCGATCAAGGCGTTCTGCGTGGACTTCAACTGGGGACCAGGCGGGCCGAATGGGTTTGCGAAACCGGGACTCTGGGCCGATGCCGACCCGGCCAAGCATGTCGCGTGGTATGAGCAACTCGGCTGTAACGTCATCCAGACGTTCGCGGTCTCCTGCAATGGTTACGCGTGGTATCGCAACGGCGTCGTGCCGGAACAGCCGGGCCTGAAACACGACTTCCTGCGCGAGGTCGTCAAGCTGGGCCACACAAAGCGGATGCTTGTGATGGGCTACTTTTGCATCGGCGCGAACACGCTCTGGGGCCAGCAACATCCCGACCTCAGCTACGGTTTCCCCAGCGCCTACCACATTCCGTTCACGGACGCGTATCTCGACTATCTCGCCGCCTCCATTGAGAACGCGCTGCACAAGAGCGGCATGGACGGCTTCATGATTGACTGGGTGTGGTGCCCGACCGACGCCGTTCGCAAGAAAGCGACCGGCGGCAAATGGTTGGAGGCGGAAAAGAAGCTCTACGAACAACTGCTCGCCAAGCCGTTCCCCGGCGAAGACAAGCTGACGCCGGATGACAAGCTCGCCTACGAGCGCAAGGCGATTGACCGCTGCTGGGCGCGCGTCCGCGGCGCGGCCAAGCGCGCCAACCCCGCGTGTGCCATCTGGCTCTCGTGCAACAAAGTCCACGATTCTGCCATCGCCAATTCACCGATGTTGAAGGAGGTGGACTGGATGATGGACGAGGCCGGCACGCCGGCCGCGTTGAAGGAAGTCGCGCCGATGTTCGGCCCGCGCACGCGACAGTTGCTCTGCCTTGCGGGTTGGGGCGACCGGCACAAGACGCGCGAGATTCTCTCGGACCCCGCGATGGCCGCCTATGGCATCTACGGTTTCAGCCGGCCCAGTCCCGACTCGTTGCCGCTGCCGGTGGCAACGTATCTGGGCCGCCCCATCGAGTCCTTCAAAGGTAACGACCGCGGCATCGCCACGCTGGCGCGCTATTTTACCGGCAAGCCTTTTGAGTTTGTCGCGGCGACGCGTCCACAGAACGTGCCTCGCGCGCCGTGAAACTGGCAACTGTTACAAGCGGAACTGCAGTTTACTATTTCAGACTACAACACGCCTTGACAGCGGCGGGCGGATGGCGCAGAAACGCGGTGGCCGGCAAGGAACCTAGCGGAACAACGAACATGAATCTTTTCGATCTTACGGGTGAAGTCGCGGTGGTGATCGGCGGCACGGGCGTTTTGGGCGGCGCGCTGGCCGAAGGGTTGGCCGCGGCGGGCGCAAAGGTCGCCGTGCTCGGGCGCAGCCAGGAACGCGGCGAGGCGCGCGCCAAATCCATTCGCGACAAGGGCGGGCAGGCGGCCTTCTTCACGACGGACGCCGTGTCGCGCCGCAGCTTGGCCGAGGCGCACGAGCGCATCGGAGCGACGCTGGGCGCGCCGACAGTTCTTGTGAACGCCGCCGGCGGCAACGACCCGAAAGTTACCGTGACGCCGGATCATCCGTTCGAGAGCATCACAGTGGACGACTGGCGTGCGAACTTCGATCTCAACCTTGTCGGTGGCACGTTGTTGCCGTGTCAGGAGTTCGGGCCGGCGATGTGCAAGCATGGCAAGGGCAGCATCATCAACATCGCCAGCGTCAGTGCACATCTGCCGCTGTCGCGCGTCGTCACCTACAGCGCGTCGAAGGCTGGCGTAGTGAGCCTGACGTTGTTCCTCGCCCGCGAGTGGGCCACGAAGGGCGTGCGAGTGAACTCGATCACACCGGGCTTCTTCCCCGCCGAACAAAACCGCAAGCTGCTCTTCAATGACGACGGCACGCCCTCGGCGCGCACCAAGGCGATCTGGGGTCACACGCCGATGGGCCGCTTCGGCGAGTCGGGTGAATTGGTTGGAGCGTGTGTCTTCTTGGCGAGCGCCAAGGCCAGTAGTTTTGTCACCGGTGCTGACATCCGCGTGGACGGCGGTTTCCAGTCGCAGACGATCTGAGGAAGCCATCGGCTTTCGGCTGGAAGCTGATGGTTGAAAATCGAAGACAGACGGCTGGGAGCTATTCCACCAGCAGCAACTCGACATCTACGTTTACCGCCTCGCACGCCTCGGTGAGTTTCTCGCGCAGTTGTTCCTCGGCGAGTTGCGCGGGCGGCTCAATCTGCATGTCGAGGATGAACTGTGGATCGCCGGTGTGCGGCGCGGGCGTGGTGGTGGTTTCCATCGCCACGATGTTCACGCCGAGCGAAGCCATTGCATGCGCGATCTGGTGGACAATGCCCTCGTGGTCCAGCCCGACGGCGCGGACGGCATAGCGGCGCGCGCTCTTCGCTCCGCGGGCGCCCGGCGCACTTGTTGGCTTGGTGGTGACTGTCAGGCCAAGTTCGCCGCCGAACGCCGCCGCATCGCTCTGAAGCTTTGTGATCTGGGTGGCGTCGCCCGCCACCAGCACGATAATGGCGAACTCGCCGCCGAGGATGGCCATGCGGCTGTCTTCAAGATTGCAACTGTGATCCAAGATGAGTTTGGAGATGGCGTCCACGATGCCGGGACGGTCCGGGCCGATGGCTGAAAGCACGAGGTATTGGCGCATGTTGTTCCCTGTTGTTGGGTTTGCTCGGTTCGTGCACGCCAGCTTACCGCACCGAGGGCAGCGCGCAAGCCTCGCGTGCGCCGAGCTTCTGTTGAGACGTGGTTGGTAGAATCATCGGTTAGCGGGTTTCTCCGCTCCCTTGCCGAAGAATGGAATGCCGAAGGCGAGCAGGAGGGAGACCAAGCAGGCACAGGCCCCGAAGAGGTAGGCGTGGCTGAATCCGGGCACCCACTGTCCCGCATCCGGCGCGAGAGGCGTTGCGCTGCCCGGCGTGACGCCCGTCTCCGCGTAAAACGTCTCAAAAATGTTGACGCCGATCAGCAGGCTGAGATTGCAGAGCATCCCGAACACGGCGGAGGCGGATCCTTTTTGCTCCATGGGAGCGGAGCTGAGGACTTGCTTGGCGTTGGCGGCCATGAACAGGGCGTAGGCGAGGGCGATCCCCACGAGAAAAATGACGACACTGGCAAGCCCCGGTGCGCCCAGCGTCCGGGTGAAGAGGAAGCAACCCGCCGCCGCCACGCCCATGCCCGCGACGCAGAGCCGCCACGGGGCGAACCGGTCGGCCAACCGGCCCGCGAGGGGCGAGAGGATCATGAAGGTGACGGAGTAAACCATCAGCACCAATCCCGCACGCTCCGTGCTCAGGCTCTTGACCAGTTCGAGGAAGAACGGCATTAGAAACGCGTTGCCTCCCATGAGGATCAGCCCGGACACGCTGACGGCGTTGGCCAGGAGGAAACGCCTTTCCTTCAGAAGCGATGGCGCGATCAGGGGATCCTTCGCCTTCAATTGCCGGGCGACAAAGAGCCAGCCGGAGACGGCGGAAAGGGCGAGCAGCGCCGGGAAGGGCGGAGAATCCCATCCTTCCTTTTGTCCCACGTTGAGCGCGAGGATGAAGGAGACGACGCCGAGGATGCTGAGCATGGTGCCCAAGTAATCCAGTTTGCCCATCCGCTTCCCGGCACCCATCCCGCCGGGGATCGTCCACGAGGCGAGGAGAATCGCCAGGACGCCGATGGGCACGTTGACGAAAAAGACCCACTGCCAGGAAAGCCTCTCCGTCAGAAAGCCGCCCAGCGGTGATCCCATGGCGACCCCCAACGCGCCGCACATGGCCAGGATGCCCATGGCGCCGCCCACCTTGGCAGCCGGGAGAAACCGGGAGACCGCGGCGTAGGTCATGATTACCAGAATGGAGCCGCCAAGCCCCTGCACGCAGCGAAAAAAGACGAGCATGCCCAGGCTTGTGGCGAGGCCGCAGAACAGCGAACCGGCGGTGAAGATCGCGTAGCCCCAGATGAACAGCGTTCGGGAGCTTACGGTGTCGGCGATGCGCCCGATGAGCATCATGGCCCCGCAGTTGAACAGGAGGTAGCTCATGGTGACCCATGAGACGGCGCTCGTGTCGGCGTGGAAATGCCGGGCGATGGCGGGAAGGGAGATGTTGACCACGTAGATGTCCAGCCGCGCCATGAACACGGCGACGGCCACGCAGCCGACCAGTCGCAGATGCGAGTGCCTGTCGGTGGTCATGCTCCCGTTCACCGGGCGTCAATCACGAAGGTGGGAACGATGCTGCCCCCTTGTGCGACGTTGGTGATCTCGGCGGTGCTGATGCGGCTCAACACAGCCGAGTAACCGCCCGGAAAGTGGAAAGGGTCCGTGTCCTCGTAGAACTCCCGGAGAGCGAAGCCTTTTTCCAGGAGAGGATACTCCTCCTGGGTGATCTCGATCTTCTCCTGGACGATGTAGTCACTCTCGACGGCCTCGCGGACGGCGTCGGCCCACCGGGTCTCGTCGCACCTCCACCCAAGGTGAACTCCCTTGCCACCGGCTCCGTGCGCGGGTTTCAGGACGAGGTTGTCCTTATGGTTCCGCACGTAATCCAGGAGGTCAATCCGGTGGCCCGCGGCATCCGTGGAGCAGCCTTCCCGAAGGATCCGGCCCCAAGGAATGTGCGCGCGGATGGCGGCTGTCTCCTCCTCGGTGAATCCGAAATCGTGGCTCTCGTCCGTCAGGAGGGCAAAGAGAAACTTGTGGCTCAGCAGTTCGCTCCGGAACGGGTTCACCAGACAGACGGCCCTGTGTTTCACGGCCTGCATGAGCGGAGCGATCTCCTCGGCCCGCTCCAGGCAGTCGTCAGTGTGCATGATCCGATAGACAAGGTCCACGACGCGCCCCTTCGCCCGGAGTTTCCCTCCGTGGAAATCCAGATCCTCCGGATGGGCTGCCGCGGCCTCAAGGCCCAGTTTCTCCATGTCTTCGACGTTGAGGCGGGTGAAGAGGTCTTCCATGCCGCCGGGAAAACTGAGAATGCACATCCGGGGCGTGCCAGCGCCTCCCCAACTCTGCCAGGCGTGCATGAAGGTCTGAATCATGCCGATCTGCACGAGATTCGGCCGCACGTCGTAGCGCTCTTCGAAGGTTTTATAGAATCCCAGCCCTTGAAAGAGGGGGACAAGCCCGTCGTTGCAAACGCCCCCCATGGGGATGTCGCCGTTCAGTTCCACGAAGCGGACACCAGCCTCCGTGGTGAAAGAGTCGAACCGCAGAATGGACCGTCCCGCTGGGGCCGGCGGTTCCAGCGAGAGGATGGTCCCGATCCACTCGTTGAACCCTCCGAGATAATCCGCGTGGAGCTTCTGGTCTTCGAGGACGGCGTCGCGGACCTTGCGGATGGCCCTTGAAAGCACCGACACGGCGCGATGTTCCTGTCTCATTTCATCGGTGGTGACAAACCGGGGGCGCGCCACCATGCAGAAGGGCCTCTCGCCGATGGTCAGGCTCCGGTCCTTTTGAGATTGAACGAGGTGCTCGATGACTGATTCCGGCTCGGGCCACGACGACAGCAACTCGTTCCAGTAAAGTATGGCATCGCGGCGCAGGGCGGGGAAATGCGTGTCTTTCACGATAGACCTCCTGAAGATGGCGTCGGAACTTTTGGATAAGCGCGGACGCTTTGAGCGGTTGGCATCTGAAACACAAGCTCGGAGTAGAACATCAGACAGGCTGAGTCAACAAAGAATTCCGGCAATGCGTGCGCTGCAATCAACCTGCGGGTCTGCGGATGCGCGGGACGTGGCGGATAACAATGAGAAGCCGGTCTCCTGCCGGGTTGCTGAAAAATGGTTGACAAGGTTTGCTTATATTCTGTATTGAGACGATGTCTTCTCTATTGAAATGACACGAGCCTACCAGATTCCGGTGATGCGAAAGGCGATTCAGGTGTTGAACGCCCTCGCGGATGGACAGTGTGAGCCAACCACCACCTCGCTGGCCCGCACTCTCAAGATTGCCCCGGCGACCTGCTACCGCATCGTTCAGACCTTCGCGCAGGCGGGCTGGATTCAAGTGCGTGGCGACGGCCGCTGCGAGCTGGGCGTGGGGCTGTTTCCGTTGCTGCACCGCCTGCAAAGCCACGATCTGTTGAGCCGCAAGGTGGCCGATGCGTTGCAGGAACTGACGGCTGCCACCGGTGTCGCTAGCAAAGTCTCCGCCCGCGAAGACGACGATGCGCTGACGGTGTTGCGGGTGGATTCGGCCGAGCCGATGGCGTTGGCGGTGCGGGCGGGATCGCGGTTTCATCTGACGCTGGGCGCGTCCGGTTCGGTGTTGCTCAGCGCGCTGGACGACGCAGAGGTTGCGCGGGTTATTCGAGACGCGCCGACGGGTTGCTGGCAATGGCAGAAGCCGGCCGACGTGTTGCGCCGCGTCAAGGAAGTGCGCCGCCGCGGTGTTGTGACCGATCTTGGAACTTACCGCCCTGACATCTTTGGCATCGCCGCGCCGCTGCTGGATGCCGAGGGACAGATCGAAGGCGCGCTCACGCTCACAGGACTGATTCACGGCCATGGCAAGGCGCAATTTGAAGAATGGCGGCGGCTCGTGGCCCGCAAAGCCGCCGAGCTAAACCAACACACCACACTCAAGACTCACGATGAAAATCATTGATCTCAAAGCGCGCACTGTTGCCATTCCGCTCAACACGCAGTTGCGCCACAACACGGGCGTCCATCCCGGCTATTTCCTGCGCACCGTCATCGAAATCATAACCGACGAGGGCATCGTCGGCCTCGGCGAGGTTGGCGGCGGCGACCAACGCGGGGCGATGGTGAAGCTCAAGCCGCGCATCCTCGGTCTCGACCCGTTTCAACTCGAAGTCCTTAAGCTCAAGGTGCTGCGCAGCATCTACTACCTCTCTAACTCACGGCTCTACGCGGCCATCGAGATGGCTTGCCTCGACATCCAGGGCAAGGCGCTCGGCAGGCCGATGTCGGACTTGATCGGCGGGCGCGTGCGCGACGCGGTGCCGATGATCGCCTACCTGTTTTGGCGCTACGACCGGCCGCAGGGCGGCGACGACAAGCGCGCCGAAGACATGGCCGATCTTTGCGAGGAACTGCACGAGACGCTCGGCGTGAACGCGATGAAGCTCAAGGCGGGCGTGATGCCGCCGGACGAGGAAGCGCGTGTCGTGGAGCTTTGCCGCGAGCGGCTGGGGCCGTCGTTTGGATTGCGGATTGACCCCAACGGCACTTGGTCGGTCGCCACTGCCACGCGCATCGGCCGCCGGCTGGAACCGATGAACATGGAGTATTTCGAGGACCCGGCGTGGGGGCTCGAAGGCAACGCTGCCGTGCGGAAGGCGATTCGGATTCCCATCGCGACGAACATGTATCCGAACAAGTTCGATGACCTCGGCCCCGCCATCCGGCTCGGTGCGGTGGATATCGTGCTGACCGACCTGCACTACTGGGAAGGCCCGCGCGGCGTGAAGGATCTCACGGCGGTCTGCCGCACGTTCAACCTCGGCGTGGCGATGCACAGCGGCGCGGAGTTTGGCATCGAGTTGGCCGCGATGCTTCACACGGCCGCGACGATCCCGGAGATGCACTTCGCCGGCGACGCCCATTACCATTTTCTCAAGGACGACATCATCGAGGGCGGCCTGATGAAATACGTGGACGGCAAGATCGCCGTGCCGACCGGCCCCGGCCTCGGCGTGAAGCTCGACGAGGAGAAGATGCGCCGCTACGAGAAATACTTTGAAGAGAAGGGCGACTACTACGCCCGCTTCCACCAAGACCCGCGTCGGCCGGAATGGTTTCCGATCGTCGGCGGAACATAGAATCGAGGAGAGCAGTTCATGAAAGCAGGTTTCGTCGTTGTTGCTTTTTGCATGATGGCGTTGTTGGCATTCGCCGCCGACAGGAGCGACTCCGCCGCCATCGCGCCCAAGCAGGTGATTCATCTTGTGAACGACTCGCCGGACTGTCTGGCGCAGTTCGACACATGGATCGTCGGCCGCGGCTTGAACAACGACCCGGAGCGCGTTTTCCGCATGGAGAAGGACGCCGAGGGCCGGCCGTTGCTGCGCGTCACCGGCCACGGCTATGGCGGCCTCATTACGAAGCGCAGCTATCGCGATTACCGGCTGGTCGTGGAGTTTCGCTGGACCGGCCAAACGTCGGGCAAGCGCGAGAAGAAGGCGCGGGACAACGGCCTGCTGCTGCATTGCACCGGGCGGCCTGGCAACTGCGGCATTTCCCCGAAGACGAAGTTTTCGGGAAAGTTCGAATCGCCTTGGATGAAAGGCATCGAGTTGCAGATCATCGAGGGTGGGGTGGGCGACATCCTCGTGCTGGGCGGTTGGAAGGAAGACGGTGCGTTCTGGCCCACCACGCTCCGCGCGCGCTTCAGCAAGGACCGCGACGGCGAGCCGGTCTTCGACAAGAATGCCGAGCTGCGGCCGTTCGAGGCGTTCCGCCTGAACTGGTGGGGTCGCGACCCCGACTGGAAGGACGAGATCGGCTTCCACGGCAAACAGGATGTCGAGTCGCCGATGGGCGAGTGGACGCGCGTCGAGGCGATTGTGCGCGGTGGTGATTTCACCTACTTCGTCAACGGCACGCTGGTCAACGAAGCAAAGGATTGCAGCATGACCGAAGGCCGGATTTTGATTCAGACGGAGGATGCGGAGATTCTGTTCCGTAAAATAGACCTCGAACCCTTGAAGGCGACACCATGAAACTAGCCGACCTGACGTGGCCCGATGTGGCCAAGATCAAACGCGATGTGGTTGTTGTTTATCCCATCGGCGCGCTGGAACAACACAGCCGACACCTGCCGTTCTTCACCGACACGATCCTGTGCGGCGCCATCGCTGACCGGGTCGAGGCGGCGCTGCCAAAAGACGTGCTGCTGCTGCCGGTGCAATGGCTCGGCGCGTCCATGCACCACCTCGGCATGGCGGGGACGCTCAGTGCGGAGAACGAGACCTACATCAAGCTCGTCGCCGAGCCGATGCGCTGCCTGCTGCGGCACGGGTTCAAGCGGCAGTTCGTGCTCAACGGCCACGGCGGTAACAAGGACGGCTTTCACCTCGCCCTGCGCCAGCTCGCCGTGGAGTTTTCCGACGCGCGACTCTGCGGCGCGAACTATTGGGACGTCGCCGCCGAGGAGCTTGCGAAGATCGTCGAAGGCCCGATGAAAGGCATCGGCCACGCGTGTGAGGCCGAGACGGCGATGATGCTGGCCGTCCGCCCGGATTTGGTGCGGCGCGGCGCGATTCGCAACGACCTGTTGGCCACGCGCCAGCCGAAAGCGCTGCGCGGTGTTTACTTCGCGCCCGACATGAAGGCGCAGACGGACCACGGTGGCGTAGGTTACGCGGAACTTGCCACGGTGGAGAAGGGCAATCGCTTGCTCGACGCCATCGTCGAGCGCCTTGTTGAAGTGATCCAAGCAATTCGCAGGAAGTAAAACTGAACCGGAGACCCAATATGAAGATTCTCACCCCCATCCTCACTCTGAGCTTACTCGTCACAGCGGCGCAGGCGGCCACGCCGGAAGTTTATCGCAAACTCTGGCGCGACCCTGCGTTGAATGAACGCATCGAGCGCAACATCGAGAAATATCGCAAAGGCGACGCGGTCATCGAACTGCTGGATGCCGCTGGCAAACCCGTCAGTGACGCGAAGGTTGAACTGCGACAAACGGGTCACGAGTTTCTGTTCGGCTGCAATGCGTTCGTGCTTGGCCAACTCGACACGCCGACGAAGGAGCGGCGCTACGAGGACGCGTTTGCGAAGATCTGCAACTTTGCCACGGTGCCGTTCTATTGGGAAGGCACTGAGCCAACTCAGGGCGAATTGCGCTACTCGGAACCCGCGCGCGACATGTGGCGCCGGCCGCCGCCGGAGCGATTCCTGCCGTGGGCGGCGAAGAACAACATCACGCTCAAGGGCCATCCGCTGCTCTGGCACGCCTACAATCCGCCGTGGCTACCGAAGGATGCCGACCAACTGCGCTCGCTCTACCAGAAGCGCTTCCGCGAAATTGCCAGTCGGTTCGGCGGCAAGATTTCGATCTTCGACGTGGTCAACGAATCGCTCGTGTGCTCCAAGAGTTATCCGCTGCTGACGCCGGACCGCGATTACGTGCGCTGGGCGTTTGCGGAAGCCGCGCCGCTCTTCCCGGAGAAGACGACGTTGATGATCAATGAAGTGACCTCGTTCAACTTCAAGCCCTACGAGACGAACCCCTACGTTGCGCAGATCAAGAAGCTGCTGTCGCAGGGCGCGAAGATTCGCGGCATCGGCCTTCAGTATCATTTCTTCCGACGCCAAGCAGTGGACAAGTATCTCGTCAGTCCCGACTGCAACCCCGGCGCACTGCTCGACCTCTACGAGAAGTTCACCGAGTTCAACCTGCCGCTCTACATCACCGAGATCACCTTCCCGTCGGCGGGCGAGGACGGCGACGCGTTGCAGGCGGAGGTCGTGAGCGACCATTACCGTCTCTGGTTCGCCGCGCCGAAGATGGCGGGCATCACGTGGTGGAACCTCGGCGACGGCACCGCCGTGAAGGGCGAGAACGAGGCGAAAGGCGGCCTGCTCGACGCGGAGTTCAAGCCGAAGGCCGCCTACCGCGCGCTCGACCAGTTCATCAACAAGCAATGGAAGACGCGCGCCGACGTGAAGACCGACGCGCAGGGCCGCGCGCAATTCCGCGGTTTCCACGGCACGTATCACTACGTCGCCCGCGTCGGCGGCAAGAAAGTCGAAGGCACGTTGCGCGTGCAGTCCTGCGGCGACAACAATCACGTCATCCGGCTGCCGGCTGGCCGCTGAGGTTCGCCTATGAAAACCGTTGCCCAGCGCCAACTCTTGAATCATCGCCACTTCTTCTGCGGACTCGGCGCGACCATCGCGTTGGCTGCACGTCTCAGTGCCGCAGAATCGGTGCAGCCGCCGATCTCCACGTGCGCAATTGCTGATTTCAAACCGCTGCGCCTTGCTGCTGGTGAAGAGAGGACTGTTGATCTCTGGCTCTCGGATGAGTTGGAGAGGATTCCCCGCAATTGGGCGCGCGTGTTAGCCACGGTTCGGGCAGAGGGGGAGACTGTGGCCGGTCTGGTCTTTGTGGACGTTCTCCGGCGGGAATATCGCGGCAGGTTGAGCACGCTGCAGGTCGGCAAAGAGACCGAAATCGGCGCGGAGATTGAACAGGCTGGGCGTCCCGTGTCGCTGCTTCGCGGCGTGAGGTTTTATTACAAGGGAGGGCCGCTTCAGATCGCCAACCTGCGGCTGCTTCACACCGAGGAGACGCCGCCAAGGCCGGACGTCACTGTGCAGGGGACATTCGACGACAGTTCGATACAGAAAGCCTTGGATGCACTCGGCCCGCGCGGTGGTGTGGTTTACGTTCCCGCTGGCACTTACGTAATCCGAAACCAGATCAAGATTCCGGCGGACAACGTAACCCTCTACGGCGATGGGCCGAAGACCATCATCCAAGGCACTTGGTTCGAAACCAAGGCCCTGATCCTGGCCGAAAAGCGGCAGAACCTGCGTTTGACGCGGCTCCATCTGCGAAGTCTGCCGATCACCTATTTTCGCGGCTACAATAGGGGGAAGTATGCCTTGCCCGGTGACGTCGGCAAACCATCGGTCCACGGCACCGGGATTGAGTTGCGGCATTGCCAGCGGTCGCGAGTCGATCACTGCGAAATCGAGCTGTTTGGGCACGCGGGGGTATGGTGCTACGGCGGCAGTGGCAATCTGGTGGATCACTGCTTTTTCCACGAGAACTTCTGCTATGGCGAAGGCTACGGCGTCTGTGCTTCGGCCACGAAGGAATTCTTCATCGAAGACAACAATTTCGAGAACCACCGGCACGGGATCGCTGCCGGGGACGGCGCTTCCTATACTGCTCGTTTCAACCGCATGGTCAAAGATGCTGCCGTGTTGGCAAACTGGAACCAGAATACGGACGCGTTCAACCACCTTCGTGCTCACGAAATTGATGCCCATGCGGGCTGTAAGTGGATTTTCGCTCACGATAACTATGTGGCCATACGCAACGCCCTCATGGGAGGCGGCGCCTTTATGCGAGGCAATCCGGCGTGGCTCTATCGCAATGTGTTCGAGAACTGCGTCCCGGGAATCTTTTGCACCGGCAAGTCTGACGACGTCTGGACCTGGGACAATCGCTTCATCGAGTGCAAGAACCCCAAAGGTGAACTGCGGGAAGAATATTCAAATGCCACGGGAGCCATTCACTTTCACCAGAAGCCGCCCCAATTTTGCGAGATACCGTATCCCCATGAATTAACCGCTCCAACTGGTGGCCGGGCCGGCCATCCTAGGTGATGCAGAAGGAAACACGATGAAGATCGTTGACATGAAGGTGCGCACGGTGGCGATCCCGACCACGTGCCAATTGCGGCACAACACGGGCGTTCATCCCGGCTATTTCATCCGCAACGTTCTCGAACTGATCACCGACGAGGGCATCGTCGGCCTCGGCGAGGTCGGCGGTGGCGACCAGCGCGGCGCGTTGATGAAGCTCAAGCCGCGCATCGTCGGCCTCGACCCGTTCCACCTCGAAGTCATCAAGCTCAAGGTGTTGCGCAGCATCTACTACATGTCCAACGCGCGGCTCTACGGCGCGATCGAGATCGCCTGCCTCGACATCCAGGGCAAGGCGCTCGGCCGGCCGATGTGCGACCTGCTCGGCGGCGCGGTGCGCGACCGCGTGGCGTTGATGGGCGAGATCAGTTGGCGCTACGACCGGCCCGGCGGCGGCGATGACACGTGCGCCGAGGACCTCGTCGTGCAGTGCGAGCAACTCCACGCCGAGCTGGGCGTGAAGACGGTAAAAATGAAAGGCGGCGTCGTGGACCCCGACGTGGAGGTGCGCGTGATGGAGCTCTGCCGCCAGCGCATGGGGCCGAACTTCGGCCTGCGCATTGACGCCAACGGCGTCTGGAGCGTGGCGACCGCCGTGCGCATCGGCCGCCGGCTCGAACCGCTCGGCCTCGAATACTTCGAGGACCCCGCGTGGGGCATCGAGGGACTCGCGGCGGTGCGCCGGCAGGTGCGCATCCCGATCGCGACGAACATGTATCCCGCGAAGTTCGACGACCTCGGCCCCGCGATCCGGCTCGGCGCGATGGACGTGGTGTTGACCGACCTGCACTACTGGGAAGGCCCGCGCGGCGTGAAAGACCTCTGTGCCGTGCTGCGGACGTTCAACCTCGGCGTTGGCATGCACAGTGGCGCGGAGTTCGGCATCGAGATGTCGGCGATGCTGCACACCGCCTGCACGATTCCCGAAATGCGCTTCGCCGGCGACGCTATCTACAACTACCTGACCGACGACATCATCGTTGGCGGCAAGATGCGCTACGAGGGCGGCTGTCTGCGCGTGCCGACCGGCCCCGGCCTCGGTGTCACGCTCGACGAGGAGAAGATGGCGAAATACGAGCGCTACTACGCCGAAAAAGGCGATTACTACGCGCGCTTCCATCAAGACCCGCGCCGGCCAGACTGGTTTCCGATTGTCGGCGGAATGTGAGGTGCATCATGAAGGACTCTCGTCTCAAAGGCCGCGTCGCCATCGTTACCGGGGCGTCGCGAGGCATAGGTCGCGCGATCGCGGTTGGACTTGCGCGCGAGGGCGCTGCCGTCATCGTCAACTACGTCTCGAAAGCCGCGGCAGCAGACGAAGTCGTCAGCGAGATTTGTGCTGCTGGCGGCGAGGCAATCGCCGTGCAGGCCAACGTGGGCGACCTCTCGCAACACGAGCGGCTTGTAGCAGCGGCGCGCGAGCGTTTCGGCCGTATAGACATCCTCGTCAACAACGCCGCGATGACACGCCGCGAGCCGTTCCTCGACGCCACCGCGGAGGCGTGGGACGAGACGATGGCGGTCAACCTCAAGGGCGTCTATTTCCTGTCGCAGACCGTCGCGCGCATGATGGTGGCGCAGCGGTCGGGCAAAATCATCAACATCTCCAGCGTCCACGATGTGCGCGCGATGCTGAACAACTCCATCTACAACATCACCAAGGCCGGCCTCGTGATGCTGACGAAGTCGCTCGCGCTCGAACTCGCGGACAAAGACATCCAGGTGAACTGCGTCTCGCCCGGCGCGATTCTGACCGACGAAACGCGCGACCGGCTTGCCGACCCGGAACATCGCGCGCGTGTCCTCGCCAAAATCCCCAGCCGCCGCGTCGGCGAGCCGGAGGACGTGGTCGGCGCTGTGCTGCTGCTGGCGTCGCAAGAATCGGATTACATCACCGGCACTACGCTCTACGTGGACGGCGGCATGTTGCTGTAGAACCATCATCGAAAGGAACTCCCATGGCATTCGACATCAAGCGTCGCGGAAAACTCACCTATTATTATAGGGCCAGCCGGCCCGTGTTTTCGTTCGTTGTCACGGAGGCGTTGCCGGACGGCGACCTCAAGGTCTATCTCGCGGGCCTCACCGGCGGCGAATCAGCCACGCGCAACCTCGGCCTGTCCGACACGGCCACGATGGACCCCGACAAGGAAATCCCGCGTGTCTTCCAGACATGGGAGAGCTGGCTAAAGGAAGCGGGCGTGTGCAACTCCATCGCGGAACTGGATTTCATTGAGATGCACGCGTTTGGCTGCCAGCCGAAGTCGCCCAGTCCAGTCGCCGATCCCGCTGGCTACGCGGCCGAACTGGAGCGTCTGCGAGCAGCGTATGGCCGTGCCTACGCCGCCTACTTCCGCGACCATCTGCCGGAACACGGCCTGCCAGCGCGGTTCACCGTCCACGTTATGGACGTGCCCGACAAAGTAGCGTCGTATGAGTTCTACACGACGGCGCTGCTGCAGCGAGCGCAGAAGAAAGGCTGACAGATGGACTCTGGCAAAATCATGGAGGGCAAAATCATGATTTTACCACCAATGATTTTGCCCAAAGCCGTTCTGTTCTGATTGAACGAGAGGAAACAAGATGAGCAAGAAAACCATCCTAAAGCTCGTAGTGAGCACTGTTGCGGCCATCAACTTCAGCTTGGCTGCGGAACCGCAAACACCAACGGTTCTGATTCCCTCGTCTGGCGAGCCGGCCTATCGCGTTGCTGGCAACGCGTTCTGCGACCTGTGGCAGAAGGTCACAGGCGCAAAGCCGCGTGTGGTTCCCTGCGCCAACCCTGATGATGGAAAGCTGCCGTCCGGCGACGTTGTGCTCATTGGCTCCGATGCGGCGAATCCAGTCGTCCATCGCCTCATCTTGCAGGCGCGCATCGAGAACCTCGGCATCCGCTACGGGACGGACGATTACCGCATCCTGTCGTTGCCGCATGAAGGACGCACGTTGCTGATTCTCGCTGGCGGCGAGGGACGCTCGACGCTCTACGCGGTTTACGATTTCTTCCGCAGGAAAGCTGGCGCGGAATACTTCTGGGATGGCGACGTGATTCCGAAACGCGCGAGCATCAAACTCGCTGGCTGCGACTTCACCGAGCGGCCGCGTTTTGAGTATCGCGGGCTGCGCTACTTCGCCCATCGTGGGCCGCACCGGTTCCACGCGGAGATGTGGGACTTTGAGGACTGGAAGCGCGAGTTGGATTGGATGCTCAAGAAGCGGCTCAACCTCTTCATGCTGCGCACGGGGATTGACGACCTCTTCCAGCGCGCGTTCGACCTGCCGTATCCGCCTACTGATGGCGTGGACCCCGACGCCAAGCTGCGCTCTTACGACGACCGCACGTCGTTCTGGCCGTTGAAGTATCGCGGTGAGTTGCGCAAGCGCGTGCTGGCCTACGCCCGCGAGCGCGGCCTCATCCATCCGGAGGACACGGGCACCATCACGCACTGGTATTCGCACACCCCGAGTTCGTTCATGAAGAAGTATCCCGACTTCCCGGTGACGCGCGACCAGAAGACCGGCTACACGCTCTCCACGCACGCCATCTGGGACATTGAGCACGAGCGGACGTGGGACGCTTATTGGAAGCTGACTTCGACGCACATCCGCGAGTTCGGCGAGCCGCGGATGTTCCACACCATCGGTCTGGCCGAGCGGACCTTCGGCGCCAGCGAACGCGAAGACCTGCAACGGAAGCTCCACGCCTACCGCAAAATCCAGGAAGTCCTGCGGCGGCACCATCCGGACGCGCCGCTGCTCATCGCGAGCTGGGACTTGATGTATAAGTGGAAGAGCGAGAACGTGCAGAACCTCCTCAAGGAGTTCGACCCGCAGCGCACGATTCTGCTCGACTACACCGCCGATCTGCTCGACCGGAAGACGTATCACGAGTGGGACGCCTACAAGAAGTTTCCGTGGATCTTCGGCGTGTTCCATGCCTTCGCCGCCGACAGCGAGATGCGCGAGGATTATCACGTCCTGCAGGAGCGCATCGGCGAAGCGGCGCAAGACCCGCAATGTCTCGGCCTCGTGCTCTGGCCGGAGATCTCGCATAACAACACACTGCTGCTGGAGTATCTCGCCGCAAACGGCTGGCATCCGGACGAACTCGACGCGAATGCGTTCGTGGGCCGCTTTTGCTCGGGCCGCTATCCGGCAGCCCTCGCCAAGAGCATGGAGAAAATCTGGCAGCCGTTCCTGCCCATTGCTGCCACGCATCACTGGACTCACGTTGGCGTCGGCCAAAAGCCGTCGCGGTTGGCCGTGCAGTTCGACCCTCATTTCCGGCTTCTTACCGATGCCAACTACACAAACCTGACCGACGAGCGCGTTCGTCTCTATGGCGAGGAGTTGCAGCGGCTCGTGCCCCCGCTGCGCGAAGCGCCGACAGTTCTGGAGCAGCTTGCGCAATCCGCGGACGCCGGCTACGCGAACGAACTCTGGCGGCGCGATGCGATTGACATCGCCCGCACCATCATCAATCGCGCGCTGAAGGCGTCGCTGATGCGCGGCTGCGTGGCGATGCAATCGTGGGACGAAGCCGCCGCGCGGCAGATGGAGACCGTCAGCAAGGGCCTGATGCAGCAACTCGGCGACTTGGTGGTGCTCAGCGACGACTTCTCGCTCCACGCGACCATGAAGCGGTTGGAACGCGCCCGCGAACTTGGCGGCGTCAAACCGCAGATCAACCCACATACCGAACAGACGCTGAAAGGCAACTCAGAGAACGGCTACTGCCGCGCCCATCAATACGAACTGGTGCGCCACGTTTATCAGCCGGAGTTGGGCGAATACTGGAAATGGGTCAACAGCCAGTTGCAGTCGGGGCAAAAGAAGAAGTCGTGGACCCGCCCCGCGTCGTTCACTGCCGCGCGGAAGACGATCCAAGATCATTTTTACGACACGCCGCTAGCCGACATGGCACCCGCGCGGGCACGCTCAGCCGAAAGCCTGCGCCAGACTCTCGATCAGACGCGGAAGCTGGTCGCGATATTGCTGAAAGCCATGCCATGAAAACCAACGCGTCGAATCAACGGCGAAAGAAGTCACCATGACTGCGACCACGCCCAAGACCGAACCTCAATCCTCCGCATGGTTCAGAAAGACGGTTGCCGGAGGTTTTTCCGTGAAAAGCAAACGGTCCCTCGCTCGATGGATGCTCGTGTTTCTGCTGTGGGGCGCCAACGCCCCTGCTGCTGAGCCGACACAGAATCTGGCGTCGCTTCAAGCCCGCCCGTCGCCGGAGTGGCTGACGCGCGGCGTGATGTATCAAGTCTGGTTGCGGTCTTTCACGCCGGAGGGCACTCTGCGCGCCGCGGCGAAGCGGTTGCCGCAAGTGGCAGAACTCGGCGCGAACATCATCTACCTCAGTCCTGTCTGTCTTCAGGATGCCGACATGAGGCAGCAGTTCTGGAGCCCGCGCCAAAAAGCCTCCGGCACCAACAATCCGCGAAATCCCTACCGCATCAAGGATTTCAATCGTGTGGATCCGGAGTTCGGCAGCGAGGCCGATCTGCGCGATTTCATAACCACCGCGCACAAACTGGGCCTGCGCGTGTTGATGGACTTGGTTTACATGCACACGGGGCCGACGTGCGTGCTGATGAAACACCCCGAGTTCTACAAGCACGACGCGTCCGGGAAGGTGGTGATCGCCGGGTATAACTTCCCCATGCTGAACTTGAACAACCGCCAACTCCGCCAGTATTTCTGGACCAACATGATGCACTGGGTGAAGGACTTCCACGTGGACGGTTTTCGGTGTGATTCGTCGGACGCCGTGCCGCTGGATTTCTGGGAGGAAGCGCGCACGCGGCTGGAACCGCTCCGGCCAGAGTTGGTGCTCCTGGCCGAAGGCTACAAACCGGCCAATCAGGTGAAAGCGTTCGACATCAACTACGGCTACTACTGGCATCGAACGGTGCTCACCGTGTTCGAGCGCGGCGAACCGGCGTCATCGTTAGCCAGATTTTGGGAGAGGCAGCGCGCCGAGCATCCGCGTGGCACGAGGTTCATCCGCTACACGGAGAATCACGACCTCGTCAACGACATGCTCCGGGCCGAGGTGATGTGCGGCGAACGCGGTGCCGCGGCGATGTCAGTCATCAACTTCACCCTCGATGGCGTTCCGTTCCTTTACAACGGCCAGGAGATCAGCGACACCTCACCGCAAAGCATCTACGCCCGCTGGCCGGTCCGATGGGAGGCCGCCGGTCGGCCGAAATCCAAGTCCAAGTTCACATTCTACCAGAAGCTCTGTCACCTGCGGCACACCGAGCCGGCGCTCACCGACGGCGAAGTCCTCTGGCTCGACAACGACCAGCCCGACTCGGTCGTCTCGTTCCTCCGCCGCGCCGGCAGCGAAGAGATCGTGACGGTAGCCAATCTCACCAATCGCAAGCTCAAGGCACAGGTCGCGCTGCCGGGAAAGTTCGGTCTCTTGTTGTCCGACGGTGCCAAGACCGCCCCGACGGCCGGCAAGCTGGCGTTGGATCTTGAATCGTTCGGTTACTTCGTTGGAAAGAAACCATAGTCGCGAACATCGCTCACGAAGAGCCTCGGAAATACTCATTCGGAGACACAACCATGATCCTCGAAAACCCAAGCTGGACTGACGTGAAGAAGGCGAGGGTCGTGAACAAATTCGCGCCCGCCGAAAGCATCCGCGAAACTTTCGATTAGACACGGAAGCTGTTTGGAACCTTACTGACTTCGACGCCATGAGCTGTTTTGAAACCGGCCCGATACGGCCACCCAGTGAAGCCGAGAGCATCCTTCTCAGGATCACTCGCAATTGCCACTGGAACAAGTGCGCCTTCTGCCCGGTGTATAAGCACGAACGGTTTTCAATCCGGAAGGTTGATGAAATCAAGAGGGACATAGACGCGATGACCGCCATCGCCGACAGGATTCGCCGTTGCATGAATACCGCGCCCGGTGCCAAGGCAGATCGCGGCGCGGTTATTGATGCCGTCAGGAGCTTGGACCGCGATAGTGAGGTGGATGGCGAGTGCGCACGACAAGTGGCGTTCTGGATGTGCCACGGCCTGCAAGGCCTTTTCTTGCAGGACGCTGACGCAATGGTGCTGCGCACAGAGCAGTTGGTGGAGATACTGCATCACGCGCGAGCGGCCTTTCCCACCATCACCCGGATCACCTCCTATGCGCGGGCCAAGACGATCAGCCGCAAGTCGCTGGATGAGTTGAAATCGCTGCGGGCCGCCGGCCTCAACCGGATTCACATCGGCATGGAATCGGGTTCCAACGCCGTTCTCTCCCTCGTCCAAAAAGGCGTCACGCAAGACGAGCAGATTCGGTCGGGCCGCCATGTCATGGCCGCCGGGATGGAACTCTCGGAGTATTTCATGCCGGGCCTCGGCGGGCGGGAGTTGTCCGGGGAACATGCTGTCGAGTCGGCGGCGGTTCTCGTTGCCGTCAACCCGACGTTCATTCGGATTCGCAGCACGGTGCCGGTGCCGGGCACGCCGCTCCATCGCATGATGACAGAGGGACGATGGGTGCCCCTCACCGAAGAGGAGAAGGTCCGCGAAATCAAAGCCTGCCTCGAACACTTGGACGGCATCACGAGCACAGTGCAGAGCGATCACATCATGAACCTGCTGGAAGATGTGGCCGGGAGACTGCCCGGCGACAAGCAACGGATGCTTGAGCCGATTGATCGCTTCCTGAACATGAATCCGTCCGACCGGGAAGCCTTCATCGTGGGCAGGCGGATGGGCCGGTATCAGCATGTGTCGGATTATGTCCCGGCGCATGATGTGGAGATGGCCCGGCGCGACCTCATTAGCCAATTCGGAACGGTTGACCGTGGAATTCTAGAGATTCTGGCGAACTTTGTCTGAAATGCCCGATGGTCCGACAACACAGTGATTCCAAGCTATGAAAACGGCATCGCAAACAACATCGAATGAAACGACCACCTCGCGCCGCGAGTTCCTGAAAACGACCGCAGCAGTCTTGTCTGCAACGGCGTTCAACCGAATCGCGCAGGCTGCTGAGAAAGCCGAGACCGGCCTTATGCCTCGCAGCATTCATCCGTATCCCAACAAGGTCGCGTGGGGCACGGGGACGCTGAGCCTCAGCAAACGCGCGATGCTGTCGGTGGGGCGCGACTGCGACGCGGGCGTCGTTGAGATGATGAAGGACACGTGGAAGCGGTTCACGTTTGGCACCGTGGAACTGGCCGTGACGCACGATGCGGCGCTGAAGGCCGGCGAGTTCACGCTGGCTGGCGGCAAGCTGCCGCAACGCGAAGCGAACGCCACCTACGCGCTCAAAGTGGACGCGTCGGGCATCGCGGCGAGCGCGGCAGATGCGACGGGCGCGCGCCACGCTTGGTTCACGATGCTGCAACTGCTTGACGCCGACGATGCGGCGGGCGGCGGCCTCGCGTTCACGCTGCCGCACGTCGAAGTTCAGGATTGGCCGGCGCTGAAGTTCCGCGGGCTGCACCTTTGCATTTTCCACGAGACGCCACCGGTGATGATCGAGAAGGCGATCCGGCTCGCGGCGTTCCTCAAGTTCACGCACGTCGTGCTGGAGTTCTGGGGCATGTTGAAGCTCGACGCGTTGAAGGAGCTGTCGTGGCCGGAAGCGTGGTCGAAAGCGCAGGCGGGCAAGCTTGTCGCCATTGCCCGCGACATGGGGATGGAGGTCATCCCGATGTTTAACTCGTGGGGCCACGCCACGGCCTGCCGCATCAAGCACGGGCGCCACGTCGTGCTCGACCAGAATCCGCGGCTGGCATCGTTGTTCGAGCCGGACGGTTGGACGTGGTGCCTGACCAACCCGCGCTCGCAGGACCTGCTGCGGCGTGTGGCCGACGAACTGATGGAGTTCGCCGGGCCGGGGAAATACTTCCACATCGGCTGCGACGAGGCTTACTCGCACGCGACTTGTGACCGTTGCCGTCAGACCGACCGAGTGAAACTCTTCGCCGACCACATCAACAACCTCGCCGCCCACATCGAGAAGCGCGGTCGGCGTGCCATGATGTGGGGCGACGCGTTGCTGGAGCGCGCGAAGTGGCCGTCGGGCTTTGCCGCCAACGGCTCGCCGACGTTGCCGACGCACCTCGCACTCGACCGCATCTCGCGCAAGATCATCATCAACGACTGGCACTACGACGTGAAAGGCGAAATCCCGACGCTGGCGCACTTCCGCGAGCATGGCTTCGAGACCATTGCGTGCCCGTGGAACTCGCCGGCGAACATCCGCGCGCTCGCCAAGGCCGCCATTGCGAACAACAGCGCCGGCCTGCTCATGACGACGTGGCATCATCTGGTTCAGAGCATCCCGACGCTGCACTTCACCGCCGCCTGCGTTTGGTCGAAGGATCAGGCCGCGCTCGGCCTGAGGCAAGCCGAAGGCTCGCTTTCCCGCGCCGCGACGGCTTCCATCCTGCGCAAGCTCGTGCCTGCCGACGGCAAGTTCGAGCGCGCCGGCTGGAACACGTTCGAACTGCCGGCAGAGGTGGATTAGTCGGATTCTCACCACGCAATACGTCATGAAAAGAAAGCAAAGTATGCAGAACAACCGGTCTCTCGTTCGATGGATGCTCGTGTTTCTGCTGTGGGGCGCCAACGCCCACGCTGCTGAGCCGACACAGAACCTGGCGTTGCTCCAGGCGCGGTCGTCGCCGGAATGGCTGACGCGCGGCGTCATGTATCAGGTCTGGTTGCGCGGGTTCACGCCGGAGGGGACGCTGCGCGCGGCGACGAAGCGCCTGCCGCAGGTCGCGGAACTCGGCGCGAACATCATCTATCTTTGCCCCGTCCAGCTTCAAGACCCCGACATGCGGCAGGAGTTCTGGAGCAAACGCCAGAAGGCATCTGGCACCAACAACCCGCGCAATCCGTATCGCATCAAGGACTACAACCGCGTGGACCCGGAGTATGGCAGCGAGGCCGACCTGCGAGCGTTCATCGCAACGGCCCACAAGTTGGGGATGCGCGTGCTGATGGACCTCGTCTATTTCCACTGCGGGCCAACGTCGCCGCTGACGAAGCATCCGGAGTTCTTCAAGCGTGACGCGTTGGGAAAGATTTCGACCGGCCAATGGAACTTCCCGGTCTTTGACTTCAACAACCGCCAGCTCCGCGAGCATCTCTGGGCGAACATGAAGCATTGGGTTAAGGACTTCGACGTGGACGGCTTTCGCTGCGACGTGTCCGACGCCGTGCCGCTGGATTTCTGGGAGGAGGCCCGCGCGCAGATCGAACCGCTCCGGCCCGATCTCGTCATGCTCGCCGAAGGCGAGCGCAAGGACGACCAACTCAAGGCGTTCGACATCAACTACAACTTCACGTGGCTCCACGCGGTCCAGGCCGTCTTCGCGCGCGGCGAGCCCGCATCGTTGCTGCGCGCGATCTGGCGGAAGATGCGCGACGAGCGCCCGCGCGGCGCACGGCTCATTCGCTACACCGAGAATCACGACATCGTCAACGACCTGCTGCGCGCGGAGGTGGTCCTCGGCGAACGCGGCGCGGCGGCCATGACCGCCGTCCACTTCACGCTCGACGGTGTGCCGTTGCTCTACAACGGCCAGGAGATCGGCGACACGTCGTTGCAGAGCATTTACGCGCGCTGGCCGGTTCGATGGGAGGCCGCCTGCCTGCCGAAGGCGAAGGCAAAGTTCACGTTCCACCAAAGGCTCTGCCAGTTGCGCCGCACCGAGCCGGCGCTCACCGGCGGCGAAGTCCTCTGGCTCGACAACGACCAGCCCGACTCGGTCATCTCGTTCCTCCGCCGCGCCGGCAGCGAAGAGATCGTGACGGTAGCCAATCTCACCAATCGCAAGCTCAAGGCACAGGTCGCGCTGCCGGGAAAGTTCGGTCCCTTGTTGTCCGACGGCGCCAAGACCGCCCCGACGGCCGGCAAGCTGGCGTTGGACCTTCAAGCGTTCGGTTACTTCGTTGGGAAAAAACCGTAGTCGCGAATATCGCTCACGAAGCGCCTCAGAAGCAGTCATTCGGAGACACAACTGATGATCCTCGAAAACCTAAGCTGGCCCGACGTGAAGAAGACGAAGGCTGCGAACAAGCTCGTGCCGTCGAACGGCAAGTTCGAGCGCGCCGGCTGGAACACGTTCGAATTGCCGGCGGAAGTTGATTAGAACGGAGAACAGACATGGACGACGCAAGGCGTGAAGCAGAACATTTTGTGAACAATGAGAAGGCGTTTCATCTCGGCGCACTGCCGACGGAGCAATCGCACCCGAAGACGCGTGGTCTGGCTGAGATAATCGCGAAGGACACGCGTGCGGGCATCCGGATGCTCCAGCTCGTGGACGATGACGTGACGGTGACGGCACGGCGTGTGTTCGCGACGGACGAGTTTCGGCGGTTCGTGGAATCACTGACGGCGGCGATCAAGCGCGGTGGTCGCATTTGTTTCAGCGGTTGTGGCGCGACGGGGCGGCTGAGCATTTTGCTGGAGGCAGCTTATCGGGCGTCGCAAGGCGGGGGCACCGCGCTGAGCATCATGACGGGCGGTGATTACGCGCTGGTGCGTTCGGTGGAGTTTTTTGAGGACTACGTGACCTTTGGCCGACAGCAGGCCGTGGAAGCGGGCCTTGGGCGCGGCGACGTGCTAGTGGCAATCACCGAGGGCGGCGAAACGTCGTCGGTGATCGGCACGGCTTGGCAGGCGTTGGAGGCGGGCGCTGAGGTGTTCTTTGCCTGCAACAATCCGATGGACGTGCTGGCCGCGCACGTGGAGCGGTCGCGGCGCGTGATCGAGGAGCCGCGCATCGTCAAGCTCGACCTGTCGTCCGGCCCGATGGCTGTCGCAGGCTCGACGCGGATGCAGGCGACCACGTCGGAGTTGTTGGTGATTGGCGCGGCGCTGGAGATGGCGCTTGGGGGCCAGAAGCAAAGCGAGGAATACGTGGCGCGTTTCGCTTCGCTGCTGCGCGACCTCGCACAGCCGGCCGCGGTGGAGGCGATGGCGCGGTGGGTGGAGATGGAGGAGTCGGTCTGCCGCGACAAGAACGCGATGACGTATTTCGGCAACGAGTTCCTGCTCGACATCTTTACCGACACCACGGAGCGCGCGCCGACGTTCTCGCTGCCGCCTTTCCGCAAGTGCGACGACTCGCGTTCGCCGCGACCGATGGCTTTCGTAAAGAACCCGCTGTATTCGACCGCCGAGACCTGGCGACGCATGCTCGGACGCGAGCCGCGCTGCTTGACCTGGGACGCAGATCTCTACCAGAAGATGGGCGCGGCCGAACGCATCTGGCGCACCCCCCCGGTGCTGAACCGCGAGGAACTTTTCAAGTTTCTCGTCGGCAACGAAGACGATCCCTCGCGTTACTCTGGCTCAGGTGACTGCGCGGCGCTGGTTCTCGCTGGCGAGGAGTGCGCCACGAGCGGGCCGGGCACAGCTTTGGGCGATGCGTTCGTGTCGGCTGCGACGAAATTCCCGGCGCGTGCTGTGTTGGCGGTGGGACCAACGGCAGCAGCCGGCAACTTCTGCCACGTCGTTTGCAAGTTGCCGCCGTCGCCGATTCGACTTTGGGACCATCTCGCCATCAAGCTCGTGCTCAACACCATCTCGACGGCCACGGTGGCGCGGCTGGGGCGCGTGGTGAGCAACTGGATGTCCTATGTGGAGACGAGCAACAAGAAGCTCATTGACCGCGGCACACGCCTGGTGGCCGAACTGGCTGGTTTGGATTATGCCGAGGCCTGCTACGAACTGCATAAGAGTCGCGCGCAGCTCGCGCAGACGCCGGTGGTTGCTGGCGAGCGCCTATCGCCCGTGGCGGTGACGCTGGAACGGCTTCGCAAACAGAAGGGTGCGACAAAGACTTGAACAAGTAGTCACCAAAGGAAACAACCATGAAACTCAAACTGATGTCGTCAGTGCTTGGCCTGTTGCTGTCGCTGTTGGTTTCGTCAGCGTCAGGCGCCAACCCGGCGCTGAGTCGCGTTGCGGATGGCAAACTGCAAATCGGCCTCGATTCGGCCACCGGCTCGCTTCGCGAGTTGATTCACGACGGCTATAATCAGATCGCTGACAACACTGTGCCCTTGGGGCTGTGGCAAATCTCGGTCGGCAGCGGCGAAACCTCGCAAGAGTTGACTGCCGAACGCGCAGGGTCGCCGAAGATTGAGCGCATGACAGGCAACCAACCCGGCTTGCGTTTAGTGTGGGACAAGGTTGGGGCCGGCGGGATGGAGCCTTTGCGCGTGGAAGTCGTTGCCCGACTCGGCCAACAAGACGCGGCGCTCAGTCGATGGGAATTGTCTGTCGCGAAGCCGAAGAACGTCCGACTGAAGCGGATTCGGTTTCCCCGTGTCGCCAGCTTGCGGGAGCGAACTGCTGAGATACTCGCCGTGCCAAAAGTGCTGGGCATCCTTTCCCGCGACCCGCGCAAGCTGATGCAGGGCAAGGGCAACAAGGGGTTGCGCCTCTCCTGGGGTTATCCGTTCCCATTGGTGTTGCAGTGTCTGGCTCTCTATCAACAGGACGGCCCCGGCTTCTACGCAGCCTGCGACGACATCGAAGGCTATCGCAAGGAATTTGCGGTCTGGGGCGACGGAAAAGGGCAGGTTCATTTCGAGATTCTGCATGAACCGGAACAAGAAGCTGCCGAGATGACTGAGTTCCGGCTCCCATTTACCGCGGTGCTTGGAACGTTTCGCGGCGACTGGATGACGGCGGCAGAGATGTATCGCGAGTTGCCCACGGCGAAAACCTTTGCGGAGCGCGGACGGCTTCGCCGCCAGCTTAGCCCAGCATGGCTGCGGCAAACCGGGCTTTGGCTGTGGAACCGCGGTCGGTCGCAGCAAGTGCTCGGGCCGGCGACGGTGTTGCGAAAGCATCTACGAGCGCCGGTGAGCGTGCTGTGGCACTGGTGGCACAACTGCCCCTACGACGCCGGTTTTCCGGAATACCTGCCGCCGCGCGAAGGCGCCGGGTCGTTCAAGGCCGCGCTGGCCGCTGCGCAGCGGCAGGACGTGAACGCGATTCTCTACATGAACCAACGCCTCTGGGGAACGCAGACGCGAAGCTGGACCAACGAGTGCGCCGAGGTCCACGCGGTCAAGGGCAAGGACGGCAAGGTCCGCACGGAAACCTATAACGTCTTCATGAAAGCGCCCTGTGCGCCGATGTGCATCGGCACGCGATTCTGGCGCGACAGATACGCCGACATTGCGCAGGAAGCCCTCTGCGACCTCAAGCCCTCCGGTATTTACATGGATCAAGTCGGTGTGATGGCGAGCTGCCACGATCCGAGCCACGGCCATATCGTTGGCCCCGGCCGGTATTGGACCGACGGCCTCGCGATGCTGGCCGCGGAGATCCGCGATCGCAGCTCGTCGCGCGGCCCTGTTGCCCTCGGTGGCGAATACTGCGGCGAACCGTGGATCGGGAGCATTGACATGACCTTGGGTCTGAACGTGAGCGCCGACCGTATCGGCATGGGGCCGGATTGGGAAATCATCCCGTTCTACCACGCCGTGTATCATGACAGCGCGGTGGTCTTCGGCAGCATGGCCGGGCTGGCGCATCCGCCCTACGACGAAAAATGGCCGCAGGAACTCGTGCCGCCGGGCCGTCTGGCGCTGCTGGACCGGAAGTTCGCCAAGCAGTTCTACCTCGATCACGCGCGGACGTTTGCGTGGGGCATGCAGCCGATGCTCGCCAACTTCCTGCCGTCGCATCTGAAAGAACGCGCCGAGGAAATGGATTTCGTGACGCGCATGGTGCGCACGCGGATGCGGACGCTGAAATATCTCCTCCACGGCACATGGCTCCGCCCGCCGACGCTTGACGTGCCACAGCAGGAGATTGATGTCGCCAATGTCGGCACCTACACGCCGCTCAAGGAGTCCAAGCGGACCTATCCCGTGGCACTGGCCGGCGCATGGCGCGCGCCCGATGGCGACGTGGGCATCGCGCTCGCGAGCATCAGCGATGAAAAGCTCACGCTGCGCCTGCCGATCAACGCGAACGCGTATGGATTGAAGGACGGCTGCGCGATGTATCGCACCGACGAGACCGGCCGACATCGCTTGGGACGGTTTGACGTTCGCGAGCCGGCTGTCCGGTTGGAACTGCCGCCGAGGGCCGTCTGTATGATCGAGTTTAGCGCCAAGCCATGAAAAGCTATCGCGTCCGATACGAGAACGAGTTGTTGGAACGGGTCGTGCCGTTCTGGACGGAGCATGGCATTGACCGCGAGCACGGCGGCTACTTCAGCGTCGTCGGGCGCAAAGGCGAGTTGCTGGAGGCGGAGAAGTATCTTTGGATGCAGTGGCGCGCGGTCTTTATGTTCGCCGCACTCTGCAATTCGCCTTACTCGCGCCCAGGGTGGCTGGAGCACGCGCGACGCGGATTCGACTTCCTGAGCCAGCATTCGTTCCGGCCTGACGGGCACTGCTATTTCTCGCTGAAGCGCGACGGGTCGCCGGGACTGCGCGAGTTTGGCGGCTACACGGTGTTTACTGATTCGTTCGCGGCCATCGGCGCAGCGGAGTTGTATCGAGCCGACCCGCAGTCGCGCTATCGGGAGATCGCGTTGCAGGCGACGGCGAGCTATCGCGCCGGGTTTGCGGCGGTGGAGAAGGGCGGCCCAATGGCGCTGGCGCACTACATGATTTTGGTCAATGTCCTCTTCGTCCTCCAGCGCGCGCTGCGGACGAAGGACTACGACGGCGTGCTGCGTCAGGCGGCCGAGACGGTGCTCAGTCATTTCTGGAGGCGCGAGCATCGGATGATGTTCGAGAGCATGCCGGCCGACGGCAAACCCGACCTCGGTTCCGGCAACGGGCGGCTGCTGAATCCCGGCCACGCGCTGGAGGGCATGTGGTTCGTCATGCAATACGCCGAGAGCGCGAACGACCGCGCGATGACCGCGCGATGCCTCGAGCTGACGCGCACCATCCTGCAATACGCTTGGGACCCAGTCCACGGCGGCATTCTCTATTTCAAAGACGCGCGCGGCTTGCCGCTGCTCGACGGCAAGCAATACCTCAAGACGTGGTGGTGCCAGAACGAGGCGCTCATCGCGTCCCTGTATGCGTGGAAGCTCTCCGGCGACGAGTTCTTCGCCGACTGGTTTCGGAAGATTGACGCGTGGGCGTGGCGGCATTTCCGCGACCCGGAGTTTCCGGAATGGTATCCGCACGTGCTGCCGGACGGCACGACGTTCATGTTCTGCAAAGGCACGATGTTCAAGGGTTTCTTCCATCTGCCCCGCTGCCTGATGATGTGCGCGCAGATGCTGCCGAAGTGAAATGGAGATGATGACCATGAAAACCAAATCGCTCGCGTTGTTTGCCGTCGCATTGCTGTGTGCGTCGCTCGTTGGCGCGCAGGCAGCCGAATCACCCAAGCTGATCGCGCCGTGGACGCCTGTAACGGTGAAGACCAGCGCGTCCGGCGTCGAAGTCGGCGTCTGGGGGCGATCACACAAGTTCGCCAGCGCGCTTCCAAACTCAATCGTCACGGCGGGCGGCGAGATTCTGGCCGCGCCGATTCGCCTTGTCGGCAAGGTCAGCGGCAAGCCGATCGAGTGGAAACGTGGTGGCAACTTCGTATTTCGCGCGGACAAATCGCACGCCATCGTCACCGGCTGGCAGGCGAGCGACGATCTCATCGTCAACACCACTACGCGGGTCGAGTTTGACGGTCTGATGCGCGTGGACCTCGTGGTGCTGCCGCAGCGCAAGATGACGCCGAAGCTCGAACAACTCTGGCTGGAGGTGCCGATTAAACGCGAGCGTGTCAGCCTGTTCCACTACTTTCCCGGCCAGTGGGGCAAATCGAAGAACAGCGGCGAGTTGCCGGAAGCCGGTCTCACGTTGCCCTTCAAGCCGTTCGTATGGCTCGGTCGCGAAGACAGCGGGCTGGGCTGGTTCGCCGAGTCCGACAAAGGCTGGCAACCGCAGGCTACCGACCGCGTCATGGAGGTCGTCGTGCAAGGCAGCGAGGTTTTGCTGCGCGTGCGGCTGCTGGAACAAGGTGTGGCAGTTGGAAAACCGCCGCTCCCAGTTGCGGTGAAGCTGCCGGTCACGTTCACGTTCGGCTTTCAAGCGACGCCGGTGAAACCGTGGCCGAAGGATTTCCACGAATGGCGCATCTGGCACGTGCCGCAGCTCGGCGTCGGCTCGACGTTGCCCATCCCGAAGGAATGGTGGTTGTGCCATCGCGCGTTCCCCGACCGCAACCCGATCGCCGTGCTCGACCGCGGCGCGAAGCTTGGCGCGAAGACGGCGGTCTTCCACGAAGATTGGGCGCCGATCCAGAACTACCCGATGACGTTCCCGGAGTCTGACTTCAAGCGCATCGTCAGCGCGTGCCATCAGCGCGGCATGAAGGTGCTCGTTTATCACGGCTACGAGTTCTCGCCGCTCGCGTCGGAATGGGCGGAGTTGCACGATGAGATTCTGGTGAAGAACAGCAAGGGCGACATCACGCCCGGCTGGTATCGCCATCCGGAGCAGCGCGACTTCAAGGTCTGCTACAACAGCGTCTGGCGCGACCGGCTCGCCGACGGCATCGAGCGCGCGGCGAAACGCTACGGCTTCGACGGCGTCTATCTCGACGGCACCGTTGAACCGTGGGCATGTTACAACGAGCGGCACGGTTGCGGCTATCGCGCCGCCGACGGCACGCTGCGGCCGACGTATCCGATCTTCGGCGTGCGGCAGTTCATGCAGCGGCTCTACGGCATGTTCCACCCTCGCGGCGGCCTCATCAACGCCCACCAAAGCACTTGCTGCGCGACGCCGACGCTCGCGTTCGCCGACTCGTATTGGGATGGCGAGCAATTCGCCGGCGGCGAGTTGTCGGGTGATCCGCTGAAGGCCCTGCCGCTCGGCGCGCTGCGGGCGGAGTTTATGGGTCGCAACTTCGGCGTGCCGTGCGAATTCCTGGCCTACGAACGCCCGCCGCAGTGGACGTTCGACCACGCGCTCGCGTTCTCGATGCTGCACGACGTGCGCGTGCGCCCCTGCGGCATCGCCTCGCTGGAAAAGATGTCGCCGATCTGGAACGTAATGACCCGCTTTGGCGTCGGCAAGGCCGAGTGGCATCCGTATTGGGAGACGAAGCCGCTGGCGACCACGCAGTCGGAATCCGTAAAGGTGAGCCTTTACGCACGCCCCGGCGCAAGAGGCAAAGGCGGACACGCGCTACTGGTCGTTTCAAACCTTTCCGCCGACCAACCCGCGACCGCGCAAGTCACAGTGGATTTCGCTCGCCTCGGCATGTCCGCAAAGTCCGCGACCGACGCGTTGACTCGCGAGGCGCTGAACTGCGCCGACGGTAAACTCACGGTTCCGCTCCAGCCAATGCGGATGCGGATGGTGTGGGTGGAGTGACGGAGCGGCTTCCAAGAATAATGATCACAATACATTCATTGTTTGCACTGCTTGGTGCCGTTTCGCTGTGCACGTTGTCGGCCCTGGCCGCGGAGCACTCCACGCCGGTGTTCTCGTGTGCGGCGGACAACGATCTGTATCGTGTGCTGGCGGACTGCGGCATGAAGTGTCCGCGTCACGACACGCCGCCGGCGGCTGTCGAAGCGGCACCGGAAGGCTCAGGCGTGTTGCTGTTGGCGGACGGATATCCAGCCAAGACGCAGCAAATCGAGCCGCAAGTGTTCGAGACGGCGGCACGCAAGAAGTTGCGGCTCTACGTGGAGTATCCGGCGGTGCTGCCCCAGCTTGAGGTCGGCCAACCGCGCGACACGAAGTGGGAGCGAGGCGTGATCATCTCCAACGCATTCGGGCCAAGGCTCCAGCCAATGCGGATCGTCGGCATCCACGATTGCTACTTCGTGCCTGCCGCGGCGGAGAAGCCGCATATCGTCGTAGCCAAGGTGGCGGGCTTCGACACGGCCGTCTATGGACTGCCGCAGAAGGATGTCTGGCCGATTCTGTTCGAACATCCCAAAGCGAAGATTCTCGTCGCGACGGCGAAACTCAGTCAATTCGTCACCGCGCGCTACGGCCCCACCGACGCTTGGGAACCGGTGTGGCGGATGATTCTCGGCTGGGTGCAACCGGACCTCGTTGTGTCGCAGTTCAAGTGGATGCCGGTGGTGCGCCCGAGTTATGGTGCGCAAGAGCCGTTGCCGGGTAACGCCGAGCGCGAGGCCGTCCGCCGGGGCAATGAGTGGATGATTAAGGCGCGGATGTTGATTCATTCGTCGTGGCGGGACAAGGACTGGGGGCTAGAGGCGCAGGCCAAGAGATTCACGCCGGAACGCGCGACAGCCAGCAAAGCTGGGCAACGATTCAACTTGCCGGCCGGCGACGGCAGCGCAGGGATTCTGGAAGGCTACAAATCGAAGATTCACTTCGACGGCAGCCAAACGGTGCGGTGGTGTTTGCGAACCGATTGCACGGGTGAAGAAGTTGCGGCGTTTGTTCTCGGTGGCAAACTTCTGAATGATGCGAACCAAATCAAGATCGGCCGGAATCTTGCCGATTTCGTGCTCTTCAAGTTCGACGCGACCGCGCCGTGGCGTAACCCGGCACATCCCGCGTTCGGGTTGATCGGCTGGTGCTGTTCGCCGACGCTGGTCGAGCCGACGGACCAGCGCCAGGATTTCTACGGCGTCATCAGCGCGCGAATTTGCATGTCCATCATGGCGGCCGCTACGCTGCTTGGCGATGACTGCTGGGATGATCGAATGTTGCGGGCGATACTGGCGAACTTTCGCACGACCGGCCGCCACGGTCTGCGAGCCTCGGTGTTGACTGCGAAGACGCTCGAACAGAAAGGTTGGCAATATTTTTTCAACGAGCCGCATCTGAACCTGTCGTGCCATCCGACGGCGCAACTGCTGGCCGCCAACCTCGTCACCTACAAAGCGACTGGCTATCGTCCGTTGCTCGAGCGCACGCGCACGGCACTGCGGCTCTTGATGGAGGCGTATCCGGACAAGTTGAAATGGTGGAACGGTCTGCAACAGGAGCGGGCCCGGCTGATGTTGCCGCTGGCGTGGCTGGTGCGCGTTGAGGACACGCCGGAGCACCGCGAGTGGCTGCGGCGCATCGTTGGCGACTTTCTCAAGAGCCAGGCGTCCTGCGGCGCGGTGGGGGAGGAACTCGGCGCGCCAGGGAAGGAGCATTTCCGCGCAAAGCCATCGAATGAATCTTACGGCACCACCGAGACGCCGCTGATCCAGTCCAATGGCGATCCCGCGTGCGATTTGCTCTACACGCTCAACTCCGGTTTCATCGGCCTGCACGAAGCCGCCGCGGCAACCGGCGACGCGGAGTGGCGCAAGGCCGAGGATCGGCTGGCCGCGTTCCTCTGTCGCATCCAGACGCGCAGCGAGCAGCGGCCGGAACTGGACGGGACGTGGTTCCGCGCGTTCGACTTCGGCCGATGGGACTACTGGGCCTCCAACGCCGATGCCGGTTGGGGCGCATGGTCCATCGAGACCGGCTGGGTTCAAGGCTGGCTGGTGACGACGTTCGCGTTGCGCCAGATGAACGCGACGCTGTGGGACCTGACGAGCAAGCGTCCGCTGGCGGCTCATCTGGAGAAGAACTTAAAGCAGTTGCTGCCGGAGAGCGGCAGCGAAAGGAAATGAAGACATGAATGCCAAACTGTTCACTTTGTGTGTTTCGTTGCTTGCCATCTTGATTGGCCTACCGGCAGCGTTTGGCAGCGAGTCCGGTGTTGTATTCAGCGCCGACAAGCTGCTGGTGGACTTGCGGCAGGACGACTGGGAGTATCTCGCCAGGGACGCGCAGTGGACGACGAAGGTCGGGTTTGGCCGCAGCACCGCCGATATGGCACGCGACGCAGAGCGGGCGAAGACCGAATGCGAAGCGGTTAGCAAGGCGGAAGGTTGGAAACCAATCCGCGTAGGGCGTCGTTGGGAGCCGCTCGGCCACCCGGAACTCAACGACAAGGTGACGTGGCTACGACTGCGGTTTCGCGTGCCGGCTAAACTGAAAGGCTATCGGCTGGGATTCTTCTGCACGGCGGTGGACGATGCAGCCGACTTCTATCTCAACGGAACGCACCTTGCGCGACACATGTATCACTGGGGCGCGCGCGTGCCCGAACCGGTCAACGTGGACCTCACGCCGCAGGTCCGCTTCGGCGACGAGAACCTGTTAATGGTGCGCGTGAACGACTCGGCTCAAGCGCGCGGCGGCGGGGTGTTGGGGAATGTGTTCCTGTATCGCACGCTGCCGTTCGAGCGGACGGCGTGCGGCGGCATTGCACTGGCGGGCGACGCGGCGGGACCGTTCGCCGTCGCGCTACACTTGGGCGATGCCTTGCTCGCGCGCGGAGAGAAGACGGCGTTTGCCGCAGCGGAACTGCGCGCGATGGAGGTGCCTCCTTACATCCTCCGCGACGACGAGCTGATTCTCGTTTTCCCGGCAGGCGTGGCAAGAGCAGCCGGCCCGCATCGCGTGCAACTCGACGAAGTCTGTCCGACGCGGGACGAACGGCCATTGGCCGTGCGCTGCGACAAGTTGCCGGTGCGCGCGGAGCGGTTTGAGTTGCTGACGATTCCGGTTGAGGTGGCGGCGAGCTACGACAATGCGTTTGACCCACGTCAGGTTAACGTGCAGGCGGTAGTGGAAACACCGTCCGGAAGGACAGAGAAGGTGCCGGCGTTCTTCTGGCAGGACTTCACGTCGGTCGCCATCGGCGAGACAGAGGAAATCCTGCTGCCGAAGCGATGCAGCCCGTGGCGGCTCTACTACCGGCCCCGCGAAGTCGGCGTTCACAAGCTTCACGTGCTGGCGCAGGACAAGACCGGCGTTCGTCGCACTCCCGACCACAAACTCGAAGTCATTGACTCCAAGCGAAAAGGTTTCCTGCGCGTGAGCAAGAGCGGTTCGCGTTTCTTTGAGTTCGACAACGGCGAATCCTATTTCGGCGTCGGACCGAGCGGCTGGTTTCGCGACTCAAACTACATTTTCGGCGGCAACCCGCGCCACGTTTCCACGCGCCGGCTCGACGACTACTACCGTCGCAAGGCTGAGGGCGGCTCAAACTACGACTACTGCCTTGCGGAGTTCTTTGGCCGGCTTTACACGCGGGGCGGCTACATTGACCAGCACGTCGCGTGGAAGTGCGAGCATCGGCTGCGCACGCTGGAGGCACTCGGCATCTATTGGGTCACCTGCTACGACGACCTGTGCCGCTCGACGATCTACGGTCTGGACACGCTGCCTTACTCCAAGGCGCAGGGCGGACCATGCGGGAGCATCGAGGAGCTTTACGTCAACGAGCGCGCGCTGGAGATGCAGCGCGACCACCTCCGTTACTTCGTCGCGCGGATGAGCGACAGCCCGGCGTTGCTGGTGTGGGCCATCGGCGACGAGGGGCAGGCGGGATCGCGTTTCTCGCCGTTGATGGTGCGCTCGTGGATCAAGGAGCTGCAGCACTACGTGCGCACGATTGACGTTTACCAGCATCCACACATCATGTGCGAAGGCCCGCGCTCGATCGCGGAGGGTGGCGACGCGATCATCATCCCCGACTGGTATTTCAAGCGCGAGGTGGACGCGGTGACGTTGAGCCTGGAGTTGATGCAGAAATACGGCCAGTTCAACTGCCCGTTGATCAACCCAGAGGGCGGCATGGTCGAGTGGACCAAGCCGGAAGACTCCTATGGCCCGAAGCGCGCGCTCTACTACCTCACCGGCGAGCGCTGGAAGTTCCCGGAGGCAATCTCGTTCCACAATCATTTGTGGATCAGCCTGTTTCTGAAAAACGCCGTCGGTGGCACCGAGTGGCTCGGCGCGTTCATCGTCCAGCGGAACCAGATGTGCCACGCCGCCGCCATGCGCAACTATCTCGCCGGCGAATCGCTCACCAAACCGCGCTGGGAGATGGCGACGCCGACGGTGTCGCACGCGGACCTGCGCGGGTTCTGCCTGCAATCCGACGGCAAGACGCTCGCGTGGGTGCAAAACCGTTTCTACAGTTGGTATGAGGCCGGACACCAAGGCAAGAAGCCGCCAACGATCAGTGGCGCGGAACTCGCCGTGCCGGTGAAGAAGGACGGCACGTATCGCGTTGAGCTTTGGGACACGCGGAGCGGCAAAGTCATTTCGACGACGAACGCGCGCTCGGCGTCGCAGACGGTGAAATACAAGCTGCCGCCAATTGTGAATGACGTGGCGCTGAAAGTGATTCTCCAATGAACACTCCGCGACTTCATTTGCTTGCAGGCTGCACGGCTCTTGCGTTCTTCGCGGTTGCTGCATCCGCGGCGGAAGAAGCGACCTTCTTCCCGAACCTGACGAAGGTTTATGTCCCGCGCGGCTCGGCGCAGTTGCTCAAGCCGTATCTGCCGGAGATAGCGGGGCCGACCGACAACTATCAACTCGTTGTGGAAACGCCGCGCTATCTGCGGTTCGTCGCCGTGGAGCCGACCCTCGGCAACCCACCCGCGCGCGTTCGCACCGAGGCGGGCGAAATGCGCGATGGTGTCGCTTACGGCCGGACCGTGCTCGAATACGACGCGTATCCGTCGCTCGGCTTCGAGCTTTCGATTTGCTGGCAGGATGCGAACGGCAAACTAATCCGGTATCAACCGGCAATCTCTCGCGGCGGCACGCACGACTGGAAGCGCGTGCGCGCGACGATCAAGTCGCCGCCCAACGCGGCGCAGGCGAAACCGTTGATCATTAAATGGCAGGGGCGCGGCATCAGCGGGACGTTCTGGGTGGATAACGTCGTCTTCCGCCGATCGGATCGGCAGGAGAACCTGCTGACCGCAGGCACGTTCGACGAGCCGCAGTGGAAGTCGCACTTTCTGAAACCCGAGAGCAAGGACGGTAGCCGTTGCGCGAAGTTTGTCTGTCCGCCGGAAATCGCCGAACGCCAGCAGGCGCTCTGGATGGATCCCGAACTGAAGCCTTCGCCGGTGGAACCGGCGAAGGATTATGTCGTCGAACTCGACCTCAAAGCCGAAAAAATCGGCGTCGCCGGCGCGCAGCACATCGCCGCGCTCCTGTTCCGTGCCGAGCAAAATGCGCCGGAAGGAACCAGCCGCATCTTCACCTCGGTTCGCGCGAGCAACGGCGCCGCATCGGAGACGCGCCAGACCGAACTGATCATTCTTCCGCCGCTGAAGAACGTCCGGCCGAAGCAGGCTCGCATCGCACCGTGCTTTTACGAGACGACCTATGGCGAGCCGAAGGTGACCGCAGCCATTGCTGACAACTTGTGGCGCAGTGGCATGACCTGGACCTACGGCAGTGTGCATAACGGTGTGGTGAAACTGCTCGGACCGCGAGGCCATCGTGTGTGGTTAAATAAACCGGGCCATCCATTCGAGGCGCGCGGCAAGGCGCGCGAGACACTGGACCAACAGCCGGAATTACAGGCCATTGGTTACGACGGCAAGCCGGTCAGCGACAAAATCTTCTGCCCGACGTGGCTGCTTTCGTCTGAGGGAGACGGAATGCGGCAGGCGATGGAGGACGAATTGGTGGAATTGGTGAAGCGCGACCGTTACACGGCCGTCAACTGGGACATCGAGCAACCGGTCTGTTCGTCGAGCGAAGGTGGCAAATTAATGCGCGGGTTCTGTCTCTGTTTGCGGTGTCTGGCCGGGTTTCGCAAGCAACAAGCCATCGCAGTGGACGAAAAGCTCGATGTGCAAACCATCCTGGCCAAGCACAAGGATGCGTGGGTGATGTTTCGTTGCTGGCAGAACGCCGAACTCGTGGGGCGCGTGCGTGCCGCACTGAAACGATGCCGCCGGCCCATCGAGTTCTCGGTCTATAGCGGTTACCAGTCTGCCGAGACGCGGGCGCAGTATGGCGTGGATTGGGCGCTGTTGGCGCCGCACCTCGACCTGGCCATTGCCGGCTACGGCGGGTCGCGGAAGATGATTGAGGCGACGCGCGAGGCGCTGGGCAAGGTGCCGTTCATCGGCGGTCACAACTACTACCTCACGCCGGTGCCTATGCGAGCCACTGACGGCTGGATGCGCTCAAGTCTTGCAATCACGCCAAACCCGTTGGGTTGGCGCAACCGACTGCTGCAACAGTTTGTTGATGGCGGTTGCAACGGCGTGCTCATCTGGTATCTGCCAACGATGGACGGTGGCACGTTCTACTACACCAGCGAAGCCGCCGAGATCATCGCCACCTATGAGGACGTCTTCCGCAAAGGCCAACGCTGCGACCAGACTGTTCGAGTGGTTGGCGGAAGACCGGAGCATTGGGCTGCGTTCGAGTATCGCGACCAGAGACTGCTCTTGCTCATGAATCCCACCTCAAAAGATATGACATTCGAAATCGAACAGCCGGCGTTACATGGGGCGTGGAAAACGCGTCTGCACGGCCAGCCGGAAGTCGCGCAACTCGACCCAGCCAGGTTCACGTTGCCGATTGAGCCGTATGGAACACGGATCGTTACCTTCTCAAAACACTGATACTAGGCCGTCATGAACAAGCAACCTCGCTTCTACAAATGGGAACTGCTGCTCATCCTGTGGGTGGCGTATTTTCTCAACCAGGGCGACCGGCAGATTTACAATGCGGTGCTGCCGCTGATCAAAGCCGACCTGAAGGTGAGCGATGTGGAGTTGGGCATGGTCGCGACTGCTTTTACGCTCCTCTATGGCGTGTTCGTGCCGCTGGCGGGTTGTCTTGGCGATTTCGTTACGAAGAAGTGGATCGTCTGCCTGAGTCTGCTGACGTTCAGCGCCGGCACGCTCTGCACTGGGTTCAGCACCAGCATCCTGTTGCTGATCCTCTTCCGCAGCGTGGCGACCGGTGTTGGCGAGGCGTTCTACTATCCGGCGGCCAACTCGCTCATCGGCCAATACCACCACAACACACGCGCGCAGGCGATGGCGGTGCATCAGAGTTCACTCTACGTCGGCATCATCGCAAGCAGTTGGATCGCGGGCTGGGTCGGCGAAAGCCACGGTTGGCGCGCGACGTTCTATACGTTCGGCTCGTTCGGGTTGTTGATGGCGGTGGTGGTTGCGATGCGGCTGCGGAACGAACATCGTGATTTCGAAGCCGTCCGGCAGGACAACCAGCCCCCGGAGCCACAGGTGAAACTTGGCGAAGTGCTCCGCAACGTCCTGCGCACGCCGACGCTCTATTTCCTCAGCGTTGCGTTTGGCGGGATGGTGTTTGCCGGTGTCGGCTACATGACTTGGATGCCGACGTTCCTCTACGAGAAGTTCCATCTCTCCGTCAAAGACGCCGCGCTGAACTCGATGCTCTGGCATTACATCTTCGCTTTCGTCGGTGTGATGGTTGGCGGGCGCGTCTCCGACCGGCTCGCGGCGCGGCGGCCGACGATCCGAATGGAGATGGAATACCTCGGCTTGCTGCTCGGCGCGCCGTTCATCTGGTTGATGGGCACGTCATCGAACCTGACGATGGTCTATGTCGCGCTGGCGGGCTTCGGTTTCTTCCGCGGCATCTACGACTCGAACCTCTTTGCTGCACTCTTCGACGTGATTCCGCCGAAGTATCGCTCGTCGGCCACGGGGTTGATGCTCTGCTGCGCGTTCACGGTCGGTGCGACCTCGCCGGTGCTGTTGGGCTACGTGAAGCAACACATCAGCCTCGACATCGGCTTGTCGTCACTGGCGTTCGTTTATTTGGCCGGTGGGGCGCTCATCTTGATCGCGACGAAGACATGTTTCACGAAAGACTACGTTCACGAAGCCAAGCAGGATTGATCAATCCATGATGAAACGAATCGCCTTTTTTCTGACGACCACACTCCTCGGTGCGGCCCTGGCCGACGCCGCCCCGGTGCCGTCCACGCGCACCAACGCCGTCGCCGGTCTCTGGCAGCCTTATCGGATCACGCCGCGCGCCGGTGCGCAGCACATCGCGCTCGACGGCGAGTGGCAGCTCGGTTGGCGCGATACGGCGGTGGATGCCTCGACGGAACTGAACACGATGACAAACTGGTTTGCGGCGCAGGTGCCGAGCACGGTCCAGTGGGCGTTGCACCGCGCGGGCAAGTGCGGCCATCCCTACGAACATTTGAACTCGAAGCAATACGACTGGGTGGACCAGAAGGTCTGGTATTACCGGCGCACGGTCGAGTTGCCGGCGAAGAAGGGCGACGGCTGCGTGTTCCTCTGCTTCGACGGCATTGATTACTTCGCCCGCGTCTGGCTCAACGGCAAGCTGCTGGGCCGGCACGAGGGCATGTTTGGCGGGCCTGACATCGAGATCAGCAAGCACGCGAAGTTCGGCGCGGCGAACGAACTCGTCGTCGAGGTGAAAGCAGGCAACTTCGGCAACAAGGCGGATTGGAAGCCGCGCGGGCCGGAGGGTCCGGTGATCAAGCCGTGGGTCATCGCAGGCGGCACGGGTGGCGAGATGTTTTTTCCGCTCGGCATGTGGCGCGGGGCGCGCATCGAGATCGTGCCGCTGGGCCACATGGAGCGGCCGTTTCTGGTGACCGAGGCGGCGGACGAAAAGGCCGCGAGGCTGACGTTGAGCGCCGAGGTTTTTGCGGGAACGAACTCGCTGCAGTTGCAACTCCATCCATGGAAGAACTCGCAGTTGGTGGACGGTTCGCGTGGCTGGGCCGGCTCGCAGCCCAGCAAGTCGCGTTTTGCGTTGCGCGTGGAACTCGCGGAGAAGGGTTCCGGCAAGATTGCCTTCGACCAAACCTTCCCGCTCCAGACCTTCGCGGGGCGCAACTTCGTGAAGCAGTCATTCACCGTCGCCAAACCGAAGCTCTGGTGGCCGAACGGCATGGGCGAGCCGAATCTCTACCGCGCCAAGCTCACGCTCATCCGCGAGGGCAACGCCGAGGACGCAATGGAATTCGACTACGGCATCCGCACCATCCGCACGACGCCGACGCCCGGCCCGCGCACCACTGACCGCTGGGCCGATTGGCAGTTCGTTGTCAACGGCCGGCCGCTCTTCGTGAAAGGCATGAACTGGATGCCCGCCGACATCCTGCTCGACCTGCCGCGCGAGCGTTACCGCTGGCTCATCGGCGCGGCGAAGGCCGCCGGCATTCAGTTCTTCCGCATCTGGGGCGGCGGCCTCTTGGAGACGGAAGAGTTTTACGACACCTGCAACGAACTCGGCGTGATGGTCTGGCAGGATTTCCCCATCGGCAACCGCGACACGCCGGAGTGGCCGCAGGACGTGTGGGAGGCGCAGGTGATGCAGACGATCTTCCGCCTGCGAAACCATCCGTCGCTCGTGCTCTGGTGCGGCGGCAACGAGTTCAACCCTTACTCGCTCGGCAACGCGGCGACGCTCGGTATCTTCGAGCGTTGCGTGGCCGACTTCGACCCGACGCGGCCGATGCGGCGCACCAGTCCTGACGGCGGTAGCCTGCACGCCTATCCCGACATGGACCCGACGTGGTATGGGAAACTGTATCGGCTCGTGCCTTACATCGCCGAAACCGGCATGCACAACATCCCGGAGCCGTCGGGCATCCACGAGACGGTGAACACCGCCGAACTCGACAAGCCGCTCATTGAGATGTTTGAGAAGTCGTTCCCGAAGCAGCATCCGGAACTGATGCATCACTTCGTCGAATACGATCCAAACCGCGTGCCACGGATGCTCAGCCGCGCGTCGCACATTGACGATATGAAGGCGCCCTCGTTGGCCGCGCTCGCCGAAGGCACGCAGATCGGTGCGGGCGAGTTCTACCAGATATTCTCCGAGCATGTGCAGGCGAACTACCCGGTCACCGCCGGCCTGATGCCGTGGGTTTTCAAACGCCCGTGGCCCGTCATCGCCATCATGCTCGTGGACGGCTTTGGCCAGCCGACCGCACCGTATTATTTCCTCAAGCGCACCTACGAGCCGACCCACGTGCTCGTGAAGCTGCCGGAACTGATGTGGGCCAAAGGCGAACAAGTGCCGCTGGCCGTCCACGTCACCCACGCGCCCGCCGCCGCACGAAAGGGCCTGAAGGCGTCGGTGGAAATCCTCGACGCCGGCTTTGCATCGCTGTGGCGCAAGACGCAGTCTGTGAGCCTCCAACCCGGCCCGTCGGTGGCCGCGCTCGACTTTGGCAACTTCACGATTTCCGACAGCCTCAACGACAAGTTCTTCTTCATCGTCGCCGAACTCCGCGCCGACGGCGGCCAACTCGTCTCGCGCTCGGTCTATTGGCCGCGCTGCCTGTCGCGAATGAGCGACGAGGCCTTCCGCAACAAATACCGCGCGACGCCGCAGCCCGCGCTTGCGTTCGACAAGGGTCCGTGGCTCAAACCGCAGACCGCGTCGCAGCCGACTTCGCTGACGGCGTCGCTCGTCGGGCAGATGCCGCTCGCTGCCGACCGCAGCCAACTGCGCGTTCACGTCAAGAACACCGGCGGCAAGCCTGCCTTCAACACACGCCTCGACATCGAAGGCACCAAGCGCGCGTTCTACGCCACCGACAACTTCTTTTGGCTGGCACCGGGCGAAGAGCGCGAGTTGCAAGTGGAAGTTCTCTGGCGCGACCCCGGCCAGCACGCGCAAGCCACGCTCACCGTCAGCGCGTGGAACGCAGAGGCCAAACGTTTGAGCATCGCGAAATGAAACTCGCTGACTTCCTTCCCGCGCGTCCGAATGTGCAGTGGCAACTCGCTCGCCAGATGGACGTGCGCCACGCCATCTGCAAGTGCGCGCCGGAACTGACCGGCTTGAAGCCGCCGTGGGACATGGACTCGCTGCGAACGATCCAGGCGCGGTTCGCCGAGGCCGGCATCACACTCTATGGGCTGGAAGGCGACGAGTTTGACATGAGCCGGATCAAGCTCGGCCGCGACGGGCGCGACGAGGATATCGAGCGGTATTGCCAGATGCTCCGCAACATGGGCGATCTGGGCATCCCGCTGCTCTGCTACAACTTCATGGCCGGCATCGGCTGGCATCGCACGCACGGTGATGTGCCCACGCGTGGCGGCGCGCTCACGTCGCGCTTCGACGTCGCCGACGTGCCGGCGTCGCTGACGACCGCCGGCGAGGTCAGCGAGGAACGCATCTGGGAGAACTACGCCTATTTCATCCGGCGCGTAATGCCGGTGGCTGAGAAGGCCGGCGTGCAGATGGGCATGCATCCTGATGATCCGCCGCTGCCGAAGCTTCGCGGCATCGCCCGCATCCTCTACAAGCCGGAGAACTTCGAGCGCGCGATGGCACTCGCGCCGAGTCCAAACAACGGCGTCACGTTCTGCCAGGCCAATTTCAAGCTGATGGGCTGCGACGTGGCGGCGTGGGCGCGGCGGTTTGCGGCGCAGGGAAAGATATTCTTCGTCCACTTTCGCGACGTGCGCGGCACGGCCGAGCGGTTTGAGGAAACCTTCCACGACGACGGCACCACCGACATGCCGGCGATGTTGAAGCTCTATCACGAACTCGGCTTTACCGGCCCGCTGCGTGTGGACCATGTGCCGACGATGGCCGGCGAAAAGAACGACCAGCCCGGCTACGAATCGCTCGGCCGGCTTCTTGCCATCGGCTACACAAAGGGCGTCATGCAGGCGCTGAGGATTTCAATCGAATGACGGAGCAAACTATGAATATCCGCAGACTCCTCAATTCATTCAGCCGGCTTGCTCCTCTCGTTTTGCTGCTTGTGCTGGCGGTTCTTGCTCCCCAAGCCAGCGGCGCTGTGACGTTCGAGACCGATCACTTGCGGCTGGAGATTGGCGAGGACGCCACGCTGCGCAGTCTCGTTGCCAAACGGGACAACGTCGAGTATGCAATCGCTGCTCGGCCCTGTCCGGTGGCGACGGTCTATCGCGGTGGTCGGGCGGTTCCCACAGCAGAAGGCCCGCACGCTGCGGTTATCGGGCGGTGGGTTTACCAAGGCGGCTCGCATTTCGACGCCACCCGCGTGCGGCAGCAGGACGACAGGCTCACGATCGAGTTCGGCGCGGCCAACGTCAAGGCCGCCTATCGCGTGCGTAGCACCGGCGATTATCTGGCTTTCGAACTTCTTGGCGTGGAAGGAGAGCCGATTGACCGGATCGAGTTTCTGCGGCTGAATGTCCGCCGACTGCCGATGCTGGGGCAGTGGGTCAACCTCGCGTATGACGACCAGTTTGGCGTCTGTCTCTGTGGTGGCAATGTTCAGACGAACATCGAGATGCTACCGCAAGAGCGCCACGTGCAGATGACGGCCGCCGCCGAGGCTGCCGTCGGTTTCCGCGGTGCCACGGCGGTGCTGTTTGGGTGCCACGATCCGAAAACCAAGTTTCTCGACGCGATGGCCAAGGTGGAGCGCGACTTCCACCTGCCGTCCGGCGTGACGTTCCGCCGCTCGCCGCTCCAACGGCTCTCCTACCTCTGGGCCGCCCGCCCCGACCCGCAGAACATTGACCAGTATATCCGCTGGGCCAAGCTGGGTGGGTTCCGCATGATCCTGCTTTCCTACAAAGCGTTCTCGAAAGGCGCAGGGCATTTCGAGTGGAACGACCGGTTTCCGAACGGGATGGCCGACCTGAAGCGAGTCACCGACGCGATCCGTGCAGCCGGCTTGAAAACCGGGCTGCACATCCATTACAGCAAGGCCGCCAAAATAGATCCTTTCGTGAGTCCCGTGCCCGACGACCGGTTGCATACGGTTCGCACGTTCACGCTGGCCGGCGACCTGACAGCCGACGCTGCGGCGCTGTCTGTGCGCGAGGACCCCGCCGGCTGCACGTTGGACAAAGGCCGCCGGCTCCTGAAGATTGGCAAGGAACTAATCGAATATGAGAGCTACACCAGCCGTGCGCCATTCCAGTTTGCCGGCTGCCGGCGCGGACATCTCGGCACGCACGCGGCATCACGGGCGGCGGGAACGAAGCTTGGCTTGCTCGACGTGGACACGTGGCCGGACTTCATCCGCCTCGACCAGACCACCGACATCCAGGACGAAGTGGCCCACCGGCTGGCCGACATCTACAGCCAGACCGGCCCTTACGACATGGTTTACTTCGATGGCGCGGAAGACGTTCACGAGCCATTCTGGTATCACACCGCCGCGTCGCAACTTCGGGTGTTCCGACTGCTGGACCCGCCGCCGCCGGTGTGCGAAGCGGCCCACTACACACACTTCAGTTGGCACATGATAAGCCGGGCCAACGCCTACGATAACGTGGCCACACTCGACGGCATGAAGGACTTCTGCCGGCTGATGCCCTGCCCGACCGCAGCGGCGCGCGCGAGGGATTTCTCGCGCATTGACTTCGGATGGGTGGGGCGTTTCGGTCGCACCAAACTGGGCTGCGCAGGACCGGACATCTATGAATACATCGCCAGTCGCGCGGCGGCCTGGGATTGTCCCATCTCTCTCCACGCAACTCTGGAGGACTTCCAATCGAACCCGCGCGCCGAAGACTGTCTGGCGGCGATCAAGATTTGGGAGGACGCCCGGCTCGGCAATCAGCTCTCCGACGCCGATCGGCGGCGGCTGCGCAACGTCGCGCCGCAGGATGCGCACTACGTTTCCTGTTTCGAGCAACGGGCCATTTACCAAAACTCCCGCGACAACCGGAACCTGACCGAGTCGCAACGGCGGATCCTCGCCGACCGCCGCGAGCATCACCTGTTCATCAACGAACAAAGCCGCTACGAGTTGGTGGAAACTGAAGAGTTGGCTGGCTTCGCCCAAGGGGCCGCGAAAGCATTCCTATTCCGTCGCGCTGACAAACCGGCAGACTGCTACGCGCTGGTCTGGGCGGTTAAGGGAAAACTGTGTCTGCGGTTGCCCATCGGCGGGCTGGTCGCAATGCGCCCCTTCAGCACCCGGCTGCCGTGCGTGTCCGACGGCAGTTCTTCCGAGTTGGTTGTCGGCCCGCGCACATACCTCCTCCTGACAGACACAAGTCTTGGGCGAGCGAAACAGCTTCTTCGCGAAGCCCGGGTTGTTCGGTAGAGGATAGGCCTGAAATGGAGAAAAAATTATGAGCATCCCAAAACTGTTTGATCTCTCCGGCCGCGCCGCGTTGGTGACCGGTTCCTCGCGCGGTATTGGTCGCGCCATCGCACTGGGCTTGGCTGAGTGCGGTGCATCTGTAGCCGTGCATGGCACGAAACCGGCCAAGGCGCTCGATGAAACACTCGCCGAGGTGCGCAAGCTTTCGCCGCGCAGCGTGGCGGTGACGGGCGATCTGAGCAATCCCGATGTCCCAGCGCGGCTCGTTGCCGACGCGACAGCCGCAATCGGCACGCTCGACATTCTCGTGGCCAATGCCTCCATCCAGATTCGCAAGCCGTGGGCGCAAGTCACGCAGGCGGAAGCCGAGCAGCAGATGCAGGTGAACTTCCACGCGACGGTGCGCATGATCCAAGCCGCCGTGCCGTCCATGCGCGCGAAGAAGTGGGGCCGCATCCTGACCATCGGCAGTGTCCAGCAACAGCGTCCCCACCCCGACATGGTCGTCTATGCGGCGAGCAAGTCCGCGCAGGAAAACCTCGTTCGCAACCTCGCCAAGCAACTTGGCCCCGACGGCATCACCATCAACAACCTCGCGCCCGGCGTGATCCTCACCGACCGCAATACGCCCGTGCTTGCCGACGAAACTTACGCGGAGCGCGTGCGCAGCATCATTCCGCTGCGTTCCTTCGGCGAGACCGAGGACTGCGTCGGCGCGGCGTTGCTGCTCTGCTCGGACGCTAGTCGTTACATCACGGGCGTGGACTTGCTTGTGGATGGTGGCATGGCGCTTCCGTGAACAAGAGGAGAGAACCGATTAAACTGAAAACTTCCTCAACCGCTGATGCGCTGATCATCGCTTGCTCGATTGCTTTCGTTTGGATGATGAACAGGCCGCTTGAAGCAGCCACGATTTCGTCTGAACCGCGTCGCGCCGTTGTGCCCAAACTCTCCGGCACACTGAACATTGATGGACGGTTGGACGAACCCGTGTGGCAGCGTGCAGCGGTGCTCAAGCCGTTTCTTTCCAACCGCGGCGAGGGACGCGATTCGGAGGCCACGGAAGTCCGCCTGTGGTATGACCACACCGCGATCCATCTCGGCTGGGTCTGCACCGACCGTGATATTCAGGCCACGTTGACCAAGCGCGACAGCAGGTTCTGGGAGGAGGAGGTCGTGGAGTTCTTCGTCACGCCCGACAAGTTGGAACAGTATTTCGAGCTGCAATGGAATCCGCTGGGCGGCGTGTTCGATGCCATCATTCACAACCAACTCTGCCCCGACGGCCGCTCGCAAAAGTTCACCGGCGATTGGAGCTGCACCGCGAAAGGAATGCAAAGCGCTGTGTGCGTGAACGGCACGGTTGGCAACAGCGCGGACGTGGATCGTGGCTGGACCGTCGAGGTCACGCTGCCGTTCTCCGACCTCGGCGTGCCTGCGCCGAAGCCTGGCACCGTCTGGCGCAGCAACTTCTACCGCTTCTCGCGCGGCACGAACAACCCCGAGCAACAACTGAGCTGGTCGCCCACGCGCCTGCCCGGCTTCCATCAACCCTCGCGGTTCGGCTACCTGGAGTTCGGACAGTGAATGAGGAGGCAGCCGCCATGAAGACACAAACAGCCGCCGCCACCATGAATGCAGCCGCACCGAAAACCGAAGCATCACCATCAGCCCGATTCCGAAAGGCAGTTTTCGGACGTTCCCTATATTCGCGAATCGTGACGGGGTTTGCAGTGCTGTGTGCCTTGGAAGGCTCGCTGACGTTGGCGGGCGAGCGACCGCCAGCAGGCTTGTTTTCCTTTGTCTTGCCTTGGGATGACGCGACGCCGAGTGTTGCGAATCTCAGCGGCTGGCTGCACAAGCCGGCGGGCAAGTTCGGACACCTTCGCGCCGGCGCGGATGGACATCTCTACGCCGGCACGAAGCGCATCCGCTTGTTCGGCGTGGACCTGGGTGGCGCCGCCAACTTTCCGCGCAAGGAAGATGCGGAGCAAATCGCCCCCCGAATGGCCAAGTTCGGCATCAACATCGTCCGCTTTCACATCATGGACATTGCACGGTTTCCCAAGGGCATTTTCGACCCCAACGTGCCGGATACCCGCCATCTCGACCCCGAAGCCCTTGACCGTCTTGACTACTTCACCGCCCAACTGAAGCGCAACGGCATCTATGTCAAACTCTGCCTGCTCAATTATCGCGCGTTCAACGCCGCCGACGGCCTGCCGAAGGAGATCGAGCGATTGAACGGCACCGCATATCAAGACCGGCACGTGGTCGGATTCTTCGATGCGACGATGCTGGAATTGCAGAAGGAGTATGCGCGGAAGCTGCTGGCGCACCACAACCCCTACATGAACGCGACCTATGCGAAAGATCCGGCCGTGGCGTTTGTCGAAATCAACAACGAGAACGGGTTAATCCATGCGTGGCTATGGGGAAAAGTGGATGAACTGCCGGACATCTTCCAGTCCGAACTGAAAGGCCAGTGGAACGATTGGCTGCGCAAACGTTATGGCACGACCGACAAACTGCGGGCGGCGTGGGGTGGAAAGGAGGAGCCGCCAGGAGCCGAGATTCTGGTGAACGCTGACTTTTCGCGCGGCGTGGAGGGGTGGCGATTGGCGCGCAACCCCGGCGCGAAAGCGACGGCGACCGTGACCGAGGACACGCCTGACAATCTGCGCGGTGGAAGGTCTATCCGCGTTGCGATTACGAAGCCGGGTGCTCTTAATTGGCATATCCGGTTCGAACAGGCTGGCGTTCACGTGGAAGCCGGGCATCCTTACGTGCTCACGTTCTGGGCAAAGGCAGCCAAAAAGTGCGAGATCAACCTCCACAGCGGCGGCTTCAGTAAGATCGTGAGCCTTACGACCCAATGGGAGCAGGTGAGGGTTGTCACCCGTCTCGACGGGAATGCAGAGGGGGTGCGTTTGGCCTTCATTCCGCCAGCCGAGAGCGGTTCCTACTGGCTGGCTGGAACGTCGCTCCGTCCGGTTTTTCCACGCGGAGTGGGCAACGATGAACGACTCGAAGACGGTTCGATCTGCCTGATGCCGAAGGCAGAAACTGCCCAGCGCACCGAAAAGGCCATTGGCGATTGGTTGCGGTTTCTCTGGGATACGGAAGATCGTTACTGGCAGGCGATGAATCGCTGTCTGAAAAACGAGTTGAAGATCGGGGCGATGGTCATAGGCACGATGTCCCGCAACAGCACGCCGAACTTGATGGCCAAATTGGACTGCGTGGACATGCACGCCTACTGGGGGCCGAAAGGATCCTTGGGCCCCAGTATGGTCAACGAACGCGGCGGGACGATTCCCGACATGGCGTTGCGGCGCGTGTTGGGCAAGCCCTTCAGCGTCACTGAATACGGGCATCCCTACAAGCCGGAAGGCCCCAAAACGTGTGTGAGCGAAGTGCATACGCTACGGGCCGCTTATGCCGCCTTCCAGGATTGGGATTATCTCTCGGCAACCCGGTATTCGAGCGACGGTGTTTGGGACACACGGCGGATCACCGGTAACATAGACCTCAGCCAGCACCCGACCAAGATGCTCACCCTGATTCCTGCCGCTGCCATGTTCATGCGCGGCGATGTGAAGTCGGCCAAAGAGCAGATCGTAGCAACGTTGAGCAGGGATCGCGAGATTGAGGCACTCCGAGGTGCGCGGGCTTGGAATATGGTGGACGCCGGTAAGGCCGGTGTGCAGGCGGAGGCGGCCTTGGTCCACCGCGTAGCCATCGCTACAGAGGGGAAGGTCGTGCCTGACGGCGCGCTGCGGCCGGATCAAGTGAAAATCGAAGGCGACCGGTTTGTCTCCGACAGCGGAGAACTGGTGTGGGACGTGAGCAAGAAAGCACGCGGGGTGGTCACCGTCAATGCGCCCAAGAGCAAGGCCGTCATCGGCTACAGTGGCGGCAATCGCTTTGAGTTGGACGGCGTGGTTGTGGAGCCAGGACCAACGCTTCAAAACGGTTGGAGCGCCATCACTGTGACGGTCATGGAAGGCGAGCGGATCGCTGCACCTTGCCGGTTGCTCATCACCGCCACGGGCCATGCGGAAAACACGAAAATGGGGTGGAAGAACGCGGAGAAGAGCACCGTGGGGAAAGACTGGGGCGAGGCGCCGTCCCTGGTCGAAGGAATCCCGGCGTGCATCACCTTGCCTCTGCCTGCAAAGTCGGTGAAAGCATGGGCGCTGGACGAACGCGGCAAACGCAAGACCCCGCTGCCGGTTCAAGGTGATGACCGGGGCCGCGCTCGGGTCACCCTCGGACCGCAAAGCCAGACACTATGGTATGAAGTTGCGGCGAAGTAAGAAATGGACACTATGAAACCATCCACACCGAAAACCGAACCGCCACCCTCAACCCCATTCCGAAAAGCAGTGTGCGCAGGTTCCCACATGAAAACGGTTCGAACATTCCTGGCTGGCGCATTGGCAGTGCTGGCGGTTTCGGCTAGTGCCGAGGAGCCGCGCGCCGCGCGCGCCAAAAGCGAAGAGCGACCGCAAGCTGCCGCCTACGTCGCGCCGATGTCGCACCTCGACCTCACGTTCATGGGCACGGTCGAGGAATGTCTCTCGCGAGGCGGAAAAGTCTTCGCCGGGACGCTCGACCTTCTGGAGAAGCAGCCGGACTTCCGGTTTCTCGTGGAATACGTGCTTTTCCTGGAAGCCTACCGCGCGATGCATCCCGAACAAGCCGCCAAGCTCGATGAGCACATCCGCGCGGGGCGCGTGGAACTCGGTGCTGAGTGGAGCGGCCTCTATGTCACGCAGGAGGACGAGGAAGATCTCGTTCGCAATATTCTCTATGCAAAAGCCTACGCGCGCGACCGCTACAAGCTCGAACTGGAGACGCTCCAACTCACCGACATCCCCGGCGTCGTTCCGCAGTTGCCGCAGCTCTGCGCCGGACTCGGCATCCGCAATCTCGTGCTGACCCGCAGCGCGGCACCGGACGCGCTGTTCTGGTATGAGTCGCCCGGCGGCGCGCGCGTGCTGACGTGGAGTTCAAAAGGTTACAACCAGGCCTCCGGTTACGGCGCTCACCTCGACGTGGCTACGATGCGCAAGCGCGGCTTAACCGAGCGGCTGGCGGATGCGGCCAAGAGTGGCGTGCCGCCGTTGTTCTATTACGGCAGCGACCAATGGCTGCCGCCGCCCAACCTCGCACCGACCGTGCGCGCATGGAACGCGGAGGCTTCCAAGCAACAGCAATTGGCCATCACGACGCCGACCACCTACTTCCGCACGATCCGAGCGGCGGGCGTCGCCGACAAAGCGCCGGTGATGCGCGGCGAACTGCCCTCGACATGGCCGTATCTGGAGCCGGCGCATGCTCACGTGAGCCGATGGGACGCGGTGGCGACGTGGGCGCTCGACGCGGCAGAGCGGTTGTCCACGCTCGCGTGGCTCCGCGCGGGCCGGCCGTATCCGCAGGCCGAGTTGGAGCAGATATGGAAATCGCTGCTGCTCGCCCGCGACCACAACTACGGCGGCCAGGGTGCCGGTGGCGGCCAGGCACGCAAGTTTGCCGAGCGTCGCAATGTCCAGCATCGCGCGCAGGTGCTCGCGTCGCAGGCGATGGCCGCGCTGGCCGAGCGCGTGGAGGCGCCGCACGAGAGCGTGCCGGTCGTTGTGTTCAACACGCTGAACTGGGACCGCTCCGATGTAGTCCATGCCCATGTCAACCGATACGAAGCCGCCAGCGGCACGGAACACGACATCTTTCCGCGCGGCGGCGCGATGATGTTGCGCGGCCCCGACGGCCAACCCGTGCCGTTCCAGATCACGGCCGACCGGCGCAACACGCTCGGTGAGTTTGATTTCGCGTTCGTTGCTCGAAATGTGCCGGCCCTCGGCTACGCCAGCTACACGCTCGAACCCGCGACGCCCGCTGAAGCCGCCATAATTGAGACGAAGTGGGCCACCGGCCGGCCGCGCGCGGTCCAGCGCGTCTGGTTTGAGGCGGAGTCGCCTGAGTTGGTTCTGGAGAATGGCGCGGTGCGCGTCGCCATCGAGCGCGCCACCGGCTTGACGAAACTCACTTCGCTGCGTGGCAAGGCGGCCGTCGCCGTGGACGGTTTGGGCCTCAACGGACGTCAGGAGCTACCGGAGGTGTGCCGCCGTCCGCCGCTGGGGTTGTCGGTGGACGATCCTGCGCGCGAGAAGATCGAGCCGTTCGTGCCCGCCGGCCCCGAAGCGGTGCGCCTGTTGGCGGATGGCCCGGTGCTGACATCGGCAGCCGTGCGCGGCAGCGTGCTGGGCGCGCCGGCGGAGTTGCGCTACACGCTGCACCGCGACCTGCCGTGGGTGGATGTCGAAGTGCGAATTGACTGGGACTTGCGGAAGTTCGGGCGAATCGAACTGGCGTATCAGGTGCCGCTGAAGAACGCCCGCGCCGCCTACGGCCTGCCGTTCGGCGCCGGGGCGTTTGGCGCGGAGCAGTTGATGCCCGGCAGCGGCCCCATCGGCGGCGACGAAGGTTCGCGCGCTTCGTGGGAGCGCACGCGTGAGATTTCTCGTTGGCTCGATGTCGGCGACGGCACGCGCGGCGTGGCGATGGCGACTTCGCATCGCTGGACGCGCGTGGACGATGGGGACACCGGCGCGGCCGTGCGTTGCTGCCTCCTGCGCGGCGGCCGGATGCGGCCGCCCGATCCCGCGACAAACGGCCCCGACTTGCGGGTGGGTCTGGTTTTTAACTTCCGGTTCTATCCGCACGGCAACCCGTGGCAGGCGGCGCGCGTCCCGCGCGTCGGCTGGGAAGTAACGCAGCCGCTGCTCGCTTACACGGTGAACGACACATGGAGCCAGAAGTCGTTGCCGAAGCGGCAATCGCTGGCCACGGTCACCGTCGCATCGGGCAAAGGTGACGCGCTGCTGACGTGCTTGAAGCAAGCCGAAGACGGCAAGGGTGTGGTCGCGCGTTGGTATGAACCCGCCGGCCAGCCTTGCAGCGTGCGAGCCGCGTTGTCTCCCACGGCCAGCGCCGTGCGTCGGTCGGACATGATGGAGAAGCTGACCGGCGGTGAAGCCGTTGACGGCGTGGTTGCCACGAGAGCGCACGAGATCGTGACCGTGCGGACGGAGAAGTAAGGAATGCACCTATGAACAACAACTCGAATCAACCAAATCACGTGCATGGTCTCTCGCGCAGAGACTTTTTGAGAACCTCAATCGTTTCCGTGGGCGGCTCGTTGCTTGCCAGTTTCGCAGCGAACGGCGACACAGCCAAGGCTTTGCGCATCGGCTGCGGCACTGTCACGTTTCGCAAGCAGTCGCTGGAGGAGGCGATGCAGCGGATTGCGCGGGCTGGCTACGAGCATGTCGAGCCGCAGGCGACGGGACCGTGGTGTCCGCATGTGGACCCGTGGAAGGACGACCCGGAGAAGTTCAAGCGGCGCGTGAAGGAGTTCGGCTTCAAGGGCGTGACCGCGCTCTGGGCGCAACACGGCGCGATCATCCCGGACGCGAAGAGCGTCGAGGGCATCACGCAGACCATCCGTTGGGCGGGAGAGGCGGGCATTCCTGTGGTCAACGCCGGCGACGGCAAGAAGCCCAAGGACATGTCTGACGACGATGCGTTGAAGCTGATGCGCGACCGGCTCGCGCAGATTTTAGAGGTGGCTGAGCGGAGCCACGTCTATCTGGCCATCGAGCCGCACGGGACGTTTTCGCTCACCGCCGACGGGCTGAAGAAGATCATGGCCCTCTCGGTCTCCAAATGGCTCGGCATCAATTACGACACGGCCAACGTCCATCGCGCGACGTATGTGGAGACCGTTGCGGGCGCGTATTCGTGGACGCCGTTCGGCAAGCGGCAGGACGAGGTGGCTACGCTCGCGGCCGTGGTGGACCGCGTCGTTCACGTTCACGTCAAGGATGTGGTGGGTGCGAAGTGCGTCGCTCTCGGCAAAGGCGAGGTGAATCTGAAGGGCTGTCTGGACGTGTTGAAGCGGCACGGTTACAGCGGTGTGCTCTCGCTCGAAACCGAAGGCGAGTTCAGCGCGGACGAAGGCCAGAAACTGATCGAGGAAAGCCGTGCGTGGTTACTGAAGGTGCTGGCGTAATAGGGGCAGCGATCGGAGCATTCAGAACTTATGCGACTTGAACGATTACGCTGGCTGATTCTGGGGCTGCTGTTTCTCTCCACGACAATCAACTATCTGGATCGGCAGGCGCTGTCGGTGTTGCTGCCGACGTTGCGCGCGGACCTCGGCCTCACCAGCGCGGACTACGGCGCCATCACGATGGTGTTCATGCTCGCTTACACGGTCGCCCAGCTCGGCGCGGGCATGGTCATTGACCGGATCGGCGTGCGCCGCAGTTTCAGCTACTTTGTCGTGGGTTGGTCGCTCTCAGCGTTGGCTCACGCCTTTGCGCGCGGCGCGATGAGCCTCGGCGTGTTTCGTTGTCTGCTGGCGCTGAGCGAAGCGGGGAACTGGCCCGCCGGCGCGAAGGCCGTGGCGCGTTGGTTTCCGCCGCGCCGCCGCGGCATGGCGATGGCGGTCTTTGACAGTGGCGCGGCGCTCGGCGCGGTGCTGGCGCCGCCACTCGTCGCGCTGCTGGCGTTGCAGTTCGGCTGGCGCGCCGCGTTTGCCGGGACGGCGGTGATTGGATTCGTGTGGCTGATCGGATGGCTGAAGGTCTATGACGAACCAGAGCATCATCGGTGGCTGTCGGAGGAGGATCGCGCGAAGGTGCTGGCGGAAGTCGGGTCGGTCCCGAAGAAGAGCGGCTCGTTTGGCGCTGCGCTGCGCGGGATGATTGGTGCTGGGACTGTCTGGGGAATGCTGGTCACGCGGATGCTGGCGACGCCGGTGTGGTGGTTCTATGTGTTCTGGCTGCCGGATTACTTGAGCAAGGCGCGCGGGTTCTCGCTGAAGGAGATCGGGTTTTACGGCTGGATTCCCTACCTGACGGTGGATTTTGGCAAGGTGGTTGGCGGCATGACTTCGGATTGGTTGCTGGCGCGTGGCATGGGGTCCGGGTTTGCCCGCAAGAGCGTGATGGTGTGTGGCGGGCTGATGATGAGCGCCGGACTGATGGTGGTCGGCGCACCGACGCCCGCGACGGCCATCGCATGGGTCTGCGTGGCGACGTTCGGCTTCGGCATGTGGAGCGCGAACATCTACGCCTTGCACGCGGACATTTTCCCGGCGCAGACTCTGGCCACGGCGGTCGGGTTAACCGGCACAGGTTCCAGCCTCGGTGGCGCGGTGTTCACGTTTGCAGCGGGCCTGTTCGTGGACAAGGCCGGTTACGCGCCGGTGTTTTGGACCATTGGCATCCTCCCGTTGCTGGCGTGCCTGACGCTGGTGTTTTGCGTCGGTCGGATCAAACAGGCTCGCGAAACTGGAAGCACGCAGGAGAACTGACGAATGAACGAAACCATTTTCAAAAACAAAACCGCTGTTGTGACAGGTGCGGGCGGGACGCTCTGTTCCGCCGTCGCCGTCGAACTCGCCCGGCTCGGCGCGAAAGTCGCCTTGCTCGGCCGCACCGTGGAAAAACTGGAGCCAGTCGCCGCGGCTATTCGCGCCAGCGGCGGCACGGCGTTGCCGCTGAGCGTGGATGTCACCGACGCGACCGCGATCGAAACCGCACGCCAGCGCATCGCGCGGGAACTGGGACCGTGTGCGTTGCTGGTGAACGGCGCCGGTGGCAACCGCAACGATGCGGTGACGACCACCACGGAGTTCCAGCCCGCGGAGATCAGCGACGCACGGCCGGAAAACCTGCGCGGCTTTTTCAACCTTGACCCCGACCGCATGCTCGACGTCATCAAGTTGAACACCATCGGCACGCTTATTCCGTGTCAGGTGTTTGGCCGGGAGATGGCGCAACAGGGCCGCGGCGCGATTGTGAACTTCGCCTCCATGAACAGCTACCGGCCGCTTACGAAGAACCTCGCCTACTCGCTGTCCAAGGCCGGCGTGGTCAACCTCACGCAGTGGCTGGCGGCTTATCTCGCGCCCACCGGCATCCGCGTGAATGCCGTCGCGCCCGGTTTCTTCGCCAACGAGCGCAGCCGCAAGATTCTCATGACCGACGACGGCGGCTTGACTGCGCGCGGCCAGAACGTGATGGCCCACACGCCGATGAAACGCTTCGGCGAGGCGCAGGACCTTCTCGGCACCGTTTGCTGGCTGCTGGATGACGAGCGGGCCGCGTTCGTCACCGGTATCACCGTGGCCGTGGACGGCGGCTTCTCGGCGGCGTCGGGGGTTTGAACAAGCGTGATTTCGAACTGCATGAAATCCCAGCTCATGAATCTAATGCCCATGCCTCGATTCGGGCTGATCGTAATCCTCTCGACGATCGTCGCGATGCCATGCGGAGTCGTGCTCGCTGCCCAAAGTTCCCTGCTCGATGCCGTGGAGCAAGCCCACGCGGAACTTTGGAGCAAGCGCATTGATCGGCACGGTGTCATTCTCGATTACATCGGCGAGATCCCCACTCCTGAGGACTGCAAGCTGGGGCGGCCGAATGCCATCGGCTGGTGGAGCCCGATCGAGAACGGGCCGATGTTCACGGGCTTGTATCTTCCAGCGGCCTGCGAGCGCGCCCGCCGCAGCGGAGTTGCTGTGGACAAGGCCAATGCGCGACGTCTTGCATTGGGGCTTCTCAAATGCGCATCGGTTTCCGATGTGCGCGGCTTTATCGCACGGGGCATGGGCACGGATGGCAAGTGCCATTATCCCCTCGGTTCAGACGACCAAACGCATCCGTGGTTCTACGGCCTCCACGCCTATTGCATGAGCGGCATTCCTTCCGACGCGGAGCGCAAGCGAGTTGTGAAGAAGATGCGCGAGGTGGCGGACGTCCTTGAAGCCAAAGCGTGGAGGTGTCCCTGTGATGGCGCTTTCAAAGGCCAGTTCCGGGGCGCTTTCCAAGGGCACCTTTTCCGCGACGCCGTCCGGTATCTGTTCATGCTCCGGGCCATGTATGACGTGACGCGCGACGGTGTCTGGCTCGAACGCTACCGCAAGGCGCTCGTCGAGCGTCCTGCGAATTGCGACAAGACGCGCGTCCAGATTTGTGCCGCGGGCTACGGTCCCGACCGCGAGGCGATCAAAGGCATTGATGATTATCAGCAATGGATCTATGTCGGGTCGCAAGGTTCACTGGCACAACTCGTCGCGATGGAAACCGACGAGTCCCTTCGGACGCAATACCGCGCCGGCCTGGCCATCAACGCCAGACAATCCCTCGCGGCCATCGAGGCGCACAAGGCGTTCGACAACAACGACACGAAAGTCTTTGGGAACGCCAACTGGCGGGCAGTTTATTCCACTTGGTTTCCTCAGCCCACGCAGGCTGAAGCCCAAAGACTGTCTGGAATCGCAGACAAGTCAAAGCGAGGCGAGCGAAAGCATTACGAGGCCCGCTACATGAGAAACTCGCTCGCGGCCGCGGCGATTATCGCTCTCGCGGGCGACGGCACGGGACGCGATGTCGTCGAGCGCGCGATCCGCCATTACGACTATTCAAAGCTCCACATGTCGGAGTTCTTTTTTGCGGAATTCGCGTATTACGCATTGCCAGTCAAAGAATGAGGGTAAAGACAAAGAAATAACTATGAACAGAAGAACCGTTTTCACGCTGACTTGTCTGCTTGGTCTGTTGCCGCTTGCTTCCGCGGCTGACAGCCGCTTCCAGCACTTCATCACCCGCAAAGGCGACAAGCTGATGGACGGCGACAAGGAGTTCCGTTTCATCGGCGCGAATATGCCGGGATTGCTGCTGCCGTATGATTACACTCTGTTCCTGAAGGAACGCATGACGCTGCCAACGCCGTGGGAACAGGAGGACGGCGTGAAGACGCTGGCGCAAATGAACCTGCGTGTGGCGCGCACGTGGTGTCTGGCCATGCGCGGGCCGCGCGAGCAGGCCACGCCGTGGCACTACATCCTCGGTCCGGGTCAGTTGAACGAGGAGGCGTTCCGGGCGCTCGACCACCTGCTGGCGCTGGGGCATCGCTACGGTGTGCGCTACATCCTCAGCATCTCGGCGGCGCAGGATAATTTCCTCGGCGGCTTCGGCACCTTCGCGGCGCACCGCGGCAAAAAACGCCAGGAATTCTGGACCGACCCGCAACTCAAGCAGGACTTTAAGGATATGGTTCGGCTGATTCTCGAACGCAGGAACTCGATCACGGGCGGGTGCTACAAAGACGACAAGGCCGTCTTCGCGTGGCAGTTCGGCAACGAGATGGAGGACGCGCCCGAAGCGTGGTGCGCTGAGATGGCGGCTTTCATCAAGAGTCTCGATCCGAACCACCTCATCATCCACACCTGGTCATCGCATCGCCCGGACCCGGCGCGGCTCGACCCGAACATTGACATCTTCAACCGCCACTACTATCCGGGCCGCGAACCTGATTATGCCGCACTGTGTCGCGAAGAAACCCTGCGCCTGAAGCACAAGCAGCCGTTCGTGATCGGCGAGTTCGGACCCTACGTGGACGGCAAGCAGTTCACTCGCGACAACGCGGGGGCCAAGTTGCGCGAGTTCCTGGCGGCTGTGGAGGATTCGGGCGCCGCCGGGGCGCTTCTCTGGAGCATGTATTCGCATCATCGTGATGGCGGCTTCTACTGGCATCAGATTTTCACTTACCCGGCCGTGTGGGCTTATCACTGGCCTGGTTTCCCCAGCGCGGACGCTCAAGACGAAATCGGCATCATGACTGCGATGCGCGAAGCCGCGTTCAGGATTCAGGGGCAAGCGGTGCCGCCGGTGGCCGTGCCCGATGCGCCAACACTTTTACCGATCGGCGGCGTGCCGATGATATCGTGGCGCGGCTCGGCGGGCGCGAGCGGCTACGACATCGAGCGTGCGCCGAAAGCCGGTGGCCCGTGGAAAACCATCGCGAAGAACGTCTCGGACGCCGACATCGCCTATCGCCCCCTGTTCAGCGACACGACTGCGCGCACCGGCCAGACATGGTTCTACCGCGTCACTGCGCGCAACGTGTCCGGCGCGTCGCAGCCCTCGAATGTCGTCGGGCCGGTAAAGGTGAAACGCGTTTGCCTCGCCGACGAGCTGCAGGATTTTTCGCGCGTCCACGCCAAGTCTGACGGTTTGAAGCTCAACAACGACTATAACGCCTTCTACGCCGAATACCTCTTCCGCGCCAAGGGCAACACCAACGACTGGCTCAGCTACAAAGTCTCCGCCCCCATCGAGTCGGTGAAGGTGGTCACATTTTTCGCGAAGGACACGGCCGACCTGACGCTGCAAGTTTCCGACGACGGCAGGACGTTCACCGCATTACAGCCAGCGCGGATCGAGCGCCGCCTCGCGAGTCCGCCCAGCGGTCCCGCCCGCGGCCAGCGTCGCACGATGGTGGAATACGAGTGCGCCGTGCCCGCCGGCAACCGCTGCTTGAAACTGCTCTGGAACGGCCCGGCGGAACTGGATCGCGTGGAGATTTATGAAAAGTAGTCCTCTCGCTCCGCGAGAGGGCATCATTTACAAATACTCGTCTCGCGGAGCGAGACGACTACTATGATTACTATGAACCGACGAACCTTTGTCCAGACCACAATCGCTGCCGCGCTCGCGCCGTTGCTGCGCGCCGCGGACAAACGCCCGCCGCGCATCGTGCTGCGCTCGTCGTGGCAGACCGTCAACATCGGCGACATCGGCCACACGCCGGGCGTGCTGACATTGCTGGAGAAGTATCTGCCCGAAGCCGAGGTGCGGCTCTGGCCAAGCAAGGTGGACAACGGCGTGGACGAGATGCTGCGCCGGCGGTTCCCAAAGGTGGCCATCGTCGAGGGGGCGAATGCGATCAAGACCGCGTTCGCCGAGTGCGATTTCCTGCTGCACGGCTCCGGCCCGTCATTCGTGGCGGCGAAGGATGTCGCGAAGTGGCACAAGGAGACCGGCAAGCCTTACGGCATCTACGGCATCACGATGGGCTATGCCAGCCCAGGCGCGGTCGAATTGATGAACGCGGCGAAGTTCGTGTTCTTTCGCGATTCCGTCTCGCTCGCGTTCGCGAAGGCGAATGGTGTTCACTGCCCGGTGATGGAGTTTGGCCCCGACGGCGCGTTTGGGGTGGACCTGCGCAACGACGGCCCGGCGACGGCCTTCCTGAAAGCCAACGGGCTGGAAGAAGGAAGGTTCCTCTGCTGTTTATCGCGTTTCCGATTCACGCCTTACTGGAAGGTCAAGAAGGGCTTCGCGTTCGACGAGAAGAAGCACGCGCGCAACGAGGCCATGAAGGAGCACGACCACGCACCGTTGCGTGAGGCCATCATCGCTGTGGTGCGCCAGACGCCTCTGAAGGTGCTGCTTTGCCCCGAGGACGCCACGCAGATGGCGGTCGGCAAGGAGATGCTCTACGACAAGCTGCCCGCCGACGTGAAAGCGCGCGTCGTCTGGCACGAGAAATACTGGCTGACGGACGAAGCCCTCAGCACCTACGTCCGCTCCGCCGGCATCTTCGGCTCCGAGATGCACAGCCCGATCATGGCGCTCGGCAACGGCATCCCCGCCATCGTCTGTCGGTTCGCAGAGCAGACCAGCAAAGGCATCATGTGGCGCGACATCGGCCTCGGCGACTGGCTCTTCGACTTCGACAACGAAGACGACATCAAGCGAGTCGTTCCAATGGTGCTGGCGTTTGCCAAAGACCCCGCTGCCGCGAAAGCGAAGGCCGCGAACGCCCGCGCGGTCGTCCAGCAGCGCCAGCGCGAGACAATGGACGTGCTGCGGAAGAGTCTCGCGGCCGTCTGAGTGCCAAAGAAGGAGCAAGACAACCTATGAGCAACAGCAATTGTATTGAGGTTCGTCCCGCCGTCCCAACGGATGCGGAGGCGTTGCAACGCTTTGTAGCGGCTTTCATGGAAGAAGACTGCCCGTTCGTTTACGGTTTCGAGACTGTGCCGTCAGTGGTCGAGGAGGAGAAGTTTATCCGACTGCACACGGAGACGTCCAACTCAGTGTTGCTGCTGGCCGAGCAAGATGGGCGCATCGTTGGCATGCTCACTTTCCGAGTCGAGACGCGACGGCGAGCGGCGCACTGCGGCAAGTTTGGCATGACAGTGTTGCGCGAGTATCGGCGACGGGGCATCGGGCGCGCGCTGCTGAACTGGCTGTTCGAGTGGGTGAAGGACCGTCCGACGCTGCGGCGCGTGGAACTGGGCGTCTTTGCGACGAATGTGGCTGCCATCAAGCTTTACAAGCAATTCGGTTTCGTCCTCGAAGGCTGCCGGCGCGGTGCGGTGCGAATCGGCGACACAAGTGTGGATGACCTGTGTATGGCACGATTGTTCGATGAGCGTTACTAACAACTACTGTCCAAATTTATGAAAAACGAAAACCTGCTGCAAAAAGAAGCAAAGATGATGAAACTGGAGAAGCTCATCGCCCAGCGCGAGGGTGTCTCCACCCAACCGTTCCCCGTGCCTGTCAAGGAACTGCTCAAACGCTACGAGCAGCTTTACACGGGCGCGATCAGCGACGTGCTGCGCGAGTTCTGCCTGCTCGACCAGTCGCTGCCGGGGCACCTGCGGCCGTTGCGCGACAGCGATGTCGTGGCCGGCATCGCGTTCACCGTCAAGAGCGCGCCGAACGTGAAGATCACTGGCGAGATGACGTTCCGCACGCAGATGCTCGACGAGATGGGCGAGGACACGTTCGTGGTCTGGGACACTTCCAACGACGAGAAGGCCACGCTTTGGGGCGGCGTGATGACCGCGACCGCCTACGGCAAGGGCGTGAAGGCGGCGTGCATTGACGGCGGCATCCGCGACACGAAGCAGATTCTGGAGAAGCCGTTCCCGGTCTATTACAAACACCGCATCCCGAACGGCTCGCTCGGCCGCTGCCTCATCACGCACTATCAGGTGCCGATCAAGATCGGCGACGTGGTGATCAAGCCCGGCGACGTGGTCTTCGCGGACTGCGACGGCGTGGTCTGTGTCCCGCGCGACATCGCCCACGACGTGCTGGTCCGCGCCGAGGAGATCCGCGCCAATGAGAAGAAGATTTTCGGCTGGGTCGCCGAAGGGCAGAGCATCCACCAGATCACGGAGAAGGGCGGGTATTTCTAGGCCGTGAATTCATCCGCCTCATCCCAGGTTCAGCGTCATCCCACGCTCCATGTCGTTGATGCCTTCACCAACAGACCATTCGCCGGCAATCCCGCCGCCGTGTGCGTGCTCGGCGAACCCACTGATGAAGTCTGGATGCAACTGGTCGCCCGCGAGATGAATCTTTCCGAGACGGCCTTCCTGCATCCTATCGCTGGCGGTTACTCATTGCGATGGTTTACGCCGGCTGTGGAGGTGAAGCTCTGCGGACACGCGACGCTTGCCAGCGCGCACACGCTCTGGGAAACCGGCGCGCTGGCCGCCGACCAGCCCGCGCGCTTCCACACGTTGAGCGGCTGGCTGACATGTCGGCGCGCAGGCGACTGGATCGAGATGGACTTCCCGGCCACGCCAACCGCGCCTTGCGCGACGCCGCCCGGATTGAGCGATGCACTCGGCGCAGAGCTACTCTGGACCGGCGGCAACGGGACGGATCATCTCGTGGAAGTGGCGGACGAACACACGCTGCGCGGGCTGAAGCCGAACTTCACCGTGCTCGCTCCGTTGACGGAGCGCGGCATAATCGTCACCTGCCTCGGCAAGTCGCCGGAGTTTGATTTTATGTCGCGCTTCTTTGCTCCAACGGTAGGCGTCAATGAAGACCCGGTCACCGGCTCCGCCCACTGCACCCTCGGCCCCTACTGGCAGGCAAAGCTGGGCAAAAGCGACTTCACCGCTTACCAAGCCAGCGCGCGCGGCGGCGTGGTGAAAGCCGCCGTGCGCGGTGATCGCGTGTTGCTGCGCGGCCAAGCCGTTATGATGAATCGGGTGGAATTGTTGCACTGAGACACACCGCCTTATGAAGACTGCCGCATCTTTGCTTGCTGCCACATCGCTCGCTTGCGCCGCCGACCCAATCGGCAACCGCGCCGTCGTCGAGAAGATGCCCGGCCTCGTCGCGTTCTGGACGTTCGGCGAGGAGGGCGGCCAGCCGCGCGTTTCCAGCGGCACGAAGGAGAAGCATCCGCTCGTTGAGGTCGGCGGCCCCATTGCCCGCGTCGCGGGCGGGCTATTCTCCGGCTACTCGGCGGAGTTGAACGGCAAACAGTTCCTCCGCATCCGCTACGCCGAGACGGGCGACCTCAACATCTCCGGCAAGGACGCGCAGGTCTCGATGTTCGCCGTCGTGCGGCTCATTGACCTCGAGGTGAGCCGCACCGTCGCGGGGATGTGGTGCGAGGGCAAAGGCGAGCACGACGACGGCGGCACGCGCCAATACGCGATGCTCCTGAACATGCCCACCTATGGCGGCGAACGCCGGCTCGTGCCGCACATTTCCAACGAGGGCGGCGTCACGCGCCGGGCCGACGGCAGCGCGTTTCCGTGGTGCTGCGATTATGCCGTGACGGCACACGAGGTGCCGGAGGAACAATGGGTGACACTGGGTTTCACCTACGACTCGAAATACATCCGCGCCTACATCAACGGCGTGCTCGACGCGCGCCGACTCGACCCCGCGAAGGACAAGCGCAGCGACCGTTACTTCACCCACGAAGGCCCCGGCGGCAGGGACCGCGGCATGAACCCGTATTTCCACGGCCGCGGCATCTTCCGCTACGACCCCGCGCTGCACGCGAAGACCAAGCCGATGGGCGGTTCCGACTTCTGCGTCGGCGCCCGCTACGCCGCCGGCTCACTATTCCCCGAAGGGGCGACGACGAAAGGCAGGTTTGGCGGCCTAGCCGTCTTCAACCGCGCGCTCACCGACGCTGAGATGAAGGCGCTGCACGACGCGGCGAACATCGGGACACTGAAATGATCGTTGACAGCCGTCTCACCGCAGGCGTCAAGGTCCGTTATTGTCGCAACCATGAGTTGTCCATAAAGTCATGCCCATGAATACACTCTTTACCTTCTTCATCCTGCTGGCAGCCCCGCTGGTTTCCGCCTCTGCTGCTGAGACCGATGTTCAGTCTCCCAAGGCCGAACGCCCTCGCCTACAAGGCACGTTCCGACTGGAGAAGCTCGCCGCTATGGATGCCGTAATTGAAGGGGCGATCACGAACTCGAAGCTGGTGGGCGCGGCACTCTGGGTGGAGCGGAATGGCGTAGCTTATCATAGGGCTTATGGGCAACGCTCGTTGGGTCCAACGCTGGAGCCAATGACCGAGGACACGTTGTTCGACGTCGCCTCCATCACCAAGGTCGTCGCCGCTGCGAGCGCGGCCATGAAAGCGGTGGAGGGTGGCTTGATGAGACTCGATGATCCTGTATCGAAACACCTGCCTGGGTTCACCGGTGAAGGCCGCGAGAAGATCTCCATCCTGCATCTGCTGCTGCACACTTCTGGCTTGAGAACGAACCTGGATCCGAAAACCCAGCCCTTCAGCAGTCGCGACGAGGCCGTTGCACTGGCTTGTCGTGAACGACCCGCGTTCGAGCCTGGTTCTGCTTTTGCCTACAGCAGCGTGGGCACCATGTTGCTCGGGGTTGTGATTGAGCGCGTCACGGGCAAAACACTGGATGACTTCTGCATGACGGAACTTTTCCGCCCGCTGCAAATGCAAGACACGGTGTTCCGTCCCGCAGGCAGGCATCTGTGCCGAGTGGCGCCGACGAGTTCGCCAGGGCGAGGCCTGGTTGATGACAACATGGCGCGTCTCATGGGTGGAGTTGCGGGCCATGCATCACTATTCACCACCACTCATGATCTCGCGCGGTTCGCACGCATGATGCTCAACCTCGGTGAACTCGACGGCATCCGGGTGTTACGTGCCGCAACCGTCCGACAGATGACCAGCGTGCAAAGTCCGTCCGGCTTGCGCTGCCCCGGCGCGGGGAATCTGCCCGTGCGGCGTGGCTTGGGCTGGGACATCGACTCGCCCTATCATTCTCCACCACATGATTACTCGTTCCAGCGTGGCGCCTTGTTTCCGGTGGGCGGCTATGGCCATGCGGGCTGGACCGGCTAGGCGCTGTGGATTGATCCGTTCTCGCGCACCTTTGTTATTTTTCTGTGCAACCGCTACCACGGCAATCCCAACGAGCACGCACTGACTGCCTATCGCCTGCACTACCGCCTCGCGACACTGGCTGCTGAGGCAGTGAAGGATTTTGACTTTAAGAATGTGCCCGGAGCATTACCGGGAATTCCGGTCACGTTCGGCGCCGTCCAGAGGAAGCCAGCCCTCACCGACACCGAACGCCGTGCAGTGAAAACGGAATTCAGTAAGGACAGACGGGATTGAAAATAGTGGAGTGTTCATTGGCGGGCAGAAATCAGAAATGAGAAGGAGAGAGCGTGCAATTGGGCGCAACTTGGCACCCGCGCCATCAAGCCGTGAGCCAGAGTTCATCCCAGTGGCCGTTGTCGCGAGCTTCTTCCAAACCATCCAAGTGGCGCAGGCCGCCGCGGGTCCAGAACTGCCCGG
>JBAYFL010000013.1:0-167709 GCA_041667205.1 Verrucomicrobiia bacterium | reverse complement strand
TCTTTTTCGCGCGGCGCGGCGAAACAAAACAGCTCAACCAACCGCACTGTTTACCCCGACTTCGATCTCACGCTTCAGCCCACCGAAGTTTTCACACAGTCTGGCGCTGCAGCGAACCCGGCGAGAGCGTCGCGGTTGTAATCCGTGCGTCCCGTGCGCCGGGTCGCTGAGCTTGGGGCGATAGGCCACAAAGCTGTGAATATACGCATTGTTGATATTCCACCAGGAGAAGCACCAGAGCATGTGAGGAAAGCTTGGGTCGGTCTCGTGCTACCGCTTGCTGAGGGCGAAGGCGGTAGGCGCACATTGCCAATCTTTGGTGCTATTTCTGCCCCAAGGACGAGCTGGAGGATTCTGCTGGCTTTGCTATTGCGCCGATTTACGCGGGTAGACGGATACGTCGTGGACGCTCCGACTGCTATCGAAAGACTAGCTCAATCCTCTCCTGAGGCAGCCGATTGGTGGAGACGCAACACGCCTCATCTCCTACAGGAGGGGCAGCGATTCGTCTTTTACGGAGAGGCTTACCGGGAGGAACGCGATTGAGGCAAAGCGTAAGGCCTATCAAATCACTGGAGCTAACCGCGCCCCGCGCTGGCGCGCGGTTCGCGATAGCTCAGTTCGGGCGTTAGACTGCAATCGTATGTCTATTGAACGAAACACGGGTCGCAATCCGACGGCCAAGGAGTTGGCCGAAGCCAAGCGCATTGCGGCGCTGCCCAAGGAAGTTCAACGTCAACACCCATCCGCATTGCCCGCTGACCCGTCGAAACTGGACCACATCAACACCTATGGGTGGTTGCCGGAGTTTTGCATCGCCAAGCCTTTTCGGTGTCGCGATTGCGGCAAGGAGGAAATCTGGAAGGCAGCGGATCAGAAGTGGTATTACGAGGAAGCAAAAGGCCACATGGATGCGACCGCGGTCAGATGTCACGATTGTCGCAAGGCGCGAAAGGCAAATGCAGAACGAGGCAGGAATGCCTAACCCATGCGCTCCAGCGGGCGGCGGGGAGGTCGTGGAAGCTTTTGAAGAGGTGGCGGCAGGCGCGGCCTGAAATGTTCTGGACACGGCAAGAAGCCAGCGAGAAAGTCCTCCATGTCGCCTTGTAGGACGCCAAATCGGTTAACGAATACATGTTAGGCCACAACAACACCCACGCACCAATGACTCAGACAACACTGATTTCACTTTACGGAGAGAAGCGGCCGGACTTCGCGGCAGCAATTATCCAATGCCAGCAGTGCGTAACGCAGGCTCTTGGCTCGGCATTCACTCCCTATGACCTCCGACAGATTCATGCCACCGTCGTCGGCCTTGAGCGTCGCATCGCTTCTCCGCCTTTTAACGCTAACTTTGCCAAGCACCGCGGACGCGATGTGGTTATGGATTTCGCTGGATACTTCGCATACCTGCGCGGATGCGGGTTACTCCCTTTCGAAGTTCAGATTGGCGGTTTCGACAATCGCGATTATCCATTCACCAGTCGTAAGACACGGCCTTACGAGCGGTCCTTTTCGGTGCAGGGTGACAAGGTGGTCTTGATGGGCTGGCCAGTTCGGGGCGAGCCGTTCATAGCGCCACCTGCCACGCCTGCTGCCTTTTCTCTGGAGGCTCGGACTTATCCCGCTACACTCGACATCGTTCGCCATGCAGCACAGCGATTCGGTATCTTGCACGGCTACCACAGGACGCTCACCGATGTTGACAATGATTTGTTCTTTCGGATTGGGCTGGTTGATCCGAAGGCAGTGACGCCAGCTAAGACGAGCACATTGGAAAGTCAGGTGCGTCAGAGCTTGAGCACTCAGCCGCCGCTGGTTATTGAGATTCGTCTTGAGGACATCAGTGTAGCGGCCTACGAAGATGACAGATTGCCTGGCGCATCTACTCAGATTTGGTCACTTGCAGACCCAAGAGTCACAGGAGATTTTGTGGCTGGACTCCTGTCATGAAAGACCAATAGCCGAACAAGGTCACAGGAGCCAGCGTGGGCAGACCACGTCAGTTGCCAATAAGGCCTTGCTGGACTACTGAAGAGACGGCGGCAGACGCGGCTTGAAATGTTCTGGACACGGCAAAACACCAGAGAGAAAGTTCGCCATGTCGCCTTGTAAGACGACAATTAGGCTGTCTAATACATGTTCGGCCGACCTCTGCACGCGCCATGACAATGTCACGATTCTCTGAGTGTTTTGCATTCGGCGCGCTTACGTGTTGGATGGGTCTCGCCCTGATGCGTGCTCTCATGTTGCGGGCGCGCGGAGTGTCGGTCTTCGTGGTGGATCGGCAGCGGACGGGCTGGCAGATGCTGGCCGATACGGTGATGGCTGCGTGTCTGCTGACCTTCGCCTACGAGATCATTGCGTATGCGTGGCAGCTTCGTTTTCACATTGGACCCTCGGTTCTGGAAAGGTCGGTGGTTGATGGGCTAGCCAGTCAGGCGTTGGGAGTCCTGATCGTGACCGGGGCAGTGATACTCTACGGCATTTCGCTCCGCGACCTCGGGGCGTCGTGGCGGCTGGGTTTTGACCGGAGTGCGCCTGGACCTCTCGTCACCGGAGGCGTCTACCGCTGGACACGGCATCCCATATACGTTGCCATCGACCTCTGGTTTATGGGGACGTTTTTGCTGAGCGGTCGGCTATCCTTCATGGTGCTCGCCTTGGTTTGGGTGCCGCTGCTACATGCCATGATGGATCGAGAGGAGCGGTTTCTCACGGGACTTTACGGTGATGCTTATCGAGATTACTCCAGACGCGTCGGGCGCTATTTCTTCAGGCAACGACATGAATGAGAACCCTACACGGCCGAACCATGCGCTGCACCGAATGGTGGCCCCGCGACGCGGCTGGGCAATTCGGCAGTCGCGGAGCGGCCGCCATCGGTGATCTGAATCGTCTAGGCCCTGACCGAATCTATTCACACCCGTAAGGAAATTGTTCACAATGGACATCCCACGGATATTCAACATCACTGAAAGTGCTCACCGCATCCACAACCCGATCACACCCGAAAAGCTCGCCACCCTCGGCGCGGCGCTGCGTCTGGAAGCGGGGACCCGAGTGCTCGACCTCGGCAGCGGTTCGGGGGAGATGCTGTGCACCTGGGCACGCGATCACGGCGTCATCGGCATCGGCATCGACATGAGCCAGTTGTTCACCGAGCAAGCGAAACTCCGTGCGGAAGAACTCGGCGTCGCCGATCAAGTCAAGTTCATCCATGGCGATGCTGCCGGCTATGTCTCTGACGAGAAGGCCAGTGTGGCAGCCTGTGTCGGTGCCACTTGGATCGCCGGGGGAGTCGTTGGCACTATCGAGCTTCTGGCGCGGAGTCTGCGCACCGGAGGGATCATCCTCATCGGCGAGCCCTACTGGCGGCGGTTACCGCCGACGGAAGATGTTGCCAAGGGCTGTCTTGCCAACTCAATCTCCGACTTTCTCATGCTCCCAGAACTTCTCGCGTCTTTCGGCCACCTTGACTACGACGTCGTGGAAATGGTTCTGGCTGACCAAGACGACTGGGACAGATACGAGGCGGCCAAATGGCTCACCATGCGCCGATGGCTTGAAGCCAATCCCGGCGACGAGTTCGTGAAAGAGGTTCGAGCCAAACTGACCTCGGAACCCAAGCGCTACGCCGCTTACACGCGTGAATACCTGGGCTGGGGTGTGTTCGCGCTGATGCCGCGGTGATGAGTTGGGGCACCGCCCAACAGAATCACTGGAGCGAACGCGGGCGGGCAACGTCGGTTGCCAAGGCGGACGCGCTGGGCCGCCCGCGTCGCTCAGTTCTGGTGTTCTGCAACCGACCGGAGCAGCAAGATGAAAGACTACGAAATCGTTGACACCAACGCTGAGAACATCAGCAGTTGCAGCTTCTGTGGCTACAAAGACGCCAACAACCTGGGACATCGTCGTAAAACGGACTGGCTGAAGGAGCGCTACTCGGAAGGCCTGAGGTTCAAGGTGCTCCGATCTCGGAGATTTGGTGATATTGGGATGATCGAATACGCCCCTGGCAATCGTGCCTGGAGACCTGTGGAGGCGGAGGGCTACCTTGTCATCCATTGCCTGATGGTCAACTTCAAACACAAGGGGAAAGGGCTGGGCACTCTCCTGTTGGACAGTTGTCTCAGGGACGCAAAGAAGAGTAAGTGCCGCGGGGTCGCGGTGGTGACCAGTTCCGATAGTTTCATGGCGCGAAGGGATTTCTTCATCAAGGCTGGTTTTGTCTCGGTGGAGAGCTGTCCGCCTTACGAGTTGCTCGTCAAGAAGCTCAAGAGAGCCGCCCCGGATCCTCGTTTCATCGTCCAAAGGGAGCGACTATTGAAGAGGCACAAGAAGGGTCTCACGATCCTTGCTGCGGATCAGTGCCCTATGGTTCCAAAGTGCGTGGCGGACATTACGGAGATGTCCAGAGCCTTGGGGCTGCAACCGAAAGTGGTTCGAGTCAGGAGCGCCAAGGCGTCAAGGGATCTCCCGACGCCCTATGGCATGTTCAGTATCCTTTACGATGGGAAGGTGATCGCAGACCGTCCTGTCAGCGGATCGAGATTCTGGTTGATTATGAGGAAGATTGCAAAACCAGCCAGTGGAGCGGTCGGCTGATCGCCGCCGCCTTGCAGTTGAGGACGCGCTTTTTCATCCAGCGGGCGGCGGGGAGGTCGTGGAAGCTATTTGAAGAGGCGGCCACACCGGCTATGGTGGCTGGAGTGACGCAGTCCAGCACTTGAGTCTGTGAGGGAAAACGAAGAAGCACATTGCTGCAATGCGAAAGGCATCGCATACGTTGTAGTGGCGGCCGTCTCGGCCGCAATGACGTGCTGCGTTGAGGATGGGTGGGGTAATCACTATTGTCGGCCGAGACGGACGACACTACAACAACGCGAACCATGAGCGTGGACTCTGCAAAGCTGTGCGATTAGTGCGGCGCGGCGTCATCCGGCGTTTTGCCAGCCAGAAGGCGGTCGGTGAGCGCCTGAAGGTATTCGGCGTTCAGAGGCTTGTGAAGAAATGCACGGGCGCCAGAACTGGCTATGATCTCGGACTTGTCGTCGAAGGAAAACCCGCTCATGAGGACGATCTGGATGTGGGGCTGCGCGTGGCGCAGTCTCTGCGAGACCACAACCCCGTTCATGTCGTCCATGAAATAATCCACGAATGCGAGGTCGAAGGTGCGGTGTGAGGCCAACTCCAGCGCGAGGGAACCGCGCGATGCTACAGCAATGGAATACTGGCCGGGGCGAAGCAAGTGCGGAAACACGTCGAGGATGTCCGTGTCATCGTCCACGATAAGGATTCGGGCGGCGGGGGGAGTTTGCGGCGGTTGCTCGTGGGGTTTGGCATGTGGCTTCATCCGGCTCCCTGATTGTGGCGGCGGTCAGTTGATGCGCTCGCCAACGTGGTAGTTGAGCACGCGCTTCTTCATCCAGCGGACGGCCAGCAGGTCGTGGAAACTCTTGAAGAGACGGTTCCAGACGCCGTATTTGGACTCGCCGGCCAGGCGCGGGTTGTTGGTCACGGGGATCTCGGTGACGGTATAGCCCTCCATCTTGAAGAGGGTGGGCAGGAAGCGGTGCATGCCGCGGTAGAGCTTGACCTTGTCAATGCACTCGCGCTTGAAGGCGCGATAGGTGCAGCCGGCGTCGGTGATGTTCTCTTCGCTGAGCGAGTTGCGAACCCAGTTGGCGATGCGCGAGGATGCGATGCGAATCCAATTATCGCCTTCGCCGCGGCTGGCGATGCGGGTGCCGCAAACGACGTCGTAGGTCTTCAGCGCCTCAAGGAAGCCCGGCAGGTCACGCGGGTCGTTCTGGAGGTCGGCGTCAATGGTGACGATATACTGGCCGCGCGCGGCCCTCATGCCGGCCTCGCTGGCGGCCGTCTCGCCGCAGTTGAACTCGAACCGCTGGACGCGGATGCGCCGGTCGTCGGTGGCCAGTTGCTTCATGATCTGCCACGAACGGTCCTGGCTGCCATCGTCGGTAAGGACGACCTCGTAGGTGACGCCGACGGTCTTCATCGCCTCGTGGATCGCAGCCGCAAGAGGGCGAAGATTATCCTCTTCGTTGTAAACGGGGACAACGAGAGACAAGACCGGGCGTTCGTCTGTCATTGGTTAAACCTTGAGGAACTCTTTGATGCAGTCGCAGGTGAACGTGACCTGCTCCGGCGTGATCTCGCCGTAGATCGGCAGCGACAGGATGCGGCCCACGACGAACTCGGTCATTGGCAGCGACGGGATGTTCTTGTAGAGCGCCTGGATGGCCGGCTGCTGGTGGCAGGCGATGGGGTAGTGGATGCCGGTGGAGACGCCTTTCTCGGCAAGGAACTTCGCCAGCTTGTCGCGGTCGTTCACCTGGATGACGAACATGTGATAGACAGGCTCGCAGCCCGGACGCTCTGGCGGCAGGACGATGCCTTTGATGCCGCCAAGCAACTTGCGATAAAGCGCGACGGCGTCGCGGCGGCCCTGGTTGAGCCGGTCGAGTTCGCGCAACTGGATGCGGCCGATGGCTGCGTTGATCTCGTTGAAGCGCAGGTTGAAGCCGATCATGTCGTTGGTGAACTTGTCGCGCTTGCCGTGGTTGCGCAGCTTGCGGACAAGGCCGGCCAGTTCGTCGTCGTTGGTCGTGATCGCACCACCGTCGCCAAAGACGGTCAGGTTCTTCGAGGGGAAGAACGAGAAGCCAGCCGCCATCGTCATGGAACCGACGCGCGCACCTTTGTATTTCGCGCCCTGTGCCTGCGCGCAATCCTCGATGATCCAGAGGTTGTTCGCCGCGGCGAGCGCCTTGATGCGGTCCATATTGCACGGCTGGCCGTAGATGTGAACTGGCAGGATGCCGACGGTCTTCTTGGTGATCGCCTTCTCGATGAGCGCTGGATCGGCGGTGTAGGTGTCGTCAATGTCCACGAACTTCACCACGGCGCCGTGGTGGATGAACGGCTCGCAGCTCGGGAACGCCGTGTGGCTGGGGATGATGATCTCGTCACCTTCCTTGAGCTTGCCGGTGCGCTTCAGCGCATAACAGAGCAGGAAGATAGCGGCGGTCCAGTTCACCGACAGCACGCAATGCTTCGTGCCGGTGTGCGCGGCCATCTCCTTTTCGAACGCCTCGGATTCCTTGCCGAGGATGAAGTTGCCGCCGTCAATGACGCGCAACACCGCGTCTTTGATCTCCTGCGTAATGTAAGGCCGTGATAATGGAGTTTTCATCTTGGTTTGCAATTTAGGTTTCTAATTTCATATCGTGGCATGACGATGCTGCGCAACATCTTTCTCCTGCTGCTGCCAGTTTGTGTATGGGCGGCGGATATCGGTCTGCCAACTGCAAACCATGCTCTTTACTCGCCGAGCGGGGAGGGACAGTTCTTCCAAGGCACGGCCGGGCACGACTGGCGCAGCGGTCAATACGGCTGCGTGCGCAGCGGCGGACAGCAGTTTCACGAAGGCATGGACATCTGTTGCCTGGAACGCGACCGGCGCGGCGAGCCGACCGACCGCATCTTTGCGGTGGGGGATGGAGATGTGGCTTACGTGGCGAAGGTAGCGGGCCAGTCCAACTACGGGCGGTATCTGCTGGTGCGGCACAACTGGGACGGCGTGGAAGTGTTCTCGCTCTATTCGCACCTTGGCGGTTTCGCGCCGGGTCTGCGCGCGGGCCAGCAGGTGAAACGCGGCGATTGGATTGCCGTGCTTGGCTACTCCGGCACGCAGAAGATTCCGAAGGAGCGCGCGCACTTGCATTTCGAGATTAGCTTCCAGATTAACCGCAACTTCGCCGCATGGTTTGCGCTGCGCCTGAGCAAAGGTGACCGCAACGATCACGCCAACTACAACGGCATCAACTTGCAGGGGATCAATCCCGCGCCCATCTTCCTCGCCGCACGCGAAACTCCCACGTTCAACTTCCGCTCCCACATCGAGGCGCAGCCCGTGGCGTTTACCGTGCTGTTTCCAGCGCGACGGCCGCCGTTGTCGTGGATGCGCGCGCAACAGTGGGGTGTTGTCAATGGCCCGGAGCCAAAACCAGTGACAGCGTATGAGGTGTGGTTCATGGCGGTGGGCGTGCCGACGTTCGCGCGCCCGCGCACTGACGTGTCCGTCACGCAGCCGCAGGTGTTGTCAGTCAATCAGCCTGCCGTGGACGCCTGTCCGGCGCGTCGCATGGTAGAGCGCAATGCGAAGCGGCGCGGCTGGCAGTTCACCAAGCGCGGCGCGGAGCTGATTGAGATGTTGAGTTTCCAGTAGTCGCGTCAGAGAGCGGCGCGACTCCTACTCGATGATGATGCTCTTGAACGAAGTATTCGCGGGGATCATCGGCAACACGTGTTCAGTGTAAGGCGTGATCATGTCGAGCAGGTAAGGTTCCTTGCTCGCCAGCATCCGTTCCAGCGCGGGTCGCACGCCCTTTTTGTAGAGCACGCGTTCGGCTGGGACGTTGAAGCTCTGCGCCATTTTCACGTAGTCGGGGTAGATCACGTGCGGATTATGCGGGTCGCCGAGATAGGTGTGACCGCGGTTGCTCTTGTAGAAGCGGTCCTCCCACTGCACCACCATGCCGAGGTGCTGGTTGTTGAGGATAATCGCCTTGGCCGCGATGCGCTCGATGTGCGCCGTGGCCATCTCCTGCACGTTCATCAGGAAACTGCCGTCGCCGTCAATGTCAATGACCTGCTTGTCCGGATACGCCACCTTTGCGCCGATGGCCGCGGGCCAGCCGAAGCCCATCGCGCCGAGGCCGCCGCTGGTCAGGAACGTCCTCGGATGCGTGAAGGTGTAATATTGGCCCGACCACATTTGGTGCTGGCCCACGCCCGTGGCGATGATGGCATCGCCCTGCGTCAGTTCGCAAAGTTGCTGGACAACGAACTGCGGCATGATGATCTGCGACGAATCGCCCTTGAGAAAATCGTGGGCGTATTTGCTGCGCAGCACCTCGTCGGTGAATTTGTAGGCGAGGGGATACTTTGCCTTCTGCTCGGCGATCTTCGCGCGCCACGTCTTGAACTTGTGGGCCGGCGGCTTCGCGATTTTGTTCAGCTTCTCCAGCGCCAGCCGCACGTCGGCGACGGCGGCGAGGTTGGCCGGCTTGTTCTTGTTGATCTCACTCGGATCAATGTCTATGTGGACAATGGTGCCGTGCTTGCAGAACTCGCTCACCTTGCTGGTCACGCGGTCGTCGAACCGCACGCCGAGCGCAATGAGGAGGTCGGCGTTGTCAGCGGCCCAGTTGGCATAGACGGTGCCGTGCATGCCGAGCCACTTCAGCGACAGCGGATGCGTCTCCGGGAAACCGCCGCAGCCCATGAGGGTCGTCGTCACGGGAATCTGCGTCTTCTCAGCGAATTCCAGCAACTCCTTGTGTGCGCCAGAACTGATGATACCGCCGCCACAGTAGATGAGTGGCCGCTCGCTCTTGGCGATCAGCGCGGCAAGCTTCTCCAACTTCACGTCGAGATCGGCGTCCACTGGCTGTGCGGAATAACCGGGCAGATTCACCTTGTCGGGGAACACCGGTGCGACCATCGCCTGCTGGATGCTCTTGGGGATGTCAATCACCACCGGGCCGGGTCGGCCCGTTTGCGCGACGTAAAACGCTTCCTTGATGATGCGAGGCAGATTGTTGATGTCCGTGATCAGGTAGCTGTGCTTGACGATCGGCAGCGTCATGCCGAACACGTCCGTTTCCTGGAACGCGCTCTTGCCGATCGCGCTTTGCGCCACCTGGCCGGTGATAGCCACCAGCGGGATCGAATCCATATAAGCGTCCGCAATGCCGCTGACGAGGTTCGTCGCGCCGGGACCGCTGGTGCTCATGCAGACGCCGGCCTTGCCCGTGGCACGACCGTAGCCGCCCGCCATGAACGCGCCGCCTTGCTCGTGGCGGCAGAGGATGGTGCGGATTTGCTTCGAGCGGGTCAGCGACTGATGGATCTCCATCGAGGCGCCACCGGGATAAGCGAAGATGACTTCGACGCCCTCGCGCTCAAGGCAGGCCACGAGAATGTCAGCGCCTTTCATCGGCTGGCCGGCATCGGGGCAGGGCAGGGCAGGGGCCACCGCCGCGGCTGGCGGCTGCGTGGCGCGGATCTTCTTGGCATCGATTTTCTTGCTCATGTCGTTACTCGCTCTCTCTACAACGAACGACGCCGGCAACACAGGCCCGGCGTCGGGCCGGTATTAGTAGCCCGCCACCAGCGCTAAATCAACGGTGAAATCAGGGTGCGTGCAACTTGCGACTGTCATGAGCGTGAATTACGTTGGCCGTCATGATCACGAAACTGCTGCACACGCGCTACCGCGTGAACGATCTGGAGCGAACGATTCGGTTCTACAAGGACGTGCTTGGCCTGCAGGAACTTCGCCGCAGCAAGAGCGGGCGTGGCTCGGAGTTGGTGTTCCTGAAGGTGCCCGGCAGCGATGAACTGATCGAGATTTGTCACTATCCTGCGAGCGGTCCGGTGCAGGTTCAGCCCGATCTGACACATTTGGCGTTTGAGGTGGAAGACTGGGATGTCTTTGAAGCGCACTTGAAGAAAGTTTGCATATTGGTTAGCGACGGTCCGCACCGCAGTAGTGATGGGGGAGTGATCGCTTTTATTGATGCGCCAGAGGGTTACGAGATCGAATTGATTCAACAACCGAAGGGGAAATGATGTCAAATGCGGTGTCTATAAATAGCAAAATTTGACAAATTGGCCAATCTGGTGAAAGGTGTTGCACAATGAATAATCGGTCCGAAAAAAGTCAGAGTGTTCGTTCTGAAATAAATCGGTTCTGCAAACGTTGCGGGGTGCGATTGCTTGATGCCAATCGTGCATTACGAGTCAGTGATTGCTGCCAGTTGTGCTCCACGGTCAGAGGGCGAGTGGCCGCCCGCAAGTCCGTAAACCGGATTCGGGTTCCTATAGCGGGCTTTCTGCCCACTAACTTTTGGAAGTGACCCCGGCAGGGGAGGCCAGTTTCAATCTGCTTGCCTGCGCTCGCAGTGCGCCGTTAAAGTGTGCTCATCGTATGCGACGTTCGATTATTATTGCTCCATCCATCCTCGCAGCCGATTTCGGCCGGCTGGCGGAAGAGTCTGTGCGCGCCGAGGCGGCGGGAGCCGATTGGTTGCACGTGGATGTGATGGACGGCCATTTCGTGCCAAACCTCACGGTCGGACCGGATGTCGTGCGCGGTGTGCGACGTGCGACGAAGCTGCCGCTCGATGTGCATCTGATGGTGGATCGGCCGGACAAGTTTGTGCCGGCGTTCATCGAGGCGGGTGCGGATCGCGTAAGCATTCACATTGAAAGCCCCTGCAACGTCGCGGCCACTTTGGAAGCGATTCGCGTGGCAGGCAGACCACCGGGCATTGTGCTCAATCCCGGCTCGCCCATCAAAGCCATCCAGCCTCACCTCGACCGGGTGAAACTGGTGCTGGTGATGACGGTGAATCCCGGCTTCGGCGGACAGCCGATCATTGAAGCCGCTCTGGAAAAGGTTGCGCAACTGGTGGAGTTGCGCGAGGCGCGGAAATTGGACTTCGACATCCAGGTGGACGGTGGCGTTTCGGATAAGACCGTCGGCAGATGTGCGGCAGCAGGGGCAAACGTGATGGTGGCGGGTGTGGCGTTGTTCCATGCGCCGGACATGGCGGAAGCCATCACTGCCATGCGCCGCGCGTGCAATCCAACTTAGGCACACGGCATCCCATGCCAACGCCTATCCGATTCGGCACCGACGGCTGGCGGGCGCTGATGTCGGAGGGGTTCACGGTCGAGAATGTCCGGCGGGTAACACAAGCCGTCGCCATTTACTGGCGCGAGGCGGCGGCGCGCAAAGGCGTGGCGCCGCGCGCGGTGGTCGGCTACGACACCCGGCTTCAGTCGGACAAATTCGCCATTACCGTCGCGGAGGTGCTCGCGGGCAACGACATCGCAACGATCCTCACCACGCAACCCTCGCCGACACCGGCGGTGAGTTATGCCATCAAAGACCGCGGCTTGATCGGCGGCGTCATGATTACCGCAAGCCACAATCCGCCGGAGTTCAACGGCGTCAAAATCAAGGTCGACTTCGCTGGTTCCGCAGACTCCGAAATGACCGACGCGGTCGAGAAACTGCTGGATTGCAAGCCACCGAGGACGATTCCGTTCGAGACGGCGAGAGGGCAGGGGAGGATTGTCGTGGAGGACGTGCGCGGGCCGCATCGTGCGGCGGTCGGCCGTTTCGTGGACTTGGAGCGAATCGCAAAGGCGAAGCTGGGCATCGTGGTGGACTCGATGCACGGCTGCGGCGGGCGCGAGATTGAGGAGATTCTTTCGCCACACGACATGACGACCACAACGCTGCGCGCGAACGCCGACCCTACCTTCGGCGGTGTGAACCCCGAACCCATCGCGCCGAATCTCCACTCATTGGCCGGCTACCTGAGCACCCACCGCGCCGACATCGCGCTCGTGACCGACGGCGACGCCGACCGCATCGCCGCGATGGACCCGCAGGGCGAGTTCATCACCACTCATTACTGTTTCGCCATGCTGCTCCTGCACATGATCCGCCATCGCAAGCAAACCGGCTGCGTCGCGAAGGCGTTGAACACCACCGTCATGGTGGATCGCATCTGCGCCAAATACGGCCTGACGCTGCGCGAGACACCCGTCGGTTTCAAATGGACCGCGAAACTCATGCGCGAGACCGACGTGCTTATGGGCGGCGAGGAGAGCGGCGGCGTCGGTTTCAAAGGCTGGATTCCGGAGCGCGACGGCATCCTGGCGGGACTGTTGCTGCTGGAGTTCCTCGCCTGCGAACGCAAACCGGTCCGCCAGATCATGTCCGAGATGGACGCCGAGTTTGGCGCGAGCCGCTACGCCCGCGCGGACGTGCGCTATCCGCTGGAGAAGCGCGAGCCGTTAATGCAGTGGCTCCGGAAAAATCCCGCGCAAGACCTGCTCGGCTCGCCGCTGAGCGAGGTGGTGCATTTCGACGGCGTGAAAATGATCGCCCGCGACGGCGCGTGGCTGATGTTGCGCGGCAGCGGCACCGAACCGGTCCTGCGCATCTATGCAGAGGCGGGGGAGCAGTCGCGCGCGGACGGTCTCGTCGAGTTGGGCCGGCGACTGACCGCGAAGGTTTGACGTTCGGCTCATGTTCGCGCTTGCGCGGCAGCGCGAACCTGCGCTATACGGGCGGCGTCATGAGCGACAAGTCTGGGAACCGCGTCTCTCGCGTCGGCGCTTCCAGCCTCCACAGTTCCGTTGCCGCCGGTCCCTCCCCGCGCCGCCGGTTGCTCGGTTGGGCCGCAGTCGGCGTCGTGTTCCTGTTGGCGACCTTCGCGAGCGACTGCTGGATCAGCTATGTGCATGAGCGCGATTTCAAGGCGCGCGATCCCGCCGGCTGGGCGGCGGCGAATCATCAAAAAGCCCGTGAACTTTCCGAGCAGGAAAAATATCGTCAGGCTGCCAAACTCCTCCGTGCCGTGATCGAGACGCGCACGCGCGTCTTGGGGCCGGAGCATCGCGACACACTCAAGAGCCGCAACAACCTCGCCAACGCGTTGGACGACATGGGCGAACACGTCGAGGCCGTGAAAGGCCACCGCGCCGTCCTGGCCATCCGCGCGCGCGTCTTCGGCCCCGACGATCCCGACACGCTGGCCAGCCGCAACAACTTGGCGAATGCCTTGGATGACAGCGGCGAGCACGCCGAGGCCGAGAAGGAGCAGCGCGCCGTCCTGGCGATCCGTGCGCGCGTCTTTGGGCCGGAGCACGCCAAGACTTTGGATAGCCGCATGAACCTGGGGGCGGTCCTTTGCAGCCAGAAACAATATGCGAAATCGGAAGTGGAGTATCGGACGGCGCTGGCTGTGCTCGAGCGGCTGCGAAAGGCGGAGGATACGGACATTGCCCTCTGTTGTTACGGCCTTGGCTATTGTCTGAATGAGCTAGAAAGGAAGCCGGAGGCGCTTGTCTTTGCCCGGCGGTCGCTGGAGGGCCGGCGCAAGTCGCTGGGAGCATGGCATAGGGACACGATGGATTCGGCGATGATGGTCGAAGGCATTGAGAATAACCGGTCAACAAAGCCGAAATGGCTGGAAGACATCATACATCTAATAGAACAGATTCAGCTTTGACTCTTCGAGAGGCCGCCTTGCGTTTTCATCACGAGGGTCTGCCTTTTTCAAATGGCGCATCGGCTTTTTTTGACGTTGCGCGCCGGCGCGAACCTGCGCTATACGGGCGCGGTCATGGGCGCCATCTGTGGGATTAGAGGCTCGCACTCTTCGGGGTTTGTCTTCCTCCGCGCAACGCTCCTTCTTTGCTTCCTCTTCGCGTTCGATACCGGGCCGTTCATCGCACGCGCCGCCGACGCGAAGGCAAACGTCCCGACGATGGAGGAACTCGCCGCGTTCCAAGCGATGGACAAACGCGGCGTGGAGCTATTTCGCAAAGGCCAATATGTCGAGGCCGAGGCGGCATGGCGCGATTGCCTGACTACCTGCCAACGCGTCCGCGGCCCGGAGGATCGCAACACGCTGCTTGGCCGTTACAAGGTGGCTTGGGCCCGGCATAAGCAGGGCAAGCAAGCCGAGGCCATGAGGGAGCTTCGCGATGTCGTGGCCATCCAGGAGCGCGTCTTGGGGCCGGAGCATCAGGACACGCTCTCGACCCGCAGCGACTTGGCGAACATCTTTTGCAACGAAAACAAATACGCCGATGTCGAAAGAGAGTATCGCGCCATCCTCGCGATCCGCGAACGCGCCTTGGGGCCTGAGAGCGCCAGCACATTCCAGATGCGCGCCAACCTGGCCTGGGCCTTGAGGCGCCAATACAAGTTCTCCGAGGCCGAGAAGGAGTATCGAGATGTCTTGGCCGTCCAGTTGCGCGTCTTGGGGCCGGAGCATCAGGACACGCTCTCGACCCGCAACAGCTTGGCCGCTGTCCTGATGGGCCAGCGCAAGCACGCCGAGGCCGAGGCGGAGCATCGCGCCGTCTTGGCCAGCCGCCAAAGCGTCTTGGCGGCCAATCAGCCAGACTTCTTAGAAGCCCGCAAGGGTCTGGGCTTCTGCCTGTTTCTGCAAAAGAAGTTTCCGGAGGCGCGCGAGCTGTATCGGAACCTGCTGGAGGACTGCCGGAAATCCCTCGGCGCAAATCATCCCACGACGAAGGAAGTAGAGAAACTCTACGGTGGGATGATGGACCTTCAGAAGCACGGGGCGGAATCCCCTACAGCCGCCTTCATTAACTTCTGTCTCTGGATCGTTCCTTCCATTCAGCGGTCTTTCCCCGGTGGGTGCGTTGCTTTTGCTGTTGTCGCGCTCGCATCGGCCAGCGTCGGGTTGGTTATGGGTTTGAGGCGGTGGAAACGGCTTTCGGCCGTGCCGCCAGTTCTACCGACGTAGGCACAGCGTCGGCGGTTGGTGTCCCGCCTTCAGGTGGCCTCGTTGATGCGCCGGATGAAGCCGGAACACCAACAGGCTGCGAGCCTGAGGCCACTGGATGGTTGGCTGTAGCCACTCCAAGTGGTGGTGCGGTCGCTGGGAGTGCTGATGTAATCGCTTACTGTAGCAGCGGTCTGTAGCGGCGGTCTATGACCGCCGATAGTGATGACGACGAGAGCGGCGGTCATAGACCGCCGCTACAGAGCTATGCCTTACAATTCAAACGCGAACCAGTATTCGCTCTTCTACGCGCGGGTCATCATAGGTGTGAGAACCGTCTTTGTCGTAGCGGCGGTGGTTGCGAGCGCGTTCAAAGCGAACTATGAAGATCCGGTCTGGGTCGGTTCCTTTGTCACCGCATCAGCCTTTGCGCTTGCAGGCATCTGTGTGTTGTATGCGGAACGATATTCCAAAAGGGAAAACGTCTTCCACCGCGTTTGCGGCGAGGGCGTATTCTTGCTCGGCCTGATCGTGCTCTTGGCGCTGCTGTTTTTCCCCGACTGGTTCAGCAGCGTTTAGAGTTTTTGAAGAGATGAATCGAGGCAGACGGCGGTCATAAACCGCCGCCACAGTTCGAATTGCGGAGCGGACACGAAAGAAGGAACGGAGACGACTATGAAAACATTCGCAGCAGTTTTGGCTCTGACAATCATCGCGGCATCGTCGGCCCCGGCGCAATTCGAGCTTAGCATGGACACTGGCCGTTCGAAGATTAGCGTCAACGGCGAAGCCGTTGTCTATGTGACGCCCGACAAGATAGTGATCCACTTGGGTATTGAGACGGATAACAAAGACGTCATCGTGGCCAAGCAGAAGAACAACGAGATACTGAAAGATGCACTGGCAGCCATCAAAGGTCATGGCGTGGCAGAAAGGGATATCCAAACCGATCATCTGTCCATTGAACCTCGGTGGATGGACAATATGCGGCGGAAAGACTTTCTGGACTACCGCGTGAGGAACTCGCTATCGGTGACGCTGGCCGATGTCGCGAAGCTGGAGAAACTCATCACGCAGCTCCTTGACGCGGGCGTGAACCACATTGATGGAATTGAGTTTCAGACAACGGAGTTCAAGAAACATCGCGAGCAGGCGCGCGAGATGGCGTTGAAAGCGGCGAAGGAGAAAGCCGTGAAGATGGCGGCGGTATTGGGGCAGACCATTGGCGCGCCGATCAACATCGCCGAAGGCTACGACAACTATTCTTCGACGTATTACTCCTGCTGGTCCGGATGGAGCTATGGTCGGTCTGAACCTATGTCTCAAGCCTCGAGCCGCGTTGAACACAGCGGTGCAGAGGGGACAGATACGGTTGCGCTGGGCAAACTCGGCATTCGGGCGAATGTGAGCGTGTCGTTTGAACTGAAGAAATAGGGGTCCGCAGAGGAAACTCTTGTGGAGTTAAGGGGCAGGGCAGGGGAGCTTTCTGAAAACACCTCTTGCGTCGCGTTGCGTGCGGAGGCTATCGTCTCGCGCACTTTTTTGTATGGATAAATCAAGAACACGTAACTTTTGCATTATTGCCCACGTGGATCACGGCAAGACCACGTTGAGCGACCGCTTGTTGCAGGCGACCTCGACGATCGCCGACCGCGATCTGGAGGAGCAGCATCTGGACTCGATGGACCTGGAGCGGGAGCGCGGCATCACGATCAAGATGCATCCGGTGACGATGCGTTACCGCGCCGACGACGGGCAGGACTACATTTTTAACCTGATTGACACGCCGGGACACGTGGATTTTTCCTACGAGGTTTCGCGCAGTCTCAACGCCTGCGAAGGCGCGTTGTTGATTGTGGACGCGGGGCAGGGCGTGGAAGCGCAAACGGTGGCGAACCTGCATCTCGCGCTGAAGCAAAAGCTGACCATCATCCCGATCATCAACAAGATTGATCTGCCGCAGGCCGACGTGCCGCAGGTGAAGCGGCAGTTGGAGGACATCCTCGCCATTCCCGCCGAGGAAGCGCTCCTCGCCAGCGCGAAACAGGGGATTGGCATCCACGAGATTCTCGAAGCCGTCATCAAGCGTGTGCCGCCCCCGAAGCCGCTGCCGGAGCCGAACCTCGCGGCGCTGGTGTTCGATTCGGTATTCGATTCCTACCGCGGCGTGGTGATTTATGTCCGCGTGTTCGCCGGTGAGATGAAGCTCGGCTCGCAGATCAAGCTGATGATGTCCGGCCACACTTTTGACGTGAAAGAGGTCGGTGTGTTTACGCCGAAGCCCGTGCCGCGGCCGAAGCTTGGGGCAGGGGATGTCGGTTACATCGTGGCCAACATCAAGTCCATCGCGGATGTGAAAATCGGCGACACCGTCACGGACGCGCGCCGGCCGATCGCGAAGCCGTTGCCGGGCTACGCGGAGGTGCATCCGATGGTGTTCAGCGGGATTTATCCAATCAACACGGCCGATTACGAGGCGTTGAAGGCCAGCATGTCCAAGTTGCGGCTCAATGATTCGTCGTTCGTCTATCAGAGCGAGAGCAGCGCGGCGCTCGGCTTCGGGTTCCGTTGCGGATTTCTCGGGTTGTTGCACATGGAGATCGTGCAGGAGCGGTTGCAGCGCGAATACAACATGGACATCATCGCCACGTATCCAAGCGTGGTGTATCGCGTGACGCTGACCGACGGCACCACGAAGGAAGTGGACAACCCGGCGAACTGGCCTGACCCAACTTATTTGGAGAAAACCGAGGAGCCGTTCATCCGGTCGTTCATCATCTGCCCGAACGAGATGATTGGCGATGTGATGTCGCTCGTCGCCGAAAAACGCGGCGAGGTGAAGCACACCGAGACGCTCGACATCCGCCGCGTGATGATGACGTGCGAGCTGCCGTTGAACGAAATCCTTGTGGACTTCGTGGACAAGCTGAAGACGATCACGCGCGGCTATGGCTCGATGGATTACGAATATGCCGGCTATCGCGATAGTGATCTGGTGAAGCTCGACATGCTCATCAACGGCGAGATAATGGACGCGTTTTCCAGCGTCGTCCACCGCAGTAAGTCCGAAAGCCGCGGTCGGATGCTCGCGGAAAAGCTGAAGGAAGTCATTCCGAGACAGCTTTTTGCTGTTCCAATCCAAGCGGCCATCGGCGGCAAGATCGTGGCGCGCGAAACCATCGGTTCCGTCGGCAAGAACGTGACCGCCAAGTGCTACGGCGGCGACATTTCACGCAAACGCAAGCTGCTCGAGAAGCAAAAGGAAGGCAAGAAACGGATGAAGCAGGTAGGGAAGGTGAATATTCCCCAGGAGGCGTTCATCACCGTTTTGAAATCGTCATGATGGCCATACTCGATGTCCCACCGTTCAGTTGGTGGCGCCAGCACCGCGCGAAGAAACGAGCGAAGGAAGTGTCGAAACACGTGCGACGGTTGCTTGCCACGCATCGCGACATCATGGAATCGGACAAAGTCTTGGCGGCCGAAAAAGCCATTGCCGAGTTCGACGCCGTCCGCCGCGGCTCGATCGAGCAGATTGGGGAGGGGATGGACCGCTTGGACCACGCGTGCGCGAAGCTATTTCCGACGCCGAAGCACGCCCAGTGGCGAGAAGCAATCGAGATTGGCCTAGTCGCCGCTGTGGTCGCGTGGGGCGGCATCCGGACATTCTTCCTGCAGCCATTCAAGATTCCGACCGGTTCGATGCGGCCGACGTTGTATGGCGTCCATATCGAGCCAATGCGGCCTGAAGAAAAGGTGCCGATGTTGCCGCAACGGCTCTTGGAGAAAGTCTTGTTTGGCCGGAGTTACATCGAGGCGATCTGTGAAGAAGATGGCGAACTGACTTACATCAACGGGGTCAAACAACAGATCGGACCTTTTGAGTTCCCGAAGACGTTGCTGACAATTGGCGGACGCGAGTATCGGCTGGATGTTGATGTGGATAACTTCGGCAAGGCCGCGGAGGTGTTGGAGATCCGATCGGGAAGAACATTTAAGCGTGGCGAGCCGATCGTGCGATGCACGGTGAGCACTGGCGACCATATTTTTGTGGACAAGGTCACCTATAACTTTCGCAGGCCGCATCGAGGCGAAGTATTTGTATTTGAGACGCGGGAGATCCCAAAGACAAGGGGCGAGTTTTACATAAAGCGGCTTGCCGGGCTTGGTGGCGACGTGTTGCAGATCAAAGAGCCTCAGTTATTCGTGAACGGCAGCCTTGCCAGTGAGACAGGCTTTGTGCGCGTCATGAGCCTCCGGAATGGCTACCACGGCTATTCGAACCCAATGTCGTTTGAGGCGTCTTATCTCAGAAGTCCGGACGACACGTTCACAGTGGAGAGAAATCGTTATTTTGCGTTGGGCGATAACAGTGGAAACAGCGCGGACAGTCGTTACTTTGGGATGGTGCCGCATGAGAATCTGGTTGGGAAAGCAATGCTGCTTTACTGGCCGTTCTCGAGTCGGTTCGGACTGACGGATTAGGGTTGAGGTCGCGGGAATCTTGAAGTTTTTTGTTCTTGGTGATTTTCTGGCACTTTTGTAGCGGGTATATTAAGTCGCACAATATGTATTATGAAACTTAGAATCGGTGAGGCGCGACTGCTGAGCCTGATTCTTAATCTCGGAAAGCGGCCCTACCCCTCGCTCAGACCAACCAATCATCGCCCGCAAAGGCTGAATTCGGAACCTGCAAGTTGATTTCGCCCTCTGGTGGATGCTGCTCCTGAATCTGGCCGCCGCTCTCCACACTGAGGCTGAATGCTAGCTTCTCAGCCCCTTGGCCGAACAACTCCATTGGGACCGCAACCTCAAGCACCCGGTCATGCGCCGCATCAACAATCTTACCGCTACCAGTCTGCCGGCAGGCCCAGTCCCCTCTCAGGTCCCGCTTTACCGCTCCCTTGGCTTTATCGCGCAGGCCTCCAAGCCAAATCTCGGCATTTCGCGGCGCTGAAAACTTCAACCGCACGGCGTCGCCGCCCGGAAGCGGCGGCGTGCCTGTCCATTGCAAGCTCAGATAGAAATTCTCTTTGTCGAAGCCAAACAATATCTCCTTTACCAAGTCCGCCGATTTCGCCATCGCATGCTGGCCGACCCCGCCGCGATAAACGCCAGCGCCATGCCATTCGTAATAGGATGTCCGCCGGCCATCAATGGTCGGCGTAATCAACTCGCGCGGCTCCTGATAGGTTTGCACAGGGCCGACCGTCAGCAGCGAACGGTCCACGGCCGGTGGCCATTGCCGTCCCATGGCCCGGTAGGCGCAACGCACATGTCTCCGGAACAGGTCATCGAAGAGCGGTTTATCATCAATTTGGAACTCCGGCCCATACCACCAGAACCAGTCGCTGCCTTCCGCCGCCAGCAACGACTGCATCGCCGCTTTGCGCGCCGGCTCCGACAGCGAGTCCTTGACCTGCGAAAACATGTATCTCGCCTCGCGTAGGATATCCCACGCACGGTTTTCCTCCTGGTCGCCGATCCAGATGTCAAAGTTTGCGTAAATCCACGAGCCGGTATGGATGGTCGTCAGATCCCGCTTCGGCGGATACTGGCGGAAATAATTCGTCAACGTCACCGGTTTAAACCGCCCGTCACTGGCCAGTGCGCCATAGACCTTCCGCAAAAACGCCTCGCCGCCGTCCGCGAATGACTCCCATGCGTTCTCGCCATCGAGCAAAATTAGCGCTAGCGCGTCCGGCTCCCGCGCCTGCGTCGCGATCGTGCCGAGCGCATCCATCAGGAACCGAGCCGCGTCCTCCGGGCGTTGCCGCGCCGCCGTGAAGCCGATGAAGTCCGACAGCCCACGGTCGCGGAAACACATCCCGATGTTCACATCACCGTGGATCAGCCGATACGAATGAAACAACTCCTCGTGCTGCACGTTCGTGTGGTTGCCGCGCATCATCTGCAACGACCGGAACAAAATCTCCTCGTCCGTCGCCATCCACTCAAACCCCGCCGCGCGCACCAGCGGCACCAGCTCCGGGCAAACCGAACCCTCCGACGGCCACAAACCCGTGGGCCGCTTGCCGAAAACCTCCTCATGAAACCGCGCCGCACGCTCCAGATGTTCCCGCACGTCCTCCGCGTATGAAAACGTAGTCGGCAGCGGCACACCCGGCATGCAGCGCCGCGTGAAGTCGGTATTATACACCAACGGCATGATCGGATGATAAAACGGACTCGCGGTTACCTCGATCTGCCCGGCCATGTTTAACTCGCGGTATTCCGCCAATGAGCGCCGCACCAGTTCCATGTGCGCGTCGAGCACAACCTTCTTGTCGGCCTCGGTAAAACCGCGCCCCTTGTTGCGCAACGCCGCCAGCGCTGGCATGTCGCGCACCGCAAAGTAACCGCACCACGCGAGATTGAACCAAACCTGCAAATCCCGCCAATCCACCGCCAGAAAATGCCGCGCCGCTTCCTCCAACGCCTGCGGTCGCGTCTCCGGCCCGCGCATGCGCAGCAGCTCATCGTAGCGCGGATACGGTCGCACCATGGTCTGGTGCGACAGGCTGAAGAAATGTCGCAATAGTTCCTCTTGCTGCTGCGTCGTCAACCGGTCCGCCGGCGTCTGCGCCAGATCCATCCATGCGTCCTGCACCTCGCCGCGCTGCAACTCCAGCATCTGTTTCACCAGCACCGGTGTCATGTTGAACGTGATCGGCACGGTCGGAAACTCCTTTGCCAGCCGCACCATATCGTAATACCCCTTGGCCGCGTGCAGGCGCACCCACGGCAGCATCGCCACCCGACGATCCGGATCCACGTAGTCCGGCTGATGCATGTGCCAGTAAAAAGCAACGTTCAATGCCATAAAGTTCGACAATGGTAGCAGCGGGGACAGCAAAGTCCAGCGCTGCCAGATCGGCTCCGTGGTTTCGCGCGTTTGCCTCCCCTGCCCCGTTCTCTACAGAGAAGACCGGCAACTGCGACTTGTGTGACCGCTGTGGCTATGGCCGAGTCTGCTCGGCTAGATAAGTCTGCACGCCCATCTGTTTGATCTGGTCGAGCTGCGCTTCGAGCCAATCAATGTGCGCTTCTTCGTCTTCGAGGATGTCTTCAAGCATCTCGCGCGTGCCGTTGTCACCAAGCTCGGCAGCCTGTAGAATGGCGTCGTTGTATGCCTTGATGGCGCCAACCTCCGCGCTGCGGTCGTTCTTCAGTTGCGCCGCTACGTCCGCGCCGATGTGGATCTCTTTCAGGTTGCTGACGATGGGCGTGCCTTCGAGGAAGAGAATTCTGCCAATCAATTTTTCCGCATGCTTCATCTCATCTATGGCGCGTTTCTCGGCGGCCTTGTGCAGGCGCTCAAAACCCCAGTTCGCGCACATCTCGGAGTGGACCATATACTCGTTGATCGCCGTCAACTCGTCGGCCAGAAGCATGTTGAGTGTGGTGATGACTTTTGCGTTGCCTTTCATTCGAGAATCTCCTTCATGGGTTGACAGCGTTGCCGCAGATATTTGCCCATTGTACCTTTTTAACCAAACCGTCGCGGTGTGCCAACTCTAGACATGCGACATACCGAAAGCAAGTGGCGACGGGCCGCTCTTTCAAAACGCACTGACGCCTCACGAGACTCGCCGGCGTTTCTTCGCGCGCGGCCGGACACTGCTGCGCGCGGCGATCTCCAGCCGTCGTGGATGGAAACAGAAAAGGCGGCATCCAATATCCACGGAGAACTCGCACTGATGATTGGCTCCCGCCATGCACGCGACCATGTCGCTCCTCTCGACTTGTTTGGCGACACACTTCGCTTCATCCGGTAACCGCATCCTCGCGACCCGCCAAGGAGTCGCGGCGGTCAGATCCCTCTTGATCTCAGCCAACATCCTGGCTTGTGTGTGTTCTGCGTCCATGGCAGCCCGCAGCCTCATACCAGTTTATCACACCGCCAGCGCTTTCTCAATCGCGCAAGCCCTGAAAATACCGCAGAGAAACCACCTGGCTGCGACGACTTTGGATCAGATTGTCAGTTCGCGCAAATACTGTGCGCTTTCCTCCGGCGGCGTCGGGTTGATGTAGAAACCGGTGCCCCATTCGAAGCCGGCGGGTTCCGACAGCCGCGGCAGGATCTCGATATGCCAGCGGAAATCCTGATCAAGCGTGTCCCAGTAGTCGCGCCGCCGGGCACGCCGCGCGGGCGCGGTGTGTAGGATGAGGTTGTATTGCGGACGGTTCAGCGCAAGTGTCAGCTTCTTGAGGGTGACCTTCAGCGAGTCGGCGAGCTGCGTGATCTCCTCGTTGCTGATGCTGTGATAGTCGGCGGCCTGCCGCTTCGGCAGGATGCACAGCTCAAATGGGAACCGCGCCGCGTAGGGGCAAAAAGAGAGGAAACCGCCGTTTTCATAAACGACGCGGCGTCCGTCGCGTTGTTCCTGCCGGAGGATGTCGTGGAAGACGCAGCGCTCTTTGCGGCGGTAATACTCGCGCGCGCCTTCGAGCTTTCGCTTTACGCGCGACGGCGTGATTGGCGTGGCAATGATCTGGCCGTGCGGATGGCTTAGTGACGCACCCGCCTGGCGACCGACGTTCTTGAACATGAGGATGTAACGCAGCCGCTCGTCGCGCAACAAATCAAGCATCCGCTCCTTGCAGGCCGTGAGCACGGTGGCGATGCCTTCGAGGGGCTGGTCTTCGAGTTCCATCTTGTGGTCCGGCGTCTCGATGATGACCTCGTGCGCGCCGACGCCGTTCATGCGGTCGTAAATGCCATCGCCTTCCCGGTCGAGCTGCCCCTCGACGCGCAGCGCGGGAAACTTGTTCGCCACCACGCGCACTTTCCAACCGGACTGGTTCGGGCCGCCGTTGTTGCGGGCGACCCATATCTCCGGCGGTGTGATTTTCTCACGCCCGGCGCAAAACGGGCAATTGGCTTCGTCGATCTTGGTTGGTGGACAGCCGCCTTCCGTCGGTCGGCGAGCGCGATCCGTGGCGATGATCACCCAGCGTTCCGTTACGAGGTCTTGGCGTAGCTCAGGCATGGCTGAATCTTCTCCCTTAATGCATTTGATACAAGCTCAGATATTGCAGCGCGCTCTTGCGCCACGAGAAATCGCAGGCCATCGCGTTCTGGATGACGCGGACCCAATGCTGCCGCTGGCGGTAGGTCTCCAGAGCGCGCGCCACCGACGCCAACATCGCCGTCGGCGTGCAGGCGTCGAATGAAAAGCCGTTGCCAGTTTGCGTGCCGGGATTATACTGCTCCACCGTGTCGGCCAAGCCGCCTGTGGCGCGCACGATCGGCACCGTGCCGTAGCGCAGCGAATACATCTGGTTCAACCCACACGGCTCGAACCGCGACGGCATCAGGAACATGTCCGCGCCCGCCTCGATCTGGTGCGCCAGCGCCTCATCAAAACGGAGTTTCAAGCTCAGCCGCGTCGGATAACGCTCCGCGAGCTTCTGCACTCGTTTCTCCAGCTTCGCGTCACCAGCGCCGAGAATGGCGAGGCTCGCGCCCATCGTCACGATTTGCGGAATCGCCTCTGCCACGAGGTCGTAGCCCTTCTGCTCGACAATGCGCGAAACCATGCCGATCACCGGCGCCCACGCGCGCTCGACAGGCAGCTTCAACACCTCCAGCAGCGCGCGCTTGCAGGTGACTTTGTTGGCGAGACTGTGGTTGTCGTAGTTTGCGATGATGTGCCGGTCGGTGCGCGGGTTCCACGCCTCGTAATCCGCGCCGTTGAGCACGCCGTGCAACTTGGAGCGATGCGACTTCAACAACCCTTCGAGGCCGCAGCCGTATTCCTTGGTCTGGATTTCCTCGGCGTAATGTTGGCTCACCGTTGTCAGCACGTCGCTGTAGAGAAGCCCTGCTTTCAACAGGTTGAGCGCGCCGTGAAACTCCAGTCCCTTCACACCGAAATAATCCGCCGGCAGATTCGTTAACTCGAACTGTTCGCGCGGAAACAAGCCCTGATACGCGAGGTTGTGAATCGTGAACACCGTCCGCAGCCGCCACGCCGGCGCCAACATCCGCGACCACCAGAGCGGCACGAATGCCGCCTGCCAGTCATGTGCATGCAGCACGTCCGGCACAAACCGCAGCGCGGGGATGCTCGCCACGACCGCCTTCGAGAAAAACAGGTAACGCGCCGCGTTGTCCACGTAGTCGCGGTCCGCCTCGCCGTAAAGCCCCGCGCGGTCGAACAACTCGTCCTGCCGCACGAACACCACGCGCTGCCGCTCCGCCAGTTGCAGTTCGTAGATCGCGCCGACCATGCTCCGCCCGCCGAGCGGCACGCGGATGTTGTTCGATACGCACTGCGCGGCGGCGACCTTGTCCTTGAGCGCACGATACAACGGCAGGAACGTCACCACCTCATGGCCCAGCGCCGCCAGCTCGCGCGACAACGCGCCGATGACGTCCGCCAAGCCGCCGGTCTTGACGAACGGCGTCATTTCACTGCCAACAATGATGATTCTCATCTATTTCGTGCCGACGCCGACCGGTGGGTCGCCGGCAGTTGCCGGCACCCGGAGCGTCACGTCCACGCGCGAATTGCTCTCCTTCAACTCCAGCGCCAATGCCGGCCGCCGATGCGCGTTCCTCTTCGTTATCACATCCCGGTAGGCGTTCGCAAACCGCTTCGCCGCGGCGGACGACGCCCACTCGCTGCGCCAGCGCAGCAAACCGTTCCCGCCGCCCGTCTCAAACGCGACATAACCATCGCCGCGCCAACCCTCTGCCAGCGCCGCCGCGTCCGACTCGTGATCGAACTGCCGCAGCAGCACGATCATACCAAACTCGCCCACCGTGTTCACCGACAACCGCCGCCAGCCCGGCTCGGCCGTCGCGTCGGGGGCGCTTGGCAGCGGCTCCTCGCGCTTGGGATGAAACTTCTTCGGATGCAACACTTGCGCCGTTGTCGCCGGCGGCGAACGAAACGCGCTGTTCACCAACTCCGGCCCGCCCATCCGCTCCAGTTCCTCGATGAACGCCCGCCCCTCCTGATACGGAAACAGCAGCATGTCCCGAAAATAACGCGGCGCGCGCTGCAACTTCCCCGTATCCTGCGCCAGCGCGTTGCTGAGATCGGTCAGGGTCGTCCGCAACTTCGACATCCGCTTATAGACCTTCTCCATCACAATCGTTGCGTCGCCCTCCAGCACCGCCAAGTGCGCCGTCACCAAGTCATCGTTATCCTTGCGCTTCAGCGGCCACTGCTTGAGATGGAAATGCTGGTCCTGCAACACGTGCGTCAACTCATGCGCCAGGATCATCAAGTTCAGGTTCCCCTGCAACGGCGAGTCCGCGAACGTGTAGAGCAGGCCTGCATCCTGATCGAAAAACGCCGCCACCTGCTCGTCCATCACCTCCATCACCTTCGCCTCAAAGTCCACCCCCTCCGGCACCAGCCCGATCATCCCCAGCGCCCGCGAGTAATCGCAAATTTCCTGCGGCGTGTATTCGCCGCGGATTTTCTTCTTCAGGAAGCCCTTGAACTCTGCGCTCTTCATCGAGCGATATGCCACCGGCCGCAAAAACTTCAGCCCCCTCCCCTGCTCCACCTCGCGCTCCAGCGACACCTGCTCCGCCGTGGCCTTCCCCGCAGCGATCGCGCCGGCTTCCTGCGCCCCCAGCCTCCAGAGCGGCGCGAAGCCAGCGGCCAGCAGCCACAGCATCGTCAGTTGCAAAACATGCTTCATCAGTCCCGCCAGCTTGCCAAACCTCCCCTCCAAGTCAAGGACGGCGGATACCCATCCCACAGTCTGGAACTGGTTGGCCGCGCCCCTGTTCAAGTCTTGCGGCTTCCGTGCTTCTTTTTTCCCTGACATTCTGTTTTCCCTGACTTGCCCTATTGCAGGAGGGCAACTAAGTTTCCGCACGAACAAGTTGGTTTATTTATATTTATATTGGAGAGCCGAATGTTAATTCGAAAACAAAATACTAAAGGTCAATCGCTTGTGGAGTATGGGCTTGTGCTTGCGCTCATCGCAATTGTAGCAATTCTGGTTGTAAAAGCCGTAGGCACCAAGACCACCAGTGTATTTGATAACACCCAACAGCAAATATCGGCGAACAACGTTCCGTCAACCGCGCCAACGGCTGCCAGTTCCTAACTGCGCGCCATTTGGTCGCACACCGATCTATCCCGAATGAACGCGGCAAGGCATGAACGGAACGTGGCTACGCAGTGTGCTTTCGTTCCTCCAACACCCCACTTCTGACAACAGCCAATAGACTGTGATGCTAAGAAAGCTGGCAGACAAACTCGCGACCATAAGGAGCGCAGTCGCGAACTGATATGCCAGCTTGCCAAACCTCCTCTCCAAGTCAAGGACGGCGGAGAAATGTTCCTCTTATGCGGCGCGTTGGAAACTGCGCCCCGGTTGCCTTCCACTGCGAACGGCTTGCTGACATGAATGACCGCGCTATGACTTGATGTCGCTCACCGTGAGATGTCCGCCTGTCCCAAAACACCCACGCCCGCCTTTGCCAGCACGTCGCAGGCGAACTCCTCGTCCTCAACGTGCAACAACAAGATGGCCTTGCCGCGCGGACGGACCATGAGGGAGTAGGTGAACTCGATGTTGATCTCGGCCGAGAGCAGAACGCTCAATACGGCGGCGAGCTTCTCCGGTCCCTGCGGCAGTTCGACGGCGATGGCGTCGCTCTCGGCGGAGGCGAAGCCTTTGCGCCCCAGCACGTCGCGGCAATGGCCGGGGTCATCCACGACCATGCGCAAGACGGCAGAGTCGGCCGTGTTGATCACGTCGAGGCCACAGATGTGGACGTTGGCGTCGCCGAGGGCTTTGGTCAGTTCCATCAGCGCGCCAACACGGTTGGGGAGAAACACGGAGAAATGGCGCACCTTCGGTCCCCGCACGGCTTCAGTCGTCTTCGCGTTGGTTTGCATGGCACTCCGATTCTCTTTCGCTTCGGGCGAAAATTACATGAATCTTCCGCTGATGCCAATCTGGTGTTTCATTTTCATTTTCCGTCGTCGCGTTGACATCCCCCGCTCTTTCGGCCACAGTGTGCGCCCGAAAAACGACCGTATATGGATAGCGCGCCGATCAATCTAGTGACCGCTTTCACGCTGGGACTGCTGGACAGTCTCTTCGGGCACAGCCGCGCGTTGATCGCGGGATATTTTCTGGACGTGCGTAGGCCTGCGAGCCACGCGTTCTGGATGGCGCTGACGCTGACGGTGACGCACACGTTCATGCTGGTGACGTTGGCGTCGGTGGCGTGGTTCGCCAGGACGCAGGCGCCGCCGGAGTTGTTGGAGCATACCATGGAAGCCGTGGCGGCGGCTCTGATGGTCGGGCTGGGGTTGTGGATGCTCCGCCGGAACTGGGGCGCGCCAGGGGATGAATGTTGCCATTTGGACGCGCATCATCACCACCACCACGCGGAGGAGACGCAGGCGAAGTCGCTAGGCCAAGTCTGGGTATTGGGCGTTTCCGGCAGTCTGGTGCCTTGCGCAAACGGCTGGGCGGTGTTGCTCCAGATGGCGGCTCAACGGGATTTTCTGGCGGCCGGCGGCGTGCTGGTGGCGTTTAGCTGCGGCTTGGGGCTGGCGGTGCTGGGGCTGAGCTTGGTGGCACGGCGCGCGGCAGGGCATCTTGCGGCACGAGGCTGGACGCGGCGGCTGCCGCTGGTGAGCGCGGCGGTGGTGCTGATAATGGGGCTGGTTTCAGCGGCGCAAGTGATTGCGGAAATCGGGCATTGACACCGCCGCAGCGCTTCTATAGTTTGTCCGGCCTTTAACGAAGGCAAAAACATCATGTATGCTGTAGTCGAAACTGGTAGCAAACAATATCGCGTAGAAGCAGGCGACACGCTCGAGATCGAGCTGTTGGAGGCCGAAAAAGGCCAGGAGGTCACTTTTGACAAGGTTCTGCTCGTAGCCGACGGCGACAAGGTCAGATTTGGCCAGCCAACGGTTGCGGGTGCAAAGGTCACCGCCGAAGTGGTGGAACACAAACGCGGGAAGAAGGTCATCGCTTTCAAGATGCGCCGGACCGAAGGTTATCACCGCACGATCGGTCACCGGCAGGACTTGACCGTCGTGAAGATTAAGAACATCCAGGCGTAGGCGCCCGGGCACGGAGAATTTTCCATGGCACATAAAAAAGGACAAGGCAGCATTCGTAACGGACGCGATAGCGTCAGCAAGCGCTTGGGCGTGAAGGCGTCCGGCGGCGAGTTCGTCACCGCCGGCAGCATCATCATGCGCCAACGTGGCAGCAAGTTCAACGCCGGCGAGAACGTTGGCGTCGGCCGCGACTGGACCATCTACGCGACGGTGGACGGCACGGTGCTGTATGAGAAGATCGGAAAGCGTATCAGCGTGGTGCCGCTCCCGGAGCCAGCCGAAGCTGTTGCCGCGAAGTAACCCGAATTCATTTTATTGCGCAGGGCCGTCGCGCACAACGCGGCGGCCCTTTTGTTTATGTTCATTGACCAGCAAAAAATCCACGCGAAAGCCGGCGACGGCGGCAACGGTTGCGTCAGCTTCCGCCGCGAGAAGTTCATCGAAAAGGGCGGACCCGACGGCGGCAACGGCGGCCACGGCGGCGACGTGATTCTCGTCGCCGACAAGAACGCGAACAACCTCGTGGATCTCTACTACAAGCCGCGCCTGATCGCCGAGCGCGGCGGCCACGGCGAAGGCAAGCGCAAGCAAGGCAAGAGCCGCCAACCGCTGATCATCAAGGTGCCGTGCGGCACCGTCATAAAGCGTCTGCAATTCACGTCGCTCGCCGGCTGCAAGCTGTTGGTGAAAGGCGAGGCACACCTACGCGGCACGGATGTGGAGATTGAGCGGCGTAGGCGAACCGTCACCGTCACGTCCACGCTGGCGGCAGATACGGATGTCGTCGGCGACATGGTCGAGCACGGCCAGCAAATCGTGCTGTGTCGCGGCGGGCGCGGCGGGCGCGGCAACTGCACATTCACGTCGTCAACGCATCAAGCGCCGCGCGAGTTCGAGACGGGCGAACTTGGCGAGGAAGGCGATTTCTTGCTGACGCTCAAGATCATCGCGGACGTCGGCCTCGTCGGCTATCCCAACGCGGGCAAGAGCACGCTGCTGAGCCGGTTGACGGCAGCACATCCCAAAATAGCCCCCTACCCTTTTACGACGCTGCTGCCACAAGTCGGCGTGAGCTATTTCGAGGACCACGGGACGCTCACCATCGCGGACATTCCGGGACTGATCGAAGGCGCGCACGACAACGTCGGCCTCGGTCACGATTTCCTGCGGCACATCGAGCGGTGCCGGCTGCTGCTGCTGCTGCTGGACATGGCGGGCGTGGACAATCGCAACCCGCTCGACGACTACCGAAAATTGCTGAAGGAACTGGAGCTTTATGATCCGGCCATGCTGAAGAAGCCGCGACTGATCGTTGCCAACAAGATGGATTTGCCCGCCGCCGCCGCGAACCTGAAGCGATTCAAGCGCAGCTTCCGCCGCAAAGTTGTAGAGATCTCCGCGCTCGAAAGCCGTGGCTTGGAAGAGTTGAAGAACGTGCTGCGGTCGCTGCGAAGTGCCTGACGCTTCGTCAACGTGTCCCGCCAAGCCTCAACGCTTTCGCGGGGAACCGTTCCCCATTACTTCACGAATCTTCTGCGTCAGCCGCGCCGCCGAGAACGGCTTCTCCAAGAATGCTGCGCCTGTTTTCAAGACGCCGCTGTTGTCGAGCGCGTCGCCGGTGTAGCCGGAGACAAAAAGAATGCGGGTATTGGGGCGAAGCCGTTTGAGTTGATCCGCCAATTCCTTGCCGCCCATCTGCGGCATGATCACATCCGTCACCATGATGTCAATCTTGCGGCTTTCCTGCTCCTGAAGCACGCGCAGCGCATCGGTTCCGTTCCGGGCTTCCAGCACCGTGTAACCCGCCTCGCGCAGCAGACGGACCGCAAAATCCCTAACCGGATCCTCGTCCTCCACCAGCAGAACCGTTTCCGAGCCGGACTGCACAACGCCAGCTTTCGAGGGCGGCTTGAGGGCTTCGGCGTCGCCCAGAACCACCGGCAGGTAGATCTTGAACGCCGTGCCGTGTCCCCGCTCGGTATAGACGTGGATGTAGCCGCCGCTCTGTTTGATGATGCCGTGGCAGGTAGCCAAGCCCAAGCCGGTGCCTTTATCCCGCCCTTTGGTGGTGAAAAATGGCTCGAACAGGTGACTCTTGACATCCTCAGTCATGCCTGTCCCGGTGTCGGTAACAATGATGGCGGTATAGTGTCCTGAAGGTATGCCGCTTTCGCTCAACGTGCCCGGCTTGTCCTGCACAACAGAAGCCGTTTGGATTGTCAGCTTGCCGCCCGATGGCATCGCGTCACGGGCATTGATCACAAGGTTCATGATCACTTGTTCGATTTGACCGGGGTCCACTTTCACGCGACCGATCGCCTCGTCCAACTGAATCCGCAACTCGACGTCCTCTCCGATCAGTCGGCGCAACATTTTCTCGATACCGCCGACGACGGTGTTCAGGTCCAACACTTTCGGGTTAAGCAATTGCTTGCGGCTGAGCGCCAGCAATTGACGTGTCAGGGTCGCAGCGCGCTCGGCGGAGGCTTGGATTTCATCCGCCTCCCGTTTCAGAGTCGGATTGTCCTCGAGCTTCTTGGAAAGCATTGTGGCGTAGCCGCTGATGACGGTCAGGATGTTGTTGAAATCATGCGCGACACCGCCAGCCAACCGGCCGACCGCCTCCATCTTTTGTGCTTTGTGAAGCAGTTCTTCGCTTTGGCGAAGGGCCTCCTCGGTCCGCTTGCGTTCAGTGAGATCGTGGATTTGCGAGAGGAAATACAACGGTTTACCATGCTGGTCGCGCAGCAGTGAAACCGACCAGTAAGTCCACACGGTGCCGCCACACTTGTGCAAGAACCGCTTCTCCAACTGTGTCGGCCGCCCGCTGGACATCAATGTTTCCAGCAACCTCTCGCTGGCCTGCGCGTCGTCCGGATGAACGATTGTGTGAAACGATTTTTCCAACAACTCGGCTACACTGTAACCAAGCATATCGCACAATGACCGGTTGACTCTCATGAACCGCCCGTCCACCGAGGTCAGCGCCATGCCCGGCACCGCGCCGTAGAACGCGCTGCGGAATCGCACCTCGCTGACCTGCAGCGATTCCAAGGTGCGGGCACGTTCAAGAGCGTAACGGATGCATCGCTCCAACGTGCGGGCGTCCATGTGATCTTTAGGCAGATAATCCGATGCGCCGATTTTCATAGCGGCCATGTCAACCTCATGGTCGCCCTGGCCGGTCATCAAGATCATCGGCGCTTTGTTGCCGCGGTTGAGCGCTTCGCGCATCAGTTCCAAGCCGTCGTGCGCGCCAAGTCGGTAGTCCACCAGCCAAATGGCATGTTGCTCCACCTCCAAAACCCCCAAGGCGGCATCATAACTGCCCGCCCAGTCCACCGCGTAACGATTGCCGGGGATTCCGGCCAATAGTTCACGGGTCAGGATGTAGAAATCCTCCTCGTCGTCCACCAAGAGAATACGAATTGTCTCAGGCATGGCAGACCTCGTTACGACTTCCGCAGCAACACCAATCCTCCGATGGCCATGCCCAAGAGGCCAATGGTCACACCGCCTTCGGGCACCGAACCGCCGCCACGCACCGGGTCAATCAAGCCCTGACCCACGTTCACAGGGAAACCGCTCGGATTTGGCTTCAGCCAATAGCTGTTGATCGGCTCGTAGTCCGACCCGCTCAGCGACGCCAGATACATGTTCGCATCCCGCAGCATCGCCTGGTCCGTCACCGAACGCACCCGGAAGTTGCCGCTGCTGAAATCAAAGTTGCCCTGTTGCAACCCCGTGCTGTCGTAGAGGCTCTTCCAGACCGCCAGCGCCATCGCCGCGCCCGCCACCGGACTGGCCGAAGTAGCCGCCCCATACTTGTCCACCAAGAAGGCGGCATTCTCGAACCCGCCGGCACCCCAGGGATTGCGGGGATCGAGTCCCGATTGACCCGCGCCCGAGATCCGGTCGAAGTTGGCGACTTGGGGCACGTTGAGGAGGCCGGTCAGGTCGGTGCAATAGGTCCAGATGGATTGATGGGCAGCGCCAACGGAAGGATCGGTGGTGGTGAGGTGGATTGCGGTGGCGGTTTCGTTGTCATAGCGGACGCCGCGGAGGGTGACGCTGGCCTTGTAGTTCCAGCTCTCGACGCGGTCCACGCTGTAGGTGATGGCGTAGGTCGTGGTAACAGAGGAGGCTAGCAGGGCCGCTCCCATCCAGATTGTCAGTGCTCGGTTCATGATCTTCATCGCATCCTTTCGTGACTCCGCCGGGCTTGTTGCTGATCCGACCTGAAGTCAGCTTCTAATGGGCAGGCGTCGTGCCAAGGGGTGGGAGGGGGCGGAGAGAAGACTGGAACCGTGGCGATTTGTGCGGAAAAACGGGGATTTGGATGGAGAGACGGCTCAGGGCAGTCAGCTATTCCATGCACCGTCATCGTGCATTGCCATTGCAAGTGCAAGATGGCCATGCACGACGCCCGCCTGAAGACTAGACTTCGGCTGCCAAGTTGCTAGACTCGCCCGCGTGAGAATTCTCTTCATCAACGGCCCAAACCTGAACTTGCTCGGCCGGCGGGAAACCGGAATCTACGGCCGCACCAGCCTCGCCGAGATCAAGAAGCGCGTGCTCCAACGCGCCCACTCGCTTCGCGTGCAGGCGGATTTCTGCCAGTCCAACCACGAAGGCAAACTGGTGGATATCATCGGCGCAGCGCCCGGCCGCTACGACGCCATCGTCATCAATCCGGCCGCCTACACGCACACCAGCGTGGCGTTGCGCGACGCGATTGCCGCCGTGGGCTTGCCAACGGTTGAAATCCATCTCTCCAACATCCATTCGCGGGAAGATTTCCGTCATCGGTCGCTGACCGCGCCCGTCTGCGTCGGCCAGATTTGCGGTTTCGGCCCGCTCAGCTACCTGCTCGGCCTCGACGCGGCTGTGTCGCTGGTAAAAGCCGCCGGAAAACAACCTTGATTTCTTCGCCGCGTCCCTGATAGCTTCGCAACCCTAATCTCGTAACTGAGGAGACACTACGTGGATCTCGAAGAGATCAAACAAATTATAGCGTTGATGAAACGCAATGAGCTGACGGAGTTCGAGCTGGAGCGCGAAGGCGGCAAGATTCGCATCAAGCGTGGCCCGAATGGCTCTGCCTCGTCCGACACCGCGGTGATTCCGATGCCCATGCAGGCTGCGCCGATAATGGTCGCGCCTGCCGCGGCCGCGGCGCCTGTTGCCGCGCCTGCGGCTCCGGCGGCAGACACCGTCGAGATCAAGTCGCCGATGGTTGGCACCTTTTATCGTGCTCCATCGCCAGAAGCCGCGCCGTTTGTTGAGGTGGGCACGGCGGTCAATGAGGAAACCGTCGTTTGCATCATTGAGGCGATGAAGGTGATGAACGAAATCAAAGCCGAAGTCAAAGGCGTCATCACCGAGGTGCTTTTGGAGAACGCCAAGGCCCTGGAGTTCGGCCAACCGCTCTTCCGCGTGCGCAAAACTGCATAACGCAGTTGCCGCATCGAGTCGCACCCGTTTCTCTGCGTCATGTTCGAGAAAATTCTTATCGCCAACCGCGGCGAAATCGCCGTCCGCATTATCCGCGCGTGCCGCGAGATGGGCATCAAGACGCTTGCCGTCTTCTCCGAGGCCGATGCCACCTCGATGCACGTCCAACTGGCCGACGAGGCCATCTGCATCGGTCCCGCAGCCAGCGCCAACAGCTACCTGAAGATTGATCGCATCATCAGCGCCGCCGAAGTGGGCGACGTGGACGCCATCCATCCCGGCTTCGGGTTCCTCGCCGAGAACGCCCACTTCGCCGAGGTCTGCGAGAACTGCAATATCAAGTTCATTGGCCCGCGTTCCTCCGTCATCAAAATGATGGGCGATAAATCTGTTGCGAAGGAAGCCGCCCGCAAAGCCGGCGCGCCGATTGTGCCAGGCAGCGACGGCCCCGTGACTTCCGAGCAGGACGCCGTCAGGCTGGCCAAGAAGATCGGCTACCCGGTCATCATCAAGGCAGTGGCCGGTGGTGGCGGACGCGGGATGCGCATTGCTCACAACGACGTATCGCTCGTGAAGGGTTTTCATACGGCACGCACCGAGGCTGAACGCGCCTTCTCAAATCCCGCGGTCTATCTCGAAAAATACATCGAGCTGCCGCGGCATATTGAGGTCCAAATTCTCGGCGACCAAAGAGGCAAGGTGCTGCATCTCTTCGAGCGCGAATGTTCCATCCAGCGTCGCCACCAGAAGCTGATCGAGGAGGCCCCTTCCCCGGCGCTCGACGAGAATCTGCGCAAGCACATCACGAAGGCCGCTGTCCGCATCGCCGAAAAGGTGGAATACACCAATGCCGGCACCATTGAATTTCTGCTCGATGCCAAGGGCAACTTCTACTTCATGGAAATGAACACCCGCATCCAAGTGGAGCATCCGGTGACGGAGGAAGCGGTGGGCATTGACATCGTCAAGGAACAGATCCGCATCGCCGCCGGCGAACCGCTTCCCTACGAGCAGCGCGACATCCGCATCATGCGTCACGCCATCGAGTGCCGCATCAACGCCGAGGACCCGGCCAACGACTTCCGTCCATCGCCCGGCAAGATCGAGTTCTATTATTGCCCCGGCGGCCCCGGCGTGCGCGTGGACAGCCATTGCTACGCTGGCTACACCATCCCGCCCACCTACGACTCAATGGTCGCCAAGGTCATCACCTACGGCACCGACCGCCGCGCGGCCATTGACCGGATGAGCCGCGCGCTGAGCGAGTTCTCCATCCAGGGCGTCAAGACCACCATCCCGCTCCAACGCGCCATCATGCAAGACCCCGACTTCCGGCGCGGTCGTTACTCCACCGGTTTCATAGACCACTTCCTCGGCACCAAGCAGATCGAACCGCCCGATGCCGCTGCCTGAGTCATGAGGCCGATTGCGGACTGTCGCCTCTACGGTTTTCTCGACGCGGCCTATCTTGGAACGCGCGACCCCGCCTACGTTGCCCGTCAACTGATCCTCGGCGGCGTGGACATCATCCAGCTCCGCGCCAAGACCTGGTGCCACGACGACATTGCCACCGTCGCGCGCCGCGTGCTGCCCGTCACCCGCGCTGCCGGCGTGCCGCTCATCATCAACGACCATGTCGCCCTCGCGCGCCGCGTCGGAGCTGACGGCGTCCACCTCGGTCAGGAAGATTTGCAAACGATGCCTGTCGCCGCCGCGCGAGCCGCCATCGGCTCCGCCGCGCTCGTTGGCGTTTCCACGCACTCGCTCGCGCAGGCCAAGGCCGCCGAGCTGCTCGCGCCCGACTACATTGGCATCGGCCCGCTCTTTGCCACCGGAACCAAGCCCACCGCTGCGCCCATCGGACTCGCGACGCTGCGCGACGTGTCGCGGCAAGTGTCGCTGCCCGCGTTTGCCATCGGCGGCATCACACAGGGCAACCTCGCGGAAGTCCTCTGCGCCGGATCCTCGCGCATCGCGGTCGTCTCCGCTATTCTTTGCGCGCCCGATGTCGCTGCCGCAGCGCGCGCGTTCAAGGAAGCAGTCTGTCAGCAAACCTATAGCGGCAGTCTCCGACCGCCGCCGATGATTGAAGAACAACCCGGTGGTCATGGACCGCCGCTACAGAAGAACCCAAACCAGGAATAAATCATGAGCGTTGTCATTGTTGGATCTATCGCGTTGGACACCGTGCAGACGCCGGTCGAGACCCACGCCGACATGCTGGGCGGCTCGGCCAGCTACGCCAGCGTCGCCGCCAGCTTCTTCGCGCCCGTCAAACTCGTCGGCGTCGTCGGCACTGATTTCCCCAAGAAGTTCACCAACCTCCTGCGCAAGCGCGGCATTGACCTCGCTGGCCTCCAGGTGGCCGAGGGCAAGACCTTCCGCTGGGCCGGCGTCTACGAGTGGGACTACAACACCCGCCGCACCCTCTCCGTCGCCCTCAACGTCTTCGAGAAATTCAACCCCACCCTGCCTGCGAACTACGCCACCGCGCCGTTTGTCATGCTCGGCAACATCCATCCCTCCCTCCAGCATCGCGTCCTCGACCAGGTGCGCCGGCCGAAGTTCATCCTCGCCGACACCATGGACCTCTGGATCGAGACCGCCCGGCCCGACCTGATGAAACTCCTCAAGCGCGTGGACGCCCTCTGCCTCAACGACAGCGAGGCCCGCCAACTCACCGGCCAGACCAGCCTCATCAAAGCCGGCCGCGCCCTCCTCCGCATGGGACCGAAGTTCGCCGTCATCAAGAAAGGCGAGCATGGCGCCCTCCTCTTCTCCAACGGCGACTTCTTCAGCGCCCCGGCCTACCCGCTCGAGGACATCCACGACCCGACCGGCGCGGGCGACTGCTTTGCGGGCGCGCTCATCGGCTACGTGGCGCGCGCGGGCCGGGCCACCCCCGCCGTCCTGCGCCGCGCCATCGTCCACGGCAGCGTCGTGGCCAGCTTCAACGTCGAGAGCTTCAGCCTCAACCGCCTCGAACGCCTCCGCTCTGCGGATATTAGTCGTCGTTACGCCGAGTTCATCCGCCTCAGCCGCTTCCACAAGCCGTGAGGCACGGCGAGTGATGAGTGATGAATGAGAAGTTAAGAATTAGGAAAGAGAGTTCGGTAATGATGCGGAAGCTTACCAAATACTTCGCCGTTGTCTTAGGGGTGCTCTTCGTAATCGGCGTTTTGGTGTGGTATCAAACTGGTGACCGTGTGATAGCAGAATCACGGTCATCTTCGGACAAGTATGCGTCTTTAATCATTGTTCGTGAACTGCAGATAGATCCTCTAAGCATCGGAGGAGTTCTAAGAATATGCAGCAAGATGTATCGCTTGGAATACTACAGACATGCTGATTGGCCAATGTTCAGTTGCCACACGCTCATAGCTGACAGTTATGAGGCCGGCGATGTGAGAATCGAATGGCAACATGGCACGGGGTATGATGAAGCCGACGTGGTTCTCGACAAAGCTTTTGCCTTTCACTGCAAGAATGGATCGTGGCAAGAAATCACTGCGCCGAACAATCGATAGCTATCCATCGTCCACGGCAGCGTCGTGGCCAGCTACAACGTCGAGAGCTTCAGCCTCAACCGCCTCGAACGCCTGCGCACTGCGGATATTAGTCGTCGCTACGCCGAGTTCGTCCGACTGAGTAAGTTCCACGCCCCGTGAGTGGTGGACGGCGAGTGAAGATTGAAAAGTGAAGAGTGCGCCCGCAATTCATCACTCTTAACTTTTAACTCTTAACTTCCCCCCGCCCGCCCGTGGGAAACCACGGATGAACACAGATAAACACGGATGCCGGACGTGATGGAGGCCGCGTGCCCTCACGCGGCGAACATGAATGATGATGCCGCCGGGTCGGGGACCCGGCCTACATCGCACGCTGACAGCCCGCTGCGACAAAATCAGAAACCGCTTGCTCCCGCCCGCCGCAGTGAGGACTATGCCCGGCGAAGGTTATGAGCGAAGTGAACGAGGCACACAGTCATCAAGTCGTCACCGCCGCACCGCTGTCGTCGAGTAAAACGTCAAAGAGGAAGACGGACAACTGTTAGGCACCGCCCGCCCTATGCACATCGAATTCTTTCCAGATGGTGCTGTTGATTGCCCGCTCGTTCTATTGCATGGGCGCGACCCTGCGGCGGCGGCGCGGCTGCGCGAGAAAGTGGCGGCACTTGCAGCGGAGCAGGTGCAACGCGTAGCAGTTCACGAGATTCCTGGCTTTGAATCGGTTGGAGATTGCCGGTTGTTCATTTCGATTGGGCGCTCTGACTTGGGCACGCAGCCATTGCGTGCTGGCCACGTGTTCGAGTGTCAGTTGCGGCCTGTCACTTGGCACGATGTCGAAGGCTTGCTTGAACCGTTCACCGAGCAGGCGTTCTGCGACGGTTTCCAGTGGCTCGACAGCCACGGGGAGATTCAGTTGCTCATTTCCGGACACCGAGGTTGGTGACGACGACGATGTGGGCTAACGAGGCACAAAACGAACCAGCGCGCGGCCCTTTCGCTTGATGAATCACCGCTTCAACAACCACATCCCTTCTGGCGGACCCGCTTGCCCCCGCCAGCCGCCGGGAGGACTATGCCCGGAGAAGGTTATGAGCGAAGTGAACGAGCCACACAATCATCCAGTCGTCACCGCCCCACCCCTGTCACCTCATAAGACGTCAAAGAGGATGTCCAATATCTGTTCGGTGAGAAGGAAACTGACATGACACTTTGGGATCACATGATGGAGTTGGGGATCCCCGGACTCATTATCGTCTCTCTGTTTGCTCTCGTTCTGATTCGGAACAACCATGCCCGTGGCAGGAGGCAATATGGTGATCTTCTGCCTGCTCTCTGTGGATTTGCATGCTACGGCTTCTTCCAGTATTTCGCATTTCGGCAAGCGACGATCTCTGGAATAGACATGGATATTGTTGCTGCGCACAGCAGATCCCGTGGAGCATTTCTTCTGGGGTTCGGGTGCATCCTAAGTATTCTTGGCATAATGTTACGCCTCCTCGCCCAACGCGGCGGGCTTGAGCATCTGGCAATCGAGGGCGTTGTTGGGCGACCGCTTCGCGCCGCAGGCGAGTCTCGTGTCGCGTTCTGGATTTGCTACCTCGTGCTGTCGCTCGTGCTTAGCGGCTTCCTTTTCCCACTCGGCGATTCCACCTTCGCATGTTTCGTTATCGGCAGTTATGTGCTCACCACTCTCGCGGCACTCATCTTTCGACGTCGGCTTTCGACCGTGCTCTCAGCAGTGGGGCTAGCGGTTACCGGCGTATTACTCACTTTTGTTTTCGTATTCTTGTCTAGCCATCTATGACTATGGCCGCAGCGCCCCCTCTACTTGAACCATGATCTTCAGGAGCGGCGTAACCTTTCCGCCCTTCCCTTCTGACTTCTGACTACTGACTTCTGTCTTCCGTCCTGCCCCGCCCTACCTCGCGTGATATTCCTGCAAGGAGCAGACGGTGACGCCGTGTTTCTTCAACGCGGCGATGCCTTGGACGGCGGCGACGGCGCTGGTGAGGGTGGTCATGATCGGCACGCGGCACTGGACGGCGGCGGTGCGGATGCGAATCTCGTCGGCGCGCGGCGCCTTGTCGCCTGAGGGGGTGTTGATGACGAGGGCGATCTCGCCGTTCTTGAGCATGTCGAGGACGTTGGGCCGGCCTTCGGTGAGCTTGAAGAGGGCGGTGACGGGCACGCCGGCGGCCGAGAGGGCCTTGGCCGTGCCTTCGGTGGCGAAGAGGTTGAAGCCGAGGACGGCGAATTGTTCCGCAATCTTGGCGACGCGGGTCTTTTCAGCGTCGTGGACGCTGATGAAGACGTTGCCCGCCGTGGGCAGCGCGCCGCCCGCGGCCATCTGGCTCTTGGCGTAGGCCAGGCCGAGGTCGGCGTCTATGCCCATGACCTCGCCGGTGCTCTTCATCTCCGGGCCGAGGATGATGTCCACGCCGAAGAAGCGGTTGAAGGGGAAGACGCTCTCCTTGACGGAGTAATACTTGGGCGTGATCTCCTTGGTGAACTTGAGTTCCTTCAGGGTCTTGCCGGTCATGACCTTGGAGGCGAGCTTGGCCAGGGGCGCGCCGATGGCTTTGCTGACGAACGGCACGGTGCGGGAGGCGCGGGGGTTGACCTCGAGGACATAGACGATGTTGTCCTTGACGGCATACTGCACGTTCATGAGGCCGATGACCTTCAACTCGCGCGCCATGGCGTCGGTGTAGTCGCGGATGGTCTGGAGGACTTTCTTTGAAAGCGTGTGCGCCGGCAGGACCATCGCCGCGTCGCCGCTGTGGACGCCCGCGAACTCGATGTGCTCGAGGATGCCGCCGATGACGACGTGGCCGCCGTTGGGCAAGCCGACGTCGGCGATGCAGTCCACGTCCACTTCGATGGCATCGTCGAGGAACTTGTCCACGAGGACGGGCCGCCTGTGCGAGGCCTCGACGGCAAAGCGCATGTAGTGGCGGAGGTCGTCCTCGTTATAGACGATCTGCATGGCGCGTCCGCCAAGCACGAACGACGGGCGAACGAGCACGGGATAGCCGAGCTTGGCAGCGGCGACGACGGCCTCGTCTTCGTTGGTGGCGAGGCCGTTGGGCGGCTGCGGGATCTTCAGCTTGTCGAGCATCGCGGCAAAGAACTTCCGGTCCTCGGCGATCTCGATGTTTTGCGGCGAGGTGCCGATGATGTTGACGCCGTGTTTCTGCAAACCCAGCGCGAGGTTGAGCGGCGTCTGGCCGCCGAACTGCGCGATGGCGCCCCAGCATTGTTCGCGCTCGTAGATGTTCAGCACGTCCTCGAGCGTCAGCGGCTCGAAGTAGAGCTTGTCGCTCGTGTCGTAGTCGGTGGAGACGGTCTCCGGGTTGGAGTTGACCATGATCGTCTCGAAGCCGAGTTCCTTCAGCGCGAACGCCGCGTGGACGCAGCAATAATCGAACTCGATCCCCTGCCCTATCCGGTTCGGGCCGCCGCCAAGGATCATGACCTTGCGCTTGTCGTTCTGGCGCGTCTCGTCCTCGTCGCCGTAGGTCGAGTAGTAGTAAGGCGTGTAAGCCTCGAACTCCGCCGCGCAGGTGTCCACGAGCCGGTAGGTCGGCACAATGCCGGCTTTCTTGCGCATCGCGCGCACGTCGTCCTCGGTGGAGCCGGTAAGGTTCGCGAGCTGGCGGTCGGAGAAGCCCATCTGCTTGGCTGCAAGCAGCCGGCCGTCCAGCGTCTTCGCCTTCGCCAGTTCCGCCTCGAAGTCCACGATTTCCTTCATGTGGTGAAGGAACCAGCGGTCAATCTTTGTCAGGTCGAAAATCTGCTCGATGGTCATCCCGGCGCGCATCGCGTGGCGCAGGAAGAAAATGCGGTCGCAGTTGGGCGTGACGAGCTTCTTAGTGATCGTCTCCACAGGCAGAATCTCGTCGTCCTGGATGAGCTGGCCGTCAATGCGCACGGCCTTGCCGTCGCCGCCGAGGCCGAAGCGGCTGATCTCCAGCGAGCGCAGCGCCTTTTGTAGCGACTCCTTGAACGTGCGGCCAATGGCCATCGCCTCGCCGACGCTCTTCATCTGTGTCGTCAGCGTCGCGTCGGCCTTGGGGAACTTCTCAAACGTGAAGCGCGGCACCTTCACGACGACGTAATCAATCGTCGGCTCGAAACTGGCCGGCGTGGACTTTGTGATGTCGTTGGGAATCTCGTCGAGCGTGTAGCCGATGGCGAGCTTGGCGGCGATCTTCGCGATGGGGAAACCGGTGGCCTTCGACGCGAGCGCCGAGCTGCGGCTGACGCGCGGGTTCATCTCGATGATCGTCATGCGGCCGTTGTCGGGATTGACGGCGAACTGGATGTTCGAGCCGCCCGTCTCGACACCGATCTCGCGGATGCAGGCGAAGCTCGCGTCGCGCATCACCTGGTATTCCTTGTCGGTGAGCGTCTGGATCGGCGCGACGGTGATGGAGTCGCCGGTGTGGACACCCATCGGGTCGAAGTTCTCAATGGAGCAGATGACAACGCAGTTGTCCATGCGGTCGCGCATGACCTCCATCTCGAACTCTTTCCAGCCGACGAGCGATTCCTCGATCAGCACTTCCGAGATTGGCGACAGTTCGATGCCGCGCGCCGCCATCGCGTCGAATTCCTCGCGGTTGTAAGCAATGCCACCACCCGTGCCGCCGAGCGTGTAAGCCGGCCGGATGATGAGCGGGAACCGGCCGATGTCCTTGGCCACCGCGCGCGCCTGATCGAGGTCGTGCGCAATGCCGCTAATCGGCACGTCGAGACCGATGCGCTGCATCGCCTTCTTGAACAAGTCGCGATCCTCGCCCTTGGCGATGGCCTCGGCTTTCGCACCAATCATTTCGACGCCGTATTTGTCGAGAACGCCACGCTTCCAGAGCTCCATCGAAACGTTCAGCCCCGTCTGCCCACCGAGCGTCGGCAGGAGTGCATCGGGCCGCTCGCGCTCGATGATCTTCTCGATGGCCTCCGGGGTGATCGGCTCGATGTAGGTGCGGTTGGCGAACTCCGGGTCGGTCATGATGGTGGCCGGGTTGGAGTTCACCAACACAACCTCAAAACCCTCCTCGCGGAGCGCCTTGCACGCCTGGGTGCCGCTGTAGTCAAATTCGCACGCCTGCCCGATGACGATGGGGCCGGAGCCGATGATCAGAATCTTATGAATGTCGGTGCGCTTTGGCATAACGAAATTTTGCCTGTGGACTATGCGGAAAGCCCCGCCGCGCGGCAACAGAAAACCGATGTGGAACCAAGCAAGCCCACAATTTCCATTGTGTTTTCGCATTTGCGTCTGCCCGCTGCGTGCTGCAACATCCGTAGCGAACGAATTTGACCATGCACATAGACCTGAACCTGATTGTTGCCCGCATCAAAAACATCCTGATGGAACCCAACCAGGAGTGGGATGCCATCAAGCGGGAGGAATTGACGGTCGCGCAGGTTTACACCCGCTACCTGCTGGCTGCCGCCGCCATCCCGGCGCTCGCGCATTTTGTCGGCCAGATCATCTCGGTTTACTCGACGCTGCCCATCGCCCAGATTCCCATCGGCGTCTCCAAGGCCGTTGGCCGCGTCGCGCTCTACTACGGTCTGTGGCTCGGAAGCGTCTATGTCACCGCTTTTCTCATTAACCAACTGGCGCCAACCTTCCGCTCGACGGCGAATCTCGCCAATGCCGTGAAGCTGGCGGGCTTTGCCTGGGTGGCGGTATGGGCTGCGGGCATCCTGCTGGTCGTGCCGATGCTGCGACAACTCCTCGTGCTCGCGCTCTTCTACGCCATCTACGTCCTTCACCTCGGCCTGCCAAAGCTGATGGCCACGCCCCACGACAAGAGCATCCCCTTCACTGTCGTCATTGGTGTCGCGATGTTCCTGCTTTTCATCATCACCGGCGCGTTCTGCGGCTCACTTTGAGCTGCCAGCACCGCCGTGCGGCATCCAAAAAAGCTTTTCAACCGCGCCCGTCTGCATACTCTGTTCGGTGACATGACGCGCGCCCAAGCCGAGCAACGAGTCCGCGAACTGCGCGACCAAATCCGCGAGCACGACCACCGCTATTACGTGCTCGCGCAGCCGGCCGTCACCGACTTCGAATACGACAAGCTTTTCCGCGAGTTGCAGGAACTCGAGAAACAGTTCCCGGACCTTGTCACACCAAACTCACCCACCCAGCGCGTTGGCGGCGCGCCCACCGACGGTTTCATCCGCGTGAAGCACATCCAGCCGATGCTGTCGTTGGAAAAAGTCGAAGGAGCCGAACACCCGGACACCAAGGAAGAACCCGACCGCGAGAAGCGGAACATCCTCCAGGACAAGAACACCCTGCCCCGCTTGCTGGAATTCGACAAGACCATCCGCAAGCACCTCGGGCGCGACCGCATGGAATACGTCATGGAACCGAAAGTGGACGGCGTTTCCATCGGCATCCAATACCGCCACGGGAAGCTCGCGCTTGGCGTCACGCGCGGAGACGGCCAGACAGGCGACGATATTACCGCCAACCTCCGCACCGTGCGCGCCATTCCTCTGGAGCTGAAGTTGAAGAACCCGCCCGCGTTGCTGGAAGTGCGCGGCGAAGCCTACATCGCCACGAAAGATTTCGACGCGCTCAATGCCAAGCTGGAAGCCGCCGGCGAGAAGACTTTCCCCAACGCCCGCAACGCCACCGCCGGCACCCTCAAGCAACTCGACCCGCGCCTCGTCACGCAACGGCCGATCAGCGTTGTGTTCTACGCTGTCGGCGCATGCGAGGGCATTGCGTGGGGGACGCACGCGGAGATGCTGGAAGATCTGGCGGAACTTGGCCTGCCCACGCAACGCCGCTGGTGGCTTTGCAAGGACATGAACGAAGTGCTGCGCGTCTATGCCGACGAAGTCGTGGCGCACTACGACGAGAAGCGCGATCTTCGCGGCCAGTTGCCCTATGACATTGACGGCATCGTGCTCAAGGTGAACCGCCTTGCCGACTGGGCGCGCATCCCGTCGAAGACACGCTCCCCCGGCTACGCCATCGTCCACAAGCCCATCCCGTGGATCACTCCCGCTGAGACAGTGCTGCGCGACATCACCATCCAAGTAGGCCGCACCGGCGTGCTCACGCCTGTGGCTGAGCTGGAGCCGGTCTTCGTCCAAGGCTCGACCATCTCTCGCGCCACGCTGCACAACGAGGACGAAATCCGCCGCAAAGACATTCGCATCGGTGACGCCGTCGTCATTCGCAAAGCCGGCATGGTAATTCCCGAAGTTCTTGAAGTCCTGAAATCAAAGCGGCCCAAGGACGCGAAGGAATTCGATTTCGCCGCCCACATCGGCGGCAAGTGCCCTGCATGCGGCGGGCCGATTGCGAAGGAAAAGGTTTCCGGCGGCGAAACCGAGGAAGTTGCTTGGCGCTGCCAGAACGTCGCCGGCTGTCCCGCTCAGAAGACGCGTCGCGTCGAATACTTCGCCCAGCGCAAAGCACTCGATATTGAATCTCTCGGCGGCATCGTGGCCGAGAAACTCGTTGAGCGCGGCTTGGTGAACGAACCGCTCGATCTCTTCGACCTCACCAAGGACCAGCTTGCGAAACTAAACCTTGGCACCGACGACGAACCACGCGTCTTCGGCGAGAAGAACGCCGCCAAGGTTGTTGAGGCACTGGAGCGCGCCAAGCAAGCGCCGCTGCACCGCTGGATTCACGCTCTGGCAATCCCCGAAGCTGGCGAGCAAACCGCATGGCAACTCGCGCAGGTCCACACGTCGTTGGACGAACTCGCAACCTCATCCACCCTCCGTGACATCCGCGACCTCGGCGACAAGAAGGCCGAGCGCGACACCATTTCGCCCAAGTCCCGCAAGAATCCGCCGAAGACGGTCGAGGAACTGGAAGCCCGCAAGAAGCGCCACGCAGTTCTTACCATCGAAATCGCTGACATCGAAGCGCGTCTTGAGAAGAGCGGTGCCAAGGCCAACCTCGCGGAAGTCGGCCCCGTTGCCGCCGCGTCGGTGCTGGAGTTCTTTGCATCAACCAGCGGCAAGAAGCTTCTCCAGCGGCTTCACCGGCTTGGTATCAACCCAACCGGAACAGTGGCAGCCGCATCGCCCGCCGCCGGCACCCAACCGCTCGCCGGCAAGGCCTTCGTGCTCACGGGGACGCTCCCCACGTTGTCGCGCGACGAGGCTTCAAGTCTCATTCGCGAGGCAGGTGGAAACGTCAGCGGTAACGTCAGCAAGAACACCGACTTCGTTGTTGTCGGCGCCGAAGCCGGTTCCAAGCTGGACAAAGCGCGCCAACTTGGTATCAAGACTCTGAACGAGGAAGAATTTAAGACACTTTTGAATCAGTAAACCGATCACTTATCACTCACCATGAAACCCTATCGCACCGCAGCTCTGATTTTTGCCAGCCTCACCGTTACGCTGGTGGCATGCCAGACCACCGGCTACACCCAGCGCCGCGGTCCCATCGAGGATCCGGCCATCTCCAACCTTCGCGCCGACATGCGCGTTCTCGAAGAGCGCGTCAACAAAGCCGCCGGCGATGTGCAGGCGTTGCAGGTCAACTACGAGCGGCTCCAACATGAAGTCGCCTCGGTCCGCCAGCAGATCGCCGCGGCAGCGGCGGGCGGCGGCGTTGCCGCCTCGGAGATTCAGCGGCTCGACTCGCGCATCAACGCCGTGGACAACGCCCGCAAGCATGACGCAGAGGTCATCATCAGCCAAGTCACCTCCGAATTGCAGAAGATGGGCGGCTCCGCCGGCGGTATCTCGCGCCGAGCGAGTTCGTCCGGCGGGGAGCGCACACCTGCCGGCCGCGTCCCCACTGGCAAGAAAACCATCGCCAGCCCCGGCGCAGCCGGTGCTGCCTCCACAGGTGGCGCGGAGCAAGGCTACGAGCACGTCATCGAGAAGGGCCAGTCGCTCAGCGCCATCGCGAAGGCATACAGCACGACCGTGGACGCCATCAAGAAGGCCAACAACCTCAAGGGCGAGACCATCTTTATCGGTCAGAAACTGTTCATCCCGAAGCAGTAGGCGGCTGAAGGGCGCATTCGTTCGCCGCGCTGAATGGATTCGCTGCTGGACCTGTCTAAATAAATGTGAAGGTTGAAACTCTCAATACACGATGGGGCCGGATGGCGGCACATCTGCAAGGCATGGCGCGCCGAATGAGGCACGGGCACTTTGATCGCACGGGCTTCTTCGTGACGGGCTTCTTCCGCCAGTTGGTCCCGCAACGCAGCAAGAAGTGCCTTCGTGACTGATCGCCAACCACTCGACGCACTTGGTTGTTGAATGATTTGGTGCGCCCCTGCCCCGCCTAATCGCCCCCTCCGCGCTTTTGCCATCGCTCTCTGCCACTCTCCTGCTTGGGCGCTGAAGTGTCCGGCTTGAAATAAACGGTGTCTTTGCCGAGGACGGCTTCGAGTTCCTTCGCCAGTTCTTCGGACGGCAGCACTTTGAAACCGTCGTGCGTGTCGGCAAACACCAGTTCGCCGCCGGGCAGGATAAAGCAGATGAACAACGGCACATGGCCCGAATGACGGCTGACGATGTCGCGGGTTTGCTCGAGTTGCTCCGGTTTGAGGCGCGCGACGTGGAGGCGCAGATGCACCTGCTTGGTGTAGCGCCGCATCACCTCATCCAGCGGGACGATCTCTCTGCCAAAAATCTTCGGCTTTTCTTCCCGCTTGTCCACGTTGCCCATGACAAAGATGGCTTTGCCTTTCTCGAAATGAGGTCGCGCCTGGTCAAACGCTTCGTTGAAACAAAGCACCTCGACCGTGCCGTGCAAATCCTCCACCGTGATCGCAGCCCACGGCTTGTTGGTCTTCGATGAAATGCGTTGCACCACGTCCACCACGATGCCGCCGAGCCGCGTCGCCGCTTGGTTCTCAAGCTCGCGCAGTTTCTCAGTCGAGTGGATCTCGTAGCGCTCCAGCAGCTTCGCGTGCTGAGCAAGCGGATGGCCTGAGAGGTAGAAGCCGAGCAACTCCTTTTCGAATGCGAGCAACTGGTTCTGCGGCCATTCCTCGGATTCCTCGTGCTTCGTGCGCTTGATCACCGTCGCCGGGATCTCCCCGTCGAGCGCGCCAAAGAGCGACACCTGGCCCTGCGCCTTGTCGCGCTGGACGGAGGCCGCACGGCCGAGCGCCTGCTCGATCTGGTTGAATATCTGCATCCGCGGCAGGCCGGTGAAATCGAATGCGCCGCACTTGGCTAGCGCCTCAATGGTCTTGCGGTTGCAGGCGCGGGTGTCCACGTGCTCGCAAAACTCGAACAGGCTCTTGAACAGCCCACCCTGTTCCCGCGCCGCAATGATGGCTTCGACGGCAATCTCGCCAACGCCCTTGATGGCAGCGAGGCCAAAGCGAAGCTTGCTGGGCGCAGAGGTATTCTCGGCGGGCGCAACGCCGAACTTTAGCGGGCTGGTATTCACGTCGGGCGGCAGCACCTCGATCCCCATCTCGCGGGCCTCGCCGGTAAACACGACCAGTTTGTCCTGATTGCCGATTTCACTGGAGAGCAACGCGGCCATGAACTCGACCGGGTAGTTCGCCTTCAGGTAAGCGGTCTGGTAGGCGATGAGCGCATAGGCGGCGGCGTGGGACTTGTTGAAGCCGTAACCGGAGAACTTGTCGAGCAGATCGAAGATCTTCTCCGCCTTCGCTTTCGGAATCTGGTTCTTCTCCGCGGCGCCCTTGACGAACTTCTCCCGCTGCTTCGCCATCTCCTCGGGCTTCTTCTTGCTCATCGCCCGCCGCAGCAGGTCAGCGCCACCGAGCGTGTAGCCTCCGAGCGCTTGTGCCGCCTGCATGACTTGCTCCTGGTAGATCATGATGCCGTAGGTCTCGCGGCAAATCTCTTCCAGCAGCGGATGCTCGTATTCAATATCCTCGCCGCCAGCCTTGCGCGCAATAAACTGCGGAATCAGTTCCATCGGGCCGGGGCGGTAGAGCGCGATGAGCGCGATGATGTGCTCCAGCTTCTCGATGATAAACTTCCGGCAAAGGTCACGCATGCCGCTTGATTCAAGCTGAAACACGCCGACGGTGTCGCCGCGGTTGAGCAGTTCGTAGGTCGGCTTGTCGTCGAGCGGCACATGCTCGATGTCGAGCGCGACACCGCGCGTCTCGCGGACCCGCTGCACCGCTTCGGCAATCACCGTGAGCGTGCGCAAGCCGAGAAAGTCCATCTTCAACAGGCCCAGCTCCCCCAGCGGGTTCATCGAATACTGCGTGATGATCGCGCCGTTTTGGTCGCGCGTGAGCGGGATGATCTCGTTGAGGGGCTGCGCGCCGATGACAACGCCGGCGGCGTGCGTCGAGCTGTTGCGCGCGGAGCCTTCGAGCACCTGGGCCACCTCGATAATCTCGCGCACCTGCGCCTCCTTCTCGTAGGCGTCCTTCAACTCCATGCTGACCTGCAACGCTTTGTGGAGCGTCATGTTCAGATCGGGCGGAATCATCCGCGCCACGCGGTCGCCGTCGCTGTAAGGCAGTCCCATTACACGCGCCACATCGCGGACGACCGACTTCGCGCCAAGCGTGCCGAACGTCACAATCTGCGCGACGCTGTGCTCGCCGTATTTGTTGCGGACGTATTCGATGACCTCGCCGCGCCGCGCGTCGCTGAGGTCAATGTCAATATCCGGTGGGCTGATGCGCTCCGGGTTCAGAAACCGCTCGAACAGCAGCCCGTAGCGCAGCGGGTCCACCGCGCTGATGTCGAGCAGATAGGTCACGAGCGAGCCGGCCGCCGAGCCGCGGCAACCGACGGGAATGCCGCGCTGCTTGGCGTAATTCACAAAATCGCCGACGATGAGGAAATAACTGACGAAGCCGGTCTTCTCAATGATCTTCAACTCCGCCTGCATGCGGGCGACGATCTTGCGCTGATCCGGCGTCGTCGCGCCCGTGGCCGGGTCGAATCCGTAGCGGCGCTTGACACCTTCGTTGCAAAGATGCCGCAGATAGTCCTCGCGCGTGTGACCTGCGGGCGGCTCGAAGACCGGATAGCGGTTCTCGCTGAATCCAATTCGCAGGTTGCACTGCTCGGCAATGCGGAGTGTGTTCTGGAGCGCCTCCGGCACCTCGGCGAACACCTTGGCCATCTCCTCAGCCGACTTCATGAAGAACTGGTCGCTCGCGTAACGCATCCGTCGCTCGTCGGCCAGCGTGGTCTGCGTGCCGATGCAGATGAGGCAATCGTGCGCGTGAGAGTGTTCAGGTTTGAGGTAGTGGACGTCATTCGTGGCCACCAATGGCAGTTCCATTTCCCGCGCCAGCGCGCGGAGGCCGCGGTTCGCCTTTCGCTGCTGGTCAAGGCCATGATCCTGCAGCTCCAGGTAGAAACACCCCGGCTCGAAAATCTGGCGGAACCTGTCCGCCGCCTCGCGCGCCAGCTTCGGCTGATCTTCGATGAGCTTCTGCGGCACCTCGCCCTTCATGCAGCTCGTCAATCCGATCAATCCCTTCGCGTGCAGCGCCAGCAGTTCTTTGTCTATTCGCGGCTTGTAGTAGAAACCTTCCAGATGCGCGGCTGTGACGAGCTTGATGAGGTTGCTGTAACCGGTCTGGTCGCGCGCGAGCAGGATCAGGTGGTTCGCCGCCTCGCGCGCGTTCATCGCCTGCTTGTCGAACCTGCTGCCCGGCGCCACATACACTTCGCAGCCCACGATCGGCTTGACCCCGTTCTTTTCAGCCGCTTTGTAGAAATCAATCACCCCGAACAGATTCCCGTGGTCCGTAATCGCCACCGCCGGCATGTGCAGCTCGCGTGCGCGGTGCGGCACCGCCTCAACGCCGCACGCCGCGTCCAGCAAGCTGAACTCCGTGTGTTGATGTAGATGAACAAATTCCGCGCGACTACTCATGTGCCGCCGAGTATAGACGCGTGCGGCGGGATGACAAGCGGAGTCGCGCGACAACTACCTCGTCGAATGAAGAATTCCTTAATTCACGATATTGCCGATGGCATGTGGTCTATCGGCAACCGAATTCAGTGCTGTGTGCCGCCGAGGTAGCGCAAAGGAATCGCTTCATGTAACCGGTGGTGTAACATTGGAAGAATCATCTCCCTGCTTCCGTGGAACAAACTGGACGCCCCCACTAGCCTTCAAAACACGAAGCAATTCAGCGGTAATATCATCGCTTCTCTTGGATTGCTCTCCCAATCCAACCGGACTGTAAACTCGGTCAACGTCCAAGTGTGTAATCACACCGCCATAGCCAAGCACCTTCGCCATCTCTGTGATCATCTCGAGATTCTTCTTCTGTCGTTGTGAAAAACCTACAGCATTATTCAGCCCTTCGTTGCAAAGCATGTCCAGATACTCATGCCAAATCTTCCGAACCTGATTACAATCGTGGAAGACGACATCAATCATATTCAGAGCACGGATGCTCTCTGGCGCGATGGCAATGTGACGATTACCAATAAGTGTATGGAAGATCCACAGCTTCTGATTGCGCTTCTCCCGCCGGTCCTGCAAATAGACCGTCACGAGAACAGCGATCACAGGAGAAATCAAAATTGCTAGGATGTTCACTATAGTCATTGTCGTGCCTCTAAACTTTCACAGCGGAACATGTTTTGTTTGCCGCTTTCACCTTGCCATCATCATCCCAGCCTGCGTTCTCACCAGCAAGCGATTTCCTTTTTGTCGCCGCCCTTACTTCCCCACCCTCCTTGGGATGGCGATGGTGGCGGAATAGGCGGAGGCGCCGTTGGGGGAGTCGCAGAAGTAGAGGTCGAAACCTTCGGAGGTGTGTTCGAGGGCGATGACGTCGCGGCCCTTGCGCTCCACGAGGCGGGCGCGGGAGAGGTCGAGCATCTCGGCGATGTGCGGCCACATCTTCGGCGTCTGGTCGAGGTTGGTCCACGGCTCGCCGTTGAACTTCACCGCCTCCGGAGGCGCCCATTGTTTGTGTGCGTAGCGCAGGTCACTGGGGGTGAAGATGAACCGCCCGCTGCCGTCCACCATCGCGGAGATCCGCACCATCGTCGCCGGCTCCGCGCTCTGGCTCGTGCCGGTCTTCGCCCCATCCTTCTGGCGCGGTGCCGTGGCGCAGGATGAGCACGCGAGGCAAGCCGCGATAGCGACGAAGAGCGCCACCCGTTCCCACATTCTCCGTTCCCGTCCGTTCATGTTCGTGTCCTCCGGCTAAACGCCGGCGACATCATCCCAGCCAGCGCGAGCGGCGACAAGCGATTTTCGGCCATAGATGACACGGCGAAACTTGAAATTCTAACCCCGAAAGCTTTCGGGGCAGACTTCAGGGGAACTTCAGAACCCAAGCTCCAGGTGGCTGTGGCTGCAGCTCTGTAGGTGCGGATGAAACAACTTCGTCGGCCGAGACGGCCGACACTACAACGCGAGCCTACAAGCAACCATGCAATCCGCTACAAAACGGTTGGCGCTTCCCCTACCCCCCCATCACTTCGCAGCCCAGAACAGCAGTAGCGCGCCCGCGAGGATGCGATACCAGCCAAACGCCGTGAATGTGTGCGTTTGGATGTAGCGCAGCAGCCATTTCACGGCGATGAACGACACTACCGCAGACACGACCGTGCACCAGAGGAGCAAGAGCCAGTTCTCCGGCTCCGTTCCCGGCGGCGGATGATGCAAAGCCTTGAAAATCTTCAGGCCGCCCGCCGCCAGCATGGTTGGAATACCCACGAGGAACGAAAACTCCGTCGCCGCCGGCCGGCTCATGCCCAACGCCAGCATCAGCAGGATGGTCGAACCGGAACGGGACGTGCCTGGAAACACCGCAGCGATGAGCTGGCCCACGCCCACCGCGATGACCACCGCCCATGTCAGGTCACTGCGCGGTTCCTTGTCTTCAACCCACCATTCCATCACGAGAAACAACACGCCGCCGATCATCAACGCGAGCGCGACCGGCAGGGTTTCTTCAGGCAGTTTGAAATGGAGCTTCTCCAGAATGACGCCGCCGACGCCGGTGATTGCGAACGCCGCCGCCAGCTTGATGATGAAGTCGCGAGCTGCCGGCTCCCGCCAGCCAAAGAACACCTGTCGCAACCGATCTGGAAACAACGGCAGCACCGCCACGACCGCGCCGCACTGGATGACAACATTGAACAGGTCGCTCTGGCGAATATTTAGCGCGTGTTCGAGGATGAGCAGGTGGCCGGTGGACGAGATTGGCAGAAACTCCGTGATGCCTTCGACGACGCCGATCAGGAACGTGTAGAACCAATCCATAGGCGATTCAGCCTCCGGCCACGATGCGAACGACCTCTAATTTGTCGTCCTCTTTCAGTTCCACGTCCGCAAACTGCTCCCGGCGCAGCGGTTCGCCGTTGTATTCGACGATAACGATGCGCGGGTCCAAGCCCTGTCGTTGGATGAAATCCGTGATCCGGCACGGTAACTCGATCGTCGCGGGCTTGCCATTGGCGGTGATGCTGGCGGTTGTTTTCATGATGGCACACTCTCCGACAACACCGGGTCCCAGTCCTTCCAGACCGGCTCGTAACCCAGCGAACGAAGCTTGGCAGCGACCTCTGCCGCCGAGCGCACGTCCGCTATCACAAATTGTTCCGCCGCGCAACAATGCTCGCCTTCGGGCGAAATCGCCGCGACCTCGACAATCTTGCCTCGTTCCGTCCGATGCAGCTTCTCGCTGCCCGCTCCCGTGTAGCCGCCCGGCTCGGTATGACTGCCCGCGCTCATCAGCGTGACGCCGAGCGGAATCAGCCCGTCGCGCAGCCGCGGTGACTCACGCGTGCTCAGCACGAGGCCGACATGCGGAAACGTCAGCCGCAGCGCACACACGAACTGCGCCATCTCCCGGTCACTCATCGGGTAACGCGGCTCGAATTCGCCCGCCGCGGGCCGCAGCCGTGGCAGGGAGATCGTCAGTTGCGCCCGCCAGCATTTCTTCAGCAGATACTCCGCGTGCGCCGCCACGGCAACCGCTTCCTCGCGCCACTTCCACAGCCCGATCAACGCGCCGATCCCGAGCCGCCGGAAGCCCGCCGCGTAGCCGCGCTCCGGCGTCTCCAGCCTCCAGTCGAAATCCCTCTTCGGTCCCGCCGTGTGCATCTCCGCATACATCGCGCGATTGTAGGTCTCATGATAAACCACCAGACCTTCGCAACCCGCCGCAACCATGGGCCGGTAGTCGTCCGCTTCCAGCGGTCCGACCTCGATGCTGATGCTCGGCACGCCCGCCGTGTGCAGCGCCGCCACGCAGTCGCGCAGGTAGTTGTTCGAGACAAACTTCGGATGCTCGCCCGCCACGAGCAGGATATTGCGGAAACCTTCCGCCACCAGGTGCCGCGCCTCCGTCATCACCTGATCCACCGTCAGCGTTGTGCGCAGAATCGGGTTGTCCCGCGAGAAGCCGCAGTATTTGCAGTTGTTGACACACTCGTTGGAGAGATACACCGGCGCGAACAGCCGCATGGCCTTGCCGAAATGTTTCACCGTCAGCGCATGGCTCTCCCGCGCCATCGTCTCCAGGAACGGCGTCGCCGCCGGCGAAATCAGCGCAGCAAAATCCGAAAGTGAGCGATGTCCGCCGCGCGCAAGCGCACGATCCACATCAGTCGCCGTTGCCCGCTCAGCCAGTTGTGCGAGATCCGCGAGCGGCAGTTCGTTGAAAACGCTAAGGAAACTCATTTGCTTCCAGAAAAACAGTCATCCGCCCTGGTCGCGGCGTTGTTCGCCAAGCTGTTCAGATGTTGCATCACGGGAGGTTAGCCCGAAGCCGCCCTGTTGCGCAAGGATGCCTGACATTGCGGTGCGGCGGGAAGTCAGCGACGGCTGGCTGGTTTGGCTGGACGGCCTGAATCACTGCATGAACTTCCCTCCTCTTCCCGCGCCTCCTTCTGTCCTTCGCGGTAAACGTGCACGACCACACCTCCCATCCCACCGATGACGAACAACAACATCAAACCACCAATAGTCGGCGCAGGTCTTCCACCGCTGACCATGGCGGACAAAGCCGGCAGGCCGAGCGTAATCAGTGTCAGAATGCCACCTTTGACGAAAGCTGTAGCGACTTCTTTTGCCGTGACTTTGGGGAAATTGCCCTCTGCTACCTCTACCCCATCTGGTGGAACGAAATCATCGGGTAGCCGCTCCGCCCCTTCCTCGCCTCGCAAGATGCGGCGTGCCCTTTCGACATCCTCGTCAGACACCTGCAAGCGGATCGGTATGGCGGTCGTGCCGGCTCCAATCACGGCAAGACTGATCTCATCGAACAGAAATCCCTCAATTCCCGCCGCCTGCAATCGCGATAGTGCCAGTGACGCTTCGGCTTGGTGGACGAACTCGCCGACGGTCGTCATACAAAGCTCCGTTCACCGCTCCAAGAATCCCGTTAGCGGACTGGTGGGTTGTGCCTCGCACGAGCGCGGGGCAAGACCGACCTCGTAGGCATCGCGACCGGCTTCGACGGCGGCTTTGAAAGCGCGAGCCATCCGAACCGGGTCGGTGGCGACGGCGATGGCGGTATTGATGAGCACGGCGTCGGCGCCAAACTCCATCGCCTCTGCGGCGTGGCTGGGCGCGCCGAGTCCGGCGTCCACGACAACAGGAATGGCGGCTTGGGCAATGATGATTTCGATCTGCGCGCGAGTCTCGATGCCGCGGGCGCTGCCAATGGGCGAGCCGAGCGGCATGACCGTGGCACAGCCGGCGTCCGCCAACCGCTTCGCCAATACCGGGTCGGCGTTGATATAGGGCAGCACGATGAAACCCTCCTTCACCAGCACCTCGGCGGCCTTCAACGTCTCGATCGGATCGGGCAGCAGGTAGTGCGGGTCGGGATGAATCTCCAGCTTCACCCAGTTGCCGAGGCCGGCGGTGCGCGCGAGCTTGGCGAGGCGCACGGCTTCGTCGGCGTTCATAGCACCGCTGGTGTTCGGCAGGAGTTGCACGCGTTTGGCGTCAATGAAGTCGAGGATGTTCGCGAAACGGTCGTGCTGACCGCTGAGGTCGGCGCGGCGCAGCGCAACGGTCACGATCTCGCTGCCGCTTGCGGCGATGGCATCGCGCATCTGCTCGTTGGAGGCGAACTTGCCTGTGCCGAGCAGCAGGCGTGAAGTGAACTCGCGGCCGGCGATTTTCAACTTGGAAGGTTTATCGGTCATTTGAGCAAGTGATCAGTAATCCGTAATCAGTGAAGCTGTCATGAGTATTCCCGCGCGCTGAATACTGATTACTGGTTGCCGGTCTCCGCCGGCTTCAGCACCTCGTTGGCACTGCCGCGGCGGTAGCCTTGAAGATCGAGCGCGACGTAGGCGTAGCCGATTTCTTTGAGGCGGTTGACGATGGTTTCGCGGACGTTATCCCCCGTCAGCCGCGCGATCTGGTCCGGCGCGACCTCGATGCGCGCAAAGGGCACCGCGCCGTTCGCCCCGCCGCGATGGTGCCGCACTCGCACGTCATGGAAGCCAAGGTCCCAGAGCGCGTTCTCGGCCGCCTCGATCATCGCCAACGTCTGCGGCGTCACCGGCTCGCCGTAAGGCACGCGGGAACTGAGGCAGGCCATCTGCGGCTTGTTGGCCGTGGGCAGACCGAGCGTGGCGGACAACGCGCGTATGTCGGCCTTGGTGAGGCCGGCTTCCTTGAGTGGCGCGCGTGCCTCAAACTTCACCGCCGCCTCCGCGCCGGGCCGGAAATCGCCGATGTCGCTCGCGTTCTCGCCGTAAACGATCACCGCCATCCCCTCGGCTTTTGCGACGGGCACCAGTTTGTCGAACAGCTCGTGTTTGCAGAAATAGCAACGGTTCGGCGGATTCGCGACGTAGTCAGCATTGTCGAACTCGTTGGTCTTCACCACGCGAACCGGAAAGCCGAACGCCTCGCCCATGCTGAGCGCCTCGGCGAGTTCGCGCCGCGGCAGGCTTGGCGTATCGGCGATCACCGACAACGCCTTCGCGCCGAGCGTGTCGTGCGCCACGCGCGCCAGAAAGGCCGAATCCACGCCGCCGCTATAGGCTACGAGCACGCTGCCGTAACCTCGCAGCAGCTCGCGTAGGCGGTCGAACTTCGTTTGTAGTTGAGCATCCACGGGACGACTGTAGCGAGGTTGGCGGAGGGTGTCAAAAAGCAATCAGCCCCGACGGGATGCGTCGAGGCTGGTCGCGGCGGGAATGTAAAACCCTGCGAAGGATGGGAGGATGGAATGTGAAGGTTGAGACACGCAGAGACGGAACCTTAGCCTCGTCTCTCGCCCATTTAGAAATGGGGCCGTAGCACTGAAATTAGCTTAACAACAACTACCGATCCGGGCAAGAAACATCTGTCGCCAACAACTCGGCCAGCATCCCAAAGCCAAACCGGTAGGAAAACTGATATGCGCGTTGCTCGGAAACGCTTTCAGAATGTCGTCACGCTCAAGTCAAAATCACAGTCTTGATGATGAAGGCGAGAGGTATGTCTTGACGAAGATATCCGCCGCAGTCGCGCCAGCCGTCTGAGCGTTCCTTCGCCGGAACGAAATTTTCGCAAATCGGCCTCCGCGTTCCTGTTTCGTCCCACACGTTCCAACCTTCCAAGCACACCAGAACCGCTCGGCTGTTTCGCCTTATTCTGGCTTGTTCCCCCTTGTTCCCCCTTATCCCAACTTTCACTGCCTTGCACAGGGAAACTGTCATCAAGCCGCTAAGACGTATCCTCGCCAAGTTCCACGTTCCAATAGGCGATATCGAGGAAGTGCTTCCAGCTATCGTCGGGCTTGGGCACGGTGACCTGCACGAACGGGCGCCACTTCGGCCGCTTGGGCTTGCGAATGAGCCGCATGCCCGCCTCGGTTGGCGTGCGGTTGGCTTTGCGGGTGTTGCACGGGATGCAGGAGCAAACGACGTTGTCCCAAACCGTGGTGCCGCCGCGGTCGCGCGGGACAACGTGATCAATATTCAGGTCGCGCCGCTCGAATACCTTGCCGCAATACTGGCAGGTATTGGCGTCGCGCTCGAAGATGTTGTGCCGGGTGAACTTCACCTCCTTGTGCGGGAGCCGGTCGAAAAACAGCAACAACACCACCTTCGGGATGCGGATGCGAAACCGGATGGTGTGGACGCTCTCCTCCTCGTGCGGGAAACGCTCGGAGAAACTGCGCCACTCGCCGAAGTCGAACGTGTTGAACGCGCCGTTCTCGGCGCAGACGACCTCCGCGTGGCCCTCGAACAGCAGCGTCAACGCCCGCTTTGCCGAGCAGATATTGACCGCCTGCCAGAGCCGGTTCAGCACCAACACATTGCTATTGAGCAAGGCTTCCATAGCCCGTTACATCTTTATGCGCCGAATCCAAACCAATCGGAAACGCCGCCGACACTACCATTTCCCGCCGAAAAGTGTCAACGCTCCCGCCGTTACGGTTCCGTGCCGAAAGCTCCGCTTGTTAAGCCGCTCCACAAGACGGGTTCTTATATCCTGTCGAGGGTGTGCTCCCTCTTGGCGGCGCCGTTGAGGCCCTTGACGATCTTGTCGAGTTCCTCGTCCGTCACATCCACATCAACGACCAATTTGCCATCACGAATCACCTCGCGAATCGCCGGGGCGGCAATGGGAAGGGCGTTGATCGTCAGCACATAGAGTTCGCCGCGACGGTCTGACGTGAAGGTTTCGATGACGCGCACGCCATGTGAGTCGAACTGGAGCACGAGCTGCTTGCGCGTGGGGGTTTTCACCGCCTTGGCTGAAACCAGGTCGTATTCGGATAGCTCCGACAACTGGTTGATGGTCAGGTTCATCGGCGGATTGCGGATGACGATGGCCTTGCGATGGGCTTCGGGCAGCCTGTCGGATGCCTGGAGGAAAAGGCGCAGTGTGGCGTTATCCTCTTTGCAGCCCACTGCAAACCAGCAAATCACCAGCGCCGCCGCCGAACGACAAATCGTATTCCACTTCATAGTAACCATCCAACATGAGCCAACAGCTCGGTTTCTCTCCGCGGAGTCTATGCCAAAGAGCCGCCGCAAGACAAGCGCGAGGGTTGCACTCCGTCCGCTGGTGTCTATAATGGCCGCGCTTTCTCATTCATGATGAACTTTGCTCCGACGATTCGCAGCCGCCCACGCAAGCAAGCGGAAATCCTTTTCCCGCGCCGCCGTCATAACCCATAAAGCCATCATGGCCGATCCAACGATACCCGACGCCCCGCAAGACCCCGCGCCGCCAGCGCCAACGGCTCCACCTGAAGCCGCGCCTGCGGAGCGCGGCCCCGAATCCGGCATGACGCCGATCGAAGCGGCGCGTTCGGCGTTGTCGGCCAGCGCCCTGCCCGGCCGGCCGTGGGGTTTGCCGAAGGTGACGGCGCGCTTTGACGTGCTCCTGATCCCACTGATCTTGCTGGTGGCGCTGCTGGCCTATGTGAACACATTCTCCGGCGAGCTGGTGCTCGACGCACGGACCATGTTGCAAGGCGACCCACGCATCCACGATCTCGACCACCTCGGTGACATCTTCAACAAGAACTACGGCTATCCGCTCGTTACCAACGACGGCCTCTACCGTCCGCTGACTACGCTGTCGTTCCTGCTGAACTACACCATCCTCGGCAACGGGGCCGATACGATCGGCTACCACACGGCAAACTGGCTCTTGCACGCGCTGAATTCGATCCTCGTCTTCTATCTGGTGACCGTGATTTTCCGCTCAACCCGCGCGGGCTTTGCGTCCGGCATCCTGTTCGCCTGCCAACCAGCCAATACCGAAGCAGTGACATGCATCCTCGGCCGCCCCGACCTGCTCGCGACCACGCTGGTGTTGCTGGGGTTGTTTGCTCATCTCGGCCAAGCGGCGTGGTCCGACCGAACCGTCGTGAAATGGCTGCTGCGGCTCACGTCCTGGCTGCTGTTGTTCCTGGCGCTGCTCGCCAAGGAAAGCGCAGTCGTGCTCCTGCCGTTGGTTGTATTGTTCGATTGGCTGTTCGACTGGCGACGTTTCAGCGGGCATCCGGCGCGCGATTTCTGGGAGAACTGCCTGCGGAAGTTCCGTAGCAACTATCTCTGGATGCTCGTGATCTGGTTCGGCTATCTAGCCATGCGCACCATCGTGTTGCTGCGGTTGGAGCCGAAGCTGGTGAACTTCGTGGACAACCCGCTGGTCGTGTCCAACGTCTTCGACCGGATCCTGACCGCATGTATCCTGACAGCCAAAGCGGCCTACTTGCTGATTCTTCCGCAATGGCTCAGCGTGGACTACTCGTTCAGCCAGATCGTTCCGGTGGACACGGGATTCCGCCGCGTGGAAGACTGGCTCGGCGTGCTGGCGCTGCTGGTGATCATGGGGATCATCTACGCGGCCTGGCGCTTTCATCGCCATCTGCGCGCGCTCACCTTCTGGGTCGGCACGTTCTTGTTGACCCTCGGCTCCAATCTGAGCGTCTTCAGTGTTGGCAACAGTATCTTCTCCGAACGCTGGCTCTACCTGCCGGCCGTGAGCATATGCGCGCTCGTTGGCATGGTGATCCATCTCGTGACGCGCAGTATCATCGCGCCGTGGTGGGCCTACAAAGGCGAACTGCCGCCTTTTGCCGATTGCTCGGAAACCACACTCCTTAACGACCACCTGGACCTGCCGTATCAACACCGGCTCGACATCCGCAAACGCCTCGGCTGGTTCATCTATGTTGTCACCATCGCAATGATTGCCGTGGTGTTCGTCCTGCGAGCCTCCTGGCGCAATACCGAGTGGAAGAGCGACCTTTCCATCTGGCAAGCCGCCATGGTGACTTCACCCAACAGCACCAAAGCGCACAAGCAACTCGCCTTCGCCATGTTCCAAAGCGCGCCGGACGGCTCCCGCATTGACGAGTGCATCGCCGAAGCCGAGAAAGCGTTGGTGATTTTTCCCGCTTACGAGGAAGCCTGCGCCCAACTCGGCCACTATCACGGCGTGAAAGCCGACCTCCGCAGCGCGCCCGAACGCATGGCCCGCAAACCGATGTCGCCGGAAACCCGCGCTATCTACGTCAAAGCTGCCGAAGTGCTCCAACGCGCTGCCGCGCTCAATCGCAAATCTTCCGACCATCGCCTGCAACAACTGCGGACCCGCGAGTGGGCTGCCAACCTCAAGATCACCCTTGGCAATCACCTTATCTACCTCGACCTCGGCACGGTCTATTCACAACTTGGCGCCTTCCCGCAGGCGCTTGAGGCGTTCGCCTACGCCGCCCGCATTTCGCCCGGCGAGCCGGTCGCACACGAAGGCATGGGCGAGGCGTTGGCCAACCTCGGCCGCCCGGAGGAATCCGTCGTCGAACTGATCCAGGCGCTCATGCTAGCCCCCAACCGCGGCCAGACTTGGCGCGCGTTGGAGATCGTTTACAAGAAACTCACGCCGACCGACCAGGTCATCGCCCGCGACCCCGCCGGCCGTCCGCACCTGAACACCTCCGTCGCCCTTGTGCAGAGCCATATTGAACGCGCGTTCCGCTCGCTCGTGCAGGCGTTGCTCGACACGAATCAGCGCGAGCTGGCGCGCAAGCTGGCGGAAATCGCCGTGGATCAATATGGCATGGCGCAGGCCGACTTCGGCGACCTCATGCGCCGCGAAGTGCAACGCCAGAAATTCCTGAGGCGCTGAGAGAAAACAGGCGTGGAGCGAGCTTCCAAGCTGGACAGATCGGACGCTTACTCGCGGTTCTGCCCCTTCCTCGTCAGTGGCACAAACCGCACCGGAATATCGTCGCGTTTCCTCACCGTTCCATCGGGAAGTTTTTCGATAACCACAAGCGATTGCACCGCCCACGCGCCGCCAACAGGAATGACCATCCGCCCGCCGCGTTTGAGCTGCTCGATCAATGGTGGCGGCACGTGATTGGCGCCGGCAGTAACGATGATGGCGTCAAACGGCGCGTGCTCCGGCCAGCCGAGATAACCGTCGCCGCATTTGACGACGACCCGCTCGTAACCGAGCCGCTTCAACCGTTCCGCGGCCGTCTTCGCCAGCGGCGCGACGATCTCGATGCTATAGACGTTCGTCCTCGTCACCGCCGCCAACACGGCCGCCTGATAACCTGAACCGGTGCCAACCTCCAGCGTCTTCGCGCCAGGTTTCAGGCGCAGCAATTGCGTCATATAGGCCACGATATAAGGCTGTGAGATTGTCTGGTCTTGCCCGATCGGCAGCGGAAAATCCCCATACGCATCTTTTCGCGCTGCGTCCGGCACGAACAGGTGCCGCGGCACCGTCCGCATCGCGCGCAACACCTCCGCGTCCGTCACGTCGCGACCGGCGATCTGCGCGGCCACCATTCGCTCCCGCTGCGACTCCCATTCGTCGGCTCCCGCCGCAAGCAGCGCGTCCCCGCTCGTGAGGACGCTCGCAACCGCAATCCGAAGCCATCTACCAGTTCTCATGGCACGTCGGACTTTACCACCGATTGCTTTCGCGGGCGAGTCGGGCTACAATTCGCTATAAACCGAAGAGGAGGAAAAACTTATGACATGCCTCGAACGGATTGAACAGTATCTGAAACAACAAGGCGTTCGCTACGAAGTCCTTCATCACGCGCGCGCCTTCACGGCCCAGCGAATCGCTCAGGCCGAACACATCCCCGGCAAGATGCAGGTCAAGGTCGTCATGCTGCGATCGGGCGACCAATTCTACATGGCCGTGTTGCCCGCCGTGGCCCAAGTGGACGTCGGAGCGTTCAACCGAGCCACAGGGAAGGCGTGCAAGCTTGCCACGGAAGCGGAATTCAAGGACTTGTTCCCTGACTGCGAGATCGGTGCCATGCCGCCGCTGGGTAGTTTCTACATGCTGCCCGTCTATGCCGACGACATGCTGGAGGAAGACGATGAGATCGTGATGCAGGCCGGCACGCATACCGAGTCCGTGAAGATCGCGTGGGACGACTACCTGCGGCTGGAGCGGCCGACACTCGCACAGATCAGCCACCGCGCCTACGCGTAAACCGCCGCTTAAGTTCAGTCGCTTGCTTTGCGCTTGATTGCGGCGAAGGTTTCCGCGACAACGATTCGCAAATGACGACTGCTCTGGTGTTGCGTTCGCCCGGCAAGATCAACTTTGGACTCGATATCATCCGCAAGCGGCCCGATGGCTTCCACGAGTTGGAAAGCATCATGGTGCCGCTCGATGTATGCGATGAAATGGAGTTCGAGCCGCGCGACGCCGGCCACGGGGTCACGATGGAATGCGATGCCCCCGGCCTGCCCACGGACTCCGGCAACCTGGTCATCCGCGCCGCCGTGTTGTTGCGCCGCCACGCCAGCGTCACCGCCGGCGCGCACATCAAGCTGCGCAAGCGCGTGCCCATCGCCGCCGGCATGGGCGGTGGCAGCGGCAATGCCGCCGTCGCGCTGGCCGGCCTAAACCAGCTTTGGCAACTCGACCTCACGCGCGAGCAACTCCTGCCGCTCGCCGCAATGCTCGGCTCCGACTGCGCCCTTTTCCTCGACCCCAAACCATCGTTCTGCCACGGCCGCGGCGAACTGGTGGAGGCGCTGGGCGAGACAGAGATTCGGACCTTACGCGCCGCCCACTTTGTTCTCATCAACCCCGGCTTTGGCATTTCCACGAAGTGGGCCTACGAGCAAGTCAGGCCATTCTTGACGGGCCGCGGCGGGGCCATTAAGGTCATCCGCGATGCGCTGGCCGGAGGCGACCTGCCGGCGGCAGCGCGCGCGATGGTCAACACGCTGGAAGGTCCGGCGCTGCGCAAGTTTCCGATGCTGGAACTGCTGAAGGAGTCGCTCGCGCGCAACGGCTGCGTTGCTTCGATGATGAGCGGCAGCGGCGCAACGGTGTTCGGTGTCGCCAGCGGCCGCGCCAGCGCCGAACACGCGATGGCGGCGGCGCGCGCCGAGTTCGGCGACAAGATGTGGATGTCGGTCGCGGCGGCGTTTTGAGATTTTAGTTGCCCGGTGGTGTAATGGTAACACAGCGGCCTTTGGAGCCGTTTTTCATGGTTCGAATCCATGCCGGGCAGCCACTCTCCCCTTGTGAACGGTCGGCTGGAGACCAGTGACCCGTAGATCAGTGGTCAGGGTTCCTCGCCCTCTCGCGGTAAGTCCTCCCCACAAACAAAACGGCCGCGCTCTCGCGAACGCGGCCGTTTCAGAAACAACGCTGACGGCAGTTCTACTTTGCGGCTTTCTTGAGGGCCTCGGCCTTGTCGGTGCGCTCCCATGTGAGCGCGTCGAGGTCGTCAATCTTGCCAAAGTGACCGTAGTTGGTCGTCTTGCGATAAATCGGGCGCAGCAGGTTGAGCTGCTTGATGATGTTGGCGGGCTTGAAGCTGAAGACTTCCTGCACGGCCTTCTCGATCTTCTCGTCCGCGACTTTGCCGGTGCCGAAGGTGTGAACCATGACGCTAACCGGCTCCGGGTGGCCGATGGCGTAGGCAAACTGGATTTCGCAATGGTCGGCGAGGCCCGCGGCAACGATGTTCTTGGCAACGTAGCGGCCCATGTAGGCAGCCGAGCGGTCCACTTTGCTGGGATCCTTGCCGGAGAAGGCGCCGCCGCCGTGACGGCCCATGCCGCCGTAGGTATCAACAATGATCTTGCGTCCGGTGAGGCCGCTATCGCCTTCGGGACCGCCGACGACAAACCGGCCGGTGGGGTTGACGAGATAACGGGTCTTTTTGTCGAGGAGGTTGGCCGGAAGAGTCTTCTTGATGATCTGCTCGATGACAACCTTCTCAATCTCGGCGTGTTTGACGGCAGCGTCGTGCTGGTTGGAGATGACGACGGTGTCCACACGAACGGGGCGAAGGCCCTGGTATTCGACGCTGACCTGGGTCTTGCCGTCGGGCCGGAGCCACTTGATGGCGCCGCTGCGCCGCGCCTCGCGCAATGCCTTGCCGAGGTTGTGGGCGAACATGATCGGAGCCGGCATCAGTTCCGCCGTCTCGGTGCATGCGTAGCCGAACATGAGACCCTGGTCACCCGCGCCCTGCTCGGCGGTCTTCTTGCCTTCGGCGGCACGGTCGTCCACGCCTTGGGCGATGTCGGGGCTTTGCTTGATGAGCGCGCAGGTGACGAAACAATCCTCGTCGTTGAACACGGCGCTGACGTCCTTCGTGTAGCCGATCTCACGAACGGCTTCGCGCACGATCTTCACGTAGTCCAAGTTCGCCTTGGTGGTGATTTCACCGGCGAGGACGACGAGATTGGACTTCGCCAGTGTCTCGCAGGCCACCCGGCTCATCGGGTCCTGCGCGAGGCAGGCGTCGAGGACGTAATCGCTGATCGTATCGCAAACCTTGTCAGGATGACCTTCGGTGACCGACTCGGAACTAAAAATGTAACGACGATTCAAGTGCATGTTTAAGTTTTCTTCCTTTGCTCGGTGCTACTTCCGCGCGAACTCGCGATTGGCCTGCTCCAACGTCTCCTTCGAGCCGATGTCGAGCCAACGCCCACGAATCTGATACGTGTAAACCGGCGTCTGTTTGTAGAGCCAGCCAATGTATCGGCCCGGCTGGTCCGGGTTATTCCCTTCCGCCAGGTAACGAGCGACAAGTTTAATGGTATTTCGCGGGAAATAGTAAAGACAAATTGCGGCCACCGTGCTGTTGGCGTTCGGATCCTTCTCAATGAACAACACGACGCGGCCGTCCGGCGCGAGCTGGATGTTGCAATACTTCTTGCGCACCTCTTCGAGGTTGCCCACGTCGTAGGTGACGACCGTCGGGCGGTCCTGCACCGCGTTACGCCGGGCCGCCGCCAGGAAACCGTCGGCACTCTCCTCGAAAAGGTTGTCGCCAGCCACGACAATGAGGTCGTCGTCGAGCTTGGTCTCATTGATGACAAGGTTGATGTCGCCGATGGCACCGAGTTTGTCGGCGTCGGACATCGTGTGGTCGTTGACGGTCGTGATGTGCGCGCCGGGATGGCGGCCCGCGTAGTCCCGTCCCCACGCTGCGAAGTCGGCGGCGAACTTGTTATTCGTAACAACGTAAATCTGATCGAGACTGGGTTTGCCGACGAACTTGTCGAGCAGATGTTCGATCATCGGCTTGCCCGCCACATCGAGCAGGGGCTTGGCCTTGTTCAACGTCAACGGATAGAGCCGCGTGGCATAACCCGCGGCGAGGATGAGCAGTTTCATGCTTTTGATTTGTTCGGTCTGACCAGTTCCATCAGGTCTGGCGCAGCGGACCGGGCAAAGTTCTCCAACTGGGCAACCGTCTCGCCCGCCGTGCCGCAGCGCAACGCCTGTTCCGCCAGCGCGCGCGCGTCGGGCATGGCAATGCTGCGAATGATGTATTTTACCGCCGGCACCGCCACGGCGCTCACGCTCAGTTCGTTCACACCTAAGCCAAGCAGCAGTGGCACCATCACAGGGTCACCCGCCATCTCACCGCACACACCCACCCAGATGTTGCGCGACCGCGCGGCCTCCACGACGTTGCGGATAAGGCGCAGGATTGCCGGGTGCGTCGGCGCGTAAAGGTGGGCGACGCGCTCGTTGCCGCGGTCCACGGCGATGCTGTATTGGATGAGGTCGTTGGTGCCGATGGAGAAAAACGCCGCGTGGTCGGCCAGCACGTCCGCGATTATCGCCGCGCCGGGCACTTCGATCATCAGCCCGACCTCCATCTGCTCGCTGAATGGCTTCCCTTCACGGCGCAGCTCTTCGCGGCAAACGTTGAGCAGTTCGTTGGCGCGCTTGACCTCTTGCAGGTCGCTGATCATCGGATACATCATCTTGACATTGCCTTCGGCACTGGCCCGAAGAATGGCGCGAAGCTGGGTCTTGAACATGTCCGGCTGGTCCAGGCAAAACCGCACGCCTCGCCAGCCCAGAAACGGATTGGCTTCACGCGCGTGCTCGCCGGCCACAAGAATCTTATCGCCGCCGACATCGAGCGTGCGGATGATCACCTCGTGCGGCTTCATGCCGCGCGCGACGTTGGAATACGCGGCAAATTGCTCGTCTTCGGTCGGAAACCCCTTGCGGTTCAGGAACAGATACTCGGTGCGGTAAAGCCCCACGCCTTGCGCGCCGTGCTCGACCGCCGTCTTGATCTCCTCTTCCAGCTCGATGTTCGCGGCGAGCCGGATCGCACAGCCATCCCGCGTGCAAGCCGGTTCCTGGCGAAGCAGCCGCAACCGATCCTCAATACTGTGCCATCGAATCTCGATCTGGCCGTATTCGTAAAGCGTCTCCACGCTCGGATTGACGATGAGCAGGCCCGTGTAACCGTCCAGTAGTGCCTCATGGCCGCTGGCGATCTCCCGCCCAATCTCATGAAGGCCCACGACTGCAGGAATCCCTTGTGATCGCGCGAGGATGGCCGTGTGCGATGTGCGGCTGCCCATCTCGGTTGCAAAACCCAGCACTTTGCTGCGGTCCATCAGTGCCGTGTCCGACGGCGACAGATCCTGTGTCAACACAATGCGCGGCCCCGGTAACCGTTGAAGCTCATCATGTTCCGCGCCCGCCAAGTTGCGAAGGATGCGGCGGCTGACGTCCCGCACATCGGCGGCGCGCTCGCGCAGGTAAGTGTCCCGCAGCTTGGCGAGCGCCTGAGTGTATTGCTCGGCCACCTCCTGCAGGATAAACTCGACGTTCAGCTTCTCGGTCTTCAGGCGCTTGAACACCTGCTCCATCAGCATCGGGTCGTCGAGGACCAGCAGGTGCGCATCGAAGATACCGGGCTTGTCATCGCCCATTTCTTTGCCGAGGGATTGGGGTATCTCGATCAGTTGCTGGCGCGTCTTGATGACAGCTTGTTCCAGCCGCGCAAACTCGCCAGCAATGTCCTCGTCCCTGACCGACCGTTTCTCGACCGCCGCTTCCTGCGGCCGATAGACATAAATCTGCCCTCGCACAACGCCGGGCGAAACGGCGATGCCGCGATAAACCGCTTCTCGTTTGGGCAACTCGGAATCGCTCATTCTGTTCCGTCGTTACTTCAACAGGCGCGCTGTCTTTGCCAGTCCGCGCTCCGGGCCTACCTCTAGTCTTCGTTAAACTTATTCTCGAACAACTTGGACAACTCTGCCAGCGCCTTTTCGGCATCCCGACCTTCTGCCGTCAGGGTGAGCTTCGTGCCCTGCCCCGCCGCGAGCATCAACAGGCCAATGATCGACTTGCCGTTTACGATTTCGCCTTCCTTCTCGATGCCAACCTCAGACTCATACTTTGCTGCTGTCTTGACAAACATCGCCGCTGGCCGGGCGTGAATACCCTGCTTGTTTATGACTTCCACTTCTCGTGTCAACAGCCGGCGGTGTTCATCTCCGCCGCTCGGCGATGGTTTCATCGTTTGGCCTCGGTGCGCATTCTCGCAATCAATCGGTCGTTGAACTCTTTCGCTGTGTTGTGTCCCATCGTTTTTAACTTCTGATCCAGCGCCGCGACTTCGACCAATCGCGCCAGATCACGCCCCGGGCTGACCGGTATCCGCACATGGGGCACAGCAATGCCCAATATCTCCTGAAACTCCTGCTCCATGCCGACGCGCTCAATGTCTTCCATCTTGCTCGCATCTTGCAACGTCACCGCAAGATCAACCCGTTTCTCGGTCCGAATGGCACCGACACCAAACACTCTACTGACATCAATCAGACCCAACCCGCGCACTTCAATGAGATACCGCGTCTCTTCCGGGCTGCTCGCCATCAACTCCCGCCCGTCGAGCACATACATGCGAGTGACGTCGTCACTTACCAGACTGTAACCACGCTCTAACAGCGCCAACGCGCACTCGCTCTTGCCTACGCCACTCTCGCCCTTGATTAACACGCCGATTCCGAGAATGTCAACCATCGTGCCGTGTTCGGTCATCTTCGGTGCGAAGTCCAAGTCCAGCATCAAAGTCGCTGAGTTTATCAGCCGTCCGGTCAACAACGGTGAGCGAAACACCGGCACCCGATACGCATCCGCTTCCTCCAAAAACTCGCGTGTCGGAAGAATATTCCTCGAAAACACCACACACGGCACATGCCGCTGGAGAAAATCCCGAATGCGGCGGCGGCGCTCCGCCGATAAGAGCGATTTCAGGTAGGTTTTCTCGGCGTTCCCAATGACTTGCACGCGCGCCCATGCAAAATAACGAAAGAACCCCGCCAAAGCCAAACCAGGTCGGTTGACTGTGGCTTCGCGAATTTTGCGGTCCAGCCCAGCCTGGCCAGCCTCCAACTTCAAGCCCAGTTGGCGGCCGTGGGCGGTATAGAACTCCTCCGCAGTAATTGCTTTGGTCGTCGTCGGTTTCGGTTCCATTGCCGGATCATGCCGTGTGCGGATCAATCAGCCCGAAATCTCCGTTCTTCCGGCGATACAGAACGTTCACGCGCTGATTCTCCGCGTTTTGGAACACCAGAAACACCTTCGGCGACAACTCCAGTTGCAGCACCGCCTCATCCACGAACATCGGCTTCACGGTGAATTGCTCGGTTCGCACCACGTGATGGGTAATATCCGATTCGTCGTCTTCGGCACCCATCGTCTCAATGACCTGCATCGGAACCGCCCGCGCATCGCCGCGTCGCGGTTGATGCCGTTGGATCTTGGTCTTCGCCTTGCGCAACTGCCGCGTCAGCTTGGCGATAACCTGGTCTATCGAGGCATACATGTCCTCGCTGACCTCCTGTGCCTCGATCGTAATGTGATTGTTGCAGTGCAGGATCACTTCGGCGATATGCCGATACTTCTCCACGTCCAGAATGACCTGCGCGTTCAGGATGCGCGGAAAATCTATACCAATGTGGCTGATCTTCTTGCGCGCATATTCCTTGATCGCTTCGGTTACGCTCACGTGCCGGCCAGTAACCGAGATTTCAGGCTCCGCCTGCGTATGGCTGTGGGTATGTGGCATGATGCTGTCTCCTTTGTTTGGTTCGGTTCGAACTATGAATTTAGCTACATGTTGAACTCTGGACCCAAGTAGAGCTTACGACTTGTTGGGTCATTTATCAAAAACTCGCTCGTGCCTTCGCTGACCACCTTGCCTTGGTGGATCAAATACGCCCGATCCACGATGGACAGTGTCTCGCGGACGTTGTGGTCGGTTATCAGAAGCGCCAGACCCTTGTCGCGCAGCCGTCGGATGATCTGTTGCACTTCATAAACCGCAATCGGGTCCACGCCGCTGAACGGTTCGTCAAGCAACAGCAGCTTCGGCGACGTGACCAGCGCGCGGGTGATTTCCAGCCGGCGGCGCTCGCCGCCTGAGAGCGTGTAGGCTTTGTGTTTGGCCAGCGCCGCAATATCGAGTTCCTCCAGCAGGTATTGCAGGCGCATCTTTCTTTCGCGCCCCGAAATCGGCAGCGTTTCCAGGATGGCCATGATGTTTTCCTCCACCGTCAGCTTGCGGAAAATGGAAGGCTCCTGCGACAGGTAGCCCACGCCGACGCGGGCCCGCCGATACATCGGCAGGCGCGTGATGTCGCGGCCCTCGAAGAAGACATGCCCGGCTGTCGGTCGCAGCAGCCCGACGATCATGTAGAAACTAGTGGTTTTGCCAGCTCCGTTTGGCCCCAACAGACCGACCACCTCGCCGCGGCTGACGGCGATGTCCACGCCGTTGACAACGCGCTTGCCGCGGTAGGCCTTGACTAGCCCTTTAGTTTGCAGAACCTGTTCCATCCGACCGTTCGCTATTGGCTCGGCTCGGTTTGTGGTTTCGGCTGTGTTTGTGGCTTCGGTGATGCTGGAAACAAAGTCGTCTTACCTGCTCCGCCCTGACCGGGCAGGATCAGGCGCGGCCGACCTTTCACATGCGCAGTGCCCTTGGCCATGTCGTAGATCACCGTTTCGCCGGTCACGATGCCTTGTTCGGTCTGCACCTGCGCCGCGCCGCTCAAGACCACCGTCCGGTCCGCAGCACTATAAACTGCTTCATCACCAATTGCCTTGCTGCCTGCCTGCGCGATCACAACTCCGCCGGTCGCCTCAATCCGGCGCACGCCACTCTCGCCTTCGCCTTGCTGCGTCAGGTAAACAATCATTTTATCGGCTGTCATCGTTCCTTGCGGGTCCACCACCTTCACGTGGCCCGTGAATGTCGCCACCTTCTTCTCCATATCCATTACCAAATCGTCCGACGTGACAACTGTGGACTGGGCCAGCGGCAGCGCGCGTCGCGCCGCCGTTGTGTCCGGCGCGCGTAAGCGCACCGCTCCTGGCGGCGGCAGTGATTCCGAAGGCCTCGGCAACATCGGCGCCGTGGCCGGCGTCAGCGCAATCGGATTGGTCTGCGCACCGGCGCTGAAAGCAAGCACCAAGCCCGGCAAAGCTGCCATCAAACACTTTCGCCACGTCTTCGAGTTCATTTCACGCCTACTTTCGGAAAAGGCATTCCCTTCTTGTTCAGGATCGTCATCGTTGCATCGTTGCGGATCCGCATCCGGTTATCGTTCGAGTTCCACTCAAAACCCTTTCCCGTGACCATCATATTTGTTGATACAATCTCCACCGGTTCATCGGAGCTGGCCGTCTTTGCCGCGCGGTCAAACAAACAGACCGGTGAACGCATCGTCGCGTCCAACAATCCCTTCTGGTAAAGTTCCAATCTCATGCCATGAACCTCGACCTTGCCGCCGACCAGTTCCACGCGCGCCGTTTCGCCGAACATCTGCCAGACCAACTGGCCGTCGGCGTTGTATTCCGGCACCGTAAATCCCTGCAAGTTCCCGGCGCCAGGTTGCGGTGCGCCAGCGGGCAGCCGCATGACAGGCGCGTTGGTTTGGGCATGGCCCACCAACGCTGTCATCACTGCAAGTATCGCCAAGCGCCGTCTCATCTTTCCTCAATTCCGTATTTGCTCACCAACTTGCGCCACAAACCCTGGCTCTTCAAAATCATCTCGATCACCTCGCGCACTGCGCCTTCGCCGCCGGGCTTCTGCGTCACGTAGGCCGCCAGTCGGCGAACTTCCGGCACCGCGTTCGCAACCGCCACCGGCAGGGCAACCGCTCTCATTACCGGCGCGTCTACCAGATCATCCCCGACAAAACAAACCTGATCCAGCCCGATGCCCAGCTTCGCGGCCATCTGTCGCGCCACCTCCAGCTTCTCCGGCGGCGGCTTCTGTTCCGGCGCAGGCTGAGCCAAGAGACTAATCCCAAGCTCTTTTGCGCGCCAGCCCGTCACAGGCGAAAAACGGCTGGAAATCCAGCCCACCTCCAAACCACCGCGCGCCGCCATTTTCATACCATGCCCGTCTTGGATGTGAAAAGCCTTTAGTTCCACGCGCGACGAACCACCGCCAGATCCGATCGCGTCGCCGATGTAAACTCGCCCGTCGGTCAGCACACCGTCCACGTCCAGCAACAGCAACCGGATGCGGCTTGCCACCAAGCGCAAGCTTCCCGTTGACCAGGACTTCGTTTTGCCGCGTTTATCCAAGGGCTTCCCGGATGGCACAGAGACTTTCCAAGACGCCGCGCATTGCGCGCAACGAAATCATGTTAGGCCCGTCGCTGAGCGCCGACGACGGATCGGGATGTGTTTCCATAAACACGCCATCGCAGCCGGCCGCCACTGCCGCGCGAGCCAGCACGGGCGCGAATCGCGCGTCGCCGCCACTGCGGTCCCCTGCCCCGCCCGGCGCTTGCACGCTGTGCGTCGCATCGAAAATCACGGGATATCCGAACGACCGCATGATCGGCAACGACCGCATGTCGGCTACGAGGTTGTTGTAACCGAAAGTCGTGCCGCGTTCCGTCAGCAACAGTCGCCGGCAACCCGCGTTCTCCATCTTCTCCACGACGTTCTTCATGTCGCCCGGCGCGAGAAACTGACCTTTCTTCACGTTAGCGACGCGTCCGCTTTTCGCAACCGCCAGCAGCAAATTCGTTTGCCGGCAAAGAAACGCGGGAACCTGGAGCACATCGCACACTTCCGCTGCCGCCGCGACCTCCTCCACAGAATGGACGTCCGTCAGCACGGGCACGCGGACGCGCTCTTTCACCTTGGCCAAAACTTCCAGACCTTCTTTTAATCCCGGCCCGCGAAACGACCTGCCCGAAGACCGGTTCGCCTTGTCGTAGCTGGCCTTGAAGATGAACGGCAGTCGCAGCCGCTCCGTTAACTCGCGAAGTGTTTCAGCGACCCGAAGACAGAGCCGTTCGCTTTCAATCACACACGGCCCGGCGATGAGCGTCAGCGGCGGTCCACCAATGCGGACGGAGCCGATTGTCACCACGTTCACTCTTGTTCTTGCTGCCGCCATCACGCCTGTTTCCGTTTCAACGCCGCTGCGATGAAGCCGCGGAATAACGGGTGCGGCCGGTGCGGCTTGCTCTTGAACTCCGGATGGAACTGGCTTGCCACAAAGAATGGGTGGTTCTTCAACTCGACCAACTCCACCAGTTCGCCGTCCAAGGTTGTTCCCGCCAGCACGAGTCCGTTTGCCGCAAGTTGCTCGCGGTAATCGTTGTTGAACTCGTAGCGATGCCGGTGCCGCTCGCTGACGATCTCGTTGTTATACAGCTTGCGCGATGTCGTGCCTGCTGCCAGCCGGCACCACTGCGCGCCGAGCCGCATCGTTGCACCCATCTTTTTCACATGCTTCTGCTCCTCCAGCAAACAGATGACCGGATGCGGCGACTTCGAGTCGAACTCGGTCGAGTGCGCACCCTTCAAGCCGCACACGTCGCGCGCGAACTCGATCGTGGCGATCTGCATGCCAAGGCAAAGGCCGAGATACGGCACCTTGTTCTCGCGCGCATACCTCACTGCCTCGATCTTTCCCTCGATGCCGCGGTTGCCAAACCCGCCCGGCACTAGGATGCCTGACATCCCGCGCAAATGCTTCGCCGCGCCGTCCTTCTCAATGTCTTCCGCGTCCACCTTGACGGTTTCCACGCTGGCGTTGTTGGCGATGCCACCGTGACAAACCGCTTCATAGACACTCTTGTAGGCGTCCTGCAGGCCGATGTATTTGCCGACGACACCAATGCGCACCTTCTGTTTCGGCTGTTCGAGTCGCCGCACTATTCGCTTCCATTCGCTCATCTTGGCTGGCGGAAGCTTCATGTGCAGCCATCGGCACACCAATTCATCCATCTTCTCCCGCTGCAACATCAGCGGAACTTCGTAGATCGAAGTCTTCACGTCGCGCTCTTCGATCACCGCCTCCTCGGCGACGTTGCAAAACAACGCAATCTTGTCTCGCACATGTTTCTCGATCGGCTTCTCGCTGCGACAGACTAGGATTTGCGGCGTGATGCCGATCTCGCGTAGTTTCGCGACGCTTTGCTGTGTCGGCTTGGTCTTGATCTCGCCGGCCACGCGAATATACGGCACCAGTGTCACGTGAATGAACAGTGTTCCGCCCGGTCCCATCTCGTGCCCCATCTGGCGGATCGCCTCCAGAACCGGCAGACCCTCAATGTCGCCCGTCGTGCCGCCAATCTCACAGATTACCACGTCCGTCTGTTGCCGCTTGGCAACTTCCTTGATGCGCCGCTTGATCTCGTTTGTGACGTGCGGAATCACCTGGACCGTCTGGCCGAGGTAATCACCCTTCCGCTCGTTCTCCAGCACCGCTTGGTAAATCTGCCCGCTCGTCACCGAGTTCACTCGACCAAGCTTGCTGTCGGTGAATCGCTCGTAGTGACCAAGGTCGAGATCCGTCTCGGCGCCGTCATCGAGCACATAGACCTCGCCGTGCTGGAACGGGTTCATCGTGCCGGGATCCACGTTCAGATAGGGGTCGAACTTCATCAACGACACCCGCAAGCCGCGGTTCTCCAGAAGCGTCCCCAGCGACGCCGCCGTCAAGCCCTTGCCCAACGAACTGACCACGCCGCCTGTCACAAAAATGTATTTCGGCTGACTCATTGTTTCCTCAAAAGTGCCTCGACCCGCGCCACATCTTCAAGCGTGTCCACGCCAATAGACGTGTGCGTCGTTTCAACAACCTTGATCGAATAACCGTTCTCGATCACGCGCAACTGCTCCAGCCGCTCCGCCAGTTCCAACGGCGACGGCGGCAGGCGCACCAGCTTCAACAAAAAATCCCGGCGATACGCATACATACCGGGGTGCTTCAAAAACCGGAACCGTTTCTGGCGCTCGGTCATAGATTCAGTCGCCGCGTCCCTCACGTAGGGTATCGCATGGCGGCTGAAGTATATCGCGCGCCCCTGCCGGTTGACAATCATCTTTACAACGTTCGGATTGTCCAAATCCTCTGCCGACGCCGCCTGCGCCAGCGTCGCCATCGAAGCCGAACGGTCGCGCGCCAGCGCCCGCGCCAGTTGGTCAATCACCACTGGCGACACCAGCGGCTCATCACCCTGAATGTTCACGACGATATCGCAACGAATCTTCCGCGCTACTTCCGCCACGCGATCCGTGCCACTCGGATGGTCCGAACGCGTCATCACCGCGCGCACGCCGACCGTCGCGACGCAATCGGCAATGCGCTTGTCATCCGTCGCCACGATCACTTCGTCCAACAACTTCGACTGCTGCGCTTGCTCGACAACGCGTTGGATGAGCGGCTTGCCTGCAATCGGCGCGATCATCTTCGCGGGAAACCGTGTGGAAGCCCAACGGGCTGGAATGACACCAATGAATTTCATTTCTGTTTCACCACCCAGTTTGCCGCCGCCGGCAAATCCCTCGCGATGTAGTCCGCCGGCAGCTTGTCACCGAACTCGCGAATCTCGTTCTCGCCGTATCCCGTCCGCACCAGCACGCTCCGGGCACCCGCCCGCCGGCCAGCCTCCAAGTCGCTGATTCGATCGCCGACCATGAACGAGTCCGCCAGTCGGATATTGAACTGCGCCGCCGCATCGAATAGAAACTTCGGCGACGGCTTGCGGCAGTTGCACCGGTCTTCTGGATGGTGCGGACAGAAATAGATACCGTCCACCAGCGCACCGTCCTTGCTGAGCAGGCCCAACAGAAACCGGTGCACCCGCTGCATGTCGCCTTCGGTATAGTAGCCGCGGCCGATGCCCGCTTGGTTGGTCACGATGAAAATCATGAACCCCGCCCTCCGCAGCTTCTTCAACGCCGCCGCCGCGCCCTTCACAAGCGTCACGTCCTGCTCGCGATGCAGGTAGTTCTTCTCCTCAATGATGGTCCCGTCGCGGTCCAGGAAGACGGCGCGCTTGTGAGATGTTTTCTTCATGCCTCGAAACTCGCGCGCAACTCCTCTGGTTTGCAGGTCGCCGTGCCAAGCTTGCCCACCACCACACCCGCCGCGTAGTTGGAAATCACCGCCGCTTCCTCCGGCGTCGCCCCGCTCGCCAGCGCCAGCGTGAATGCCGCGATCACGGTGTCGCCTGCGCCGCTGACATCGAACACCTCGCGTGCCACAGTCGGAATGTGGACCGGCTTCTCGGCGCGCTGGAAGAGACACATGCCCTGTTCGCCGAGCGTGCTCAGCAGCATCTTCGGCCGCCACTTCTTCAGCAACGCTTCGCCCGCCGCCTGCCAGTCGCTGTCACCGCTCGGCCGGCCGGCCAATTGCAATGTCTCCTGCCTGTTCGGCGTCAACGCCGTCAAACCGTCGAGCCGCAGCGTGCGGGTCGGCTTCGGATCGAGCGTCACGATTGGCGCCAGCCGCTTCATTGCGTCCAGAAATGCTTGCGTTACGAAACCCTTGCCGTAGTCGCATACAATGATCCCGTCGAGCTTCGGTTGCGATCTCACGAAGGCGACGACGCTCGCCACGTCGCCCGCGCTCAGCGGCGCGCAACGTTCGCGGTCCACGCGGCAGACCTGCTGATGCTGCGCGATGATTCGCGTCTTCTGCGTCGTCGGCAGCTCGTGAATCCTCAGCAGGCCCTTCGCATCCACGTTCTCTTCTTCGAGCAGCCGCAGCAACTGCTCCGCCGCCGCATCCGTCCCGACGCGGCCGATCAGCATAGCGCGTCCACCCAGCGAGCTGACGTTGCGGGCTGTGTTCGCCGCGCCGCCCGGATGCCACTCCTCGCGCGCCACCTCCACCACCGGCACCGGAGCTTCAGGCGAAATGCGCGCCACATGGCCGTAGAGAAACTGGTCCAACATCACGTCGCCGACGACCAGCACCCGCCGCTTGCGGAACTCCGCCAACAATTTCTCCACTCGACTACCGGAAAGTTTGCTCATAACTCCTCAATCACGCTCGCCGCCAGCAGCGGCAGCATCAACTCATGATGCCCTACAATATAATAGCCCTTGCCGCCCTTGTGCACCGGCCGACGCACGATGTTTTCCGTCGGGCGGTATTGGCGGATCATGTCCAGCGTCGCCGTTGTGAAGTTTTCCACCTTGTGACCGAGATTGCGCGCCACCGAGAGCGCCTTCAGGAAAACCTCCGGCATCACCACTGCCGAACCGATATTTAACACCACGCCGCCGTCGCCCAACGCTGCCACCACTGACGCGAATCGCTGGAAATCCAGATAGCTCGCCTCACCCAACGCCGCGCCGTCGCACGTCGGATGCTGGTGAATGATGTCCGTGCCGATCGCGATGTGGACCGTCACCGGCACATTCGCCGTCACGCCGGCGTTCAGGATGCTCAACTCGCGGTTCGGCAGGTTGCCCTTCACCATCGTCTCGCCCAACGCCCGCCCGCAGCCGATCCCCTGCTTGAGGCCGTCCTTGATCGCCGCGTTCATCAACCGGCCCGTCTCCTCCGCCATCCCAAAACTGCCGTCATCCAGTCCGCGCTGCACGTCCTCGCTCGTCTGCCCAATCAGCGCCAGCTCGAAATCATGGATCGCCCCCGCCCCGTTCGTCGCCACGCACGACACCACGCCGCGCCGCATCAAATCCACCAGCAGCGGCCCCAAGCCGCACTTCACCACGTGCGCCCCCATGCAGACCACCACCGGCTTCTTGCGCCGCACCGCCTCCGCGATGGCCGCCGCCAGCGCGCGAAAATCCTGCGCCGCCAGCGTGTCCGGTAGCGTGCCGAGGAAAGCCTTCAGCGCACCGCCCTTGCTCCACGGGCGCGCAAATTCCTCGGCCCTAACCTTGTTGGGTCGTTCGCGCAGCGGATACGTTTTGATCCGGCTCCAGTCTAGCGGCGGAAAATCCACGCGCCGAGCCTAGCCGCGCCGCGCGCTCCCGTCAACGCCGGAGGATGCGACCCGACGGCGAGGCTGACAGTGGAGTCTGCTTTGCAGCCCACCACTCAGCAGCGGGAATCCCGCGACGGAGTTGCGAGCTATGTAAAGGCGAAGCTCCAAATTCTAAACTCCAAGACCCAAGAACAAGTTTAGGCTTCAACCCTCAAGGCTCGCCGCCAGCGTTTGGAGCTTGAACGTCAGTGTTTCTTTGGAATTTGGAGTTCCCCTTACCTCACCCGTTCCCACAACAGGGCAACAACCACAAACGACTGGCGTCTCACTCCGCGCTGACGACTTCGCGGACCTTGCCGATGAGGTTGCCCAGATGGAAGGGCTTGATCAAATAGCCACGAACGTCCTGCAGGAGTTGTGTCGCCTCCTTCGTGTCTTCGTAGAAACCCGTCATCAACAGAACCGGCACGTCGGCGTTGATCTTCTGCAGGCAGTCGAACACCTGGTCTCCGCTCATTTCCGGCATCCGGAAATCCAGCAGCACGAGACTGATGCTCGCCGAATGTTGCTTGAACAACTCGATGCCTTCCTGCGGGTTGGAGGCGGCCAAGACCGTATAGCCTTCGCTCTCCAATGCCAGGCGCACCATGTTAAGGACGCTGGTGTTGTCATCAATGACCAGAATGGCAGGATAGGAGTGCTTGGAGCCAGGGACCGGCTGTTTGGTGGATTTGAACAGGGCCATGCTGAGAACGGCAATCAACAGCCCCCCCACGACAATAATGACGGTCGTCATCACTTTGCGACGCTCTCCTTGACGGGGTTGTCATTCCTGCCTTGCGCTTGGCAGCCCAAGAGCCTGTTGACGAGCGACTGCGCAGTTTCGAAACTGAACGGTTTTGTCAGGAACGCACGCGCGCCAGCCAACTCCATCGCAGCGGCCCTCTCCTCCTGCAGATAACCGCTCATCAACACAACCTTGAGATTCGGTTGCACCTTGTGCAGCTTCTGTGCGACTTCAGGACCGTTCTCGTTCCCGAGAAAACAATCCACGAACGCCACGTCGAAACCCCGTGTCGCGGCCAACTGCAACGCGCGGTCACCATTGGCAGCCACCGCGACCGTGTGATTGGGTTTCGGAAACATCAGTTCAAAGACATCAAAAATCGTAGTTTCGTCATCTACGACAAGGATTTGTGTAGCCGCCAACTCTTGAGAGGACTCAGTCACAGCTTCGAATGGTGTATTCAAGGCTTCTCCTTCTGCTTGTCAGCAACTCTTTTATAGCGTTCCGCGACTTTCCTGCAAGCGTTATCGAGGCTCTTATTGAACAACCTGATAGACCATCAGATGACCACAACCGGTTTGCAGCGCCGCAATGACGCAAGCTTGAGCGATCAATGGTGGTGGTGATGACGCGCCGGGAACGGGCCTTCGAGACCCCATCGCTGCTCGTAGTAGTAAGCGCCGGCAAAAAACAACCCCGCCAGCGCAATCAGGATCAACAGTGTCAACGTGAGTTTCTTCATTGCCGTTACGGTTGAGTTTGACACGACCCGCGCCGGATTTCTAGAGTCTTCCATGCTCTGCGATTACCACATGCACACGCGGTTGACCGATGCCGTGGATGAGCCGCGGGATTATGCGCGTGCCGCCGTCGCCGCCGGCTTGGAAGAGATTGCCTGCACCGACCACATGCCGCTAGTGCGGCCGTATGCCCACGGCTACATGCGGCCAGACGACCTGCCGCTCTACGTCGGCTGGGTGGAGGCGGCGCGCCGGGAGTTTCCCCAACTGAGCATCCTGCTCGGTCTGGAACTGGACTACCTGCCCGGCATCGAACCGGAACTTCGCGACTTGCAAGCGCGCTACGACTGGGACTTCTTCCTCGGCGGCGTTCACCTCATCGGCGAGTGGAATCACGACGCACCCGAAGCCATTGCGCGCTGGCGCGCCACCGACGTGGACGCCGAGTGGACGGCTTATTTCAAACTGCTCACCGACGCCGTATGCACCGGCCTTTACGATTCGATGGCACATCCCGACCTGCCGAAGAAGTTTGGCTTTCGTCCCAAGGGCAACCTGACGACGCTCTTCGACCAGTTCCTGAAAGTCTGCGCCGACACCGGCACCGCAATCGAGATCAGCACCGCCGGTCTCCACAAGCCCTGCAAGGAGATCTATCCGTCGTTGGAGTTCCTGAAACTGGCGCGCGCGCGCGGCGTGGGCATCACGTTCGGCAGCGACGCGCACCAACCGCGCCACGTGGGTCGCGATTTTGACCAGGCGATTGCGCTGGCGCGCGCGGCGGGGTATTCGGTGTTCTGCCGTTTCTCGAAGCGCAAGAAGACGCTCACGCCGCTCTAACCCTACGGCTGCCTCCCGTCGGCTGCATAGACTTCCAGTTCGCCGACGCCCATCCGGTTGCCGTGCATTGAACGTGTGATGCGAATCCTCAGCCGATCGGTCACCGCCGGCGCGAAGGCGTGCTCGCGCCAACCGAGAACGGCATTGTTGGCGACCGGCGTATTCCCCACCGGCTGCCACACACCATCGGCCCAACATTCGATGGTGTAATCAAGACTGCGATAGTGGCCATCCATCTGGTGGAAGATGCGCACGCGAGCAATACGCTGCGGTGTCGGCCAGCGGATTTCGGCCCACGCCTCCTTCGGATTGTTTCTCTCGGTCAACCACATGCCGCGATCCGGTTCCGCCACGCCATCGGTCAGGCCGACAAGCGTGTGGAGATGGCTGTCCTCGCTGCTGCACGCGACGGTCCTCGCCACAGCCGGCGAAGCAAGATTGCCAGGAACAACGTGTTTGATGCTGCTGTATTTCTGACCGGGCGCGGCCATCGCCACGGCCTTGCGCTCGACCTCGCCGAAGTGCGCATCTGTCTGCAAAGGATCACGCATCGCTTCCGCTGCGATTGCCATGTTCACCGCCCAACGCTCGAACGGCCGCCAGCTTCGATACATCAAACTCTGCGGATGCAACGGCCACAGACGGCGCAGCGTGCCAACGATATCGGCCGGTTTGATCTTACTCGGTCCGTCCCGGCCCATGAACTCAGCGCTGCGGACGTAAAAGCCGATGTTTCGCCGGGCGGCGGCGAGTTTCTCGCAGACTGGCTGCGGCGGATACGTGCCCTCGGCCCAGACGACCGTCGCACGACCGTCTATTTCACCGTTGAGTTGGGACATGACGGCGGAGTCGAGATACGGCGGCCGACCAAAGCGCTGCATCGCGAACTCAATCGAGAGCCAGAGCTTCGGCCGCTCTTTCGCGAGAAGCTCGATGGCCCAATTTGCCTGTTCGATGCTCCAGCGCGGGGGCTTGTGCTCGTGCTCCGTCTCGGACGCGCTCTGGAACCTTTGCTCGCATGCGGCGCAGTGACACGTGATGTAATCCACATCGGCGGTTTCGAAGTTAAACCCGTCAATGCCCGTGTCTGCCGCTCGCAGCAGCGTCTCTCGCAGCAGCTTCAGCGCATCGGGATTCGACGGGCAGAATATGTAACCGGCGCTATCCTTACCCTTCGCCGTGCTCCTGAGCTTCTCAGGAATCGCTGCGTTGGCAGAAGGCAGCGTTTTGCAGATGTGCCGGCCTTCGTCGTAGCCGTTCAGCCCGAAGCCGTGAATGACCTGCACACCGCGAGCGTGGGCGTAGCTCACCAGCTCGCGGCAAAATGCCTCGCTGCCCCTCCCTTTCACATCCGCCGCTTGTTTCCATCCGTCGAGACCCCAGATGACCACGCCCGTGCATTTCCAGTCCGCGGCGAAGTCCACGTAATCTTTCCACCGGCCATCGAGGTTTTGTAGCCAGACCCAAAGAAATGTTCTCGGCGATTCAGTTCCCATTGCGGCTGATCCGAGCAAAAACGCAGAGGTGATGGCGAGAAGGCGGGGAATGAAAGGTCCTATGTTCATCATGGTTTCTCCACAGGCAGTGTTTGGCAGACTATCACACCACCCGCCGCTGTCTAATCCAAAAGTCTGTAGGATTGCCATACTGCATTCGCCTGCTATCCTGCGTCCATGAAGATGAACCGCCGCAGCTTCATCAGCGTGGTTTCCACCACGCTCTGGCCGCTGGCTACGGCTCGCGGCGCAGAGAAACAAGACTGGCTCGCAGCGTGCGAGGATCCCGCGCGAAAACTATTCAACGGAAAGCCGGACTTGGACCGGATTCTGGCGTTGTATCCCCGCCCAACCGGCGAACCGGCATTTGATCCAGCGATGATTGCCGACAAGGTTGCGAAGCTGAAGACCAGGCCAGCGGTCAACACAGGCCATCGGTTCTTGGACCTGTCGGTAAAGGTGGGACTCGCTCACATTGACGCGACGTTTCAGGGCGACCATCCCAAGTATGGCGTCGGCACTTACGCGGGCAAGGAGCACGACGGGTTTCCGCCGACCATCATCGCCGCCGTGGACGCGCTGACGCTCTGGGGACTGACGCCGCGCGCAGAGCAACTGTTTGGCTACTGGCTCGATCATTTCGTCCGGCCCGACGGCACCATCGCCTACTACGGTCCGTCCTTGGGCGAATACGGCCAGTTGCTTACAAGCGCGTGCCGGCTCATGCAACGCGGCGGTTCGCGCGAATGGCTTGCCAAGCATCGCGACGCACTGGACCGGCTCGCGCGGCATTTGCAATCGCTCGTGAAGCAAAACGGTCGCGTCGCTCTTGTCTCTGGCGTTCCTGAAGCCGATGAGCGCAAGCAGACGGCCACCTATTTCCATAACAACGCTTGGATCGTGCGCGGGCTGGAGGATTGCGCCGCGCTGATGAAGACCCCACCGCAGACAGCCACGTTACGGAAGCTCTTGCTCGACGCCATTCGCCAGACTTGGCCGACCGATCCGAACGACTGGTGGCTCAGTCCCACTGTCGAGCCGGCCGCGCGCCCGCAGGGAAAGATCACCGCCACGCGCGTCGGCAGTTACACAAACTACCGCTACTGGCCGGAACTGCTTTCGAGCCGTGTGTTGCCGCGCGCGCTGGCCGAGCGTGTCGTCAACGCGCGGCTATCATCAGGCGGGCAGTTCTGCGGCATGACCCGCTTCGCCAATCACCTGGACGACTGGCCGCTGGCCGATTACCTCGACGGGCTGTGGTGGCTGGGGCGCAGGAACGACTTCCTGCTGAGTCTCTACGGCCACATCGCCTATCACCAAGCGGAAGGTCATCTGACCGCCTACGAGCAAGTGACGCTGCCGCCGGGCAAGAAAGCGGCGGATTACTGTCTGCCGTGCCAGTTGGCCGCAGCGCGTGCCGCGCGCGTGCTCGCGAAATGAATCACATCCCCAACCACCCACATCACTGAATCCCATGAGCCAACTTCCCGTCACCGAAAAACCTTCCTGCGCTTTGCCCGGTTGTTGCAGCACACTGAGCCGGCGCGACGTGTTGAAACTCCTCGGCTGGAGCGCAGCCGCCATCGCAGCCGGGCGGCACGCAATGGCGGGGCCGTTCACGCGGGCAGATTTCGAGAAGCTCGTGCCGGCCGACAAGAAGCTCCGGCCGGATTGGGTGAAGTCGCTCACGGCGCGCGGCGAGCGCGAGGTCTGGCGGGGCACCGACCTGGAGAAGATCGGCATGCCTATTGGCGGCATCTGCACCGGCCAACTCTACATCGGCGGCGACGGGCGGCTTTGGTATTGGGACATCTTCAACAAACACATCCGCACTGGCGCGGAACACTACGCCAAACCACTGGAGGCCAAATCGCCGGTGGAGCAAGGTTTCGCCTTAAAGATCACAAGCGGCGGCCAGACACAAATCCGGACGCTGGATGCCGGCGGTTGGAAAGACGTGAGCTTCTGCGGCGAGTATCCCATCGCGTTCATCGAGTATCGCGACCCAAAGTCACCGGTGACGGTATCGCTGGAAGCGTTCTCGCCGTTCATCCCGCTCAACCCCGACGACAGCGCGCTGCCGGCAACGGTGATGCAGTTCACGCTGAAGAACACAAGCAGCCAGAAGGTCGAGGTCGAACTGGCCGGCTGGTTGGAAAATGCCGTGTGCATCAACAGCGCCGCCCCCGGCGACGGCTCGCGGTGCAACCACCTCAAACACTCCAGCCGTCTCACGCTAATCGAGTGCTCGGCTGTTCCCGCACCGCGCGAGAGCAAGCCGAAGCGGCCAGACATCGTGTTCGAGGATTTTGAGAAGCCGACCTACGAAGGTTGGACGGCGACCGGCACGGCGTTCGGTTCTGGGCCAGTCGAGAAGAAGAAAATACCGAGCTATCAGGGCGACGTTGGCGGCGAAGGCAAACGCGTCGTCAATTCGCACGCCAGCGCGCCCGGCAACGAGGTCGGCGGGCGCGACAACGCCACTGGCAAGCTCGTCAGCCGCGATTTCAAGATCGAGCGGCGGTTTATCTCCTTCTACATCGGTGGCGGCAATCACGCCGGCAAGACCTGCCTGAACCTCCTTGTTGACGGTAAAGTCGCGCGCACGATGACCGGCAAGGCCAACAACCAGATGATCAAGCAGTCGTTCGATGTGCGCGATCTCGAAGGCAAGACCGCGCGTCTGGAGATCGTGGACGACAAGCAAGGCTCGTGGGGCAACATCGGCGTGGATCAGATTGTCTTTACCGACGATTCCGCGCTGGCTGGCCCGCTGGAGAAACGGTCGGATTTCGGGACGATGGCGCTGGCGTGTCTCGGCGATGCGACGGGCATTGTTTCCCTGCCCGCCGGCAATCTAGCCGAGGAGATTTTTCCCGGAGCCAGTGGCGAAACGGAAGCGGCGAAGCCCTTCGGCCAGAAGCTCGTCGGCGCAGTGAAGCGCATACTATCGCTCGCGCCCGGCAAGTCGGCGACGGTGACGTTCGTCATCGCGTGGCATTTCCCAAACCACAAACTCGAACCGGTGCGCGGCTCCGAAGGCCGGCGCTACGCCGCGCGTTTCGCCAACGCCACGGCCGTGGTCGAGCACCTGGCGAAACACTTCGACTCGCTCGCGAGCCAGACGCGGCTTTGGCACAACATGTGGTATGACTCGACGCTGCCGTTCTGGTTCTTGAACCGGACAATGCTCAACACTTCGATCCTCGCCAGCGCGACGTGCCATTGGTTCAGCGACGGCCGTTTTTACGGATGGGAAGGCGTCGGTTGCTGCCCCGGCACCTGCACGCACGTCTGGGGCTACGCCCACGCCGTCGGCAGGCTCTTCCCTCAACTCGAACGCAACCTCCGCGAGCGCACCGACTACGGGCTGGCGTTCGACCCGGAGACGGGCCTCATCAAGTTCCGCGGCGAGGGCGCCGGCTTGGCGATTGACGGCCAATGCAACGTTATCCTGCGCTCGCTGCGCGAACATCAGGTTTCAGCCGACGACAAATTTCTGAAGCGCAACTGGCTGAAGATCAAACGCGCGCTCCAACACCTCATCGAGCAGGACGGCGGCACAACCGGCGTGCTGACCGGTTCGCAGCACAACACGCTCGACACGAACTGGCACGGCCCGGTCGCGTGGCTGACAAGCCTCTATCTCGCCGCGTTGCGCGCCGGCGAGGAGATGGCGCGCGAAGCCGGCGACGGCGCGTTCGCCGCGCAGTGCCGCGGGATTTTCGAGAAGGGCTTCAAAGGCATCCTCGACCTCTTCGACGGCGAATACTTCATCAACAAGCCCGACCCAAAACATCCCGAAGCGATCAACTCCGGCACGGGCTGCGAGATTGACCAGGTCTTCGGCCAGAGCTGGGCGTGGCAGGTCGGCTTGGGCCGCGTGTTGCCGGAGAAGGAGACGCTCACGGCGCTGCGGTCGCTCTGGCGCTACAACTTCTCGCCCGATGTCGGCCCCTATCGCGAAGCGCTCAAGCCTGGTCGGTGGTATGCAATGCCGGGCGAGGCGGGGCTGCTGATGTGTTCGTTCCCGCGGACCGACTGGGACTATCGCAAAGCCGCCGGCAAAGGTCTGGAATGGGCGGCGGGCTACTTCAACGAGTGCATGAACGGCTTCGAGTATCAGGTCGCCAGCCACATGGTTTGGGAAGGGATGCTGACCGAGGGCCTCGCCATTACGCGCGTGTTGCACGACCGCTATCACCCCTCGCGTCGCAATCCATGGAACGAAGTCGAGTGCGGCGACCACTACGCGCGCTCGATGGCGAGCTACGGCGTGTTCCTTGCGGCGTGCGGCTTCGAGTATCACGGGCCGCACGGCCACATCGGTTTCGCGCCGCGTCTGACGCCGGAGGATTTCCGCGCGCCGTTTACGACCGCGGAAGGATGGGGAACGTTTCAACAGAAGCTAGACAGCGAGAGGCAAGCGGCGGAAATCGCCGTAAAGCACGGCAAGCTGCGGCTCAAGAGCCTGTCCTTGCCGGCAGGGAAAAAGAGCTTGGCTGAATCGGTGAAAGTCACCGTGGACGGAAACTCCGTATCCGCCACGGCCAGCATTGAGCACGGCAAGCTGCTTGTGCGGCTTGCTCGTGAACAAACGCTCTCCGCGGGCCAAAAGATCGAAGTAAGAGCTCGATAACAAGAACAAGGCAGTATGCGTTTCTCCATGAAACTCTCTCACTATGTCTTCTTTGTCCTGTTCGTTTCTGTGATGTCGGCAACCGCCGCCACTCGAAACGAAACCACCTACCTCAACCTTTCCACCAATGCCACCGGCGGTCGTGCCACACTCCTCGACAAACGCAGCGGCGTCGCGTGGGACCTCGGCACGGTGACCGGTGCGGCGTTATCCAAGGATGGCCGCAGTGTCGTCGTTCAACGCACCGTGACTGACAACGACCCGGTCCGGTTGCTCGACGGCGCACTGGGAATTGCCGCGGGCGAAGCGGGCTGCGCATTGGTGCCGGCGCGTGAAGGGTTGCTGATTCCAGCCGACGGTGACATCGAGTTCAACCGGAGCTTCAGCACGTCCGGTTACGAAGGTTGCCACATGAACATGATGGGCTTCGTCAAGCGCGACGCGGCGCTGTTGATGACCTGGGACGACGCTTACATCCGGCCGGAGTTGGTGAAAACGAAGCAGTCGCTGAAGTGCTCCGTCCACGCGCGACGATCGCCACACTGTGAGCGCGCGACGTTTTCGATCACGCTGACGCCACTGGGCCACGGCGACTGGAACACCATTGCAACGGCGTATCGCAAGGTAGCCGAAACGAAGGGCTTGGCAGTGACCATGGCGGCAAAGGCCCGCCGCAACCCGGAGACGGCAAAGCTCTTCGGCGCATCCAACGCCAAGCTCTGGACCTGTCTTGCCCGCAGACGCAGCGAGGACAGCACGAAGGACGAGAGCGTCGAGGTAAAGTGGACGTTCGACGAGGCCGCGCAGGTCGCCGAGCATCTCAAGCGCGACCTCGGCATGGACCGCTGCCTGTTCACGCTCGGCGGCTGGACCGAGGGCGGTTACGACTGTCGGCATCCCGACGCGCTGCCGGCCAATCCCGAATGCGGCGGCAACGACGCGCTCGCCGCGGCGGTCGCGCGCATCAAGTCGCTCGGCTACGTCGCGTGTTTTCACGACAACTATCAAGACATGTATCGCGACGCGAAGTCGTGGAACCCGGACTGCATCCAAAAGAAAGCCGACGGCTCACCGATGTCGGGTGGGCGATGGCTGGGCGGCCGGGCGTGGTTGGTGTGCGCGCCAAAGACGCTGGAACTGGCGCAACGGCCGTAGAACCTGCCGGCGGTGCAGAAGCTGTTTGGGCCACAGGCTTACTTCATTGACACGACCTATGCGGTGGACCCGCAGGAGTGTTTCGACCCACGCCATCCGCTGACGCGCAACGACGACATCCGCTGGAAACAAAAGCTCAGCGACTACACGCGCAAGGTCTTTGGCATCTTCGGCTCCGAGTGCGGCCGCGAGTGGGCAATTCCACACAGCGAGTTTTTCGAGGGCCTCAGCGGCGTCAGCGGCAAATACTTCCATAACAACATTGACCCGGCAAAGCTCGGCGCGACGGTGGTGCCGCTGTTCGAGATGGTCTATCACGACTGTGAGGTCGTCTTCGGCAAATACGGCTATGCGCCGGAAGCTGCCGCCGAATACGTCGCCCACCACGCGCTCTGTGGCCGGACGCTGAACTATCACCGGTTTGACCCGCATCTCTACTGGAAACAGCCCGTGCCGCAGGTGAAGTCGCGACCGAGTGTGGTGTCGGTATCTCAGATTTCAAATTTGAAATTTCAGATACGCTACCGCTGGCAGGTGGAGGCGGACTGTGCGGGCGACTGGCGCGTGTGCGTGCATTTCAGCAAGGAGCAGCCGCCGCCGTTCCAGAACGACCACACGCCAGCGCGACCGGTGGCGACTTGGCACGCAGGCGATGTGATCGAAGAAGGCCCGTTCGAGGTGACGGTGCCGCCCACGATGAAGGCAGCCGCGGTGGATGTCTATGTCGGCCTCTATCGCGGACCGGGCGGAATCGAGCGCGCGAGATTGATTGGCGGCGGCAGCGATGGCCGCGTGTTGGTGGGTCGGCTGCGGTTGAAGCCAGTGATTACGTTCGAGAAATCAGAGCCGCTGCCGCCAGCGGGCGACCGCGCTTGTTTCGTGCGCGCCGACAACGGCTGGGCCGATGGGCTTTGCCCGATGGACCGTTTTGTGAAGAACACGCACGAGATCCTCGGCCCGCTTGCATCAATCACAGCCCACGCGCGCTTGACGAAGCTTGAATTCCTGACGCCCGACCACGCGGTGCGGCGCGCCACGTTCGGCGGCCGAGGCGACCGCCCGGTTGCGATGGTGACGGTGAATTTCGGGGCAAGCGAGTTTGCCACGCAATCACCGCAGGGCGGCAAGGTGACACTGCCGACGTGGGGTTTTCTTATCGAGTCGCCAGGTTTCGTTGCGTTCCACGCGACGAGTTGGGCCGGCCGCGACTACGGCGTGCCGGTGTTGTTCACAGTGCGGATGGACAGGAAGAGCACGCGCATCTTCCACGGCTTCGGCGACGCGCGGCTGACATGGCGCGGGCGCGACCTGGAAGTCCGCCGCGAGATCGAGACCGAGTAGGGACTGCCGCCTCAGACATTCCACGGCTCGCGCGCGGGGCGGGAAAGCATGCGGTTGGCGGCATCGTCTTTGGTGAACCGCTCCTGCTGCGGATCCCACTTCAACTTGCGACCGGTCTTCATCGCAATGTGGCCGAGAATGCACACGCTGCACGAACGATGTGCCACTTCGACGGGCGCGATGGGGTCTTTGCGGGAACGGATGCTGTCGAGGAAGTTCTGCTTGTGATGTTTGCTCTCGCAGAGATGGATCTCGTCAGCCCCGATCACCGATGTCAACAGCGACTTTGGATGGGCATCCAGATGACTGGGGTCCACGAAGACCCAACCCTCGCTGCCTTCGAAACGAATGCCCAACTGGTCCGGCTTTGCATCCGCACAAATCAGCTTCACGCCGTTGGCGTAGGTATATTCGATGTGGAATGCACCATGCACGTCCCACACGCCTTCAGTAGGATACGTCGCTGTGCCCTCAATCTCGACGGGGCCGGTCAACTCCATTCCCATGCCCCACTGGGCGACATCGTTATAGTGCGCGCCCCAGCCAGTAATCATGCCGAGGCAGTAGTCAGTCACACGCAACCAGCCCGGACGGTCGAGGCCAGTCTGCGGATGCACCCGGTCCTCGATGTAATCCGCCCACGGCGCCGGACCGAGCCACATGTTGTAGTTCAACTCCGGTGGCGGTGGCGTCGCGGTTCGCAGCGGACCAGCGGGATCAGTCGGAAGGCTGACTCTCACCGTGTGCAACTTCCCGATCCGTCCGTTGCGCACGAGTTCGCAGCCAAACCGGATGCGGTTGTTGGAACGATGCTGAGAACCGACCTGAAGGATCCGCCCGTAACGGCGGACGGTATCGCTCAAGACGCGCCCTTCCTGGAGCGAGTAGGTCAGCGGCTTCTGCACGAACAAATCTTTCCCCGCGCGCGCTGCTTCGATCGCCGGGATGGCGTGCCAATGGTCCGGCGTGACAATCTGCACCGCGTCAATGTCCGTCCGGGCAATCAGCTCGCGGAAATCGCCGTAGGCGGCGCAGCCTTTATAGACGCCAGTGGCTTTCTCGGCGGCGTATTGCTTCTCGACCATGATCTTCGCGTTCGCCACCCGTTTGGAGTCCACATCGCACACGGCCACGACCTGAACGCCTGACCTCCCCAATATGTCGCGCAGGTCGCCCGTGCCCATCCGGCCGACGCCGATGCAACCCATGTTGATGCGGTTGCTGGGAGCGTTCGCTCCAAACAGCGACGAAGGCAGCATAAGCGGCGCGCAGACAGCGCCAGCAGTCACTCTCAAGAACTGTTTTCGGGAAACGCGAACGCTTAGCTTCGTCATGGCAGGTGCTTTCTTCGGTTTGGAATCTCGTCTGTTGTGCAGCGTAGGCGCGCGCCCAGTCGAAGGCAAGCGGTGAATAAACGTTCCCGTCGAGAACAACACCTCCAACGTTGAGTTTGCCGTCCCTCAACCTAGCTGGCATAGTGCGCGCCCAAGCAACCACAACATGAACACGAACAATCGCCTGACCCACTGCTTGATGTTTCTGCTGACGCTGAAGGTTTCCATCGTGATGGCCGCGGACTCAGCGCCCATTCTCACGCCCCCTGCTCCGCCGACGCCGCGCATCAATGGCCCAAGCGTGTTCGGCGTCCGGCCCGGCTCGCCGCTGCTCTACACGGTTCCCGCCACCGGCGAGAGGCCGATGCAGTTCAGCGCGGACGGTCTGCCGAAAGGCCTCTGCCTCGACGCCGCCAGCGGGCGCATCACAGGCACGCTCAAGTCCAAGGGCGAGTTCAAGCTCGTGCTGCGTGCCAAGAACGCCCGCGGCGCGGCGGAGAGGAAGTTCCGCATCGTCTGCGGCGATAAGATCGCCCTCACGCCGCCGATGGGCTGGAACAGTTGGAATTGCTGGGCTGAGGCGGTGGATCAGGACAAGGTCATGCGTTCGGCGCGCGAGATGGTTTCCACCGGCCTCATCAACCACGGCTGGACTTACATCAATATTGACGACACCTGGCAGGGCAAGCGCGGTGGACCGTTCGGCGGACTTCAGGGCAACGAAAAGTTCCCAGACATGAAGCGGCTTTGCGACGACATCCACACCCTCGGCCTCAAGGCCGGCATCTACTCTACGCCTTGGATCACCAGCTACGCGAAGTTTCCCGGCGGCTCCAGCGACACGCGTGACGGTAAGTGGGACAAGACGATGACCGGCGCGAAGTTCTGGCGGCACGGGAAGTTTCCCTTCGCCGAGGCCGACGCCAAGCAGTGGGCCGCGTGGGGCTTCGATTATCTCAAATACGACTGGAACCCCAACGACGTGCCCCACGTGGCCGAGATGAGCAGGGCTTTGCGCGCCTGCAAGCGCGACATCATCTACAGCCTCTCCAACTCCGCCCCCTTCGCGCACGCCGCCGACTGGGCCAAGTGGGCCAACTGCTGGCGCACCACTGGTGACATCTGGGACCATTGGAACGAGAACTCCGCCGAATGGCAGTATGGCATCTCCGAGATCGGCTTTACGCAAGAGCGCTGGGCACCGTTCGCTGCGCCGGGCCACTGGAACGATCCCGACATGCTCGTCGTTGGCTGGGTCGGCTGGGGACCGAAGCTACACCAGACCCGCCTCACGCCCGACGAGCAATACACCCACATCAGCATGTGGTGCATGCTCTCCGCGCCGCTGCTCATCGGCTGTGATATGGACCGGCTCGACCCGTTCACCGTGAGTCTGCTCAGCAACGACGAAGTCCTCGCTCTCGACCAAGACGCGCTGGGCTGCCAAGCCGTCCGCGTCGCCGCCAACGGCGCGGTGGACATCTACCTCAAGGACCTTGAGGACGGCTCCAAGGTCCTCGGCTTCTTCAACCGCAGCCGCGTCGAGGAGACCGTCTCTTTCAACAAACTCGGCCGCCACGGCATGGCCGGTAAACAACACGTCCGCGACCTCTGGCGGCAGAAAGACCTCGCCGACGTGAAGGACGCCATCAAGGTCACCGTCCCGCCTCACGGCGTCGTCTTGCTGAAGCTCACGCCAGCGAAGTAAGCGGAAGATGTCGGTTTTCAACCATTAGCCAAGGCGTCTCCACCATCAGCGTGGCGGTCGTGTCGCAGCCCGTGTTTTTTAACTGGCCATCGGAGCCCTTAGGCGCTAGAAGGCACGGCATGGAGGCTGACAACAATCAGACTCAAATACTTCTGGCCGAGGACGACCCGCACGATGCCGAATTGACCATGCGCGTGTTGAAGAGGCGCAATCTCGCCGACAGGCTGGTTTGGGTAAAGGACGGTGTCGCGGCCTTGGAGTTTGTCTTCGGGCCGCATAGCGATGCGGGCAGCAAAGTCTGTCGCAAGCCGAGACTGATATTATTGGACTTGAAAATGCCCAAGCTGAATGGCATCGAGGTCTTGCAGCGGCTCAAGTCCGATGCCGTGGCAAAGGTCATTCCCGTAGTAATCCTGACGTCCTCGCGCGAAGAACGGGACCTTGAGATTTGTTACAAACTCGGGGTGAACAGCTACATCGTCAAGCCGGTGGAGTTCGAGAGCTTCGCCACCGCTGTGACGGAACTGGGGCTATACTGGCTGCTCCAAAACGTGCAGCCGAGTAGCTGAGGCAGCCGCGTCGCGACTTTTTTGCATAACTTTCCGCCGTCAGTGTCGCGATCGCGTCGTAGCCGACGACGCGGGTGCAGATGTTAGCCGAACGTTGCCATCGGAGTTTACGTCGTCAAGCCGCCCTCACAATCATTGACACCATTGGCACGGGCTTGTAGTGTGCGACTCCAAGGACGTTCTTTATTAGTGACATCGCGGCGCAGGGAATCCCGTGTAATTCGGGAACGGTTGCGCCACGGTAACAGGCTACGACCCCCTAGACTGCCAACCCGGATGTGTGGGGTGAAGGCAGGGGTAAGGCATGACGCCTGAAGTCCGGATAACGGCCGCGATGTTCTCAACCGGCCCGCCCTCAACAGCAAATGAGGCGGCCGAACAACTTATTCGCAACAAATAAGGTTGAGGCTCGCCAGTCATCGAAGTCCACGGGCCGTTCCGGCCCTGCTCTCTTCGTGAGGCGCAGTCCTCAGCGCCAGTCCATGAAGACGAGTGTGTTTCAAGTTCGTCACGGTGAAACGGAGCCAGCGCGCCGCCACGGCTCCGCTGCGTTCGTTTGCGCCCGCGTGACGACATCGAGCCGCAAGGCGGGAACGTCATGAACACTCCCGGTCATGGTGGCAATCTCCGGCAACTGGCGCGTGCGGCAGGCAAAGCCGAACGCGAGATTCTGGATTTCTCCGCCAACATCAACCCGCTCGGTCCACCGGAGTGGCTGCGACCAACGATCAGCGCGCAGGTCGCCGCGCTCACCCATTATCCCGACCCGGACTGCGCCGCGCTGGTGGAGGCCGCCGCCGCGCGTTACGGCGTCGCCGCCGGTGATGTAGTCGTCGGCAACGGTTCGACGGAGTTGCTATATCTGCTTCCTCGCGCCGTCGGCAAGGAAAATGCGCTCATTCCCGACCCATCTTACAGCGATTACGTCCGCGCTTCGAAACTCGCCGGGATGCAGGTCAGGAGACTGCCGCTGCGCGACACGGACGGGTTTCGCTTGGAGGCGGCGGCGCTGGCAACTCAACTCAACGGCCACGAGATGGTCTTGTTCGGTCGCCCCAACAATCCCACCGGCCATGTCTGCAACGCCGATGCTCTCCGCGCGCTGGCCGCGAGACATCCGGCCACCATGTTTCTTGTGGACGAGGCGTTCGGCGACTTCATAGAAGGCTTCGACAGTCTCACTCGAAACCGGCCTATCAACGTCATCGTCTTGCTGTCGCTTACGAAGATCTTTGCCATCCCCGGACTGCGGCTGGGCTGCGCCGTTGCCGACCGCGGCGTGATCCAGCGCGTTCGGGAACTGCAACCGCCTTGGTCCGTGAATTCGCTCGCCCAAGCTGTAGGCGTGGCAGCGCTCCACGATCGCGACTACCTCCGCCAGACGCAACTCTACGTCCGCCAGCAGCGCGAAGCGCTCATCGCTCAGTTGAAATCGCTGCCCGCCCTCACGATCTACCCCGGCGAAGCCAACTTCCTTCTTCTCCGGATCGACCGGGACAGCATGGACGCACCAACCCTCGCGCGTCAGCTCCTCGCTGACGGCATTGCGATCCGCCTCTGCGACAACTTCGACGGGCTGGACACTCGCTTCTTCCGCGTCGCTGTCCGCCGCGAGGACGAGAACGCCCGCCTCTGCAACAGTCTGCGCGCCGCGCTCGGCGTCAAGCGCCCTGCCCCGCCCAAGCGCCGGACACCGGCCATCATGTTTCAGGGCACCAGTTCCAACGCCGGCAAGAGCATCCTGACCGCCGCATTCTGCCGCATCCTGCTACAGGACGGCTTCCGCGTAGCACCGTTCAAGTCGCAGAACATGTCGCTGAACTCGTTCGTCACGCGCGACGGCTGCGAGATGGGCCGCGCGCAGGTCGTGCAGGCGCAGGCGTGTCACATCGAGCCAAGCGCGACGATGAACCCTATCCTGCTCAAGCCCAACTCCGACACCGGCTCGCAGGTCATCCTGCTCGGCAAGCCCATCGGCAACATGAACGTCGGCGAATATATCCGCTACAAGCCGCAGGCGTTCGAGGCGGCGAAACAAGCCTACGACTCGCTGGCGGCCGAACACGACGTCGTCGTGCTCGAAGGCGCTGGCAGTCCCGCCGAGGTGAACCTGAAGCACCACGACATCGTGAACATGAGCATGGCCCAGCACGCCGGCGCGCCAGTGCTGCTCGTGGGGGATATTGACCGCGGCGGCGTGTTCGCGGCGTTCGTCGGCACTATGGAAGTGCTGGCGGAGTGGGAGCGCGACCTCATCGCCGGTTTCGTCGTCAACAAGTTCCGCGGCAACGAGTCGCTGCTGAAGGACGCGCTCGACTACACCGCGCGCCACACGGCCCGGCCAGTGTTCGGCGTCGTCCCGTATCTACACAACCTCGGCCTGCCCGACGAAGACTCCGTCACATTTAAGAGCGGAACAGGTAACCCCGCGCCCCACGCCACCAACGGAAACTCCTTGGAAATCGCCGTCATTGATCTGCCGCATATCTCCAACTTTACCGACTTCGACGCGCTGCGGCTCGAACCCGACGTGCGATTGCGAATTGTGCGATCCGTTGCCGACCTTGGCCAGCCAGACGCGATTATTCTGCCCGGCAGCAAGAACGTCATCAGCGACCTCGCTTATCTGCGACAGAACGGACTCGACCACTCCATCTGCGAACTCGCCCGCACCGGCAAGACCGAGGTCATCGGCATCTGCGGCGGCTACCAGATGCTCGGCGCGGAGATCAGCGACCCGCACGGCATCGAATCCGCCGGACAAACGACTCGCGGACTGGGTTTGCTCCCGCTCTCAACGGTGCTGGAATGCGAGAAGATTCTGCGCCGAGTCACTGCGAAACACATGCCGTCAGGATTGGCTGTGCATGGCTATGAAATTCATCACGGACAGAGCGACGGCGGAGCGCTTCAACCCATCATCCGCCACGACGACGGCGAGGCGATCGGCGCTGCCGGCTCAGACGGTCTCGTCTGGGGCACTTATCTGCACGGCTTATTCGACGACGACGAGTTTCGGCGTTGGTTTGTGGACCGCCTCCGCAGCCGCCGCGGCTTATCGCCGCTCGGCACGGTTTGCGCAGCCTACAATCTGGAGCCGGCCTTTGAACGGCTCGCGGAAGTTGTCCGCAAGAGTCTGAACGTTGCGGAGATTTACCGGCTGATGGGACTGCGATGAGGCTCGAATACCAAATCCTCGCTGCCTTCGCGCTAGATCTCCTGCTCGGCGACCCGCGTTGGCTGCCGCATCCTGTGAAGTTAATCGGGCGGTTCGCGGCAGTGTTGGAAGCGCCACTCCGCCGCAGCATCCCGAACGCACGAGTCGCTGGTGTCATCGCCGTGGCCATCGTGCTCGGCGTGACCGGCTCGCTTGCGTTCGCGCTGATGCGCTGTGCCTCCACGTTGCATCCAGTGGCCGGCGATGTTGTCTCAATTCTCCTTCTCTACACGGCGTTCGCCGCGCGCGACCTGGACCAACACGCCAATGCCGTCTATCGCGCTCTCGTCAACAATGACCTTGCCCAAGCCCGCCAGCGCGTGAGCATGATCGTCGGCCGCGATACCGCCCAACTCGACGAGCGCGAGATCGTGCGCGCCACTGTCGAGAGCGTCGCCGAGAGTCTCGTGGACGGTGTGACCGCGCCGCTGTTCTTTGCGGTGCTCGGCGGGCCCGTCGGTGCGATGCTCTACAAAGCCGTCAATACGCTCGACTCCACCTTCGGTTACAAAGATGAGCGTTACATCAAGTTCGGCTGGGCCTCGGCCCGGCTCGACGACCTTGCCAACTTTCTGCCCGCACGACTCACAGCTCCGCTCGTCGCCATTGCTGCCGCGCTGCTAGGCCACAACCCGGTCCGCTCGCTGCGCATTTGGCTCCGAGACGGTCGCAAGCACGCCAGCCCGAACGCCGGCCTCGCAGAGGCGGCGGTCGCCGGCGCGCTCGACGTCCAACTCGGCGGGTTGAACTACTACGGCGGCGAGCCATCCGAGCATCCGCGCATGGGCGACGCTCTGCGCCCGCTGGAACGCCGCGACATCGCGCGCGCCAACACTTTGATGCTCACGACCGCCACGCTGGCATTGATCGTCTTCAACTGCGCGCGGCTGGCGGCGTTGGAACTTCCACGGTTCTGCAATGGAGGACACTCATGAGAAAGAATCGGCGGCTTCTGGTTTTCACCGGCGACGGCAAGGGCAAGACCACCGCCGCCCTCGGCATGCTTCTGCGCGCCGCCGGTCACGGCCAGCGCGCAATCGTCATCCAGTTCATTAAGGCCGATTCAAGAACCGGCGAACTCGCCGCGTGCCAGAATCTCCCCGGCGTCAAGATCGTGCAAATGGGCCGCGGCTTCATCCCGCCCAAGGATAGTCCGAAGTTCGCCGTGCATCGTGACGCTGCCGCGCAGGCGCTCGATGCCGCTGTTGAAGCTGTCACCTCGGATCAATTCGACCTGATCGTGCTGGACGAAATCTGCGTCGCTATCGCTCATGGATTAATCCCGGAAGACAAGGTGCTGGACCTGATTCAGCGCGCGCCGCAAAAGCTCTGTCTCGTGTTGACCGGACGCGGCGCGAGTCAGCGTCTCATCGAGGAAGCCGATACGGTCACAGAAATGAAATGTGTCAAACACGCGTTGAACGCCGGGGTCTGGGCGCAGACGGGAGTGGAACTCTGAGATGAGCATCCCCCGCCTCGTCATCGCAGGCACTCAGAGCGGCGTCGGCAAGACCTCGCTGACGCTAGGCTTGGTGACTTTGCTGCGACGGCGTGGTCTGCGGGTGCAGACCTTCAAGGTTGGGCCGGACTATCTCGATCCCACGTATCTAGCACTCGCTTCCGACCGGTCCTGCTACAACCTTGACGGTTGGATGATGGGTCGTTCACATGTCGAGAACATTTTCCGCCGCGTTTCCGAGGACGCCGACATCGCGGTCATCGAGGGTGTCATGGGACTCTTCGACGGCGCCGACCCATCCTCGTCAGAAGGCAGCACGGCTGAAATCGCGCGCTGGCTAGATGCGCCTGTGTTGCTCGTGGTCAACGCACACGGCATGGCGCGTAGCCTCGCCGCCGTAGTCCATGGTTATGCGGACTTCGACCGAAAGCTCCGCGTCGCCGGCGTGATCGCCAACCGCTGCGGCTCCGGGCGTCACGCGCGCTGGCTGAGCGAGTCACTGAAGGCCGCCGCGCTTCCGCCGCTGTTGGGGCATATCGAGCGCGACTCCTTGCCGGAGTTGCCGAGCCGTCATCTCGGCCTGGTGACTGCCGACCCCGCAAATCTCTCCCCTGCCCTGCTCGACAAGCTGGCGGACGCGCTCGAAGCTGGCTTGTCGCTGGACGCGATCATGGACGCCGTGCGACAACCCCCTGGGAGCGAGGGCATCCTGCCCGCCAGCGATGGGGCAGAGAACAAGAAACTCCACCCGGAGCAATCTTCACCGCGCTTGCACTCCTCGTTCGCTTGCGCACCTTCGGCGGGCAAGATGCCCGCGCTCCCAGGGGCGGCACAACCTGCACACCGCCAACTCAGACTCGGCATCGCCCGCGACGAAGCGTTCCACTTTTACTATCCGGACAACCTCGAAGCTCTGGAGCAAGCCGGTTGCGAACTCATTCCCTTCTCGCCGCTCAAAGACATAGCGTTGCCGAAACACCTCGACGGTATTTACCTCGGCGGCGGTTATCCCGAAGAACATGCCGCAGCGCTTGCCGCCAACCAAGGTTTACTCCAACAGCTTCGCCAGTTCGCTGCGGCCGGTGGCCTGATCTACGCCGAATGCGGCGGGCTGATGTATCTGGCACAAGGAATCGAAACCACCGATGGCGCACGACATGCATTGTTGGGTTTACTGCCCGCGTGGACGCGCATGTGCCAGCGCCGTAAATCGCTCGGTTACGTGGAGGTCACGCTGACCCGCGATTCGCTCTGGGGTAAACGCGGCGAGCGGTTCCGTGGGCACGAGTTCCACTACTCGGAACTGCTCGGCAACCCCGCCACCGGTTCGGAATGGCAAACCGCCTACGCAGTGCAACATCGCCAGACCGATGTTGCCATCGCCGAAGGCTTCCAGCGCGGCCGTGTGCTGGCCAGCTACGCGCACATCCATTTCGCTTCCCGTCCGGAGGCCGTCCGACATTTCGTTGCCCGACTGGCTGAAAGCCCTCATACGCCATGACCCAGACTCCTTTTATCCGCAAGTTCCTCGAAGCTCCGCTGAGCGGCCCCGAAATTGAGGAGCGATCCTTCGAGGCGATTGACCACGCCGCACGGCACAACTTCTCCTCCGACCAATGGGAGATCGTCCGCCGCATGATCCACACGACCGGCGACTTGACGCTCGGCGAACTGGTGCGTTTCTCTCCGGACGCCATCGAGTCGGGCGTGGCGGCGTTGCGGCAGGGCCGGCCGATCTACGTGGACTCGAATATGATTCGCGCCGGGCTGTCGCTACCACGGTTGAAGAGCGCCAACGCCGGCTACGATGCCGCTAGGGTCTTCTGTCATGTCGCCGATGCCGACGTCGCCCGCCAATCTGCCGAGAGCAACCTGCCGCGCTCGCTCTTCGCCATCCGCAAGGCCAAACCAATGCTCGACGGCGGCATCGTCGCGTTCGGCAACGCGCCCGTGGCACTCCTCGAACTCAACCGCATGATTATCGAAGATCGGATACGTCCCGCGCTCGTGCTGGCAATGCCCGTTGGCTTCGTCCACGTCATCGAGAGCAAGGAGGAACTCCTGTCCCTGCCAGTCCCGCACGTGGCGGTTGCAGGCACTCGCGGTGGCAGCACGCTCGCCGTTGCAGCGATTCATGCGTTCTGCACGCTGGCGGCGCAATCCGCCAAGAAGGAGAAGCAATCATGACCCGTTCCCGGCTGACTCTGTTAGCAGCGGTCTCGCTGATGCTATTTGTGTTCCCGCCAACTGCGTCAGCCATGCACATTTCGGAGGGAATCCTTCCCGCGCCGTGGGCGGGCCTGTGGTTTGTGTTGTCGGTGCCGTTCCTGATTTGGGGACTTCGCGACCTGCGCGTTCGCAGTGAGCGCGAGCCGATGTTCAAGTCGCTGGTGGGATTGGTGGGTGCGGCCGTGTTCGTCATCTCGTGCATGCCGATTCCGGTGCCAACGGCCGGCTCCTGTTCGCATCCGTGCGCGACGGGCATGGCAGCGATTTTGATCGGGCCGTCGCTCACCGTTGTGGTCACCAGCATCGCGCTGTTGTTGCAGGCGCTGTTCCTCGCGCACGGCGGTCTCACGACACTCGGAGCCGACATCGTTTCGATGGGAGTCGCAGGGGCGTTTACAGGCTACGGCGCGTTCCGGCTCGCCACAGCGATCGGCGTGCCGCGATGGCCGGCGGCGTTTTTGGCGGGCGTGCTGTCCGACTGGGCGACGTATGCCGTGACCTCCTTTGAACTGGCCAGCGCGTTGCACGGCAACGCCACCGTCGGTCACACGTTTCTGGCCGTTGCCATCGCATTCTGTCCGACACAGATTCCGCTGGGCATTCTTGAAGGGTTTCTCACAGCCGCTGCTTGCCGCTTCATTGAAACGCGGCGGCCTGGCTTGATCGCGTCGCTCAAACAATCACACGGAGGTGTCGCGTGAGAAAAGCCGCCGTCGCCACCGCTTTGGTCCTGCTGGTCAGCGTGCTCTGTTTCGCGCTGGCCCGCCGCGATGCCAAATGGTCGGGTGTGGATGAAACAGTCGTGGAGAAATTCGCCAAGGAAGCCGGCCGTCCGCCAAGAGAGCCGTTGATCAATACCGATCAAGGCGACCTCCTGCTGTTCGTCTTCCTCATCGCAGGAACCGCCGGCGGGTTTGTGGGTGGCTACTATTTTCGCGAACTGTTTCCGCCGAAACACAAAACGGGAACGAAAGGCGCCGATGTTTAGCCTGTTCTCAGATTTCTTTGCGTGCCGCGACAATCTGCTCAGCCGGGTTGATCCACGGACGAAGCTGGTCGTCGCGACAACGGCGATCCTGTGCGTCATTCTCTCCAGCAGCCCAACATTGCCCGTTGTGGTGTTTGTGTCGTGTCTGGCAGCAACCCTCGCACTAAGGATTCCCGCGCGGCTCGTGGCATTGCGTCTCGCTGCGCCGATGGGCATCGTGACTATTCTGGTGCTCCTGCAAGCCTTCATGGCCGGCGCGACGCCGCTCTGGACGATCCCGCTTGGCCCGTGGCGACTCACCGCAACCCGCGAAGGCGTCCAGACGGCGCTGCTGACGGCAAGCCGTGTCTGTGGCGCGGTGAGTGTGGTGTTGCTGCTGAGCCTCGTCACGCCAGCGCACCGGATTTTCCATTCGCTGCGCTGGTTTCGCGTGCCGCAAGGCTGGGTGGAGATCGCGATGCTGATGTATCGCTACACGTTCACGTTGCTCGACCTGACTGCCGACCTCACCGCCGCCCAACAGTTGCGCATGGGTTACGCAGGCGTAAAGCGATCGCTCACCTCGATGGGAACCGTTTGCGGGACCGTGATCATCCGGTCGGTGGAGCAAGCCATTCACACTCACGAGGCGATGATTCTGCGCGGCTACCGGCAACAGATTCCGTTCGGGCCGATGCCGGCAATGCGCGCGAAGGACTGGTTGCTCATGGGGCTGGGCGCGGCGGCGTTGGTCTTGCTCTACGCCATCATCGGGAGGGCCGCATGAAACGCGACGGGCTTGCCATCGAAGCTGTGGACGTCTCCTTCGCATATCAGGAGGGAACGCTGGCGCTGGCGGACGTGAACTTCCGCGCCAACTACGGTGAGTTCATCGCCATGCTCGCCTCCAACGGCTCCGGCAAGACGACACTGATCAAGACGCTCGTCCGCCTGCTCAAGCCGCAGAAAGGAATCGTGCGCGTCGCCGACCGTGAGATCGGCAGCTATCCGCAAGCAGAGCTTTATCAAACCGTTGGCCTCGTGTTCCAGAATCCGAACGATCAGGTCTTCAGTGCAACAGTCGAGGAAGATGTGGCGTTCGGCCCGCGCAACCTCGGCCTCACCGAGAACGAAGTCCAGCAGCGCATCACCAACGCGCTCGAAGCTGTTGCCGCCGCACACCTGCGCGATCGGGCGATTCATCACCTGAGCTTCGGCGAACAAAAACGTGTCGCCATCGCCGGCGTGCTCGCGATGAAACCATCCATCCTGATTCTTGACGAGCCGACCGCGGGACTCGATCCAGCAGGCGAAAGCATGATCATGCGCCTGCTCCATTGCTTGAACCGACAGCAAGGCATCACCGTCATTCTGGCGACGCATTCGGTGGACCTGCTGCCGCTCTTCGCCGACCGCATTTACCTCCTCAGCCGAGGCCGCGTGCTGCGCGAAGGTCCGGCGCGGGAGATTTTCTGCGACCGCGACCTGATTGCCCAAGCCAGCTTGCGGCTACCTTACGTGTCGCACCTGCTCGATGATCTGAACCGATTGGATGGCGTGCCGGTTGAGAATATGCCGCTGACGCTTGGCGAGGCGCGCACGCTGCTGCTCAAGCTCATTCCCGATGAAGTGCTGGTAAAACCTGTTGCGGAGGAACGGCGATGACAGGTTTGCGAACGGGCTATACCACCGGCACCTGCGCCGCCGCCGCAGCCAAAGCGGCGGCCACGCTTCTCTGCCGCTCGACCGCGCTTGCCGAAGTGGAGATCGTTCTGCCAGATCAAAGCCGCGCGACGTTCCCAGTTCTCAACTGCCGCAACATCGGCGACGGCTGCGAAGCAAGCGTTCGCAAAGACGCTGGCGACGACCCGGATGTGACGGACAAAGCCCGCATCACTGTTACCGTCGCATTCGTTGAAGGCAACGAAATCCTTTTCGCTGCCGGCGAAGGTGTCGGCATCGTCACGAAGCCCGGCCTCTCGCTGCCGCCCGGCGAACCAGCCATCAATCCCGTCCCGCGCCAGATGATTCGCCAAGCCGTCCGCGAAGTCACCAACCGCGGCGTCCGAGTCACCATCTCCGTCCCCGGCGGACGCGAACTGGCCGCGCGCACCTTCAACCCGCGACTCGGTGTCGTCGGCGGCATCTCCATCATCGGCACCTCCGGTCGCGTTCGCCCGTTCAGTTCAGCAGCGTTGCGCGACGCTCTGAAGTGCTCGCTCGATGTCGCGGCAGCCAACGGCGTGCGAGCGCCAGTGCTCGTGCCGGGCAATATCGGCGAGCGTGCCGCGCGCAAGAACTTCCTGCTCAGCGCCGAGCAGATCGTCCAAGTCAGCAACCAGTGGGGCTTCATGCTGGAGCAGTTTGCGGAGCGTGATTTCCCGCGCCTCATGGTTCTGGGCCATCCCGGCAAGCTAGCGAAGCTGGTCGAAGGCCACTGGGATACGCACTCGTCACAGTCGCCCAACGCCGTGCCGATTGTGGCGCGTCTGGCGGAAGCGGCGTTGTCGCATCGGCTGCCGGAAAGCACGACCGTCGAGGGCGTCTTTGAGAGCCTGTCCACAGAGGAGCAGCGGAAGCTGGCCGATGCGCTGGCGGCGAAGGTTCGTTCAACCATCGCCGAACGCCTCACCAAGCAGTGCGAAATCGCAGTTGTGCTAATCAACCTCACAGGCAACATTCTCGGCCACGACGGCGACCTGAAGCCATGGACATGAAATACAAGATCATCATCGCCGGCTGCGGGCCGGGCACGTTGGATTACCTGACGCCCGCCGCGCGCGCCGCCATCGAGAACGCCGAAGTGCTCGTCGGAGCGCCGCTGCTGCTCGACGCCTTCCCCACACTGCGCGCCGAACGCATCGTCGTGAGGACTGACATCGAGGACGTGCTGAACCAGATTGCCGCGCGTGCCGACCACAAGAAGGTCGCGGTCCTGGTTTCCGGTGACCCCGGCCTGTGCAGTCTGGCGAAGCCAGTCATCAAACGCTTCGGGCGCGATGCGTGCAAAGTCATCCCCGGTGTCAGTTCCGTCCAAGTTGCCTTCGCTCGCGTCGGCCTCGATTGGCTCGACGCTCGTATTGTCACCGCCCACGACAAGACGCCGGAGGTTTCCGCAGCCGCGTTGGCGGATGAGAAGAAGATCGCTGTCCTCGCCGGCAACAACGCGACGCAACCTTGGATCGCCTCGCTGGCCGCGTCATTAGCGGCGAGCCATCAGATTTTCGTCTGCGAGAACCTGACGCTGCCTACCGAAAGCGTTCGCAAAGTCAACCCATCCGAACTGCAAACCATGAAACTCGCAAGCCGCTCCATCGTGCTTATACTCCACAAGGAGGTGCTGTGATGCCCACCGGAACCTTCTACGGCATCGGCGTCGGCCCCGGCGACCCGGAGTTGCTGACGCTCAAGGCCGCCGCCGTCCTCGCCCGCTGCCGCCACGTTTTCGTTCCCAAGGCCAAGATGAGCGCCGACAGTGTGGCGTTGGAGATTGCCAAGCGACATCTTGGCAAAGACGCCAAGGTCCACGAACTTCTCTTCCCTATGCTCACCGACCGCGAGGAACTGTCGCGCCATTGGGCCGAAGCTGCCGCGCAAATCGCATCCGTGCTGAACGGTGGCGAGGATGCCTGCTTTCTCACGCTGGGCGATCCCCTGCTCTACTCGACCTACATCTATCTCCTGCGCGAATTGAAACGCCAACTGCCCGACGTGAACGCCGTCACCGTTCCCGGCATCACCGCGTTCTGCGCCGTGGCGGCGCTGACGCAGTTCCCCATCGGCGAAGGCAAACAACCCGTCACCATCGTGCCGACCGCCGACGATCTGGAACCCGTGCGTCGCGCCATCGAAACCGGTGGAACGGTGGTGCTCATGAAAATCGGCGATCGGTTGCAGGACATTCTCAGGCTCCTCGAAGAGACCGGTCTGATTGAGCACGCGGTGTTTGTCGCGCGCGCCGGACAGGAAGCCCAGCAGATCGAAACTGACCTGCGGAAGCTCAAGCAGGCTGACGCGAAGGCTGGCTATCTCTCCATCATTCTGGTCCATGCGGCCGAGAGGAGAGCGCGATGAAAGTGATTTTCGTTGGAGCCGGTCCCGGCGATCCGGAACTGCTGACCGTCAAGGCCGCGCGGCTGCTCAAGAGTTGCCGTTGCTGTATCTACGCCGGCTCGCTCGTCAGCACGCGCGTGCTGGCGCTGTTGCCAGCGAAGGCGGAAAAGCACGACTCCGCCGCGCTGGCGTTGCCACAAATCATCGAACTGTGTCGCGAGGCGAAGAAGCGAAACGTCAACGTCGTCCGGCTTCATTCCGGCGACCCGTCCATCTACGGCGCGATTCGCGAGCAGATGAACGAACTCGACAAACTCGGCATCGACTACGAAGTCGTGCCAGGTGTCAGCTCGTTCCAAGCCGCCGCCGCCGCGTTGAAGACGGAACTGACCGCGCCGGAGATCTCGCAGACCATCATTCTGACCCGCACCTCTGGCCGGACGCCGCTGCCGGGCGAACAGGAACTCGACCGTCTCGCGCGGACGCACGCGACGCTCTGTCTCTTTCTCTCGATAGCGAAGATGGACGACATCGCTCGGACGCTCGCGAAACACTACGGCCGCGATTGCCCGATTGCCGTCGTCTATCGCGCTTCGTGGCCCGACCAGAAAATCATCCGCGCCACGCTGGCGGACATCGCCGCGAAGATGGCGAAGCAGAACATCCGAAAGACAGCCATGATCATTGTTGGCCGCGCTCTGAGCCGCGACATTCCCGTCTCGAAGCTCTACGACGCGGCCTTCACGCATGGATGCCGGAAGGGAACGCGGAAATGAAGCTGGCGATAATCACGTTCTCTGCCGAAGGCGCGCGCGTTGCCGCGAGACTGGCCCGCGAGATGCCGGAGGCCGACCTCTATCTGCACAATGCCCTGCCGCGGCGGGCAAGAGCCAAACGCTTCGATGCCGTCGTTGCGCTCAGCCGGAAGATATTTCGGCGCTACGACGGTTTGGTCTATGTCTGCCCGACCGGCGTGGTCGTGCGGTCTATCGCGCCGTTGATCCAGCACAAGCTAACCGATCCTGCTGTCGTTGTTCTGGATGTGGGCGCGCGCTACGCCATCAGCCTGCTCAGCGGCCATGAAGGTGGTGCGAACGCGCTTGCGCTCCGGGTTGCGAACATTCTCGGCGCGGAGCCGGTCGTTACCACGACCACTGAGGCGGTCAAGAACCTGATTGTTGGCGTCGGTTGCCGGCGCGGCGCGGCAAGTGATCAGATCGTCGCAACCGTGCGCGAGGCGCTGCGCAAGGTTCGCGCCACACCAGAGCAGGTGCGACTGCTCGCGTCGGCGGACATCAAGGCGAAAGAGAAAGGTTTGATCGAAGCTGCCGCACGCCTCGGCATGAGCCTGCGTTTCATCGCATCCGACGAAATCCGCGCGACGCCGCGCAAGTTCCAACGATCCAAGTTCGTGAAGAACAAAGTCAATCTGCCAGCCGTGGCTGAGCCTGCCGCGTTGCTGGCTGGAAGGAGAACCCAATTAATACTACCCAAAACCATCCTGCACGGAGTGACGGTGGCGGTCGCACGGGAAAACTGTTTGTAGTCGGCATCGGCCCCGGCAGCGTCCAGGACCGCACGCACCGCGCTGAGGCGGCCATCGCCGCGAGCAGCGTCATCGTCGGCTACCGCCTTTATCTCGATCACATCCGCGACCTGACTGCCGGCAAGGAACTGCTTTCCTCCGGCATGACGCAAGAAACGGTGCGCTGCAAGCTCGCGCTGGAACGCGCCCGCGATGGCGCGGTCGTCTCCTTCGTGTCGTCCGGCGACGCGGGCATCTATGGCATGGCCGGCCTTGCCATTGAGATGGCCGCCGCCGAAGGAATCAAGGCGCCGATTGAGATCATCCCCGGTGTCACCGCTGCAAGCGCCGCCGCCGCGAGGTTCGGCGCGCCGTTGATGCTCGACTACGCGTGCATCAGCCTCAGCGACCTGCTCGTGCCGTGGGAGACCATCCGCCAGCGTATTGAAGCCGTGGCCTCCGCCGATCTGGTCGTCGCACTCTACAATCCCAAGAGCACCAAGCGTGTCACACAGATTGAAGAGGTCGCCGCCATCCTTCGCCAACATCGCCCCGGCACGACGCCCGTCGGCGTGGCCTCGGCAGTCGGATCGGAAGACGAACACATCGTTCTCACCGACCTCGATCACTTCTTCGAACTGGAGATCACGATGAAGAGCATCGTCATCATCGGTAACCGGTCCTCCAAGAACCTGAATGGCTGGTTCGTGACGCCGCGAGGCTACGCCGTATGATTCTGCTCCTCGGCGGCACCAGCGAGACTGCTCCTCTGGCGGAAGCCTTGGCTGACGCCGGTTACGAGGTGCTGGTTTCCACCGCCACCGATGTGCCGCTGTTTGTCGGCGACCGTCCGCAAATCTTCCACCGTGGCGGGCGGCTGACGGAAGCTGAGATGACCGCGCTTGTCCGGAAGCGCGCCGTCCGCGCCATCGTGGACGCCACGCATCCTTATGCGACGAACGTGCGTGCCACGGCGGAGCGCGTTGCTGAACAAACCAAGGTCCCCTACCTCACATTCGTCAGGCCCGGCACCGCCGGTGAAGATGACGGCGTCCGACTCGCGGCCACGCATCAAGAGGCGGCGCGACTGGCCTGTGAACCGGGCCGCCCAATACTGCTGACGGTCGGCTCGAAGAACGTCGCCGTTTATGCGCAGGCCGCCGCTCACGCCGGCATCCCGCTCGTGGCGCGTGTCCTCTCGCACGCTGACTCCATCCAACTCTGTCGCGACGCCGGCCTGCCCGATGACCGGATCGTCACGGGACGTGGACCATTCAGCGTGGAGGAGAACCGCCGACTCATCCGGCAGTTCAACATCGGCGTGCTCGTCACCAAGGACAGCGGCGAGGCCGGTGGCGTCCCGGCAAAACTGGAAGCGGCGCGCGCCGAGCAGTGCCTATTCATCGTCGTGGAACGCCCACCGCAACTCTCCGCAAACACTTTTCACGACATGCCCTCGTTGCTTCAGGCGCTGCGCCAGCGCCTCACGCCGAGTTCACACACAGCATCCGCTCCCAAACAACATGACAACCAAACAATCAACTCCCCTCGTCCTGCTCGCGCACGGCAGCAAATACAAGGAGTGGCGCGCGCCGTTTGAGCAGTTGGCCGACGACCTCCGCAAAGACGTAGGTGTCGACAACGTGCTGCTCTGCTACATGGAATCCGTCACGCCGACGTTGCTCGACACCGTCCGCCAACTGGCCAGCGCCGGCGCCACGCGCTGCCGCGTGCTGCCGTTGTTCATGGCGCAAGGCGCCCACTTCAACACGGACATCCCCGGTCAACTGGCCGCGATCAAGAAGCAGTTCCCGGCGTTCGAAGTCACACTACTGCCGGTCATCGGCCAGCATCCGATGTTCCTGGCATTGATGCGCCAACTGGCCAGGGAAGCGGTGAACGGCTGAGCCACCATGCCATGAGCCTCTCCTCCTCCAAGGCCCCAAAGCCCCCGCTGGTCATCGCCCATCGCGGTGCCAACGATGGCCGGCCGGAGCTGGAGAACAAACTGCCTGCCTTCGAGCGCGCGCTGGCCATCGGCGCCGACATGGTCGAGTGCGACGTTCATCTCAGCGCCGACAACGAACCCGTTGTCATCCACGACGAGACGCTCGACCGCACCACGACCGGCAGCGGCTGCGTCAAAGCACACACCGCCGCCGAACTCCGCCGGCTTGGCGTGCCGACGTTGCGCGAACTCTGCCGACTCGTCCGCGGCAAGGCGCGTTTGCTCGTCGAGATCAAATCCGCCGGTCCCTCCAGCGTCCTTGACGCCATCCTTGCCGAGAAGATGCAGCGCGAAGTCATCGTCTTCTCGTTCCATCCCGAACACCTCCGCCCCATTGCGAGCCTCCGGCCCGACATCGAGCTTGCGTTCCTGCTGAGCCGCTTCGACGCCAGTGTGCCGGACCTCGCCAGCTTCATCGCCCTCGGCCGCGAACTGCGCGCCACCACGCTCGCGCCGCGCCGCACGCTCTGCACGCCCCGCCTCGTGCGCGCCGTTCACGCCGCCGGCCTCCGCGTGTTCGCATGGACCGCGGACTCCCCCAGACAACAACGCGCCTTGATTGCCGCCGGCGTGGACGGCATCATCACGAACTTTCCGGAACGATTGAAGACATTGCTGTAGCGGCACCGATGACCGCCGGCCCTTTTGGGACACGCCAACCTTCGTAGCCCGCCACTCCGTGGCGGGAATGATTACGATGTCCCGCGACGGAGTCGCGGGCTACCGATCGGCGGTCATAGACCGCCGCTACAGAGCTTGAACGAAATGCCGTTGATATGAAAACACCGCGCCGCCGCCACACCACCGCCGAACTGGTCGCCAGCCGTCCCGACCGCGCCGCCCAGGACGCGACGCGCATGCCCGTCACCATCGTCTTGGATAACGTCCGCTCCCTCCAAAACGTCGGCCTCATCTTCCGCGTCTGCGACTGCGCCAACATCGAGCGGCTCATCCTCAGCGGCATCACCGGCACGCCCACCCAGACCATCCACGCCGCGCAACAGATCGGCAAGACCGCGGTCGGCGGCAGCCTCCAGACCGTGCCGTGGGAAAAGCACGACGATCCCCTGCCCCGCATCGCCGAACTGCGCCGCGCCGGCCATCAACTCGTCGTCTTCGAGCAATGCGACGGCAGCATCCCCTACCGCGAAGTGCCCTACCGTTTCCCGCTTATCGCCATCTTCGGCCACGAACGCGACGGCGTGCGCGACGCGTTGCTGGAGCAGGCGGACCACGTCGCCGTCCTCCCCGTGCGTGGCATCACCAACAGCCTCAACGTCGCCATGACCGCCAGCATCGTGCTCTATGAGTTGCTCGCGCGGTGGAAAAAGTAGCAATTGCCGGAACGCGAACGTCTGGTTTGTTGCGCCACGCGTATAACAGCGTCTGCACAGCGACACCAAAAGTTAGAGTGCCCCCAACGACAATCGTTGTTGGAATGCCTCTTGCGACGCGTCAGTGAGTGGATGGTCTGCAGCGCCTGCCACAACCACGCCGATGAACCCGTTGGTCAGGATTGCCTCAACGTTTACGAGCTGATCCGGCAGAAGTATTGCGGCGCGAAAGTCTTTCAAGCACAGCAGCACGTTCCTTGGCGATCTTGTCTTTGCATTCGCCAATCATCTCAAACAGAACCGCATGCCTTACGCCGCGCACCCGCATTGCCCGCAACATACCTTCGAACGAATCCAAAGCCGTAAGTCTTGCCCTCAGCGCGGCCTCGACGCTGGCGTCTTGGCGCGTATTAGTAGCCGTGGCTGTTCCATAAACCGACGCATCACGATTCTCTATGAACTTGTTGATGTAATCCAATTCCACGAGGGTAAGATTCGGGTCGCGTAACTGCCTTCTCCATGCGGCTATCCAGGAGCGGATGGCTTCTACGCGTTCGTCTCCACGGAGAGAGGCTTGGATATCGAGATACTGAGTTTGCGCAGACTCGGGAAGTCCTTGAATCCAATCCGTCGGTTTCAGTTGTCGAATATCTACAGCGGCTACAGCCGGCTGGGCTAGGTTGGGCGGAGCCGGTTGCGTGGCGGGCGCTGGCGCTCTCGGTTGGGTTACCGTTACCGGCGGGGATGCGGGCGGAGGTTGTGCCGTGGCGGGCGAAGGCGGTTGCAGTGTGCCGGGTGGAGCCGGTTGTGCGGCGGACGCTGGCATTACGGGTTGTGTTGCCGTTGCTTGCAGTCCAGCGGGATCGGGTGTTGGTGGAGGTTGTGCCGCGGCGGGCGGTGTCGGCTGCGGCGTGGTGGGCGGAATTGGCTGTGCGGCGGACGCTGGCGTGTCCGGTTGAGTTACCGTTAATTGCGGTCCGGAGGAAGCGTGAGATGGCGGAGGCTGTGCTGCAACAGGTGGAGGCGGTTGTGGCATGCTGGGCGGAGCCGGTTGTGCAACAGGCGCGTTGGATGATGCCGTCAAAGGAGTCGCCTGACGATCACCGGACGAGGCTACGTTACTGGATGAGTCCTCTCGGTAGAACGTCTGGTATGCGAACCAACCTCCTGCGGGTAGCGCCAGCAGCAAGATCAGGGGCATGAGTTTGCGAATGGCGGCTGCGAAGGACGGTTCCGCGGAACTCGTGCTGAAGACTCCGGGTTGCGGCACGGCTATCACACGCGGCGGCGAGGCCATGACTGTGGTCTTTGGCATACGCACTTTCACCTCGGTGGTTGTGAACTCCGCCTCCACGGAGCCGAAGGCGATTCTATCGCTGTCTTCAAGGGTGACCATGATGATCTTGTTCCCGCGAACTGTCGTGCCCTTGGCGGATTGAAGGTCGCGCAGAACGCATTCTTTGTTCTGGCGGGTAATGACAGCGTGGTGGCCCGACAGGGATTCGTCATCAATGCAAATGTCGTTGTCCAAAGCCCGGCCCACACTAATCTCATCTCCAATCAACTCCGCAGTTGCTCCTTGGAGAGGCCCCGTAAGGAAATACAGTTTATCCATTTCGCCAGCGATCCTTCCTTTGAACGAGGACGTCCATACACTGCCGCCAACTTCACTTCGATGCCACGCCAATCGCACTCAACGCCGTTGGATTCCGGCAATCGCGCGCGGACGCATTGATTTGCAGTTTATACGAAAAAACCACAACCGCCGGCAAGAACACTTTCCAAACAAAACCTTCTGCTAAAGATGCCCCAACAGCGCCACAAACCACGCGGGCGGGCGGATGAGTTTGCCGTCGGGACCGAGGCAGGCGTGGAGGGTGTAGCCGCGCGCCACGGCCGCGCCGTTGGCCGCGTGGACGATCTCGTGTTCGAACCGCACGCGCGCCCGTCCGAACATGGCCACGCGGGTGGTCATGCGCAGTTCGTCGTCGTAGCGCGCGCGACCGACGAACTCGATGTGCGTCTCCACCAGCGGCAGGAACAGGCCGCGCGTTTCCATCTCGGAGTAAGGCACGCCGAGCTTGCGCGTCATCTCCGTGCGCCCGCACTCGAACCACTCGAGGACGCGGGAGTTGTAGAAGCCGCCCATCTGGTCCGTCTCGCTGTAGCGGACGCGCAGCGTGGTGATGTTCTCGATGGCGTTCATTGGAGGAAAACCACGGAACACACTGAACACACGGAAGCGGAAAAGGACAGGAGAGAATAAACAGGGAAGACGCGAAGGCGCGAAGGCGCGAAGGAAACACTGCCGAACTTCGCGTCTTCCATGTTCATTTTCCGTGTGCTCCGTGATTCCAGTCCGTCGCTACATCCTCACCAGCGCGGAGCCCCAGACGAAGCCGGAGCCGAAGCCGACGAGCAGGACGAGTTTGCCGTCGGTGACCATGCCCTGCTTGCGGGCCTCGTCGAGCGCGATGGGCAGGCAGGCGGAGGCGATGTTGCCGTGGTCCTCGACGTTGATGAACACCTTCTCCTTCGCAATGCCGGTCTTTTGAACGACGGTTTCCAACATGCGAAGGTTGGCCTGGTGCGGGATGAGGACGTCCACGTCGCTCAGCTTGAGGCCGGTGGCTTCCAGCGCCTCGAACGCCGCGCCGGTCATGCCGGCGACGCCGTTCTCGAAGACGGCCTTGCCGTCCATGCGGAAGTGGACGCGGCCGGCGTCAATGTCTTCCTTGGTGATGTGATCCATGCGACCGAGCGCGCTCCCGGGCGCGGCGGTGTAGAGCGCCTTCGCGCCGCGGCCGTCGGCGTGGATGCCGGTCCAGAGGACGCCGCGCTTGTCGTCGTCGCACGGCCCCATCACGACCGCGCCCGCGCCGTCGCCGAACAGGATGGCGATGTTGCGGCCGTCGTTGGAGCAATCAATGCGCTTGGAGAGAACCTCGGAGCAGACGATGAGCGGGTGGCGGAACTTGCCGCTCTTGATGAACGCGTCAGCCATCGCCATGCCGTAGAGCAGGCCGGTGCATTGCTGGCGGATGTCGAACGCGGCGACGCCGACGAGGCCGAGCTTCGCGCCGAGGAAGCAGACGCAACCCGGATCGGCGTGGTCAGGCGTGATGGTATTCATGATGAGCAGGTCAATATCGCTCATTTTCAATCCCGCATCGGCCACGGCGGCCTGCGCGGCGAGCGCGCCGAGGTCGGAGGCGCTGACGCCAGCTTCGGCGTGGAAGCGGCTACGGATGCCGGTGCGTTCAACGATGAACGCGTCGGTGGTGTCCATCACCTTCTCGAGGTCGGCATTGGTGGTGACCTTCGGCGGCAGATAGTGGCCAGTGCCGAGAATGCGGGAGTGTGTCATGTCATTTCTCCACTGCAATGCCTTCGTGCTTCAGAGAGTTCTTCACGAGCAGGCTGCAGTTCTTCTGGAAGAAGTCCACCGGTAACGAACCGGTCACGGCATGGATTTCGATGCCTAGTTCGCCCGCCAGCGCGCGCGGGTCTTTGCCGCCTTTGACGGCGTCCACGATCCGCTTGTGGTAAGCCTCGGTGGAGGCAATCGCGCCCTCGAAATACTTCTTCACCTCGTCAGCGCCCGTAATGACGGCGTTGTGGCTCAAGCAGACGACCTCGGCGTTGAGCGCAGCAAGGCGGCGGATGGAATTCACGCAAGCGCCATAGTCGCTGAAATACATCGGCCACCATGTCTTTGTGGCCGGCATGTAGAAGCCAGTCACGTCGGCGACAATGGCAATCTCTTGCGCTGGCTCGAATAAGCTGAGGCTGCAATCGCTATGGCCTGGCGTGGCGATGACGTTGAACTTCAGCCCGCCAACGGCCACTGTGTCGCCTTCCTTCAAGATGCGATCCACGCCGATCTTCAGTTCCGCCAAAGCCTGCGGCTTCTGGCTCTCGGTGATCGCACCTTTGTCCAGCAACCATGTGGTCAGCGCGCCGTCAATCTTGGTGAAGAAGCCGATCGCCTTCTCATTGGCCATTGTCGCCGCGGCGATCTGCGACGCGAGCACGTGCGCGCCGGGAAACATCCGCCGGAACGCCGGCACGGCCATGACATGGTCGGGATGACCGTGCGTGACGACAATCTGCTTCACCATCTCGCGGCCGACGCCGAACTTCGCGAGTTGCTGCTCCAGCACCGGGCCGCAAGCTCCGACGCCGCCTTCGACCACCGCGGCATCGCCGCCTTCATACACGAGATAGATTGGGTAGTCAGTGGTGCCGAGCAACAGCAGGTTGTCGGTGATGGCAATGGGTGGATTGGTAATGATCATGATGTTTCTCGTGTTTGGGACCGCATCCAGAATTGTCAGAAGCTGAGGTCGTAGCCGGCGCGCGGAGTAAAGTTGAGCCAGCGATTCGCTTCCGGGAAGTTGCTGAACTTCCGCCTGGAGTGGTTCCAGCGAAGCTCTTGCCCTGGAAACCGCAGCGCGATGCAGCCGAGCAGGATGGCTTGCGTCATTGGGACGGAGTATTGGAACCTGCTGCCGGTCTTGGTCGTGTCGCGAGCCTCGGCAGCCCTCAACCACTGATGGTAGTGATCGCAGCCCTCCAGTTTCTTCATCTCGTCTCGCCAGTGGGTTTCCGCTTCCTTCACGGCGGGACCGTAGGTTTGGCCGGTCAACGCCATCGGAATCGGCGGCCCCGCATGGGAACCTCCGATGGCCGTCATCTTGGAGCCGATGATCATGCAGCCGTTGGTGCCAAGCTGGAGGTTTGGATTGCTCCCCTCGGGATTTGGCGGCAGCTTCTTGCCGTCGTGCCAGGTCATCTTGAGGCCCTTCGGGCAGAGCTTCGAGCGCGGGAAAGTGTAATCAATGACGGACCACTCCGGATAAGCGATTCCGGCCGGCGCGGAGACTTCGGCCTTGACGCTGTCGGGCAAACCGAGTTTCAGAATCCAAAACGCCGGGTCCATGTTGTGGCAGGCCATGTCGCCCAGTGCGCCGGTGCCAAAATCCCACCAGCCTCTCCATTTGAATGGAACATACGCCGTGGAGAACGGCCACATCGGCGCAGGCCCAAGCCAGTTCTCCCAATCCAAACCCGCAGGCACCGGCTCGGCCGCCGCCATTTCCGTCATGCCCTGTGGCCAGATTGGACGGTTTGACCAAACATGCACGCGCTGGATTTCGCCGAACGCGCCTTTCTTCATCATCTGCTCCCAGAGGAGCAATCCCGCGCCCGCGTGGCCTTGGTTGCCCATTTGTGTAACCACGCGATACTTCTTGGCGGCGTCGAGCAGGACCTGGCACTCCTGAAACGTTCGCGCGAGCGGCTTCTGCACATAGACGTGCTTGCCGCGCCGCATCGCGTCCAACGCTGCCACCGCGTGGGTGTGATCGGGCGTCGAGACAACCACGCCGTCAATCTCCTTCTCGAACTTGTCGAGCATCTTGCGGTAGTCGGTGAACTTCGGCACATCGGGATGCTCCTGATATGCCTTGGCCGCACGAGCCGGGTCCACGTCACACATGGCCACTAGCTTGGCGCCGCCTTTGAGCATGCTGGCCATGTCACCAGCGCCTTTGCCGCCGCAAGCGATCTGGGCGAAACGGAACGCGCCCGCCGGGGCCTTGGAAGGAGCCGCGCGCAGCAACGCCGGGCGACTGAAGACGAGAACGGTTGCGGCGGATTTGAGAAACGTGCGACGCGAGAACAAGGCAGATGTTTTCATGATTTGGCGGTTCGAGTGTGTTCCATCGCCAGCAGCGCCCCGCCGAATGCGCCGGTGAGCTGCGGGTCGGGCGGGACGTGGACGGGACGGCCGTAGGCTTCGCTAAACATTCGCACGAGGCACGGGTTGTGGGCGGCGACGCCGCCGGTCATCACGAGGTCGCCGTGCGCCGCGTCCATCTCTTGAAGCCGTTTCACCACAGAGTGGAACGCGCCTCGAATGATGTCTTCAACCTTCTCGCCGGCGCGAATCTTGGAGAGAATCTCCGTAGCGGCAAAGACGGTGCAGAAACTGCCGAGCGTGACTTCCTTCTTCGACTGCTCGGCCAACCCGTTCAGGGCCTCGACGTTCAACGCCAGCCGCAGCGCGATCTCCTCCAAGAACGCGCCGGTGCCAGCGGCACACTTGCGGTTCATCTTGAAGCCGACGCGCTTTCCCTTCTCGTCGATGTGGATCACCTTGCTGTCCTGCGCGCCGATATCTATGACCGTAATCTTGCGCTGGAAGTGATGCCATGCGCCCTTGGCGTGGCAGGTGATCTCGGTCATCGTCTCGTGTGCCCATGGCACGTTGTCCCGGCCGTAACCGGTGGCGACGGAGCGCGCGATGTCCTCGCGGCGGAGCTTCGCGGCAGCCAGCGCATCCGCAAGGATTTGTTCGGAGACGGCGGCGTAGTCCACGCCGGAACGGCGCAGGCCGCGGCCGACGACCTTCCCGGTCTCGTCAACAATCGCGAGCTTCGCCGAGGAAGCCCCGATGTCTATGCCGCAGAAGTAACGCATGACGAATGATGCCGGCCCACGCTATTTCTGGGCGAAGCCTTCCACGAACGCCTGGATGTTCGTCTTGGCCTGCTCCTCGGAGTAGAGGCGCAGGTCGTTGAGATCACCGTGAATGACCAGGTGCGGGATGCCGAGCTTGGCGTCGAGACGCTCCGGCATCTGGTAACGGTTGTTCGAGTTGTTCGGGCAAGTCTTGGAGTCGTGGTAGATGATACCGTTCACCTTATACTTGCGGGCCATCTGCTCCATGTAGGCTTCCTTCGCGTCTTCGCTGCGGCAGATGAACAAGCGACAATAAGCACGCGCCATGCTCCGGAAAGGATCCGCCGGGTCGAGGTCCTCGAAGATCCAGGAGTTGCAATACGTGGACGCGACGACCGCGGTCTTCAGATTCACGAACTGCGTCGAGAGATCGCGCAGTTTGCCCCAGACTGGCATGCCGTCCCAGTAGATGCGGAACTGCTCGCCCGGCACTGCGGCAACACCCTCGGCCACGCGCTGCTTCAACTCGGCCACCAGCGCCTCGTAGTACTGGATCGCGCTCTGCGTGCCGCGCAACACGACTGCTGGTCCCATCTGGATGGTGCCATCGAAGAACGTGATCGGCGCGGGCACGGCGGCGGCGGCTTCGAGCACCCCCTTCCAGAGGTCCGTGCAACGCCGCGAGAGGCTGACGATTTCCTTGAACTTGCCCATGTCGAGCTTCTGGCCGGCGACCTTCTCCAGCGTCGGCACGAGCGCCTCCGTCTGGCGGGCGACATCCTCGATGATCGGCTCGTCGAGATCGCCGAGCGAACGCGGCGTGTGGATGCCAATACACGGCACGTTCCACTCGCGCGCGTAAAACTGGAACCAGTCCTTCACGTCACGGCACTGGTTGGTGTTGAACACCAGCACGTCAGCCTTCGGCATGCCCGACATGCCCACCTTCTTCAGCGGTGTGTCATTCTTCAGATACGCGCCAATGTCGCTGGTGAGATAGGAACAGATGTCCGGCGAGAAACCGCGGGCGTTGGCGAGCGGGATAACGTCCGTGGCCATGCGCGTCGCGCCGAGCATCGCGCCGTGGTTTTCGGGAAAATAAACGTTGTAGCCGAGCGCACGGAGGAGTTCCGCCGGGCCGACGCTGGTGCACCAGGCCGTCTTCTTGCCCTGCTTGGGGCCGTTTTCGAGTTCCGCGAAGTAGTTACCCATCACGGTCCTCATCATCTTCGTCGTCTGAATGTCTTTACGTTCAGCCACCGGGGCCGCTGGAGCTTGTGTCGTCATTTATGTTCCTTTCAATTCTCCCAACATCTTGCACGGGGCGAAGCGTTCGCCAAGTTGTTTTCTCAACAATTCCAAGTCAGTGAATACATTCTCCAACCCAATGTCGCGCGCGTATTTAAGCACACCGCCGCGCCAGTCGGGAAAGCCGGTGCCGAGCACCATCGCGGCATCCACGTCGCTCTCGCGTTGGGCGATCCCCTCCTCCATCACGCGCAGCGCCTCGGCCACCATCCGCAGGACGAGCCGCTGGGTGATCTCGTCGGCCACGATGGCTCGCGGAGAGCGGCCGTCCCGCTGGCGCGCCGCAGCGATGATTTCCTGCGCAGCCGGGTTAGGGCGCGGCTTGGGGTCGCCCTTCTCGTAGAGGTAAACGCCCGCGCCGCTCTTCTGGCCCAACATTCCCCGCGCGACCAATTCCGCTACGATGGGCGGCGTCGGGCCGTGATACGGGAAGGCGCGGGTCAGCACGGCATCGCAATGGACGAGGATGTCGTTGCCGGCCATGTCAATGAGCGTCAGAGGCCCCATCGGGAAACCAAACGCGACCATGGCGCGGTCAATCGCCTCCGGCTCAGCGCCGTCCTCGAGCAGCAGGAAGGCTTCGTTGACATACGGGAGGAAGATGCGGTTGACGAGGAAGCCCTCGCGGTTGCGGACGAGGACCGGCGTCTTGCGGATGGTCTTGGCGAAGCGCAGCGCGGTGGCCACCGTCTCCGGCGCAGCGGCGGCATGGCGGATGATCTCCAGCAGCGGCATGGCGTGAGCGGGGTTGAAGAAATGCAGTCCGACGAATCGCCCCGGACGGCGCATACTCTCGGCGAGCGTGTCGAAGGAGATGGTGGAGGTGTTGGAGGCGATGATGGCTGTGTCGGAGACGGCGCGCTCGATGTTGGCCAGAACGGCGTGTTTGACGGCGATCTCCTCGAACACCGCCTCAATCACGAGATCCGCCTCGCTGATCGCGCTCCAGTCGCTGGTGGCGGTGAGCGCCCCTAACATCGCCGCGAGCCGCTCGGGCGGGAGCTTGCCCTGCGCGGCGCGCTTTTGGAGGGATTCGCAGATGCGCTGCTGGCCTTTTTGCAGGGCCGCTGCGTTTTCGTCGAGGGCGGTCACGGGCAATCCCGCCTGCAAGACGGCCTGCGCGATGCCCGTGCCCATCGAGCCCATGCCGATGACAGCGACGCGCGCCACGGCGCGTGAAGGGGCGTTGGCAAGGTCGGGAGCCTTGCCCGTCTCGCGTGTCGCGAAGAAGACGTGGATCTTGTTGCGCGTGGCCAGCGTGTCCATGCAGCGTGCGAAACCTTCCTGCTCCGCCCTCAAACCGGCGTCGAAGGACGCCACGACGCCTTGGCGGACGCATTCGAGGATGACAGAAGGAGCAATGAGTTCAGGACGGGAACGCGCGGCGAGTTTCTCTGCCTCAGTAAACGACGCGCTGGGAAAGGATCGCTCGCGGGTCTTTCGCGGCGCGCCGCCGGAAGCTTGCACCGGTTTCGTCAAATCCGTCGCGGCGCACACCGCGTCCACCAAGCCAAGTTTCAACGCCTCGGCAGCATTGATCGGCTGGCCGGTCAGCAGCATTTTCAGCGCCGCCTCGACGCCGATGAGCCGCGGCAGACGTTGAGTCCCGCCCGCGCCGGGGTTGATGCCGAGATTGACCTCCGGCATGCTGAACACCGTGCCGCGCGCACAGACGCGGTAGTGGCACGCCATCGCCAGTTCCAGTGCGCCGCCCATCATCTTCCCCGCGACCGCCGCCGTGACGGGCTTGGCGGAGTCCTCGATTTCCTGAAAAGCCTCCTGAAAGACGCGCGAGATGCGCACGGCGTCTTCGGCAGTTTTGATGTCGCGGAACATCGCCACGTCGGCCCCGGCGCTGAAGTGTTCCGGCGTGCCGGTAATGACGATGCTGCGCACGCGGAGGTCTGTATTTGCTTGGCGCACCACCACGCGCAAATCGCCCAGCAGCTCGATGCTGAGAGTGTTTACAGGCGGGGCGTTGAGGCGGAGAATGCACACGCCATCGGTCATACTGGAGGCGATGTGGCTCATGGCTTCAGCAAATCTCTAACGCAGTTGGCATTTATCGTCACGGACGGAGACGCTAACGGACGCCTCCGAGCGGGTCAACACCCGCTTGCATTGGCCGCCGGACGTAGTAGAAAAGAGCCGTGTCGAACATGACCAACAGGAGAATCTGGCTGATGACCGCACGAACCGTGGCAAGAGTCCCGTCCTTCATTTTCATTCTAGCTTTCTTTATCGCCACCAGCCCGGTTTTTGGCCAGCAAGCCATCCGGCAAACCGCCGCCCCTCCTTCCGACAAACATGTCGTGATCATCAGCATTGACGGCATGAGACCCGACGTGCTCCTGCGCGCCAAAGCGCCGAACATCCGCGCGCTGACGGAGCACGGCTCGTTCACGTTCTGGGCCGAGTCCACCGACCTCGCCATCACCTTGCCGACGCACGTCAGCATGCTCACGGGCGTCCCGCCCTCCAAACATCAGGTGCTGTGGAACGACGATCGCGATGTAAACCCAAGCATGCTCGCGGTGCCGACGCTTTTTGACCTGACCAAGAAGGCCGGCTACAGCAACGCAATGGTGGTCGGCAAACGCAAGCTCGCCATCATGGCCAAACCGGGCATGGTGGACTGGTTGAACGCACCGGAAGGGAAAGCCAAACCCGACGCACTTACCGTTTCCGCCCGCGCCGCCGAGATTCTGCGCCAGCATCGCCCCAGCGTTTTGTTTGTGCATTTCCCCGATCCCGACTCCGTCGGCCACGCCGCCGGCTGGGGCAGCCCGGCGCAGGTCGCGGTCGCCGACAGAGCCGACCAGGGCGTCGGCATCATCGTGGCGGCGTTGCGCGAACTGGGTCTGAGCGACAAGACGTTGTTGATCGTGACCGCCGACCACGGCGGCTCCGGCCGGTCGCACGGCGCGAAGGTTCCGTTCAGCCATTACATCCCGTGGATCGCCGTTGGGCCGGGCGTGCGCACGAACTACGATCTCACTCTCGAACCGAAACTGGCCGTGCGCGTCGTGGATGTGTTCGCCACCGCGCTGAATTTCCTCGGCGTTGCCATCCCGGCGGACGTGGACGGCAAACCGGTCTCCGCGATCTTCGGCAAGCCCGACAACGCCGAGCCTGCCCGGAAGAAAAGGTCCTTTTTGCCTTTGCAGTCTCCCGTGTTTGACCTCGCCCGCGTCCAGTAGTAGTAGAATGGCTCAACATGCACTGTAATACTCATCAACTGCCGGTCCGCTGTTCCGCAACACACACCATGAAATACATCCTCTTGATCGCTTGCCTTGCCCTCAGCGCGCCCGGAGCCATGTGCCAGACGCAACCGCCTTCCGCCGGCAGCTACTCCGGCAAGGTGGTCGAAACCATGAATGCCGCCAACTACACCTATGTGCTGCTGGACACCGGCACCACGAAGCTGTGGGCGGCCGCTCCGCAGTTTGCGGTCAAGGCCGGCGATTCCGTCGCCATTGCCAACGCGGCACCGATGCCGAAGTTCCACAGCAAGACGTTGAATCGAGATTTCGAGGTCGTCTATTTCACCGGCAATGTGAAGGTGAACGGAAAGACGCCCGCCCATGGAGGCGGATCCGCCGAACTCCCCAAAAACCATCCACCCATTGCGGACGGTGGGGCCAAGCCGGCGCTGGATTTCTCCGGCATCAAGAAAGCCGAAGGCGGCAAGAGCATTGCGGAGATCCACGCAAGCAGGGTGGAACTCAGCGGCAAGCCGGTGAAAGTCCGGGGCAAAGTGGTCAAATACAACGCCAACATTCTGGGCAAGAACTGGCTGCACATTCAGGACGGGACAGGAAGCGCCGGCAGCAACGACTTGACCGTGACCACTGCGTCCGAAACCAAAGTCGGCGACACGATTCTCGTCACCGGCACTGTCTCAACCGACCGGGACTTCGGCAGCGGCTACAAATACGGATTGATCATTGAGGACGCGAAAGTGACGATCGAGTAAATCCGGACAACGAATAGCGGGGAGAAACAAACACGCGCGTAACGTAACAACACGGCGCACGCAACGCTCACCACGAGGTGAACATTGCGTGCGCCGATGTTCTCATCCTCCCGCTGTGTAGCGCGGAGAACGGCTTTCGCGAACGCGACAGCGCTACTTGTTGCCGCCGGCTTTACCGTGGCCCTTGCCGTGGCGGGCTGGCATAAGCTCGTCAAACTTCTTCTGCTGCTCGTCGGTGAGAACAGAGCGGATTTCATCCCGCGTTTGCTTCATTTGCTCCATCGCGCCCTTGAAGGCTTCGCGCTTCTTCTCCGGGTCAGTAGCCTCGCGGGCGACTTTCAGTTCCTCAGCGTGAGCCTTCATGTATTCGCCGAGTTTGGCCTTCGCCGCATCAATCTTGGTCTTCTGGTCGGCTGTGAGGTCGAGTTTGCCTAGGGCTTCATCCAGCTTGCCGGCGATAGCGCCCTTTCCACGTCCGTGCTTGCCTTCCGGGGCGTCCGCGCCCGAAACAAACATCGGGGCCGCCACGCAGAGCGCGGCGATGAGTGTCATTGTCTTCAGAATGGTCCGTTTCATTTCAATTCTTTCTTGTAGTTGGTTGTCTGCTGGCCCCGGCAATCGAGCCGGGCTGATAGTGCAAACACCCCGGCTACAACAAAGTTGCATCCAGCGACCAACACACAGCGGTCAGTCCATAATCCGCATGGAAAAACTGGATGTGTTCGGCTAGCATCCACTGCGATGACACTACTGCAATCGTTGTTGAAGCATCTTCCCCATCTTCTACTCTTCCCAATCTTCGCCGCCAGCCCCTCGCCCACCGCCGCCGGCGAGGCAAAGGATACGCAGGCGCTCGTCGCGACAGTTTGCGCGCCGCCAGCCCCGGCGGGATTCTGCGTTCATCTCGGCTGCGGCGATGGCGCGCTCACGGCGGAGCTTTGCGGAAACCAGAACATGGCCGTCCATGCCTTGGAGGCAGACGGGCGGAACGTCGGTCGCGCCCGTGACCGGCTGCAATCGCGCGGTCTCTACGGCCAGACGGCGGTCGAACAATGGTCCGCCCCGTGGCTGCCTTACGCGGACAATCTGGTCAACGTGCTTGTGGCGGAAAACGCCGGCGAGGTCTCGGAAGCCGAAATGCTCCGTGTCGTCGCGCCGCTGGGAACGCTATGGATCAAGCGCAACGACGGCTGGCAATCGTTTCAGAAGCCGTGGCCGCACGGGTTCGACGAGTGGACGCATTGGCGGCACGGCGCGGACGGCAACATGGTCTCTCGGGACACGACGGTGCAAACACCCACCGGCGTCCGCTGGATTGCCGGGCCGCCGCAGGATGCCGGCGGGCAGAAGTGGTATTACGACCACGTGTTGGTCACGTCGGCCGGGCGCAATTTCTACGTTTACGAAAATGAAATTGTGGCGCGCGACGCCTTCAACGGCCGGCTGCTGTGGCGACGCGAGGCGAAAGCTTACACGTTCAAGGAAACCGGCGTGCCGCCCGTGCCCAAGCCGGTGTCCAACGCAAAGAAAGGCGGCAAGCCCATCGTGCTCAAGCCCGGCACCCGCACATCGAAGGTCAAGCCGGTCGCTCAAGGCGCGCGGCTCTACGCGGCGATAGACGGGAAGCTGGTGGCGTTGGACGGCGCCACCGGCCAGACGGCGAACACATTTGGCGATGTGGACACACCACGAGAGATCGCGATTGCAAACAATCTGCTCGCCGTCGCAGACAAAAACTCGGTCCGTGCTTTCGAGACCGGCGGCAAGTTGCGCTGGCAATGGCCCGGCGCGCCCCGGCGGATGGTCTTTGGCGATGGCCACGTGTTCTGCCTGATGGACAGCGAAGTTGTCTGCCTCGATCTGGCGAATGGCAGCGAACGATGGCGCACGCCGCACGCCCGCGCGGAAGTGGCCACGACCTGTTCCTACGGATGCGGCGTGCTGGCCATCGAATGCTCCGCGTGGGCTGACGACGGCACGGGCAGCGGCATCGTGGTGTTCGCCGGCGACTCGGGGAAGGTTCTTTGGACTCGCAACTACATCCCCGGCATGACGCACTACAAGGAAGCGCGCACCTTTTTCGTCAACGGATTGCTTTGGGTGGAGGAGGAAGTCAGCAAGAAACCCAGGGTTGTCAAAGTCCTCGGCCTCGATCCGAAGACCGGCGCGCAACGCAAGGCGATCGGGACGCGCGGCCTGCATTGCTCGACGCCCGTGGCCACCGAGCGGTTCTTCATCGCGCCTGAAATGGAATTCACCGATTGGAAGACCGGCCAGCAAACGCGCGGTCGCATGGCGCGACACAGTTGCCGGTTGCCGTTCACTCCCGCCAACGGCCTGCTCTACACCTTCCCCGTGCAATGCGAATGCTACCCCATGCTCCGCGGCTACATGGGCCTGGCCCAAACGCCGCGTGCACGCGACGCCAGCCCGCCACGCTTGCAGCCCGGCCCCGCCTTTGACCGCGCGACGGCCGGCGCAACCGCCTCCGAGAACATTGACGAATGGCCGATGTATCGTCACGACCGTTATCGCAGCGGCAGCACGCCCGCCAGTCTCGCCGACAGCGAGTTGAAACCATTGTGGACGGCCCAAATCGCAGAACCGCCCGCCGGGCCGCTCGCAGACGAGTGGCGCGATGATCCGTTCGCGCGCAGCGTCGTCACCGCGCCGGTCTGCGCCAGCGGAACGATTCTCGTCGCGGTTTCCAGCCACCATCGTGTCATTGCCCTCGACGCCAACACCGGCGCCCCGCGCTGGAGCTTCACCGCCGGCGGACGCGTGGACACGCCGCCAACCATCGCAGGCGACCGCTGCGTCTTCGGCGCGCACGACGGTTACATCTACTGCCTCAGCCTCGCCGACGGCCAGCTTGCCTGGCGGTTCCGTGCCGCGCCGCAGGAGGCACGCATCGCCGTTTACGGCCAGATGGAATCGCCATGGCCCGTTGCCGGCAGCGTGCTGGCGGAAGACGGTGTCGCTTACGCGGCGGCAGGCCGCCATCCGGCATCCGACGGCGGCGTGCGCGTTTGCGCGTTGCGCATCAAGGATGGGAAGCTGTTGTGGGAGAAGACCGTCACGGACCTCGGCGTGAAGAACTGGTATAGCGGCACTTTCCCCAAGACCAGGCAGAAGTTCGGCTTGGATTACGAACCCGTGGACTTGCTCGCGCGCGATGGCAATTATGTGGCGATGTCGCGCTGGCGGTTCGACTCAAAGACCGGCGCGATGAATCTCGCGCTCAGCGCCACCAACTACGTCGCCTTCGGCAGCGTGCAAGCGCCGCGCGGTGTGTGGGGCTACGGCATCCGCCAGACCAAGCTCGTTCTCAACAAACCGCCCGCAGTCTTCGATGCACAGAAGCTCACAGTCGGCACGACCAATGACATTGCGTTCCTGCTCGCCGGCTCGACGCTCGTCAGCGCCACCACCAAGGGCGACCTGAAAATCGGCGAGCAGACGCTGCCGTTCGACGATCCGGCGGTGCGCGACGGACTCATCGCCGCCAACGGCCGGCTCTACGCGGTCACGCGTGGCGGCAAGCTGCTCTGTTTCGGAAAGAAGTAGCGCAGGTTGGCGGATCCGTGGTGCTCACGCACATGGCAGGCAGGAGCCATCTCCTCCAGTTCACCGCTCCCGCGCTGGCGTGGCGTCCCACACGAGCACCTCGAACGGTTGCAGCTTGAACTGATACGGCTCGCCGGCCTTGACGGTGACCGCCGGTTTGGCGGCGTCTTCTTTCCACGGGCTTTTGAGCGCGTATTGACGCGCCGCGCCGGCGGGCAGCTCGAACACCTTCCCCGCGTCCACCTCGACCACGGCAGGCCGGTCGCTCGGATTGCGCAATGCCAGAATCCCTTTCCGCTTCGACCACGATGCCCAGCCATAAACCTCGCCCTTGGCAGGGTCGCCGCCAACCCAATGCGTGTCCGCCAACACCTCGGCGTTGGAGCGGCTCCACTTCGCCGCCTCGGCCAGCACGTCCCACAGCGCACCGGTCATCAGGCTCGGATCAATATGCAACTCTTGCATACAGGTGCCGGTCGCAAAGTAGGACCGGATCTCCGCGACGAGGTCCGCCGGCACGCAACTGACGCCGCGGCTCTTCGGGTCATACGGGTTTTTGAACGCATACTTGTGAATCATGATCCCGTGCAACATCAGCGAACTGATTGGGCAGAGCGGCCCGCGCTGGACGGTGGCGTGGAACGTCGCGTTGTCGCGATACGTCAGCCATTGCTGGCGGTCACTGCCTTTGCCAAGGAAGCCCGCGTCGCTCTCTTGGCGCCAAATCGAGTCGGCCCACAACATCCAGAACGGCGACGGCCACGTGCCCGTCGTCGGATTCAAGAACACATCCGGCTTGAGGGCGCGCAGTTCGTCGTGCAGCCGCAGCAACGCTTCTACATCGCCCGCCATCGGCCCTGCGCCATCCTTGCTGTTGCCCGCGCCGAAACCGTCGAACTTGAAATAGTTCACGCCGTAATCGCGCACCATGCCGACGCACGCCTCGCGAAACCGTTCGTAGTAACGCGGCCCGGCCAGCGTGAGGCCGTTCTTGCTCGTCTCGAAACCCTGTTGCTGTCCCGCCTCGACACGCTTGGCCCGACCGGAGTAACCGCCCCACGGACCGAACCAGATGCCGACCGCCGAGTGATATTTGCCGGCCGCCGCTTGCTCCGGCGCCAGCCCGCGCCCATAGCCGCGATGAAACTGCCAGACCCGGCTCACGTCATCCCAGGCGTGGTCGTGCACAAACGAATCGAGCACGACGTCGCGCTTCTCCACCAACTCGCGGCCGAACACGTCAATCAACTCCAGCCACAGTTTCTCCTGGCCGTCCACAAACCGCTCGAACTCCTCCGGCTTGCCGTAGCGGCGAATGCGCCAGAACTCAGCGCCGACTTGGTAACCGCAGTTGTAGTGCAGGAACGTGTGGTAAGGCTGCGGACGCTCCCGCTCGATGTAGTAGAGAAACCCGCGCCGAAGCTGCCCCTCCGGCACCACGCCCACCACGCTCGAATGCTCCACCGCCCTGCCCGCCTCGACCGGCACGTTGCTGACAAAACCGCTGCGCACCAGTGTCCGCGGCTGCGCAACCGTTACCGTGCTTTTCGACAGCGGACTCTCGCAGCCGAAGAAGAAATTCCCCGCCACCACCGGCGAACCGTCCACGCTGCCCGCCACCGCCGCGTTCGGTGCGAACACATCCACCAGCGCCAACTCTTGTAACTCCACCGACTCGCGCTTCGCCGAGATCAGCAGATGTTGCCGCACATAGTTCGAGCCGTCGCGCAGCACCGCCCGCCATTGAAGCTTCAGGTTCCCGTCCGCCGACGCAAGCTCCACGGCTATCTGCCGCCCGCCGCGCCGCTCCGCCAGCCGCCGCGAGCCAGACACCGGCTTGAGCACCGTCAGCTTCGGCTTGCCCACAATCTGGAGTTCCGACGCCCGCACCGTCCGCCCTTCCGAGGCCGGCGTTCGCGCCACGACGAACCGGAAACACTCGCCATCGCCGAGGCTCAGCGTCGTCTTCGAGAGTTTGTCCTCCACACACACCGGCTTGAGCCGCCCACCGCCCGTCATCCATTCGCAGCGGATCACCTCGTTCTCCAACACGAACCGGTTGTTGTCCACCATCCCCTTCGCCTGCTGCGGATCGGGGCCGGGAAACTCCAGCGCCCGGGCGGTGCAAGCGGGAAACAAACACAACAAACAGAGAGCGAACACAGAACTCAAACGCAAGCAGCCCAATCGTTCTTCCATCGGTTTCATGGCATTCTCCTTCGAGTTGTTTGGCTGCCGATAGTCTAGCAAGTCCCGCCCTTCTTGAACAGCCCCGCCGAGGCCCCGCCGAGGCGCACATAGAGGTAAGGTTTTCCCTTATGCGAGATTCAGGAATTCCCCGAATAGCGCGTTTTGTCCCCAACTGGTAGTCTTCACAGCCATAAGGGAAACAACGTGCTCACGAACGCGGAGTGAAGGAATCTTAAATCATGGCAATCGGTCTGCTGATCGGGGGAATCTTCATTTTCGTGGTTTTCATTTTCTGTCTGGCGTTGTGCGGAACGGCAAAACGGCCGACACCCAGCCTCAAGCATCCACATCCCACCATTCTTGTCATAGATGACAATACCAATGTCCTCAACATGATCCGGCTGGGGCTTGAAAACGAAGGCTACATTGTCATCGCAGCTTCCAAACCGCGGGAAGGCATTGAATTGTTCAGGAAGCAGTCGCAAAGCATTAGCCTGGTTCTGCTGGATTTTTGCATGCCCGAGATGAACGGGGGCCAGGTGTTCGATTGTTTGCGGAAGATAAATGCTGAAGCGCCAGTCCTATTGATCACGGGTTTCTGCGAAGATATCCAAATGGCAAAACAACTCCGGAACAATGTTGAGGGTTTCTTGCTCAAGCCGTTTCACTTGGGCGACCTCATCGGCAAGGTCCGGGAAATCGTCAACATAGCCTGAATCGCGCCTTGTGGCGTGCTGCTGTGGCGGGTCGTCCATCCGCGTTCACCACCCACCTCATCGCAGCTCCCTGACCTCGATCTCCTTGAACCGGATTCGCAACTGGTCGCCGCTGTGGAGTTGCAGCGCGAAGTGGCCTTTGAGGCCCACGCGATGGCTGGCGTGCGCGGCGTTGTCCAACACGCCCCGGCCGTCCCAGTCCGTCACCGTCACGCCGTTCAACGTGGTCGTCACGCGCGTGCCGTGACAGCGCAATGTCAGGGTGTTCCAACCGTCGCCGTCGCTGGCATATTTGAACACGTGTCGCGCCGGCTTGAGCGCGGGGTCCATCCGCGAGTCCTTCAGGCTTGGCGAAATCCAGCGCCGTTCCTCGCGCGTCTCGTCGTAGATGAAGCCCGTGCGCCACGACATGGCGGCGGGCGGATGAATGTCCACCTGCGGGCCATCGAGCCAGCCGCCCTTCCAGCTTTCGTCGAAACGGCTGCGGAACTGCAAGCCGCTGTTGCCCGGCGACTCGCGGAACGCCTGAAACTTCAGCCGAAGTTCAAAGTCGCCAAACTCCCGCTCGCTGACGAGCCAGACATAGTTGTGCTCCTTGCGACCGATGGAGTCGCACTGGATCGCGCCGTCCGCCACGGTCCAGAATGTCTTCTCCTTGTCAGCCGGCTGGCACTTCACCATCCAGCCGGAAAGATCCTTGCCGTTGAACAGAGACTTCCATCCTTCCGCCGGATCCGCCCCGACGGCCGCCGCCGACAGAAGCATCCGCGCCGCCAGCCACGCGGCGAGGGTTGCGAAAGTGTTTGCGTTGCTGTTCATGGAATCAACCTCGGTTGCCGTTGTCGGATCGAAGCACAGCGTGCGCCCGTGGGCGGGTTTCCGGCAATGATACTTTTGGCGTAGTAAGAATCGCTTGCACGACGACGGCCTGTAGCGATACAAAAAGCTATTCTGAAATGAACACTTTGATTATTTTGTCAGGACATCACACGCGCGGTCCCCACCCCCCCTCCTAACCGCTCGTGCTCCCCCCGCCGGCGGGACGAGCCGGTCTGGTGTTCTGTATCGTCCCGAAAGGCCTCGACCGGTAACGGTCGAGGCTTCTTCGTTTCTGAAACAGGCGCTGGAGTAGAACCTTGGCTGCTACTTCAGCAGCGTGTCGCCATTCCACTGTTACGTCACATTGAAGCGGAACAGCATCACGTCGCCGTCCTGAACGACATAGGCGCGGCCTTCCTGGCGGACCTGGCCTTTCTCGCGCGCGGCGGCGTAGGTGCCCGCGGCGACAAGATCGGTGAACTTCACCGTCTCGGCGCAGATGAAGCCGCGCTCGAAGTCGGTGTGGATGACACCCGCAGCTTGCGGCGCGGTGAAGCCTTCGTGGATCGTCCACGCGCGGACTTCCTTTTCACCAGCGGTGAGGAAGGTGCGCAGGCCGAGGACGTGGTAGGCGGAACGGATGAGCTGGCCAACGCCGCTTTCCTTGACGCCGACGCTGTCGAGGTATTGCTGGGCTTCCTCCGGAGAGAGATCCACCAACTCGGCTTCAATGGCGGCGCTGATGACAACGGCCTCGGTGCCGCGGTGAGTCTCGGCGTAGTTGCAAACGGCTTGGACGTGGGGGTTGGCGTCGGGCGCGGCGAGATCCTTCTCAGCGACGTTGCAGGCGAAGATCTCGGGCTTGCTGGTGAGCAGGCACCAAGCATTGACCAGCATCTGTTCCTCGGGGGTGAAGTCGAGCGTAACGGCGGGCTTCCCGGTGTTCATGTGCGCCTGCACGCGCTTGAGCAGGGTCATTTCGACCTCGGCGAGCTTGTCGTGGGCGTGGATTTTCTTGGTCAACGCCTGTGCGCGACGCTCCAGCGTGTCCATGTCGGCGAAGACCAATTCCGTGGTGACGGTCTCGATGTCGCCGATGGGGTCCACCTTGCCGGTGACGTGGATGACGTTCGGGTCCTCGAAGCAGCGAACGACCTGAACGATGGCGTTTACTTCGCGGATGTGACTGAGGAATTTGTTGCCGAGGCCCTCGCCCTTGTGTGCATCCTTCACCAGCCCGGCGATGTCCACAAACTCGATGGCGGCGGGCGTGACCTTGTGGGGATTATACATCTCGGCGAGCTTGTCGAGACGCGCGTCGGGGACCGTAACAACGCCGACATTCGGCTCGATGGTGCAAAAAGGGTAGTTCTCCGCCGGCGCCTTGTGCGTGCGCGTGACGGCGTTAAACAAAGTGGACTTGCCCACATTGGGCAGTCCGACGATTCCAGCTCGTAACATGACGTGTTCCTTAATTTCGGAAGCGGCGACTCTAACGGCCCGCGCCCGTGTTGCAAGACGGAAGTTGCCCCCTGAAGCCCCCCGCCATTGGACTCGCGCTGCCACGATGGGCAATGCTGTTTCGGGCAACGCGACCTTGACAGGCGGAGGGCGAAGTTCTAAACCCTCTGCTCCAATTTTAACCAATCAGAAGGAACATAGACATGAATCATGGTTTGAACATCTCGCAGAAGGCCGCTCTGGACCTCGTCTCGCTCGGCGCACTCGTCCACCGCCTCGACCCCGGCGTCATCCCCTTCCGCAAGGCCACACAATGCGCCATCCACGTCAGCGGCGGGGAGTTTAATGTCGCCGCCAACCTGAGCGATTGCTTCCGCATGAAGACCGCCATCGTCAGCGCAATGGTGGACTATCCCATCGGCGACCTCATCGCCGAGCGGGTGCGGGCGATGGGTGTGCAGCCGTTCTACAAGCGGTTCGCGCACAACGGCGTCAACGGGCCGAACATGGCCACGGTGTATAGCGACCGTGGCCAGGGCGTGCGCGCGCCGGTGGTGTTCTACAATCGCTGCAACGAGGCGGCGGCACAGCTCAAGCCGGGCGATTTCAACTGGAGCGAAATTTTCGCGGGTGGCGCGCGATGGTTCCACAGTGGCGGCATCTTCGCGGCGCTGTCAGAGACGACGGCGGAGTTGATCATCGAGGGCATGAAGGCGGCGAAGGCGGCGGGCGCGGTGACGTCGTTCGACCTGAACTTCCGGGAGAAACTCTGGAAGATTTCCGGCGGCGAGAAGCGCGCCGTGTCCGTCATCCGGCGCATCGTGGAGAACGTGGACGTGCTCGTGGGCAACGAGGAGGATTTGCAGAAAGGCCTCGGCATCGAAGGTCAGGATGTGACGGCGAAATCCAAGCTCGATCCGAGCGCGTTCTTCGGGATGATTGACCGCGTGGTGAAGCAGCAGCCGAAGGTGAAAGTCGTCGCGACGACGCTGCGCGAGGTGCATTCGACGAACCGGCACAGTTGGAGCGCGGTGGCGTGGATTAACGGCAAGACACACGTTGCCCCGACGTGCGAACTGGATGTGATTGACCGCATCGGTGGCGGCGACGGATTTGCGTCCGGGTTTATCTACGCTCTCTTGGCCGGTGAAACCCCGGAGGAAGCTGTGAAGCTCGGTTGGGCGCACGGCGCGCTGCTGACGACATTCCCCGGCGACACCACGATGGCGACAGTCGAGCAGGTGCGGGCGTTCGCCAAAGGCGGCTCGGCGCGCGTGCAGCGGTAACGTCCAATCATCGGCTTGTGCTGTTGCTGTGGCAGGCTAATAGCTCAACTTCCAGCCGGTTCTGCATCAGAAATCGGACGTTCTGCCCGGTTGTGCTGGCGCACAGTCTTTGTGCTAATGTGTCGAGGCGGGGCTTCACGGGATGCCTGTCATTCTTCTTGGTTTGCCCCTCGCGCTGTTGCCTCTTGCGATTGTGCTTCAGCTTTGGCCGATAGGCACGAGTCCGTCTTCCCCAGCAGAAGCCAGCGCTATTGGCAGACCGTGGTTACGGAGCCTTGAAGGCCCCAATGTCCCACGCCTGCGTCGGATGACGTTGCAACTTGTCTTTGTCGAGCGTGAACCGGTGACTGAGATTGGTCCCGGCGTTGATGCACGGCGAGCCGGCGGACAAATGCAAATTGTTCCGGCTGCTGCTCATTCCGATGCCTGGACTGATATTGGCAAATCTCGGATCGGCGACCATGCCGTGCGTTTCCCAGCCCCACTTGCTTCTCGCGTCCGCGAGGGTCGCATACCCCTGGGGACCGCGCATCATGATCAACTGGTCCGCGCGAGGAGTGGAGTAGCAGTTGTAATCCATCACCTTCGGAGCGCTGTTCGCGTCGAAGACCACCACCGAAAAAGCCGCATCGCCCACGGCCTTGCAAAAGGCGTTGTTCAGAATCGTGATGTTGCCATCGCCGACGTTGCATCCGCCCGTGACCGTCCTGAGGAGGACGGCGTATCGCCCGTCATGAAACGAGTTGTTGCATATCTCGAAGTTGATGGGCGTGTCTCCGTGCCCCGGTATCGGCCCATCCTGGATGTAGATGGCCCCGCAACCATGCAGTGAGTTGACAAACACGTTGTTGTAAATCTGGACGTTACCACCCATGCCGGTCGAGAAGATCATTGCAGTTCCGCCGCCGGCTGTGGTGTTCTGATAAAAGTGGTTCGAGTGCAGCCGAACCGTGCCATACGTCCGGTTGCGGTAGTCGGAAACGCCCAGAATGATCCCATCCGTATGCGGACAAACACCCGCTCCCTGCCAGACGCCGCTGTCAAACTCCGTGAAGTCATGGAACTGGCAATGGCTCACCGTGATGTCGTCCAGAGTTGTATTGTCGGCGCTCGTTGAGATCTCAACTAGCCACCGCATGTAACTGTGAAAGTCGCACCCTGTAATGAGCACCCGCCGCGCAGCTTTGTTTTGCCCGACCTGTCCCGGCGACACGCGAATTCCCTTTTCCATTCGGGTGAATTCGCAATTGGCGACCGTCAGACCGTCCACTCCGAACGCGTAGATGCCAAAACCGCCGAGACCGATTTCGTAAGACGCGGGCCGGACATTTGCCCAGACGCCCAGCTCGTGGAAGTAACAGTCGCGCACCTCCACGTTCGTGGCGTCGCGCAAATACACTCCGTAGCCGGGGCTGTAGGGGAGCGGCTGGTTAGTGTAATCCTGAAGATTGGCCACTCCACCGAGATGCAGAACTTCGAAATTTCGGATGACCACATCGCTCACGCTGGTATCGGTCACAAACCCATAACGTCGCGCGTCCTGATTCAAATGCTCACCATCAATTACCGCCTTGCCCGTGCCCCAGTTGCCCGCTGAGTTGCCGTTGTATGTGACCGGCATGGTCGTGGTGCCACTGAACACCAGATGAATCGTGCCGCAATAATGAACGCCTCCCTTGAACGTGACCACATCGCCTGCGCTCAAAGGCGTCGAACGCGGAACCCCCGTGGCGTTTGCATCGCCAGGGCAATGTTTCCAGACGGTGGTCGTGGACAGTCCGTTGTTGGTGTCGGCGCCGTTCTCGAAATCAACGTAATAGGCATGATTGCCGACAACAACTGGAGGAGTGGTGGCAGGTGTGCTGGCAGGCGTAGTAGAGCTGGTGGCAGAGCCAACAGGCGCAGGGCCAGGATCGGGACCGGGACCGGGAACTGGCGCGGGTGAGGAACCGGTATTGTCACAAGCGCCAAGAACAAGAGCAAATAATGAGACCAAGTAAGCCACACTCTTGAACGGTTTCATGTTCCTATGCTCTCAGAAACTCGAACACCGAACAAGGCAGGACGCGAAGCGCCATTCGGTCCAAGCGCCAAAGACTGTTCCGACCGGTTTTGCAGAAGAAGTGGCGGGAGCGACGGGACTCGAACCCGCGGCCTCTTGCGTGACAGGCAAGCGCTCTAACCAGCTGAGCTACGCCCCCGCCTAGGGAAAGCGTCCTGAGAGGGTATTCAGCCGAGTTGCGAAGTCAACTGGAAACCTGAGCGCGACTCTGATAAGAATCTACGCCTTATGGACCGGCTCAAAGCCATTAATCAACCGCAACGGATCGTCGTGAAGATCGGCACCGGTTTGCTGACCAACGCCGAGCGGCAGCTCGACCTCGCTCGCGTGGCCGCGCTCGCCGACCAGTTCGCCGCGTTGCGTCGCAACTCCATCGAGATCGTTGTCGTCTCTTCCGGCGCCATCGGCGCGGGCATGGGCGAACTGGGCATGACCGCCCGCCCCACGTCACTGCCGGAGCTTCAGGCCTGCGCCGCCATCGGCCAGTGCAAGCTCATGTCGCTCTACGCCGAGGCGTTCCGTCGGCATGGCCTGCACGTCGCGCAGATTCTGCTGACGCACGCCGACCTCAGCGACCGCGTCCGCCACCTCAACGCCCGCAACACCATTGACACGCTGCTGGCGCGTGGCGTCGTGCCGATCATCAACGAAAATGACACTGTCTCCGTTGATGAGATTCGCTTCGGCGACAACGACCGCCTTGCCGCGTTGACGGCAGCGCTGTTGCCCGCCGACCTGCTCATCATCCTGACCACCGCGCACGGCCTCATGACCAAGCCCGACGGAAGCGGCGATCGGATTCCCTTCGTGGCGCGCGTGGACGAGCGCGTCATGAAACTCGCCGGCGGAGCCGCCAGCGCCCAATCCGTCGGTGGCATGGTTTCCAAGTTGCAGGCGGCAAAGATTGTCCACGCTGCCGGCATTCCGCTGGTCATTGCCAACGGTCGCGCCCCTGGCGTGCTCGCCGACGTGCTTGCTGGCAAAGATATCGGGACTCTCTTTGCCGCTTCAGAAACAAAAATGGCGGGTCGAAAACGCTGGATCGCGTTCTACCACCGTCCCGCCGGCTGGCTGATCGTGGACGCCGGGGCCAAGCAGGCGTTGATCGCGCGTGGATGCAGCCTGCTGGCGCGCGGCGTGGTGGAAGTTGGCGGCGAGTTTGCCGCCGACGCGGTGGTCTCACTTCGCGACCAGGACGGCAGCGAGTTTGCGCGAGGCGTGACGCGTTTTTCAGCGACCGAGGCGCGGGAGATTTGCCGCGCCACGACCAGCGACATCGCCATTGCTCTCGGCCGCAAGGCCAAACCCGAGGTTGTTCACCGCGACGACCTGGTGCTATTGTGAGTTTATCGTGACGCTAAAAGAAGACATCCAACGACTTGGACAGCAGGCGCGCGTTGCCGCGCACCGGCTCGCCACCTTGACGACTGACCAGAAGAACCAGTGTCTTCAGGCGATGGCCGACGGTCTGCTCAAGAATAGCGACATCATCCAGCAGGCAAACAAACAAGACCTTGATGCCGGCCGAGCTACCGGACTGTCCGCCGCGATGCTGGATCGGCTGGCCCTTAACGACAAACGCATCTCGGCGATGGCTGCCGGATTGCTCGAGGTGGCCGCCCTGCCCGACCCCGTCGGCCGCGTGCTGGAGGATCGCACCCGTCCAAACGGTCTGCGCCTTCAGAAAGTCGCCGTGCCCATCGGCGTCATTGCCTTCATCTACGAGTCGCGCCCCAACGTCACCGCCGACGCCGCCGGTCTTTGTCTCAAGGCCGGCAACGCCGTCATCCTTCGAGGCGGCAAGGAAGCCATCCAATCCAACCGCGCCATCGCCAACGCCCTGCTCGACAGCGGCGCGCGCGCGGGCTTGCCCGCCAATGCCGTGCAACTCGTCCAAACTACCGACCGCGACGCTGTCCGCGAACTCGTGCAACTCACCGGCCTCGTGGACGTCGTCATCCCGCGAGGCGGCGAGGCGCTCATCCGCGCAGTTGCTGAGAACGCCCGCGTGCCGGTGATCAAACACTACAAAGGCGTCTGCCACGTCTATGTGGACCGCGACGCCGATTTTGACATGGCAGAGCGGATCGTGCTCAACGCGAAGTGCCAGCGTCCCGCCGTCTGCAACGCGATGGAAACGTTGCTCGTGGACGAAGCTATCGCACAGACCTTTCTTCCACGTATCGCCAGCGCCTTGCTCGCGCGGAAGGTCGAACTCCGCGGCGACGACGCCACGCGCAAGCTCGTCGCTGCAGCCAAGGCCGCGGCGGAGACTGACTGGTCCACCGAATACGGCGACCTCATTATCAACATCCGCGTCGTCGCCGACGTGGATGCCGCCATCGCGCACATCAACCACTATGGCTCGCAGCACAGCGACGCCATCGTGACGCGCGACCGCGCCGCCGCCGCCCGGTTTTTCCGTGAGGTGGACTCCGCCGCCGTCTATCACAACGCCAGCACGCGCTTCACCGACGGCGGCGAGTTTGGGATGGGCGCCGAGGTGGGCATCTCGACCGACAAGATCGGCGTGCGAGGGCCGATGGGCTTGGAAGAGTTGACCACCTACAAGTGGATCGTCGAGGGCACAGGCCAGATTCGCGAATGAGTGCTGCGGATGTTCAGAACGGCCTTGACCTCGCGCGAGCCGTTGCAGCCGCGATGCCGGAGGGCGGACTGTTCGCCGGAACCGAGTGGCGTATCGCGCCTCGCGCATTTCCGATCTCACAAGCGTTCGCCACCCAGTTGGAGACGCTCGGCCCTCAACTACTCGCCTTCTACCGCGCCTGCAACCTGCTCTACCGCTTTAGTGTCCGCGGGACGTTGCCACGGTGGATTGCCGATTATCTCGACGCCGGAAAACCGCCCGCGATCATCGAAGCCTCGCGCCACAGCCGTTTCAAGGCCGACGTGCCTCGAGTTATCCGCCCCGACATTCTCCTGCAGGACGACGCCAGTGCCGACACTGCTAAATTCAAAATCACCGAGTTGGACTCCGTTCCCGGCGGTATCGGGCTGACCGCGTGGCTCAACCACACCTACAGCGCGCTCGGCGACGCGGTAATCGGCGGCCCGCGTGGGATGCAAAGCGGCTTTCGTCAGATTCTTTCCGCTGACAGTGCCGCCACCCCCGTCGCTCACATCGTCGTCAGTGAAGAAGCCGCCACCTACCGGCCGGAGATGGAGTGGATAGCCCAGCAATTGGCGGCGGAACAGTTCGACGTGCACGCCATCAAGCCGGAAGGACTCAGCCTCGGCGACGGCGCGCGTCCGGATGTGGCGTATCGGTTCTTCGAGCTGTTCGACATGGCAAACGTGCCGAACTCCACGGCGCTGTTGGACGCTGCTTGCGCCGGCAAGATCGCCGTCACGCCGCCGTTCAAACCACAACTGGAAGAGAAAATGCTCTTCGCCTTCTTCTGGCACACGACGCTGAGGAGTTTCTGGCGGCAGGAGCTGGGCGAGAAGATTTTCGCCGCGTTGCAGCAGGTCATTCCCTACACCTGGATTCTCGACCCCACTCCCCTGCCCCCGCACGCCATCATTCCGGAACTCGGCATTCACGACTGGCGTGAGATGGCGAAGTTCTCGCAGAAGCAACGCGAGTTGGTCATCAAGATTTCCGGTTTCGATGCGAACGCCTGGGGCGCTCGCAGCGTGACGGTCGGCCACGATGTTCCGGCCGCCGAATGGGCCGCGGCCATCGAACACGCTCTCGGCAGCTTTCCGTCGAAGCCCTACATCCTCCAGCGTTTCCACCGCTCGCACGTTGTCGAGACCGAGTGGGCCAATCTGGAGCGCAACCAGCTTCAGCCGATGAGAGGCCGCGCGCGGCTCTGCCCCTATTACTTCGTTGTTGGCGACGAAGCCCGACTCGGCGGCGTGCTGGCGACCGTTTGCCCGCAAGATAAGAAGATCCTCCATGGAATGACCGACGCCATCATGGCTCCTTGCGCGGCTACTTCTCCTCCGCCCTCCGCTGCTTGAAGAAGCTTGTTAGCAGTTCGGCTGCCTCTGCCTCCAACACACCCGCGCGCACTTCCGGCCGATGGTTCAGTGTTGGCACGTTCAGCAGATTCATCGCCGTGCCGGCGGCCCCTGCCTTGTCGTCACGACAACCGAACACCACCCGCCCCACGCGCGCCAGCACGATAGCCCCGGCACACATCGGGCACGGCTCCTTCGTCACATAGAGCGTGCAATCATTCAGCCGCCGGTCGCCGACGCCTTCCTCGGCCTGTGTGATGGCAATCATCTCCGCGTGCGCCGTCGCATCCTTGAGTTGCTCCACTTGGTTGAACGCGCGCGCGATGATCTGCGGCGCCGCGCCCTCGACGAACCGCACAATCACGGCACCGACCGGCACTTCCTGCGCATCGCCAGCCTGCGCCGCCAACCGCAGCGCCTGCCGCATGTAGAATTCGTCGTTGTGTTCGCCAATCACGCGCCGACCGTAAAAGCAGCGGCGCGGAGGCGCAAGCCGATTCAGCGCCGAGCGCCCGCGAGAAAAACTTCTCGCGCCTGTCGCGACGATAGGCTACTGAATACCGCGCTAAGCATGAAAACTTTCATGCCATTCTGTTTCGCGGCGCTGCTGGTGGGCACCGTGCTTACCATCCCGCCCAATAAGTCACGCTGAACTTCATGAATCAGAAAACTCAACCCAGTAAGAGAACACACTTTCAAACAACAAAAAGACACAGTCGATCGAAAACAGAATCAAGGAGACCACGATGAGATACAAATTCGCTGCACTAATTTCGCTCGCAACTCTAGCAGGCGCGTTTGTTTTTGCAGGTTGTGCAACAACCGGAAACGAAGGGCAAGCTCAAGCTAGTCAACGTCAGGCAACGGAGACAACTCGCACAGCTAACCTTAAATCGCCTCAAAGTAAACCAGAGTGGTTGATTCCGGGTAACACAGGTTCTGCGTCTGATTCGAGTGAATTTGAAATCGTGTCTACAGAGATTAAAAAACTGGTCAAGGGATTAGAATACTCTGACAAGGTAGCCGAGGAATTTACCCAGATGGTGAGCGGCTGGAAGAATAAGCACGGGGAATCTGTTCTTATTGCGTGGAAGCATAGGCTCACGCAAGCAAGGCAAGATTATCAACGAGCCAACATTTCTAAAGCCCGACTAGCTATAATAGAAAGGGATGTGGTAAAAGACCTCACACGTATACAAAAAGAGGTTAGTTTTGATTATAGTTTTGACCTAGATGACGTCATCAGAAGTAAATTTGACCTAGCTGACGTCATCAGAAGTAAACAAGCCCAATGCCTTGGTTGCTCCCAATTAGTTTTCATAGTAGGTAATTCTGTTGGATTACCTGTTCAAGCGATTAGTGTGTTTAAGGGGAGGACTGGCCTATTGTGGGCGGGCAATGAAGCCCATGTAGCCTGTATAGTGAATTTAAGCGATGGCAGGTCGATGATGGTGGATTTAGCAGGAGCGGGCCTAGCAGGAGCGCGCAGTTTTGTTAGTGAGCCATTTATAATAGACGAAAAATTTAGAAGAGTTGGGAATTATTTGGAGCTCAAAGACGAAACCAGTCCGTTAAGGATTCACAGAAGGATTCAAGTATTAGATAGAGCTGGGCTTGTTTCTGCTATATACTCCAACCGAGGAGTTGTTTCCGATCGATTGCGCCAATATGCCCAAGCTATCTCTGACTACAACAAAGCCATCGAGCTCAATCCAAAAAATGCTGAGGCGTATGACAATCGAGGAGTTACTTACGCCAAATCGGGCCTGTTCACGCAGGCAATCTCTGACTTCAATAAAGCCATCGATCTCAATCCACAATTCGCTAACGCTTATAACAATCGAGGAAATGCTTATGGCAATTTAGGTCAACATGCTCAGGCTATCTCTGACTGCAACAAGGCCATCGAGATCGTTCCAAAACTTGCTGAGGCATATATCACCCGAGGACTTGGCTATTTCTTTTTAAGAAAACCCGAAGAAGCCAAAAAAGATTTACTTAAGGCGGTTGAATTGAAACCTGCCTTAAAGCCACGCGTCGAGCAAATATCACACCGCTTCAAACTCAACTTATAGTCTTTGGGGTCAACTCACCACGCTTCACAGTTTCATCACCGTCTGCCACAAGAGCGCGCCGTCACTCTGCCGCCCGCAAGGCAACGCTGCTGTTCGGCACCTGCAAAGAAACCAATACCGGAAATACAGCCAATCAACCCAAGGAGAACATGGGCGAAGTCGCCATCCTGCGCTTTGCCACTATCAGTTTTGTGTCAATTCCAAAGATCATCAACGGGCATACACTGGCAGATTGAGTCATTACTTAAGCCGGTTTAACGCCGCAGGCGTGTGAGAAACAATTCTCGCGCCGGCCGCGCGGTTAGGCTACTGAATACCGCGAAAAACATGAAACCATTGATACCACTATTCTGTGCGGCGCTGCTGGTGGGCGCTTGCAAAGAAACAACGCAGGAAAACACCGCCACCCAACCCCAGGAAACCATGGACGAAGTCGCCATCATCGAAACCAAGTTCGGCAAAATGGTCGTTGAGTTCTTCGCCGACGACGCGCCGAAGACCACCGCCAACTTCAAGAAACTCGCCCGCGAGAAATTCTATAATGGCACCACCTTCCACCGCGTCATCCCCGGCTTCATGATCCAGGGCGGCGACCCAAACACGAAGTCCGATCCGCATTCGCCGCGCGCCGGCAGCGGCGGTCCCGGCTACACCGTGCCTGCGGAGATCAAGCAACTGCACACGCGCGGAACCCTCGCCACGGCTCGCACGAACGACCAGGTGAATCCGAAGCGCGCCTCCAGCGGCAGCCAGTTCTTCATCAACGTGAAGGACAACACCTCCCTTGATAGGGGCGGCTACACGGTTTTTGGCCGCGTCATCAAAGGCATGGAAGTCGCCGACCAGATCGTCGCCGTTCCGCGCGACGGCGACGACAACCCGAACGATCCGGTCAAGATGGAAGTGAAGCTCGTGCCGCGCGCCGAGGCTGGGCTGTGAAATGTGGGACAGGCATCCTGCCTGTCCAACTATCACGACGAGCAGACAGGCAAGATGCCTGTCCTACTTTATGGCATCCATCCGCAAATGGCCGTTGTTGAAGACGAAGCGTCTTCACCACTACCGCATCTTCAACTCGTTGGTGGAGACAGCACGCTCCCCGCGCACAGGCGAGACGCATGACTTTTACATTCTCGAAGGCCCGAACTGGGTCAACGTCATTGCCCTGACGCCGAAGCAGGAAGTCGTGCTCATCCGGCAGTTCCGCCACGGCACGCGGCGTATCGAACTGGAAATTCCCGGCGGCGTCATGGACGGCGATGAATCGCCCGTCCACGCAGCGCGGCGCGAGCTGCGCGAGGAAACCGGCTACGACTCACCCGACGCGCGCATCATCGGCAAGGTCGCGCCGAATCCCGCGTTCCAGCGCAATACCTGCTACACCGTCCTCATCCGCAGCGCCCGCAAGGTTGCTGAAACCAACTTCGACCACGCCGAAGACATTGCCGTGAAGCTCACGCCCCTGAAGGCCATCCCCGACCTGTTGCGACGCGGCAAGATTCAACACTCCCTCGTCGTCGTCGCCTTCCAGTGGCTCGACCTGTTCCGGTCGCGGCGGAAGAAGTTCTGACCTTCCCCTGCCATGTCCACCACCCATATCTTCGAGCATCATCTGCGCGTGGCCGCCTGCGACTGCACCGTCGGCAACCACGTCTATTACTCGCGCTACCTCGACTGGCTGGAGGCGGCGCGCAACGAACTCATGCGCGCCCTTGGACATCCCTTCCCGGCGCTGATGGAAAGCGGTGTCATGCTGCCCGCTATCGAAGCCCAACTCCAATATCGCGGCGCAGCGCGCTTCGACGACCGCGTCATCGTGCGGCTCTGGATTGCGGAGGTCAGCCGCATCAAGATCACCTTCGCCGCGGACATCGTGAACGCCGACACCGGCAAAACTCTTGTCAGCGCCACCACGACGCACGTTTGCACCGACCGGGCCGACAAACCGCATCGCCTGCCGCCCGCACTGTTGCAAGCGTTGGAGTCGCGCGTGCGGACAGAACTTGCGTAGTGACGCGCTGCTCAAACAGAATTGCGCACTGCCAGTCGGGCTGGTAGGATTTCGGGCCGTTGGACGCGGGTGTAGCTCAATGGTAGAGCGGTAGCCTTCCAAGCTACTTACGAGGGTTCGATTCCCTTCACCCGCTCCATCTCCAAAACACCCCACATAATCAGATGTTTCTAATAACAGCGGTTAAAAGTTACAACAGATCTACCTGTGCTCGACAGTGTTTATGAGTGTCGGCAAAGTCAAATGAGAAGCGGTTGCAGAGGATAAAGGCCGGAATATAGATGCGGGGAACAAACTTGTTTTGCAACTGTCTTGCGATGTGGGATGTCACTCATGCGTTTGATGGACGTTTTGTAACCTGTGAATAGGAACAGAGAAGCAAACACGACGCGCCGGAGGAGTGTTTGCCGTTGCATTGCCGCGGTCGATGATTATGCTGCCGCCAACGTCACGGCTGACCGTTGCCGTGAAATCGGCAATCGAACGATGAAGCCCCAATGAGAAGGTCAGCTATGGCGAAACACCGCAAGACCCTCGTTTTGGTCCCACTCTTTGTTGCCGTCATCAACCTGCAGGCAGCTTCGCCCGAGTCGCTGCTCGATTGGTCGGCGTGGGAAACCCACCGCGACACCATCAAGCATCCGTGTGTCACGCTCAAACCCGACGACATCGCCCGCGCGCGGGATAACATCAGCCGCTACGCCTGGGCGAAGAGCTACGCCGCGAGCGTCGAGAAGAATGCCAAGCGTTACATCGACCGGCTCACGCCGGAGTTCCTGGCGAAAACGATTGAGGAGACGACGCCGGGCGATTCGCTCTGGACGCCATGCCCCGCCTGCCGCGCACAGGGCAAGCCGGTTCATCCGCACGGTCTCTGGACGTGGAAGCTCGACGACAGCGACCACATCAAGTGCAACATCTGCGGCACCGTCTTCCCAAACGACAAGTATCCTGAAGATGTCGTGCTCCAGGCCAAGTGGCGCAAACCGCAAACAATCACCTACTGCGGCGGCGACACGTTCGTCATCTTCGGCTACAAGACCGGCCGGCCCAGCTTCACTGCCAACGTCCGCGCACGGAAGGTGAAGTGGATCGCTGACTATTGCCACACACTGGCCGAGGCCCATCTGCTCATGGGCAAACCTGAATACGCCCGCGCCTGCCGCGACATCCTACTGCGGTTCGCGGAGTGTTACCCGGCGTGGCTGGTGCACGTCGGCTACGGAGAATACGCCGACATGGACCCGCGCATCGCGTCGCAGCACATCAACAACCTGCCGGAACCGGAACTTTGCCCGCCGCCGAACAAGCCTAACCGCCGGCTGCATACTGGTTACTGGAGCGCCGGTCGCGCCAGTGGTGTCGGCATGGAATCGTGGTTCGTGCGGCAGATGGTCGAAGCTTATGACTTCACCTGCACTGCAAAGGACGCCGATGGCAAGCCAATCTACACTGACACCGACCGGCGCAAGATCGAGCGCGACCTATTGCTAGAAAGCACAATCCTGCTCGTTTGCGACAAACAGATTAATAACAAGTCCGTCAGCAATCGCACGGCCGCCGCGCTGGTCGGCATGTGCGTCGGTCACCCGGAACTGGTGCGGTTCGGTCTCGAAGGCTTCCATCAAACCGTGGACGGCTGGTTCCTGCCCGACGGCGCGACCTCGGAGTCGCCGGCCTACGGCACGATGACGCTCGGCGGCATCTGGGATCTCGCGCAGGCGTTTCGCCGCTACACCGATCCGCCCGGCTACCGCGATGCGGCGGGCAAGCGCATTGACTCGCTCGACCTTTACCACGGCACCGCCTACGAGCGCGTGTGGGAGTGTTTCTTTCGCAGTTTGCAAGGTGATCTCCACTTTCCGCCCTCCGCGGACTCCATGCGCGATTCGAGCCTCGGTGTGAATTTCATCGAACTGATGGCCGGCAACTACCCCGACCGGCCACACTATCTCGCGCTGCTGAAGGAAACTCTAGGCGTCGGCCTCCTGAAGGCTGGAGATGCCGCCGGTGATGTTGCGCGGCGGGAACTGCTAAAGGAGATGACTGGCTCCGGGCTCGCGCTCTACTATCGCGAGCCGGGCTTGGAAACAAAACCAACGCCGCCCCTGTCGTTCCCCGACTGGTGTCCGCCCGAACTGCGCATCGGTCACATGCGCACCGGCACCGACGGTCGGGAGAGCCTGCTGACGCTTAGCGCGAGTCACTGGGGCAACCATCACCATCAAGACAGCCTCAGCCTTTACTACTGGAAGAGAGGCCGCGAGCTGCTCTCCGACCTCGGTTATCTCTGGGACCATCCGGAGAAGCACATGACCGTGCGCACCGTCGCGCACAACACGGTGGTTATTGACGAGAAGGAGCAGATCACCAAAGGCGTCGGCGGCGACGTGTTGTTCTTCAAGACTTCCGGGCACGTGAAGGCCATGGAGGCGACGTCGCGCGCCTATCCCGATGCGAAGCTCTACCGCCGCACGTCAGCGGTCATTGAACATGGCAATGGCCGCAACTACGTCGTGGACTTCTTCCGCGTCGAAGGCGGCAAACGGCAGGACTACGTCTATCACGGCTTCACGAACACGTGCGAGGTGCTCGATGCCGGCTTTCAGCCCGCGTTGTCCGAAAAGCTCCACGACTTCAAGAACATCCGCGCCGCCGACGGCGCCGGCATCTGGCGCGCGACGTGGAAGTGCGGCGCGAACATGACCTGTGTGGCGTGGAACATCGGCCAGCCGGGTGAGCGGGCATTTGTCGCCGACGGCTGGGGCCAGCGCGACTGGAAGAACTCCGACATCGGCGCGACCATCCCCTACATCGTGCGGCGTTGCGAAGGCGATGGCGTGAAGACGTTCATCTCAGTCTTCGAGGGCCACCAAGGCGGCGAGCCGTTCGTGCGCGGCGTGAAACGGCTCGATCCGGCCGGCGTGCTCGTCATCGAGACCGCGCTTGGCAGCGACTACGTGATGTCCGCGCTCGACACCGGAACGCTCACAGTCCGCGCTTCCGGAGAGAAGCGCATCACCGGCCACTTCGCAGTCGCAGCAGTGCAAGACGGCAAGCTCACGTGGACGTTTGTCGAAAAGGGCATGAAAACCCCGCCGGCGACGACTCCATCCGACACAAAGGCAAAGCGCTAGGCTTTCGCCGGATACCCGGGACAGTCTTTGGCAGAAGCCCATCAAGGTCAGGTTGTCCGATTCGCGCCTGTCGCACTACAGGACTATTTCCACCACCGCCGTCTGCGGCAGGTCGAGTGTCTGCCGGCGCTGTTTGCCGTCCGGCCCGTGCACGATCAGCGTAACGCCCTTCAGCAGTCGTTCGCCCGCCAGCTTCACGCGCAGCTTCCCGCCGGCTGCGGTTGCCTCGACCAGCCGCACACCGCGGCGCGCGGTCTCCCAGTGGAAGACCTCCGCGTGCGTCCACCATTCCATGCCGCGTTTGCGGCCTTCCCTGACCAGCGTCTGCATCGCGTCGGCCATGCCGGGCTCGAGGATGTGCGCCGGGTGAAACAGAAAATGCGCCAGTCCGCCGTGCGCAACAGCTTCGTCGAGCAACCGGGGCGCACGGTTCGCCGGCAGATGAATGTTCAGGTCCTGCGTAATCAGCGGGATTTCGTAAACGTCCAGAAACCGTGGAGGCGCGGCCTCGTCGTCCAACGGCCGCCACGGCTGGCACGTGCCGCGTGGAAAACCGCACCCGCCCCGCTTGCTTGGCCCCATCGTGCCATCGGCCTTCAAGCCGACCTTTTCGCACCAGCGGAAGAAATCCAACCGCCCTTCCCATCGCGTGTAATGGTTCTTGTTTGAGATGATCTCCGTGACGCCGCTGTTCAGGGTCAGCCCTTCGAGCTGCTTCACCAGTTTGTCGAAACCCCATTGGTGGTCCGCGTCGCTCTTCATCGCGTCGTAATGCAGAGCGATCTCGCAGCCCGCGGCGCGCACCTCATCATAGAGAGAGCGCGGGTAGCCGCAGGGGAACATCGTGCACCACGTGGTGCGAATGCCGGCCTTCGTCACCTGCTCCAGCATCGCCCGGCCGTGCTTCTCCTGGTTGCCATCACTGTCGTGGCTGATGCATCCCACGGCTGGCAACTCGCGCGGCCACGGGGCGATTTGCACGAGCGGCTGGCCGACGGCCCGCGCCGCGTATTGGATCGCGCGCAGGATGATCAGCCGCAGTTCATCCGCCACCGGATGCAGGAACACCGGTGCCTCGCCTTTGGCCAGCGTCACGCGATCGAAATCATAGTCGAGCACCTGGCCATCGTCGGTCTTCAGAGCCCCTTCGTTGATCGGCATGGTCCCGTCAAACGCCGGCGTGCCGTCCCGCAACACGGCAATCCCTTGCTGGATATGAACGATGCTGTTGAGCAGGTCCGGAGCGATCAGCAGCGCAATCCCGCGACCGACCCGCCGCTCCAACAAGACCGGCAGATCCTTTGCCCGGCCATGACGGTCCAGCACGCTGCCGACGGCCTTGCCTTCGGTCGCCCTCACTGCCAGCCCGCCGAAGAAATGCAGCGAGCTTTTCAGGCCGGCGAACACCGGATGCTGCGTCCGCCGCACATTGAGATAGCCTTCGCCGAGCTGCAGGACGCTGCTTGCGCCCCAGCCCTTGTTGGTGCCCGACGATATAGGCTCCGCGCCAAACAGTTTCTGCATTCCGTGCAGCCCACCCAGCGACACCAAGGCACCGCCATTCTCCACGAACGCAGTCAGTTTGTTGCGTTGGTCGTTGCTCAGCTTGTGCTCGCCAGCGAGCACCAGCACGCGGCCCCGGCCCGTCTGGCCGGGCGGCTGTTGCTCGTGGAAATACCCGGCGCGTTGGGCCACCTCCACCATGTAAGCGTTCGCCGGCAAGGCGGGGGAAACAGAGATCGTGATCATGCCAGCCACTTCCGCGTTGTTGCGCGAGCTTCGTTCCGGCGCAAGCACGGTCACAAGCGGCGCATTGGTGCGAACACTCTGCGCCGTTATGTTGGTGGTCGTCTGCGGCCACGCCCACGCAACGCACGCCAGCCACGATGTCAATATGATGCTCAACTGTTTCATGTTCAGTAACTCATCCTCTATTCAGAACATCCGAGGACATCTTCTTAGTCAATACCGAATCGGTCCGCCTTAGTTGTTAAAACATCGAGGCGCGCTACAGCACGCTTTGCGTCAGGACCGGCATGCATAGGCGCGCAGACGCTCGACCGCATGGAGGAGGAAGATGCCCGCCGTCAATCCCGGTGAAGTCTGGCTCGTTGATTTCGGAATCACCGGCAAAGTGCGCCCCGCCTTGCTGCTGACCGGTGACCCTGCGGCGAACGTTTCTTGAAGAACCGTGTCGGAACCGATAGAAAACCCGCGTGAGAACCTTGTTTCGAGTCGGCTTGCTTCTATTGACGATGGCGAGTGCATTGTCGGCGGCGGAAGCAACGGCCCGTTCCGCCGCAAAACCGTTAGCCGAACATCCGGGAAATGTTTTTCTCGCGGGAGAGGAAGTGCTTCTGCGTGTGCCAGACAACACATCCGTCGCGTGGCGCCTTCTCGACTACGACGACAAGTTATTGACGACGTCGCGTGCCAGCGAAGGCCGCGTGAACCTGGGGCGGCTGCCGGTGGGTTTTTATCGCTTGAGGACCGAGGGAGAAGTGAAGTGGATTTCCTGTGCGGTTTTGGAGCCTCTGCCGGCACCGACCCCGATGACGTCACCGATCGCGTTGGATGTGGCGATGGCATGGTTTTACCCAAAAAAGAAAATGGACAGCGTGGCCAACCTTTGCGTCCTGGCCGGGGTGAACTGGGTGCGGGACCGGCTGTCCTGGGGTCAGATGGAACCGAAGAAAGGCGAATGGGCCGGCAAAAACCGCTACGATGAGTCAGCGCAGGCTCAGGCACAGGCCGGATTGCAGGTGTTGCAGGTGAACCACTCCTCGCCGTCCTGGGCAAATCCGAACCACAAACGGTTCCCGCTGGACCTGCGCGACGCCTATCGTTTCTATCGCGAGATGGCGCGGCGGTGGCAGGGTCAGGTGGAGGCGTTCGAGCCGTGGAACGAAGCGGACATTTCGGGGTTCGGCGGCCACACTGGTTCCGAGATGGCGACGTTGCAAAAAGCGTCTTATCTCGGTCTGAAGGCAGGCAACCCGAACGGCATCGCCTGTCTGAATGTTTTCGCGATGCACAACCGGCCGCAATTGGATGATTTGCAGGAGAACGAAGCCTGGCCCTACTTCGACACTTACAATCTCCATCACTACGAATCGTTTGAAAACTATCCCAAGCTCTACGCCGACCATCGCGCGGTTTCGGCTGGGAAGCCGCTGTGGGTTTCAGAATGTGCGCTGCCCGTGAAGTGGGCTGGCGACGAAACTCTCAAGGAGCCAACCGACGCTGATCTGCGCATTCAGTCCGAGCGCGTGGCCAAGACATTCGCCTGCTCGTTGCACGAAGGCTCCGTGGCCACGTTCTATTTCATGCTGCCGCATTACGTGGAGAAACAGACGCAGTTTGGCCTGCTACGGCCCGATCTGACGCCTCGTCCCGGCTATGTCGCTTTGGCTGCGGTGGGTCATTGGCTCGCGGACGCGAAGCCGCTCGGCCGCCTCTCGGACGTCGGCGACACAGTGCGCGCCTATCTTTTCCACGCCAGGTCTGGTGGCCAACGGCGGGAAGTGCTGGTCACTTGGACGACTTCAGGCCAGACGGAACTGGCTCTGCCGGTTGTTCCCAACGCGGTTGTTGATCATCTGGGGAGAAATCGATCGGCCACGAGTCGGCTGCCACTGTCTTCGGCTCCGCTATTTGCCGTGTTGCCGGAGGGAAGCGCGAAGCAACTTATCCTCCAGCCTCCATCGGAGGCACCAGCGCGGCTGGCGGGAAACCCCTCGCCGGTGGTCATCCAGGCGCTGTGGCCGGAAGAGAAAGTGCTCTTGAAGAAATCGGCCTACCGGCTCGCGCCCGACAAAGGCGAGGCGGTTCCACTGTTCGTCTATAACTTTTCCGAGGCACCAGTTTCAGGCGTGTTGCGCGTGAGCGTGCCCGAAGGCTGGCAGGCCAACTCATTTGGGAAGATGAACATCGCTCCGCAGTCCCGCGCAGAATTACGGCTGGAATTGGCCTGTCGTGCCGCGCGTGTGTTGCCACCCAATGCCACGGTGCGCGTGACCGGAGACTTCGGTCCCGCCGGTCAGCCGGTCCTGTCCATGCGCGTGATGACCGATCCTGAACTGCTGACCCGCCAGACTGGCGTGTCGGTGTCGGGCGCCGCCCTCGCGGCCCGATGGGCGGCCGGGATTTCCGGCGGCGCGGTAACAATCAGCGAGCGCGACGGTGCTGTCGCTGTTGAAGCTGAGCCGACCGGCGCAGACAGATGGGTTTATCCGCGCTTCGTGTTCCCGGCGGGCCAGCACGTTCCTGATGGAGCCTTGGGACTCTGTTGCACGCTGGCCCTGATCGAAGGCAGTGGCACGTTCCGCGCCATCTTCGATGAGTCCAACCGTAGTGGTTACGTCGTTGATTTCCTGGCACAACCCAAGCCTGGTCAGACACTGGAGGCGCTGGCCTTGTTTGAGAATGCCGCCCACGGCGCCGGTTGGTCCAAGCCTGATCCAAACCATCGGCTTGACGCCGACCAGATTGTGGCCTTCAAGATCGGCTGCAATCCGGAATCTGCCAAAGTGGTGTTCACGCTCAAGAACGTGCGCTGGGTGACGAAATGATCCTTCTCCAACTTCTCGATTGAGAACCGACGTCGTGACAGCGAACCTGTCTTTTGTCTGGCAGGCCGGCATGTTTCACACTTAAACTGTCGCCCATGTCTTCTCTCCAAGCCTTCATGATATTCAGCCTTCCTGTCACCGGCATGTGTTACGCCGTGCTCGGGGCATTAAAGCTGCCGCTCTGCGACCGCTTGAAACTGGATGAAGCGAAAGCGGGCGGCTTGGTCTCCTCCTTCGGCCTGATGGTTGGGCCGATCATTCTACTGAGTGGTTTTCTCGCTGACGCGGTGGGGCGCAAAGGTGTGTGGGTCGCGGGCGCGATCCTCGTGGCCGCGTCGCTCTTCCTGCTGAGTCGCGCCCGCAAGTATTCCACGGCCGTCGCGGCGGTGCTGATGTTGTCCGGCGGGTGGGCGGCGATGATCAACGTCGCCAACGCGCTGATGTTTCAGGCTTACGCGAACGTGTTCATGGCCACGAACCTCCTGAATTTCTTCTTCGGTCTCGGCGCGTTTCTGACACCACCCGTGCTGGCGTGGCTCATCGTGCGCGTCAAGTTTCCGAAAGCTCTTACCGCATTCGGCGTGACGGCGGCGGCGACGGCCATCTTCGCGCTTTGGGTGAACATGCAGGCCGCGCCGGCGGGCGCCCCCGCTGGTTTCGGCGTGCTTGTCACAGATCCCGTGATGTGGTTGTGCGCGGTGACGTTGATGTTCTGGACGCCACTCGAAGCCTCCACCGCGGCGTGGACCACCAGCTTTGTGACCGCGCTCTCACCGCAAGGCGAGGCGGTGGAAAAATCCCAGCGCATCGCCGGCTGGACGCTCTCCGGTTTCTGGTTGTGCTTCATGGGATCGCGACTGGTCGCGGCCGTGCTGGCCGGTTCGACAGACATGTCGGTTGACCAAGCGGTCCACACCGCCTACATCTCGCACATCGTGCTGGCAGTCCTCTGCATCGCGACAGTGCTTGGGCTGGTATTCTCGCGCAGGCGGGCGCTGACGATCGGGTTGCTTCTTTTCGCCGGCCTGCTCTACGGGCCGTTCTTCCCGAACCTGATGGCGGTGCTGCTCAATCATTTCCCCGTCGAGTTGCACGGCCGCGCGGTGGGCGTGCTGTTCGGCTGCGCGTCCATCGGCTGGACGATCATCCCGGCGATCATCGGCAAAGTGGCCTCGCGCACGACGCTGCAACGCGGTTTTCTGATAGCGGCGGGCGACGCCTTGCTCCTGCTGGGCATCGTTGTGGCGCATTTCATTTACGCCAGCCGCTGAACGACCGCCGGCCTTCTCACATCCTAACATCCATGAAACGATACGCTGCCTTCCTTCTGACCCTCCTGATCGCCACCTCCACCGCACACGCCGCGGCTGAAACCACCTTCGTCATCACGGTTGACCCGGCGATGCAGAAGAAGTTCGGGCTCCAGTATCCCGCCACCTACGTGTTCCAGTTGGCCGACGCGTCGCCCAATGCCCGCGTCGAGCGCCGCGACGACAACGCGGGTCGCTGGGTGGCGCTGGAGAAGAAGAAGCCAACCGACTTCTTCAACGGCGTGGAATGCGTGCGGCTCGATCTCAAGGCAGGACGCTCCTACGTTTCCGTCGGCTTCAAGCAAGGCAACGCCATCTATCTGCGGTTCACGGGCGTCGGGTCGGCGAAGTTCGACTCCGTGGCGAAGTATTACGACGGGCGCAAGGCCGCCTACACCCTCTCCAACGACAACTGGGGCTGCAACCCTTGGGCGCATCCGGGCGCGCCTTGGAAGGGCGTCACCAACGACGAGTCCGACAACTACCAGGCGTCGGTCCACGTCTGCCGCAAGCTCCACCTCCCCCTCTCCGTCGCCATCAACAGCCGCGCCGCGGGCGGCGACGCCTTCTGGCAGAACATGCAGGCCGAACTCGACCGGGGCGACGCCAGTTGGGAGCCGGCCGTCCACGGTTGGACGCATCCCAAGGAGGGCGGTTACCTGATCCACGGCTACAAGAATGAGATCCTCGGCTGCCGTGAGGATATCCTGCGGCGACTCCGCAAGATTCCCTACGGCCAGTATGTGGTCGAATACATCCTGACCTTCGGCTACGGGGACGACACGCTGCTGCGCACCGCCGCGGGCGAGTTCATCTTCCTGCGCGGCTTCAACTGGCTCGACAACCCCTCCAGCAACGACTACGCCCCGTGGAACAGCCCCTATCACTTCTACGGCGTCGCCGGCCTGAACACCAAGGGCTACGACACCATCCTCCAGCGCCGCGACCCGCGCGCCCGCTACTGCGCCGCCGACGTCGCCGAGCTGAACGAAGGCTTCGACCGCGTCCACGCCGCCGGCGGCATCTTCTACGCCCTCTGGCATCCCGACCGTTTCCTCAACAGCGTCGTCTATGATCCCCGCCCCGGCATCGAAGGCGTGCAAGGCTCCACCCTCATGCAGCACCTGGCCCACGTCGCCCACCGCAAAGATGTCTGGTATGTCGCCAACGGCTGGCTCTACGCCTACCGCTACGTCGCCGAGAACGTGCGCGTCACCGCAGGGCCGTAGTCGCCCCGCGACCGGCGACGTTTCGTTTGCCTTGACTGGCTCGATCCTGAAACCGGCCGGCGCGTCGGAGGGATGGCCCAACGCCCCCCGCCTGCCTTTCAGCCTTGAATCCCCTCCCCCGTCTGTGCGAGGAATCCGACAGACAGCATGAATGCTAGGCGCTATACGCTCGCTGTGAAGCTAGGTTTCTATATTTCACTGCTTATGGTCTTTTCACTCTTCGGTTCCGGCTGCGGCTCCAAGCCATCTCCCGATTTTGCGCTTATAGACGGATACCTCAGGACTTGGGACCAGTTTGCTCAGGGCGACAACTCACTCGTTCCGCGCATCAAGCAAGATCGTGCGACTTTTGAGCAGCATCTCACCGACGCTCTCACCAAGAACGACAACCGCGCACCCGGACGCTGCGTCTTCTACGCCGTTGTTCAGGTCGGCGGATTCATCCCGTTGGCGTCGCCGCTCGGACAGGCATTCCAGCATCGTATTGGCGAAGCAGTGCCCATCTTCAAGAACGAGAAGGACGGGTCCCAGAGTTTCTTCGCGGGTGATCTCTATTTCTGGTGGGAGGCTCACAAGTCCGAGTTTGCGTCTTGCCCGCTCTATGAGGAATGGCGTCAGCGCGAGTTCGCACAAAATGCCGCCATCAGGATGTATGAAGGCGCAGCCAAGAATCGTAAATGACCACAACGCCTAAGCACTGCGCCCCATCGTCCCGCCCCTGCCCCCCGTTGTTCCGTCAGCCTTGGCCGGCACGATCCTGAGACCCGCCGCCCGGTGGGTCGGGACCTCCGGGCACGACCGCCCGTGAGCCGCGCAAACATCGCGCCCGGAGGTCGTCCACCTTAAACGGCACCGAGGAAAGGGAAGCTCACGTAAAGCCGCAAAGACGCAATAGGGACTTCCCTTCGCGCCTTGGCGTCTTGGCGTGACACTTCCGGTTTTCCCATCCGTGCGCATCCGTGTGCATCCGTGGCTTCAACTTCCCCGCCTCACACATTCCGGCGCAGGGCGATGATGAGGGCGTTGTAGCTGTCGAGGAGTTGTTGCACCTCGCTCTGGGTCGGCGGGTCGCTGATGGTGATGTAGAGCGGGCTGAAGCCGTCCACATTGCGCGGCGTGCCGTTGATGGCGGCGCCGATGGCGTCGGTGAGTTGTTGGTTGCTGACTTCTCCCGGAATCCCCTGCGGGCCTTCGGGACCGGGACTGCCGGGGCTTCCGGGATCGCCTGCGGGACCTTGACTGCCTGCGGCACCCGTCGGGCCGACGATGGTCAACAGTTTCCAGCGCGGGTCTTGATCGGGCGGCGGGCCGGAGACGCCGTCGGCAAATGAAACGTAGATGTTGCCGTTGTAGGCCACCACGTCGCCGCGACTGTAGCCGCTCCATGCTTCCCAGTCACCGCGCATGTTGAAGTTCGGCCCCGGCTCGCCGGGAGGGCCTGCGGGGCCTTGGGGACCGTTCGCGATGGCGTAGGGGCCGTAGTTGGTGCCATCGCTCATGATGATGATGGCGCGGCCGTCGCCGTAGTCCATGACGTTGCTGACGTGACGGCCTTCGGGTCCGGGTTGTCCGTCATTGCCGGCAGGTCCGGGTGAGCCATCGCTTCCACGGTCGCCTTGCGGCCCGCTGGCGATGGTGAACGGCCCGTAAGTGGTCCCGTCGGTCATGCGCACCATCGCGCGCCCGTCGCCGCTGTCATAGACCTCGGCAATGCCGCGGCCTTCCGGCCCCGGCTGTCCCGGTTGCCCGTCAGCCCCGGCGGGTCCGGGCGGCCCTGCGGGCGTGGCGTCTATGAGGGCTTTGAGGGCTTGGAAGTTTTCGCGGACGGGGGCCGACTTCAGGTCGGAGTCGGTGGCCGGTTCATTGGGATTAAACGCAGGCATGGCTCGGTGTCTCCTGGGTTGAGGTTTGGCGATTTTTAGCCAGTTGCCGCCCAGAACGTCAAGCAAGGAGTGTGGAGGCCGGTTTCGGCCACTATTCTGCTGGAAAACAGGGGCTTTGAGCGCTGGAGTGCCGTTGGGGTGGCACGCCAATAATTGTCGGGGATTGCAATCCCCTGTAGGGTTGGTGCACACACCCGACACGGTTCCCGCGCACACCCGACACGGGTCCCGCGCACACCCGACACGGGTCCCGCGCACACCCGACACGGATCCCGCGCACACCCGACAGGGTTCTCGCACACACCCGACAGGGTTCTCGCACACACCCGACAGGGTTCTCGCGCACACCCGACACGGTTCTAGCGCACACCCGACAGGGTTCTCGCACACACCCGACAGGGTTCTCGCACACACCCGACAGGGTTCTCGCGCACACCCGACACGGGTCACGGATGCACCGTGCAAGGGCCGCGCGTCCTCCGTGCGTGCCGCTCGCTTGGGCCGATCATTTATCCGTTGCCAACAGCCAGCCTTTTTGCTTCCATCCGGCATTGTCGGTGGCGGCCGGCAACAACAAGGAAGGCAACGATAGTTAACCGGACCAAACCCACCTATGCACTGGGACCAGAAAACAAATCCGCCTCCACGCTGGGACCAGAACCAGCCTGTGCTCAAGTGGGATCAGCCGGACAAAAAAACAGGAGCGAAGAAACCTATGGACCGAGTCAAAGCATCCCCTGCCCACATGACGGATGCTGAGCTTGTGGACCTCATCATGGGCCACAAGACCAGCATGAACAACAACCCGAACTTCCCAACGCCCAAGCCGACGGTGGTGGAGTTCGACGCGGCCACCGGGCCTTACCTGACCGACGACGCGCTGGTCACCAGCCTCGAAGGCCAGCTCAAGATCGCCATCAACAACCGCAACGACGCCCGTCCCGCCGCCGAGGCAGCCATCGTCGAGCGGCGCGACTACGTCCAGACCGCCAGCGGCGGCGTCGCGGCCATCATCCTCACCAGCGGCTTCGAGGTGGCCGCCAAACCCGGCCCCGCAGCCCCGCCCGTGCCGCCCGCCGACTTCGCGGCCACCATGGGCGACCACAGCGGCTACGTGGACCTCATGTGGCACGCGCAGCGCGGGCGCAGCTTCATCCTGCAAGTCTGCAACGACCCGATGAACGACGCCGGCTGGCGGCAGGTGGGCGTCACCAACAAAAGCAGCTTCACCGCCAAGGGCCTCACCAGCGGCACCAAGTATTGGTTCCGCGTCTGCTCCCTGCTCGGCGACGCCCAGAGCGAATGGTGCGGCGCCGTCGAGTGCATGGCCCCGTAGTTCAACCACGAACAATCCACCGCGCCCCGGCGGGAGTGAATGCCCGCCGGGGCGCGTCTTTCTACACTTCACTCGAACACGCCCCGCCGGCAAACGAAACGCTCTGGACAAGGCGGGAAGCAAGTTCTAACGTGCCGCCATGCCTCCCGTGCTATGCGACAAATCAGAGGCTCAATCTAAATGTTAGGCGGTTACACGCGTATGGCCTATTTTTTCAAGCTGCGAGATTTTGAGAAGCGTTTCGACACTATGGACGTTGAGGAGTTGAAGCGTTGGTTGGTATATTGGACGGAGCACGCGCAGCGACTAGCTCCCAAGATTCGCAAGATTGCGATGAAGCGAGTCCATCAGGTTGAGAGAGCCATCGAATTGAGGTCGAGAGATGAGAGTCATTGAATTGCCGCCTAACAAGTCGCCGGAGCCAACCGCCGTTGGCGCTTGCCGTTCCGTTGTCGCGGCTCACGTCGCGAGTCGGCGGTGTCTCAGCTTTCTACGTTAGCCCCTTTCCTCTCCGTTCCGTCAGCCTTGGCCGGCACCATCCTGAGACCCGCCGGCGCGTCGGAGGGATGGCCCAACGCCCCAGCCTGCCTTTCAGCCTTGAATCCCCTCCCCCGTCTGTGCGAGGAAGACAGCGGTCGGTTTAGAATGTTAGGCCGCACCACGTGCTTGCATGAATACAATACGATGGATTCTCGCCGCACCACTTCTTCTGCTCGGTGCTTGGGTTATCCTCTATCATTGGCGGCTGTTCGTGTTATTCATCCGGATGCGCTTCTTCGGTTGTCAACACAAGTGGGAGTCCTCCGTTCCACTGGTTGGCCCGGTATGCGTTTGCCTAAGTGCCTTTGTCGCGCCCGCACCCGATCTGTTGTGTTACTCGTGGCTTTCTTTCCTCGTAGACCCAGCCAGCTATACGCTTGTGGCGAGTCTTCCATTCTTGTTCCGCCAGTTGGTTTCGACTAAGAGCAAGAGCATATGAGAGACATGCGGCCTAACCGCTGCTCCATCGCTCCTCCCTCGGACCTCGCCGTTCCGTCAGCCTTGGCCGGCACGATCCTGAGACCCGCCGCCCGGTGGGTCGGGACCTCCGGGCACGACTGCCCGTGAGCCGCACCAGCATCGCGCCCGGAGGTCGCGAGCCACCACCCCAGCCTGCCTTTGCGCTTCGACTAAAGTTCCATTGAGTCGCGGAGGGGAGACCTGATATAAGCGCCGGTCGTCGCTGGCCACTAAGGGCGGGCGGCACTCGGAATTTGACCGGTTATGTGGATCGTCCAGTTAGCTCTGCGCAGGCCTTACACGTTTGTGGTGGCGGCAATTTTGCTGCTGCTGCTGACGCCGTTCATCCTGATGCGGATGGCCACGGACATCTTCCCGGTCATTGACATCCCGGTGGTCAGCGTTGTCTATCAATACACCGGCCTCGACGCGAAGGAGGTGGAGCAGCGCATCGTGTATATCGCGGAACGCTCGCTGCCCACCTTGGTTGACAACGTCGAGCACATCGAGTCCAACTCCTACAACGGCCTCGGGGTCATCAAGATATTCCTCCAGCCCGGCACACCGGTGGACTCGGGCGTGGCGCAGGTGACGGCGATCTGCCAGACGCTGTTGCGGATCATGCCGCCGGGGCAATCGCCGCCGCTGATCATCCGCTACAGCGCCTCGACGGTGCCGGTGTTCCAATACAGTTTCAGCAGCAACAAGCTCTCGGAGCAGGAGCTGTTTGACTTCGCGCAGAACCAGATTCGCGTCGGCCTGTCGGTGGTGCCGGGCGCTTCGATCCCGTGGCCTTACGGCGGCAAGATGCGCGTGGTGTCCGTGGATCTCGATCTCGCGGCGCTCAAGGCGAAGAACATCTCCGCCCAGGACGTGGTGGAGGCCATCAACGCCCAGAACCTCATCCTCCCCGCCGGCAACGCCAAGATCGGCGGCACGGAATACAATATCGAACTCAATTCCAGCCCGCGCCTGCTGGAGGAACTCAACGACCTGCCCGTGAAGACCATCGGCAACGCGACGATCTATCTGCGCGACGTGGCGCACGCGCGCGACGGTTACTCGCCGCAGCGGAACATCGTCCGCCAGGACGGCCTGCGCGGGGCGTTGCTGACGGTCTATAAGAGCGGCGTTTCCTCGACGCTGGAGGTGGTGCGCGGCATCAAGGCGGTCATGCCCCGCATCATGAGCGCGCTGCCGCCAGAGATCGAGGTGAAGGAGTTCGCCGACCAGTCGCTGTTCGTGCGCGCCGCGATCCATGACGTATTGCGCGCCGGCACCATCGCCGCCGCGCTGACGGCGTTGATGATCCTGCTCTTTCTCGGCTCGTGGCGCAGCACGGTCATAATCGCGCTCTCCATCCCGCTGTCGGTGCTCAGTTCCATCGCCGCGCTCTACGCGACGGGCGAGACGATCAACCTCATGACACTCGGCGGACTGGCGCTGGCCGTCGGCGTCCTCGTGGACGACGCAACGGTGACGATCGAGAACATCCACCGCCACATGACCGCGGGCATCGCGGTGGAAGACGCCATCCTCATCGGCTCGCGGGAGATCGCGATGCCGGCGCTGGTGTCCACGCTCTGCATCTGCATCGTGTTTGTGCCGATGTTCTTCCTGACGGGCGTGGCGAAGTATCTCTTCGTGCCACTGGCCAAGGCGGTGGTCTTCGCGATGCTCGCCAGCTACTTCCTCTCGCGCACACTGGTGCCCACGCTCGTGATGTGGCTCTACCGCGGCGTGAAGCTCCACGGCACGCACGCCGACCATCACCACGCGCCGCTTTGGGTGCGGCCGTTCATGCGCATCCAGCTACGCTTCGAGCGGGCGTTCCTGCACTTCCGGGAGCGTTACCGCGCGCTGCTGGCAACCTGTCTGGAGAAGCGCGGCGGGTTTGGCGCCGTCTTCCTGCTCTTCTGCGTCGGCTCGTGGCCGCTGGCGACACAACTCGGCGAGAACTTCTTCCCCAACGTGGACGCTGGCACATTCCAGCTCCATCTCCGCGCGCGCAGCGGCACGCGCATCGAGGAAACCGCGCGGCTCGTGGATCAGGTCGAGGCGGTCATCCGCGAGGAAGTGCCGGCGAAGGAACTGAACGGCATTCTGGACAACATCGGCATCTCCACCTCCGGCATCAACCTCACCTACAGCAACAGTGGCGTCATCGGCGTCGCCGACGCCGACATCCTCGTTTCGCTCAAGGCGGGCCATGCGCCAACCGACGACCACGTGCGCCGGCTCCGCGCCCGGCTCAACCGCGAGTTTCCAGGCACGCTCTTCTACTTCCTGCCGGCCGACATCGTCAGCCAGACGCTTAACTTCGGTCTCCCCGCGCCGCTCGACATCCAGATTGCCGGCCGCGACCAAGCCGCCAACCGCCGCATCGCCGCGTCGCTCGCGGAAAAGATCCGCCGCGTTCCCGGCGCCGTGGACGTGCGCGTGCATCAACCCGCCGATCTGCCAACCCTGCGTATCGCCGTGGACCGCACCAAAGCCGCGGATGTGGGCCTGACCGAGCGCGACGCAGCGAACTCCGTGCTGCTGAGCCTCAGCGGCAGCGGCCAGGTCCAGCCTACCTACTGGCTCAACCGCAGCAATGGCATCCAATACCTCGTCAACTTCCGCGTCCCGGAACACGCGGTCGGTTCGCTCGACGAACTCCAGGCGATGCCTGTCGGCAGCGGCCAACCGGGCCAGGGCGGAGGCCAGATTCTCGCCAACATCGCCACCCTCGACCGCGCCGCCGCCGTGCCGGTGGCCTCGCACTACGACAGTGCGCCGGTGACCGACGTTTTCGGTGGCGTCAGCGGACGCGACCTCGGCAGCGTGTTGCGCGATATCCAGCCGCTGGTCGAGGAAGCGAAGAAGGAATTGCCGCGCGGCCATTACATCACGCTACGCGGCCAGGCCGACACGATGAGGACGAGTTACATCGGCCTCGGCGTTGGGCTGCTGATGGCCATCGCGCTCATCTACCTGCTGCTGGTCGTCAACTTCCAGAGCTGGCTGGACCCGTTCATCATCATCACGGCGCTGCCGGGCGCGCTCGCCGGCGTCATCTGGGGATTGTTCCTGTCGCAGACCACGCTCAGCGTCCCGGCGTTGATGGGCGCGATCATGAGCCTCGGCGTTGCGACCGCCAACTCCGTGCTCGTCGTCAGTTTTGCGCGCGCCATGCTCCATCGAGGCCTCGACCCATTCACCGCCGCGCTCGAATCCGGCGTGGGCCGCATAAGGCCCGTGCTGATGACGGCGTTGGCGATGGTAATCGGCATGTTGCCGATGAGCCTCGGCCTCGGCGAGGGTGGCGAGCAAAACGCGCCGCTCGGCCGCGCCGTCATCGGCGGCCTCATCGTGGCCACCATCGCCACGCTGCTGTTCGTGCCGGTGGTGTTCAGCTTCATGCACCGCCGCACCACAGTCGCGTCCCGAGAGAACGAACCCGCCTCGCCGCTTGCCCCGGCTGTGGCCGGCAACCCTTCTTCTGTGTAATATGAAAACTGCTTTAGCGAAACTGTGCGCGCCTGAACAATCATGAATCCGCAACACGACAGTCACACCCCGCCACCGCCTCCGCAGCGGCGTTATCGGCTGGGTCGCATCGGTCTCGTTGCCGCGGTGCTGATCGTTGCGGCTTTCGTCGCGGGTCTCCTGCCGCGCCTGCGCGCGCGCCAGCTTGCCACGACCGAAACGCGCGAGTTGGCGACGCCGACTGTCACGGTCGTCTCGCCTGCTCCCGGCCGGGCTGGCGATGCCGTTGCGCTGCCCGCCGAGGTCAAGGCCTTCGTCGAAGCGCCGATCTACGCCCGCGCCAGCGGCTACCTTAAACGCTGGCTGGTGGACATCGGCGCGCATGTCGAAGCGGGCCAGCTTCTCGCCGAGATTGACACGCCCGAACTCGACCAGGACCTTGCGCGCGCCCGCGCCGAGTTGGCCCGCGCCGACGCCGGGCTTGCGCTCGCCCAGACCACCGCCGCGCGCTGGACGGAGTTGCTCAAGACCGCCAGCGTTAGTGAACAGGAAACCGCCGAGAAGAAAGCCGACCTCGCGCTCAAAGCCGCTGCGGTCGAAGCCGAGCGCGCCAACGTCCATCGTCTCGAGAACATGAAGAGCTTCGCCCGCGTGCTCGCGCCGTTCGACGGCACCATCACGGCACGCAAGACCGACATCGGCCAACTCATAACGGCCGCCGGCAGCCATGAGCTTTTCCGGCTCGCGCAGACGCGGACGCTGCGCGTGTTCGTCTCCGTGCCGCAAACGCTGGCTCGCGCCATCACTCTCGATCAGCGCGCGGAAGTGACGTTCCCCGAATTGCCCGGCCGCAAGTTCCAAGCGAAGGTCGTCCGCACCGCCGGCGCCATGGACGCCGACTCGCGCACGCTGCTCACTGAGTTGGCGCTCGACAACGCGCGTGGTGAGCTTCTCTCCGGCAGTTACGCGCAGGTCCGCTTCACCGAGGCACGGTCCACCGCCGCGTTGACCCTGCCGTCCAACGCGCTCCTGTTCCGCGCCGAGGGCATGCAGGTTGGTTTGGTCGGTCCCGACAGCAAGGTGTCATTGCGCAGCATCAAGCTCGGTCGCGACTTCGGCAAGAGCGTCGAGGTGATCGAAGGTCTCGGACCGGCCGACCGTGTCATCCTGAATCCGTCCGACTCGCTCACTGTCGGCGCAACCGTCCGCGTTGCTGGGCCATCGCAAACGGTGTCCACGCGATGAAGCTCACTCTGCCCGCCATCTCTACGATCTGCGCCTTGCTCGCCGGCTGCGCCGTGGGGCCGGACTACGAGCGTCCGTCGGCGCTAAGGTCGCAGCCGTTGCCGAAGTCGTTTGCAGGTGATTGGAAAACCGCCCAGCCTGCGGCCCATCTGCCGCGCGGCGCGTGGTGGGAGATCTTCGGCGACGCCGAACTCAACCGTCTCGAACGCGCGGCAACCAGCGACAACGAAACTCTCGCCGCTGCCGCCGCGCGCTATAACCAAGCCCGCGCGCTCGTGGACATCGCGCGCTCTGATTTCTTCCCGCAACTTTCGTTCAACGGCTCTGTGACGCGACAGCGCACCAGTAAGAACGCGCCCCAGTCCGGCCATGCGGCCGGCCAAGGCTACAACTTCAGCACGTTCACCGTGCCGCTGGAGATGGGTTGGGAGCCGGACCTCTGGGGCCGCATCCGCCGCCAGACCGAAGCAGCCAGCGCGCGACTCAATGCATCCGCCGACGACATCGAAGCGGTCAAACTCGCCATGCAAGGCGCGGTCGCCGCCGACTACTTTGCGCTGCGCGCGTTTGATGCAGAGTTGGCGCTCGTTGCTGACACGATCGAAACCTATCGCCGTTCCCTCGAACTGACCCGCAACCGCCGCAAAGGCGGCGTCGTCTCCGACCTCGACGTCTCCGAGGCCGAAACCCAACTTCGCACCGCCGAGGGCCAGCTTCCCGCGCTGCAACTTCAACGAGTAAAGCTGGCGCATGCGCTCGCAACTCTCTGCGGGCAGCCGGCCATGACGTTCACAACGCCGGTAAATCCCGCGCAACTGACGCCACCGCCCGCCATCCCACCAACGATGCCGAGCGAATTGCTGGAGCGCCGGCCCGACATCGCCGCCGTCGAGCGTGAGATGGCCGCCGCCAACGCCGACATCGGCGTCGCCAAGAGCGCGTTCTTCCCTCGGCTCGTCTTCAACGGCCTCGCGGGTCTTCAGTCCATCAACGCCGGCACGGTGTTCAACTGGCCGAGCCGGATCTGGGCCGTCGGACCGACGTTGGAGATCCCGATCTTCACCGGCGGTCGCAACACCGCACAACTCACCGCCGCGCGGGCCGCCTACGATGAAATCGTCGCTCGCTACCGGGACACTGTGCTGACCGCTTTTCAGGAAATTGAAGACCAGCTCGCCGCGCAACGCCTCCTCGCCCAACGACTCGACGCCGAAACCGCCGCCCTCACCTCCGCCCGCCGCACGCAGGAGATCGCCAACAACCGCTATCGCGCCGGCCTCGTCACCTACCTGGAAGTGGCCATTGCGCAAGGCGCGGCGTTCGATCGCAATCGAGCCGTAGTGCGCCTGCAAGGTGAGCGTTGCGTCGCAACGGTAGGCTTGGTCAAAGCGCTCGGCGGTGGCTGGCAGGTGACTGCCCATACTCCACCCGCGCAACACTAAGTTTGGACCCACGACTAGCGCTTCAGGATTTCCTCAACGCGGAAGGTTTGGTTCGGATAGAGATCTTTGGGCACCTTGAGGAAACCTCGCTTCTGCACCACCTGAGAAATCGCGCATTCCCTGCTATCGCCCTCGCAGAACCGTTGGAGATACGCCCGATACATGACATCATGGATTGGAATGTGGCGACCGTAGAAGGGGCACACCTGTTGCAGCGCGCACTTGCTCTGCTTCTCCTCCCTCTCTTTGGCTTCCGCAATGATCGGCCATGCGGCGTTGGCAAACGCCTGTAGAACCGCGGCGTCCTCTTTGGTGTATTCAGTTTCCCGATTGCCCACGCCCAGAATGCCCTTGATGCTTTCACCGGACATTACTGGCACGTTCATGTGCCGCTGGATATGAACATGACCTTCCGGAGTGCCTTTTTTCGTCGGCCGGGTGCAGTTCCTGTAATCATTGGTGATGACTGCCTTGCGATCCCGGACGCAATCACCCCAAAGGCCGGTGCTTTCCACAGGATAAACAATCGGCTTGTTGGCCATGCTGCACATGGCCATCGCACTCTTCGACCATGCAATCATGGTCAACAAGTGTTCCCATTTGTTAAGGATCGCGAAGTAGCCAATCTTACTTTCTGTCAATCGGACAGCTTCTTCGATCAACAAATCCGCCGCTCTCCGTAAAGACTGACTATTGCTCTCTCGCAATCTGCGAAGCGACTCTTTCATGTCATGGCCTCCCGAATTGAACCCAATGTTCTCCCTGATGCTCTCACACATCAGAACTGTGAATTCACAACGAGGCTCGCGCTTTACGAGTAACTAATAACACATCCCCAGGCGTGTTGGCAATTCGCTTCCGCTGAACCTTGGCTGGTTTGTCGAGAAACTTGCGACACCCTGCGTCTCCAGCCTTGGCAGGCCAGATGAAACACTCCAGTTGATTTCAGTCAAAAAAGAGATTGAAGAATCAACTGCGTGCAAGTCATTTTTCTGCTGGTTCACGCAAGAATATGTTGATTTCCACCAGCGCGCTGCCTAAAGTCCGCCCGCATTTCGGTTCGCAAACAATAACAACAAAGGAGACAGACCATGCCCAAGATGACCAAGAGTCAGATCGCTGCGACCATCGCTGAGAAAGTCGGCATCAAGAAGAAGGAAGCCGCCCTCGCGATGGAAGAGTTGGCCAACCTCGCCTACAAAGAGGCGAAGAACACCTTCGTCGTGCCCGGACTGGGCAAGCTCGTGCTCGTCCAGCGCCCGGCCCGAAAAATGATCATGCGCTTTGGCCCCAAGGCCGGCCAGGAGATTTTGGTTCCGGCCAAGAAGGTCGTGAAGTTCCGCCTCGCCAAGGCCGCGAAGGACGCGATCCTCAAGAAGTAGTCGCGCTCTTAGCGTAACATTTGTGCCCAACGGGCCAACTCGCGCCGACGCTGTCGGATGCCGGGTTGGCCCGTTGGATTTTTCGGGGGAAAGAACCCGTGGCGTGTGTGTTGCCGCGGCGCGGCATGAGTGCTACAAACTGCAAGAATGAAACGCTTCCGCCTCGCTCTCCTCGTCCTTGTGGGCTTCTGCGTTACTGCGCGCTGCGACGCCCAGAATACTGACACCAATTTCCGCGGCCTGTCCGGCTTCATCTACGAGGTCGAGGACTGGACCACGCCGCGCGACTGGTTGACCAATCAGGTCTCCGCGACGAAGTGGCGGCTCTGGACCACGGAGGGAAAAGGTAAACGCTCGCGCGACGCGTCGCTCACGTCTCCAACTGTCAAGGCTGACCGAGCCACGCCGGAGGAAGGCGCGCCGGTGCTGCACACGCACATCACCGGCATTCCGCGCGGCCTCTATCGCGCATGGCTTGGATCGACGACGCGTCCCCTCGCTTACTCACTCGACGTCGGCAAGACATGGCTGAAATCCGCAAGCGGTGAAACCGACCTCGGTGTCCACGAAATCAAGACCGGCGCGTTCAATCTCTGGGCGGACGACCGCCACGCCAACCCCGCAAGCGTTGGCTCGGCCTATTATGATTACATCCGGCTCGTGCCTTTCGTTCCACCGACACTGAGCCAACTGGCGGCGTTCACTCTGCCCGACGGCTCGACGCAAATCTCCTGGATCAGCAGCGAGCCGGCGCCCGCCGCTGTTGTCGAGTGCGAAGGCCGCGAGTTCAGCGAAACCGAGAGCGATCATCGCAACCATCGCGTCGTCCTTGCGGATCTGCCCGCTCGCAAAACCTGCGAAGCGCGCGTGCGCTGCCTCGGCGCGCGCCTCGCGCGGGTGATGTTCGTCGCCGGACAGCGACGGAGCATCGCCCGATCCAAACTGCAAACCATCGCGCTGACCATCATCGAGCCGACCGACACGCCGAGAAACAACTGGCCCGTCACTGCCGGTGTGCCATTCGCGCGAGGCCTGTTGGCGTCTGCGGACCACACAGAGCTTCTCGATGCGGAGGGCAAGCCTATGCCGGCGCAGTTTGAAGCGACCGCGTTCTGGCCCGACGGGAGCCTGAAGTGGCTCCAAGTCAGCTTCTGCACGGACACCGCGCGCGAACCAGTGAAGCTGCAACTGCGCGTCGGAGCGCGTCACAAGAACACCCCTGCCTGTGCCGTGGCGGTCCGGGAGACAGTTGATGCCATTACGATCTCGAACGGACCGTTGTCGCTACGCGCGGACAAGAAGAAGTTTGCTCTGTTTGACGGCCTGCCATCGGTTGGGGAACCGAAGGGCGGCAACGGTCGCATTCTCGACGCGAACGGGAAGGTTTATTTCTTAGGGAAACCGGATAGCGTTGTGGTCGAGGAACGAGGCCCGATCCGCGCCGTTGTGCGGGCCGAAGGTGACTTCATGGCCGAAGACGGCGCTAAGCTGTTCCGTTGGCGGGCGCGTTACTTCGTCTGCGCCGGCCAGCCGTGGGTGCGTCTGAGTTGGACGATTGGCAACAACGCCACCAACGCGGTTCTGACGAACCTGCAAGCCGCCGGCATCCGCATCCCGCTCGCGGCGAACGGGCCACTCCGCGGCTCGTTCGATAACGGTTCCGCGGTCGAGATCAAAGACGACAATTCCACATGGTTGTTGCAGGACAAGGACGATCATTTCACCGCATCTGCGAACGGCCAACAAACGAGCGGCAAGCAATCAGCCGGTTGTGCCGTGATCACTGATGGCACGCATCGCATCGAGGCTGTCGTAAAGGATTCGTGGCAGCTTTATCCGAAAGGCATCACTATCAAGCCCGACGGTCTCCACGTCCGCGTGCTGCCGCCGCTGCCCAGTGACGCGTTCGCAAAGGAATCACAGAACGCCGAGGACCTCATCCGGCTCTATTACTGCTACGACCGCGGCCAGTATCGCGTGAAACGCGGGCTGGAGTTCACCACGGACATCTATGTGCGTTTCGGCGGCGATGATGACGCGAAGTTTGCCGCGTGGGTCAACAACCCCCTTCTCGCCGTCGCGTCGCCGCGGCACTACTGCGACAGCGGAGTGTTCGGCATCGTTGAGCCGCGACAGACGGCAGTTTTTGACAACTACGAGCGGATGGCCGATGAGGGCTCCGCACAACTGGAGAAGAACCGCCAGCAGAAGCATGAATACGGCTGGATGAACTTCGGCGACTGGCACGGTGAGAGGCATTTCAACTGGGGCAACCACGAATACGACATGATGGGCGCGCTGGCGTTGCAGTTCATCCGCACCGGCGACGTGAAATGGCTGCGACGCGCCGAAGAAGCCACGCGACACAGCACGCACATAGACACGGTTCACTACCCATGGCAGGAGCGAATGGCGGGCCGCGTCTATGCCCATTCCGTAGGTCACGTCGGCGGGTTCTTCGATATGACCGATCCGCAGTTCCAGCGTCTCGGCAATGTTTTTGGTCTCAGCGACGTCTCGCGCCCAAACCCGTTTGTTGCCGGAGCGATTGATCCCGGCGGCCACATCTTCCAGCTGGGCAATTTCCGCGTCGGTTTCCTGACCGGCGAGCGCCCGTATCGCGATGCTGCCGAGATGGTATGTGCCGCGCAAGCGGCCTACATGACCCGCAACTTCAACTTTGGCATCGAGCGGGCCGCTGGTTGGCCACTGATGAACGCCATCGCCGCCTACGAGGCTACGGCCAATCCGTTCTTCCTGAACGCTGCGCGCCTCTACGTCGAGAAGATCATCTCCAAACAAACCGAGCGCGGCGACTGGAACCTTAAGCACGGTCCACCGGAGTGTCTCCACCAGCCGTCGCATCCCGGCGGCAAGGCCTTCGCCACCGGCGTGCTCCTCAACGGCCTGATGATGTTCGACGCCGTTGCGCCATCGCGCGAAGTGAAGCAATGCATCGTCCGCGCCGCGCACTGGCTGGAAAAATACTCATGGAACCACGAGACGCACGGGTTCCGCTACATAGACACCTGTCCCACCTTTGACAAAGGCAGGGGCAACGGCGGCACCGATTTTCTGGTATCCAGCGGGCTGGCCTACGCCTGCACGCTCGACCGCGATCCCGCGCTCAAAGCCCTGCTCTTCGATTCCTTGGGGCGTGCCCTTCGCTCTACAGCCAAAGCCGGCAAGGACTTCATCATGGACATCAGTCAAACGCCGCACGCGCTGGCGATCCTGCATCGGCGTTTCGGCATCATGGAACTTCCCCAACCCGCCCCTGAGTTGGCGAAGAAGAATCAAAAATAGAAAAGCTTTGCGTTCGCTGAAGCAATCGCTAGATTACCAGACCTTGTTGAAGGACAGTCAACCAATATGAAAACTGAAGCCATCTATTTTGCCGGCCCGCGCAAGGCGGAAATCCGCGAGGTCGAAGTCAGCGACCCCCAACCGCAGCAGGTTCAGATTCTCTGCAAAGCCACCGGTATTTGCGCGGCAGACACCTCTCGTTTCACCGAAACGGACAAGCAATCTTTCCCCTTCGTCCCCGGTCGCGAAGGTGTCGGCCAGGTCATCCGCGTCGGCAGTGACGTGAAGGACATCCAGCCAGGCCAATACGTCACCTGCAATCGCTGGCAGAAAATTCAGAATCTCGACGCGAGCCTCGCCCACAAAATCCCCGGAGAACCCGAGGACGCCGCGCTTTGGCTTGTGGAGCCAGTCGCTCGCGCAATTGCTTGCGTGCAGTTCGCGCACGTCCAACCCGGCGACCGCGTCGCGGTGATCGGCGCAGGTTTCATGGGACTGCTGGTTACGCAACTGGTCGGGCGCTATCCGGTTTACGAACTCACCGTAGCCGATTCAAAGCCGAAGAACCTGAGCCTTGCCGCCGAGTTTGGCGCGACAGAAACCGTCAACACGGCCGCGAAGGACGGCGAAGCGCGCCTCGAAGCCTTGAAGAAGGAGCCTTTTGACTTGGTCATTGCCGTCACCTGTCCGCAGCCTTTGCTCGACCTCGGCCGCCAACTCTGCCGCCGCGGTGGTCGCTACGTCATTGGGATCGCCGACACCGCCGCATGC
>JBAYFL010000012.1:0-182847 GCA_041667205.1 Verrucomicrobiia bacterium | reverse complement strand
TTCCTTGAACTGCATCGTCGTGTCGTCGCTCATCACGAGGAATCCGCCGCGCTTGCCTTGGAGCAACACGAACTGCGCCTCCCAGCTCATCGGCCAGGTGAAACGATGATCGCCATCCGGCGCTCCCGGCCCGAACCGCAGCCCGCTGTGGCCCGGCACGAGCACCTCGACACCATCGGCCAGTTCCGCGATGCCCCATGACACGCCGACCAGCGGCGGCTTCTCAAAACTCGCTTCTTGCTGGACGACCAGATCGTTTCGCTCGACCGCGACGCGCTGTGCCACTCGCACCGTCTTGCCATCCGAGAGCACCTTGTCGCGACTCACGCGCACGCCCGTCACGGGTGCGCCCCCCTTGGATATGATGAACGCCTCGCCTGTCAGACGGTTTTGCAGACTCATGAGCACACTGTCATGGAATACCGCTGACCAACCATCAGCCTTGAGCATCGTCTCATCAACCGGGTGGGCGGCAACCGCCGTGAGAAGCGCCAGAAACAAAACGAGAATTGCACGAGTCATAAGACAGACATTCGAGGGTAGCAGCGAGATCGATGCAAGCCGGAAGTCGGCTGGCGTGCTCGGCGCGGCGCAAGCAACGTGCCGTCTGTAGAAGGATGTTTTCATCTGCACGCGCGGGGGGACGCTTCAGTGGTATTCGAGAGAGGCCAGGGCCGCCAGCGGTCGTCCGGCTCGGCTGCGCGGCTCCATCACCGCGACGTTAAGCCGCGTTCAGCCGAAAACGCTTTGATTTCACCTTTCTCGCTGGCGATGACCACAAACGACGCCGCTGTCAGTTTCTGAATGCAGGTCGGCCGACCGTTGAGTTTGCCTTGACTGACGACGTTGCCGCGGCTGTCCAGCATCAGCACGCTCCCGTTTTCGGACGCGACGATAACGGAACTGCCTGCCACCTTTAGCACGACCGGCGAACTGTTGAGCCGCTTCGACCACAGCTTCTCGCAACAATGGTTGAGCGCAACAACCAAGCCGTTCGACAACGCAACGACGATCTCCTTCTTGCCGTCGTCGTCGAGGTGGCCGAGGTCGAGGTCACGAATGTCGCGCCCGCCGTCTCTCGCGCCGGGGCCGAACTGGACGTTGTGGAGCGGCTTGCCTTGCAGGTCCCAGACCGTCACGCGGTTCCACGCGCCGGTGATCTCGCTCACGACCTCCTTCTTCCCGTCACCGTCGAGATCCTCCACGAAGATGTGATGGCGCGTCTGGTCCATCCAACCGCTGACGTGCGTGTGGCCCGCCGGCACGCCGTAGAAGCTGCGCGCCGTCGGGTTGAGTGTGCGGTTGTTGATGACGCCGAGCGACGGCCCATCGGTGATCTTGCGCGACGCGAGCAGGTTCACACTGCCTTCGGGGCCGGGCACGAGCGCGAACTTATAAACCGTGCCCCAGAACTGCGGCATCCGCTTCACCAACTTGCCGTTCTCGTCAATGATCTCCAGTGTGCACGCGCTGCCGACGAACGCCTGACTCTCCCCGTCGAGAAACACCCCGCTGCCGACACCGTGGATGCCCCCGTGGCCCGGCGCGCTCTTGAACCAATACTGTTTCGCCGCGCGGAACACCGCCGGGTCCATCTCCGACACGAACGTCCACTTCCGCTCGCCCGCGAGGTCGAAGGCGCAGACCTTCTCGTCCTCGCAGCCCGCCAACAGCAGCTTGTGCTCCGGCCACCAGTGAAGCTGGCGAATCTTGCCGTCGGCGCGCATCTGGCGGAGTTCTTGGCCGTCGGCACCCAGCAAATGAATCGTCGTTTCCTCCGCGGCGGCGATGAGTTCGCGGCCATCGGCGGGAATCACGATCAAGTCTCTCACCGGGCCGCCGACTTGAGCGGTGAACGCCGTCTTGAGTTCGGCGGCTGCCGCTGATGCTGCTGGCGCTGTCTTCTTGATCAGCGCGCGTTTCGAGCTCGCCTGCTCAAACCACGCCGCAAGTTGCGTGGCGAGATCACGACGCGCAGCATCGGACGGTTTGATGCCTTCGATGACGGTGCGGCCCTGGCGCAACAAGATCGTCATGTAGCCGCTCGCGCTCGCGTTGCCTTTCACGATCTGGTTGCCACTGTGGACGGCGGTGGCGTCCGCAACGGCAACGGTGAGCAGTGCCGCGCCGCGCGTGACCACTTCCATCCGGCCCGCGGTGAAATCCCACTCCACGTCCACCGGCGCATTCGCCAAGAGCAGCCCTTGCTCCTTGCCGGTCTGCGTCAGGCCCACGCCGAACAGATAATCTTCCGCGAGCAGCACAAGGTCGCCCTTGTTTCCTTCCCAATCGCCAATGATGGCGGCTGCCTTCTGCGGCAGCGCGAGCGCAGCAGCGTTGTCCGCGAGCCGCAGGCAATACAGTTCGTTAGTGGCCGTTCCAAACAGCGCAAAGAATACCCCATGCTGGCCTTTCTTGACCGCGCCGTTCCATTCTTGCGTGACGATGCCGCCGCCGGTCGTCCGGGCGAACACATCCGCCGGAAGCACTGCCGCGCCCGGCCGGCGCAGCGCATTCTGTTTCGCGTCAAAACGGAAACCGCCCTGCTGGTTCTCCCACTTGAGCTGCACCTCCATGTTCTGGCTGTCGCTGCGGAATGTAAGGTCGTCCACGACGAGCGCGTAGCGACCGGTGCGCTGCGCGAGCGTGCGCCGCCAGTTGCAGAACGCCGCCTTGGGCGTCTCGCCGACACAGACGGCCGTCTGGCCGATCACGTCCGCGCAGCGCAGCGCAGCGTCCATTGCGACCTGCGGCTCAACCATGCCGTCGGCTTTCGTGAGCACTTGGTTCAAGTAGCCTTGCAGGATCGTCTGGCCGGCCAGCCGCAGTTCGAGCAACGCGAACGTGTGATAGGGATTTCGCGACGCGCCGTTGAAGCCGTCAATGAGGATAAAATCGCCGCTCGCGTCCGTCGCGCTGCGGAAGCTGGCGTTCTGGAACGATTCCTCCAGCGGAAACCCGTTGTTGCGCGCGAGCCAGTGCGGCTTCGGCAGGTGGTTGACCGTCCATTTGCCGACGAGGTCGGTTGGCTGCGCCGGCTTCAGCTTGTCGTCCGGCCAGAACGACTGGCCGAGCCGGAAAACGTTCGTGTTGATGCCGGTCCGGTCGCGATATGCCAACCAGCGGCCGTCCTGTGTCAGATAGGCAGCCTTGTGCAGGTAGTCGAGCGCGGCGGAGTTCAGCGCCCAGTCGGGCACGCGGCCGGAGATCAGAAGTTCTTGGCCGCGCAGCAGCTTCGCCGCGACGCCGTTGCGCATCGGCTCGCGGTCGCCGCTGAGCACCATGTAAGTGAAGACCGGCGCGATACCCGTGCAATACCAGAACAAGTTGTCGTTCTCGCCGGCGATCCACGCCTGTTCGTGCAGCGGCGCAAAATGGAACTGAGAACCTCGCACGCATTGCGCCCAGACCGGCTCCGCGTAATCGCGCTGGAAATAGCGGCCGAGGCAGTAGAGCGAGATGGCCGACCATTGGCCATGGCGCGAGCCGACCGCCGATGGCGGACGCGCGAGCCGATACACGCCCTCGTCCTTGCGATGGTTGAGTTGCCGCGCGAAAGCGTTGATGACCTTCAGCCGTTCCTCGTCGGTGAAGATGGAGCTTTCCTCGATAAGGTCCCAGAACAGGATCATCATGTGCGAGGTGTAGTGATACGTGCCCGCGAGCGGGTCGTCCTTGTTCTCGATCATCTCGCCGTCAATCTCGGTGATCTCCTTGAACGCCTGCTTGTCCGGGAACGCGAGCCGCAACGCCTCGCGCGCGTGGAACGGGTCGCCGCTCATGTAGTAGGCTGCCATGCGCTTGCTGATGCTGTTCCAGCCGAAGTAACCCACCGAGCCGTAACCTTTCGACGCTTCCCAAGTCTCCAGCTCGCGCACGTTGCGCGGCACGACGATGCCGTCGCCGAGCTTGATCTGCATGAGCCAGCCGACAGAGAGGAACGTGGAGCGTGGAGCGTCGGAGCGTCGGAGTGTGGCAATGAGCGCATCGGTCGCCGCGTCCACGCCTTTTGCATCGCTGCCGCCAACCACGATGACGTTATGGCCGCCGCCGAACGGATTGTGGATGGTTCGAAGTTCGTAGCCGCCCACGCTGGGATAGCGCAGGTCGGTCAGCAGGAAGTAGCGATTGTAGAGTTCGCTGATCGTGACATTGGTTGAGCGATTACCAAGCACAATGAGGCTGCCTTTGATCGGCACGGCGGCCTCTGGCAAGCCGTCGGCGATGATCGGCACTTTGCAGCCGGTCAGCTTCTCGATGGCCGCCTGCAACCGCGCCGCTTGCGCTTTGTAGATGCCCGACGTGGGCGTAACGATGCTAATAGCCGGTTTGCCGTCGCGAACGATGTGCGTCGTGAGATAGAGGTCTTTGAGCTTGCTGTATTGCGGCGGCACAGGCAGCGGCAGTGGTGGCGGTGGTTGCACACCCGCGATGAGCCGCACGCCGCCGATGAGCACTCTCGGCGTCGGATGGGCGTGCGAGTAGAGATATATCTGCGCCGCTTTCGTGTCCGGCGGCGCCATGCCGCGCACAGCGATCTCGTTATATTCGTCCGGATTCTGAGCTACGAGATGAGTCTGCGCAATTGTTTGCGATGGCAGAAAACGAAGTTGCACAACCGCATATCCATCTGACGCACCTTTTACCGCGCGGACCCGCACTCGCACCTCGTAACCGACGTTCGGTTTCACCGGCACGACCTGCGTGATCCCGACCTCGGCTTCCCGGTCACCGTCCTCGATAAGCACCGCCTTGCCGCCGTAGCCGTCATCCACGACGGCGACGCGCTGGTTGACGCCGCGTCCGCCGTAGAGCGACCAGCCGAGCGGCACACCGTTGGCGCTGACGCCTTCAGTGAACGCGGGATTCTTCAAGAGCACTTCTGTTTCGGCGGCGAACGTAAACGAGGTGATAAGCAGGATGGCGACAAGAACGCGTGGCTTCATAAGACAATCTGCCGCAGGCTACGCTGTGCCCGTTGCGGGAACAATCACGAAACGCCGGCAGAGAATGCTTCTCAACCGCCGCGCCCGGCGCTACAGTCAGCGCGTCACTGAGGACACAACATTATCGAGCCACTGGCGCGCGGAGCCGGGCATGACAATCAGGAGGTTATAATGCGGAAGCTGATCGGGGCAAGGATCGGCGACTACGACATCGAGGCCGAGATCGGCCGCGGGGCGATGGGCGTCGTCTATCGCGCTCGACAGGTCTCCCTCAACCGCTTTGTCGCACTCAAAGTCCTGCCAGCCCACCTTGCTGAGGATGCCGCGTTCATCGAGCGGTTCAAGCACGAGGCGCAAGCCGCCGCCGCGCTCAACCATCCCAACATTGTCCACGTTTACGCCGCCGGCACTCAGGACTTCGACGGGGAAACCTTCCACTACTTCGCGATGGAATACGTCGAGGGCCAGACGCTTCACAACCGCCTCCGCGACGAAGGCCGGCTTGAACCCGATGAGGCCCTTGCCATCAGTGTCTATCTCGCCGAAGCCCTCGACCACACATGGCAGGAAGCACACATCATCCACCGCGACATCAAGCCATCAAACATTTTTCTCTCCAAAAAAGGCGCGGTGAAACTCGGCGACCTCGGTCTGGCCAAGAGCGTCGGCGACGCGGGCCAGAGCCTGACCCAAGGTGGCACGGTCGTTGGCACTGCCTATTACATGAGTCCCGAACAAGCGCGCGGCGACAAAGACATCGATTTTCGGAGCGACATCTATAACCTCGGTTGCACGCTCTACCAAATGCTCAGCGGTCGTTACCCATACGAAGGCAACGGCCCGACCGTGATGGCCAAGCACCTCACCGAGCCGCCTCCCGCGATCCTGAAGGTGCTGCCGAGTTGTCCTGTCCCGGCGGCGTTGATGCTCGACAAGATGCTGGCGAAGAACCGCGCGGAGCGTCAATCGAGCTACGCGCAGTTGATCAAAGAACTCCGCCGCGCATACGAGAAGATCACATCCGGCGTTGTAGAGGCGGGCGTCTCGCCCGCCATGCCAGCCCCAACTTCGGCGGCCGGAAATACCGTTAACAAGCCCCGGCGAACTTCGCCGGCAATCCTTTACACGATTATGGGAACTACAGCCGTCATCCTACTGGCCGGCGCGCTCGTGTGGGCACCGTGGGAACAGAGTGAACAACAACAATCAAATAGCGAAGCCGCGAAGGTGCGAAGCGCGCCCGTAACGCAGACACTCTTGTCTGCGGCGGCCGCGTCGCCACAGGAACAGCCCAAGCCAGCGAGCGAAGCGGGGCAACAAAGTGGGGCAGGCGTCTCGCCTGCCCAATCATCCATCAACGGACAGGCGGGACGCCTGTCCCACTCTGAAGATCGCGGCGCTGAGGCCGCTCCCACATTCCAGAAGTCAGCAATCGTTCCGACCGACGCACCGACCTCTATGCAGCCTCCGGCGGGCGAGACGCCGGCGCTCCCAGCGAAATCAGTCGCACAAGTGGCCCAAGCCACTTCGCAACCCGCGTCATCGCCGGTGCCCGCGCCTGCAACGCCCGCCGCGCAACCTTCCGCCCCACAACCCGCCGACGAAGCCTTCGTGAAATCCGTCTCTGCCATGCCGCCAGAGCAGCAAGTGCAAGCGGTCATCGCGAAGTTGAAAGAACTCAACCCCGCCTTCGACGGCAAGGAGACGCACAAGATCGAATCTGGCGCGGTGACGACGCTCTCCTTCTCGACCGTTGGCGTCACCGACATCTCGCCTGTGAAGGCGTTACGGTGGCTGCGGACGCTCAATATCACGCCACCCATGCTCAACCAGAAAGGTTCGCTCGAAAACCTCGCGCCACTCGCAGGTATGCAACTGACGTGGCTCTGGTGCCACAACAACCCGATCACTGATCTGTCGCCGCTCAAAGGAATGCCGCTGACGACTCTCAGCTTGGGCGGCACGCAGGTGACTGACCTCTCGCCATTGGCCGGAATGAAGCTACAAGTGCTCAGCTTCAACGACACCGTTGTCAGCGAACTCGGCCCGCTGGAGGGGATGCCGCTGACAGTGCTCTGGTGCAATAACACCAAGGTCGCTGACCTTTCGCCGGTGAAAGCGACGCCGTTGCGCGAAATCAAATGCGATTTCGTCGCCGAACGCGACGCCGCCGTGCTGCGTGGCATCCGCACGCTGGCGAAAATCAACGACCTGCCCGTTGGGACGTTCTGGATGCGCGTAGGGCCGGTTGCAGCGACTGCAACCGCTGCTGCGAATGTGGGAGGGACCTCAGCGTCCCGACCAACCGGAGCAACGCCGCCGCAACTGACGATGCCAACGTCAGCGCCGAGTGGACTGTCTGCGAAGAAGCAGATCGAGCAGTTCGTGGCGAAGATGAAGAACTTGAATCCCGATTGGGATGGCAAAGTGGAAGAAGAAATCGCAGCAGGCAAAGTTACTCATCTGAAGTTCTCAGTTAAGAATGTGAACGACATCACTGCGGTCTCTGCGCTCAAAGAACTAAGAACCCTTATCTGTGACGCGAATTGGGGAGAGAATCGTTCGCATTTGAAAGACGTTTCACCCGTTGCCGGTCTGAAACTGACAGAGTTGGGATTTCCTTATACTGAGGTGAGCGATATATCTGCGCTTAAAGGATTACCACTTAAACGTCTCTCCGCCTTCTTCACAAGGGTAACCGACCTTACGCCGTTGAGTGGCATGCGACTTGAAAAGCTCAATATTTCAGGCACGCGCGTGACAGACCTGGCGCCACTACAGGGAATGCCGCTTACAGAGCTGAATCTGGAAAACACAGATGTAACGGAGTTGTCGCCCATTAAAAAGGCCCCTCTCGAGATGATCTACTGTGACAAGACACACGTAACAGACTTGTCTCCACTCAAGGGATCCCGGCTCCAACTCCTCCGTTGTGATTTCGTCCGCGAACGGGATTCAGAGGTGCTTCGTTCGATCAAGACACTGGTGACAATCAATGGCCTACCAGCGTCGGAGTTTTGGAAGCGCGTAAAAGCAGGCGAGTCGCCACAGGTGAAGTGAGGCGGCAGGGAGCGGTGACGCGCCAATAGGACGGCGTTGCCTGGTCGCTAAGTCTCACTTACATCGAGAGGCATGCTCAACGTTTCGGACTCAGGCTCAAAAAGATCGTTTCGGCACGTTTCATCGGAAGCGTGACCGTCCGGTCATACATTGGCACATCTTTGCCCGTCATCGCGTTTGACACCGCGCAGCGCGAGGGCAGGAGGAGGCGCTTGGGGCCGTCGGTGGCGGCGTGGATGCCGACGAATTGGTTGTCGGTGTAGAGCGCGTCGTCGGTCTCCAGCCAGATGTGAACGCCCGCGTCGCGGGCGATGCGGCGCATGAGCGAGGGCGGCAGCGTCATCGCGGCGGAGTAAATGCTCGTCCAGCCGTCCATCTTCTTCGTCACGAGTCCTGGCCGCGCGCTGCCGATGAGCCGGCCGAGGACTTGTGCGCCGGGGTCGGCGGCGTAGAACAGCGGCGAGACTTTCAGATTCTTCGCGCCGACCACGGTGTCTCCGTCGAGCGTGATCTGCGGAGTGCCTTCAGCATCGTCCTTGGCGATGCGGATGCCGGTGAGCGCGCGCATGTTGTCGAGCGACGAGCCGTCGGCGTCGAACCAGCCGGGCGCATAGACGAAGAGCGCGGTCGCGTTGTTGCGCTTGAGTTTGCGGACGATGGCTTCGCGCCGCGCGGCGTCCACGCGGAAGGCGTTGAGGAAGACGTAGAGTTTGTAGTCCGGCAGCCGGGCGTCGCCGATGTCGGAGAGCAGACAGAAGTCCCACGGCGCGCCGGACTGCGGCATCGTGGCGATCTGGTTCAGCACGAGCGCGGAGTTGGCCGTCGTCGAGCGCATCCAGTAGAAACTCTCGGGGTCCACGAAAACGCCAATCTCCGGCGCGAACGGCTTGCGGCGCGGTAGGCTCATCTTCGCGATGGCGGCCGCGCGGCCCATGTCGGCGAGAATTTGCGGATGCGAGAACCAACCGCCGTGCATGTCGAACCAGCTCACGGCGGCGCGCTTGGTGAGCACCTCGGCGAACTCGCGCCAGAACACGCCGAGCGTTTCCTCCAGCGTCGCAGCCCGGCCGTAGCCCGCGCCCGGCTCGGTCAGGTGCGTGCGATGGTCGGACTCGTCGAGCCAGAGTTTGCCGCGCATCCGCAGCGAGTCGGTGGCCGACATGAACGTCGCTGCCTCGCCGAGCTTGCGATACCAGTAGTTCGGCGGGCTCATCAGGAAATCAATGTCGGGCGAGTCGAACACGCGCCGCGCGGCGAGATGGCCGGAGTCCTGTTGGTTGATGCCGTGCGCGGAGAGGTAGGCGTAGTAAGTGCCGACGAGCGCCTTGCCCGCGGTGGCCTCGCGAGCGATGCGGGCGAAATGCAGGATCGCGTCGGCGGTCATGTTGCTGCTGAACTCGTAGAAGTCCATCGCCTGCCGCTCGGTCTTCGAGTCGCGCAACACCTGCGGCCCCGGCGGTCGGCGTTTCGCCCAGCGCGGCATCTCCGCCGTCGCCAGCGTCACGTTCGCGTCGGCCCACGCGGCGCGCAGCTTCGCGTCGCTGCCGTAGCGATTCGCGAGGAACGCGCGGAACGCCCGGAGCGCGGGCTGGCTGTAATCGTCGCGCGACGGCTGCCAAGTGCCCCACATCTGCCATTCCGCCGTGTAGCCGCTGTAGATGATGTAGCCGAGGATGCGGTCGGCGTAGGGCGCGCGGCGCAGGTGCGCGAGCAGCCTTCGCAGGTCGTCGCCCATCTCGCGCTTCCAGAGTTCCGACGCGAACGACGTCGGCTCGCGCTTGCCGTCCTCGCGCAGGCTCATCTCCTCCGGATGCGCCTTCTGCCACCAAAGTGGGCCGGTCATACCAATGTGCGGCAGGAAATACGCCTGCGGGTCGAGGTCGAGGATCGCGCCGAAGTAACGGTCATACTCGCCGTAATCATAGGTGTCCGGTGCGACGTGGCCCATGTCGCCGTGGCGTGACGTGCCGAACCAGTCGCTATAGAGATGCACGCCGGCCTGCGCCGCCTCGCGATGATAATCGGGATGCAATCCACCGGCGGCGAGATACATGAAGCCCGGCATCGGTTTGCCGTTGACGAAGATCGCCGCGTCGCCGCCGATGGGGCGCAGCTCGCAGACAGGCGGTCTCACAGTGCCGACGCGCTTGCTGGTGAACGCGACCTCGGCCAACGCCGGCACGCTGTCGAGTTCGTAGCATCCGGCTTCGACCGTCAGCTTGCCGGGGTTCCAGAAGCGCGACACAGGGAACTCTGCCGCGACGGTCAGCGTCTTGTTGTTGAACGTAACGGGCTGCTCGACGAGCTTCATCACCGCCGCTCCGTGGCGCAGCCGCACGAACGCCGTGCCTTTCGTCAATCCTTCCGGCAACGATGTTTCGAACTCTGCTGACACGCTCAACGTGCCACCTGCTTCAATCGTCTTCGGCGCACGCAGTTTCTTGAGTTTCGCCGTTCCCTGCGGCTCGACGGTGACGCCTTCGACAAAGCCCGGCTGCGCCGGCTCGATGCGCACGCTGTCCATCATGATCCAGCGTTCCGCCTGATTGCCGGGATCGAGGCGGAACGCGTTCACGCGCTTGCTTGGTCCGCCCCACTGCTTCGATGCGTCGCCCGCGGTGGTCTCGCGCCAGGGGTTCTTGCTCAGATCTAGCCGATACGTCGCCCAGCCTTTGCGGACCCGCAGCTTGCCGCCGAGGCACCAGCGCCCGTCGGGACTGCCATAGTAAACATCCAGTAAATCGGCGTCGGCCGACGAATACATCCGCACCGTCAGCCATGTGAGTTGCCGCGCGTCGAAGCCTTCCTTCGGCACACGCAGCGAGAAGTGCGGGTCCCATGCGGTGGAGCCGGCGAGCACGCCGTTGGCGACGCGGCCATACTCGATGTTGACCGTGCTGATGACTTCCGTGGGACTGTCGAAGTTCCACTCGATCGCGTCCGCTGCTGACAAGCGCGACGCGGCTGCGATGCTCGCGAGGAGGGCTGCGACGACGAACCGCTTGAGGGAAGCCATGCTCACTCTTTCTTGGACAGCGTTCGATGCAGTTCCAGCGCCTCGCGCAGTTGCTCCATCAGTTCGGTGCCGGACTTGACGCTCCGCTTGATCCACGCGGCGCGGTATTGCTGCGTGAGATCCAACTGATAGACCATCAAATGCTCGTGATACAGCCCGGCGCCGGCCACGATCTGGCCGTGGGGGTCGAGCAGGTAACTGTCGCCGTAGCCGTGGCCCTGGTCGTGCAGACCCTCCAGCTTCGTGCCGGGCACGACGTTGTTGGCTCGCAGGAAATACACGCCGTTCTCGATCGCCCGCGCGATGTGGTCGCTGCGCACGGTCATGTTGTGCTGCAACGGGTCGGCCACAAAGTTGAAGTGCGGCGCGAAGATGAACCGCGCGCCCTTCAACGCGAGGATGCGCGCCGGCTCTATGTAGCCGCCGTCGGAGCAGATGACGATGCCGAACTTCAGCCCCTTCTTCTCGAACACGGTGAACTCGCGGCCCGGCTCGAAGTAGCCTTCGTAGGGCAGCGATTTGCTGTAGCGGCCGAGCAGTTTGCCGCGCTCGATGACGCCGACCGTGTTGTAGAGCTTGTCACCGCGCAGTTCGCAGAAGCCGACCAGCAGGACCGTGTCGCAACCGGCGGTGAGGTCGAGCACACGCTTCATCTCCGGCGAGTCCGTCGTGAAACAGTGGGCGCGCGCGTCGTCCTTCTTCGCATAGTAGCCGGTGAGGAAACATTCGGGGAACGAGACAATGTCCAGCTTCGCGTCCACGGCTTGCGCGAGGCCCTTCCTCACGGTCGCGAGGTTGGCCTCGAAATCGCCCTGCCGGCACTCACACTGGTAATGGCCGATCCGAACGAAGCGATTTGTCTCTGCCGCGCTGGACGGATGTGACAGCAGCAACACGCTGGCTGCAATCACGATAAGAGACTTTAGGATCATAGAAACCTCGTCCTTCCCGGTTTGGCGAGTGGCGGCAATTCCAGTTTCGTGTTCCAGTCCAGCCGGTCAGGCACCAGCTTCTCCTTCGAGTTCAACGCCATCTCCCATGTGATCTCCTGCCCGGTGTAGGCGGCCATGCGGCCCATGATGCCCATGAGCGTCGTGCGCGCCATGCGCGGGCCGTCATTGATCGGCTTGCCGGCACGGATGGACGCGAAGAATTCGTCGTGCTCGGTCTGATACATGTCGTTCTTCGTGCCCTCGTAGCGCCATTCGTTCCCGCCTGTGATAAACGGCGCGGCGCGACGGCCGATGGTGCAACTGCCGCGCGTGCCAACGATGTAGTCGGCGTTCTCGTTGTGGCAGCGGGGCTGCGAACGGCAGCCGAGGAAACCGCGGAGGCCGTTGGCGTATTCATAGACGACGAAGCAGTTGTCGAAGATGTTGCCTTCGTTCTCATAAACGCGGCTGCCGATGGCGACCGCCTTCGCCGGCATCACATCGTCCAGCCACCACGACATCTTGTCCACGCTATGGCCGCCCGAAAGCAGGATCGTCACGTCGCCGGAGAGCCACGAGTAGTTATACCAGTTGCGAATCTGCCATTGCAGGTCGGTCATTCCCGGCTCGCGCTCGCCGTGGAACTTGACGGAGAGATCGCCGCGATAATACGTCGCGTAGATGGCGCGGATCGGGCCAATTGCGCCTTTGCGGATTTGCTCAGCCACTGCCCGATGCGCCGAACTGTAGCGCCAGCAGAAACCGGACAGGATGCCGAGGCCTTTCTTGCCGGCGAGTTCGGCCGCCTCCATTGCCAGACGCACGCCCGGCGCGTCCACGCCGAGCGTGATCTCGACGAACGCGTGCCGGCCCGCGTCCACGGCGGCTTTGAGATGCTGCGGGCGAAACCCCGGCGGTGTTGCTAGCAGCACCACGTCCGAGTTGGCGATAACTCTCTCGTAAGCATCGAATCCGATGAAACACTTCTCCGGCGCGACCTTCACCTTGTCCGCTTGTTTCTGTCGGAGCAACTCCAGGCTTTTCTTCAACGGCCCCTCGAAGAGATCGCCCATTGCGGCCAGCTCGACATTGCTGTCGGCGGTCAGCGCCTGCATCGCCGCACCCGTGCCGCGTCCGCCGCAACCGATCAGGCCGATGCGAAGCGTGTTGGTGTTCGGCGCGGCGGAGAGGATGGCCGGAAATGCCGCACCCACGGCGGCGGACGTCTTGATGAACTCGCGGCGGGTCGTTTGATTTGTGTTCATGGTTTCTCTGTCTCCGCGACGAACGCCTGATAGAGCGCCAGCGGCTGGGACATCGCCTCGTCCAACGGCGTCACCGCCAACCGCACGCGCACCGTTCGCTCGTCGCCCGGCACGAGGTCGTCGCCGAAGAGCGACAAGTCAATGGCACTATACGTCGTCATCCGGTCCTCGTCCTTCTCGGCATGGTAACGACAACTCACGCCCGCGCACGCCCGCGTCTGAGACATCAGCACGACGGCCATCTGCTTCTGCGGGTCGGCGAGAAACGCCAGCGGATGCGCGTAGTGCCGCATCGGGAAGAACGGCGCGGTTGACATCTTGTATTCGCTGCGGTCCCAGCGGCCATCTACGCAATGCCGCGCCATGTGCGCGTCGCGCGGGAACATCAGCACGCCGCCGCGAAACACATCGTTCACCGTCGGCGCCACCATGTCGGCCTCCGCTGGCCCTTTGCCTTTGGCGCGGTGCTTGAGATACACGTGCGGCACCAGCGTCTTGTCGAAGTAGCTCGGCAACAGCACCTCGTAGCCCGCGTAAGTGCCGCGGCAGCGGAGCGTGACCATCAGGTCAATCTGGTTCGGCTGGCGCACTTCGTAGCGCGCGGTGATTTCGCCCTGGTGCTCCTCACTCGCCGGCCAGCGGATTTCGACGGCGGTGGCCGTGGCCTTCACAGTGCGCGGCAGCGTCCGCGGTGTGCCCATGCCGAAATTGACCGAGAAGAGCCGGTAAAGGTTGAGCGCGGAATAACGCGGATCGGTCAGCACCCGCCCGGTGCGTTTGTCGGTAAGCTGCGTGATGCCGTGATACGCGCCTTCAGGCTGAATGGCTCCGCTGATTTGGCCCGTGTCGAAAACGAAAGTCCCGGTAGCCGCGTCGCGCTTCAACTCAACAAGTCCGCCGGCCGGTTCCGCGCCAATCCACCGCAGTCCCGACAGACATCCGGCGCAGCCCGCCATCGTTTGGAGGAACTGCCGCCGCGATTGCTTATGTTTCATCTTCATCGCTCATGTCCCTCGCAATTCCCGGCACGCCTCGGCGAATGCCACGATGTTTGGCCACGGTGTCTCCGGCTGAATGCGATTGGACGGCATCAGGAAACACCGTCGATCCGCCGCGATCGCCGCAAGCCGCCGCACCTCGCGCCGCACGTCGTCGGGCGAGCCGAACGGGAAGATCCGCTGCGCCGAGATCGTCGCCGCCAGCGCGATGTCGCGGCCATAGCGCCGATAGGCGCTCTCGAAATCCATGCACTCAGGCTGGAGCGGGTGCAGCACGTCAAAACCCGCCTCGACGATGTCGCCCACAATGGCGTCAATCTTGCCGCAGCAGTGGAAGAAGAACCGCGCCTGCGGATGCTGCCGCCGCACCGTCTCGATCACACGCCGCCAAGCCGGCTTGATGAACCGTTGCCACAGCCCCGGCGCGATCTGCATGCCGCTCTGCATCCCGGCGTCGTCGTAGAAACACAACACATCCACGCCCGCCTGCGCACTCGCCAGCGCCAGCCGCGTCGTGTGCGCCTCAACCTTGCGGACAACCGCCTCGGCCATCGCCGGCTCGCTGACGAGGTCCATCATGAACGACTCCATGCCGCGCAGCCACCACGACCATTCGTAGATGCTGCCCGCATAGCCGAAGACCGGATAACCTGCCGCATGAAACTTCGCAACCGCCGAAGTGTCCACGCCCGTCTCGATCAACGGTGACGGATGCGCTTCGATCTCTCGCACCGACTCGGCGCGCGCCAGCGGCGGGAACGCCTTGTCGAGCGATCCTTCCGTGCCGCCCGCCCAGTGGCCGATGCCCCATTCATCAAACGTCGTGCCCGGCTCGATGTGCTCGTGCAACGCGCGCGGGTCGTCACCGCCGAAACGGCCCGTCAGCGAGAACAGCCGGTTGTCGGTGTGAAAGTATTCGTCGGGATCACTCGCGCCCGTCGCTTCGCGAAACTTCCGCATCACCGGCTCCGTCAGTCCGGGGAACGCGCCGACATCCACGGTGAACGGAATCCACTCCGGCGAGCCGCCGTCGAGCAACGTCCGCAGGTTGTCTATTGGCGTCATCTTCATAGGCAGGTTGGCCGCAGCCTACGCCGGGCATCGGCCCGGACAAGCTAAAAACCGCGCTGAACGACGACGCGGACGCCATTCCGTGATGGGATGCTCACGCTGGGGATGGTCAGCAAACCTAGCGCATCAGCCTTGATGCTTGCTGGCGCGGTGTCGCCGATGCGGACGCTGAGCTTTTCGCCAAACTTGACCTTGAAGCGTTGCAGGCGGCGCAAGGTCATGTCGGTGCGCACAGGATATTCGACGCCCGGAAAATCCGCCATCACCGTGATCGCGTAGCGGTCGGGCGTGTCCTCGATGTCGCGCCAGTCCATGCCGCGGTTGATCCAGCCGATAATGTCGCCATCCGCGGGGTCGCCGTTGCCGGGATTGCGGTCGGAGGACGTGTTGGTGAACACCGGCACACTCTCGTCGAGCCTGAAGCGACGGAAACGTTCCAGCCACCCCTTCACGTCCGACGGCGCGTCCTTGCCGCTCGTCGAGTGAATGCCGTTGTCCCAATAAACCGCGAACGGCTGCCGCGCCTTCGCCAGCGCGCGGTAAAACGGCGGATTGTTTTGCCACGGGATCGAAGCGTCCTGCCGTCCGTGAATCATGAACAGAAACGGCGGATTGCCTTTCGCCTCCGCGGCAAACTTCGCGCCGTTCATGCGCTCCAGCAGCGGCACACCATCGCTCGTTTTCAGTTCCGGCGGGATGGCGCCGGTCCAGCACGACGGTTCCAGCCGTGTGGCGCTACCTTTGCCGCCAAGATAGGTGTAGCTGACGATTGGCACGTGAGCGTGGCACGCGGCGAACAGTTCCGGATGCCGCCAGCCGAACGAAACCGTGCCGCAACCGCCCATCGAACTGCCGGAACAATACCACCGGCTCGCGTCGGGCTGATGATGCCGCCGCACCCAATCGAGAATCCACAGGTTGCGCCGCTCTGTGTAGTTGACCGGCACGCCCTCGGCCATGAGCTTGCGGTCGAAGATGTTCGAGTTGTAGCCGAACCAGAACGTCCAGATGGCCGGTGTGCCGCCGTCGCCCGCCTCGTTGTGCGACCGGTTGATCCAGACGCGGTCGGTTGGCCGCACCACGATCTCGTTGCGCTCGATCCGCACACTGAACTTGAACGGCAATCCCTCGCGCCAGCCCATCGTCTCGTCGCCGAACACCAGATACTCCATGCCACCCACCACGCCACCCTTCGCGTGTAGGTTCAACCAGAGCGGCTTGCCCTTGCCCGCGCCCGGCGCGGTCGGCGCGCCTTTCCCCTGCCAGATGGGCTGGATGGCCGCCGCCTCGACCACGACGCCGTCGCGTAGCGAGTTCTCGCCAGCGACGACCTGCGTGTCCTCCTTGCCAGCCGGATCGTTGCACGTCACCGCGAAGAACAACCCGCCGTGCGTGCCCTTCCTGACCGTATGCACAAACAACCCGCCCGCCGGGTCCAGCCGTTCGCCGCCGTTGCCGATGCGGAACCCGACCGGCGCGCTGGCCTTCACGCCTTTCTTGAACGAGGCCGGGTCTTCCCACCAATCCCGCGCGCTGTGCCGCTCGATGTGATGCCCCACGCGCGTCGCCTTCGCCACGTCGCTGATGGGACTGCTCGCGAGATACACGTTGAACGTCGCGCCCTCCGGCGTCGCCGCCTCCTTCCAAGTCAAGAACACCTGCCCGTCGCGCGCGGTCGCCGTCAGTTCGCTGATCGGCCCTGCGGCGTGCGCCATGTTAAGAGCCAGCAAAGCCAGCGTTACAGAGATGAATCGTGATGTTTTCATTAAGGCCTATCTCGCGCAGATCCTACTCAACGACAAACACCCGCGTAGCGCGGTCTTCAAAGTTCACATCGAAAGAAACAACGCCGTCACCGATCTTCGTGCCGCGATAAAGGTCGCGCACGTTGGCCTTGCGGGGCAACGTGATGTTTCGCGCGCCGGCTTCCTTGACGCTGACCGCCAGCAGTTGGCGCGAAGCCCAGACGACGTCCTCGCTGCCAACATAGAGATGCACGCCCGCGAGCCTCGCCATCCGGCGCAGCAGTTCAGCCGGCAGCAGCGGTGCCGACGAATACACCGCCGTCCAGTCGCCGTGCTCCTTCATCACAAGGCCCGGCTGGCCGTCGGGCAACGTCCCGACCACTTTCGCGTCAAGATCGTCCGCGTAACAAACAGGAAACGTCTTCTGATCACTACCGTAAACGACACCGTCCAGACCGGCGGTGAGTGGATGCCCAGGCTTCAACGTGACGCGCAGCGCCGACGGCTCGCGTGACAATCGCAGTTTGATTCCCGTCAGCTCCGCCATGCCGGTTTCGTCGAGTTTCCCGTCGCGATAGACTCCCGGCGCGCCGAGGAACAGCAGCACATGGTGGTCGCGCTTGAGGGCATCAATCGCTTTGCAGTCGGCAGCCGTGGGCGCGAAGCTCGTCGGAAAGATGTAAAGCTTCCGGTCGCTGATGCGGGCGAGATCGGTCACCAAGTAATGGCCGACTGGCGCGCCGATGCGATGCAAGGCGGGTAGTTGTCTCAGCAGAAGCGAACTCCCCAGCGGATCGGCAACGCGCAGGTAACAGAGGCTCTTCTCGTCCACGACGAACGCCGCTTCGTCGGCGGGCGTGCGGTCCAGCGCGAGCGCCTCGCGGGCCTTGCCGGCAAGCTCGCCGATCCGGCCCATCAGGGCGGGATGGTTGTATTTATTGCCGCCAACGTCGAACCACCACTGCGCCGTGCCGTTGACAATGCAGTTGGCCAGTTCCTTGTCTTGCTGCAGGATGTCGCCCGCCACGTCCGTTGGCCGGCCCCATTCGCCCACGCGCCCGCCAGACAGCGACGTGCGGATGTCGTTCTCGTCAAACCACAGCTTCCCATGAATCCGAACGCTGCCAAGCAGGGACATGAAGTGGCTGGTGCCCTCGCCGCCGAGTTGGCGAAACGCATAGCTGGTCGGGCTGGTTAGAAAATCCACGTCCGGCGAGGCGAGGACTTTTGCCAGCGCGAGATGTCCGGCGTTCTGCTGGCGTTGCTCGCCACAAAGCTGGAGCAGGTAGCCGTAAAAGACGCCAGCGATTTTTCGGCGGCTGGTGGTCTCCTTCACCGCTTTCGTAAAATAGCAGATCGTGTCGGCCACGAGATCGGCGTTGTAGAGGTAGTAATCAACAACGGCTTGCTCCTTCGCTGGATCGCGCAGTGAGCCGGATTCGGTTTTCTGCCGCTGGGCTTTGGTCGGAATCGCCGCTGTGGCGAGCGTCACGACCGGATCGGCCCAAGCGGCGCGGAGGCGTTGGTCAGTGCCATATTTCGCCTTCAGCCAGCGGCGGAACCGCGCGACGTTCGCCAGCGAGTAGTCCACCCATTGGTTCTCGTTGCCGCCCCACATCATCCATTCTTCCGTCGTGCCGGAGGCAAGATGGTAGCCGATGACGCGATCCGCATAGGGCGACGTTTCAATGTGCGCGATCAACCGTTTCAGCGCCGCCACCGTGTCGCGCCGCCATATCTCCGACGCCCAACTCGGCGCAGGCTTGCCGCCGGCGTGGAGGAACGGCACCGGTTTGCCGTCGCCGGGATCCATCCGCACGATGTCGTCGGGATGTTTCTCGCTCCACCACTTCGGCGCGTGCAGGTAGAGGCGCGGGAAAAAGTAAGCGCGCGGGTTGGCTTGCAGGAGCATCATCACGCGCTGATCAAACTCGGAATAATCGAACTGCCCGGGAGCCACCCAGGCGGTTTTTGACAGTCCGTAACCGGCTTCGGTGGGCGTGCCGCAGAACGTGAAGAGATCGAGGCCGGCCCGGGTGAAATCGCCGAACACCTCGGGGGTTGGACGATACGTGGCCCACACCATGCCGCTGTGCGGCGCGCCGTTGATGAACAATGTCGGCGCGCCGTTGTGGGGCTTGACCCGCGCGATGGTTTGGGCGGTTTTCCGTTGCTGAATCGTCACGGCGCCCAACTCCTCGTCCGCTCGCTTTCCATCCCGTTGGACACGCGCCTCGCCCAACTGCAACGCCACCGACATCTTCCCGCCGAAAGCGTATTCGGGCACACTCAACTCCAGCCGGTCGAACTGCACTTGCTGACCGGGCGTGATTCTGGAGAGCGGCGTTGTCAGTGCCAGCGGCAGACGCAGCTTGACCACTCCTCCGCGCCGGAACGTCAGCGCCGCGTCTTCTTCCTGACACGGCTTATCGAGACTGAATCCCAGCCGCGCAACGAAACTCCGGTCCGCGGGAAGTCTGGCCGGCAGATCGAATTCATGAATCGTCGCGACCGGCCGGTCGGGACGGACAATCTCGATGCACTGGACTTTCAGTTGATACTCAATCCCCGGCCGCACTCCGAAAGCGATGAGTGCGAAATACGCCAGCGGAAAATCCAGCTTGCCGTCTGCATCCCGCGACCAGGAGGCCGCATGCCACTGTGCGCGCGGGAATTCGATCCATCGCCAATCGCCGCCGCGCGCCAGCGGGATTCGGCTTGCTGTCCATTCCGCGCCACCAGCGTCTCGCACCTTCACAGCAAGTTCGAACGGTTCACCCTCGTTCTTGACTCGCACGCGGACGGCGTCGAAACGTCGCTCGATCGGCTTCATGAGAAAGAGGTCGTTGTAGCCGATGCCGCGCGAGACGAACCGCCAACGCAATGCGGCCGGATCTTTCATGGCCACCAACTCGCTCAGCGAAAATTCCCGCTTCAGCCGTTCGTCGTCGCGCGCGGTGCTCCAGTCGCGGGGGTTGGTTCCGTCAAACAACGTCTCCGTCTCCAGCGCCAGAGTTGCGCTACGTGCGAGGAGCAAGACGGCCAGAACTGTCAGCAGTTTGGTGTTCATGATTAGCTCTTTTTTGCCTGCCCGTCGGTGGATAGTAAACTCACAATTCAAATCACCTGGAACGCGGCACAAACACAGAGCGGCCTTCGCGCTGGGCCAGTTGCTCGGCGTGGTCGTAGGTGCCGTAGAACGGCACGTTCGCGTCAAGCCAGAGATAGAGACTGCGACGGTCGGCGTCGGTCCACTGGACTTGCGAGCGATGCGTCGCGTCGTCGAGGATCGCCGTCAGCGGGCTCGCGTCGGCGCCGATGCGGCCGGGTTGCGTCGCAATCTGGCTGATGCTCGCGCCGCCCCATTCATACCAACGCAGGTGCGGCTTCAAGTTCTGATACGAGCGCGTGAAATTTCCCGCCATCTCGCCGGTCAACGCCAGCTTGCTCTTGCCGGTCGCCGGCTGGCCGTCGTGACAGCGCACGCAGTGGCGGTCCAGCACCGGTTGCACCAGCAACGGATAGCTCATCGGTCGCGTGCCGTCGGGGCCGGGCTGCAAACGCGACGGCGCGCGCCGCATCGCGAGCGTGGGGCGGTTCGCAGCGGCGGTGCCGGGCGCTTCGTGGCAGCCGACGCAGGCGCGGCGCTCGCCCGGTTGCAGATAAACTTCGCTGCGCATGCTCTGCACCGCGCGGCCTGTGGCATCCACAGCCTGGAAATAAAGCGGTTTGCCCGCCGGCGCGCGGAAGTAGGCCGAACCATCCGTCTCCACCGGCACCGTGCCGAGCAGCACGCGGGCGTTTTCGGCGTTCGCGTGGCCGATGCGCGGAACGTTCGCGGTGTGCGTGCCGGTCTTGGTGAGCAACTGGAACACGCGAAGTTCGCGGATGGGCCTATCCGTCGGCAGCGGCATCAAGCTGCGCCCCACGTCGCTCAGGAGAAACTCGCCCTCGCCGCCGAGGTCGGGCGCGAGGTTGGAGCCGACGACCGGCGGGCGGGCGCGCGGGGCCAGCGGGATCGGATACATCGAGGAGATGCCCGCGTCGCGATAGAGCAGTTCGAGATTGCCGAAGCGGTCGAAGTAATACAGCCCGGTGCGCGTGTCCTTCTTCTCGCCGGAACTCATACCCGGCAGCGGATCGAAGCTGAACGACACCAAGAACGCATCCTCCGACAGCGGCCACGGGCTGTGGAAGTAGCTTTTCGGCCAGCCCGCCGATTCCGGGAAACAAATCTCCGGCGTCAGCACGCGCGTCGCGTCGAGATCGTCTTCGCCGGTCTTCGCGTCGAGCCGCGCGCGCTTCGGGTCGAGCATCACCAGCGAGCCGCCCACGTCCGCGTGGTGCGCTCCCGCTAGGAACAGCAGTTTGTCCGAGCCTGGGATGGGCCGCGGCTGGTAGCAGGCGTTGATGCGCATCGTATAGTTCCCGAACAACCCGGCCACACCCGTGCCGTCCGCGCGGCTGGTCCACAGCCCGTGGAAGTTCGCCGCCGAGCGGTCCACGTAGTCCCACCGGATGAACACCAGCCGCCCGTCGTTCATGACGAACGGATGCCACTCGTCGGTTTCGTGGAACGACAGCGTGCGGATGTGGCCGCCGGCGGCGTCCATGCGATGCAGCGTGTAAGTCGCACACGGTTCCCAGGCGTTGTTGCAACGGGCAAAACCGCCGCACCGCGACGACATGAACGCCATGCCGCCGTCCGGCAGCGGGCAGGGATCGAAATCATCCTCGACCCCGCGCGTCAGTTGCCGCAGCGCCGAGCGGTCGCGCGACATCGAGAAGATGTGAAACGAGCGCCGCTCCGGCGACGTGAACTCCGGCTTCTTCTCCGACCGCTCCGCAAACGCGAAGAAAACCGTCCGTGCGTCGTAGGACAGCGCAAGCGTGGTGAAATTGCCGTTCGTCAAACGGCCGCGGATGAGGTCGCGGGTCTTGAGCGAGTAACCCGGCCGTTCAAGAACAAAGACGCCGCCGCCGCCCGCGACGTTGCCGTAGTCGTGGAAGTAGCCCATGTATTCGTGGAGCATCTGGCAGACAAACCGGTTGCGCTTCATGAACACCAACGGCTGTCCCGTGACGCGCCGGTCATCGAGCGCCAGTTCCCGCGCAAACCAACGCGCGCGGTGATAGAGCGCGAACCGGCCTGTGTTATCAAGGGAATCCACTCTCTCCGTCGCACGTTGCAACTCCGCTAGCTTCGCCACGGCCTCGGTCCTGTAGCGGCGGTCTCTGACCGCCGGTTGTCCGTCTTGCAAAGAGTCTCGGCGGTCAGAGACCGCCGCTACAGCGTCGCTTCCATTCCTCTGCCGATGCTCCAGCAAGCGCGTAGCGCGCGCGACAGCCTCGCGGATGCTTTCCACTGAGCCCGCCTCGCGTCCCCACCGTTTCTCCTGCCGCGTCCAGTCCTCCTCCACCGCGCGCCGCATCTCCGCGTCGGGTTGCGCGGCATTTGCGGAGATGGCTAATGCCAACAGCAATCCGGCTCGCATAATGACAGCTAAACGGTTCATCCTCATGCGGAACAATTCGGAGGTTACGCCCGAAACATAGTAGTCGTCACGCTCCGCGTGACGGAATCTTCATTAACAACCATCACGCGGAGCGTGATGACTACTTTACCGCCAGTTCAAACTCCTGCACCGCCTTGCCACCGAACTGGGTGCGGACTTCAAGTTCGACGCGATGCTTGCCGGGTGTGTCGGGCGTTCCGCTCAACACGCCAGTCTTCGCGTCAAGCTTCAGCCACGCAGGAGTGTTCCGCACGCTGAACGTAAGTTCCTCGGCCTCCCAGAAACCGTTGCCTTTCGGCTCGTAGCGATGCTGAGCGTCGCCGAGCGAGCGGATGACGCCGGGCTGATACGAGAACGTCGAGCCGACCTTCGCCACCGCGGGCGGCTTGCTCCAGAAATGCGGATGCGGCATCTCGGCGTAATCGGAGCAGATGCTCTCGGTGCCGTTCGCGTCCACGGCCACGACGCGGTAGTAGCAGCGGTTCATGTTCGCGTGGCTCGGCGTTGGCGAGACGACGGGCATCTCCGTGCCGGTGGTGCGGTCGAGGAAGTTCGCCGGCACTTTGCCGCGCGTATAGGAATCGTAGGTGGTCTTGTGGACGGAAAAACCTTTCTCGTCCGAGCCATAGACATCGTAGGCCACGGGGCGCGTGCCGCGCGGGTTCGGCTTCCAGCGCAACACGAGGCCGCCGTCGCGGGCTTGGGCGCGCACGTCGAGCGGCGTGCGTGGGCCTTCCCAGCGGAACGTCCATGCCGGACTCCACTCGCTCCAGAGGCCGCGCTTGTCGCGGGCGCGCACGCGCCAGTGGTAGGTCGTGTCCGGCGCGAACATGCCGGTGTAGGGCACGCACCACTGCCGGTCTTTGATGACCACGTCGTAGCTCGGCCGATACGGGATGCGGAAGTCCTCGCGCTGGCTGACCTGGATGTGCCACGCGCGCGCGCCGTTGGTGGCAGGCCACTTGAACGTCACCATCGAGTCGCGGATCGTTGCGCCGACTGCGGGATACTCCGGAGTCGCAGGCGGCAACGGCGGCTTCAGCGTGTCGCACTCGCGCCACTCCTGCGTGATCGTGATCTCGTGCGGGCCGTCCTGTTGGTCGGTATAGACGAACTTGTTCTCACCGCGCCGCAGCCGTGGCAGCGACAACGGCGCGGCCATCACGTCGGTCTCGATCTCCAGCGACTTCAGCTTCGCCTCGCCGGACGGGACGGTCGCGACGACCTCGTAGTGATACTTCGCCGGCGCGCGCCGCGGCTGGAGCGCGTCGTCGATCACCACGTTCGCCTTCAGCGGCCCGCGCGCCGCGCCTTCCCAGACGCGCGTCACCTTCTTGCCGTCGAGTCGCACGTCAAGCGCGAACTTGTCCTCCGCGTTGCCGCCGATGAACTCCGCCCGCAATGTCCCGCCGCAGATGGCCCACGGCGTGTCCACGGTATATGTGAACGTGCCTGCCGTCGCACCGTCTCCGATCCGCGGTTTGTAGATGAACTTCGAGTTGCCAAAGACGGGCGGCTCGTGGTCCCACTTTTCGCTGTGCGCGGCGTATTTGCCGATGTTGTCCCAGCGGAACACCACGCGCTCGCCGGGCCGCAGCGTGTAGCGCATCTCGTGGCCGCGCAGGAAATTCTGCCCCGCGCCGTCGTCGTTGCCGAAGATCGCCGCGGAGCTTTCGCTATCGCCCCAACCGCCAAACACCGGCCCAAAGTGCACCTCACGCCGCACGAGGTCGTGGTCACGCGCGCAGGCGTCGCCGCTGACAGGCCGCTCGCACTCGCGGTCGAGGTAGAACGCGCTCTCGTCTATGTCGAGAAACTGGTGACGGTCATCCACGACCGCCTCGCACATCACGTGGCCGTGCAGACTGCGCGTCTTCGGGTCAATCGAGTATTTCGGCTTGCCAAGGCCGGCGTGTTTGAACAGCGAGCAGCCGCAGTTGCCCATGTCGTCGCAGAGGTTCAACCCGTAGGAGTTGAAGATCTTCACCGGGTCGTGGAACTCGTTGTCGGGAAACAGCGGCAAGCAGTGGTAGCGGTTCTCGCGCGCGGTCTGCCAGATGAACAACGCGCGCTCCTGGTCGTTGGTCGCGCCGCGCGTGAAGTCGGCCAGCAGGCTCTCGTAGGTGCTCCAGTCGCGCACGCCGTTGGCGACGAGCTTTGGCCACGCAACGGGGCGGCTGCCGGTGTTCGCGATGGTCAGCGAGACGTTCGGCTGGAACGCGACCGTGAAACCCGTGTTGAAGCGCGTGTGGCTGTTCTCGTAATCGAGATTGCCGCCGAGCCGGAGCGTGTATTCGTGGCGCGAGCCGCGGATGACCTCGACGTGGCGCTTCGGCGTGGAGGGAAGCTGAATCGGTCCCGCGAGTTCGCTCTCCGCGCTCGTTGACGCGACTTCATACTTGCGGCCGTTCTTGCGCGGGTCGGAGTTGTCCGACGCGGACATGTAAAGACCGTGTCGCGTCCAGTGCGAATACCGCCCGCCGCCCTTCTCGCGGATATCCTTGTGCATCGCTCGCGTCGGGCCGAGCGGTTTGCCGTCCTCAAACAGCAACAGGCCGGACTTGTTGCCCGTGTCCTTGTCGCCCTCCTCGCCGAAGTCCATGCCGGCGGTGTAGCAATGGCCACTCTCGGTTTGGAAGCACTTCGCCGGAACCGGGTAACGTTTCGGTTCACCGCCAAACGCCTCGCCTCCCGCGGAAGCGAGCACGACCATCAGGATTGCGACCGTTGTTCTCATCATTTCCTCATAATCGCCGCGGTCCAGCCTTTGGCGAGGCGCATCTCGGTCAGCGTCGCGCCGTCGCGCTGGCGTGTCTCGGCTTTGAAGTCGGGCACTTCACGGCCGGTGTTATCGAAGGCGTGGACTTCGTGCTTCGAACGGTCGCCCCAGCCGAACGTGCCGCTGCGCGCGGTGAGGATGCGTTCCTTGCCGATGAGCACGCCGTGACGCAGTTCGATGGGCGTGAACGGATACATCCGGCTCGTCAGTTGCGGGTAGGTCGTCGGGATGTGGCTGCTGTAATAATAGTAGAGGCAGCCGAACCGCAGATGCGCGCGGATCTGGCGGGCGATGTCTTTCTCGGTCTTCTCGGTCAGGTGGTCGCCGAGGCCGACGGGCGTGTAGAGCTGCGCGTGGATGAGGTGGTTGATGTCGCCGGTCTCGACGAACCGCAGGAAATGGACGCGCGTCATGCTTTCGGTCTGCGGCTGGCCATTGGCGATGAGAGGGCCGCGCTTGAGGATGTCCTTCGCCTGTTTGATGCGCCACTCCTGGCTCAGCAGCGCGATCATTGCGGGCTTGCTGAGAATCTTCAGCGTCTTCGGGTCCATCACGACGGTGTGGCCGTCCCATCGGCCGTCGAACGTGAAGGTCTCGCTGGTGCCGTCCATCTCGTCCCAGTAAATCCCGCGCGCGCCGACGGCCCGCCGCGCCCAGTCGAAGAAGCCCGGCAGCGCGCGGCCGTAGCTGTTGCCGAGCGTCGGGCAAAACAGCGGCAGCGGATAGCTATACGGGTAGTTGGCCTGCGCGCCGTCGCCGCGCAGGATGCGCGCGTCGCGGTATTTCTCCGGCGAGCCGCTCTCCGTCGAGCAGAACTCGTGGAAGTAAGTGACCGGTATCAGCCCCGGCCGCAGCTTTGCGAGCCGTTGCAGCAGCTCTTTCGACCGCGCGGCCCAGTCGCCGGCTTCGAGATAGCCCGTGCCGTGCAGGTAACGATGCGGCGGCTTGTCGGTGTAGGGGATGTTCGCGCTGACGTAGCGCAGGCTGCGGTTGTCGGCAAAAGCCTTCAGTTCCGCGTCGGTCATTTGCGGGGCCGACGCGCGCGGCATGCTGATGAAGCCCATCGGGCCGTCGAGCGTGAAGTTCACGTCCAGCGCACGCCGGGCGGCGTTGACGAAATCCCAATAGTCGCGCGACGGCACCGGGAAGAAGTTCCAGCGCATCCTGTAGCGGGCGCGCGGCGCGAGGCCGAAGCGTTCGTCGTTGATGCTCGCCACGCCGCCCTCCAACGCGCTCCGGCAATGCACCCGGAACACGTCGTCGCGCGCGAGCAACGCGAAACCGCCGGCCTCGGTCGCCGCGAAGACCGACGGATGCATCGCCTGATACTGCGAACCTTCCTTCATCGCCTTCGGCCAGCCGCAGAGATGAAGCGACTCGACCTTCCGCGCCGCCAGCGGCACGCGATGATGGATCATCAGCCCGATGTCGCCGTCTGTGAGGTTCTCGATCGTGTCCGTCACCTCGACGCACTCGGCCAGCGACCGCACGCTGCGCTTCACCCGAAACGCCTTCGGGTCCACGCAACGAAACACGCTCTCGATGTCAAACGACTCTCCGCCAGCCGTCACCCGCAACGCGCGGTCGCCGCGCGGCGTGACGCGGTAGTTCACGCGATACGTCTTCGCTGGCACGAACAGCGACGGCCCGGTCCACACCGGCTCATCTTCCTCCTCCCACTTCACGCGCCTCACATGTTCGGACGGTTTGAAGATCAGCTCGATCTGTCCCAGCGTCAGCGGACTGGTCAGCGGCAGTTGGGAAACCGCGGCGATGACCAGCCGGTTGCCCGACGGTCGCAGCAGCCGCGTTACGTCGAACGTCCAGCGATGCGGCTCCGGGTCCGCGATGCTGATGGGTGACTTGGACTTCTCGTTCGCTGCAAAATCCGGCGCATACGGCACGCGCCAGCCGGGGACTGCGAACCAGCCGAGTTGGCGACCCTCACGCATGGTGAGCTTGCGAGGTTTGTTGATGATGTGCTCCGGCTCCAGCGGCTGACCGTTGAGTTGGAGGCGCATCGCGTAGGTCGAGCCGCCGATGCGACGCGATTCCAGCCGCGCCTGGAACGTCAGCAGCGCCACCTCTGCCGTCGCCGCCTCGCGCGCCGGAAACGCCAGCGTCGCGGACGTCCCCGACCGGATGACCAGGTTGGTCGCGATAAGATCGGCTGACGCCGTTGCGACAAGGCCGGCAAGAGTAACCACAGTAAACAATAACGTCTTCATAGTCGTGTTCCGCTGGCGTTGACGGCGCGCAGACAGGAGACACCGGCGGCTTCCAATTGTTCCGCGCTGCCCGGTGCGACGCGGCTCCACGGGCCAGCGAGCGTCTCGTAGCCGCCCTCGTCATACGCCCGGCGAATCGGGAGGTAGCCAAGGTAACCGTTCGCGTAGCCCGCCACGAACGTCGCGCCCGCGCCCTTGAGCGCGAAGCCAGTCTCGACGAACGGCTCGCCCGGCAGCGAGACCCAGCTTACCGGCCCAAGCCGCATCGCCTGCACTTCGGCGTGGAGCGGGCCTTCGGCAAGTTTCTTGGCGAGACGCAACAGCACGCGGTTTTTTGCTGACGGATCTTTGGCAGCGGCTTTCTCGGCTTCGACGAGCGGCGGACATTCGCGCGGAGCGAGCGTGAGCTGCGTGGAACGATGGGCAACCGCTGGATTAGCAAGAGGTTTCAATTCGCAAAGCTTGCCAAGCGCAGCGCGGCCGAGCGTGGCGCCGATGGCCTGCACGTCGTCAAAGTTGGTCGCGACCTTGACCGTGTTGACGTTGCCGGCGCAACCGTTGGTGAAGAGGCAGACGGCGCCGGGCAATTCACGCTCAATCATTGCCGTCGCCGCGCCGGGATAATCAGCGGAGACCTGCGGCAGCAGCATCGCCACAACCGGATGCGCGGTGTAGTTGAGCAGCACGGCCAGCGGCGCGCCGTTGTCGCACTCGAGGTGGAGGATGTTCAAGTCCTCGTCAAGCCGCCACGGGACAGCGACGTCCTCCGGCGGTGGCAGCGGGCCTTGCCGGCTTTCCTTCCCATTGCGCAAACGGATGCGGCGGTAGCAGGCAATGCCGTCCACCTTCGTGACGCCGGCGCGGGCGCGTGCCGGGACGCGGTTGCGCCACGCCTCGATAACCGTAGTCGCGAGTTCGCTGAGATGGTTCTCGATCCATTCCGGCACGCCGCGCACGTCGCGAAACGGCGTGAGGCCGATGGTCTCCGGTGTGGAGTGTGAGTGCGTGGCGGCGAGCATCACGGCGTCGGACCTGAGCGCCGTGGACGCAACGACCTTGCGGCGAAACTCAGCGGTGAAATCGCGGCCGGGGCCGAGGAGAGCGTTGTCGTAACCGATGAAATCCACCGCAAGGACGGCAATGGCGTCGTGTCCGTCATCGAGCACGAGCGCGCGGGCGAAGAGGTCGTCGTGGACACCTTGAAACGGCGCGTGGGTGCCGTTGCCGGAAGACGTGAGATACGGCACCCAGAGCGGCGGCGTGATCCGGTGTCTGGCCGCGCCGACGGTGAGTCTTGTTCCTTTCGCGTCCGGCACAGAGCCACAACCAGCAAGCGCAAGACTGCCCGCCGCTACGCAAGAGTTTGCGATGAACTCGCGCCGGTTCATTTGTTATGGGCGCGAAACCTCCAGTGTATGCCCTTCCTCAGCCAGTTCTGTGTTGGGAAATATGGCCTTGGCCTCAGCGAGAATCTTCGCGGCGCGGTTTTGGTTGTAGTGGATGAGAACCAGCTTCTTGACGCCAGCTTGTTGGGCAATGCGCGCGGCGTCCTTCGGTGCGGTGTGCGCGCCGTCGTGGATCAACAGAGATGCGCCTTTGGCGAAGTCGGCGATGGGCGGGTGATGATGCGTGTCGCCGGTGAAGACCGCGCACGCGCCGCTGGCCCTGTTGGTGACTTTATAAACCAGCGCCTGCTCGATCCGGTTTGTTCCAGAGGTGTGGTGGGCGGCGAACGTGTCGAACCGCAACTCCGGCGTCTCGAACTTATCACCTGCGGCAAGCGGCACCAGCTTGCGGTTCGCTGCCAGTTCCGGGAAGCGCGGGACCTGCAGGAACGCGTCAGCCGCCTCGACGACGCGCTGGAGGTTCTCGCTGGGTCCGACGATGTTCAGCGGCGGGCCGGGGCGTTTTCGCAGGCCGATGTAGAACAGCAGTTGCGGCAGGCCGATGTAATGGTCTTGGTGGAAATGCGTGAGGATGATGGATTCCAGCGCGAGCGGGTCGAACCCATGCTCGCGCATCCTCAACGCCGCGCACCAGCCGGTGTCCACGAGATGTTTGCCGTTGATGAGGAAACAGGCCGTCTCGCGCTTCGAGTCGGGGATGCACGAGGAATCGCCGATGATGGTGATCTTCAGCGGCGATGAGGGCGCTGCGCCCTTGGCATTGAGCGCGCTGCCGATGCCGGCCGCGCCGATGGCTGCCACGCGCGCAAATTCAAGTCGGGTCATGTTGAATGGGTTCATGGATTCGTCTTTCACTTCACTGTTTCATAGCGAACCAAGCGCACGGGACCGAGCAGGCCCGATGGCACCATCTCCTTGTCGAATGGCAGGTATCGCTTCACGTAGGAGTTCAGCAGCCAGCCTTTCTTTTCCAGTTCCGCAAGCCGTTCCGGGCTACCGGCCAGTTCATTGGCCGCCGTGTTCGTGATTTCGATTTCGAGGAGGTTGTTGCCGGCGTTGATCGCGTCACCAACGGGCCAGCGGAATGGCCGCCACGCGAGAGCGCCGAGGTCTTTGCCGTTCAAGCGGACCCGCGCCGAGTATTTCACTTCTCCGAGATCGAGATGCAGTCCTCGCTTAGCGTCCGCGAAGCTGCGCGGAACGTTGAACTCCTTCGTGTAGCGCACGGTGCCGCAGTAGCCCGGCTCACCGTAATCAGCCCATGTCTTCAGCGGGCCGCGGAATTCCTTCGCGCCAATCGTCAGTTTCCAGTCGCCCTCGATGGTGATGCCATCGCCGGTTTGCTTCAACGCGGGCCGGACCTTCGTCGCTTGTGAAGCGGCCGGCCCCAGCACGATGGCTCGCGCTTCATACGGTTCGAGCGCCAGCGACAGACGGACACCATCGCCTTGGCGGCTCCACGAGGCTGCTCGCGTCCGCTTGCCCGTAACGGCATCCCAATACTCCGGCGCGCCCGCGCCTTGAAGCGACGCGATCAGGTCGAGCACGCGGTCCGACTCGTTGAAGAGGAAATACACATCGCCATCGGCCAGCCGACGGTGAACGTGCTTCACGGCAGGACATGCTGCGCTCAGTTTCAAATCCGGCGTCGGCAGCAAGCCGAACAACTCAGTTTCTGCGGCCAGCGTGGCCCACACCAGATTTGCCGAACCTTTGGCGGCGTGCAGATAGGTTCTGCCCACGACCAACTCCGGCCACTGTTTCACGAAGACGACCTTGCCGCCTGCTTTGGCGAACGCTTCCAGCCGCGCGAGCGCCGTCTCCGAGATCACCTTCACCGGCGGAACGATCACGGTGCGATATCGCTGGCCGCTCTGGTTCACCAGCGCCATCGCCTCAAGCTTCAGCCCCGACTGCAATGCCTGTTCGTCCACGAAGTCGAAATCGCGCTGGCTCTCCAAGAGCCGTTGCGCGATCGCCAGCGTCGTCGCGTCGCCGGAGAAATCGCCCAGCCAGCCGCTCGTGGTTGGATAGTAGAGCGCGATGGCCGCCGTCGGCTCGCCCACCGAGAGCAAGTAGGACATCCGGTTGGCGTAGGCGTGCAGTTGGGCGAACTGCGGCCACTGCGGGCTGAGGTTCAGGTCCGGCGGGCAGAAGTAGGGGCGGAACGTCTCGCGCGAGGAGAGATACGACATGGTCTGGAACAGGTTGATGCCGCGCGCGAAATGATGGTCGAGCACCCACTTGGCCTGCTCCACGCTCAGTCCGCGCCCATAGACGGCGTAGCCCTCGCTGAACGCCCGCGGCCGGCCCCAGACATGCGCGGCGGACGAGGCGAGCTTCGCATAGTCGGCGACTTTGTCCGGCCATATCTGCCGCCAGATGGCGTCCACGCCCGGCACCTGCACCGGCCGCATGCACTTGAAGTAGTCGCCGTTCAAGGCCACGAGCGTCTTCATGTCCTCCTCGCCGCAGAGGTGCATCTGGAACTCCATGCCGTGCCGCGCGCACCAGTCGGCCTGCGGTTTGAAGAAGTTGTCCCGGTAGAGGTCGCTCCACACGTCCCAGTAGTCGGCGCGAACGCGCCGGTCTTCGTCGCGCAGCTCCTTCGCGAACAGTTTCGGCAGGTGCGGGCGCACGTCGTAACCCTTGCGCCGCTCGAACTCCTCGAAGATGCCCGCCGTGTAGGGGACGCCGGGAAACGACGGCTCATCGCCCATGAAACCAAGCACCGTGCGACCGAACTCGTTGCCGATGTGCCGGCGATACTGCTCGTGAACGTCCTTCAGGAAACCGCTGGTGGCCGCAGGATCGAGCGCGTCGAAGAGAGAACAGCTTTCATCCTTCCTGAAACCGGGCGTGTGGATGTAGCGCGTGGCCGAAGTGCGGTATTCCGGCTTCACTTCCACCTGGCCGGCCGCCGTTTTCTTCCCCGTGAGAATCTGCATTCGCTGCGCCGGCCGCTCCCGCGTCACCTTGCCGCCGATGAACCCGCTCGGATAACAGCCCTCGTCCGCGATCCAGACGCGCACGCCGACGCGCCGCGCCTCCTGCACGGCGAACTTCACGCGCTCGAACCACGCCGGCGAGAGATACTCCAGCTTCTCCAGCCCGTTGTAGCACCACAGCATCACCGAGCAGACGCCATGCGCCTTCAAATCTGCGAGATCGCGCCGGATGTTGGCGTCTGTCATCTCACCGTTCCAGAACCACCACATCGTCAGGCTGTATTCCGCCGGTGGATTGGCAAATTTGCGCGCTGCCTCACGCACGCTCGGCACGACGACCCTCTGCCAGTCGCGAGCGGCGGGCTGCTCGCTTGCGAGCGACAGCGAGGAACCGACGATCATCACAAAGCCCGCAAGGTTCGCGGATCCGTGCAAGAAGTGCTGGAATTTGCTCATGTTCGTATCGTGTTGTGTTATCCGCTCTCTTTCATCTTTTCTCACAGCGGTTGGTCACGGTTGCTCCTTGACCTCCGCCGCCATTTCCAAAACCGCGGTGAGCATCTTTTCCGAAGCCTGCGGTTCCATCCGGCTGGTGCCGAGCCAGGTCTCGTAGCCGCCCAGCGCGAAGTGCCGGGGCGTGGGCAGGTATCCCAGACCGTCGTGCGCCAGCTCAACCATGAACGCCGGCTGGACAGCGCTCCGTTTCTTGAACTCCAACCCGATCTCACAAAACACCTCGCACGGCATGCTTGCGATGCACACCGGGCCGATGCGGAAGACCTGCAACGGCGCGGAAACCGTCTTGGGCATCGCGGCCACGCTCAACGTCCGGCGGGCGTAGGTCGCAGGCATGTCAACCTTGTCGGACTTGGGGGCCGGTTTGGCGAGCGTCTCCTTCGCCCAGGCAAGCTGCTCGGCGGTGGGCTGCCGGCTGGCGATTGTCAGTTCCCGGAAACGCGCGGCGAGCGTCACGCCGTCGCGATACTCGGCCTTGGCCAGCGCGGCGTGGACCTTGCGCGCAATGTCGTCGGCAATGGAGCGCACCCTGACGTAGGGCGGCAGCTTCGGGCGCGGCTTGCGGAAATTGATGCTGTTGATGTCGCCGCTGGTGCCGTTGGCCATCATCGCCACGAACGGCGGGTCTTGGTCCCGCGTGCCGAGCAACCGTTTCAACTCCTCGCAATACATGCCGTAGTAGTCCGCTGAGATGTCGCCGTCTCTCACACCGCCCACATAATGCAGCGAGTAGGCCGAATAAACCGCGATCGGCCGTCCCTCCGGCTCGCGCAGGGCGAGGACGGAGACGGTCGGGTCGGTGGGGCCAGCCGGCTCGACCAGGTCGGGGCTGCCGCCCGGAGGATTCATTTTCACGCGGTCCACGCCGCCGAACGGATTGGGCGGGACCGTGCCGGGCTTCATGAACCAGCGGCGATTGAAGACGTGCTCCGGGGCCTCGGCGGTCACAAACGCCGCCTGCGCGGGCCGCAGCCTGCCGATAGCGGTCTGCACGCCGTCGGCGATGCGCTGCGCCACGAACTTGTTGTATTCGCCCGGCGTCCCCTTGCCCGACGCGACGCAGGACGAGTGCGTATGCACCGCCGAGATCAGCACGTGCTCCGGCGGTATCCCCGTGTTCTGCTGGATCAGCTTGCGGGCCTCGGTGCTCACGCTGCGGCTGGTTCCGAGCAGATCGCACACCACCAGCGCGAGCCGCGTCTTGCCATCGTCCAGCACAAGGCAGCGCGCGTGCAATTCGTCGTGGACGTTGGTGGCGATGGGGCGCACGAAGTTGCCGACGATTTCGCCGCCCAGGAAAGGCGTGATATTGCTCGCCGCCGCCCCCGCGCGAAAAACGATCTTGTCCGGCGAAGCGGCGAAAAGTTGTGCGCCTGCCAGACAGCCAACGGCCCACAGAAGACAGTGTTTCATGATGATTTCTCCAATTTACTATTGCGGCACTCCAGCTTTCGGCAATGTCGCGTTCTTGTCTGCCACCCTCAACGTGGACAGTCCAGTCCACAGTGTCGGGTATTTCAAACGGGGCACGAGTTCGTTTCGTGCGCGCCGGGTGTCGCCCCAGTAGGAGACACGGCCGATGCGGATGAAGTCGCGAGTCAGTGGCGAGGGCGTTCCAGCCACGGCGGCGCAAAGTTCGCACAGGCTCGCGGCGGCGTGAATCAGCCAGGGCGGCATCCGCCAAGGCGGGGCGCATCCCCACGCGCGGCAGGCTTCATCCAGGAAATGCTGGAGCGTGACCGGCTCTTCATCGCCGATGTGGTAAATGCCCTGAACGCCCGGCTGGAGGATCGCGGCTTCAGTTGCGCGCAGGTAGTCCGCTGTGGCAACCAGTTGAATCCACACAGGCTCCCGCCACACACCCAACAGGCGTCGTTGCGCCAGCCAGCGCGCCGCCTCGATCATCAAGATGCCGCGTCCATAGACCATGCCCAGCCGCAAAACCACCGGCGTGGTAACGGAGCCTTCGGTGCGCGTCAACAGCAGCCGTTCCTCCTCAAGACGCGTCCGGGCGTGGACCGAGATCGGCTGCTGGTCGAGTCGTCCCGTCGCCGGTTGGTCCACGCACGTCGGCCCCTCCACGTGTGGAAACGAAATCAAAATCACGCGCTTCACTCCGACCTCCAGTGCGGCACCGAGGAGATTCGAAAACCAGCCCGTGTTGGTTTCCGGCAGAAAGCGTTCCGGCTGGGGCGCGAACAAGACGCCGGCGAAGTGGACGACAACATCCACACCGCTCACTGCCGGCAGTAACGTCGTCGGATCGGCCAAGTCCGCTTGGATGGAACTGACGTTGGCACTGCGGACGACTTCGTCCGGCAGTCGCTTGCGGTGCCACATCAAACGCAAGTTGTGCCCGCCCTCGGCAAGATGGCGTGCCAACGAGCCACCGAGGTTTCCCGCGGCGCCCGTGATCAGGATGGTCGGATGATGACTCACGACGAAACGTCCCGCAGGCAATGCCAACTTATTTCCTCACAATCGCCGCGCTCCAGCCTTCGGCGATGCGCAGCTCGGTGAACGTCGCGCCGTCGCGCTCGACGGTCGGCGCTTTGAAGTCCGGCGCTTCGCGGCCGGTGTCGTCGAAGACGTGGACCTCGTGCTTCGAAGCGTCGCCCCAGCCGAAAAGGCCGCTGCGGTTGGTCAGGATGCGCTCCTTGGCGATGATGTAGCCTTCGTGCAGTTCCATCGGCGTGATCGGATACATGAACTTCGTGATCGTTTCGTAGGCCGGGATGACCTGCATGTCGCTATACCAGTGCGAGACGCAGCCGTAGTCGAGCGCGGCGACCATATTGCGGTAAGCGTCCTCCTCGCTGCGCTCGGTGAGATGGTCGCCGAGGGCGATGGGCGAGTGGAGTTGGGCGCGGGCGCAGTTGCTGATGCTGCCGGTCTCAACGAAACGCGGAAACTTCAGCCGCGCCACAGTGCGCGTGTGCGGCTGGCCGTTGGCGATGAACGGCCCGCGCGCCATAATCTCCTTGATCAGCGCGACACGCCACGGCTGCGAGATGAGAGTGACGGATGATTTCAGCCGCCGGATTTTCATCGTCTTCGCGTCAATGTCAGCCGAGCAGCCGTCCCACGGCTCGCCGAAATGATAGGCGTAGGCGCTGTATTCCAGCTCGTCCCAATACACGCCGTCGGCCTTGATGTCGTTGAGGATGATGTCCACGTTGCGGCGGATGGCGCGGCCGTAGGCGTTGCTTCCGGTCGGGAAGAAGATGCCGTAGAACGGCTGGCCGTAGTCGGCGTGCGAGCCGTCGCTGCGCAGCACGCGCGCCTCGGGAAAGTTCTTCGCCGCGTCCTCCTCGGCGTTGATGAAGCAGTGGAAATAGACGCAACTCTTTGCCCCCGGCGCGAGCCGGCGGACGCGCTCGACATAGCGCTTGTAGCTGTCATGCGAAACAAGCTGGAACGACATGCCGTGCGTGTAGTGGCCCTTATACGTCGGATACATGATGCTGTCGCAGAGCAGGTTCGCGCTCTTGAGTTTGATGAAACGGGCAAACTGCTCATCCGACCACTTCTCGGTCAGCGGCCCGCCGCGCAGGAACGCGAAGCAGTAGGGAATCGTGAAGTTGGCGTCGAGCAGCCGGCGCGTGGCGTTGATGAAGTCGAAGTTGTCCGGCCGCGCGACCGGCACAATGGCCCATTCCGCCGTGTAGCTCTTGCCGGGCTGAAGGACGAGCTGGTTGTCCGCAAGCCCCAGCGCTCCGCCGGTGGCGTAATTGGAGACGTGGACCTGAAACTCGTCGTTCAACGGCAGCAGGCCGAGGCCGGTCTTCTCCGTCACGCCGAAGCTCGTCGGGTTTTCCGGCGCGGAAGAGGTGCCGATCAACCCGGTCGGCGAGAGACCGGCGAGCCATATCTTCCTGAGCGGCGACGAAAGCGTAGCCTCGTGACGCTGCATCAGCGGCAGGTTTTCGTTGGTGAGGTTCTTGAACGTGTCGCGCACGACGATGGCCTCGGCCTTCCGCTCGACCTTGCGCGAGTGCTCGAAGAATGCGTTGGAGCCGCGCTCCCACTTCCCCGCCGGTGTCGAGAAACGGCTCTCGATGCTGACCTTCTCGCCGCCGACCTCGACCGCGAGCTTCGCGTCCGGCAGTTCCTTCATGCTGCAGGCGGTCTTCGGCTTCTTCACCGGCGCGCAGACGGGAAGCGGGCCTTTCGGCGGACCGGCCTTCGGCTTCGGCGGCGGTGGCGGCGCCGTGAAGCTGACACGGCAGTTCGCGGCGATGAGCGCACGCGTGACCGCAGGGTGGCACGCATTCTCGATGACGAGTTGGTTCTCGCCCTCATGCAGGAGGTCGCTGACGCGCAACTCGAACTCACCGGTCTTCACTCCTGCGATGGCGTATTGCGACGTGTCGGCGCTCGTGAAGTCCGGCGCGTAATAGGCCGTGAAACGATCCACCGCGACAAGCCGGTGGATGCGCCCGTCCTTGCCCTTGATCTCCAGCGGCTTGTTCAGCAACCGCTTGCCGTCGAGCGCCGTGCCGTTGAGCGTCAGCTTCAGCGCCTGCGTGTAGCCGGCGACCTTCGGCGTGTCCATGCGCGCCTTGAGCGCGAGCACGGCTTCTTTGCCTGCGGGTGGCTTCGTGGTGGCGAACTTGAACGTCTGTTTCCCCTTCGGCTTCAACTCCACCTTGTCGAAGACCGGCGCGCCGCGGACGATGGCGGGGGCTTTGCCGTCTGCGCCGGCCAGCACGGCAACATTGAGCCGCTGGCGATTCATCGCCCACTTCTTCGTCGAAAAGCTCAGCAGTTTCTCCGACCGCGCCTCGGTGCCGTCCGTGTCGAAGACCGCGATTTCAAGATTCACCGCCATGCCGACCGCCGGCAATCTGACGCCAAGCAACGCCCACGGAATCGCAGCCTCCAGCGTGTAGCCGTGATCGGTCTGCTGCGCGGCAACCAACGCGCCTTTGAGCACGAGCGATGTCGGCTTGAAGCAATACGCTTCCGGCGGACAGTCAGCGAGTGAATCGCCCGTCTTCTGAAAGTTTCCCGGACTGAACGCGACTTGGAATTGGCCTTTGCCGAAGTGGGTGCGAGTGGTTTCCTCATCCGGCGCGACATCGAGGTAGAGCTGGATGCAATCGCCTTTCCAGATGCCCGCGCCGTGCTCGGTCTGGCGGACTTTATCGTCGGTGACATCGGCAGCGAGATAGAGCATGTCCTGCCGCCACGCGATCCAGACCTTCGCGCTAAGGTCGCTCGCCGATTTCCATGCACCGCCGCCCCATGTCGCCTGCTCGGCGCGATTCAACAGCAGCGCGCCGGGGACGTTGCCCCAATCTTCCAGTTGCCCGTCCATCGCTGGCGGCGGGTCGGGTTTCATCGGAATGCCAATGACAGGTTCATCCGCGATCACCCGCGCGCAAACGACGCACGCGGCCAGCATTGCCGCTGTGAAACTCCTCATGGGTCGCAATGATAAGGCGTCGCAGCGCCAAGTCAATGGAACCGTAACGCCAAGCTTCACAGCAGGCGTCCATCCGTGTAAGGTCTCGGCCCGTCGGTCGCTGGTATTCGAGGTTACTGAGTCAACGCGACGCTGACAGAGTCCGAAGACACAATACGACCCACCCGAACATTGCGTCACGATAGAGATCGACGGTGAGAAGAATGCGACATGTCGCCCTGATTTACGATGCCAGGCAGCTCTATGACGTGAAGGTCATGGCCGGCGTCGCCGCGTATGTGCGCAAGGTGGCCAACTGGAGCGTGTATATCGAGGAAAACTCGCTCAGCGACCAACGGCTGCCCGACTTGAGAACCTGGCACGGCGATGGCATTATCGCCGACTTCGACGATCCGCGGGTCGCGGCTCAGGTGACCGCCTCACGAATCCCGTCGGTCGGCTTTGGCGGCGGCTCCGGCTGGTATGATCCGGCCTCGCGCATCCCATACTTTTCCCCAAACAATCGCGCCATTGCCCGACTGGCGGCCGAGCATCTGCTGGATCGCGGTTTCCACCACTTCGCCTTCTGCGGATACCCCGCAAACATTCTCAACGGCTGGTCCCAGCAACGTGGCCGGGCATTCGCCGAGCGGGTTGGCGAGCCGGGCTTCGCATGCCACACCTATTTGGGCAGGCATCGCACGACGCGGGATTGGGAAGGTTTTCGCGCGTCGCTGGGCCGATGGCTGGCTTCGCTGCCCAAACCGGTGGGACTTATGGCGGCCGACGACAAGCGCGCGCGTCAGGTTTTGGAAGTCTGCCGCTTGGCGGACATTCAGGTTCCTGACGAGGTGGCCGTGATCGGCGTGGACAACGACGAGATGCTTTGCCAACTGAGCCACCCCTCGTTGAGCAGTGTCGAGTCGGGCGCTCGGCGCGTGGGCCATGAGGCCGCAGCCTTGCTCGATCGGCTGATGTCCGGAAAGCGGCCTCGAAAGCACAAGTTTGTTGCGGACCCGGAAGGAGTAATGACTCGCCAGTCCACAGACGTGCTGGCCGTGGACGATGGCGAAGTTGCCCGGGCTGTGGCCATGATACGCGGGAACGCCACCGCAGGCATCACTGTCCAGAAAGTGTGCGACGCCCTGGCGCTTTCGCGATCCACACTGGAGTTGCGATTCAAACGGGCAATGGGCCGGACACTGTTCGCGGAGATTCGCCGCGTGCAGCTTCAACGCGCGGAGTGCTTGGTCCGCGAAAGTGATCTGACGTTGAAGGAAATTGCGGCCCAATCCGGCTTTGCTTCGGTGCAGCACATGACCACGCTCTTTGCCGACCGATTTGGCAGCCCTCCCGCCGCCTACCGCCGGCAAGCCCTCTCCCGCTCCGCGCCAAAGGCGTGATGGTCCGCCGCCGGAAGATTCTATAAAAGAAATGCGGTATTCTGTAAAAGGGCGCGCTTGTCCTGCGCGCCGCGTCTCGCTAACGCTACTGAACTTAGACAACCATGAAAACCAAATCACCGTCCTCTCAACAATCCTTCCAACCCACGCGCCGCGAGTTCCTCCAGTGGACCGGCAAAGCCGTGGCAGCCTCCGCGCTCGCCGGCGTCGCCATTCCCCGCGTCCACGCCGCCGGAAGCAACGCCATCAACCTTGCGCTCATCGGTTGCGGCGGACGCGGCAGCGGCGCGGTCGTCAACGCCCTCGAATCCGCCAACGGCCCCGCCAAGCTCGTCGTCATGGCCGACCTTTTTGAGGACCGGCTCAAACGCTCGCACAAGGCGCTGAAGGACAAGTTCGGCGATAGCGTGGACGTGCCGGAGGACCGCCGGTTCATCGGCTTCGACGCTTACAAGAAGGCGATTGATTGTCTGAGGCCGGGCGACGTGGCGATGCTGACCGGTTACGCCGGCTTCCGCCCGGGGCAATTGGAATACGCCGTCGAGAAGGGCGTGAACGTCTTCATGGAGAAGTCGTTCGCAGCCGATCCGCCGGGATGCCGGCGCGTGATCGCGGCAGCCGAGGTGGCTGACAAGAAGAACCTCAAGATCGCCGCCGGTCTCATGTGCCGCCATTCGCGCAACCGGCAAGAACTCATCCGCCGCATCCGCGAGGGCGAACTGGGGCAGATTCAACTCATTCGCGCCTACCGCATGGGTTCGAGCGGCCCGCTGCGCCCGCGCCCGGCGGATGTGAAAGACCTGCATTACCAAATCCGAAACTTCACGAAGTTCTTCTGGGTCTCCGGCGGTCTCTGGGCGGAGATGGACATCCATCAGATAGACGAAATCTGCTGGCTCAAGGGCGAGTATCCGGTGAGCGCGCACGGCATCGGTGGTCGCATCGCCAACAGCAAGGATTGCAGCCAGAACCTCGACTCGTTCTCGGTGGAATGGACGTTCGCCGACGGAACGAAGGCCTACGACGTGGTCCGCTACATCCCGAAGTGCTATGAGGAGTTCACCACCTTCGTCCACGGCTCCAAGTGCGCGGCGCAATTCTCCGGTCCGATCCATGCCAGCATCGTGCACACTTACAAAGACCAGCGTTGCGCGCCGGACAACATCGCGTGGGAGGCGGAGAAGGAGCCGATCACGCTGTATCAGGCGGAGTGGGACGCGTTGTTCGACGCCATCCGCAACAACAAACCGCACAACGAGGCCAAGCGGGCGGCGATGACCAACCTCGCCGACATCATGGGCCGCGCGGCAGTCCACATGGGCCGCGTCATCACGTGGGACGAGGCGATGAAATCCGACTTCAAGTTCTGCCCGAACATTGATAGCCTCACCGACGATAGCGAGCCGCCAATCAAGGCCGACGCCAACGGCTGCTACCCCGTGCCGATCCCCGGACAGTGGACGGAAATTTGATACAATAGCAAACTGCCACCAGCAAATCAGGAGAACTACCATGAACAAAGTCAGAGTTGCCGTCATTGGTTTGGGTTGGTTTGGGGAAAAACATTGCGAGGCGCTGTCGGGTATCTCGCACGTCGAGCTTTACGCGCTGTGCGATGTCGCTGAGCCGCGGCTGAAGGAGGTCGCAAAAACCTTCGGCGTCAAGAAGACCTACACGGATTACAACCAACTGCTCGCCGATCCCAACGTGGACATGGTGAACGTCGTGACGATGTGGGACCAGCACGTCGCGCCGACCGTCGCGGCTTTGAAGGCTGGTAAACACGTCTTCCTGGAAAAGCCGATGGCCTCGTCCGTCGCTGACTGCGAGACAATCGTGAAGGCGACCAAGGAAACATCGAAGTTCTTCACGGTCGGCCACATCTGCCGGTTCAACCCGCGCTACGCCGCCGCCAAGGCCGCCATCGCCGAGGGCAAGATCGGCAAGATCGTCTCGATGTATGCGCGGCGGAATATCCCCGCCTTTGTTGGCGCCTCCGTGTTGCCGAAGATCGGCCCGATCATCGGCGATGGCGTCCACGACACCGACCTGATGCTGTGGTATTCCGGTGCGAAGATCGTGTCGGCCTACGCGCAAACCGTCAATGTCCGCAAGCTGAAAAACCCCGACCTCGGCTGGACAATGTATCGCTTCGACTCCGGCGCCCTCGGCGTGCTGGAGGACACATGGTTCTTGCCGGACACGACGGCGTTCCAGATTGACGAACGCATGGAGATCATCGGCACCGAAGGCTCGATCCACATCCATGAGACGCATCCGAACTTCTCCATCGTGGACAAGACCGGCTGGCACTCGCCCGATACGACTTACTGGCCGATGTTACACGGCGTGCGCGCCGGCGCGTTGCGCGAGGAACTGAACTACTTCTCCACCTGCGTCCTCGAAGGCCGCAAACCGACCGTCATCACGGCGGAGGAATCGGCCGCCGCGGTGCGCGCGTGCCTCGCGGCAGAAAAATCGGCCGCCACCGGCGAGCTTGTGAAGCTGTAGGCAAAAAGGAGCCGACCATGAGAGAATTCCACCACCTCGGATTGCCCACGGACGACAAACAGCCCGGCGAAACCTACGTGCCCGCCAGTAAAGTGTGGGTCACCGACCCGCTGAAGCATAAATACAAGGTCGAGTTCCTGCGCTTCGAGCCAGACTCGCCGGTCAAAGGTGTCGTGCGCGACCTGCCACACTTCGCGTTCCGCGTGGACAGTATCAAGACCGCCATCGCTGGCGAGAAAGTCGTGCTCGGTCCGTTTGAGGCGATGCCGGGCCTGACCGTCGTGTTCATCGAAAAAGACGGCGCAGTTTACGAGTTCATGGAGTTCGCCGCTCAACCCAACGCCACCTCGTGGGGCAAGTAATTAACAAGGAGACGCTGATGAGACTGAAACCACTTCCATCCACCGAATACGCCAAACGCATTACCAAGCTTCAGGCCGAACTGAAGAGAGCCGGACTTGACTGCTTCGTTGGCTACAGCAGCGAGAGCGAAACCGGCACCACGCGATACCTCGCCGGCTTCTGGCCGTTTTTTGACTTCTCCGGCATCATCGTGCCCGCCGAAGGGAAGGCCGTGCTCATTACCGGCGGCCCGGAGTCGTTTGAGTTCGCGAAGAAGTTCTCCAACGCGCCGGAGATCCGCATCAACCAGCTTTTCGTCGAGACGAGCGCGCCGGAATGGGTGCCGAAGGTTTCCGGCGAGAGCTTCAAGACGCTGCTACCGGCCGCGTGCGGCGGCACGCCGAAGCGTATCGGCGTTGCAAACTGGAATATCATCCCGAAGATGATCTTCGACGACCTGCAAGCGGCGGCGCCAAAGGCGGAGTTCGTTCCCGCTGACGATCTGCTGTTGCGTGTGCAGATGATTAAGACCGACGCGGAGATTCCCTACATCGCCGAGGCCTATCGCATCACCGAGGAGGCGATGAAGGCCGCGCTCCGCGCCGCCAAGCCCGGCAAGCGCGAGTGGGAACTCGAAGCCGTCGCACGCTCGAAGATGGTGCTCGCTGGCGCCGAGGGCATGAGCTATCCCGCGTGGGTTTGCTCCGGCCCGACGACGCCGCTGAGCCTCTGCCGCTCCACCGACCGCGCCATCAAGACGGGCGACCTCGTTCAGTTCACGTTCGGCGCGAAATACATGGGCTACTGCGGTAACATGTGCCGGCCGTTCGCGATCGGCATGATGCCGAAGCCTGCGCGCCGTCTCGCCGAGGCTGCGCTGGAGGCGATGAACTACGCCATCGCCACCATTCGCCCCGGCGTGCGCGGCTGCGATATGTTCGACGGCTACCACAAGATACTGTCGCGTTACGGCTACGAGAACTTCACGCTCTACGGCCCGGCTCACGGCACGGGCAGTTCGGAGGTCGAGGGCTTGTGGCTCTCCAAGAGCGCCGACTTCGTCATCCAGCCGAACATGCTCTTCAATGTGGACATCTGGCTCAGCGACGGCAAATACGGCATGCGCTACGAGGACGGCGTTCTCGTCACCAAGACCGGCCTCCGCGAACTGAATAGCTACCGGCGCGAGGTGATTGAGCTGTGAACACGACCGCTATCCGCGCCGCCGTCAACCGCCACGCGGACGAGATCGTCGCGTGGACGAAGAAGTTCGTCAGCTTCCCTAGCGAAAACCGTCCGCCCGATGGCAACGAGGCCGCTGCCCAGAAATGGGTCGCGGCCGAGTGTCGCAAGCGGAAGTGGGAGATAGATGTCTTCTCGCCGCTCGCCGTGCGCGGCATCCAGAAGCATTCCTCGTGGCTCGAAGGCCGCAACTATCCGAAAGGCCGCGACAACGTCGTCGCCCGCTGGCGCGGCACCGGCGGCGGCAAAGCAATCCTCCTCAGCGGCCACTGCGACGTCGCGCCATTCGAGCCGGACAACTGGAAAGTCTGCCGTCCCTACAAGCCCGTTGTGAAGAACGGTCGGCTCTATGGCCGCGGCTCCGCCGACATGAAGGGCGGGCTGGCCGCGATGTTCTGGGCGATGCGCATCCTGCAAGACCTCGGTTTCCGGCCCGCGGGCGACATCCTTTTCGAAAGCGTCGTGGACGAGGAATTCGCCAGCGGCAACGGCACACTCGCGGCGCGCCTTCGCGGCCACAACGCCGACCTCGCCATCGTCAGCGAGCCGACGCGGATGGAAGTCTGCCCCGCATGCCTCGGCGCGTTCCTTGGCGACCTAACGCTCACCGGCAAAGGCGGCATGGCCTACATGGGCAAGGCCATCGCCAACCCGATGAACGGCGCCGCGCGCGCCATCGAGTTGTTCCAGGCGTGGCAGAAGACATGGCGCGCCCAGAACAAACACGCGCTCTTCACCGCGCCCGGCAAGCAACTCAACGTCCTGCCGTGGCACCTCACGACCGACAAGCCCGGCGAGTTCACGCAGATGGGCACGCCGCTGCTCGCGAAGATCGCGTGGATCGTCTGGTGCCATCCCGGCATGACCGAAGCCGAGTTCTATCGCCGCTTCCGAGCGTTCTGGAAAGAGCACGGCGCGAAGGACGCGGCGCTGCAACCGTTCGAGCTGACGTTGGAGCGCGCCTACCACTACGTGAAACCGTGGGAGACGCCGACCGACAGCGCGGCGGTGAAATCGGTCGTTTCAGCCTTCGAGCGTTATCGCGGCGACAAACCCGGCATCGGCGGCGCGGCGTTTTCGTGCGACCTCGGCATCTACGGCGAAGTCGGCAAGATGCCTTCCATTCTCCTCGGCCCCCGTGGCGACCATCTGCACGCCCCCGACGAGTGGGTCGAAATCCAGGACCTCCTCGACCTTACCGGCATCTACGCGACGCTGGCGGTGGAGTGGTGTGGAAGCTGATTGCGCGTGCGATACGACACGTTGTGCGATGGTTGGCGCCCGCTTCGGCCCGACTGCGCTTCTTACCATGATGCTTCATTGTTCGACTCCTTTCCGTGATTACCTGACGGGCAGGCATCCTAGGAAAGAGAGCGGACATTTGCTGTCATAGCCCCGAAGAAATCTTGAGCCCAAACTCCTCACTCTGAACTTCTAACTCTTTATCCCCTCTGGTTCGCCCCTGATGCTCTTTGTCTCCCTTTCTGCATTCACCTCCGACTCTTCACTTACCCACGCCATCAAGCAATGTTGATGAAGAACTCCCCGCTTCTGGCAACACAGGTCCCATCCTTTACAATGAAGCACTCGATCCAATGTCTGCCGCGGTAAAGGGTTCTCTCATTATGCACTAACGGCTCACCCGTTGGATGTGCAAAGCCTCCACGAAGATCGTTTCTGTCTCGCGCTTCCCTTCCCGTGTTTACGACCTGCCAGTAAACATCATATGGCGGTTGCGCATCGGTTTGAGCGTTGAAACGCAAATCACATCCCTTCACCAAATGACCTCCATTGTCGCGGATAAACTTCCAACCTGCACTCTTTCGCCACTGTGCAGTAATCCTGACAGAATTGCGCGGGCGGATTGGCCATGGCGGCGGTTTTCGATGAGGCTGCTCTAAGGAAGTGAACTCGCGCACGGATTCCACAACCACCGGCAAGCTGGAGCTAGGTCTAACCAGTTGCGCTGACTTTTGGCGATCCGCGAACTTCGTCAGAGCCTTCGACGCCTCGCGCGCACCGTAGGCCTCAGTGAGGTATTCGCCCACCTTCGAGAAGCCTTCTGGCGTGAGCAACGCTTTGTGCTCCATCTCAAGTCGGTCAAGCCACTCAAAGAACACGTCAGCCTTTCGCGGTGTTTCTGCCCATTTGTCCGCAAAGTTTTCTGCGGGGTTCACCGGATTGGGAATCCACCAGACACCGTTTCGTTTCACAATCAGGTGGCGCATTCTCGGGACGACGTTAATCAAGGCGTTCTCCACTGCCGGTTCGTTTTGATACGCTTGAGCGGCGAGTGTTGTGATGATGATCGAAATCGGTTTGTCGTCGTCTCCATTATAGCGAATGTCACGATGACGTTTGAGAAGTTGAACCACTCTTTGCAGTGGGGTCCGAACCTCGTAATCATTGATGTCTTCAACGCGTGCTTGTCTCTCGGCTGCTAGGGCGCGGCGGCGCTCATTTAGAACAACTGTCATCCTGCTCTTAAACCATTCTGCGTAGCCCTTCGGATTGCTTCTCGGCCAGTCCTTTGCGTAATCCCACGTTTTCTTGTCGGTGATGCAAATCGCGTGTCGTGCGAGCTCATGCGGCACACCCAGACCGACAAGCCAATTGGGGACGTCTGGAATTGCCGGAAGGATGTCCAAGTGAAATTTCGTTTCCTCCGCGTATTGAAGCGTCCAGCACCGCCGGCCTCCTTCTTTCGGGTCGAGCATGGCCACATATTTCGCGTTCTGTTTTAACCGATTGCCGACCATGTCCTTCAACTGCTGTTGTGTGATGCCTGAAGGCGTCACATTCAAACGGCAAACGGCATCGACGTCGTATTCCTCTTCACCAACTGGCCTCGTCACGGTTCCTAGAGCGAACGAACCCTGCGGGTGAATGTCTGGAGAATAGCGCGCTAACACCGACTCCTTTGCATTCAGCCACGCACCTACGGCATCGTATCGCTCCTTGGCCTCCTGATACTTCGACGGTGGAACGTCAAGCTCCTCCGCCAAGTCACGGAGAAGCAGGCCGACGGCTTGACGCGTCTCGTTAAGATTCATCCTGCATCTCCGCCTCCAACGGATGGCGTGTTTACGTCCAGTGCTTTCACGAATCCTCCTAACACCCTGTTTTGATCGTAGATCGCGAGGGGAAGATCCGCCTTCGGCATGATGATACGACCGAACTCAACAGCAAGCGCAACGGGCATCGCTGGGAAAACATGGATAACTGCCTTTTCGCCGTGTCGTTCTTTCATGCGGTCCAACAAGCGTCGCATTTGTTGCCGAAATGCTTGCGCTTGTTGTTTGGTCTTCAGGAAATCGTTGTTCGGCTCTGCGATGGTGACTTTCCAAATTGATGTGTTGTCACCAAGCACTGCGCAGATTCGATCATCTGTCACGGAGGCGCTGAGTGAAAATACCAACGCCGGCGTTCCGTCCGCCTTAGATGGTTCGAGCACAGTATAGCTAAAGTCCGCGGTGCCCGGTTGCCACGCCCACGTATCGGGCTCGCGGTGCTTCTGGAAAACCTCGGCGGAGGTAACATCTGGGATTAGTGAACCGAGAAGAATAAGAAGAGGCTGAGGGGCTAACGCAAAAATCGAAAGGCGCTTGATCTCACCTGTAGCCAAGCGAGGGCGGAGAAGCTGCGCCGTCTTCTGCCGCAGGTTAGCAGTCTCAATGCGCCAGAAACTGTCACTGCAATCACTGAACGAACTGTTCAGCATGCCAAACGTGATGGCATGCGTGTCCGCTGGATAGCTGTCCGGCAGCATTGCTGCTGCGGCCTTCTCGTATGACACAAGCGACGATTGTTGTCCGATGTTCGCGCCGTAGAGCAAAATGTGGCTGCTCTTGTCTTCATGAATTGAAGTCGCGAGTTCGACTCGGCGTTCGTGCTTTCGCTTCATCTCGCGCAGCAACTCCACATGGTAGTCGTCTTCTCGGTCATCAATCAGTGTGTGGCATGCGCCGCACAATAGCATCAAATTCGACAGGTCTTTCGCCAGTCTCGACGAGACGGTCTTCTTGCCGCGAGGTCCGAAAGCGCTGAACGCAATGATGTGCGCGACCTCGGCAATATTTACTTGTTGCTTGGTCGTCGGTGCTTTCCATAGCGGCTTGTTGCAGCCTTGGAATTCGCAACGCCCTGCCGAACATCCCCATAGCAGCCGTTGACTTGCTTCTGGAATCTTGGGCCGCCCGTCCTGTTTCTTATGCTTTTTTTCTTTCTTCATAGGCCTCACAGCAATGATGGCCATCTCGTGGACATCGAAGCCCGAATTATAAGCAGACGGCGGAACGCGGCAAGCATTCTGAGGGGAGAAGGAAGCTCTCAGCTCCCAGCCGTCAGGCTTCAGCCAGCGCAGCGGATGGCGAGGGGAGAGCGGATTTTCTTGCGGATTTTTTTGTAGCGCGGGGACGGCGGGCGGTGGCAGGCTGCATCGTAGTCCTCACGCTCCGCGTGAGGCACAACAATGAACAACCGGAGCATCACGCGGAGCGTGATGACTATATGAAACACATCCTCACCCTCATCGCCCTGCTGCTGGCTTCGCTGGTTGCGTCAAGTGCCGCAGAACCGGTTTCCGTCGGCACCAGGTCCGTTCCCCGCCTCATCTACAACGACGACGGGTTCAACTTCCTCACGCGACATGCTGCGCTGCGGCGAAAACCGGCTCACAGTGTCGTTGACCGACAAGGAACCCGACTTGACCGGCAAGAGCGAGTTGCTGGAGTTGGAACTGCTGCTCCGTCACTGACCGGAGCAAACCGCTTCAGTCCGCCGACTACTTCATCTGCGAGAAGTCCGTCGGCTTCATCAGCACGGAGTCGGGCTTCTTGGCGGTGAGGGAACCGCCGGCGGCTTTCTCGCTGGCGTCCTTGACGGCGATCCACGCGGGGTCGGCGCGGAAAGCTTTGAAGCTGGTCTCGCAGGCTTCCTTGCTCTTGTGGGCAATGATGTAGATGAGCGTGTCGTCGGCACCCTGCTTTGCGTCGGTGGGGTTCCAGTAGGCAACGTTGGTGATGCCGTGCTTCTCGAACAGTTTGCAGGTGTGGTTGCGGAAACGGGCGAGAAGGTTCGGCAGGTTCTTCTCCGAAGCCTTGTAGGTGCGCAGCTCAAACGTGCGCGGCTCGGCGGCGCAGCAGGCCTTGACCTCCGGCGAGAAGTCCGTGGCCTTCAGGAAAACGCTCTCGATCTTGTCCACGAGCTTGCCGTTTTCCTCGGTCTTCTTGAAGTAGGCTTGCCGGTCGGGGTCGGCGATAAACGCCTTCCATGACGCCGTGGCCGCTTCGCGGCTGGGGAACGCCAACACATAGACGAGCTTGCTGTCGGGGTTCTCCAGCGGCAGCCAGTAGCCGATGTTGGTCATGCCGTGTTTCTCAAAACTCTTGCAGGTGTAGTCACGGAAGCGGGCTTGCAGCGCGTCGAGCTTGCCCGGCGCGGCGTAGTAGGTGCGCATCTCAAAACAGCGTGTGTCGGCGGTCTGGCCGACGGCGGCGGTGAAGAGGAGCGCGAGTGAGAGGGATGCGAGGCAGAAGGAGCGAATGATCAGTTTCATGGTGAGGCAGTTTTTAACAGCGAAGACGGGACGATGGGAAGAGTTTTCTGACAGCGGCTTCTGCACGGCTTCTGCGCGGCTTCTGCGTGTGTGGACACGACGCGGCAGCTTTGCTAGCCTCGCTGCGTTCGCTTGGAGCACAACCTATGACGCCCTTTCTCGCGGAACTCCTCGGCACGATGCTGCTCATCATCCTCGGCGACGGCGTGGTCGCCAACGTCGTCCTCAACAAGACCAAGGGTCAGAATGGCGGATGGATTGTCATCACGGCGGGCTGGGCGTTCGGCGTGACGGTCGGCGTTTATGCGGTCGGGGCGTTTAGCGGCGCGCACCTCAATCCCGCCGTGACCGTCGCGCTCGCTTCCATCGGCAAGTTCGAGTGGGCATCGGTGCCGGTTTATGTCGCGGCGCAGATGATTGGCGCGTTTCTCGGCGCGGCCATCGTCTGGCTGGCGTATCTGGCGCATTGGCCGGCGACGGACAACCAAGGAGCAAAGCTCGCGGTCTTCTGCACCGGCCCCGCCATTCGCAACACCGTGGCGAATCTCCTCACGGAAATCATCGGCACGTTCGTGCTCGTCTTGGGAGTGCTCGCCATCCTCACGCCGAAGAACCTCAATCCCACGCACGGCTGGGACGTGGGCTTCGGCCCGTTCCTCGTCGGCGTCATCGTGTGGGCCATCGGTTTGTCGCTCGGCGGCCCGACGGGCTACGCGATCAACCCGGCGCGCGATCTTGGTCCACGGATTGCCCACGCGGTGCTGCCCATCGCCGGCAAAGGCGGCTCGGATTGGAGCTACGCATGGATTCCGGTGGTTGGGCCAATCATTGGCGGCTTGATCGCGGCGCTGCTCTACAAACTCTGCTGGCCGGCTCTCTGAGCTTCTTCCCATGAAACATATCCTTGCTCTCGACCAAGGCACGACCAGTTCGCGCGCCATTGTCTTCGACCGCAACGGCAGCGTGGCCGCTTCGGCGCAGAAGGAGTTCCGCCAGATTTTCCCGAAGCCAGGCTGGGTGGAACACAACGCGCGGGAAATCTGGGCCACGCAGTTACACACGGCGACCGAGGCGATTCGCAAGGCCGGGCTGACAGCCACCGACATCGCCACCATCGGCATCACGAACCAGCGCGAGACCACCGTCGTCTGGGACCGCAAGACCGGCGTGCCGATTCATCACGCCATCGTCTGGCAGGACCGCCGCACCGCCGCCGCGTGCGACCGGCTGCGAGCGCGCGGGCTGGCGGCGACGATCCGGCGGAAGACCGGGCTGGTGGTGGATGCTTATTTCTCCGGCACGAAACTGGAATGGCTCCTGCGCCACGTGCCGGGCGCGCGGCCGCGGGCGCGGGCCGGCGAACTGGCGTTTGGCACGGTGGACTCGTGGCTCGTGTGGAACCTCACCGGCGGCCGGATCCATGTGACCGACGCGAGCAACGCCTCCCGCACGATGCTATTTAACCTGCGCACCGGCGACTGGGACGACGAGCTTCTGGAGCTACTCGAGGTGCCGCGCGAGGTGCTGCCGGCTGTGCGCTCGTCGAGCGAGGTCTATGGCGAGACGTCGCTTTTCGGAGGTGCGATTCCGATTGCGGGCATCGCAGGCGACCAGCAGGCGGCGCTGTTCGGCCAAGCCTGCACGCAGCCCGGCATGGTGAAGAACACCTACGGCACCGGCTGTTTCATGCTGATGAACACCGGCACAAAACCGATTGCTTCGAAGAACAACCTGCTGACAACGGTCGCGTGGCGCATCGGCAACCGGACGGAATTCGCGTTGGAGGGCAGCATTTTCATCGCTGGCGCGGTCGTGCAATGGCTCCGCGACGGCCTCGGCATCATCAAGTCTTCCTCTGAGGTCGAGTCGCTCGCCGCACGGGTGCCGGACACGCACGGTGTCTATCTGGTTCCAGCGTTTGCCGGACTTGGCGCGCCGCACTGGGACGCCTATGCGCGCGGCCTGATGGCCGGCATCACGCGCGGCACGACGGCGGCTCACATCGCGCGCGCGGCGCTGGAGGGAATCGCGTTTCAAGTAGCCGACGTGCTGCGGGCGATGGAAGCCGACGCGAAGATCAAGTTGAAGGAGTTGCGCGTGGACGGTGGCGCGTGCGCAAACAACCTGCTGATGCAGTTCCAGTCCGACCTCCTTGGCGTGCCGGTGGTTCGGCCGAAAGTGACGGAGACGACGGCCCTCGGCGCTGCGTATCTCGCCGGCCTCGCCGTTGGCTTCTGGAAGGACCGGCAGCAGATCGCCGCGCAATGGCAAGTGGACCGCCGTTTCAAGCCGACGATGAAACCTGCGCAACGCCGTAAACACGAGGCCGGTTGGCAGAAGGCGCTCACGCGTGCGCAGCGCTGGGAAGACGCGGAAGACTAATCTCGCTGTGATGGCAGCACTGTGTCAGCGGGACGCAGATGAGGCGACGGTGTTTGAAGGTGCCTTCGGCTTCCGGTTGAAGGCCATGAAATACAGCACCGGCACGGCCATGCGGCTGATAAGCAACGACGCGATCTCGCCGGCCATCAACGAAATCGCCAAGCCCTGAAAAATCGGGTCGGCCAGAATCACCGCCGCACCAACCACCACCGCGAGCGCTGTCAGCAGCATCGGCCGGAACCGCACCGCGCCGGCATCCACCACCGCCTCGGCCAGCGGCATGCCTTCCGCCAGACGCAGCTCGATGAAGTCCACGAGAATGATTGAGTTGCGCACGACGATGCCCGCGCCGGCCATAAAGCCGATCATCGAGGTCGCCGTGAAGAACGCTCCCATCGCGCCGTGCGCCGGCAGGATGCCCACCAGCGAGAACGGAATCGCCATCATCACCACGAGCGGCGTCACGAACGACCGGAACCAGCCGACCATCAGGATGAAGATGAGCACCAGGCACGCTGCAAACGCCGAGTCGAGGTCGCGGAAGACCTCGATGGTGATGTGCCATTCGCCGTCCCACTTGATCGCGGGCTTGTCTTCGGTGAACGGCTGTGTCGCGTTGAAGATTTCCAACTTTGTGCCGTCGCCGCCGAATTCGCGCGTGTCGAGCGCCTGCAACGCCTCGTTCATCTTGAAGATCGCATAAACCGGACTCTCCACCACGCCGGCCACGTCACCGATGACGTAGGTCACCGGCATCAGGTTCTTGTGGTAGATGCTCTTGTCCACCGTCGTCTGCTCGACCTTGACCAGCTCGCGCAACGGCACCAACGGCGCGTCGGGATGCGCTTTCGAGCGCACGCGCAACGCCAGCAACTCCTCCGGCACCGTGCGGCTGGCGCGCGGCAGTTGGAGCAGGATGTTCACGTCTTCCTTCTCGCGCGGCAGGTGCAGGATGTCGCCCGCCTCGCCGCTGAGCGCGAGCCGCAGCGTCTCCGAAACCGTCTCCGCCGCGATGCCGTGGAGCGCCGCCTTTTCCTTGTCGAGAACGAAGACCGACTTCGGCTGGTCGGCCTCGATATACCAGTCGGTGTCCACGACGCCCGGCGTGCTCTTGAAGATTTCGATGACCTTCTTCGCCAGCGCCAGCCTGCCCGCTTCGGTCGGGCCGTAGATTTCCGTCACCAGCGTCTGCAACACCGGCGGCCCCGGCGGCACCTCGGCCACCGCGACGCGCGCGCCGTATTTCGCTGCGATCTCAGTGACATGCGGCCGGACGCGTTTGGCGATGTCGTGGCTCTGCGCCTTGCGCGCGGATTTTGAGACGAGGTTGACCTGCAAATCCGCAACGTGCGGGCCACGCCGCATGAAGTAATGGCGGACCAGCCCGTTGAAGTTGAATGGCGCCGCCACACCCGCGTAAATCTGGTAGTCCGTCACCTCTGGCTCGACACGCACGGCGGCGGCAATCTCGCGCGCGGCCTGCGCGGTGCGTTCCAGTGCGCTTCCTTCGGGCATGTTCAGGATGATCTGGAACTCGCTCTTGTTGTCGAACGGCAACATCTTCATCTTCACCCAGCCGATGCCGACCAGCGCCATCGAACCGAGCAGCAGCGCGATGATCACGCCGAAGAACACAAACCGCCAGCGCCGCTTCGCGATGATCGGCCCCATAAACCAACGATAGCCACGCGTGAAGAAATCCTCCTCGTGCTCGAAATGCGAATGCGGTTTTCCGTCCGCCGTGCCGGTAGTGAGCGAGGAATACTTCTTCCCCCAGTGCAGCATCCGGATCGACGCCCACGGCGTGACGATGAACGCAATCGCCAGCGAGAAGAACATCGCCGCGCTCGATCCGACAGGAATCGGCCGCATGTATGGCCCCATCAATCCGCCGACAAACGCCATCGGCAGCACCGCCGCGATCACAGCGAATGTCGCCAGGATTGTCGGATTGCCGACTTCGTTGACGGCCTCGACCGCGATGGTGGACCAACTTCGACCTTTGTTCTTCTGTAGATGGAAATGGCGAACGATGTTTTCTACCACCACGATGGCGTCGTCCACGAGGATGCCGATGGAAAAGATCAACGCGAAGAGCGTGATGCGGTTGAGCGTGTAGCCATAGAGATAGAAGACCAGCAACGTCAGCGCGAGCGTCGAGGGAATCGCCAGCGCCACGATGCCGCTCTCGCGCCAACCAAGCGTGAGCAGAATGAGCAGCGAGACGCCGATCACAGCGATGCCCATGTGCAGCAGCAACTCGTTGGATTTTTCCGCCGCGGTTTCGCCGTAGTTGCGCGTGATGGCCATCTGCACGTCGGCGGGAATGATGCGCCCCTTGAGTGACTCGACCTTCCGCAGCACCTCGTGCCCGACCGAGATGGCGTTCGCGCCGGGCCGCTTCGCGATGCTCAGTGTGACGGCGGGTTGTTCGCCGGCGGTGGCCGAGCGCGCCGAGCCGCTGCCGAAGAACACATACTGCGACGGTTCTTGCGCGCCATCCTCGATGCTCGCCACCTCGCGCAGATAGACCGGCTTGCCGCCGAAGACGCCGACAACCACGTTGCCAACATCCTGCGCAGTGGAGAGGAATCCGCCCACCTCGACGTTTACCTCGCGATTGCCGCTGGTCATGTTGCCGGCAATGAGTTGGCGGTTCGCCTGCCGCAACCGCGGCGCGATCTCATTGAGGCTGAGGTTGCGCGACGCCAGCCGCGTCGGATCCAGTAACACGCGCACCTGCCGCCGCGCGCCGCCGATGATCGTCGTCTCGGCCACGAGCGGCACCTGCTTGACCGCGTCGTCCACCTGCGCCGCAAGCCGCCGCAACGTCAGGTGATCGCAGCGCGCGCTGTGGAACGTCAGCGCCAGGATCGGCACGTCGTCAATGGACTTCGGCTTGATCAGCGGCTGCGTGACGCCCGGCGGGATGCGGTCAAAGTTGGATTGCAGCTTCTGGTTGAGCTTGACGAGGCTTTCCTCGACGTTTTCGCCGACCTTAAAGCGCACGATGGCGAGGCTCTCGCCGGGCCGCGAGGTGGAGTAGATGTATTCGACGCCGGGGATTTCCCAGAGCAGCTTCTCCATCGGCCGCGTGGCGCGCTCCTCGACTTCCTTGGCGGTGAAGCCGGGCATCGCCACCAGCACGTCAACCATCGGCACCTTGATCTGTGGCTCTTCCTCGCGCGGCAAGAGCACCACCGCCGCCGCGCCGAGCAACACCGACGTGATGACGATCAACGGCGTCAGCTTGGAATCTATGAAGGCCCGCGCGACACGTCCGGCGAAACCGAGCGGCTCGGCTGTTGGGTCGGTCGCTGGTTTCATTTCGCCTCCACCGGTTGGCCGTCCATCAACTGCGCCGCGCCCTCATTCACCACCGATTCGCCGCCGTCGAGGCCGGAAACGATTTCGATCTCGTCGCCAAACCGCTTGCCGGTTTTCACCAGCCGCAATTGCGCGCGTCCGTTCGTGACGACAAAAACAATCTCCAACTGACCGCGCCGCACGAGTGCAGTCGCCGGCACACGCACCGAACTGCTCTCGCCCACCGGCACGATGAGCCGCGCGAACTGGCCCGACATCAGGCCACGCGTCGGCGGCAATGACAGCTTCACCCTGAACGTCCTGCTTGCCGAATCAGCCGCAGGCGCGATCTCGGCCACCGTGCCAGCCAGCGACTCCGAAAGCGAGTCCACGCGAACCACCAGTGCTCCGCCGCGCTGGATGCGCGAGGCGATGGCCTCCGGCACGTCCGCTTCCAGTTGCAGCACCGCTGTGTCTTCGATCTCGATCAGCGGCTTGCCCGGCGCTGCCTGATCGCCAACCTCGGCCCATTTTCTGACGACAACGCCATTGAATGGCGCGCTCACCTTGACGTAACTTATCATTGCCTGCGCCTCGGCGAGTGCGGCCTTCGCCACGCGGCGGCGGGCATCGGCGGCGTCGTATTCCGACCGCGTCATCGCCTGGTGCTTCAACAATTCCTCCGCGCGCTTCCAATCGCGCTCGGTTTGGTCGAGCGAAGCCTGCGCCTGCTCGAAGCGCGCTTTGATTTCGGCGGCGTCGAGTTGGGCGACGAGCGCGCCGGCCTTGACCTGCTGGCCAAGTTCCACCGGCATGGCAACAATACGCCCGCTCAACTTTGCCTCCAGTGTTGCGCGAACTTTGGCGCGCACCGTGCCGACGACTTCCTCGGTCAGCACTTGCTTCTTCATTTGCGCCGTCTGTGCGCGAACCTGCGCCGTCGGCAGGGTGGGTTGCGCGGACTCGTGGCTCTCGTGCGGTTTGCCGCAACCGACGAGCAGTGCGACCAGCACAGCGAGGAACGAGGTTGAGAGACTTTTCCAGAGGGTGTTCATCGGAATCATTTCTTCTGAGCGATTGGACTTGGATCAAGTTGGGACATGCCGAGCGACTTGCGGAGCGCGGCGATGGCAATCTGGCGGTCGGATTCAGCTTCGGCACGGCGCACGCGGGCGGTGACCAGCGCCGTTTCGGCGTCAATCAACTGCGTCGCCAGCGCCAGCCCTTGCTCGAACCGCGAGCGCGTGAGGCTGGTGCTTTCGGAGGCTTGTGTCACCACTTGGCCGGTCACACCCAGCCGCTCCTCGGCTGTTTGGAGCGCCAGCCGCGCCTGCTCGACCTCCAGCCCGATCGCGAGCCGGAGCTTGCGTTGCTCCTCGCGCGCGGACTCGACGTTGGAACGAGCCTCGCGGACCTTGCCGCGCGTAAGATGGCCGTCCCAAAGGTCCCACTGCAACATCACGCCCGCCGTGTAGCTGCCGCCGCCGTGGCTCATGCGCCATCCGTAGTCGTAGTCCGCGCTGCCGAACGCGCTCACCCGCGGTAGATAGCCCGACCGCGCCGCGCGAACCTGTTCCTCCGCGACTCGCTCGCGATGGCGGGAGGCAGACAGTTCCGAGCGGCCTGAAAAATCCCCTTCCTTGGGCGCGCTGACGCCGGGCGCGCTGTCCGCGACGGAAAACTCGCCGCTCTCGATGCCGAGCAGATTGCGCAGCGTGCGGATGGCAAGCGTGTGGGCGTTGCGGGCGCGAACCAGTTCCTCGCGCGCCTGCGCCAGCCGGACTTCGAAGTCGAGCACATCGGTCTTGAGGATCGCGCCAGCATCGGCGCGGCGTTTGGCGATGGCCAGGTTGTCTGCGAACGACTTCGCAGACGCCTCCGCCGCTTCGATGAACCGCCGCGTCTTGCGCACCGTGTGGAACGCCCGCGCCACCTCGTAGCCGAGCGCGTTAAGGACGGCCTCGCTGTCGTGGCGGGCGGCCTCGACGCCGGCTTTGGCCGCCCGATGGCCGGCCATGTTCTTGCCACCGGCGTAAAGCGGCACGGTCAGCAGGCTCTTGACGTTGTAGTCGTCCACATCGGGCACGTTGTTGAAGTCCATGCCCGAGCTGAAATCGCGCTGGTTGAGGATGCTGCCGAACGCCATCATCGGGTTGTCGGTGCGCGTGTAGCTGCTCTGCATTTGCAGCCGCGGCCAGAACGCGGCATTGGCCTGCTCCAAGCCCGCCTGCGCCGCGACAATGCGCTGCTGCGCGAGCCGTGCGTCAGGATTGCCGGCGAGCGCAAACTCCAGCGCCCGCTCCAGTGTCCAAGGCTCGGCGGCGCCGGCTGCCACGCAACCCAGCATTGCGATCAAAAAGTGCGTTCTCATTGGCCACAACAGTTGGTGGTTTTCTTGTCGCTCTCGCAGCACGAGCCGCCGACACCGAGTCTCTTCAGCAGGATTTCCAGCGGGCAGAAGTTCGTGAACGACGACTGGAGCAGGTTGGCGCCCACGAAGGCGGTGAACCAAAGCCAATTCGGGCTGTGATAATGCGCCAGCAACAGGCTGGCGAGGATGAACGTTCCAGCGAAACGACGGATGATGAGTTGCAGTTTCATATTTCCTTGAGGTTATCGAACATTGATTGCCACCAACATGCCCACCACCAGCCCATAAGCCGTGCTGATCCACGGGTTGCTCGTGAGCGGGCAGGCGCCGGTAGAACAGCCGACCCGCCGCTGCCAGGCAAAGCCAGCCGCGGCTCCAAGCACCGCGCCAATTACGATTTGCAGGAGCATAAACGTTACCTTTTGCTTCCGCAACGCACGGAACATTTGTAATGGACAACGAATAATATCATGGTATGATTATATGAGTATTTAGTTATATGTCAAGCAACAATCTATCGTCACCGGCAACGCCGGAGGAAATGGACCGGATGGCGGCGCGGTTCCGGGCACTGGGCGAGCCGATGCGGCTGCGCATCCTGCAAGCGGTCTGCAAAGAGCCACGCAGCGTCAACGACATCGTCGCGGCCACCGGCTCGACGCAGGCGAACATCTCGAAGCACCTGGCACTGTTGACGATCGCCGGCATTCTGGAGCGGGAAAAGGACGGCCAGCGCGTGTTCTACGGCGTGAAGGACAAGCTCGCGGTGAAGCTGTGCGAGTTGGTGCGTGCGCAGGTCACGGAGTAGCGGAGCCGGCCGGCGGCAACGGCGTGACCGACGACGCATGCGAGTCGGTTGCGGAGAAATACTCGCTCTCCAAGGCCGAGCCGCGGCGGATTTCCAGAACGCCGATACCGTGCCGGAGCAAGACCTCCAACACGCGGGCGTTGACCTCCGCCGCGCGGGCCGTCTCGTCGAAGAACTTCACGGTCAGTTCCGCGCCGTCGAGTGCCTGTTCCCATGTCGCATCCGGCAACGCCTTCGTTAGCTCTTCCATCGGCAGCGGCTGGCCGGCTGGTTCCAGGAAGAACGTCACGCGGCGGCTGCGACGGGTGAGGGTGTCCATGCTGTCCTGCCTGACGAGCCGGCCGGCTTCGATGAACGCCGCGCCGTCGCAGAGCGTTTCCAGTTCGTGGAGGTTGTGCGAACTGATCACCACTGTCTGCGCGTCGTGGCGGCGCTTCAGGATGGCGCGTATGCGCGCGGCCTCGCGGGGATCAAGGCCACTCATCGGCTCGTCGAGCAGCACGAGTTCCGGCCGGCCGAGGAACGCCTGCGCAATCGTCAGCCGTCGCATCATGCCGTGCGAGAGCGTCCGCACGGGCGAGCGGCGGCGGTCGTTCAGGTGCACCCACTCCAGCACCTCATCAATGGACTCGCGTAGCGCGCCCTCCCCCAATCCTTGCAGCCGGCCGTAAAACCAGAGCAGATCCTCCGCCCGCGCGTGCAGCGGCAGACGCGAGTCTTGCGGCAACAGCGTCACCCGGCCGGCGTGGCGGAGCGGGTCAAACGGCCCTTCGCCGAAGAGGCTCACACTGCCCGCGTCGCGCCGCAACAGACCGACGGTGACGGCGAGTGCGGTGGTCTTGCCAGCGCCGTTGCTGCCGACGAGGCCGAAGATCGTGCCGCGCGGCACGGCGAGGTCGAGACCGTCGAGCGCACGGCGGCTGCCGTAGGTCTTGACGACCCCTTTGAGTTCGAGCGCGGCGCTCACAGATTCCTCCGTGAGAAACGAACATAGCCGGCGAGCATGTAGGCCGCGCCGAGCGCCAGCAGGAAGACCGTCGCCACACCGGCGTGCATCGCATCAGGCAGCCAGAGGTCCATCTTGTGACCACCGGGCACGAGAAGGTCCAACGCGTTTAGGATTTCCTGCCACGGCTGCCGCGAGACCCACTCCGCGAGCATGCTGACGACGCTGAAGAGAATCATGACGACGAAGCCGACGGCGGTGGCGACGTTGGGGCTGGCGATGGTTTGCGAGACGCCCATCGCGAGGCCGAGGAAGGCAATACCGTAAATCCACGCCTTCAGCGAGAAGACCGCGATGGCGGCGGCGTTGGCGCCGGGATCGAAGAACGCCATGCGGCACCAGCCGGTGATCCACGCCGCGAGGCCGCTCAGCAGCAGCGCCACGAGCAACTGGAGCGCCTGCCCGGCGTATTTGCCGACGCACCACGACAGCCGCGACGTGCGGAACATCATGAACCGCACCGAGCCGCTCCAGACTTCCTCCGAGATGCGCGACGCCGACATGAGCATCACCAGCAGCGGCGTGTAGAAGAACGAGAGCCAGCCGAAAAACAGCGCCAGCGGTGGCGTTTCCAACAACTTCTCCGCTGTCTCCTTGTTGCCGACGAGATGCGAGATCAACTCCCGGAAGTTCCGGTTCTTCCACATCGCCGTGGTCGTGCCGCCGGCCTTTTCCGCCTGCGCTACGCCGACGGCTTTTTCAAACTGGTTCTCCATCTCGTGCAGCACCTTCACAAAGATCAGCGTCGCCACGACTGCGTTGAGCGCGTAGAGGATCAGCAGCACGATTGCGCGCCGGCTGCGGATGGAATCCGTCAGCTCGTGCAGCGTGACTGTCCAGGTGTTGCGGAGCGTGGGGTTCACTGGATGGTGATGTTCATCTCGGCGTCGCGACGCTGCCGGCGCTGGAGTTTGCCTTCCACATCCGCAAGCGGTGTCGCCACGGCCGGGTCAATGAAGTTGACCAACTGAAACTCACTGCCGGCCTTGTCGCGCCAGCCTTGCGGCATTGCCTGGTCCATCTCGTCGTAGGTCTTGGTCAACACGCCGCCAAGCTCCGTCATCATGCGAATGCCGTCCTCGCTGCTCATCTCGTCCTTCAGCTTCAGCGTATCGGCCCACTTGTTGATGCGCTCCTCCAACTGCGCGTTCATCACCGCCGTGATGCCGTCGAACATCGCCGTCTGCTGCGGGTTGAGGCCGAGGTTGCCGATGAAACTGTTGCGCGACATCTCCACGCGCGTGCTCCACAGTTCCGACGCCTCGGCGATGTTGTGGCCCATGCGCGACGGCGCGTTGGTGGCGGGAGCCTCAGCCGGTTCGGGCAATTGTAGTTTCGGCGGTGGCAGCGGGCGTGTGAACTTGCGGGGCTTGGCGCGCGCGGCGGAAACCTCCGAGTCCTTCACCTGCAACATCGCCTTCACCGTCTGCATCTTGCCGGCGCTCGCTTCCTGCCTGCCGACTTTCCGTTCCAGTTCCTTGATGCGTGCGCGCGCTTGGCGCAAATCCGAGCGCGGCCCGTAGCCGCCCAGCACCAAGCCGAGCAAGAGCGCCAACACCGCTGCAATTCCTATCTTCATCGTGAACCTCAGTGGGGCGGTCATATCACTTTCGCCCCGTCGCGGAAAGAACAACCGGCGGCGTTGTGGACAGACGCGAGAAGAAAGACGGCCTGAATTGATTGCTTGGGAATCACCGGCGGGTTCCGCTAGAATACGTGCCGCATGAAAACCCGCGCCGCTTGGTTTCTTATCATGGCGTTGGCGTTCGACGCCTCCTGTGAGGACTCTGGCAAGTTCGTGAACCCGATCGCCGGTTGCGAAGGCCTGTTCGATTCGCTTGAGCGGTTCAACCGCGAAACCTCCCACTGCGTCGTCGTGATAGACCTGACCGATCCCACGGACCTGCCGAAAAATCTCGCAAGACCGGACGGCCTGTTCCGATTGCGGGCGGTCACGGCCCGGATGACTGCGCTGTCGAGACTGGACTGCTACTGTTTCCACTACACGCAACTGAAGCGGACTTCGTTGGACAAGCCCGTCGTCAAAGCCATCATCGTGCGGCCACCATCGCCGGCCAAGATGCTGACGTGCGCCGCTCCGCGCGAGGAATTTTGGGCGATGCTGCGCGATACCCGGACGCCCGTCATCGGGTTCTGCGGCGGGTTTCATCAGATCTACCTCGCGTTCGGCGGCAAGTGCGGCGACATGCGCCGGCTGGCCGCGGGCGAGACGGACATCCACCCGAAATACAGCCCCGGTTTCCTGAAAGAATGGGGTTTCTCGAAAGTCCGGCCACTGAAACGCGACCCGCTCTTCGACGGTTTGGGGCCGGAACTACAGGTGCTCCAGCAGCACGTGTCGGAATGCAAACAAGTGCCGACTGAGTTCGAAGTGCTCGCAAGTTCGGATGCGTGCCGGGTCCAAGTCATCAAACACAAGACCCGGCTCATCTATGGCACGCAGTTTCATCCGGAGGCTTATGACAACGACCATCCTGATGGAAAACGCCTCTTGCAGAACTTCTTCCGGCTCGCCAGCGTCAACGGCCGGACTCATCGCTGAACGCTACAAATCATGAAACGTCTCTACGCTATCTGTGCAGTCGCGCTGATGACCGTCGCAACCGGCCGTTCTGCGGAAACGGCATTGGCTGTTACTTTTCACGTCGCTCCCAATGGCAGCGATTCCAATCCCGGCACGAAGGCGAAGCCGTTCGCGACGATTGAGCGGGCGCGCGAGGAAGTCCGGTCGCTGAAACCGCGCAGTCCCGTTACGGTTTATCTGCGTGGCGGCGTCTATCGTGTCGGGAATACCATCGAGTTCCTGCCCGAAGATTCCGGCACGGAGCAAGCGCCAATCACTTACGCGGCGTTCGGCAAGGAGCGGCCGGTGATTTCCGGTGGACGAGCAATCATCGGCTGGCAGAAAGGCGACGGCAAGCTTTGGCAAACAACCGTCGCCGACGTGAAGGAGGGGCGGTGGTATTTCAACCAACTCTTCGTCAACGGCCAGCGGCGCACGCGCGCGCGCACGCCGAACCAAGGCTTTCTCTACACCGAGGGTATCCTCGCGCCGTTCAACCGCTCAAAGTGGTGGAACAACGACATCCTCGCCAAACGCGGCTTCGTCTTCCGCGAAGGCGACATCCGGCGCTGGCGCAACTTCAACGACGCGCTCATCGTCATCTACCATTCTTGGACCACTTCCATGCATCTCGTCACGGAGATGGACCCCACCGAGCGCACCGTGCGGCTCGCGCCCATGTCGCGCTGGCCGATCGGCTTCTGGTGGGAATGGAACACCCGCTATCACGTCGAGAACATCCCTGAGGCGCTCGACGAGCCGGGCGAATGGTATCTTGACCGAGCCACCGGTGTGCTGAGCTACTGGCCGATGCCGGGCGAGAACATGCGCGCCGCCGAGGTCATCGCGCCGGTGGTGAAGCAGACGCTCGTGGCGTTCAAAGGCGCGCCGGCGGACAAAAAATACGTCGAGCATCTGCGTTTCACCGGCATTTCGTTCCAACACACCGACTGCCACGTCGCGCCCGACATGCCGCCCGACGAACAGGGTGCCATCGAGCGCAAGCCGCTCATTGCCGCCGAGGGGTTGCGCCACGCGGTCTTCGAAAACTGCGAAATCGCCCACGCCGGAGAGAACGGTTTGTGGCTCGACAGCGGCTGCGCCGACAACGTCATCCGCCGTTGCCACATCCACGACCTCGGCGGCAGCGCGGTGTTCATCGGGCCGCGCGCGTTCAAGGACACGCCGGAGTTGCGCGTCGAACGCAACGTCGTGGACAACTGCTTCATCCATGATGGCTCGCGCCTCTTTCTCGGCAGCCAGGGCGTGTGGATCGGCAAATCCTCCTACAACCAAGTGACGCACAACGAAATCTCTGACTTTCATCACCTCGGCATCTCTGTCGGCCATTCGTGGGGCTACGCGCCGAGTTCCGCCAACCACAACCTCATCGCCTTCAACCACGTCCACCACATCTGCAACGGCTACTTCAGCGACGGCGGCGGCATCTACACGCTCGGCATCTCGCCCGGCACCGTCATCGCCAACAACATCGTCCACGACGTCGTGCCGACGCCTCTCATGCCTCAAGGCGGCACCGGCCTTTACCATGACGAGGGTTCGACCGGCATCCTGACGGAGAGCAACATCGTCTATCGCGTCGGCATCCCTTATCACCAACACTACGGCAGGGAAAACCTGTCCCGGAACAACATCTTCGCGTTCGCCCTAAAAAGCCCCGTCACCTGTGCCCGGCCGGAGGAGCATCTCTCCTACACCTTCGAGGGCAACATCGTCCTGTCCAGCGGCGGACAAGCCACCTCCGACCATTACAGCCCGCTCAAGTGCAAGACCGAGTTCCGCGGCAACCTCTACTGGGATACCTCCGGCAAGGAGCCGCTCTTCTCCGGCGTGAGCTTCGCCGAGTGGCAACGCACCGGCCGCGACCGCGACTCACGCATCGCCGATCCGCAGTTCCGCGACACGGCGCACGGCGATTTCCGTCTCAAGAGAACTTCGCCCGCGCTCGCGATGGGCTTTCGACCGATTGACGCCGGCAAAGTCGGCCTCTACGGCGACGCCGCGTGGGTGAACGCACCGAAGAAGATCAAACGCGCGCCGCTGTCCGTGTTGCCTCCGCTCCCGCCTGCGCCGTCGCCGCGGCCGTTCCGCGAAGACTTCGAGTCCATCGCTATCGGCAAACGGCCCGACGGTTTCCACTTCTCGCCTGACGACCGTCCGGAACTCATGTGCGTCACCGAGAAAACCGCCGCGAGTGGCAAGAAGAGCCTGAAGTTCACCGAAGCCGCGAACTTGAAATACGGTTTCCAGCCGCACCTGTTCTTCACGACACGCCCCTACACCAACGGCGTGCTCCGCTTCGCCTGCGACATCCGCAACAACGCCGAGCATCCCTCGGAATGCTTCGTCGGCCTGCGCGACTACACCCAGAAGAAGTTCGAATACCGAGAAGGCCCCAGCATCGTCCTCCATGCTGACGGCACCCTCGCCGCCGCCGGCAAGCCGCTGGCCAAGCTTCCGCTCGGCAAGTGGATTCACTTCGACATCCAACTTGACCTTGCTGCGCAATCCAAAATCGCCGGCTATCGTCTCGCAATCACCGTCGCCGGCGAGAAGGAGCAGGTCTTCAAGAGCGTGTCTTATCTCCATTCGGAGTTCAGCCAGATCACATGGTTTGGCTTCTCCAGTTCCGGAAAACCCGGCGCGGTCTTCTACGTGGACAGCATCCGGCTTGAAGCCGTGCCCAGATAACAATGTTGCTCAGCACGCTGCGTAATTTCTTCTGGTAAAGGTTCTTTTCGCAGGAAGGAACCAGCGGTAAACTACATTTCGTGTCAAAGCTGATTGCAGGACAGGAGTTGCCTTGGCGGCGATTCTGGACGCCGTGGGATGGGGACATCAACTGCGGGTTTGATGGCCGCGGTTTTTTAGCTGAACCGGGCAAAGTGTGGAACCCCGAAGTCAGACCGATTGAGGATTTGCTGCGGTTTCGCGTGTTGGTGCTCTCGGGCCAGCCCGGGATTGGCAAAACAGTGGAGGTTCGCAAGCTCGAACGGCAACTTCGTGTATCGCTGAAGCCACCACATGAGATCATCTCGTTTCATTGTCGTGAGATCGGGAGCGATGAAGGACTGCGTCAGGCTACGGTGGCATCAGTGCGGTGGCAGAAAGCGCGTGCGATTGGCGGCCAGATTACCCTGATTGTTGATGGCGTTGATGAGGGGTTGCGGAAGGTGCCAGAGTTTGTGGATGCGCTGACAAGGTGGCTGCGAGATGAACTTCCTGAGCGATTACGGGTCGTGTTGGTGTGCCGTTCCGCCGATTGGAACGTGTCGGCAGGCCAGCGGTTAATGGAACTCTGGCCTGAACCTGAGAGAGGAAAGGTCTTCGAGTTATGTCCACTCCAGCAGTCAGACGCAGAGATGGCTGCCACGGCGGCAGGTTTGGATGTGAACGCGTTTAGGGAAGCGGTCTGGCGGTGCCGCGTTCAGGGCTTGGCGGCTCGCCCGTTGACCTTGGGCATGCTGCTCGATGAGTTTCGGGCGGGACAAGGCTTTCCGACCAGTCATCGGCTGCTCTACGCGCGCGCTACTCGTCGTCTTTCCGCAGAGGTGGACGAAGAGCGAGAAGAACGACTGAGCCATAGGGGGATCAAGCGGCCAACTGAAGCGGAGATTCACCGTGTCGCTTGTCGAATTGCAGCCTTGTTGATGTTATGTGGAAAGACCTCGGTGCTCATGAGTTCGACCGAAGTGCCACGATCAACCGATCTCTTGCTGCGGGACATCGTTGGCGGTGCTGAAGCAGCAGAAGGGCGCAAGTTCCGCGTCACCAAAGATATTGTCATGGCCACCTTGGACACACCGCTTTTCAGTTTCCGCGGGCCGAACAGGTATGGCTTCGATCACCCCACATTCGCAGAATTCCTAGCTGCGGAATACCTGCGAGAGCTGCCTATTCGGAAGCTGCGTCAACTGCTTTGCTACCGGTTGGACGACCACGACTATGTGGTTCCCCAGTTGACAGAGGTTGCAGCGTGGATTGCCGCCGAGCATCCTGACTTCTGCAACTACCTGATCTCTTCCGAGCCGGAGGTTCTCCTCCGGACGGACGTCAGCGTGATGGCGAATGACTTCAAGCAACGCACCGTTGCCGCACTGCTCGTGCGTGCAGATAGGGAAGAAGCGTTTGATGAGATGGGAAGTTCTGCCTATTACCGCACGCTCCCTCATCCCACTCTTGCGGCACAACTCAGACCTTACATTAACGACCCAACGCGCAACCTTGTTGTTCGCCGAATGGCCATCGAAATCGCGGGTGACGCTGGCGTTTCCGAAATCGAGGACGACTTGTGGAGACTCCTTGATTCAGGCCGGGGAGATGATGTGCATAATGCGATCACACACGCGTTACATGACCTTGCGGGACCCCACTCACGTAAGAACCTTGAGCGGGCGCTGCGCAGCGAATTTGGTTCAGATCCGAACGATGATCTGAAGGGTGTCGCGCTATCCAAACTGGTTCCAACCATCATGCCTGTGCGTGAGGTGCTGCCATATTTGCGTGAGGAACGCGACAAACTATACGCTGGCGCTTATGACATGGCGCTCCGCTATCATCTCCCGAAGCACCTCTGCAAAGACGATCTTGCCGAGGTTCTGCCGTGGATGAAGCAACGGAAGAAGTGCTTCGACACTTTGAGCCCTTTGGAATCCCTGTCTAAAGCTGCTTTTTCGTTGGCTCTTGATCACTTGGATGATCCGAACGTCAGCAAGTTGATTGTCGAGCTATGGCTCGACAAGGTCCGATCATACCTGCCTGTTCCTGGCGAACGCGGTGGCAAAGATAGTCTCCAAGCCAGTGGTTTGGCGGATGTGACAAAAAAGAGGCAATTCGTTACGGTCTTACTCAACTCAGGACAAGCGACTCCCGATGATTTGGCACGGTATAGAGTGGCGATCCTTGGGCCGGAGGATCTCGGTTGGCTCCTCAAACAACTGCCCCAGACCCCAGCGGAGACGAGGCCAGTGTGGTCTCAAGTAACTGCGGGTTTCTTGTGGGAGACCGACCACAAGCCGTATCGGGACTTGCTTCTCCAAGTCTACAATCAAACGCCGGAACTGCAGGCGGTGTTGCCGACGCCAAAGAAAACTGATATTGAGGTCACGCTGACCAGACTGAAAAGCGCGCGACAATTGTGTCAAGAGCGGAGGCAACGACAATGGAAGCGCGAGGATTCGAGGCTTTCGCGGCGTCAGTTATTGGACGACGCGTTTCAGGTCATTCGCGCGGGAAATGCCCGTGGTTGGGTTGGCTTGACCCGATACGTTTACATCGGTGAAAGCGAAGATGGCAACAGTGGCCTTCAAGGCAATGTCTCGCACACTGACATCACGACGTCACCAGGCTGGAGGCTTCTTGGCGATGAGGAGCGCCGTGTTGCGACAGAAGCGGCACGTCAATTCTTGCTCGAAAACGATGACCCACGGCCGACACCAGATAAATACTCGAACTACGCGGAAGCTGGCTACGTTGGCGTCCGGTTGCTGCGCGCTTGTCTTGAGCATGATCATGAACTCCAGAAAGCCGTTGCAGAGAAATGGATCGCTGCAATCATGGATCATTGCGACAAGAGCGATGACGAACACAGTGAAATGGTCGCTCTCGCCTACCGCATGTCTCCGGCACTGGCTATAGAGCGGCTGATACTTCAACTTCGCGAATACGATCAAAAGGGAGACGCGGCATTCGCTTTGCATCCGTTTCGGGAATGCTGGGATGACAGTTTAAGTAAGACACTGACCGAATACGTTTTGGCTCATCCACTGCGCCCAAAGTCGGTCAAGAACCTGCTGGTCTTCTTGGCCCTGCGCGATGCTTCGCGTGCGACAGAAACGTTGCAACGCCTCTGGAGGAGACGGTCGTCGAAGCTCAAGTTGAACGGCTTCAGGCGCGCACTGGTTGTTGTTGGTTTGTTTTACTTGCCAAAGCAGTTCTGGTCTGTGGCATTTCCACTAGTCGCCAAAGGGCCGATTCGAAGTGCGCGGATGCTTTTCTACGAAAACGCCTTTGACCTTGCAGATCGAGAGTCGCCCACTTATGACCGCCTCACGAATGAGCAGACTGCAGATATGTATCTGCTGCTCACACGCTTGTTCCCGCCGGAGAAATTCCACGAACGCCATGACGCTCAGGGCAGTGTTGGATCGCGCCACCAAATGCCAGGTCTGCGGGATGGTGCGCTTCGTGCACTGGTGCAGCGGGCCACGGCCTCGGCTTGTGTTCAAATTCAACGGATTGTTGCCAATACTGAACCAAAGCGACAAATCTGGGTGCGATGGAGTTACCGCGAAGCTTTGAAGAACCTGCTGCGGCGACTATGGACGGAGGCAACCCCATCCGTGCAGACGGTTCTCCTACTCACTCAATCGCCAGCCGCAACCCTCGTGCGCGACGAAGACGAGCTCATCCAAGCGTTGCTCAGCTCGCTTGGCCGGCTACAGGGGAACATTCACAAAGGAGAGTTTCCCCTTGTCGTGGGTTTGTGGAACCAGCCGCCAAAAAACTCTAGGCGCGCTCCGACGCCCAAAGAAGAAACGTTCCTTTCCGACCTGCTGCATGATTGGTTCCAAAAGGATTTTGGACCCGCTGCCGGGGTGATCGTTGGCCGTGAAGTGCAAATCAATCGCGTTGGCAAACTCGACCTAAAGATCAACGCCGCAATTGCCAGCGAAGCCGAACAGCGGATTCTGAGCGCAATCATCGAAGTAAAGCGGTGCAGCAATAAAGATCTAGGAGAAGCCTGTCAACGGCAGTTGGCTGACAAATACTTGCGCCCCGCTTCCCTAACGCATGGCATCTACTTGGTCGGGTGGTATGGCACGGTCCGTAACAGACGCTTCAGATGGAGCCATGCTGACGATGTGGAAGCCGATGTGAAATCACTCGCGCTGGCTGCAAGCACTAGCGGTCTTAAGATCGAAGGATATGCCTTGGATTGCCGGCTTCATCCAGAAGAGCCACTACGGCCGTTGTCGCGCCCCCCATGCTCCAAGCAAGCAAAAGGCAAACCATGAATACTCCAATTTCCCGACGTGATCTCATCCGCGGTGCCCTCAGCCTCTCTGCCGCCGCACTGACGTCCACCGCGACAGAAGCCGCCCCGCGGCCACGCAAGATGGCGGACGCGGGCTGGTGTTGGGACGGGCAGGCGATCAACGGCCAATGGCAGTTGTCCATCTTCGGGGCCGGCGAAGGCACGAAGTGGTTCGGGTTGAGGCGCTGCTTCTTCATGTTCCACCCGAACACGGCGATGGCGATGGAGAAGCTGCGGGACATGAAGGAGATCGTCTGCGAAATCTCGAAGTGGGAATACCAGAAGGTCGAGCAAACGCAATACAAGGGCCTCGGTGCGCCGATGCGGATGAACCACGACGGCCGCATCGAGCGCAAGTGCCGCGAGGCAGAGACCGTCAGCCAGTTGTCCCTTAAATATCCGAACGTGACCGGCGCGTTCGACGACGATCTCTACGGCAAGATCAAAGCCGAGCACATCACGCCGGAGCAATACGCCGCGGTCCGTCGCGCGGTGAAGAGCGCGAACACGAAGCTGAAGCATTGGGGCGTGGTCTATTCGCACGAGCTGAAGAAGGAGAACTGGGCTGGGTTCACTGACTTGCTCGACGTGGTGACGCTCTGGGTCTGGGCATCGAAGGACCTCGTCAACCTCGATCGCTATGTCGAGCAATGCCGCGAAATCTTCCCCGGCAAACCGATCAACATCGGCTGCTATCTGCGCGACTACACGTTGCTGGCGGGCGTGCCGATGGAGATGCTCAAGGTCCAATGGAAGTTCGTCTGCAAGGCCCTGCGCGACGGAACCATTCAGGGCTACTCGATCCTCGCCGGATGCCTGATAGACATGCACCCGGAACAGGCGACGTGGGTGCGCGACTTCATCAAGGCGAACTGAGCGGGCGAGAGCCGGCCTGCCGGGTCACGGTTTCCGGCTCGACCAGAGCACCGGGTTCAATGGCGAGTTCACCAGTTCACCGATCTTCACGCCCGGCATCCACGTGTCCCAGTCAAGTTGCTGGTTCTTGTGTTTGGGCGCGATGAGGCGGGCGTCCTCTTCGAGGTAGATAACCGTCATCACGCGGCGCGGCGCGGCGGAGCGGTTGGCGCCTGCTCGGTGGAACGTCCAGCCGAGGTGGAAGCTGACTTCGCCGAGTTCGAAGGGCGTTTCCACAAGTTCCAGTTGCGTCTCGCGCAGCGTCTTGGCAATCAGCTTCTCGCTGTCGTCCGAGATCGCCACGTCGCGGCCGACGGAGATGCGATGACTCCTGGGCGCGAACGCCAGCGGCCCCATCTCCATCGGGGTGTTCTGGAGCGGGATCCACGCGGTCACCGTGTTGTCGCCGGCGACCGGCCAGTAGAACTGGTCCGCGTGCCACGGCGTCGGGCCGCCGCCCGGCTCCTTGTAGAGCGCCTGGTCGTGGTAGAGCCGCGCGCCGCTCACACCCATTAACTCGGCAGCGAGCCGCGCCAGTTTCCGGCCGAACACGAACTCCTTCACCACTGCGCTCTGGGTCCAGATATTCATGATCTGGAGAAACGCCTTGCCGTAGGTGTCGCGCTTCTCCATCGGCAGGCGCTGTGTGTTGAGCCGCTTGACCTGCTCGGTGATCTCTCGCCCGTAGAACTCGAGCGTCTGTGACGAGAGAGCGCTCTTGAGCTTGATGTAGCCATTCTCGCGGAAGAATGCCCGCTGGGCGCCGGTCAGCGGATAGGGCGAGTCGAGGTCTTCGCGAAACGCAGCGGGCGTCTTCACATCTCCGGCAGAGGCAGTATTCATGGCGTGTCGTCTTCTATGATGCACCGATGTCAACAAGATGACTGGCAAGTCGTGGGACCATCCTTCCACTTCGTCACTTTGTCAACAGCCGCACACCGCGTGCAAGCGCGTGCAACCAGCGTGCAACCAAGGTCGTGCAACCAGGGTCTTGCCTCCCGCGCGATGATGCCCTAGCCTCCTGCTCCAGCTCAAACAGTGCATCAGGGAGAACTGAATCATGAAGACGCGAAATGTTGCGGCGTGGCTGGCCGTTGCCTCGTGGTGCGCGTTTCACAGCGCATTGCTCGCCGCGGATCGTGGCTACGAGGTCGAATCGCGGGCCGAAGTCAAAATCCCGATGCGCGACGGAGTTGAACTCGCGGCAAACATCTTCCTGCCGAAAGCGGAGGGGAAGTTCCCCGTCATTCTCGCCCGCACGCCCTACGGGAAAGGCAAACCGGAAGGCGGCGCAGGTCGCGTATGGGCGTCGCGCGGCTTCGTCTTTGTCAGCCAGGACTGCCGCGGCAAAGGCACGTCAAGCGGCCAGTGGGTGCCCTTCGTGCATGACCGCGCGGACGGCGAAGACACGCACCGCTGGGTTCTCAAGCAGCCGTGGTGCAACGGCCAGATCGGCACCACAGGCGGCTCCTACCTCGGCTACACGCAATGGATTTCGGCACCCGGCGCGGGCGATTTCCTCAAGGCGATGTTCACCATCGTGCCGCTGGTGGATGTGTATGACGACCTCGCCTACGTGGGCGGCGCTTACCAGCTTCAAGTGGCGATGGGCTGGGGGTCAGGAACGGCGGGCAGCGTGGCGACGCGCACTTGGAAACGCGAAGACTGGCTCCGCGCGCTGCCGCTTTGCACGTGGGACACAGCCATCGGCCAGACGGTGCCGTATCTGCGTGACTGGGTCGCCCATCCGCATTTCGACGACTACTGGAAGCCGAGCAGCCTTCGCGGCCTGCATAAAGACATTACGACGCCGATCTACACCGCCTGCGGCTGGTATGACCTCTACGCGAAGAGCGTGTTCGACCACGTCAACGCCGTCCGTAAGAGCTCGCGCTCGAAAGAGGCACGCAAACACCAGCACCTCCTGGTCGGCCCGTGGCCTCACGGCATCAACCGGGACCGCAAGGTAGGCGACGTGGATTTCGGCGAAAGCTCGCTGATCAAACTGGATGAGACTCAAGCAAAGTGGTTCGACCACTGGCTGAAGGGCGAGAAGAACGACGTGGACACGTGGCCGCCGTTCAGGATTTTCGTGATGGGCCGCAATCAGTGGCGCGACGAACAGGAGTGGCCGCTGCGCCGGGCGCGCTATGTGCCGCACTACTTCCACAGCAGCGGCTCAGCCAACTCGCTCAAAGGCGACGGCCGGCTGAGCGCGACGAAACCCGGCCCTGAGCCAGCCGACAAGTTCGTCTATGACCCGGACGACCCGGCGCCCACTGCTGGCGGCTGCAACCTCGGCGGGCCGGCTGGTCCACGCGATCAAACAGCGATCGAACAGCGCGAGGATGTTCTCGTCTTCACGAGCGAACCGTTGAAGCACGAATCGGAGACGACCGGGCCGATCAAGGTCATCCTCTATGCCGCCAGCACCGCGAAGGACACGGACTGGACGGGCAAACTCGTGGACGTATGGCCCGACGGTCGCGCCATCAACCTCTGCGACGGCATCCTGCGCGCCCGCTGCCGCGAATCCGCCGACAAGCCGAAGCTGATCGAGCCGGGAAAGGTTTATCGCTACGAGATTGACCTCTGGGTCACCAGCAACGTCTTCCTGCCAGGCCACAGGATTCGCGTTGAGATTTCCAGCAGCAACTTCCCCCGCTTCGACCGCAACCCGAACACCGGCCATCCGTTCGGCGCCGATGTAGAGCGCCAGAAGGCGACGCAAACCATTTATCATGACACCACGCACCCGTCGCACATCCTGCTGCCCGTGATTCCATGAAACACGCGCTCACCGTTTCCTTTACTGCGCTGCTGACGGCGGCGGCCATCACCAGCGCGGCGGAAGGCGTTCGTTGCGGAGCGAAGCTTGTGAAAGCGGACCTGGAGTCGGCCAAGACGCAGCCGGAAGTCCGCGTGCTGGACAACGCCAACCGATGGCGGCTGCTGCGCGAGGAGGCGTGGACCGGCACGAACGCGCGCGAGTTTTACTTCACGTTGCAGGCGGATGGTAATCTGCCGCCGCCGACCGTGGAAGTGCGGTGGCGAGGCGTCCGCGTCGAGCGCGTGCTCGGAGCCGATGGCAGAGCCGAGTCAATCAGCGAGGGCGTCCGGTTCAAGATGCGCAAAGGCCGCGCGCCGACGAGCGTGAAGACCTCGTTGAACTACGGGTTCATCCACATGGCGGTCTTTCATAACTGGGAGGTGCGGCGCGCGGGAAACTACCGCGCCGGCCCGTGGCCGGCCGATGCGATTCAGGCGCAACTCAACTTCCTCTTCGCTGCGCGCGAGATGTGCCGCGCGATGGGCTACGCGAGCAACGCCGATCCCGGTTTCGTCGGCGACATCCGGCTCTACGGCTTCGAGACGAACTTCCCGAACGGCCACGAGGACCATCCGCCGCACTTCCACATCATGCTGGCGTGGCCGGGCTGGCTGAACACGCAGGCGGGGCATTTCAGGCTCGACGATGCCGGCCGCATCCTCAGGAACGAGTTGCAGGCGGATGACGGCAAGAAAGTCCACCGCCGCGACTATGGGCCGGGCGATGTTTGCCCGATGCGCGACCGCAACGGCAAGGTGGGCTTCGAGCTGATCATCACCGAGGGCGGTCGCGGCGTCATCATGCGGCGCGCAACCGGCGAGCCGGAGTATCAGCTCAGCCCGGATGCGAAGACCGGCAGCCCGGTCACCGCCGTTGAGGTCAGCCGTCGCCAGACAACTGCGAGCGCGTGGGAACCGCTCTGCCGCGTCCGTGCGACCGACGATGCAGCGCGTGGTAAAATGAACATCGCCGTTCGTGCCACCGGCGGCACCGAACAGAAGGAAACGATCCGCTACGATCCTGACACAGGCGCGATTGTGAAGTGAAAGGAGGACCAACGTGACCATGACACGACGGGATTTCATTTGTAGTGCAGCCACGGCGGGCGTGGCGGCCTCACTCACGCGTGGCTCATCAGCGTCACCGCAACCGCGCAAACTGGCTGACGTGGGCTGGTGCTGGGACGGACAGGGACTCAACGGCCAGTGGCGATTCTCCATCTTCGGCGCGGGCGAAGGCACGAAATGGTTCGGGTTGCGAAGAACCTGTTTCATGTTCCATCCCAACACGACAATGGCGATGGAGAAACTGCGAGACCTGGGCATCGAGGAGGTCGTGTGCGACATCTCGAAATGGGAATACCAAAAGGTCGAGCACCCGGACTACAAGGGTCTCGGCGCGCCGATGCGGATGAACCACGATGGCCACATCGAGCGCAAATGCCGCGAAGCGGAGATTGTCGGCCGGTTGTCGCTGAAGTATCCGTTCCTCACCGGCGCGTTCGATGATGATCTCTACGGCAAGATCAAGACCGAACACATCAAGCCCGACGATTACGCCGTGGTCCACCGCGCGGTCAAAAGCGTCAATCCCAAACTGAACCACTGGGGCGTGGTTTATGCACACGAGTTGAAGAAGGAAAACTGGGCAGGCTTCACCGACTTCCTTGACGTGGTTTCGTTCTGGGTCTGGAAGTCGAAGGACCTAGTTAACCTCGACCGCTACGTCGAGCAATGCCGCGAACTTTTCCCCGGCAAGCCGATCAACGTCGGCTGCTACCTCCGCGACTTCACGTTGCTGGACGCCGTGCCGATGGACTTGCTGAAACACCAGTGGAAGTTCGTCGCCAAGTCCGTGGCCGACGGCACCATCCAGGGTTACTCCATCATCAGTGGCAAACTGATAGATATGCATCCGGAACAGGCGACATGGGTGCGCGATTTCATCAAGGCGAACTGACGAGCGAAAAGGAGGAATCTCCATGAACCGTCGAATGCTGCACTTCGCGATCACCATCGTGGCGATGGTCGCGTGCGGACAAACTTGGGCCGAACCGGCGGCGAAGCAGCCGGCAGAACCGAAGCTGACGGTGGTGAACGCGTCCTCGCATTGCGACTGGTGCTGGGGCCATACGCGGCTGTGGCACGAACAACGCTACGCGGAGATCATCCGTCAGGTCCTCGTTCTCATGCGTAGCCATCCGCGTTATGTGTGGTTGCTGGAGAATGTGAGTGAGGAACTTGCCCCGTTCTTGGAGAGGGCCGGCCGCGAGTGGCCGGAGATGATCGCCGAGTTTTGGCAGCGGGTCCGCGAAGGCCGCATCGAGATGATCGGTGCGGTAAGCAACCCGCGGCTGACCGAAGTCTATCCAGAGACGATGGTGCGCAATCTGGTCCTGGGCCAGGAGTATTTCCACCGCAACGCCCCCGGAGCAGCGCTGAATGTTTACAACGCCGTGGACCTGATGTGCGGTCCCTCGCAGATGCCGCAAATCCTCACGAAGGCCGGCTACCGCCAATTCATGTTCTCGCGACCGGTTGGACCGCAGGTGGTTTTCCGCCGCAAGGGACTCGACGGCACACGGATGCTCTCCGCGCGATGCTTCTACGGCTACAACGCAATGGGCAAGTATGACGAGCCGGTGAAAGGCTTCCTCCCCTCGCCTATCTGGCGGCTGGCCATCGGCGGCGACGATGTGCTGCCCGACCCGAAGTTGCTACAGGAGGCCGCCACGTGGGACTCGAAGAAGAAGATTCTCGCCACCAACAGCCGATACTTCGAGGAAGTCGAGAAGTGCGACGCGCCGATCACGGAGTTGCAGGGGCCGTTGGACTCGCTCGAATGTTATGTCGAGGCGGGCCTCCACGGCGATCGAAGCCTCTACATGCAGAACAACCAAGACGAGGATCTGCTGCTCTGTCTGGAGAAGGCGCAGGTCATGGCATTGGGCACATGCGAGCCGATGGAGCGTGGCGCGGTGGACAGGCTCTGGCGGGACGTGCTCTCCTGCACGGGTCACGCGATTCAGTGGGCGTGGACTGTGGACTACGAAGAGCGCATGGCGTTCGCGCGACATCGCCGCGTGAGAATCGAGCAGGCGCTCCACGAAGCACTCTCAGCAATCGCCGGGAAGATCGGCTTCCGCGCTGGGTTGGGGTCGCCGCTGGTGGTTTTCAATTTCCACGCTTGGCCAGTCACAGGGCCGGCGGAGTTTACCGTGGAAGGCGACACGACCAGCCTCACGCTGCGGGACGGCGCGGGTAAAGAGATCCCCATCCAGTTCGCCAGCCTGCAACAGATCACATTCATCGCGGAGACAGTGCCGGCTTGCGGCTACAAGACGTTCTACCTCGGCCGCTCAACAAATGCCGTGACCGCCACTGCAAATTTCAGTCGCGGGACCGGCCCGATCGAAAACGACCGCTACCGCGCGCGGATGCGGAGCGACGGTGCACTGGAGGTCTTCGACAAGGTCCACCAGACTCCGCTCGGTTCTGCGGAGCTTGGCGGTCTCGGCGACATCGTTTATTACGATGCGCCGCCGCCGAAGCACTGGGAAATGAGCGGACCGCTAGGCCCTATGCACCGGTGGACGACCAAGGAGAACGACCTGCAACTTGTCCAAGGCCCCGTGTTCGCGGCGCTCCGCGCGAAAGGAACGTTCGGCGCGCATTCGGCAGTTCGTGAGCTTCGTCTTTGGCGCGACGACCGACGTCTCGACTATCATGTGGAGCTGGATGCCGCTGAAAGCAACGGCGTCTTCGCGATCCGTTTTCCAACAGGCATGACCGGCCGCGTATTCGCCGGGATTCCCTTCGGCGCCGAGCCGCGCGAGAATTTCGACAAAGAACCTTTCCGCGGGGAATTCTTCGTGAAAGGTTACACGAATGGCTTTTGCGCCACCCGCTGGGCCGACGTGTCTTCGAGCGCATCCGGTTTTACGTTCATCTGCCCGCCAGGCGCGCACACCGGCTATGCGTTTGATCGCGCCAATCAAACACTGGAGTTCCTTCTGCTCCGCGTGCGTCCGCTGACGCCGGGCCTGTGGGGCCAGATGCATCCCTCGATCAAAGGCACGGGCCATCATGTCTTCGATTGCGCGCTTGTGCCGCACGCGGGCACTTGGCGTGAAGCCACCTCTCACCGCGACGCGATGGAATCACACGTGCCGCTGCTGGCGTTCTCGCCCGATCTGGGGCTTCGCCGCGCGCGCGCAGGCAGAGCTCCCGCCAACAAAACGGCCACGCTCGATGACGGCGTTTCGTTCGCGGAGGTCGGCCCGGCCAATGTCGTCCTGTCATCGCTCCGGCTCGTGGGTCAGGAAGTGGAACTTCGCCTCTACGAGGCGACGGGACAACAGACCGAAGCCAGCGTCCGTCTGCGCCAACCGGTTGAGTCGGTGCAGGAAACTGATTTCCTCGGCAAGCCGACGCACGACATTGGCAAGATCGAGATCCGTGACGGCGTGATACGCTTCAAACTCCCGCCGTGGAAAATCGCGAACCTGCGCGTGCAGTTGAAGAAGTAGCCGTCGAATATGAAAACCCGCGATGTTCATCCAAGCCGCCGGCAGTTTCTGAAAGCCGCCGTGCTAGGCGGTGTTGGTGCTGGCTTGATCGGGCCGAACGGTTGGGCGGAGCAAGCGCCAGCCAGCGGTCGCGGTAGCCGCGCGCTGCCACCACACATGCGCTGGCTCCAGTCGGCGCGCGTGTTTCTCGTGGACGCCTACGCCTTCCCGTTCACGCCGGATTTGGAATTCGACGCGCAAGCGCTGGCGGAGACCATGACGGACGTAAAGGCTAACGTCGTTCGATTCGCGACGATGGGGAAATACGCCACGATTCAGGGCGTGGCGTTCTCGCGGCATCCGCAACAGGGCACGCGCGACTTGCTGGCGGAGACGGTCGCTGCGTGCAAGCCGCGCGGCATCCGCGTCGTGCCCTACATCTCCACGATGCACAAGCTCGCGTGGTCCATGGTCACGCGCGACTTCCCGCAATACGCCCACGTCTCGCGACCGGGCGGCGGGCCGGCACGGTCGCCGTTCGGCAGCGGCGAGGACCACGGCACGGTTTGCTGGAACACGCCGTATCGGCAGGCGTATCTCGATCTCGTCGAACACGTCGTCCGCGACTACGAGATTGATGGCATCTATTTCGACAGTTGGATGGCGTGCTACTTCTGGCCGCGACCGGGAACGTGCTACTGTGAAGGTTGCCGCAAAGGTTTCGCGACGAGCACGGGCTTGGAGATTCCTTTCCACGAGACGCTCAGCAACTACACGCCGGCGGAACAGGCGGCCATCCGGCGTTATCACGCGTGGTATCAGGACCGGCTGGTCGGCGTGCTCGGCGAGGTGCGGCGCATCGTCAAACGCCACCGCGACATCCCGCTCATCTACAACATCAACAACCCCGAGCGGCTCATGGGCGAAGACCCGCGCGTGCTGGCGCAACTGGACGCCTTTCTCTACGAACGCAGCCAGTCCATGCTCCATCGCGCGGAGGGCGTGAGCTTGGCGCGCGCGACCGGGTTGGCGGTGTGGCCTTACGTGTCGTCGCGCCTCACCAGCCGCGTGGCGGCCGGCGGGCTGAACGTGCAGCAGGAGATATTCGTGACGGCGATGTTCGGCGGCGGGCCGATCGTCTATAGCGCATATCAGTTTGTCCGCAAGACGAATGACCGCGAAATCCTGCGCCGGCCGTTCGGCATCATCGCGCGCCATGAGGATTGCTTCCAAGGCGTGGCGAACTACCCCCACGTCGCCGTCGTGTGGGGAAGCGGCGGCGCAACAACTTCAGGTCACCACCCGGAACGCCCGACGGCCGACGTGCGTTCCTCGACGCTCGGCGCGTTCGCCGCGTGCCTTCGCCGGCATGTCCAGGTCGCGTCGGTGCTTCAGGACTTGCTCGACGACCCGGCGCGGCTCGCTCGCTACAAGGTCGTCTATCTCGCCGGCGTTCCGCATCTGACGGCGACACAGATTCGGAACCTCCGCGACTTTGTCGCCGCTGGCGGCGGATTGGTTGTCAGCCATGACTGCTCACTCTGGAGGCAGGAAGGGCCACTGTTGGATCGGCCCGTGCATCTCTTCCGGCTCGGCTTCGCGCCGACTGCACCGCGGTTGGTCCGGCAGGAGCAGTTCGGCTTGGAGGAACTGATTCGCGTCCGGCCGGCGACGCTCACCGGCTTGCGGGCTGCGTTGGTGGAGCGCCACACCTCCGACCATCCGGGCTTTCAGGATTTGTATCTGCACATGCGTTCCGGCTCGAAGCTTGTGCCGGTGTTCGACTACCAGCCTGTCACCCCGCTCGACGGCGCCGAGGTGTCTGCCGACATCGTGGCGGGGGAGTCGCAGGTTGTGTCGCCGGGCATTGTTCTCTCGCGTCACGGCAAAGGCCGCGTCGCCTACGTCGCGCCGGCGCTGGAGAGCGTGTTTCTCCAAACCAACCTGCGCGAACTGGCCGATGTCGTCGCGAACCTCATCGCGTGGGCCTCGCCGGAACCCGCGCCTTTCACCGTGGACGCGCCCGATGGACTCATCGCCAACCTCACCGTTCGCGACGACCTGCGCGTGTTGCACCTCGTCAACTGGACCGGCAACAAACTGGAACAACCCGGTCTCAATGAAGGCTGGCTCGCGCCCATCGAGAACGTCCGTGTCCGACTCCGCAAGCCGCCCAGCCGCCGGATCGAAGGCATCACGTTGCTGGTGGAGGCGAAGTTCGGACAGAAGGACTTGGGCGAGGCGGTGGAGATCACGTTGCCGAGAGTTGAAGCTTATCAAGCCATCCGGTTCACTTGCGCCGGATGACGAACTGGAGAGAAATTGATGAAGAAGACCATCCTGGCTGCGATGGCGCTGATTCTGGCGGTAAGCGCGCTGGCGCAGACGACGAAACACGACGCGGTGCATGGTATTTTGGGCGACTACGACGCCGAGCCGCGGCTGGCAAACAAGCATGTGGACGCCGACTTCCTGCTGGCGCGGCTGAAGGAACTGGGCGCGAACACTTATCTCTGGCTCATCTGGCATCAGCCTACGGACTGGGAGGACTTGCAGCACTTCCTGCCGAAGGCGGCGGAAGCGGGGATTGATGTGTGGGTGTATCTGGTGCCGCCGTCGGAACCGCCGCCCTCCGAGCCGTTCGGCCTCGACTACCCTCGATGGGGCGAGGAAATCGCAAAGCTGTCCCTGAAGCACGCGAACCTGAAAGCGTGGATGATTGACGACTTCTACGCGAATACCGCGAAGCTGTTGACGCCCGGCTATGTGCGCACGATGCAGGCGCGTGCGAAGGCGGTCAATCCGCGGCTCGCGTTTCTGCCGCTGATGTATTACGGCGAAATCACGCGCAAGTTCGTGGACGATTTCCGCGAGGTCGTGGACGGCGTGGTGGCGGCGTATCCGCAGGACCGCGACGAGATCACGGCGGCATGGGAACTCCTGAACGATGTGCGCACGGCAAATGTTGGCGAGTTGAGCTACCCGTGGTCAACGCCGTCGCGCGTCGGCGACTTCATCCAAGTGTCGCAGACGGCGGTGGTGCAATCGGTGACACAGGTGAAAGTGCGCTTCCGGGAGAAGGACGATTTTCGCGGGGCGACGGCGGGCTATCATTTCAAGCAACTGCTCGTGGACGACGCCGTGGTGTGGGAGCAGGACGTGGCGTCCGACATCGCGGCGTGGCAGAACGTGACAGTGGATGTAACGGACGCTGTGCGCGGCAAAGAACACGTCACGCTGGCGTTCCGGTTGTTCGACAAGAAAGGCGCGAGCAACTTCGGCGTGCGCTGGCAACTGCGCGACCTGCGCGCGATGGGTTTGCGCGTGGCGGCGGATTTCCGCACACCGCAGAAGTGGACGGTGCGCAGCCGCGGAGCGTTTCAGTCGGGCTTCGACGCACACGCGCAGGAAGGCAAGCGGCGGTTTCATGTGCCGTTCATTGTGATGACGGCGGGCCATCGTGGTGAGTTCAAGATGCGGCACGGCGAGCCGGCGTCACCCGGGCGGATCGCAGAGTGGGTGCGGCTGTCGCTGCGGGCGTGGCACGATGGCCAGTGCAACGGCGTGGTGATGTATTGCCTTGAGAAGTCGCGGCGCAGCGCGGTGTTCGACGCGGTAAGGAAGGAATTCCGCACTGCGCCGGACCAATCGCCGGCCAAATCAAAGCGATAGGCGCCAGGCTGCTGACAGAAACTGAACGTTTGCTTCGGCGCGCGGAGAAGCTAAAGTTGCCGAAGACAGCGGCATGAATCAGTCCCAACTTCGACATCTGTGGCTTGTCAGCGGCTTTGCGTTCGTGGCGTTGCTGCTTGTCGGGTTGGCGCGCGATTGGACTTGGCGGACTCCGCAAAGCACTTCCTTAACTTCCCGCGCCGGAATCACCGTAGCGAAATCCTCCGCCAATACGCGCGCGCCTGTAAAGATCGCCGAGCCGCTTCGGGCGCAACCCGCTCCGCCGGAACTGACGAAGGAAGAACGCCGCCTGGAACGGCTGCGCAACCGCCTTCAACGCGATGGAGCCATCCCGAAACAGGCGGTGCTCAAGTTCAAGTCGGCTGTCGCAATGCGCGATTTCCTGCGTCGCGCGGCGGGTCGGAAGATCACGGTGCTCAGCACGCTCGATGCATTGTTGGCCGCGCGCCTTGGCTACAATGATATGGAGCAGTTGCGCGACGCGCTTGGAACAGACGAGAGCGCCTACGAAGACCTCGACGGCAACTACGTCGTCAGGATTCCCGATTTCCTGCAACAGGAAGATCGTCCCGGCGGTGCCGGCAGCGCGTCGTTCCGGGGGCTGGGTTTCTTCGCAGCCATCGGCGCCAGCGGCGACCGCTCGACGTGGGGACTGGGCGTGACCGTGGCGGTGGTGGACACCGGCGTGGAGAACCACATGACGTTCGGCCAAAACCAAGTGACGCACTATGATCTGGTGAACGACGGCCAGCCGTTCAACGGCCACGGCACCGCGATGGCCAGTCTCATCGCCGGCCAGGACTCGCAAGCGCCCGGCGTCGCGCCCGCCAGCCATCTCCTCGACGTGCGAATCGCCGACAGCCAGGGCTATAGCGACACGTTCACGATGGCGGCGGGCATTGTGCTAGCCGCAGATGCCGGGGCACAGGTCATCAATGTCAGCTTTGGTTCCTACGCCAACTCGCAGGCGTTGCGCGACGCGGTGGCCTACGCAGAAAGCCGGGGCGCGGTTGTGGTCGCCGCCGCGGGCAATGATCACACCAGCAATCAACTGGCATATCCTGCTGCGATCAGCAGTGTCGTTTCCGTCGGCGGCGTGGACGCGAAGTTGCAGCAAGCCTACTACTCCAACTCCAGCAAAGAACTCGACGTCTCCGCGCCGGGCGTCGGCATTCAGTCGGCTTACAGTGCGGACCAACTCGTCATCGGTGATGGCACCTCGCAAGCCACCGCCATCACCTCCGGCGTGCTGGCCTACGGCATATCGAGCGGTTCCACCACGAGCAGCAGCGCAGCGGCCTGGCTGCAACAAAACGCCGAGCCGCTCAGTCAGTCACCCGACCGCGTCGGCGCGGGCATGGTGCAGGTTCAGCCGAAATGATTCCGGCGCCCACCCGCCGAAACTGACGCGCTTCTTTTTGTAACGGGATAAGTGGCGTGAGCTTCCAAGCTCGCGCAGTCATTTCGCTGAAACCACGCCGGGCGAGCTTGGAAGATGGCCCCACTTAAACGGCTGCTCCACCAGACTGACCCTTACCCGCTTTTCAGATTCACATCTTCCGTTGCCGCCGGTTTGCGGATAACATCGCGGCCATGACATCTCGAATCTTGGTCGTTTGTCTCGTCATCGTTGCCTCTGCCATTTCAACTTCCGCCGCCCCGCTCACGGTCCGCGTGGACCCGGCGGGCGGCGCGCCACGGCTGCTCGTCAACGGCCAGCCAGTGCGGGCGCGGATGTTCTGGGGCGCGCCTGGCTCGGCACCGCTGAAGCTGTCACCGGAATGGAAACAGATCAGCTTCGAGTTCATCGCCAGCGGTAGCACCAACAACAGCACGGTGCACTTCCGGTTCGGCAATGAGCCGGGCGACATTATCCTCGACGACATCCATGTGACCGACCTCGACACGGGCCGCGACCTCATCCCGCGTTGCGACTTCGAGTCGGGGCCGGGGAGTTTCAAACGTGACTGGACGTTCTGGCCGACTGGCGCGGCGAACACCGTCGGCACGACCAGCGTCGATCCAGGCGCGGGCCGCGACGGCTCGGCGGCGTTGCGCGTGCGGCTGGAAGTTCCGCCGGGCGGCCACTGGCCCGACTTCCACATCTATCATCACTCCAACCTCACCATCACGAAAGACCATCGTTACCGAGTCAGCTTTTGGGCGCGCGCCACGCCGGCGCGGCGGCTGATGCTGGCCTTCTACCAGCCCGGCCAGCATTTCGTCCGGTTGGGCGGGCCGCCCGACTGCTTTGGCGCGCAGATCAAACTGGCTGCGGAGGCCGGCGTGAACTTCGTCAGCTATCCGTGCCCGATGCCGTGGCCAAAACCCGGCGTCGAAGCCGACTGGTCGGGCGTGGACTCGGCGTGCGAGACGGTCCTGCGCGCAAACCCGAACGCATTGTTGTTGCCGCGCATGGGCATGAATCCGCCGCCGTGGTGGCGCGAGGCGCATCCCGACGACGTCATGCATTGGGAGGACGGCCGCCGCGATCACATGGTGGTGGCGTCGCCGCGTTACCGCCACGACGCTGCCGAGCGGCTCTCGGCGCTGGTGACGCACCTCGAAGAAAGGTTCGGCGATCACGTCGCCGGCTATCATCCATGCGGCCAAAACACCGGCGAATGGTTTTACGAGGACACGTGGAGACGTCCGCTGAGCGGTTACGCGCCTGCCGACGCGGCGGCTTGGAAATCGTGGTTGAAGAAACATGGTCGCCCCGACGCCCCGGTGCCGACGGCCATTGCGCGCCACGCTGCACCAAACGGCATCTTCCGCGACCCAGCGACGGAGCGCACGCTAATTGACTGGGCCGAGTTCCAGCAGGAGGAGATGGCGGAGTGCGTTTGCGAACTCGCTCATGCGGTGCGCACAGCATCGCATGGCCGCAAGCTCGTCGTGTTCTTCTACGGTTACGTGTTCGAGTTCGCCGCGGTCTCGACCGGCCCGTCCGTTGCAGGCCACTACGCGCTGCGCCGCGCGTTGAACTGCCCCGACATTGACGTGCTCTGCTCGCCAATCTCCTACTTCGACCGCGGCTTGGCCCAGAGCGCGCCCTCGATGACGGCGGCTGAGAGCATCGCGCTCGCGAAGAAGATATGGCTCAACGAAGACGATACGCGCACGTATCTTGGCACAGGCAACGCACCGGGCTGGCAGCAAGCGGTGAACACGTTGGAAGACACAAACAAGGAACTGGTGCGCAACGTCGCTCAGGAGGCACTACGGAATTTCGGCACGTGGTGGATGGACCTCGGCGCGACCGGCTGGTTCAACGACGCCGGCATGTGGGCAGAGATGAAACGGCTGCGCGCGCTCGACGAACCGCTGCTGAAGAAGCCGACGCCGTTCCGGCCACAAGTGGCGGCGGTGATTGACGAGCGTGCAATGTTGCGCGTCGCCGCTGGCGGCACGCTCGTAACGCGGCCAGGCATCTATGAGGTGCGCGCACCGCTGGGCCGGATGGGCGCGCCCTACGGACAATACCTTCTCGACGACGTGCTCGCCGGCCGCGTGAAGGCGAAACTCCATGTCTTTCTGAACGCGTGGTCATTGTCGGCTGCTGAACGCTCAAAGCTGCTGAAAGCCACACGCGGTAGCACGAAGGTGTGGTGCTACGCGCCGGGTTGGTTTGACGGCGAGCAAACATCGCCGGAAGCGATGAAGCAATTGACGGGCTTCGAGTTGAAGGTTGTGTCACCGGCGAAATCCGTAGCGACGCCGACGGAGCGCGGCCGAGCGCTCGGCTTGGAAAAATCCTTCGGCGCTGAGAAGCCGGTGAAGCCGCTGTTCGCCGCCGCTGATGCGAAGCCGGAAGAAATCCTAGCGACCTACGCGGACGGCTCAGCCGCCGTCGCGCTGCGCCGCACGCCAGGCGGCCCGTCGTTGTTCGTCGGTGCGCCGGGTCTGACGAGCGAGTTGCTGCGACTGGCGGCGCGCGAAGCGGGTGTTCATCTCTTCACAGAGACGGACTGTAATGTTTATGCGAACGGCCGGTTTCTCTCACTGCACGCGTCGCAGGATGGACCGGTTGACGTCAACATCGGCAAAACGGAAGCAGTGACGGACGTATTGAGCGGCGAACCGGTCGCGAAAGGCCCGCGCTTTACGCTGCCGTTAAAGCGTGGCGATACCAGAGTGCTGCGCTACTGAGCGGTCCGACCGATGCGCGTGTAGATCGTCGCGAGCGGATCGGAGTAGGCGCGACGCCAGTCCGGCAACAGCGCCAGTGCCTGTGTGAGCGGATGGTCGGTAGTCAACAGCGTCCAACTCACCTTGCTGGCATCAAGCTTCGCGCGCCAGCCGGGCCGCAGTTGTGTCATGTCGAGGAAATTCCGGATGAACGCCTCACCGTAAAAATCCGTCCGTCCGTCAACGAACACCTTCCGCTCTGGCATCACCCACATCAGGTAGCCGCCCCAGACATGCTGGTTGAGCATGTTGCCGGCGAACTGCTCCGGATGCAGCTTGATAAACCTGACAGCGTCTACCGGCCAGCGATCCGACGGCAAGTCTGTGGGACGCGGCACCCACAGGATGGCGATCAATGCGATCAGCGCGACGACCGGCCAACCGTTGCTCGCAGCGTTGTCGGCACCCAGCCGTTGAGACATCTCGCGCCAGCGTCCGCGAACGCACGCGGAGAACGACGTCGCGACGATGGGCGCGGTCACAAGCGCCATCAACGGGATGTTCCGCACAGCGTAGAGGGCGAGGCAAGTCCAGCCAGCAACGAGAATCACGGCCGACGCCGGCAGACGCGGCCGTTGGCGAACCGCCAGCGCCGTGACCACTGCCGCGAGCCAGACTATGAATCCGAGCGCATCTGGAGAATGGAAATCTATCGGTCGGTGCTCGAACAGCAGGCCGGTCAGATACGACGACCGCATAAATTGAAGATTGTGCTGGTGTAAATGCCAGCCGTTCGGATTGAGCAACGACACCGCGAGCGCTATCACACCGGCGAGCGTCAGCACAGCAATCTTGCGCTGCGCCGCCGGACGGGACACAACCGCTGTCGGCCAGACAAACTCGACCACCGCGCCCAGCCAGTAAGCGCCAAGGATGACAAACCCGGCGAGAAATGCGCCGTGCAGGTTCACCCAGAACAGCATCAGCACTGCGAGCGTCGCCGCCAGCCGCACAGCGCGAGCGTCTGTTTCAAATCGTCGTATCGCACCGTTCCACAACACGACCATCAGGAACGTGAACACATGAGGCCGCGCCAGCCAGTGGATGACGCCAGCCCACGCGGCCAGAAGCGTCACCAACGTCGCCACCAGCAAATCATTGCCATCGCGCAACAGTCGGCGATGCAGCAGCCAGAACGTCGTGGCGATCACCAGCGCGCCAACAACGGTAAGCCCGAACAAGCCGCCCAACCGGCCCGCTGCGGCGAAGATAATCTCCGCCAGCCATTCCTTGGTGATCACCGGCGCGCCCGGCATCGTTTGCGAGTAAGTGTCGGCGCGAACCATCTGTCCGCTCCGCAGCATGTCTTCGCCGACGCGCCAGTGCATGCACGCATCGCCATCGCTGGCCACCATCGAGGTGCGCGACGGCTGCGCCAGCAACACCAGCAGCAGTGCCAGCCAGAGGCACACGCTGAAGTCCGGCACCAGCCAGCGTTGCGCAGCGGGATGGGATTTGAAGAATGCGGTCACGGTCAAATGATTTGGTCGGCGAGTATATCGGGTCGCGGGCGTGACGCAATGCAGAGAATCAACGCCGCAAGGTGGAGCGCGTTCTCCGAACGCGCTGCGGTGCGAGAACGAAACCGCATTCGGAGAACACGGTCCACCGCGTCAGGTGTAACGCAGCGTTCTGCACGCAACTTCTGCGCTTGACGAACACGGCGCTGGCCCGTAACAGCAGGCTGTCATGAGCACGCCTTTTCCTCGCTTCCAGTGTTTCCAGGAATGCGCCGGAACTGAACGACTCTTTTGGGGCGGCGTCTCAATGCATGACAAGATGAGGAGAGATGTATCCACTCGGAGTTTTGCAGCACTGGTGCTGGTGAGTCTTTGCGCCGTTTGCTCGCCCGGGCTGGCTGCGACGTATACGGAGGTGATCGCGTTCGGCGACAGTCTTTCCGATAGCGGGAATGTCTATGCGTTGTCGCACGACTGGATCCCTGGCTCGCCCTACTGGCAGGGACGATTCTCCAACGGCCCGACATGGGTGGAGATTCTTGCCGGGCGTTTGGGATTGGCCGACCCGGCAGCGCGCTGGGGTTCGCTGGGCGAGCCGACCAACTACGCCGTGGGGGGCGCGAAAACAGACTACACGGAAGAGCCTTTCATCGGCGTGATTGGAATGGACACACAGGTCGGCTGGTTTCAGACCGATCTGGTGAACGACCCGAGTTGGAACGTGTCGGACGCCCTGTTCGTCGTGTGGGGCGGCGGGAATGACTACATGGACTATCTCGACTCCGGCGGCCCCCTGCCAACGCCAGCCGCCAACCTCCGCCAACGCATGGAAACGCTCATCGGTTTGGGCGCGAAGACGATCGTGACCAGCAACCTGCCGCCGCTCGGCGATATACCGAAGTATCGCAACACCGCCAAGGAAGCCGAGGCGGACCAACTCTCGCAGACGTTCGCCGTGGATTTGCAGCAGGAGGTGAACGAGTTGAGCGCGCTGAATGCGCAGTGCAGCTTCTACTACCTCGACGTTTACGGTGTCTTTCAGGATATCCTCGCAAATCCGGGCGACTACGGCTTCAGCAACGTCACCGATCCGGCCTTCGACGGAGCAAACGTCGTGCCGAACCCGGACGAATACCTCTTCTGGGACAGCGAGCACCCCACTCGCGCCGGCCATGTTCTCGTCGGCAACAATGCCTACGACCACATCGTTCCCGAGCCGGGTAGCGCTGTCCTGCTGTTGCTGGGCCTGCAGGTTCTTCTGAGCCGGCGCCGAAAACCTGCGCAGTCTTGCGCACTTCTGCGCTTGACGAGCGGGACGCAGGCTCGTAACAGCAAGTTGCCATGAGCATACCTTTTCCACGCATCCAGTGCTTCCAAGAACCCGGCGACCGCGTCGTTGTCTCGCGCGACGGCCGGCCCATGCTCAACTATCACTTCGGCGCGAACTATCCGCGGCCATTCATCTATCCGCTGCTGACGCCGAAGGGCCACAACGTGCTCGCCTGCGGCCACTCGGTGGATCTCGTCGGCCACAGCCATCACCGCGGCATCTTTGTCGCGCACACGGAAGTGAACGGGCAGAAGTTCTGGGCCGACAAGGACAACCGCTGCGTTCACCAACGGCTGCTGAAGCTCGACAACGGCGTGGAGGAAGGCACGGTGGCGTCGTTCAACTATTGGATGGCCGGCAACGCGCCGTTGCTGGACGAGACACGAGAATTCACGCTGCGCGCCGACGGCTCGTTGCACGTGAAGCTGGAGATCGCCGCTCACAACACTGAGGTGGCTCTCGGTGTGACGAAGTTTGGTTTCCTCGCCTGCCGCGTCGCGAAAACCATCGGCGTCGCTGCCGGCGACGGCAAGATCACCGACGCGACCGGACGCGTGAACGAAAAAGCAATCTACGGCCAGCGCGCGGCGTGGTGCGACTACAGTGGGCCAGTGGCCCCCGGCAAGGATGGCGGGCCAGACGTTTGGGCTGGCATCACGATCCACGACGACCCGGCCAACCCGCGCCATCCGACGCCTTGGATGTGCCGCGACGACGGCTGGTTTTCGCCGGCGTTCAACATGGTCGAGCCGTTCGTGCTGAAGAAGGGCGAGAAGCTCACGTTGCGTTACCGCATCGTCGCCCACGACAGCGCAAAGCCGGCGGCGTAAGCAGGGAATTTTGAAACCGCTGTCGAGTCTGCAAATCGCGCGGCGGGCACGATCATCGCCTACACCACTTGTTGCGGCTCAATGACGCGACACTTCGCGCCGGCGGGCGGGCGGACGGCAGTCGTGCAGCGGCCTTCTTCAACGCGCCACTCAACGGCGATGTCGCCCAGCGGCGTCGGAACGTTGCCTTGCGCCCACTCCAATCCGCACGGCTGCGGCCGCACTTCGAACGAGCGCCAGCCGGCCGCGGTGGGATGCACGCCGAGGATGTGCGTCGTGAGGTTGTAGGTCGGACCGGCAGACCCGCCGTGACACCAACTACCTTCGGGGTTCCAAAGTTCCCACCACGTCGTTGCGCCAGCGTCGAGCATCCGTTTCCACCGGGCGCGGAGGTAGTCGAGCGCGAACGTGTGCAATCCGGCCGCGTGCAGCGCGCCGAGCAGATAAGAGGATGAATGAGGCGAGGCGCACGCGACAACGCCTTCGGGGTCCAGCGCCGGGTCTGCGCAGCACACGGAGCCGAGCGCCGTGCGATGGAGTTGGGACGGCGCGATGCCGAAGAAGACGGCGAGCGAGTTGATTTGCTGGCTGATGACCTTGCTGGGTTCGTCGCCGACGCGGCAATCCACGTAGGCATCGCGCTCGACGCTCCAGAACTGGCGGTGGAACGCGGCCTTTACCTCGCGCGCCAAGGCGCGGTAGCGGATCGCCAGCGGTCGTGCGTTGACGATTTCGGAAAGCGAGCCGGCAGCCTCCAGCGCGCGGGCGTAGAGGGCGTTGAGCGCGGCCTGCTCACCGCGCTGGTCCAGATGCGCCCAGTCTATGAACACCCAGCCGGGCGTGCCGGCGAGCAGCTTGTTCGGCGAGACGTAGCGCGCGAACCATTTCAGCGTGTTTTGCACCTTCGGATAAAGCTCGCGCACGAGGTCGGTGTCGCCGGTGTTCCAGTAGTAATCCCAGATGGAATGAATCCACAGCAGCGAGGCGCTCGGCATATGGCGGTCGGGAAATGTCGTCGGGTAGATGCCGCACAGGCGGCCGCCCTCATCCTGCGACTGCCCGATGAGCCGCAGCCCGCGTCGCATCAGCGCCATGTCGCCGAACGCCACCGAGTTGACGAGGAACTGGGTGTTCGCGTCGCCCCAGCTCATGGCGCGACTGCGGCACGGACAATCGGTGTAGGCATCCTCCATGTTAAGCCGGACGGTGTCGGCGCCCGTCTGCCAAATGCGGTTCAGCAACGGATCGCTGCACTCGAACCGGCCGCGATCCTCGACCGGGTAGCTGGAGACGTTGACGCTGAGTTGTTCGAGATGAACGGTGTTGTTCGCGTGGCGGCAGTCAATCTGCACATAACGGAACGCCCGCTTCTCGAACGGCTCCCACGTCTGCGCGCCACCGCGCGTCACAAGCCGATCGGCGTAGGCCATCTCGTTGCGGTTCGGACGCACCACGCCGTCGAGCAACCGCTCGCCGTAGCCGATGTCGAGAATCGCGCCCGCAGGCGCGCGCAGTTGCAGCCGCGGATAGCCGGCGACCTCGCGGCCGAAGTCCACGACCAGATACTGGCCATCGCCAAGCTCGGCTGGAAAATTTGCGTGAAGCGGCAGGCCGGCACCGCGTTTGGTAAAGTCCATCAACAACGCCACCGCGCGCTCGCTGCCGCCGCCAAACTGCCCCTGCCCGCGCGTCTCGGCGTGCCGCTGCCAGGCCTTCATCTCGGAACCGCCGTCGTCCATCTCCGGCGGCAACGGCGTGTCGAGCGCCGTCTGCTGGTCATGCACACCATCGAGCACGTAAGGACCGCTGATGGCCCATCCGGATTGCGCCGGCGAACCGGTCTCCGGTGGCTGCCACGCGCGCGGCAGTTTGTCGGCCGCGGCGACGAAGCGGACGCTGGCCTTCCAATGGTGCTGGCCCTGCAGCAGTTTCAGCACGAGCCAGTTCCAGCCGGTGCGAAGCGGCACCTCCACCATCTTGCGGTTGTTGATCAGGCCCGGCTCGACCACTTCGCCGTTGACCCAGAGCTTGAGCGCCTGCGCGGTCATCAACTCCAGCCGGATGGCCTGCGGTTCGTCGCTGCGGACACAGGTGCAGGCGTAGGCAAGCTGCCAGCTCGTCATGAAATGGTCGGTCTGGAAGAACTTTTGCAGGTCGAGCACCTCGACGGGATGGAGCGACTCGGTTTCACCCGACGCAGTGACCTGCGCGCCACCAGCCTCCGTCTCGCGCAGGAATGGAATCTCGCGCGGTTCGAATCCGAACCACGGCTCGCACGGCGGCTTGCCGATGACGACCGGCGGCGACCACTTGGAGTCGTCGAAGTCCGCCTCGGTCCAACCGACCGGATCGCGCCGCGCGTCGAACACCTCCGGATAGCCGATCTGGACGCTCATCCGCGAGAGGTCTCGGAACCACGCGGTGCTTTCGAGCGCCTTCCACGTCGTGTCGCTCCAGACGTTCAGCGCACTGCACTCGAACAGGAACCCAGCACGGCCGAGGATGTAGCTGAATGTGCTCTCGCCATAGTGATGCACCAGCACCGCCAGCGTGTTCCGGCCCTCGCGCAGGAACGGCGCGATGTCCAGTTCGTCGTAGCTCTGCCAGCGCGGGTCGCTCCGCGACGGGCCGCGACAGATAAACTGGCCGTTGATCCAGAAGATGTAGCGAGAATCGGCCGTCAGCCGGGTGACGGCTTTCTGGGGCACGTGCGTCAGGCTGATGTCGCGGCGGAAATACGCGTAGGCATTGCGTAGCGTCGCCTCGCTGTCGGTCCAAATCCATTCTCCAAACCAATTCATGAGAGCCAACAGTCAAGACTCCTTGGCCGGTGCCATGTTGTTCAAGCCGTTACGCCCGTTCATGTCAGGTCGTCGGCAGCTTGACGATCACCAGCCCAAACTCCTCGATGGACTGGATCATCTTCATCACTTGGTCCAGCAGCAACGGCTTGGTGAGGTAGCTGTGCGCGCGCAGGTCGTAGGTTTGTAGAATATCGCTCTCCTCCTGCGAAACCGTGAGCACCACCACGGGGATGTCGAGCAGTTGGGGGTCGGCTTTGACTTCCGCGAGCACCTCGCGGCCGCTTTTCTTCGGCAGGTTCAGGTCCAGCAGTATGACATCGGGCCTCGGCGCGCCGGCGTGCTTGCCTTGGCCGCGCAAGAAAGCCAGTGCGTCTTCGCCGTCAATGGCCACGTGGATTCTATTGCGCACGCCTCCCGCTTGGAACGTGGCGAGCGTCAGCCGCACGTCGCCAGGGTTGTCTTCCACCAGCAGAATCTCAATCGGTTTGCCTGTCGTATCTGGATTCACTGTCGGTCTCCTGTCATCTGACTAATCTAGCGGATTGCTCGATCATCCGCCAATGCCGGCTACTGTGCCTTCAGCCGAAGGCCGCAGCTTGACGCTTTTTGGCGCGAGCGTCAATACGCTTGCGAAGCAGCAGCAAGTTTTCCACGCGGTGCCTGCTTCACCGGTGCGATTCTGACGTTGTCCACGTAGAACACCGTCTTCTCCGTCGCCGCGCTGATGAAGCCGAACCATTGGAGGCGCTGGAAGTCCTTGTGGCCGAACGGCAGGCCGACGAACGTCTTTGTCTGACCACCGCGCGGCTTCACGGTTAGATCGTAGTTGCCAGTGGCATCACGGCCGACCGCAAACCTCGCCTCAATGTGAACCCACTGGCCAAAAGGCAGCGTCATCAGCGTCTGTTTGCCAGCGAGCAACTCGCCGGCGGCCGTCACGCGCAGGGTCGGCCCGACCCGATACGGCGAGCCAGCGTCGCGGCACTCGATCGTCGGCAGCGCGCCCTTCTCCACGCGCAGGTCGAACGACACCAGCAGCGTGCCGCGGCTGAAGTTGAACTTGCTGTAGTAAAGATGCGGCTGCCACGACAGCGCCAGCCCGGCCGCGTCCACAAACTTCACGCAGCGACGGCCCGACGCGGCTGTTTCGTCGGTGACGACGAGCTGTCCGGGAGCGTCCGCGCCGGAGAGTGTGCATTTCTCCGGTCGGCTGCCCACCGGCGTCTTCTCGAAGTCATCCTCAATGGAAGTGACCTCTTTCCAAACCGCAAACTCCGTCGGCGGGCGTTTGATCTTCTTCGGCATCGCCACCCAGCTCTTGTCGCCGACGAGGCCGACAGTGCTCGTATCAATCGGCTTGAAGCCCAGCTTGAGCGCGGGCGAGTCAGGCCGCAGCCTGAAATCACGCTTGGCAACGTTGACGAACTTCGGATCGGCGACGACAGAGTTCTTGTCTTGTCCCGTGTCCTGACGCCACTCGTCGAGCGTCGCGCCCGCGAACGCCGGCTCGCCGCCCGCGCGCCAATAGACGTTGCGTTCCATCCGGTAGTTCTTGTTGCCCCAGTTGCCGCCGAGCAGCGGGCCTTTGTCCTGGTAAACGATGTTGCCCTCGAACTTGAACGAGCAATGTTCCTCCTGCCGCGAACGGATGATCTGCGGCTCGGCGGCGAGCGCGAAGATGTTGTTCCGCACGATGTTCTCCTTGCCGTAGTGCTGATGGAAACCGCCGGTCTTGATCAGATAGACGACGTTGTTCTCCAACACGATGTCCGTGCTGCCCTCGTCGGTGTAGAGGCCCCAACCGCCGTAGCTGTAGCTGAGCACGTCGTGGATGACGTTGTTGCGGAGCACTGAGCCGGGCTGCGTGCCGAGCGTGTAGATGCCGCCCATGTCGCTCAGCACGCCCTTGCCAATGTGATGGATGTGGTTGAACTCCGCGACGTTCCCGCGCCCCTCGTGCAGGCCGTAACCCCACGTCCAGCCGATGGACATGCCGGAATAATAGAAGTCGCAGATTTCGTTGTGCGAGACGAGGTTGTCCGCGCTCTGGCCAATCCAAACGCCGATGCCCGCGTGGAACACATGCCCGCCGTCGTGGATGAAACAGTTGCGGACGACGTTGCTGCGGGTGCGAATCGGTTCCGCGGTTGGCAGGTCGCCGCCGCGCGCGTATTCGCCGAGCCGCACGCCGCCCGCGCCGAGATCATGGATGTGGCACTGCTCGATGCGGTTGCCGCGGCAGCCGCGCGCGAAGTTGACGCCGTATTGGCCGACGTGCGCGATCTCGCAGCGTTCAAGCACGCAATCGAGCGCGCCGTTGGCGGAAATGGCCGCGTCGAGGAACGTCACCGCCGCCTGGCCGTCCGCCGGCTTGTCGCGCGGAATCTCCCAGTCCCCATGCTGGAACGACAGCCCGACGAGCCGCACGCCACGGACGAGCTTCCCCTTGTCCGGCTCGCCCGCGAACCGCACCAGCGTCATCAACGCCGGCGCGACCGCCTCGACCTTCCGCATGTCCTCGCCCGACCTCGGCCAGTAACTCAACACCCCGCTCTTGCGGTCGAGATACCACTCGCCCGGCGCGTCGAGCGCCTCGCGGCAGTTCTCGACGTAGTAACGCTGCTCCTTCTCCCAATACCCCATCGGCCAGCCGCTCGGCTGAACGAACCTCACCGTCCGCGCCTGCTCGTCGAGCGCCGCGATGTGATGCCACGACGCCGTCCACGCATGGAACGCGATGATGTTCACGTCGTCGAGGTTGCTCCAGCGCTTGAGGTCGCCCTCCTTGAACTTGAACCCGGCCTTCATCTCCGGCACCCATTTCTTCCGGTCGCGCACCAGCGGCACCAGCGGCCCGTCGGTGCGAAGGTAGCCGTCATTTGGTGTCCGCACCCGCGTCGCTCGCCGACCGTTGATGAAGAGTTGATGGAAATACCACTTCCCCGAAGCCACATCGCCAATCTGCGCTGTCCAAAGCTTCCCTTCGCCTTTCTTCCAGCCGGCAATCACGCGTCCACCGCTAAACACCGGCCGCTCGCCCGGCGCGGCGGAGTAGGTCACTTCCGAATCTTCCGGTCCAAACGTCAGCGTCTCCGCCAGCCGATACGTGCCGCCGCGAACCACAACTAACTTCTGACCTCTGACCTCTGACTTCTGGCCTCTGGCCGCGTCTCTCGCCCGTGCAATCGTTGCGAACGGCCCGTCGCTCTTCTCCTTGTTCGGCGCGGCGAGTTTGCCGCTCCACTGGTCGTTGCCGTTCGTGGCAACGTAGAAGTCCGCCGGGGGCAACGCCGGCGCGGCCGATGCTGCAACGACGCTGATGATGAGAGCGCAAACGAACCCGGCTGAGGTTTGAAGGATGGTTTTCATGATTGGAAGAAGAAACGGTTTCATACTGGCTTTCACACTTTCTCTTGTGGCTCACTTCGCCAGCGAGACGCAAACGATTTCCTTGTCGTTGCGCGTGAAGACGCAGCGGTTGGCGAAGGCGGGATGCGACCAGACGATCTTGCGGCCGCCGGCGGTGAGCGTCGGGTCGAGCAGATGAGCGCGGCTGATCTCTTCGTAGCCGCGCGGGCTGAGCTTGGCGATGATGAGGTCGCCTTTTTCGTTGTAGAGGAAGAAGCGGACGCCGTTCTTGACGATGAAGGCGTTGGCCCAGCGGCGGTTCTTCTCGTCGGCTGCGCCTGCGGGCACGAGGCTCTCCCAAACTCGCTCGCCGGTGTCGGCGCGCAGGCAGCGGAACTGGCCGTAGCTGCACACGCCGTAGATATGACCGTCCTCTAGGAACGGCGTGCTCATCAGGCCGTGGAGCTTGTCGGTATCCCGCTCGTTGCTGCTCGTGCCGCGCCAGAGCGCCGTCGCCGCTGGTTTGACCGCGTCGAGCTTCATCATCATCGGCCCGTTATAGAACGCCGTGATGAAAAGCAGGTCGCCGAGCTTGCGCGGCGCAGCCAGGCTCAAGCCGAATCGCGACGCGAACGGCTCCGACCAGTAAAGCTTGCCGGTTTCCGGATCGAGCGAGTTGAGCGACTCCGGGTGCCAGACGATGAGTTGCCGCCGGCCGCCGGCTTCGTGGATCATCGGCGGGCAGTAACCCGGCTCCTTGGCCGACAACGCGCGCCAGAGTTCCTTGCCGTTGTCCTTGTCAAACGCAACGACCGTGCTTCCGTCGCCGCCGACCAGACAAATAAGCCGCTGGCCGTCGAGCAGCGGATGGCCGGCGAATCCCCACACCGGCGATTTGATGCCGAAATCCTTCTTCAACTCGCGCGACCAGATTTCCTTCCCCGTCGCCGCGTCGAGACAACAGAGATGCCCCTCCGCGCCGAGGGCGTAAACCTTGCCGCCCGCCACCACCGGTGTCGCGCGCGGCCCGGCTGAATAGCTGATGCTGTAAGTGCATTCGTAGGTGTGCGTCCAGAGCGGCTTGCCGTCGGCTTCGTTGAAGCAGAGCACGCGTTCCTTGCCGATGACGGGATCGCGTTTGAACGGATTTTCAGGATTGCTGGTGCCTTCCGGCAGCACGCGGTCGGTAACGAACACCTGTCCGCCGGCCACCGCTGGTCCCGCGTAACCGCCGCCGAGTGGCGCGCGCCAACGCACCGTCGGGCCGGTTGCAGGAAACTTCTCCACGATCCCTGTCTCGCGCCAGACGCCGTCGCGCTGCGGGCCAAGCCACTGCGGCCAGTCATCGGCGCACGTCGCGCTGACGGCGAGCCAACTGAGCGCAAAACTCAGCATCACCGGCTGTGTGTTTCGACTCAGTTTCATGGCGCTTTTCCGAAAGCTGGCTCACCATCCTCCATAAATGACACAGGAGCCGCAAGACAATGCTTGCAGCTCCTGTGTATACTATCCATCTGCCACCGACGCGATCCGATACTGCCGGGGCGAGATTGAACTCTGGTTACTTGCCGAAACTCTTCTGAAGGTCGCCCATCGCCTTCTTCGCGCTCTCCGCGGCCTCAGCGGCCTTCGCCTGGATTTGCTTCTGCACGTCGGCAATCAGGCCCTTAATGGCTTGCTGTTGCTCTGGCGTGAGCTTGGTGTTCGCGGCCAGCACCTGCAACTCAGCCGCCGCGCCCGCGTAGTTGCCGGCCTTGACGGCGTCCACCGCCTTCTGCGCGCTCTCCTTCAAACCCGGCTCCGCTGAGGCGAAGCTGCTTTCCACCTTCGACGCCGGGCTGCCACCGCAGCCGATCATGGCCGCGGACGCTACGAGCACAATGCACAACATTCCGATGTATTTCTTCATATGGTTTCTCCTTTGGATTGAGGCTGATTTTCACACGGCTTCCTGTTTCTGTCAAATCCGCCGCGACGCCGGCCCATAGCCCTGCTCGACGTAGTCGCGCAGCATTCGCTCGCTGTTGAACTGCGGCAACACCGTCGCGATACTCGCCTTCATCGTCGCGACCCATGCGGCGCGATTCTTGTAGAAGCGCGGCACGATGTCGCGCTCCAACAACTCGTAGAGCGACGCCGCGTCGTGGCGCGCCTGCCGCTTCGGGTCGGCGAACTCCCTGCCCGCGCCGATGTCCCAGCCGTTGGCGCCGTCGTAAGCTTCGGGCCACCAGCCGTCGAGCACGCTGCAATTGGGTGCGCCGTTGATGCCGGCCTTCTGGCCGCTGGTGCCACTGGCTTCAAGCGGGCGCTGCGGGTTGTTGAGCCACACATCCACGCCCTGCACGAGCCGCCGTGCCACCGCCATGTCGTATTCTTCCAGCAGCACAATCCGCCCGCGGAATTCCGGCCGCTCGCACCATTGGAAAATGCGCCGCACCAACTCCTGTCCGCCACCGTCCTCGTGATGCGCCTTGCCGGCGAACACAAACTGCACTGGCCGACCCGCGCGACTGACAATGCGCTGCAACCGCTTCGGGTCGCTGAACAGCAGGTCCGCGCGCTTGTAGGGCGCGAACCGCCGCGCGAAGCCGATGGTCAGCGCTTTCGGGTCGAGCAGCGAAGTCACCGCCGCGAGCACATCCTCCGGCGGCGCGCTGTGGCGGGCGCGCATCGTCGCGATGCGCTCGCGGCAGAACTCGACCAGCCGCGCCTTTTGTTTCGCGTGCGCCTTCCAGAGCGCCGCGTCGGGAATCCTCGCCATCGCCGCGCGCCAGAACGCCGCGTCGCAGAGGCTCAGCTTCCAGTCGGGGCCGATGCAGTCGTCGAAGAGAGCCGCCAGCTCCGGTCCGAGCCACGTGTCCACGTGAACGCCGTTGGTCACCGCTTGAATCCTGTCCGGCTGGCCGCGCCAGAAATGCCGCCACGCGTCATTCTCGACCTTCGCGTTCAGTTTGCTGACACCATTGGTCCAACTCGACACGCGCAGCGCCAGCGCCGTGAGGTTCACCGGGCCGCGCTTCGGATGTTCGCGCGAGAGTTCGAGCAGTTGTTTGAACTGGATGCCGAGGCCGCGGCAGTCGGCAGCGAAGTATTTCTCGACCAGCTTCGGGTTGAATTGCTCGTTGCCCGCCGGCACCGGCGTATGCGTCGTGAACACCGTGTTCGCCGCAATGCGCTGGCGCGCTTCGTCGAACTTCACGCCGCGCTTCCTCAATTCGCGCAACCGCTCGATTTGCAGGAAGACGCAGTGGCCTTCGTTGAGGTGCCACGCCGCCGGCGCGATGCCGAGAGCGCGCAACGCCCGCACGCCGCCAATGCCAATGAGCCGCTCCTGGCAAAGCCGCACCTCGCGCCCGCGACAGTAAAGCTGGCTGGTGATGGCGCGGTCGCCAATGCTGTTCTGCGCAATATCGGTGTCGAGCAGCAACACCGGCACGCGGCCGACCTGCGCGACCCAAACCTTGGCGCGCACGACGCGGCCGGGGAACTCCACGCTGACGATCACCTCGCGGCCCTTTTTGTCGGCAACGGGCCGCACGGGCCAGCGGCTGAAATCATGACGCGGAAAGATGTTCGTCTGCCGGCCGTCGGGCGCGAGTTGTTGGACAAAGAAGCCGTTGCGGTAGAGCATGCCGACGCCGACGAACGGCAGGCCGATGTCGCTCGCGGTTTTCGTGTGGTCGCCGGCGAGGACGCCGAGGCCGCCGCTCATGACCGGCAGACACTCGTGCCAGCCGTATTCCATGCAGAAGTAGGCGACCGGCCCGCGCGCCTCGTAGCCGCTCGTGCGCGGCGCGCTGAGATGCGTGTCGAGCGCGGCGAGCGCGCGGCCATAGGCGCGCAGGAACCTCACACCGCTCGCCAGCGTCTGCCAGCGCCGGGCGGGCACGCGTTGCAGGAGGTCCACCGGGTTGCCGGTCGCAGCCCAGAGCGCCGGCTCGACGAGCGCGAAACACTCGCGCGCGGCGGTGCTCCATGTCCAGTGGAGGTTGTAAACCAGTTGGGTGAAGCGCGAGAGTTCGCGCGGCAACGCGACGGATGACGGAAGAGTCGGAATTTGCATAGTTGTTGGTTTATGTGAAATTCGATGGAGCACAGGCATTCCTGTCTGTGCCGACGCAGACAAGAGTGTCCGCGCCACTCGCGGCGGCTACCCCATGCCGAGCCGCTTCTTGCCTTCGGGCGACATCATGCCGGGATTCCACGGCGGGTCCCAGACCACTTCGACGGTGGCGTCCGCCACGCCGGCGAGGGCGAGCAGTTTTTGCCGCGCGTCGGCGGCGATGACCGGCCCCATGCCGCAACCTCGCGCGGTGAGCGTCATCTTCACATCCACGCGCCACCCGCCCTGCGGTGCTGGCGCTGTGCGCATATCGTAGATGAGGCCAAGGTCCACGATGTTGACGGGGATCTCTGGGTCGTAGCAGTTCTTCAACGCTTCCCAGACTTGCTGCTCGAAAACCTTCACGTCCGCCGCGCCCGCGCCGCCGGCTTTCGCCGCTGCCGCCGGTTTCTTAAAGCCGAGAGCGTCGGCATCGTGCGGCGCGATGCGATAAAGCCCGCCGCGCGCCGAGATGGTGTAGCCGCCGAGCGTTTGCGTGATCGCCACCTCCGTGCCCACCGACAGCGTGTTGACGTGGCCGGATGGAATCTGGATTGCCTGACAATCCCGCTTGAGGACAATTACTTCGTTGGTCGCCATATTGCCTTTCGTTGGATCGGTCGAACTTAACGCCACCCCGGCTCCAAGGCCAGCGCTAACCTCTTTCAGCTTGAGTTCTTTCGCTGGAAACGGTTTCCTCCACCACACGGCACGAGGCTAGCCATCACCAACCGGCACCGATCGCAAAAAGAACAAAGAATCGGCACATTTCAAACGACAATCCGGATTTGGTTCCAGGAGTTTTGAACATGAACATATGTCACCAGCGCCTTCTCAAAAACGCATCCCTTTTCCTGCTCGCCGGTGTCTGCTCCGCCAGCCTGGCCGCTACGCCTGCGTCGAAACCGCAGCCGCGCGGCTACAACGTCCCGTTGATTGACCTCGCGGGCCAGACGCAGCGGCAGGTCGTCGTGGACAAGGAACCCGGCCAGTATCTCGGCCACCCGACCACCGTGCTGCTCGAAGATGGCCGGACGATGATTGCCGTCTATCCGAAAGGCCACGGTCGCGGCGCGGTCGTGATGAAACGCAGCAATGACGGTGGGCGCACATGGTCCGAGCGGCTACCAACGCCGGCGAGTTGGGCCACATCGAAGGAAGTGCCGACGCTTCACCGCGTCGTGGACGCCGCGGGCAAGAAGCGCCTCATCATGTTCTCCGGCCTCTATCCGATCCGCATGGCGGTGTCGGAGGACGACGGCGCGTCGTGGAGCGAACTGAAACCGATCGGCGACTTCGGCGGCGTCGTCACGATGGCCAGCGTTGAGCGGCTCAAGAACGGCAACTACATGGCGATCTTCCACGACGATGGCCGGTTCCTGCGCGGTGGACCGGACAATGTTTATGGCTCACCCTACACGAAACTCAAAGGCCCGCCAAAGTTCATTGTTTACAAGACGCTCTCCTGCGACGGCGGCCTGACATGGAGCCAGCCCGTCGCCATCGCGTCGCGGCCGGGCGCGCACCTCTGCGAGCCGGGCGCGGTGCGCTCACCCGACGGCAAACAGATCGCCGTCCTTCTGCGCGAGAACAGCCGGCGGCTCAACTCGTTTGTCATTTTCTCCAACGACGAAGGCGAGACGTGGACTGAGCCGCGCGAGTTGCCCGGCGCGCTCACCGGCGACCGCCACGTCGCCCGCTACGCGCCCGACGGACGGTTGTTCATCACGTTCCGCGACACGACGCACGAGAGTCCGACCTACGGCGACTGGGTCGGCTGGGTCGGCACCTACGACGACATTGTTCACGGTCGCGAGGGTCAGTATCGCGTGCGGCTGATGGACAATCACAAGGGCGCTGACTGCACTTATGCCGGCTTGGAGTTACTGCCCGACGGCACGTTCGTCACCACCACCTACGGCCACTGGATCGCTGGCGAATCCCCGTTCATCGTTAGCGTCCGGTTCACGATGAAGGAACTCGACGAACTCGGTGCCAAGATCATCCGCGACCCCGCGCTCCAACGGCCGATGATCAATAGCGACCTCGGCCCGCAATACGCCGACAGCGTGCGCGCGTTCCAAGGCATCCCCGGCATCGAGCGCGCCGCCAACGGCAGGCTCTGGGCGACGTGGTATGGCGGCGGCACCGGCGAAGGCCCGGACAATTTCGTCGTGCTCGTCACCAGCGGCGACAACGGCAAATCGTGGTCGAAGGTGAAACTCGTGATTGATCCGCCCGGCTTGGTGCGCGCGTTCGATCCGTGCCTTTGGCACGACCCGCAGGGCCGGCTCTGGCTGTTCTGGGCGCAAGGCGCTTCGTGGTGGGACGGTCGTGCAGGCGTTTGGGCCATTGTCACGGAAAACTCCGACAACGAGAAACCTAAATGGTCCGCGCCGCGTCGCATTTGTAACGGCATCATGATGAACAAACCCACCGTCCTCTCCTCCGGCGAGTGGCTGCTGCCCGTCGCCGTTTGGAAACGCCCCGCCTCCGGCCTCAAAAACATGGCGCTCGCCCACAACCTCGGCAGCGAAACCGGCGCGAACGTCGTCTGCTCCACCGACAAGGGTGCGACATGGAGCCTTCGCGGCGGGGCGCAGGTGCCGAAACGTGTGTTCGACGAGCACATGATCGTCGAGCGGCGCGACGGCAGCCTCTGGGTGCTCGTGCGCACCGAATACGGCATCGGCGAGAGCGTTTCCAACGACCGCGGCAAAACGTGGAGCGACGGCCAGCCCTCCGGCATCCCGCACGTCAACTCACGGTTCTTCATCCGCCGCCTTGCCTCTGGCAAACTTCTCCTCGTCCACCACGAGCCGCCCGACAAGAAGACGCGGTCACATCTCGTCGCCCACCTCTCCGACGACGACGGCAAGACGTGGCGCGGCGGCCTTATGATTGACGAGCGCGCCGGCATCTCCTACCCCGACGGCGTCCAAGCACCCGACGGCATGATTTACGTCATCTACGACTTCGCGCGCACCGCCGAGAAACAAATCCTGATGGCCACCTTCACCGAATCCGACGTGGCCGCGGGCAAATGGTCGTCGCCCCAAGCCCGCCAGCGCGTCATCGTCAACCAAGCAACCGGCGGGAAAAGGAAATGAACATTTGAGCCGCGCCTTTCGGCGACGTGAGCAAATGCCCCCAAAATGACTGACACTTCAAATCACATTCCCACTCTAGTTGCTACGGCGTGATCTGAGACAGCTTCGCTGCCGGCGCGGTGCCGGTGATTTCCAGAACGCTGTAGCTGGAAGTGCAGCCATCGCTGACGAGCCGCAGCGTGCCTTCTGCCGGCTGCGAAAACGTGCCCATCACCATCGGCCCGTCGCGGACCTTGACGACACACGCCTTGCCGCGCTGCGTGAGGAGATAACGCAACGGCGTGCCAGGTTTCAACTCGAACGGCGCGCTGGCGAGCACAACGCGTTTGCCGGCGACGATCTCGCAAAGCTCCGCCGTTGTCCGCGTCAAACCGAACGTGCGCTCGCTACCAGCGTTCTGATGCCACGCGACGGCGAGAGCCAGTAACGGCGCATTGGGGTCGGCCTCGACCATCAGGCCCTCGACGGCCAGCGTGATGTCGCCGAGGAGCAGACACTTGAACGCTATCTGCGCGCGCGGCAACTGGAGCGCACCGTCTTGCAAGCGATGCGGCCCGTCAGGCAAATAGAAATCGCGCAGTTCCTTGTTGCTGCGGAATGCGTAACTCCACCGTATCTGTCCGTCGTCAAGCACGCTAAGCATGCCGCCGAAACCGGCTTGCAGGCGGCCAACACCGAGGTGCTTTGTCAGCGCACGGCCGCGCTCCGCAGGGTCGGCGATGTTGTCAAACGTCGGCAGCGCAGGCGCCGCAGGCGGTGGCTCGGCCGGCACGAGAGCGATGGGCGGCGGAGGCGTCGCCGGCGCCGGAGGCAGCGGCAGCAACCGCGAGCGATTGAAATACTGCCACGTCAACCATGCGGTGGCTGCAAGGACCGCCAAGCCGACCAGTCGTATGAGCCAAGGTTTCCAGTCGAACGCGGCTCGGCGTCGAAGTCTCGCATGCGCAGGCGTGGTCGGCTCCGTATTCCCAACCGACGACGAAACGGAGGCCGCGCCGAGTGTGAGCTTCACTTGCGCGTGCAGCGGCTGGCGTTGTGCGATCACGGCGTCAAGGTCTTCGATAAGCTGGCCGTAGCTAGCGTAATTCCAAGACGCTTGCGACCTCATTTTGTCAATCACCTCGCCGACGAACGGACCGATATCCGGCCGCTTGCCGGCAAGATCGGACGCGCTCTGGTCGGGCTGAAGCCGCGGCTCGTTGACAAGCATCTGGTAAAGCGTGTCGCCGAGCGCCTGGATGTCGCCGACGCGCGAGCCTTCATCGAGCTGCACAAGCGCCAGCCCGGCGAGCTTTACTGTGCCGTCCCGCTGGAGCCGGATGTCCTCGACGCCGATGCCGCCGTGCGTCAGTTGCGCCGCGTCCCACGCGGCTTGTAGCGCGCGGGCGCAGTCGCGGACAATCTCGACGGCTTTCGCCTCCGGTAACGGCCCCGCTGATCGGAGCAGGTCGCCGACGGTGCCGCCGTCGGTCGCTTCGGTGGCGAGGTAGTATTGGCCGCCGACCTCACCGCTGCCGATCGTGGCCACGAGGTTTGGATGTGAGACTTGCGCAGCGGCTTGCGCTTGGTGGAGGAAGCGCTTCAGGTAGTTGGCGTCACTCGCGAACCGGCCTTCGAGCCGAAACAACTTGGCCGCCTTGCCGTCGGCAGTCCGCCGCGCGCGATAGACGGCGGCGAGCGGCGAATCGGCGACAACCTCGAACAGTTCGAACGGCCCGAACGGCCTGCCGGTGTCGCTCATGGTTCTCCTTTACACTCGTTTCAGTTTCGGCCCTTTCGGCGTGTCCTCGATGACCCAACCCTTGACCTTGAGTTCGTCGCGGATCTGGTCGGCGCGCTTGAAGTCCTTCGCTTTGCGCGCGGCTTGCCGCTGGTCGGCGAGCGCGACGACATCGGCGGGAGCCTCCTGCGCCTGCGGCATGCCGAAGCCGAGCACGGTGTCGAACCGCTGCCACGTGTCGAGAATCGCGGCGGCTTCGGCGGGCGGAACCGCGTTCTCCGCCAGCCGCCTGTTGGTGTCGCGGATGAAGTTGAAAAGGACACCAAGCGCCGCGCTGATGTTCAGGTCGTCGTCCAGCGCAGCTTCGAAATCCGCTTGTAGCGCCAACATCCCCGCCGGCGATGTTGCAGCGCCGGCAATCTCCCGCAGCTTCACCAAAAACTCATCCATCCGCGCCAGCGAGGCGCGCGCGGCGTCCACACCTTCGAAGGTGAAGTTGAGCTGCCGGCGGTAATGCTCGGCGATCAGCGTGTAGCGAAGCTCGCGGCCCGTGTAGCCTTTCGCCAGCAGGTCACGCAGCGTGAAGAAGTTCCCGGACCGTTTGCTCATCTTCTGGCCGTTGACGAGCAGGTAAGCGCAGTGCAGCCAGTAGCGGGCAAACGTCTTGCCGGTGGCGGCCTCGCTTTGCGCGATCTCGTCCTCGTGGTGCGGGAAAACAAGGTCCTCGCCACCACAGTGGAGGTCGAAGCTCTCGCCGAGATATTTCATGCTCATCGCGCTGCACTCGATGTGCCAGCCCGGCCGGCCGCGCCCCCACGGCGAGTCCCAACCAACGTCGCCGTCGACCTCATCCCAAGCCTTCCAGAGCGCAAAGTCGCCGAGTGATTCCTTTTCGTATTCGTCAAGCTTCACGCGCTCGCCTGGCCGCATCTGATCGGCTTCAATTTTCTTGAGCTGGCCGTAGCGCGCGAACTTGGCGATGGAGAAATACACAGACTTGTCCGGCGCCTGATAGGCGACGCCTTCTTTCATCAGCGTGCCGATGAGGGCCAACATCTCCGGGATGTGATCGGTGGCGCGTGGGATATGATGCGGTGACAAGAGGTTCAGCGCGCGACAGTCATCGAGAAACGCGGCCGTGAAACGGCCGGTGAGTTGCTTGAGCGGTTCGCCGGTCTGGCGCACGGTGCGGATGATCTTGTCCTCGACATCGGTGATGTTCATCACGTGGACGACGTCGTAGCCACGGTAGGCAAGGTAGCGGCGCGCAAGGTCCTCGAAGGTGAACGCGCGGAAGTTGCCGATGTGGGCGAAGTCATAGACCGTCGGTCCGCAGGTGTAGATGCCGACGCGCTTGCCAGCCGGGTCGAGCGGACGGAATTCGTCGAGAGTGCGCGAGAGGGTGTTAAAGAAACGTAGTGACATGGTCGGTTGTTTGCCTCACGGCTCCAGCTTCACCCGCGGCGACTTCATCGCTCCCGCGGCCAGGACGCTTACCACCGCCATCGCGGCAATGCCTTCGCCGCGGCCGATGAAGCCCATGTGTTCGTTGGTGGTGGCCTTGATGCCGATCTGGTAGGGCCTCACGTGCAATGCGTCAGCCATGCGCGCCTTCATCATCGGGATGTGCGGCGCCATCTTCGGCTCTTGAGCGATGATGGTGGAGTCAATGTTGACGATGTTCGCCCCATCGCGCCGGACCAGCTTGGCGACCTGTTCGAGGATGATCATCGAGTCAATGCCGTCCCAGCGCGGGTCGTTGACGGGAAAGTGCTTGCCGATGTCGGCCTCGCCGATGGCGCCGAGCAGCGCGTCGGCGACAGCATGGGCGAGCACGTCGGCGTCGCTGTGGCCTTCGAGGCCCTTGTCATGGGGAATGGTGACGCCGCCGATGACGAGCTTGCGGCCTTCCTTGAATTGATGAACGTCGTAACCAATGCCAACGCGGTTCATGGTCGTAATGCGTAATGCGTAATGCGTGATTGTTTCACTTCGCCGGCAGCATACCGGAAACTCAGTCGCGTGGAAACTTTTTCAGGCCGGTCACCTCCAGCAGCAGGCAGAGGGCGAACCACGGGTTATAGACGAGGTAGCGGAACCAGAGCCGGCGCGGGTCGGCAAAGAGCCTGAAGAGCCACTCCAAGCCGTTCTCGCGCATCCGGCGTGGCGCCTGAATCACGCGGCCGGTGAAGAAATCGAACGCTGCACCGACGCCGACCAGCACGGGTGCGCGCAGCTTCGGCGCGTGGCCGGCCATCCAGAGGTCTTGCTTCGGCGAACCGAGGCCGACCCAGACGACGTCCGCGCCGCTGGCGTTGATGCGCTCGCAGGCGGTAGCATCCTCTTCCGGCGTCAGCGGACGGAACGGCGGTGAGTCCCAGCCGACGATCTGGATGCCGGAATACTTCTCGCGGAGCACCCCGGTTAATTGTTCCGCAACGCCCTCCGCGCCGCCGTAGAGGTAAAACTTCCAGCCGCACTGTTGCGCGCGTTCACAAAACGCGGCGAAGATGTCCGGCCCGTAACAGCGCCGCTGCATTCCCTTCGCGCCGAGCCAGCGAGTGACCCAGACCAGCGACATGCCGTCGGCAACGGCCCAGTCGGCATGGTTGAGCACGCGGCGGTAGGCGGGATCGCGACGGGCGCTCATGACACAGTTGACGTTGGTCAGCACGGCGTAACGACCCGGCCCGCGTCCGCGCGTTTGCTCGATGTAGCGCTCCATTTCGGCGATCAGGCCGGGGATTTGGACCAGGCTCACCTTGGTGCCTAGCACGTAGCAGCAATCTGTCATGGCGTCCGGCTCTTTATGCCTTGCAGCTTCCAATTTCAATCCCGCACCTCCGGCATGACACCGACTCTCCCATGGCGCGACTCGCGCCGACGACGGGCAAGAGCGTAGATGTCCATGAGCTGCTGATAGTTGGCGGCTGCCGAAAAGCGATGCTCGAAGCGTGCCCGCGCCGCCCGGCCAAGTTCGATCACGCGCTCCGGTTGTTCGATCAACTGGCGGATCTTCCGCGCCAGATCGGCTGGCTGGCCCGGCTCGAAGAGGAGGCCTGTCACACCCTCCTCTACCATCTCAGCAATCGCGCCGATACGCGATGCGACGACGGGTTTGCCCATCGCATAAGCCTCCAGCACCGAGACGGAAAAATTCTCATACACGCGAGACGGAAGCACGAGCAGCTTGGCGTGGCGCAGGATTTCAAACCGCGCCGTTCCGCCAACGAAGCCACGAAACTCGACGTTGCGCAGGCCAAGTCGCTGCGTCAGCGCCTTCAACGATTCCATCAACGGCCCATCGCCCAGCACCAGAAGTCGCAGGTCCGGCAGATGCTGGAAGGCTTCGACCGCGGTTTGCACGTCCTTCTCCGGATGCAGCCGGCTCATGACCACCGCGTAGTCGCCGCTCACGAACGGCGGTGCGACGCTGCTGTCCAGAAAATGTGGTTTCAGAAACATGCGGTCTTCCGGCAAACCGCCCTCGATCAGTTTCCGCCGGGAAAACTCGCTCAATGCGATGAACGCGTCTATGCGGTTCCACCAGCGGCCGGCATAGCGATGCAACGCCAGCGAGGTTGCCAGCGCCAGACTCTGCGCCCGGCTGTCATGGTAACAACGGTGGACCACCGCGTGGAAATAGTTGCCGGCCATGCACCGCTCGCACAGTTGGCCTTCTGTGTGAAAAATGGCGTTGGCGCAGAGAAACCGGAAGTTGTGGCAGGTCTGGACAATTGGCACGCCTTCGCGATCCAGCGCGTAATACACCGACGGCGACAGCAGAAAGAAAACATTGTGCACATGCGCCACGTCCGGCCGCTCACGCTGGCAGATCTCGCGGACCATGTGGTAGGAGTCGGTTGAAAAAAACGTTTCCAGCGGCAACCGCAACCGCCGCCACGCTGTCCAGTGATCGGTTTCGGCATTGCTGCGCTCCAGAGCGATCACCTGATGGCCCTGTTGCTGCAACAGCAACCGTTCGCGGTGGACAACGGCATCCTCGCCGCCGGCGACGCGGTAGAGATTGTGCAACTGGAGGATCTTCATAACGTCTGCGTCGCCATCGCCCAACGATAAATGCGTCCGCCTGCCGCTACAACGGCGCGTTCGATCCGTCCGGCTTCGCCCGGCCCGCGCGCCACGATTTCCGCAAACCCGCCGCCGCCCGCGCCGACCATCTTGAAGCCGCTCGCCAGCGGCGCTGCTGCCGACAGCACCGCCTCGACGTGGCGGTTGGTGCTGTTCGGATCCAGCCGCTTGTTCAACTCCCAGTGCTCCCGCATCAGCGCGCCAAACCAGTCCAGATCGCCCGCCAGCAGCGCCGCACGCATTTCTCCCGCGATTTCCTGGATGCGTCCGAGAATCCACACCACCTCCGGCTCACGCGCCAGCCAGCCGCCCATGACGCTGCGCAAAATGTTCTTCGCCAGCCGCCGGTGGCCAACATAGACCAGCACCAGCCGCCGTTGCAGCTCTTTCACCAACGCCGCCGGCAACGCTACCGGCTCCACCTTCAACCGCTGTGGCACGCCGGGCCGCGATGAAATCAACTTGACGCCGGGCACCAGTCCGCCGACCTGATCCTGCCAGCCGCCGCCCGTTGTCAGCATCTGCTCCAAATGCAGCACCCTTTCAAACAACGTCGCCGGCCGCGCGTCCTGCCCGCACAACCGACTCAGCGCTGCCACCAGGCACGCGCCAAGAATGCTGCTCGTGCCGAGGCCGGAGCCTTTCGGCACACGGCTCTCCGTCACCACCTCCACGCCTCCGCCAAACCGCCGCAGACATTGCTCCAACGATGCTGACCCTGCCGTCACGACGCCCGCCAACGCCAGCGCCGCCTTGTGCAACGCAAACGGATCGGCCGGATCGCGGTAGTTCAATACGGCGTCCTTGTCCGTCAGCACCGCCTCACAACCGAGATCGCGCGCCCGCAGCCGGACCTCCGGCACCGCCAGCGCGCGCACGCTTGCCCGCACCGGCCGGTCGCCGTCAAGCAACACTGCCGCGTTGAGCACCGTGCCGCCGCGCTCCAAGCCGTGCGGCGGCGTATCCGACCAGCCGCCGCCGAAATCAATCCGCACCGGCAATTCCACCGTGATCGTTTCGCCCATTGGCGCCGCCAGCCGGGCCTGCCTGCGGGCCGGCTCTGCCGCGCCTATCGCCTCGCTGATCGCCGCAAACGCCGCTTCCTCGCGTGCATCGGCGCGCCGTCGCAACTGCAACGCCGCGTCCACCGTGCCAGCCCGTTCCGCCAAAGTGCCGAGCAACCGCGCGTGCGCATACTCCACCCGCGCACGCTCCAGCGGCGTGCCAGTCGCCGCCAGCCGGTCCAGCGCGTCGCACATTGCCGCTGCGCCTGACAGATCTGCTGTCCGCTCCAACAGGCCCGCCACCGGCATTTCCGCCGCCAACAGGTGATCCAGTCCAAACTCGCCTAGGCCGCGCCGCGCGCGTTTTTCGCGCTGAAAGACCGCCCGCACCGGCCCGTTCTCCGCCACCGCCTCCGCATACTCCTGCGGCGTTTGAAGGTGGATGAACCACGCCGGACTTAGCCGTTGCGTGTGAAAATCCACCCCCGTGAACCACCGCGACAACTCGCGCACCGCTGCGCTCGCGCCGTTGCCAGCCGCCAGCGCCGGCAACAAGTCGCGGTAAAGGTCAAACCGGCCACTGAGGCCCGGTGGAAACAACGCCGGTCGCAGCGCCAGACCGCGCGGTCCTACCGACACGCCTGCCAGCGCCGCCAGTGCCGCGAGTCCCGTGCCACAGAAACCCACCAAGCCCGTATCCACCCAAGCGCGTTCCAGCGCGTCCACCGCACCGCTGGCGCGCAATGCGTCTTCGCCCATCTTGTGCAGAAACCGCCGCACCACCCCGTTATCATCGCACACATACACACCGTGCTGCGCCGCCTGTTCCGCCGGTGCCGGTGCGGCAAACCCGTTTACAGCGCCGCCTGCGCGCCGCATTGCGCCCGCGTCGCACAACAACAGCACATCGCCCGACGCCACAAGCAGTCCCGGACCCAAACGCTGCATTGCGCCCGCCAGCGTCGCAAACAGTTCGTCAAACAACGTCGTGCCGCCGCCGTCCACCGCCGGCACCGGCAGCTTCAGGAAGAGTTTTCCCGGCGCGGCTTCACCTGTCACCCGCGGCTCCTTGCCGCCAGCGTGGATCACCAAAATCCTCCGGTCGCCGAGCAATTCTGCCGCGTTTGAGAAAAGTCCGCGCCGCGCACCCATGGCGCGCCAGCAGTCGCGCGCCACCGCTCGCAATGCGCTCAACGTCGCGCCACCCGTTCCCATGCGCTGTCCTTTGGGATCGGGCACCACCAGCATGCGCAGTCCTTTCGGGAAAAAGCCGCGCCGCGCGCGCGCGGCCAACTCGGCGCGATACGCCGCGGCCTGCCGCCCATTGGCGGCCGTGAGCACGAGATAGTCCGGCGGGCCGGCGACACGGCCCTTGCGCAAGCGATCGTAGAGCGTGCGGTTGCGCTGGGCAGCCTGCGCCAGCGCCAGTGTTTCGGTGGGTGTCAGCGGAAGAATCATCTGTCCAGCATTGCAATGCTATCGTCGCCCACAGGATGCCAGAGCGTGGAGGATTGCGCGATAAAACTCTCGCGCAACGGTTTCCGGCGCGGCCGCCCGCACGCGTTGCAGGGAATCCTTCCCCATGCGTGCCCGCAGGCCGGCATCCACTGCCAGCGCCGTCAGCCGTTGCGCAAGCTGCGCGGGATCATCCGGGTCAATCACCCAGCCGTTCGCGCCGTCGCTCATCAAATCCTGCGCCGCGCCCGCGTGTTTGGAGCAAAGCACGGGCAAGCCTGCCGCCATCGCCTCGGTCACGACGACGCCGAAGGTGTCGAGCCGCGACGGCAGCACAAACGCATCGGCGGCGCCGTAATAATCCCACAACTCCGGCTGCTGCCGGTAGGGTTGCCACGTCACGCGATCCGCCACGCCGAGTTCGTGCGCGAGCGACTTCAACGCGGCTTCCCGCTCGCCGCTGCCGATGAGGGCCAGCTTGAGCGACGGCGCCGACTTCACGGCCACGGCGAAGCCGCGCATCAGCCCATCCAGCCCCTTGCGCTTGATGAAACTGCCGACATAGAGCACGCCAACATCACTTTGCGACCAGCCGAGGCCTTGGCGCAGCGCGTCGTGCTGGGCGCGCATGGCTTCGCAGCGGCGCGCGATGCCGTCCACATCCGCGGTCTGGAGGGACATGAAGATTTTTTCATTGGGCACGCCATAGAGCCGATACTTCTCGCGTGAGCCGCTGCTGGTGGCGATGCACGCCGCGGCGCGCCGCAACAACCAGCGGCGGACCGCGCGTTGGGCCGGGCCGATATGCGCCTCGAACTGCGGTGTCGTCTCGCTCCACGACACGAGCGCCGCGCCGGTCGCCGCACAGTAGAGCGCCGCCTGCACGCTCGCTGGCGAAAACTCCGCCGTCACGACCACATCGGGACGTTCACGCCAGAGGTTCTTCAGCAGATCGGTGTTGAGGTGCATGAACCGCCGTTTTTCCAGGCCCTGTCCGGCCAACTCCAGCGTCGCGCCGCGCAGGACGCGGTGCGGAAACCTCATGTCCGTTTCGGCCACCTGCCACTCGCGATTCTCTGCCGCGGCGAGCGCCCAGACTTGCGGCTCGATGTCATGATGGTCGTTGAGCGCGTTGAACAGCGGCACCCGGTAGGGCGCGATGAGATTGATGGTGACGACGACCCGTGGCGCGCAATGCTGCTCGCAAGCCCGCGGCTGCCGCAACGTGCGGGCTGCGCGGGCGAGTTGTTTGCCGGCACAGACCAGCCACCGGCCCAGCGGGCCTTTCAGCGACCTGCCCGACAGCGTTGCGCCGAGCTGCATGGACTGCGCCCGTTCGCGGCGCCAGAGGGGCTTGTCCTCGCCCGCGCCGGTCTTGCTGGCTTCGTGGAGCCGGAAATAGGCAAGGTAACGGTCAATAAAATGCGGCGGATGTTTCGCCGCGATCCGCAGCCACCACTCGTAGTCCATTACGCTGTGCAGTCCGGCGTTGAGCACGCCGCACTCCTCGATCACTTGGCGGCGCATGAAAATCCCCGGCTGCGGAATCAGCAGGCCGGAATAGAGCAGCCAATCCCACCGGTAGGGCAAAGTCCTGACACGTCGAACCACGCGGCCTTCCGGGTCGGTAAAGAGATTGTTGCCGTAAACCCACTGCGCTTCCGGATGGTCGCGGAAGCAGTCGAGCACGACGCGGAACGCGCCGCGTGCATACCAGTCGTCGGAGTTGATCCAGCCGATGATGTCGCCGGTGGCGGCGCGGAAGCCCTTGTTGATCGCGTCGCTCTGGCCCTGGTCCTTCTCGCTGGTCCAGCGCACGCCGCGCGACTCGTAGCGGCGCAGGATGTCCACCGTGCCGTCTTTGGAGCCGCCATCGAAGATCACATGCTCGGCGTTCGGATAATCCTGGTCGAGCACGCTGCGGACGCACTGCTCGACGTAGCGGGCTTGGTTGAACGACGGCGTGACGATGGAGACTTTCGGTTCCATCACCGGCCGAATGGGTTTGCCCGCTGGATGCGCCATGGGTGTGGGAAACTTAACGCTCCATCGCAGCGAAAAGTCAAACCGAATGCCTTTCCCAAATGGCTTCCGCAAAGCTTCTTACAAGACGTAGAACGTTTCTTGCTCCTGCTGTGGTCGTTTGATAGTTTTGCGGCACTGTATGGAGTTGACCATCGTCATCCCGGCTTATAACGAGGAAGCGGTCATTGAAGACACTCTTCGCGACATCGAGAAGAAGCTGACCCTGCCGCACCAAGTCATTGTGGTGAACGACCACTCACGGGATGAGACACCCCGCATCGTCGAACGCCTCGCGCGCGAGTTCCCCAACCTCCGGCTCGTCCAGAATACCGACGAGCATGGCATTTGCCGCACACTCCAGACCGGCTGGCGCGCCGCCACCACGCCGGTGGTGGTCACGATGATGGCCGATCTTTGCGACGACCCCGCCACCGTGCCAGCGATGCTGGATAAAATCGAGGCAGGCTTCGATGTCTGCTGTGGCAGCCGCTACATGCCCGGCGGACGCAAAATCGGCGGCCCGGCGCTGCAATCATGGTTCTCGTGGTTTGTCGGTTGGTCGCTCCAAAGGTTTGTCGGCCTGCCCACCTGCGACGCCAGCAACGCTTTCAAGATGTATCGCAGGGAGGTATTGACCCACATGACCATTGAGGACGCCGGCTTCGCCTCGTCGCTGGAGATCATCGTCAAGGCTTTCCTCAAGAACTACAAAATCTGCGAAGTGCCCACCACATGGCGGACACGCACCAAAGGCAGGTCTTCCTTTAAGATCTTCAAAGTCGCCCGCAACTATCTGCGCTGGTATGTGTGGGCGCTGCTGTTCCGCAAACACCGCTTCTAAATCCCCGCTGCCCGGATGAGCCGGACTCATTCAGGGGCCGCGCAGGTCAAAGATAGCGAACTCCCCGCTGGCGGAATGCACGCACCGGTAGCGGCCGGCCAGTTCTTTGGCCAACTGCAACAGCCGCTCGTCGGGACGCAATTGCGGCTTCTCCGCCATGCCGAATAAGGAACTCACTCTGCGCCAACCGGCTTGCTTCTGAGTCGTGTTGTCCGTCGCGCCATCCCGCTGCGTCAACAGATTCAACAGCAGCCAACGCGCACCTTGCTGGCGGTATCGTTCCACTGCGACCATGTCAAACTGTTCATGCATTGGCGCATTCCAACCGCGACGGTCGGCATGGTAAAGCCAGACCGGATTGTTGTGGTGATTGCCCGTCAGCCCGCCAAAACCACCAAACGTCGCCACCACAACCAAGTCTTGCGGCGCGGAAATATCCCGGAGCGCCATGCATGCCCGCTCAACGAGCGGATCCCGCTGTTCGCACCATAACTGCCAGCCAATCCGCGCGTCGTAAGCCAGCAGCAACACAGCGCCTGCAAGCACAGTCGCCCGCCGACGCGGCCACCACGCAACCACCGCGCGCGCCGCCAGCACGGCGAAGATAGGCACGAACACAATCTGATAATGTCGGTGGCAGAAATGGAGGTTCGCACACAACAGCACATAACCCGCGTTCGCAGCGAGCCACGCATGCCAGAGCCATGCGCGCGGATGGGCGGGGCGCTTGAACAACGCCACCGTTGCTGCCAGCACGATCAGGGGCGAGAGATAAACGAACAGCCGGCCTGCGATCCGTGCGTAAAAATGCCAGTCGCACCGCATCGCCAGCGTGCCGAAGACCCACCGTCGCTGTTCCGGACTTGTGCTGAGGATGTAAGGATAATACTGCGCGTTCACATGGTCGGCGTGCCGCTGCCACAAAAAGTAAACGCCCAGCGCGAACGCCGCCGCCAGCCACAGCGACGGTCGGCGCAACGCACTCCAGCCGAACCGCGTCCATGCAAGAAACAGCAACGGCCCAAACAGCGTCAGTCCAGCCGGCGACTTCACCAGCGTCGCCGCACACGCCAGCACCGACGCCAAAGCCAGCCAGCCACCGGCATTGCCTTCGACGTAACGCACCATCGCATAGAGCGACGCGAGCAGGCAAAGCATCAGCGTCGGCTCGGGCAGAACAGACTGGCCAAGGCATTGCTGCAACGGCGTCAACGCCATCAACGCCGCTGCCACCAACGCCGTGCGCTCGTCGTCAAGCCGCCGGACGATTCCGTAGAGCAACGCGACTGCGCCGAGCGAACAGAACACGGAAACGATCTGGCCCAGCCAGTCGTGCGAACCGGCAACGGCATAAAACGCGGCGACCACGGCATTGTAGAGCGGAAACTCCAGCATCATGTAGCCGGGCGCGTTGCCGAACCAATCAATGCGCGAATAAAACAGCCCGATCCATCCATCATGCCAGAGATTGCGCGTGACCATCGCCGTCTGGCACTCGCGGAAGCTTGGCCCCAAAGACGTGCCGACACAGTAACTGCCCGTGGCCAGCGCCAGCAGCAACACCGCCAGCAGCCACCTGCGGTCCGTCGTTGTGTTGGCGGCGCTCACGCGAGTTTCTCGGCGACGAAGAAATACTGCTTGCCCAGCAGCCACTGCGCTGGCGGCAGGCTCAGGTAGAGCGACACCAACCATGGAGACGCCGGCAGCCGCTGCCGGAACGTGTAAGGCAGGAACGCCGCCCGGCGATGAATGACGCGAAAACCGGTGACGGCCAACAGTTCGTCCACGGTTCGGTCAGAGAGCGGCAGGTGATGGTCGAGGAAGTCCCAGTATTCGCCGGCCAGAAACCGGATGTTGGGGCCGAGCACGATCAGCCGTCCGCCGGGCGCAAGAATCCGGCGGCAACATTCCACCGTCTCCACCAGCACATCCTTGGTGGGCAGGTGCTCCAGAAAATTACTGCAAAAGATCACGTCCACGTTGCCGGCCAGCCGCGTCTCGAAGCCATCCAATGTGCCTATTAGTGCTTCAGCGTGAGGCCGCACGATCTCCATCGTCGCGGGATTGATGTCCGCCACATATTTCCGAGCCGCCTCGATGTGTTGCACAAACTCGCCGTAGCCGCCGCCGAGATCCAGCACGCGGGCGGTCTTGGGAATCCACGGTTGGAGCGCCTGCTTGCAGATCACGGCCCAGACCGCGTGTTTCCGGTCCTGTGCGCCGCGGAAACGATGTTCGTAGATGCGGCCGACGAAATCGTTCAGTTTCACAGCATTCTCATTCTTTGTTGGCGCGGTCCCGCTGCCGCATGAACTGCCGCGAACGTCGCCGCTCAGAACTGCCGCAGGAAGCGCAGGTCGTTTTCGTAGAAGAGCCGGATGTCATCAATGCCGTAGAGGATCATCGCGATGCGCTCGACGCCCATGCCGAATGCGTAACCGGTCCATTGTTCGGAATCGTAACCGACCGACTCGAACACGCGCGGGTTGACCATGCCGCAGCCGGCGATCTCCAGCCACTCCCGTCCGGCCATCCGCAACGCTGGCGAGTTCAGGTCTATCTCGTAGCTCGGCTCGGTGAACGGGAAGAAATGCGGCCGGAACCGCACGCGCGTCTCCGGGCCGAGCAGTTGCTTGAAGAAAAATTCGCAGTCGCCCATCAGGTTCGCGACGGAAACGTTGCGGTCCACGTAGAGGCCTTCGACCTGGTGGAAATTGGCGTGATGCGTCGCGTCAATCTCGTCGCGGCGGTAACAGCGACCCGGCACCACGACGCGCACGGGCGGTTGCTGCTTCTCCATGACGTGGACCTGCACGGGCGATGTATGCGTCCGCAACAGGACGCCTTTTTCGCGATCGATGTAAAAAGTATCCTGCACGTCGCGCGCCGGATGATCGGCGGGCGTGTTCAGCGCATCGAAGTTGTAATACTCCGTCTCGATATCCGGCCCGTCCGCCACGGAGAATCCCATCCGCCGGAAGATGCGCACGATCTCATCTGTGACTTGGGTGATCGGATGCGGCCGGCCAATGGCCGGCGCGCGGCCCGGCAGCGTCAGGTCGAGCTTTGGCCCGCGCGGGCCACCGACATTCTCGAACGAGGCTTTGCGTTCCTGCATCGCCACCGTTAGCGCGTCGCGCGTCTGGTTGGCAAGCGCGCCGAACGCGGGCCGTTCTTCCTTCGACAGCGTTGGCAGTTTCTCAAACGCCGTCTGGACAGCGCCCTTGCGGCCGAGGTATTTCACCCGGACGGCTTCGAGCGTGGCGAGGTCGGCGGCGGCGACGATTTCCGCGAGGCCGTCGGCCTTGATCTGTTCCAGTTGTTGGCGGAGGTCGCTCATAACGAACGAGGCGGACGGTTCGCGCCGCCCGCCTCGCATCGAAGTTAAACTGCTTACGCTGCGGCGGGCGCGGCTTTCAGGTTTTTCTTCGCCAGTTCCACAAGCTGGGCAAACGCGCCGCCATCGCGCACGGCGATGTCAGCGAGGACCTTGCGGTCGAGGGCAACTTTGGCCTTCTTCAGGCCGTTGATGAAGCTGCTGTAGGAAATACCCTGGCTGCGGCAGGCGGCGTTGAGCCGGATGATCCACAGGCCGCGGAAGGCTCGCTTCTTGGTCTTGCGGTCGCGGAAGGCATAGACGAGGCCGTGGTTGACGGATTCCTTGGCATAGCGGAACAGCTTGCTGCGGTTGCCGCGATAGCCACTGGCCATCTTGATGCGGCGCTTGCGGCGCTGCCGGGAAGCGGGTGCGTTGGTTGCGCGAGGCATGGTGTGTTGTTCTCCTTAACCGCGGTGTGAATAGGGCATGGACTGCAACACGCGATGCGTGTCGGTCTTGTCAATAACGACCTGCCGGCCGAGCCGGCGCAGGCGCTTGGCGTTCTTGCTGCCAGCCAGATGGCGTTTGCCAGCGTGAGACCGCAAAACTTTTCCGTTGGCGCTGATCTTGAACCGCTTCGCCACTGACTTCTTCGTTTTAGGTGGTTTGAATCTTGGCACTGTATTCTCTCTTTCAAAACGAAATCCGCAGCCAGCTCAGCCTGTTCGCTTCGCCACGGCTGCGAATCTCGCGTTCGTTACGACGTTTTCTGACCTTGGGCCCGGTTAAAAGCCATTTCCAACGATGACAGCGGCGCACGGCCGGCCTGAGCCGGACTGCTGGCCGGCACGGGCGGCGGCGCGGATACGGGCGCCGCTTTCACCTCGACGGCCATGACCCGTCCACCACTCTCCGGTAGCCCGACGGGGGCGGCGGCGGACCCTGAGATCGGCTTGTCTTTGCCACTCAGCGGGCTGATGACCATGTGAATGCTGCGGCCAATCATCTTTGGCGCCGACTCGACCACGCCATACGGCTGCACTTCTTTCGCCAGCCGCTGCATGATCTGCATGCCCAGTTCCTGATGCGCCATCTCGCGTCCGCGGAACATCAGCGAGACCTTCGTCTTCATATGCTTCTCCAGGAAGCCCGCCACGTGGCGAACCTTGATCTGGTAGTCATGCTCACTGATGTTGACGTGGAACTTCACCTGCTTGATCCGCCATGAAGTCGAGTGCTTTCTCGCTTCGCGTTCCTGCTTCGTCTGCTCGTAACGGAACTTTCCGTATTCGAGCAGCTTGCAGACTGACGGAGTCGCGTTAGGCGAAACCTCGACTACATCGAGGCCACGCTGTTGGGCCATAGCCAGCGCATCGCGCAACGGCATGACGCCCAAATGGTTCCCGTCCTTATCAATCAACCGCACCTCACGGGCCCGGATGCGGTTGTTTATCCTAACGGAGGGGGCTATAAGCCACCTCCTGAACTGCGTCATTCATTCGTTGTTTGCTCTCCTGCTCTCTTTTCAATCGGGCGTCCCGCGCAGTCCTGGAGGAACAGCTCCAAGCTCACCGCACCCGGGTCGCCCCTGCTGCGGCTGCCTACCGTTACGGTGCCGGCTGCCGCTGGTGCTTACCATCTGCCAGCATATAGGCAACCATTACCACCTGCGCAAGCGGAATTTTGGTGAAACTTGGGAAAGAACAGGTAGATCATACCCCCCCACCCATCCCATGTGCAGTCTTCGCAGGACCATGTCAGACTTTTGCCGGCAAATCGCAAGAAAACTCAATCCAAAGGGAGTCGCGATCTACTGCCCTTTCCCAAGCTTCGAGAACAGTTGACTTGCGTCCCGGCGCTTGGACAATCGTATCATTCGTTGGTTTGCTTGTTTGGTGGTTCATGACTCATGATCAGTGATTGGAAGTTACTTGCAATGGAAACACCTCTTGTCTTCGACAGTGCCGGCTTTCAGCTCGTCGGCATGTTGCACCGGCCCGACAAGGCCGCAATCTGCAATCTGCAATCCGCAGTTCTTTTCCTCCACGGCTTCACCGGCCAAAAGACGGAGGCGCACCGGCTGTTTGTGAAAACGGCCCGCGCCCTGACGCGCGATGGCTTCATCGCGCTGCGGTTCGACTTTCGCGGCAGCGGCGACAGCGGCGGCGAATTCGAACAAGCCACCGTCAGTGGATGGCGACAGGACGCGCGCGTTGCACTCGACTACCTGCTGCGTCAGGCGGGTGTGGACGCGGGCCGCGTGGGCGTGATCGGTTTGTCCATGGGCGGCGCGGTGGCGTGTCATCTCGCAGCGAGCAAACCGCGCGTGCGCTCACTGGCGCTTTGGTCTGCCGTGGCGAACGGCACGGACGTGGTGGGCGTCGTCGGTTCTCCCGACAGTCTGGAGCATCTGGCGAAACACGGCTGGGCGGACCGGATGGGCAACAAGGTCAGCGCCCAGTTCGTCAAGGAGTTCGAGGCGATGCGCCCCGCCGGCGATCTGAAGCGGTCGCGGTGTCCAGTCTTCATCGCACACGGTGCCGCTGACGAAACCGTGCCGGTGGCGCAGGCGGACTTGTTTGAAACCGCCGCGCGCGCGACACGAGGCCGCCGCGTCGAGAAGTTGATCATCCCGTTCGCCAACCACACCTACGCCAACCTCGCGCTCGAAGCGCGCCTGATCAAAGCCACCGTCGCGTGGTTCCGGCAGACGTTGTGACGCCTCACATGCCGTAGAACGGATGTCCACATCCGTTCCGAAATGAGCTTGGAGGAACGGGCTGGAAAGCCCGTTCTACACCACCCGCCGCCGCCCGCGCCTCACACGCCGCGCACAAGCTTGGCGCGTTTGCTGGCGGTCAGGGCGCGATTGACGGCGTTAAGGTAAGCTTTGGCGCTCGCTTCAACGACATCGGTGCTCGCGCCGCGGCCGACGAGCGGCTCGCCGTTGCCAAAGACCGCTTTCAATGTCACCTCGCCGACGGCGTCCTTGCCGCTGGTGGTAGCGCGGAGCTGGTAATCGAGTAACTTGCCGCGTTTGCCGGTGATGAGGTCGATCGCCTTAAGCACGGCGTCCACAGGGCCGTCACCGGTGCTGCCTTTCAGAAGCACTTCCTTGCCCTTGCGGAGCTTGACGGCTGCCATTGGCACGGCGTTGGTGCCGCCAACAAAGCTGATGTGATCCAGCGTGTAGGTTTCGCGCACGACGCTCGCCTCGCTGTCAACGAGCGCAATGAGGTCGTCGTCATAAACAAATTTTTTCGCGTCGCCGATTTTCTTGAATCCGATGAAGACACGGTTGATTTCTTCGTCGCTGAGCTTGCAGCCGAGGTGTTGGAGCCGGCGGGTGAGTGCGTTGCGGCCGCTGTGCTTGGTAAGCGGCAGCTCGGTCTCGCCCCAGCCGATCTTCTGCGGATCCATGATCTCGTAAGTCTCCCGCTTCTTGAGGATGCCGTCCTGATGGATGCCGGCGGAGTGCGCGAAAGCGTTCTCGCCGACAATGGCCTTGTTGCGCTGGATGATGAAGCTGGTGTGACGGCTGACGAGCTTCGAGGTCTTGACGATCTCGCGCGTGTTGATGTCGGTGCGCACGTCCTTGAAGTAGTCGCTGCGCGTCTGGATGGCCATAACGGCTTCTTCGAGGCTGGCGTTGCCGGCACGCTCGCCAATGCCGTTGATGGTGCACTCGACCTGGCGCGCGCCGTTGGCGACGCCGGCGAGGCTGTTGGCGACAGCCAAGCCGAGGTCGTTGTGGCAATGGACGCTGATGATGGCACTATCGCCGACGCGCTGTGTGAGGTGCCGGATGACGCTGCCAAACTGCTCCGGTATGGCGTAGCCGACGGTGTCGGGGATGTTCACGGTTGTCGCGCCGGCCTCGATGACGGCGAGCGTGACTTCGGTGAGGAAGTTCAGCTCGGTGCGCGCGGCGTCTTCGGGCGAGAACTCGATGTTGGCGCAGAGCTGGCGGGCGCGTTTCACGCCCTCGACGGCGAGGCGGAGGATTTCTGCCTGCGCCTTGCCGAACTTGAACTCGCGGTGGATTGGCGACGTGGCGAGGAAGACGTGAATGCGGCCGAGCTTGCCCGCGGGCTTGACGGCCTTGCCGGCGGCTTCGATGTCCTTCGGCACGCAGCGGGAAAGGCCGCAGATCACCGGGCCTTTGCCGCCGGGCGACGTGCCGGCGATCTCGGCGCTGATACGGCTGACGCTCTCGAAGTCGCCGTCGCTGATGACGGGGAAGCCCGCCTCGATGACGTCCACGCGCAGCTTCGCGAGCTGGCGGGCGATCTCCATCTTCTGGCGGATGTTCATGGACGCGCCGGGGCATTGCTCGCCATCGCGGAGCGTCGTGTCGAAGATATAAACTTTGTCTGACATGTTCTTAACCAACCTTTCCGTCTTCACCTTACTGCTCTTGATTATCCTGTGCTTGCCTTGTTGTCACCAAACAAAAAACCCACCGGCCTCGCGGCCGATGGGTTGGTCGAAACTGTCTCTGCCTACGCCGAGACACAACCCACCGTCCGCCGCTGCGGTAGCAGCAGCCCCAGACTGGTAAGTTGCAGGGCGTTCATCACGGCGCGCACAGTAGTCCGCCAGCGCGGGCGCGTCAATGACTTTTCCAGCCGGCTTTTCCCAATCGTGCTGGGTTTTCTGAAACAACGGTTTGAATAGGATGTTGCATAACCGTCTAATGGGTGCCAGAAATCAGGACACCGAAACGCAAGGCCGCCCATGTGACACGAGTGTCCGTGGCGACGCTGGCGAAAGGAAGTCATGGCCAAAAATCGAGTGATGGGCAAAATCATCTGGACGCTGGTCCTCCTGCTGCTTGCTGGCGGTGCGGGATACGGCGCGTGGTATTTCTGGCTGCGAACGGACAGCACGCCCCGGTATCAGACGGCGACGGTCACGCGCGGCGAGCTGACGCAAGCGGTAACGGCCACGGGCCAACTCAACCCCGTCCTCAACGTCCAAGTTGGCTGTCAAATTTCAGGAATGATCGCGAAGCTGTTCGTTGACTACAACTCGGTCGTCAAGGAAGGCCAGATTGTCGCGAAGCTCGATCCCGCTACGTATGAAGCCACCGTCCATCAGGCCGAGGGCGACCTGGCCAATGCCCGGGCTACGCTGGAGCTGGCGCAGGTGCAGGCGGCGCGACAGAAGGGGCTGCGCGCGAAGGATCTCATTCCTCAAGCCGACATGGACACGGCGCTCGCGACGCTTCACCAAGCCGAGGCGAGCGTGAAGCAGAAGGAAGCCTCGCTGGAGCGGACGAAGGTGGACCTCGCGCGTTGCACGATCGTCTCGCCGGTGGATGGAATCGTCATCTCCCGCAACGTGGACGTCGGCCAGACCGTCGCGGCGAGCCTGAACGCGCCAACCTTGTTCGTCATCGCCAACGACCTGACCAAGATGCAGATAGACGCCAACGTCGCCGAGGCCGACATTGGCAACGTCGAGGTCGGCCAGGATGTGAACTTCACGGTGGACGCGTTTCCGTATCGCACGTTCCAGGGCAAGGTGACGCAGATCCGCAACTCGCCCATCACTGTCCAGAACGTCGTCAGTTACGACACAGTGATTGCGGTGAACAACAGCGACATGAAACTGCGTCCCGGCATGACCGCCAACGTCTCCATCGTCGTCGCCCAGCGCGACAACGTCCTGAAGATTTCCAACGCCGCGTTGCGCTTCCGCCTGTCAAGCACGACGGACGCAGCCTCAAAGAACGGCGGTTCTCCAGCCTCGGCAGCGGGCGGCGGCGACAGCGGAAAATCGCGTGGCACCGGCGGGCCGGGCCGGCGCAAAGGCGAGCGGACGATGACGCGGACGGTTTACACACTTCCCTCCGACGCGCTCGACGCCAAGCCACAACCGGCGTCGATCAAGGTCGGCATCAGCGACGGCGTGAACACCGAAGTGCTCGAAGGCTTGAAGGAAGGCGATAATGTGGTTACGGCGCAGGCGGCTTCGCAACGAGGCCCAGCGGCGGCGTCCAGCCCGTTTGGCGGCGGCATGCGGCGGTTTTAGGCGGATCGAATGAACGCGGTCATCAAACTGGACGACATTCGCAAAACCTACCACACCGGCGAGGTGGAGGTGCTCGCGGTGCGTGGGGTTTCGTTGGAGATTCATCGGGGCGAGTTCGTGGCCATCATGGGCGCGAGCGGCTCCGGCAAGTCCACCTTGATGAACATCCTCGGCTGCCTCGACCGGCCCACGGGCGGGCGTTATTCCCTCGACGGCACCGACGTATCGCAGCTCAACACCGACGAGCTGGCCGACATCCGCAACCAGAAGATCGGTTTCGTGTTCCAAGGTTTCAACCTCCTCTCGCGCACATCGGCGCTGGAAAACGTCGAGTTGCCGATGCTCTACGCGCGACAGCACATGCACAGTCATGAACTGCGTGAGAAAGCCCTGCACGCGCTCGGCGTCGTCAGCCTTTCCGACCGGGCTGACCATCATCCGAGCCAGCTTTCCGGCGGCCAGCAACAGCGCGTTGCCATCGCCCGCGCACTGGTGAACCAGCCGGCGCTCGTGCTCGCTGACGAGCCGACCGGCAACCTCGACAGCCGCACCAGCATCGAGATCATGGGCGTGTTCCAGCAGCTCAACGATAGCGGCATCACCATCGTGATGGTCACGCACGAGCCGGACATTGCTCGCTTCACCAGACGCAACGTCGTCATGAGCGACGGTCGCGTGGTGTCCGACATACCTGTCACCGATCGCCTTTTCGCCGGACCGGAACTGGAGCGGCTGCAAGCACTCCTCGACCCGGCGCTGCAAACGTCATGAGAATCCTCGTCACCATCAAGACCGCGCTGCGGGCGCTGCGGCGCAACAAAATGCGCTCGGTGCTCACCGCGCTCGGCATCATCATCGGCGTCGGTGCGGTCATCGCAATGGTCGGCATCGGCAACGGCGCGAAGGCGCAGATCGAGGCGCAGATCGCCAGCCTTGGGCAGAACGTGATCCTTATCTTTTCCGGCAGCATCACACGCACCGGTGTGCATAGCGGTCATGGCGGAGCAGGCACGCTCACCGTGGACGACGCCGAGGCCATCCGGCGCGAGATTCCCGGCGTCTCGGGCGTCAGCCCGGAACTGCGTTCAGCCGCACAGGTCGCGGCGGGCAACCAGAACTGGCTGCCGCAGATCCTCGGCGAGGGGCCGGATTACTTCGAGATCCGCCAGTGGCCGTTGGTGGATGGTGCGCCATTCACCCCGCTGGATGTGCGCGGCGCAACCAAAGTGGCCGTCATCGGCAAGACCACCGCCCAGCAGCTTTTCGGCGACGAAAGCCCGATCGGCCAGATCGTGCGGATCAAGAACGTGCCGTTCACCATCGTCGGCCTGTTATCATCGAAAGGCCTCTCGGTAATGGGCAGCGATCAGGACGATGTGGTCATCGTGCCATACACCAGCGCGATGAAACGCATCCTCGGCTCGACGACGCTGCGCTCCATCATGGTTCAAGCCGCCGACGCGACGCAGCTTCCCGTAGTGCAGCAGCAGCTCACCGAACTGCTGCGCCAGCGGCATCGCATCCAGCCCGGACGGGACGATGACTTCACCGTGCGCGGCCAGCAGGACATTGCTGAGATGGCCACCGCACAATCAAAGACGATGACCGTCCTGCTCGGCGCCATCGCCAGCGTGTCGTTGATCGTCGGCGGCATCGGCATCATGAACATCATGCTCGTCAGCGTCACCGAGCGCACGCGAGAGATCGGCATCCGCATGGCCGTTGGCGCCCACGGGCGTGACATCCTGTTGCAGTTCCTGACCGAAGCGATCACGCTCAGCTCCATCGGCGGCGTGATCGGCATCGCGACAGGTGTCGGGGTTTCCAAGGCTCTTTCCGCCATCGCCGGCTGGCCGACGCTCATCTCCGCCACGCCCATCGTCGTCGCGTTTTTCTTCAGCGCCGCCGTGGGGATCTTCTTCGGCTTCTATCCCGCCCGCAAAGCCTCGAAACTCGACCCGATTGACGCGCTGCGATACGAGTGAGGCGGCTCGCGTTCGGTCCACGGATCGGCGGACGCTTTCCTGGGAACGCGGGCATCTTGCCCGCCTGCCTTGGTTCTTGGAATGGACCAGCGAGCGGACTGATGGAGAGGCGCGAATCTCCGCCTCATGGCCGTCCCGCATTCTTCGATGCATTTGCGGCGGGCAGGCCGTCCGCGCTTCCAGGCTGCGCGCCCATGCTTCTGGGAAGCGTCGGCTTGGCCACTTGTCCATCAAACGGCTCCTTGAATTCCACCTTCATCCACCGCGACGCCTTGTCCTGGCCTGTGGCGCGCTGGTAGTAGGCGAAGGTCTTCGGCGAGTAGAACGTCTGGTCGAGCCGGATGAAATGGGCGTCGTAGAGGTTGCGGTCGGCTTGCCAGCGAACGCCTTTCCAAATGCTGATCTCCGGCGGCGGCGCACCGGCGATGATCGAGTCGCGCAGCGTGACTGCGCCGCCAGTGGCGAGGACGTTCAAATTGCAAAGCGTCACGCGGCGGGCATCAAGCACCGCACCAGCGGCCACGCGGACTTCGTTGGTGCCGGTGACGCGACTGATGAGGACATTGTCGAGCCACAGCGTGCAAACCTTGTTCGTATTCGGACCGCCCGTGATCACCAGCGTGCGCCAGGCGGACGACTGGACGACCGAATTGCTGACGGAATGCTCGTTCGTGTCGAGGAAGCAAATGTCGTGGCCGAGGCAGTCCTTGATGAAGACGCGGTTGTAGTGGCTGACACTGTCGCCCACGTCGCAGATGCCGGTGGAGTTGCCACTGGAGACGAGGCCGTTGACGCGAATCTGGCAATCATCATGCGCGCTCACGCCGTCATCGCCGCAGTCAATCGCCTTCACGTTCTCCAGCAGGATGTCGCGAGAGTAGCCGTGGATGTTGAAGCCGTCGTTGTGGACATGCGTCGAGGTCACGTTGCGGACGACCAGATGCTCGCAACGGCCGCTGAAGCTGACGCCGTTGGCGCGAATCGGCGCTTCGATGCGGCAGTCAGCCAGCGTCTTCGCCGAGTCAATCTTGATATAGAATGCTCCCTTCACGCGCCGCGCATCCCACGGCTTGCCACCTTCGCTCTTTCGCACGATGGGTGTGTCGGAAATGTAGGTCCATTCGCCGGCCGCAAGCTCCTCGATCTTCTTCAGCGGCTTGCTGGGGCCTTTGCTCGTGCGGCCCATGTGGTTCATCTTGCCATCGAAGACGAAGAACCACCGGCCAAGATTTGCGGGATTGACCGACAGAAGTCTGCGGTTGCGGTAAAGCCCCGGCGATACCATCTCCCAGTCGCTGGGCTTGATCGGCTCGCCGCCATCGAGCGTCGCGCCGCGGCCGTCGAGCGTGATCGGCCGGCCCGGCTCGCCGGACTTGTCGTGGAACGCCGCCGATTCCCTGTAGCAACCCGGCGCGAGATGAATTGTGTCGCCCGACGCGGCAATTCTGATGGCGCGGGTGATGGTCTTGAACGGCCCGGCCACCGACGCGTCGTCGCCTTTTGCCGGGTCCACGCGCAGTTCACGGCCAAACACCGGCCGCTTCTTGAATGCCGCCGCGTCCTCGTTCTCGCACATCTCGCTGAACGCGCCGTTGTCGAGACGGATGTGGAGGATCTTCCATGCCTGCTCGGCCAGACGGCGATCTTTGCGCTGGTCCATGAATTCCTGCAAGACGCGCTCGCCGTCCGCGCCGAACTTCAGCAGCGCGTTGCCCACGGGGCGGTAACCCCAGTCGGCGTCGGCGCGCGCGCAACCGTCGCCGAGTTTGGCAAAGAGGTTCTTCAGCGCCTCGATCATCCGCGGCCGCAACGGCTCGATTTCCTTTTCGTGCCGCCGCGTCGCGATCATGGCCAGCGATGTGGCGGCGCGGTCGGAGACGACGACATTGCCCTGCTTGGTCGCCTCGATGAGCGTCTCGACCGCCTTCGGGCTGCGCGTGACGTTCCCCAGCGCCTGTGCAGCGGCGAAGCGCACGAAACGGTCGGCGTCGTTCAGTCCCTTCGCGAACACCGGCACCAGTTCCTCTTTGGGCATCAAGCCGAGAGCGCGCATGGCGACGACGCGCACGGCGGGATTACCGTGCCCGGTGGCGGCCTTCGCAAGTTCGACGCGGGGCAACGGCTGAATCCTTGACAGCGTGGGCACGACCACCTCCATGAGCGGATGCGTTGGAAAACGTTGGATCGCCGCCAGCAGTTTCGCGGCACTCTCCGGGCGGTTTAGGTCGCGCAACGCCTGCGCGGCAACGCAACGGACGGCGTTTTCCGGATCGGCAAGCCCAGCCTCGATGAGCGGCACGGCCTCCGGGTCTTTGGTCTTTGCCAGTGCCAGCAGCGCCATGCGGCGGACGAGCAGGTTCGGGTCTTTCGCGAGCGGCGAGATCTCTGCCACGGTCGCCTTGGTCTTGCTGCGGGCGACCTGCGCCAGCACGCGCAGCCGCACGAAGTCGTCCTTGGATTGCAGCGCGGCGAGCGGTTGTTCGGGGACGTTGCCGTATTCGAGATACTGCCAGTCGTCGCCGACGGTGAGCATCATCGGCACATCGCGCTTATGGAACGGCTGCCAGCGCTCCGCAAATGGACTGGAGGTCATCGCGGTCACTGCCGTCTTCGTGCCGCGCGTCAACCAGAGGCAGTCCTCGACTGTCTTCAACTGCGCCGGCCCGTGGCAGCCGCCCCAGACGAGGAATTGGTCCACGATGCCGTCGCGCACCCACGTGTTGAGATCAAACTGGATATGGCCCGCGCTGATCGTGGATCCCACCGCGGTCCAGAACTGCGGCAACCGCGGCTGGTTGGGGTTGAGGCAGACACCGAGTTTCTTACCGCGCTTGGCTAGTTCGGATTTCAGTTCACGCAAATAGGCGGTGACCGATTCGCCACGAAGCGCCTGCCAGTCGTAGCGCGTGGCGTTACGGCCAAACGGTTGTGTCCGCGCGTCAATGCCAGTGCGGCGCTTGAATTCCTTCACGACCGGCTCGTTGAAGCCAAACTCGTCTGGAAACCGCAGGCTGAAGTTTTCGACGTAGGTCAGGAACGCCATGCCGTCGTAGCCGTCACGGTCCATGAATTTCAGGTGCAGGTCCGTCAGTGCCTTGCGCGCCTCTGGATAGGCAAACTCGATCGGCCCGCCCTGCCGCAACACGCCGCGTTTGTCCACGGGAACCCATTCGGGATGCCGCTGCCGCAGCCGTGACTCGCTGTTGTGCGGGAAATCGCCGAAGCACGACGTGTCGGCGGCGCTGCCCCAGTCGAACATCGTGCCGACGCCCCAGATCTCCATCCCGCGCTTGTGCGCCGCCTCGACCGCGAGCCGGTCCACAGGCACCTCCTTGTCGAGCCGCAGGAGATATTTCCAGAACGACGCGTAGCGGCAGTTCTCCTCGCGGAACTGCATCGTCTCCAGCCACGCCGCCTCCTGCAACCCACGCCAGTAAACCCGCCGCACGCCGATCCGTTTCAGCAGGTCGAACGACGCCTCAATGCTCGCCTTCGAGTCAATCGGTAGCCATGACCCCATCCAGTGGTTGTCGCCCGTGCTGATGAAGCAGTCGAGGATGGGCGGTTTGGGCGGCGGAGCGTCAGCAGCGGGCAGTGTCGCGGTCAGTGCAAGCAACGAGAGAGCGCAGCAGTAGAAACGGTTCATGACAGAGCGTGGATGTTGGTCAAGTGGAGTTGAGAGTCAAGCACTGACCTGAAGTCGCGGCGAAACATAGGAGTTATTCGGATACATTCAACGCATGCACGCGCGCTTCACCTGTTGCTGGAAAGGTGATCTTGATGGCGAAACGCTTGCTGGTGGGTAAGCGACTGTTTTTCGTCTTTGGCCACACAACTTCCAGTTGCGTGCCGGACGTGGTTAGCTTCGCGCCGTCCACACCTGAAAAACCGCGCAGCGGCCGGTCGGACTCGTCGAGCAGATCTACCGTCAGCGGAGCGTCGTGCGAGAGACCGTCGGCGTTCACGAACAGCTTCGCCGCCCGCCGGCGCGGTTCGACCGCGCTCGTGACGAAGTGCGCCGGCGCGTTCGTGTTGTGGCGCGACAGGTAGCCGAAGCCGTCCCGGCGCAGCGTGGCGAGGCCGATTTCCTGTGAGCGGAACTGGCCTTCGCAGTCCCAGTGCGAATACCAGAGATAGGTTTTGTCGCCAACGTTGGCGAAGGCGTGGCCTTGGAGCAGTGCGATGTTGTCCCACTCGCCTTCCTTGCCGCGCGGGATGACTTTGAAATCCGGCACCGGCTCGCGGAAATGGATGCCGTCGTTGCTGACCACGAGGCCGAGGTCAATGCGCGTGCCCCAGAGATGTGTCGAACCTTTTGGTCGCTCCTTCGGCCCATCCTGCCATTGACCGTAGAGACCGACGAGCACGTTGCCACGGTTCCAGAGGCCAGCGCCCATGTGCGTCTGCTGGCCGGTGAGCGGCGTCGAGATCGTCTGGCCGGGCCGCGCGAATGCGAACGCCTTCGCTTTCGACCAATGCTCGAAGTCCGGCGAGCGATACGCCAGCATGACGCGGCCGACATCGCGGCCATCGGGCAGCCACGTCCACGGTGAGATGAGTTGACCGGTCGCGTAATAGAAGCCGCCGAAGCGATACAAGCCCGACACCTCGAACCGCTCGCTGCCGCTGTTGGCGGGCCGGTCGCCGACCACCTGCCAGCGCAGGCCGTCACTGCTCGTCGCGCAGACGAACGAGCACCAGCGCGATTCCTTTGGCCCGAGCGCGCTCCGGCCACCGCGGACTTCCGCGAACGGCAGATGAGCGATGAACGCGCACTTGTAGCGCCGGCGCGGGTCGGGATCGTTCGGTTCGTGGATCACGGTAAGGAAGTCGTTCACGCGGCTCAACGAATGCGGGTCGGATTCGATGAGACAGATGTTGTTCTTCTTGCTGCCGTTGAACTCGACCAAGCCCAACTCCGGCTTCGTCCAGTTCACCCCGTCAGTGCTCTCGGCGTAACACATCGGTCGCCACCAGCCGGGTGCCTGGCCGCGCTCAATCTTTCGCTGGATCATGCCGAGATACCACATACGGAACTTGCCGCCAATATGGAGAACGCTGCCGTAGAGGATAGCGTGTCCGTGGTCCGGCGAACCCTCCGGCCCGCAGCGCAGCACGGGATTGGCCGGGTGTTTCTCGGCTTGCACGAGCGTGAGATGCAGGTTGTCGCGCCACGGGATGGCATGGTCGTCGAAGGCGAAGAAGGTCATGTCACCGGACTCTCTCGGTGCAGCCACCAGCGGCAGGCTTGGGATGTGCGCTACGGCGACTAGCAAGAACAACGACAGGCTTCTCATGTATTACCACCTTTCGTTACGGTGCCAGAGGAGTTCACCAGATTCCGGCAGACGGGTAAACGATGAACTGCGCTGGCATCTATCGGCCTTACACTGCTAGTATCGCAGGCCAACAAACCATGGAACGACTCATCAGCGCCTTCGGTATCGTCGTGATGCTGGCCATCGCCTACGCGCTCTGCCCGCGTGAGCGGCGTCGAGCCGTCTGCTGGCGCACCGTCGGCTGGGGCATGGCGATCCTGTTTGCGTTCGCGTTCATCGTCATGAAGACGCCCGCGCGCGTCGTGTTCCGGCTGGCGAACGATGCGGTGGATAAAATGCTCGCCTTCAGCCGTAGCGGCGCGGAGTTTGTCTTTGGCCCGCTGGCGGTCAGCAGCGGATCGCTCGGCTACATCTTCGCGTTCCAGATTTTGCCGACGATCATCTTCTTTGCGGCGCTCATGGGGCTGCTTTACCACATCGGTCTGATGCCGTGGGTGATCCGGAACGCAGCGCGACTGATGAGCCGGTTCATGCGCACCAGCGGCGCGGAGAGCTTCTCGACGGCGGCGGACATCTTCGTCGGCATGACCGAGGCGCCGCTGGTCATCCGGCCCTATCTGTCGAAGATGACACTATCGGAACTGATGGCATGCATGACCGCCGGCCTCGCGACGACGGCGGGCGGCGTGCTGATAGCCTATGTCGGAATGCTCAGCCCCCACGTGCCAGGCATTGCGGGCCATTTGATTGCGTGCAGCGTCATGTGTGCGCCAGCCTCAATAGTCATCGCCAAGCTGATGCTGCCGGAGATCGAGACGCCGGAGACGCTTGGCAACACGCGCATCGAGATCCCGCGTATCAGCGTCAACGCGGTGGATGCGCTGGCGGCCGGCACGGCCGATGGGCTGAAGCTGGCCCTCAACGTCGGCGCGATGATGATCGTGTTCCTGGCGATGGTGGCGATGGTGAACTGGGGATTGAACTGGGTCGGGATGCACGTGTTTCACGCGCCACTGAGCCTTCAGCAAATCTTCGGCTGGGTGTTCGCACCGCTGGCGTGGGTCATGGGCGTGCCGGCGCAGGACGTGATGCGCGTCGGGAGTTTGCTGGGCCAGAAGCTGGCCCTCAACGAGTTCGTCGCCTACGCCAACATGAGCCAGCAACTCGCGCAAGATGGCGCGTGGCTGACCGAGCGCGGGCGGCTCATCGCCTCCTATGCGCTGTGCGGCTTCGCCAACTTCGGCAGTGTTGGCATCACCATCGGCGGCTACAGCAGCCTCGCGCCCGAGCGCCGGAGCGATCTTTCTCGCATCGCGTTGCGCGCGCTCATCGGCGGCACGCTCACCACCTGCATGGTCGCCTGTATCGCCGGCGTGTTGCTCTGAGCCATCCATGCCGTTGAACAGCGACGGCCCCTCATCGACCGTCGTAGTCGCGCCATGCTCCCATGAACCCGGCTGGGAGCGGCGGTTTTCCAACCGCCGCACCGTCCTCATCGTGCGAACTGTGCGGCGGTTGGAAAACCGCCGCTCCCAGTCAGGGCTTCACCGTGCAAAGGGAGGTTTATGGGAAGGGGCTGCGGCGACTGAAACCATCGCCGCACCCGCAGCGAGACTGATGTCTTATTCCCGCGCTGGCGCGTCGCTCGCGCAGAACGCATCGAGCGCCTTCTGCACCTCGGCGGCTTCGGCAGTTTTCTTCTGTGCGGTCAGGCACGCCACCAACGAACGGAGCGCGTCGGCGCGGTCGTCGTTCATTTTCAGCGTGCGAAAGCTCTCGCTGGCGCGCCGCAACAGCGTTTCCGCGGCAGGCAGATTCTGGCCGGCGCCCAGCAGGACGCGGCCTTCGCCAGCGAGGCTGGCGGCGATGCCTGGAGGATCGGCGAGCGCCTCGAAGCGTGTCCGCGCCTCGCCCCACTTCTCCAGCGCGTCAGCGAACTTGCGTTGCGCCTCGTCGAGCCGCGCGCGGTTGGCGAGCACGACGGCGCTGCCGTGGCGGTCGCCAGCTTTCGCAAACGTCTGGCTGGCTTGATGGAAAGCTTCGTCAGCCTTCGCGAGGTCGCCGTGGCGCTGGTGCCACAAACCAAGCTCGTTGAAAAACAAGCCCTGCAACTGCGGCTGGCTACCGGGCGGCGGCGAAGATGTGAGTCTGGCGAACCGCGCATCGAGCGCGGCGGCTTGCTTCGCCTGTGATTCGACCTGAAGCAACGCAATCTGGTTTCGCCACCCTTCGTCGCCGTGTCCGAGTTGCTGGTTCAAGTCGGCGGCTTGTTCGAGCAGCGCGTGGGCGCGATTGAGGTCGCCGATCGCGCGGTGCGCTTGTCCGAGGTTGTGGAGCGCGATGGCTTCGTTGGCGCGGTCGTTCAGGAGGCGGTAGCGATCCGCAGCGTTCTGCCACTCGCGCACGGCGGCGGACCAGTTCTCGTTCGCGGAGAGCTTCTGCGCCGTTTCGGCGGCGTGGTTCGCCTGCGCCACGGCGGCTGGCAAGACGGGCGGCGGCGGCGCGGAGGAGCAGGCGGCGAGGAGGAAAAGGCTAAAGGCTGAAGGCAAAAGGCTGAAAAGGGAAAGCAAAGGAAACGACTTCTGACCTCTGACTTCTGACTTCTGACCCCTGTTCCCCCTCATTTCCCGCCTCCGATGGCTGGCACAACGATGCTTTTGACCGGTTCGTTGGTGACGCCGGTGAACGAGGACTTCAGCAGCCAGTTGCGCTTGAGGCCCTGCATCAGATCGTCGGCGTGGATGACGAGGGTGGAGATTTCGCTGAGGATGAGGCTGTTGGCCTGGACCTGCGCGTTGAGGTTGCTGGTGATCTGAGCGGAATCCTCCAGCGTGCGTTTCAGGACGGCGGCGATCTCGACCATGTTGGTGTTGGCGTTGACGATGGTTGTGTTGGCGGAGGTCAGCGTCGTCTGGACCTGGCGGTTGATGTTGGTGGGGATGAGCCATTCGCCAAGCGAGCCGCGCGGGTCGCGCAACTGCGATGTGATGACGGTGAGGTTGGTCAGGACCGGCCGCGCGCCGAGAACGGTGGCGTCGAGGTTGGTGATGGCGGTGGTGGCCTTGGTGATGGCGATTGTTGCGCTGGTTAGGACATCGTTGACGCGGTTGGTGATGCCGAGGATACCGGGCATGGCAGCTTCGACCTTGGCAACCATCGCCTGAAGCTGGTCCGTCACGGCAGGCGATTCCACGGCTTCCAGCCCGTAATGTTTTTGTTTGGCAACGGGTTCGTAGAGGCCCTTCCCGGCATCGGCGAGCAGGAACAGGTTCTGGTTCTCTTCCTTGACGGTGGCCTTGCCGCTGACGCCTTTGGTGACTTCGAGATAACGGCCGCCAAGGAAATCCGCGGCGGCGACCTTCACCTTGGAGTCGGTCCAGAGATAGCCGTAGTAGGGCGACTTGACGCGGAACTCGACAAAAACGTCGTATTCCTCAAACGGCGGCATCGCCTCGACGCGAGTGATTTCGCCGACGTCGAAGCCCATCAGTTTCACCGGATCGCCGGCTTTGAGACCGTGGCCTGTGTGCAGGTAGGTGTAGTAGGAAACCTTGGGGATGAACCAGCCTTTGCGTTCGGCGGTGTGGCGCAGGTAGTAAACGAACCCCGTCAGCAACAGCAATGTCGCCAGCAAAACAAAAGCGCCGACGGCGCGCTCAACCCGGCTGAGCCGCGTGCGAAGTTCCGGTGTCAGGTCTTGGAGTGGCATGGTGTGGTCTCAGGAAGAGTGTGCCGCTGTCAGGTCGTGCAGTAAAGGCTCGTTGCAGCGTTTGAGATCGTCGCGGCCGCCCAGCGGTAGGAAGTGTTTTCCCTTCAGCAATGCAAACTGCCGGCCTTGGCTCGTCCACGGCCGCAGGTCGTCGCAGGTGACGACGATCGTCATTTTGCGGCCTTTCATGGATGGATGGCCCGACGCCAGGCTGGCGATGAAATCCAGCCACCACCGCTCCTGGCGCGGGCCCAGTCCGGCGAGCGGGTTGTCCAGCAACAACACCTCCGGGCCGAGCGCCAGCGCGCGCGCCAGCCCTACACGCGGGATGAGCGCGCGCATGAGGTCCGGCGGCGCGATGTTGGCGAACGCGGACAGTTCCGTGATGTCGAGCATCTCCTCCACACGCTGCCAGACTTCCGAATTGCTCCGGCTGTGGTGATAGCGCAGGGGCAGCGCGACGTTTTCCGCCACGGTCAGTTGCGGGAACGGCCTCGCGTCGCCCCCGAACACCATGCCGACACGTAACCGCTCGTGAAGCCGTTCTGGTTCGTGAAGAGACGGCAGTTCACGGCCAAAGAGGCGATGCACGCCGCGCAGCGGCTGTTGCAAGCCGGCGGCTGTCACAAGCAGATTGCTCTTGCCGGAACCGGTTGGCCCGCCGATCACCCAGTAGTCGTCGAGCGAGACGATCCAATTGACACCGGAAATCACCGCGGTGTCCGGCGCGCGCGTTGAGGTGATGGCAGCATCGAACATTTCGATCACCGGTGGTCGCGCAATTTTTTCAGCGACGGTGCTCATGGTTCAAATCAGCAGGTAAGCGACGATGAACACCGCATCCACAAGGACGCACGCCACGACGCTGCTCACCACCGCACGTGTCGTGGCGTTCGGCACATCCTCGATGCGCAACGGCTTGGCCAATCCTTGGTAGCAGCAAACGACGGCGATGATGATTCCGAAGGCGGCGGTCTTCAGCGTCAGCATCGCGAAGTCCTCCCATCGTAGCGCGCCCGCCAACTGGTGGAAATATTCCGACGGCGGCAGCGGCACATCTTGCAGAAATGCGAACAGGTAGCCGCTGAGCAGCGCAACAAGCACAAAGTAGATTGTCAGTGCGAACACAGAAACCGCCAGGCCCCACATCCGCGGCAAGACCAGATAGTGGACCGGGTCAATGGCAAGCGCCTCCAGCGCTTCCACCTCGCCCCGCGCGCGGCTGGTGCCCAGTTCGACGACCGTTGCGGCGCCAACGCGCGCCAGCACAACCACGGTGGTGAGCAGAGGCCCCAGTTCGCGGATGACCACGGTGACCATTAGTGTGCCGATGAGCGTGTGCGCGCCGATCTGCGTGAGCAATGACACCGTCTGGCCGATGATGATCAAGCCGAGCGCGCAGCCCAGAAAGCCAATCATTGGCAGCAGGCGCACGCCGGCTCGGTGAATCTGGGAGTGGATGAGGGGGCGGATGACGCGCGGGGCGACGTTGAACTTGGTGACGGTAACACCCGTGGCGATGAGCGCGAACGCCATCAACTCACGCGTGCGATCCATCCATTGGATGACGCGCCTGCCGGCAAAATCGAGGAATGCGCGCACAAGCCGCGCTTTCGGTCGCACCTGTTGAGTTGGAAACTGCGGAGCGCTCGTTGACGTGTCTTCCACGGTCGCAGGCTAGTTTCTCCACGCTCTCCGGTCAAAGCCGATTTTTCCGCCGCTGGGGTGGCTGGTCTCCAAACTCACCCTTGTTTTCTGCCGCCGCTGCTGGCCAGCGTTTCACGGGACAAAACACACAGCGCGCAACCGCGGATCGCGGTGCGCGCTGTATGGGAGGAGCAATGGACGCAGACTACGGCGTGACGACGGCTTTCAGGACGTTGCCACCGCGGCTCGCGACGGCCTTGATCGTCTCTTCGAGCTTGGCCAACGGCGCGCGATGCGTGATGAGGCTCTTGGTGTCCACCAGCTTGTTGGCGACGGCGCTGATCGCGGTCGGCCAGGTGAACGGCGCCAGCCAGGAGAAGCGGATGGTCTTGTCCCAGAAGATACTCTTGAGCGCCGGCACGCGGATGACGGCCTTGTCGCTCGGCAAACCGAAGTAAACGACGGTCGAGCGGCGGCCGGAGACGGCCAGCGCGGCTTCCATCGCTTCGACGGCACCGGTCGGCGTGATGACGCGGTCAGCCATGAAGCCGTTGGTCAGCTTGCGAATCTCAGCCTCGAGATCGGCGACGAAATACTTCGATCCCTTGTCCGCAACGTTGATGAGGTAGTCCGCGCCGAACTTCTTGCCGGCTTCGAGACGGTAATCATCGCCGGGGCCGCCGACGAGCGCGACCTTGCCGGCGCCGGAGCTTTTGGCGAGCTGGAGCATCATGAGGCCGATGGCACCGGGACCCATGATGACGACGAAGTTGCCCGGCTCGATCTGCATGTTCTTGATGCCGTAGGTGACGCAGGCCAGCGGCTCGGTGAGCGCGCCTTCCTCGAAGCTCACATCGTCAGGCAGCTTGACGAGACCGGTGTATTTGCTGGCGCAGTATTCCGCGAAGCCGCCGTTGACGGAGACGCCGATGACGGACTTGCACTCGCAGAGGTTGGTCTGACCCTTGGCGCAGATGGGACAGGCGTTGCAATGCTGGACAGGATTGACGACGACGCGGTCGCCTTCCTTGAACAGCTTCGCCTTCGCCGGCACTGCGCCGACCTGCACGACCTCGGCGGTAAACTCATGGCCGAGCACGAGCGGGCCTTTGCCGGTGGGCGTCTCCAACGGGCTGTTGCCGTAGTAGTAGGCAACGTCGGAACCGCAGATGCCGACCGCCTTGACGCGCACGAGAACCTCGTCGTCGCTGATTTGCGGGACGGGGATGTCCTCATACTTCATTTTCTCTTTTTCGTAGAAAACCTGCGCCTTCATCGTCTTCGGTAGCTTTGCCATGTGAGGTGTCTCCTTAGATTTCAGATTTGAGATTCCAGATTTCAGATCGCCGGTGGATAACCGGTATAGACCTCAATCGGCTTGCGGCCGGTGTTGACGATCTCGTAGCCCGGCAGGCAGCGCGGAATCATGAACGACTTGCCGCGCTTGATCGGCGTCTCGCCGCACGGGCCGACGAGCTTGCCCTCGCCCGCGAACGTGACGAACACGTAGAAGCCGCGGTCGCCCGGCATCTTCATCTTGTCGGCGACGGTGAGCTTGGTTTCCCAGAAATACTTCTTCGCCGAATCGGGCAGGAATTTCTCTTCCTTGTTCTTGCCCGCGCCGCGGACCTTGACCGGTTTGCGGCAGATGCGGTTCTTCAGGAACGACGTGCTCATCACCGAGAAATCGGCGGCCTCCAAGCCCTTGTCCCAGTCGAGGCCGCACGCGGCCTGCTCGCGCTTGTAGGGATACGGTCCTTCATACTCGGCGAGGATGTTCCAGTCGGTCGGCTCTTGCGGCTCAAGGATGCAGCAGCCCTCGCCAATCGAGTGGACGATGCCGGCGGTGGTGTAGGTCACGTCGCCGAGCTTCGGCTTGATCTCGTGCATGTGGGCGCGCATCGCCTCGACGTCCTGCGCGTCCATCCACTTCCTGAACTGGTCCACCGTGACCTTCTTCTTCCAGCCAACCCAGGCCTTCGCGCCGGGGCGGACGCCGATGAGGATCCACGACTCGTTCTTGCCGAACGGATTCTTCAAATACTTTTTGGCGAATTCCGGCGACGGATGCCAGTGGACGGGGATGTGCGCGCCTTCGCCCACGTCGAAGATCTTTACAAGCACACCGAGCGTCGCGCCAAACTTCTTGAAATGCTTCGCGCCGAGCGTCTCGTTCGGGAACGCCTTCAACAACTCAGTCAGCAGCACCTTCTCGCCGCCGGGCAACTGGACGATGCTGTAGCCTTTGGTCGGCGTGTTCTCGCTGGCCGGCCGGCCGGGCGTAAAGGCGCGGTTCGTCGAGAAGATCCATTCCTCGGAGTTGAAATCGTCCTTCGGGGTGGCTTCACCCATGAAGTCGGCGCGCAGCTTGCCGCCGTTATAGAAGTGGATGTAAGTGTTCGGCGCAAGGGGGATGGGCGCGTTCAACAATGACTTCAATTCAGCTTTCGTGGCCATGTCCAATTCTCCTGAGAGTGTTTTTGGTTTCCGAAACAACTCGGTTCCGCAACAAAGCACGCGCATCGTGCCAGAACTTCCCCGCCAGTCAATGCGTTTCTGGCTGTCGCTCGCAGACGGTCATGATGCAGGTTGCGGTGCGTTGGCGACGCCGTTGTTCTTTACGCGCGCGCTGGACGAGGGGATGTTGAGTTCGCCACGATACTTCGCCACGGTGCGGCGGGCGATGTCCAGGCCGCGCTGCTTGAGAATGGCGGCGACCTCCTGGTCGGCGAGCGGCTTGGCCGGGTCTTCCTTCTCGATCAACTCCTTGACGAGATCCTTGACCCGCTGGCTGGCAAGCGTCTCGCCGCTGGCCATGGTGTAGCCGGGTGTGAAGAAATACTTGATTTCAAACACGCCGTGCGGCGTCGCCATGTATTTGTTGGCGCTGGCGCGGCTGACGGTGGTTTCGTGGACGCCAAGCTGGCGGGGATTGTCCAGTTCGCGGCCTGGCACACGACTGTGATGGCGCCGGCGGCTGAAATCGTCCGTCTCGGCGTTCGGGCAATCGCCTTCGCGACGGTTGCCGGCGCCCTCTTGAATCTCAGCCAGCGCACCGCAATAGGGGCAGACGGCTTTTTCGACGCCTCCGTCCATCTTGAAAGTCTCGCCGCAACGGTAGGCGACGTCGCTCATGCGCAACGGCCGCAGGTGGCCGGGACCATTCTCGAAAAACTCGCGCTGCGCCCGAACGATTTCGCTGGCGATGTTCTGGATCGTCTGCTGGCGCTGGGCGATGCTGCGGATGAGGAACTTGCCTGCCTGGATGCGCTCGCGGACGTATTGGACCACCTCGGGCGTGGCGTTCTCCTCCGCCATCATCTCGCGGTAGGAATCGCTGATGCGCAGGTGGGGGATGCGCTCGTCGTTGAGAAGGATGACGAACTCGCCGCGGTCCTTCACCACCACCACGTCCGGCTCAACGTAAGGATTGATTTCGGCGCCAAACATGCGGCCCGGCTTCGGTTCGAGCCGGCTGATGCTCTCGGCAGCCTGCTGTGTCTCCTCCACCGTGACGCCAAGCGTGGCGGCAAGCTTCGGCATGTCGCGGCTGGCGAGCAATGCAAGATGGTCGTGCACAATCCGTGCTTCCAGCCCGCCGGCCTTGTCGAGCCGCGCCAGTTGAATCAAGAGGCATTCGCCCAGTGTCCGCGCGCCGACGCCGACGGGATCAAGCGCCTGCACCAGTTCAAGGGCGCGGCGCATTGTGTCGAGCGTGACCTCCGGCGCTGGCCGCAGGAACAGCAGCGGCAGATCGAGCCGTTGGCACGCCTGCAACGCCGCATCGAGTTCCTCCGCGGTCGCGCCGCTGAAAACCTCCGCAAGCACCTCACGCGACACCGGCACGGGCGCGGCTTCCTCAATAACCGCGCGCAACTGCTGCGCCAGTTCCTGACGGAGGCGACCAACGGCGTCGCGCGCCAGCTTCATCGCGTTCTCGTTGACCGGCTCCGACGCGGGTGCCGTCGCCACCGGCGGCGCTGGTTGCTTTGCCGATTCCGGTTCGAGCAACTGGCGACAGATGTCGTGCAGCCTCTCTTGCCAACCGAGCAGTTGCCCGCGCTTCGACCGCTCGAATGACTCGGTCAGTTCTTTCTCAATGAACGCGCGCGCCCACGACGCGGACGGCTCGCCCGACTGCCGGCGGCGGGCGCAGACTTGCAACGCGAATTCTACCAACGCAGCAGCCATTTCTTCGTGCGCCACCAGATAGCCGTCGTCGTTGAGGCTACCGATGATGATCTCCGCCGCGCGCCGCGTTTCGTCATCGGCGTCGCTGGTGCCGAGCTGGCTGAGCAGATGTTCCTGAAGCGACTCCGGCTGGACGATGGAATCGAAAAGGAACTGGCGGCGCTCCTCGTCCTCGGCGCTGCGGCTGTAGTTGCGGCTGCTCTGGGTGAAATAATCGCGCCACTCGTCGTCGAGTTGCTTCAGTGCCTCGAATTCTTGACGGAACTCGTCCGTTGTTTCAGCGCGGCCGTCGCGTGGGGCTTCGCCGCTGGTTTCCGGCGGCTGATCGAGGCTGACGCTTTCCTGCGGGACCTCCTCCAGCGTGGGATTTTTCTCCAATTCCTGTTTTACCAGGTCGCACAACTCCGGCGTGGCCGCTTGAAGCATCTGGAGATTAAGCTGCATGTGAGGCGCCAGCATTTGCTGAAGCCCCATGCGCTGCACCTGATGTAAGGAGACGCCGGCCATAATCACATTTGCCGTGGACCACTACTTTTCGACCACCTCCAGCGATCCGCAGCCGGCGCAATATAGAAAGGCCACGCGGTCCCAGCAAGCTGAAAGCCCGATGTCCAACACGGCGCGGGCAGACCTCAGCACCACGCCGCAGCGCTCGGCAGAGGTGACGAACACCGTCAGCTTGCCACGCCAGAGAAGACTAGTGCGGCTTGTTGGGATGACGCCGGAGCGTTCTAACAGAGTCGGCCCCGCCGTGGCCAGACGCGGCCAGTATCTGCGGCTGGGGATTCTCGACGTGCCCGGCGGGACGCTGGCCTTTACCAGAACGGTTGAGGTCACCGATGTCTTCGCGGGCTTTGTCGGCCAGCGCAATCAGCCGCGCGACAACGTCGGGATGCTCTGCGGAAACTTCCTTCGTCTCGCTGATGTCGTTGCGCACGTCGTAGAGCGCCGCGGGAACCTTCTCCTGATTTCGCCGCAGGCTCATGAACTTGTTGTCCAACGGCAGGTAGAGCTTCCACGGGCCGGCCCGCACGGCCTGTAACTGGTCCATCATGTAGTAGAAGAACCCGACCTCGTCGTAACGCGACTTCGCGCCCGGCTCGCCGAAGATCAGCGACCGGATGTCGTGGCCGTCAATGATGCGGTCCTTCGGCGGCTCGCCGCCACCCAGCTTCGCGAACGTCGGCAGCCAGTCCATCATCGCGCAAAGTTCGTCGCAAACCTTGCCGGCGGGAACTTTGCCGGGCCAGCGAACGACGCACGGCATCCGCATCGCGCCCTCGGAGGTGTTGTAGCCCCAGCCTTTGAGCGGCGCGTTGCTGCCTTGCGGCGGGTTGTGTCGAACCGCGCCGTTGTCGGAAGTCCAGACCACCAGCGTCTCCTCGTCGAGGCCGAGTTTCTTGAGCGCGGCGAGGATTTCGCCCGTGGACCAGTCGAGTTCCTCGACGCTATCGCCGTAGGGGCCGTTCTTCGATTTGCCTTGGAACGCTGGGCTGGCGAACGGTCGCGCCGTGCTGCCGGGCATCGCGTGCGACAGATAAAGAAAGAATGGTCGGTGTTTGCTTTCCGTGAGAAAGCGGATCGTCTCCTCCGTGTATCGCTTCGTGAGGTAATCGCGATCCACGGGCGCTTCGATGACCTTTTCCTGACGCATCAACGGTAGCGGCGGCCAGTTTGGGAAGTTCTTCGACGGCGTCTGGTCGTCACTGTAGGGAATGCCGAAGTAACGGTCGAAACCGTGCTGCGTCGGCAGGAACGGCGGTTGATCGCCGAGGTGCCATTTGCCGATGCACATCGTGGTGTAGCCACAACCCTTGAGCGGCTTCGCGATGGCAACCTCGTTCGGATTCAGTCCTTTCCTATCCATCGGCCTCAGCACGGGCAGCCCGGCGCCACTGACATGCATGTTCACGCGGCGCGGGTAGCAGCCGCTCATCAACGCGGCGCGCGACGGTGTGCAGACGCCGCTGGCGCTGTAGAAACTGGTCAGGCGCAAGCCCTCGGCGGCCATGCGGTCCACGTAGGGCGTGCGGTGGAGCTTCGAGCCGTAGCAACCGAGATCGCCATAGCCGAAGTTGTCCACGTAGATGAAGATGATGTTGGGTTTGGCGACGGTGGTTTCCTTGGCGATGGCGGCGCAGCCCAGCACGGACAACGCTGCGACAGCAAACAGCAGCGCCTTTGCAGCCCGCGAAACACGCGAATGATGCGAATCAGGAGTCATTGGGTTTTCCTCTGTTGAGCGGCAGTCACGGTGCGGCGGTGACTTTGTTCCGCAGCACGCCGATGCCTTCGATCTCCACTTCGCAGACGTCGCCGGGCTTGATCTGCGTGGTCTTGCCGGGCGTGCCGGTGTAGATGAGGTCGCCCGGCTCCAGTGTCATGTGCCGGCTGGCGAAGCTGACGATCGCGGCGACGTTGTGGATGAGGTCGCTCGTGCGCTGGCGCTGGCGGACTTCGCCGTTGACGCGCATCTGGAGGTCGAGGTCGCCGTAGTTCAGCCCTGAGACGACGAACGGGCCGCATGGGCCGAACGTGTCGCTGCCCTTGGCCCGCCACCACTGCACGTCGCCCTTCTGCCAGTCGCGCGCGCTGATGTCGTTGCCGCATGTGACGCCGAAGACGTGGTCGGGTGCCTTCTCCTTTGGCACATTCCGCGCGCGCTTGCCAATGACGACCACCAGCTCGGCCTCGTGATGGACGTTGGTGGTGCCTTTGGGGATGACGATGGGTGCGCCGTGCGGGATGAGACAGGTGGACGGTTTCAGGAACAACTGCGGCACCTCGAACTTCGTGCTTACGACCTGCCCCTGATGGTGGCTGCGGTAGTTGCCAGCCATCGCGAGCACTTTGCCTGGCCGCGTCGGCGGCAGCAGCTTCACGCCCGACAGCGGATGAGTCTTGCCCGTGCGCTTCCAGTCGCCGAACAGGTTGCCGGCGATTTCATGGATGACCTCGCCTTCGACCACGCCGTAGGCGGCGGCCTTGCCGAATTGGAACCGGGCAAACTTTGTGACTTTCTGCTCGGCGGCGTTGGCGGACGACAGCGCGGCGAGAACCAGGAAGGCCGCCAGCAGGCGAACGAATCTGCATGGAGTTTTCATATCTGTTTCATCTTTCGCTTTCGCATTCTGAAGCCGAAGGCTCTGGACTGCTCCGAAAGCTTTCGGAGCTTTCAACGCTCGCTTGCTTCACCGTCAGCGTCCCAAAATCTGTAGTTCCTACAGCAGTCCAGAGCCTTCGCTTCATTGGATTTCACGCCGTCATTTGTCCAGCGCCGGGAACGGGAACACTGACGACGGCGTGTGTTGCTCGCGCATGATCTTTTCGAGCTTCGCGACGATGTCCGGGTGCTGCGCGGCGACATCCTTGGTCTCGGCGATGTCGTCCTTCAGGTTGTAAAGCTCGATGCGCATGTTCGGCTGGGCCTTCTTCCCTTTGGCCTTGCCTCTGCCTCGCGGCAGCATGTTCTGGCGGATGGCCTTCCAATCGCCGACGCGCACGCACTGCTGGCCGCCGTAACCGGGGAACTCGCGGTAGAGGAACGGCCGGGCTTCCTGCTTCTGGCCGAGCAACGTCGGCGCGAAACTGATGCCGTCCACGTTCTTCGGCGTCGTGTCCTTTGCGCCAGCCAGTTCCACCAGCGTCGCCAGCATGTCCTCGAAGCCGATCACGCGTTCGCAGGTCTTGCCGGCGGCGATCCGGCCCCGCCAACGCGCGATGAACGGCTCGCGATAGCCGCCCTCCCAGAGCGTGCCTTTGCCGTCGCGCAATCCGCCGGCGGAGTTGAAGAACTCCGCATCGGTTCCCGCCAAGCCGGCGTGCGTGCCGTTGAGCGGACCGTTGTCGGAGCTGAAAATGAAGATGGTGTTGTCGTCGAGGCCGAGTTCTTTGACGAGGTCCATCATACGACCGATCTCGCGGTCCATGCGCGTGATCATGGCGGCGTAGGCGGCGCGCGGCGCGAAGTGCGGCAGGTAGCCGCGCCCGCCGGCGTAGGGCGGGTCGGGCCACTTGCCGAGATACTCGGCGAGCGAGTCTTCCGGCACTTGCAGCGCGAGATGCGGCACGGTCGTCGGGAAGAAGAGGAAGAATGGACGGTCCTTGTTGTCGCGGATGAAGCGCCGCGCCTGCTCGGCGATGAGATCGGCGGAGTATTGTTTGCCGATGAACGGCTTGTAGCTCGCGGGATTATTCGGGTCGGCGCCGGCGGGAAGTTTGTTCGCGTGCGCGTCAATCTCCGGGTTGTCAAGCGTGACCTGGCGGTCGTTGTCCCAAAGCGTGGTTGGGTAGAAATTGTGGGCCTTGCCCTGGCAGTTGTAGCCGTAAAAACGGTCGAGGCCCTGCTTGAGCGGGTCGCCGCTGCTGCCGAACGGACCGAGACCCCACTTGCCGAACGCGCCCGTGGCGTAGCCCTGCGCCTTCAGCAGCTTTGGTATCGTGGCGCTCTCGGCGGGAATCGGCTCCTGTCCTTCGGGCTTCACGCTCCTGTTGTCGCGCACGTGGGCGTGGCCAGGATGCAGGCCGGTCATCAGCACGCAACGCGACGGCGCGCAGACGGCGTTGCCGGAATAGGCTTGCGTGAAGCGCATCCCCTCGGCGGCCATCCGATCGAGGCGGGGCGTGCGGATTTTCTTCTGGCCGTAGCAACCGATGTCGCCGTAGCCGAGATCATCGGCGATGAGGAGGATGATGTTTGGCTTGCGTTCGGCGGCGGAGGAGGGAGTGACGAGGGTGACCAGCGCCAGCAGCGCCCCGGTGAGGATAAGTGGCAGCTTCATGGCGTTCTTTTACCCGAAACCGGCCCCGCATATCAATGCTGCGACGAGCAGCGAGTGCGATCAGAAGCATCACTTGCGGAGAAGTGGGTCGCCGTTTTCCTTCAACCACGCCTCCAGCTTCGCGCGCAGGTCGTCGCGCGTCGCGGAGTAGCGCGGCTCGGCGGCAAGGTCTTTCAACTCGTTCGGGTCGGTGGCGAGGTCGAAGAGTTGTTGGCGCTCCAGCTTCGGATACCAGATGAGCTTCCAGCGGTCAGTGCGAATCGCGCGCTGCGTGTCGGTGAAGTAGCCGATCAGGTGTGGATAGACCGAGTCGGCCTTGCCCGTCAGCACTGGAACGAGGCTTTTACCTTGGACGGTTTCGGGAATTTTGACGCCAGCCAGTTCGCACGTCGTCGGGAACAGGTCGCGCAGATAACATTGGGCAGCGACGCGCCGGCTCTTCGGGATACCGGGGCCACTAAAGATGAGCGGCACGCTGAAGGTGTGGTCGTAGAGGTTCTGCTTGCCGCGCAGGCCGTGGCTGCCGACGGCGAGGCCCTGATCAGCGGAGAAAATGATGACGGTGTTCTCCGCCTGACCGCTGGCCCGCAGCGCGGCGAGAACGCGGCCGATCTGCGCGTCCATGTATTCGATCACGGCGTAGTAAGCCGCGAGTTCCCCTCGGACATCGCGCGGCGTGCGCGGCCACGGCCAGAGAAGCTCGTCACGACCGCGAAGGTTGCCGTGGTCGAACGGATGCTCCGGCAGAAAGTTTGCCGGCAACGGGATGCTTTGCGGATCGTATTTGCCGGCGTAACCGGGCGGCAGGTGCAGCGGATCGTGTGGTGTGGTGAAGTTGACGTGCAGGAAGAACGGCTCGGTCGGCTTGCGGTTGATCAGCTCGACGGTCGCGTCGGCGAAACGGCGGCTGATGTCGGCGGTCAAGCCAACACCTTTCTCCGGCTCGGCGCGGCCGTCGTCGGTCTTGAACGTCCATCCGCGATAGCCGGTGACTTCGCGCCCGGCCCAGTCGCGCGGCAACGTCTGCTCCTTGCCGCCGCCGCCGCCGGTGTAGAGGCCTCGAGTTTCCATGTAGCCGCGCGTCTTCGGCGTGCCGTCGTTGTGCCACTTGCCGACATACCATGTGCGGTAACCGACACCCTTCATCGCCTCGGCCCAGAAAGTGAGGTTTGGATTGAGCTTGCCGCCGCCGTAAGGCACGCCGTTGCGGAAGCTGCAAACGCCGGTGAGGATCTCGGCGCGGCTCGCGACGCAGATCGGATAGGCCGCCGTCGCGCGCGTGAACGCCGTGCCGCCGCTGACGAGGCTGTCGAGGTGCGGCGTGCGGATGACGCGGTTGCCGAGCGCGTGGATGGTGTCAGGCCGCTGGTCGTCGCTGATGATAACGAGGAAGTTAGGCCGCGCTTTGCCAGCGTCAGCGCTGGAGCAAATGGCCATTGCCACACACGCAGCCGCGAGTGAAAGGAGTTTCTTCATAACATCGCCTGATCGCGAAACAGCGTTGGCACATTGCTCAGCGGCGCTACTTCAGTTCTTTGATCCGAATGCTGCGCCAGCGAATTTCACTGCCGGGCACACCCTTCTTGCCGATGCCGTGGACTTGCAGGCCAAAGACGCCGCAGAGCGTCACTGAGTCCTTGAAGTCGGTGGTGGGCACATTGTTGATCCATGTCTTGATGGAATCGCCGCGACACTCGATGCGGCCCTGGTTCCACTCGCCCTGCTTGAACGCCTTGCGGGCGGCTTCGTTCTCCTTGAGATCAGCCAGCCAGCCGCGGCGCGCTTCGTCATAGACGCCAGCGCTGTAGGCGCGCGCCGACGGATCGATTTCATACTGATAGCCGTGGATGCGGTCGGCGGGGATCTTCTTTTTCTTTCCGTCAATCGTCAGTTCCTTGTCCTTGTCGAACCACTCGCTGCGGAACTGGACGCCGGAGTTCATGTTCGTGGCCACCTTGAACTCGAACTCGAAGACGAAGTCGTCAAACCTGCGCTTCGTGCAGAGGAAGGAGTTGCCGGTGTTGGCTACGGTCTTGCCGACGATGCAGCCGTCCTCAACGCGATACTCTGCCTTGCCGCTGTGTTGTTCCCAGCCATTGAGCGTCTTGCCGTCAAAGAGGCTAACCCATCCATCGGCCGCTTCTCGGGGACCGGCACAACCGACGATCACAAGGCTACCAACTGTTACAGCAAGCGCAATGATGACCGCACCCATGAGTCTGATGTTCTTCATGTTCACAGTCCTTTCACTTCCCAGCCCTTGCGATACTGGCGGCGGACGAACTGGTTGGCTTCCGTCACGTTGGTGAACTTCAGCTTCGCGGCGTTCCACTCCAACGTCGTCTTCGGGAACCGCACGGCGACGCTGCCGAGGATCACCGCTTCCGTCAGCGGGCCGGCGTAGTCGAAGTTTGCGGACGGTTTGCCCTTGCCGATGCACGCCTCGGCCCATTGCGTCCAGTGGTGTTCGTTCGTCACCTCCGGCATCTGGAAGTCCTTGAACTGATCCAGCGGGAAGAGCTTCGGCATCGCAATGTGTGGCACGAGCATCACGCCTTTGGTGCCGATGACGATGGAGCCTTGGTCGGGAATGGGGCCGCTGTTCTTGCGCTTCTTCTTGGGGTCGGCCTTCGCGTCGGCGGGCTTCGCCGGTTCGGCCACGAGCGCCTGGATGTCTTTCGGCGGACGCTCGTCGCCGTCATACCAGGTGACGTTGACGGTCTTGCCTTCGGTGAACTTCGTGCCGGGGAAGACGTAGCGGATGACGGCGTTGATGGCCCAGTTCCACTTGTCCGGCGCGGGGCCTTCGGAGCGGACGCTGATTGGCGCGGTAAGCGCGGCGGCCTCGTAGATCGGGTCATAGATGTGGCAGCCCATGTCGCCAAACGTCCCCGTGCCGAAATCGAGCCGCTTGCGCCAGTTGCCGGGATGATAGTAGCCCTTGCCGATGAACGGCCGCTCCGCGCAGACGCCGAGCCAGAGGTTCCAGTCAAACCCCTCCGGCGCCGGCTCGGTCGAAGTCGGCGGCTCGCCCGCGTCGCCCCACTTCTTGCTGCTCCACGTGTGGATTTCCTTCACCTTGCCGATCACGCCCTTCTGCACGAGCGCCACCGCCATGCGATACACCTTCTGTGAATGACACTGGATGCCCATCTGCGTCACGAGCTTCTTCTTCCGCGCCATGAGCGTGAGCTGCCGCACCTCGTAGAGATCGTGGCAGAGCGGCTTCTGGCAATACACGTGTTTGCCGAGCTGCATCGCCGCCATCGAGATCGGCCCGTGCATGTGGTCCGGCGTGCCGACGTTGCAGGAGTCGAAGTTCTTCGCCTCCTTGTCGAGCAACTGCCGCCAATCCTGATACACCTTCACGTCGGGGAACTTCGCCTTCAGCCCTTCGAGACGCTTCAGGTCCACCTCGGCCACGGCGGTGAGCTTGACGAACTCGTTGCAGCAGATCGCCTGAATGTCGGCCCACGCCATGCCCGCCCCGCCGAAGCTGGCGTGGCGCAACACGCGGCTCGGCGGCGCGGAGAGGAGGTTGCGCGTGAAGAACGGCGCCGACAACGTGGCGGTGCCGAGGGTTTTCAGGAACGAGCGACGGTTGAGGATCAGGTGTGTGTTCATCTTATGGTTCTCGCAGGCTGTTATTCAGTTGAAATCTGAGGCCGCGATGAAACCACCAATTCGATTCCGTTTCAATAGCGCAAAACACCCATCCCGCCCCATCGCGCGGCAAAATCTCCGTGACCAGCCAATGGCCGTTCCATGATTCCGCCAAGAATCAGGAACCGATTCCAGCGACGACCACAACGAAAACACTCGGCACTCAGATTTTGCTCACTCTCGGCTACCAGAACCGGTTTGATCACGGAGCTGGTATGGCTTTGATTTCTGGGGAAGCAGGTATTGCCACTCAACCCACACGTCGACTTTGCCTATCCCCTTAAAATCGGTCTCACCCCACCGCGTGAAAAGTTGCTTCTGCTGAGCGCCCAGTTCATCAATGAATTCTTTGCTCGCTGCAAGAATAGCCTCACGGGCCTCCTCAGGAACCGAGGGTTCGATGACGTCGGAAATCCAGTCACACAACCGCGTGCCGATCACAACATTACGACCGACGGCCTGATTCTTAAGGCGTCCCGCTGAAGGCAGATGAATTTTGCCATAATGCAGCGAAACACGGACAGTTATTTTTGACTTGGCTTTTGGGCCTGGTTTCTTGTCTATCCATTTCAGCACTTCTTTGGTGATCTTAACGGCGGAATCCAACGCGGCATCAGCCGCTCCCTGCTGCTGCTCCAAGAAGCGCGTCTTGTCAAAAAAGCCGATGATGCCATCCCCAGTGAAGGACAGCACGGAGCCGCTGTTTTCGTGCGCGGCCTTGGCCACTTCTTCTAGCAGTTCCTCAAGCAACTGACTTGTGCTTGCCACAGCGGCATGGGGATCAGAGAAGTGAGTCGCAGTAGAATTGCCGATGTCAACGACCAGAATCGCGCCTTCGGCCACCTGAGGGTCCGCGCCGGTCTCTTCTTGTCCAGGCGTCTGTTCTTTTTCCCGGCGCAGTTCTTCCAACCAGCGCGAGACTTTCCCGATAGCACGGGCCGCTTCGTGAATGTCGCTGATGGCCTCGAGTTCCATCGCGACCGTGCGCGAAAAACGACTGCTGCTGCTGGCTTGATCAATCGCAATTTCGAGCCAAGGTCGGTAGTCTCGAAAAAAATGATAGACCCCTGGCCCCAGATCGGAGGCATGGGAGCGGGCGTGATCGGAAAGGTGCATATGGCCCAAGAGATCGACATGCTCCTGCACCTTCTGAATTTCTGTGTTCGTTTCACCCTGAACAAGAATGAGGTGAGCAATATCAGCGTTAAAGAGAGTGTAACGTTTCGCCACAGAGTCCCTCTCATCAAGCTTATCGTGAAGGTCAAGGAACGCTTGGAGATTGTTCATCAAAAAACTTGTGCCTGGTTCGATCTCGACACAGGTGTAGGGCACGTTCCCTTCAAATACTTGACCAAGCTGCGTCTTATCTTTGAGAGGCTGGTCGTAGACTTTGCACAATGCGTCCGCGAGTAACTCTAACCTGCGGTCGCGATAGGCCTTAGGATCTTTATGTTGTTTACGGGCCTGCATATCTTCCGGGACTGCTGATCCCCCGACAATTTCCACGTGCCGGCATCCTAATTTCCCGGCCAAGTAGAGAGAATTACGCACCGCACAAATGGATTTGTTGCGCAAATCATCTGGGTCTTCCTTCGGGGGCAAGCTGATGAGCGGCCAATAGGAAGCCAAGGCCGCAAAGCGAGGACACGGTCCAATCAATGGCCCGCTGTAATACTCAGTCAGGAAGCCGATCAAAGCTTTGGCGATGTCGTCCATCTGCCGCGGTGTGAGAGAGGCAGCGAAATCCAACGGGTTGTCACGAAACTTGGCCTTGCCCTTCGTCGCATACCATTTGATGTCAGGGTGGCTCAGAAAATACAGGTCGTGGACGGCGATTCGATTACGCAAGGCGAGCTCCAAAGCTGGAAGCGCAGATGTGGCTTTAGTTTCCTCGGCCTTTCCGCCGGACAGAGGGACATACCACGAACTGATGAGGCTCACTTGTGGCAGAGCGAGGGGCATGACGTGTTTTCAGAACCGGAGCACTTTGTAATTCTGCTTTGCAATACGAAGCAGCGACGCACGAGGAGCAGCGCCCGTGCCTTGTGCATACTCATCTTTGATGGACCAAAGCTGAACCAGCAGCGGGCCGGGATGCCACCGGACTTCCGGCTCATTGATTCTCCTCGTTTGGTAGCCTGGAAGGTTGAGTTCGACAGCCCAACAATAGTCGGATTCCGACAATGGGATCGCGTTGTCGGTGAACAGGCGGTCCAACTCTTGTGACTTCTGCTGACTGCGAGTCCCTGACAAATAACGTGTGACGACCTCCTGCCTCGTAATCAGACGGGTGACGTAACGCCAATGCATCGGATTCTTGGGTGCTCTTTCCAAGGCGAATTGCTTGTAGTAGTTATTGTATCGTGCGGCATTGTTGAGGTAGTCACCGCCGACGATTTGCCGAGCCAAATACCGCACTTGATGCAAGCCAATCTGGAGACCCTTGGGGCCCAAGGCCAAAAACCGGATGCCCCTAATTATTCTTCCTGGCTTGTCCCGCTTGGAGTGTGGGCAGGCGAGCGCTGCGTCAAACAATTGTTTGACATTCCACTCGGTGTAAGCCCCATCGAGCACGTCGTGGCCAACGAACCGGCCGGGCAATTCCGCCTCGTCTTCGCGCACTTCCGCTCCCGGCAGCATGCCGGTCTCATTGGGCGAGTGCAGCAGGTGCATGCCGAACACAAACAAAGCGTGTGGCTGTGGCTTTTTCTTTCCCTTCAAATCGTCCCCAACATAGCGATGACGAAGGAGCGTATTGTGCTCGACCATCAGCACACATGGGAGCCCATTGGCTAGGATATCCGTGAGGCAGCGGAGGGACTCTCGTCGGATCGCTTCCTGGTTATAGCAGCCGAGATACTTCGATACGTCCACGATAAAACCGCCTGCATTGCATGCCTCTTGCACCACTTTTAACGCTTCTTCAAGCCCGACCCCTTTTGTCGCGATCTGCTGCACCGTTGTGCCGGCCCGCTGTTTCCAGAGGATGGCCTCAAATTCACCCTGACTGATCGGCTTGGAACCAAAGTGCGCCATGATCAAGTGCAACGCTTGGCTCACGGCGAGGTGAACACATGTCCCGGCATGCATCTCGCCTCTTCGAGCCGTCATGAAAGTTGCGCTCCGGAAAGGCAGCACCCCCAGCCGGGCTGAGGAAACTGTGGTCTGGAGGATGTCATAACGCGGGCGGAGCATTTGTCTGGGACAGGTCAGCTCCGCCTCGATGACGTAGTTGAATCCTAGCCCTGGTTGGAATTCCTGTTTGGGCTGAGGCGCACTCTTGGAGTTGACCTGCGGTGGACGCAGACAAACGAAGCCTAGGTATTTGCCCGCCCGTGATCGGGGATCTGCGGCACTAGAAGACGAGGTGTCTTCGAAAAGGTGAACGCGAACCGCGAACCTGCTGCTTGCGCGAAGGGACAGATCACCGATGTATTCGTCTCGCCAAGTGGGCGACGGGGAGGCGTGCCTGTTGCCAAAGATGAGCTTACACTTCTGGCCAGCGAATAAGCGCACAAGCTCGTTCTGCACTTGTGCTGATTCGGTCGTGGAATACGGTGGCCTGATTTCCTGGTCGTAAACCGCATCTAATCCATGCGGTGTGGGCTGCCAAAGGTAAGCTCGATATGGGTCAACAGGAGTGCTCATTTACTGAAGCGCCGGTTACACAATGACGACGTATGGTTCGTTCGACCATACCTGCCTAGGCCACTTCCCGTTTACTCTCGAAAACGCGCCACGTTTTGAGGAGCTTCAGCGCCTTCGCGGGTGTGCTCGACAAATTCGGCAGTTCTCTGATGACCTTCTTCTGGTGTTCCACCGCCGGGCCGAGGACGACCGAGTTTCCTGCTGCTAATTGTCTCTTCGACAAGCTGCCTTTGGGGAAAACAGCGCTGATCAGTCCCTGCGGCGCTTGTCTTCCCATAAGCTTCTGGTGCAATTCACTGGCACGCCCAACAGGAACCTCACATATCGCTTCCCCCTTTTCTTCGTCCACGGAAAGATACTTGAACCGCCGCCGCTCGATCCACTTGCGGAACACGAGCACGAACAACTCAGAGTCGCCCTGACAGAGCACTTTGACTGTTTTTGGCTTCATGACGATCCTTTCAACCGGAGTCCTCGGAGGCAGACTCGCTGTGCTCCATCTGGGCGATCCTTTACCGCGTCCTGAAAATTCTACGCCCTTTTTCCTTGTGCGCCAACACGGCAGCATACTACCCAAAACCCACCGCCAGACAACTGTTTTTTTCGCGTTTCGCTGACCCGCCAGATGCCGGCTGGTATGCTGTCCGTTTGAACAAACTTCTTCACTCACCCTCCTCAGCGCATTGATCCGTTCGTTTATCTTGTCCACAACGGCCTGCAACTCGATCTAGGTCGGAAGGTCGCTGACGGTGAGCGAGAACACGGCGATATTGTTGCAGATGGCCGGGATGCCTGCAAACGCGTTGTTGACCTCGAAAGTTTTCGAGGTTAATGGCGTCGTTGAGTTGTTAGGTGGTGACTTCGCCGGAAATGCGAAACTCACTCCAACGGTTTGATCGAAATGTTTCGGAACTGGGCGGGGGCGTTGTGGCCGGCGAAACCGAAAAGGATGATGAAGGCGACACTCGCTGCTCTCACCTCGCTGGCGCGGGCGGGATCGCTGGCTCCGCGCCGGTTGCCGGGAGCGAAGACAGCGCGACGAGGACTGTGACTGCCAGTTGCTTGAGGAAGAAACGCCGGGCGGGTGGGTGTTGTGTCTTCATCAGGTTTCAGCCGCATCTACGCCGTCACTGCGGCCCCTTACCCTTGCCCTCTCCCCATCGAATGGGGAGAGGGAATTGTTTTCTTCTGTTGCGATCACGGACGCTTCTCCCACTCCCCGTCTGACGGGGAGTGGGTCGGGGTAAGAATTCCCCAACCGCCATACTCGCGCCGTGTGCCCCTGAACTTGAAAGCACCCCGCGACCCGAAAGCGGCAGAGGACTGCCGCAGTCCAAGAGGCTTGCGCCTATGCGTGAGGGGCCACCTCCAACGCGGCAGCATCTTGGACTGCGGCAGTCCTCTGCCGCTTTTCCTTCTCCGCTCGACCGACAGGTTCATGGTGAGGGGCTGTTCCAATTGCGTCGTTGGCTCAATAATCCCGGAACGGTCCGCGCGGCTCGGCGGCATCCATCTCCTTGCGCCACGTCTCGAACCGGCCCTTCACGCGGGCAAGCACGTCGGGTTTCTCTGCTGAGAGGTCGCGAGTTTCTGCGAGATCGGCGGAGAGATCGAAGAGGCCGCCGCCTTTCGCCGACTCGATCCACTTCCACTGGCCCACGCGCGCGGCCTTGTCGCTGCGACGTTGCCAGAACATCTCGGCGCGTGGCGATTTCTTTTCGCCGCGCAGGATGGGCAGCAAGTCGAAGCCGTCAAGTTTCACACCCGTCGTCAGCTTCGCGCCCGCCGCGGCGGCGAAAGTGGGCAGCAGTTCGAGCGAGGTGAGAAACTCATCGGTGACTTTGCCGGCGGGCACATGGCCCGGCCACCAAGCGATGAATGGCACACGGAGGCCGCCTTCCCACATCGCGCTCTTGCCAGCCTTCAGCGGCGCGTTGCCACCGTTGCCGGAGCCGCCGTTGTCGGAGAGGAACATGAGGAAGGTGTTCTCGCCCTGATCGGATTGCTTGAGGCGCGCGATGATCTCGCCGATGGCCTCGTCCATGCAGGTCACCGCGGCGTAGTATTTCGCGAGCCGCTCGTCCTTCACTTTGCCGCGATACATGGCGACGAATTTCTCCGGCGCTTGCACGCCTTCCCTCGTCTTCCGGTCGGTCGGGTCGCTGCCGAACGTCGAGGCACCGTGCGGCGCGGTGAAGGCGAGGTAGAGGAACCACGGCTTGTCTTTGCTCTCGCCAATGAACCGCAGCGCCTCGCGTTTGAAGAGGTCGGTGGCATAGGTGCCCTTGTCGGCCTCGGTGCGCTCGTTGCCGCGGAACATTGAGGGGACGCCGTATCGTTCGTGGGTGTAGTAATCAATGCCGTTGTTGCCGATGCCGTAGAAGAAATCGAACCCGCGCTGCAACGGCAGGAACCGCCGCGCCTGGCCCATGTCCCACTTGCCGACCACGCCGGTGCGGTAGCCCGCGCGCCGCAGCACGTCAGCGACGGTCTGCTCGCGGGGGTCGAGGCCGAGGGTCATCTCCGGCGACACGGCGTATTCCTCCGGCGTGTAACGATGGCCGTAGTTGGTCATGTCGTTGCGGACCATGTCGTAGAGGCCGTTCCGCTGCGGGTAGCGTCCCGTGAGAATGCTGCCGCGCGACGGCGTGCAGGCGGGCCACGTCACGTAGAAGCTCGTCCCACGCACACCCTCTGCGGCGAGCCGGTCGAGCGTCGGCGTGAGCACGGGCTTTGAGCCGATGCAACCGAGGTCGGGATAGCCCTGGTCGTCGGTGACGATGAGGACGATGTTGGGCCGTGCGTGTTCCGCAGCGGTGGCGGCGACCGGCAACAGACCGGCCGCCAGCCACACCGCAAAGCTGACGCGCAACAAGCTCACTTACTTCAGCCGCTTGATGGAGATGTTGCGGAACTGGACCGGATCGCTGTGACCGGCGAAGCCAAAATGGCCCGAGAGGCGGTCCTTGCCGGGATGCGGCTTGTTGCCCATCGTCTCGGTGACTTTCGAAAGGTCGCAGTCGAGGATGACCGTGCCGTTCAACTCCACCTTCATCGTCGGGCCGGTGACGGTGACCTCCTGGTAATTCCACTCGCCGATGGGACGCTGGTAGCCGCGCGCGGCGGGCACCATCGCGTAGGCCGAGCCGTGCGCCTGACGCGGGTCAATCTTGCCGCGCACTTTCTCGTAATTATCGTCGAGCACTTGGCACTCGCACATCGCATCGTAGGCCGCGTTGCTTTGGCCGCTGTAGCGAATAGCGAGGCCGTTGTTGCCGCCGGGCGGCAGCTTGAACTCCAACCGCGCGACGAAGTTGGTGTATTGCTCCTTGGTGAAAAGCGTGCCGCCTTTCTTCTCCTTCCAGACGAGCGCCTTGTCCTTGATGTCGCAGCAATCCACCGCGCCGGCCCAGTTCTTGAGGTCCTTGCCGTTGAAGGCATCTTTGAAACCTTTCGGATCTTTGCCGCGGAGCAGCTTGTTCGCCTCGGCAGCGGGGATTTCGCGGATGAAAATGTTCTTCCAGCGGATTTCGCCGCCGTGGGTCTGCAACTGGATCGGACCTTCGGGCGGGAGCGGCGCAATCGGCTCGGTCGCAGCAGGCGGCGGCGCGTTGGGCTTCCGGCGGCCGAAGTAGTTCTCCATGATCGCGCCGTCCACGACGAGCCTGCTGTTGAACCAGACCCATGTGCGTGAGCCGCACTGGATGATGCGGAAGTGGTTCCACTGGCCGAACGGCTTGTCCGCGCGGACGCGCGGGTCTTTGCCGGGCGCGCCGGGCGAGTTGTTCCAGAGACCGCCGGAGCCTTTGTCGGCGCCGATCTTCCACTTGCCGCCTTCCTTGGTCCAATCCCAGATTTGCACCTGCGGCACGCCCTTGAGATAAATGCCGCTGTCGGCCTTCGCGACAGTCTTGTAGTCAATCAACAGTTCGTAGTCGCGGAAGTTTTTCTCGGTCGTCACATAGAGACCCTTGCCGTCGTTGACCAACTCGCCCTTCTCAGCGCGCCAGTGCTGCGCGATGTCTTCGAGGCTGGCGTCGTGCTTCTTCTTGAATTCCTCCGGCGAAAGCGCCATCCACTTGCGCGGGTCTTCGGTGGACGCGCCCCACCAGCCGGTGAGGTCCTTGCCGTTGAACAACGCGGTGAATCCCTTCGGCGGCTTGACGGCGCAGTCTTTCTTGGCGACGGGCGCGGCGAGGACAAGAATGGGACAGAGGAACAGGGACAGAGGAATCAGCTTTTTCATGTTTTGACTCGGAGTTGGTGGTTAATTCAATTCTTTGATGAACACGTTGCGGAATTGCATGAGGCTGGAGGCGGGTGAATATTCGTTCTTCTTCACGTCGAAGCCGCCGTGGTGCTGGAAACCGATGCGGCCTTTGGCGGGCACGCTGGGCAGTTGGGCATTCTTGATGACGGTCTTGCCGTTGAGCACAACGGTGAGCCGGTCGCCCTTCATTGTGATCTCGAAGGTGTTCCACTGGCCGACGGGCTTGTCGGCGCAAACCTTCGGTGTGACGCCGGCGCGGACTTCGGGCGGCATCTTCTTGTCCATGCGGTAGCCATAAACCTCGCCGGAGCCAATGGGCCAGCACCAGATGTTGATCTGCGCCTTGCCAACGCCGCGCACGTAAATGCCGCTGTCGGCGTTCGGGCGCGGCGTGAGGATATCCTTGCCGTCCGGGCCTTTCTTATGCGAGCCGTCCGGCAACACCTCCGGCATGTTGTAGAGGCCGTGGAGTTCCTTGATCTTCCAGTCAACCTTCAGCGTGAAGTCGCCGAATTCCTTCTCGGTCCAGAGGTTCTTGTCCTTCTTGGCCTCGCTGCGCGCGTCGTAGTCAATCACGCCGTCGAGCACCTTCCAGTGGCCGCCGTCGTTCTCCGGCACGGTCCAACCGCTGAGGTCCTTGCCGTTGAAGAGCGGGACGAATCCCGGCGGCGCGGCGGCGGATGCAGCGGCGGCGATGAGAACGATGGAAACGATATGGCAGGCAGCGACCACGAAACGCGGGGCAAGTTTCATGGCGCGGATTCTACGCATCGCTCGCGCCGGTGCAATAGCCAATACAACGCGGCTCATCCTACCTTGGTAGCACGTTGGCCGCTGGCACCTCGCCCGCTAGTTGCATTGAGAGCAGAAACTGAGTCGCACATCTCGACAAGCACACAGTCGGCGCATTGCGGGCGCTGCGCTTTGCAGACGCGGCGGCCGTGGCGGATGAGGTTGACGTGCAGCGACAGCGCGCGGCCTTTCGAGACCAGCGCCGCCATCTCCTCCTGCGTTCGTTCGGCATTGGCGAACCTGGAAACGATGCCAAGCCGCCGGCACAAGCGATGGATGTGCGTGTCCACGGGAAAAACGTCCCGTCCCATGCCGAAAAGCAGCGTGCAGGCCGCCGTTTTCGGCCCGACGCCCGGCAATGACAGCAAGTAATCCATCGCCGTTGCGTTGCTCATCCTTCCCATGTGTTTCAAACTGAGCCGGCCTTGTTCCTCCAGGAGGCGGGCGAGGATGGCTTTGATGCGCGGCGCTTTCGTGTTCGCGAGGCCGGCGGAACGAATCACCGCCACGATGTCGTTCGTCGGCGCGGCCAGCACGTCGCTCCAGCGCCGAAACCGCAGCCGCAACGCCCGGAACGCGCGGCTGGAGTTCGTGTCAGTCGTGTTCTGCGAGAGAATCGTCTCCACGAGCGCGTCGAGCAGCGTCCGGGCTGGCGCGACCACCGGCACACCGTAATCTTTGCGCAGCGCCGCCTCGATGCGACGCACGAACGCCTTGAGTTGGGCTTGGGCGGAACGGTGTTGTTTCATGTCGTGTCTTCGCTTCCGGTTTCTACCAGTTTCATCATCCATAGCGCGATTGCTTTTCGCCGCGCGAAGGCGTTCTAATGCCGCCATGAACAGACTGCTCCTCTTGTTGCTGGTCGCGTCCTTCGCCACACTCTCCGTTCGTGCCGCCGATGACATCGTCCTCGCTGACTTCGAAGGCAAGGATTACGGGAACTGGAAAGCGGAAGGCAAGGCATTCGGCCCGGGGCCGGCACCGGGCACACTGGGGAAGCAGATGCGCGTGGAAGGTTTTCAGGGCAAGGGCTTGGTCAACAGTTTCCACGGCGGCGATAAACCGACCGGCGCGCTCACCTCGCCGGAGTTCAAGATCGTGCGGAAGTTCATCAGCTTCCTCACCGGTGGCGGCGGCTGGCCGGACAAGACGTGCATGAACCTGCTGGTGGAAGGCAAGGTCGTCCGCACCGCGACGGGGCCGAACGTGAAGCCCGGCGGCAGCGAGGCGTTGGAGCCTGGGTCGTGGGACGTGAGCGAGTTTCTTGGCAAGACAGCTCGGATTCAGATCGTGGACAACGCCACGGGCGGCTGGGGTCACATCAACGTGGACCAGATTGTGCTCACCGACAGGAAGCCGCCGAAACTGCTCGCGGACCAGAAGCGCGAGTTCAAGATCGAGAAACGCTACCTGAACATCCCGATCAAGAACGGCGCGTCGAAGCGCAAGGTCGGCGTTTTCGTGGACGGCAAACCCGAAGTGACGCTCGACATCGAACTGGCCGACGCGGAGCCGGACTGGTGGGCGTTCATGGACGCGGACCCTTGGCGTGGCAAGACGGTCGTGTTGGTGGTGGACAAGCTGCCGGAGGATTCCGTCGCGTTGAAGCAAATCGAGCCGTCGGACGAAATCAAAGGAGCGGAGAACCTCTACCGCGAGCCGTTGCGACCGCAGTTCCACTTCTCCTCGAAGCGCGGCTGGAATAACGACCCGAACGGAATGATCTTCTATCGCGGCGAGTATCATCTCTTCTACCAGCACAATCCCTATGGCTGGCCGTGGGGCAACATGCACTGGGGCCACGCCGTCAGCCGCGATCTCGTCCATTGGCAGGAACTCGGCGACAAGCTCGCGCCGGACGAGATGGGGCCGATGTTCAGTGGCTCGGCGGTCGTGGACTGGAAGAACACCAGCGGTCTTGGTAGTGCCGACAAGCCACCGCAGGTGCTCATCTACACCGCCGCTGGCCATCCGACAGTGCAGTGCATCGCCTCCGGCACCGATGGCCGCAACTTCACCAAGTTCAGCGGTAATCCGGTCGTGAAAGAGATCACGCCCGGCAACCGCGACCCGAAAGTGTTTTGGCACGAGCCGACGAAGAAGTGGATCATGGTGCTCTATGTCGGCCTGCCGGAGAAGAAACACTCGATCCACTTCCTCGGCTCGCCGAACCTGAAGGACTGGACCGTGTTGAGCCAGACCGAAGGCTTCTACGAGTGTCCCGATTTCTTCGAGTTGCCGGTGGACGGCGATGCGAGCAAGAAGAAGTGGGTGTTGACCGCTGCGAGCAGTGAATACAGCGTCGGCACGTTCGACGGCGTGAAGTTCACGCCGGAGACGGAGAAGTTGAAGGGGCATCGCGGGCGCGGCTTCTACGCCGCGCAGACGTTCAGCGATATCCCGGCCAAGGACGGCCGCCGCATCCAGATCGGCTGGCTGCAAGCGTCCTCGCCGGGAATGCCGTTCAACCAGGCGATGAGCCTCCCGCTTGAATTGAAGCTCATCGGCACCGCCGAAGGTCCGCGTCTCACGTGGACGCCGGTGAAGGAACTAGAGCGGCTGCGCGCGAAATCGCATCGCCTCGGCGCGCGGACGATAAAGGAAGGCGACGCGAATCCGTTCGCCTCTGCCAGCGGCGAGTTACTGGAACTGCGCGCCGACTTCACGCCGGCAGCAAACGCCACGGTTACATTCAGCGTCCGCGGCGTCGAGATCACCTACGACGCGGCGAAGCAGGAATTCATCGTCAACAAGCATCGCGCCCCCGCGCCGCTCCGCAATGGCCGACAGCGCCTCATCATCTACGCCGACCGCACGGCGCTGGAGATCTTCGCCAGCGACGGCCTCACCTATGTGCCGATGCCGGTGATTCCGAAGGCAGAGGATAAGTCGCTCGGACTTTTCGTCAAAGGTGGCGCGGCGCAGTTCACGTCGCTGGAAGCGCACGAGTTACGCTCGGCGTGGAAATAAACGGCGTTGCGAGTTGGCCGCATTAGTGTTGGTATCGGCTGACGCCGAGAGGTGGTTGCTGATTTGAGGAAAGGAAACCGAACATGAGATGCGGAACAACTGTCGGATTCTTACTGATGTTGTCTGTCGCATGGGCGCACGCCGCCGAGCAGGTAACGACTGGCTCTGCTCGCGACGCGATGGTTAGCGACATGCGAGCGCTTGTTGCGGGCGACAAAGGCCCGAAGATCAAACCCCACTTCCTTCCTCTACCGCCGGGCGCGGTGCGGCCGACGGGGTGGCTGAATGATTGGGCGCGCGACGCGGCGGCGGGCATCACGGGGCATCTCGACGAGCGGGCGGAGGTCTTCAAGCACGGTTACAAGGGCTATGGTTTCAAAGCACTGGGCGTGAAGGCCGACGGCACGGGCTGGCCGCTGGAGCAGTGCGCTTACTGGCTCGACGGGCTGGTGAGGCTGGCCTACATCCTCGACGACCCGCAGCTCATCGCGAAGGCACGCGCGCGGCTCGATCCGGTCGTGGATGGCGTCAACCGTGGCGGCGAGTCGTTTGTCTATTGGCAGCCGCGCAGAATCCTCAGCGTCGAGATGGACAAGGCCAACGGCCAATTCAACAACTGGGCGCACTCCCACATGGGCCGCGCGTTGGTCGCCTACTACCAGGCCACGGGCGAGCGGCGCATCCTCGACGCGCTCGTGAAGGCGTATCGCGATTATCCGCTGCCGGAGTTCTCGCCGGTGTTTTATCCCGTCAACGGCATGGTCAACCTCGACGCGATGCTCGACACCTACATGATGAGCGGCGACGAGAAAGTGCTCGCCAACGCCCTCGCCTCGATCCGGCGACCGAGCTTTCAGAAAATCGTCAGCCAATGGAACAACGGCGACCTCGTCCACGGCCACACGGTCATCTTCTACGAGAACATCCGCGTGCCGGCGTTGATGTATCCGTGGACCGGCGACCGCAAACTGCTCGACGCCACACTCGCGACGATCCGCTGGTCCGACGAGCGCCACGGGCTGCCGATCGGGCTGGTTTCCGGCGAGGAATACCTGGCCGGCATCGGTTCGACGCGCAACGTCGAGACCTGCAACGTCGCCGCCGGGCCGTGGACGTTTGGCTCGCTGCTGCGCATCACCGGCGAGCGCGGCTGGGCCGACCGGATGGAGCGGGTGTTCTTCAACGCCGGCCCCGCGCCCATCGCGCGCGATTTCCAGACGATGAGCTACTACCAGAGTCCGAACCGCCTGAGCCTGTCGCTGCCGTGCGACCGGCCGGGCTGCCCCGGCAACGCGCTGGGCGACAGCTATCGGTTCACGGACATCGGGCATCCCGTGCTTTGCTGCGTCGGCAACAGCAGCCGCATCGTGCCGAACTACATCATGGGCATGTGGATGGCCACGGCCGACCGCGGCGTGGCGGCGACGTTGTATGGCCCGTGCCGGCTGCGCGCGCAGGTGGCCGACGGCGCGCCGGTCGAGATCGAGAGTGAGACGACTTACCCGTTCGAGGAAGAAATCCGGCTGACCATCCGCCCGGCCGCGAAAGCGGACTTCCCGCTCTACCTGCGCATCCCCGCGTGGTGCCAGCAGCCGTCGCTCAAACTCAACGGCCAGACCGTCGCGTTGCGGAAGGACAACAAAGGCTTCGCGAAACTCCAGCGCCGCTGGACGAGCGGCGACCGCGTCACGTTGCGCCTGCCGATGCGCGTCGAGATTGTCAAGGGACACGAGACGCCGTTCCCGCAGGACAAGTATTTCACGAAGCGCTCGCTCTCCAAGTTGACCGAGGTGAACAACCCGTTCGCGAGCGTCACCTACGGCCCACTGCTGTTCGCGTTGCCGATTGCAGACGAGACTCCCGACCAACCAATCAAGGACGCCGTCTGCAACTACGCGCTAGATGTTTCAGCCACGCCGCGCAACGTGCAGGTGCTTCGCCAGCCGCTGCCGGCACATTGGTCGTGGCAACTCAACGCGCCGTTGAAACTCCAACTCGCCACCCGCCAGTTCGACTGGCAGCCCACCGAACTCCAGCCGCTCCCCGCCGCGCCGGTCAAAGACGGCAAGCCCGCCACCATCACATTGGTTCCCTACGGCTGCACGAAGTTCCGCGTCAGCATGTTTCCGCTTGCGGAGATCAAGCGCAGCGGACGTTGACGAACGGTTTTGTGTCTGCGAAGCGACGGCAAAGCAGATTTGCCGTGGAAAATCCGGTTACAGTGACCCGGAGTCGGGCGCGTCCTCCGACCCGTTGCCGCAAACGCCGTGATTACATGCCGGAGACTTCTTTCACATCCAGCACGCGCGTGATTTTCACGGGACGAATGGGGCGCTTGCGGCCGGAGTTGCCAATGCGGATGTTTTTCTCGGCGCCGGGGATGCCGAGGAAGCGCAATTGAAAGAATCGCGGCCGGGCAAACGGCAGATTCGCGACGGCGGGATCGCTCGGCGCGGGCAGGGAGAAGTCGGGCGGGAACTCCGGCCACCACGACTCGCGTCGTGTGAAGATACCGAGAAACTTTTTGCCCGTGTCTATATATAATTCCCCGATCCCTTGGTCACCAACCTTCTTGAACACATAGACGCCGGTGAATTCCGCCTCGACGTTGGGCGTGACTTGGAGGATAGCCATGGCCGATTGATAACATACGACGGCCAGCAACGCAAAGGTGATAATCCCGACGAATCCCAATGCCTTCTTCACACGAAGAGTATCGGTTCTGCGGGAGCTTTTGACAAGCCGACGGCGTGCATCGAGGTGCTTAACGGCAAGCAAACGGTCGAGCAGGCAGCGAAGCAAGCGAACTGATCCACTTTGGCGAAGCGAGCCGCTCCCCACCGCGCCGATCAAAGACGGCAAGCCCGCCACCCTCACACTGGTCCCCTATGGTTGCACCAAGTTCCGCGTCAGCATGTTCCCCGTGGCGGAAATCAAACGCAGCGGCCCATGAAACAGAGTTGGTGTCTCCCTGGCTTGCGCGGAGCGAGAGATTTTGTGCTCGCAACGCAGCCGCAAAACACTACGATGCTGCTGCCGGTTCAAGCCACGGAGAAAATTGCAATGGCGGCAACAATGGATCAATCGCAATGTGATGCGCGTGGAGTTGACGCTGTGAATCGTGTCGGATGGATCAGGCGTGTAACAATCGCATTGCGCAACCAGTGGTTTCCTCGACTCTTCAAGCGACAACCAAAATTTGCGCTTGCAATGAAAAGAAATTGTTCTAGGGTTTGCCGCAATTCAAGGAATCAACGAGACCCGGACCGACGTGAAGCCGTTCTCGCTGAGGACTTTTACCATGAAAAGCACCAACACCGCCGCACGTTCGCGACAGGTCGTGTCGCCACAACAGGTTCAGAAAATTCTGAACCAGACCAACTGGGGAGCATATCAGCAACGCGTTTCCGAACGCGTCGCCAAGGAGGTGGATGCCTACGAAGCAGCGCGCGCCAAGTCGTTGCAAACGGCAGCCCATCTCGTGTTCCTCTAAGCAAGTTCTTCTTTTCAACCATTCCGCAGGCAGCCCCTCTTCGGAGGGGCTGCTTTTTTGGTTCCTATGGTTAAACGATTCGTCATCGAACACGTCGGCACAACCGCGTTCACCACGCGGTTGCGGAAAGTCGCGCTTCCCTACACGGGTAACCTGAGACCGATCAACACGACTCTTAGAGCGCTCCAGCAGGCTCCACTCTCTTGTCAAACCGTGATGTTTGAATACGACTACGTGGACAAGGACTACCAGAGCGAGTTCTCGGCATTTTACAGCAGGGCGTTCAAGAACTATCCCTCGCGTTGCACGCGACTGCACTTCTTCTCGGTCAGAATTCCTAAGCGGAACCGGACAAGTTTCCGCGAGTATCGCAATCACTACCTCGGTTTCATGGTAATCCGGCCCATTGACTTGCAACGGATGGGAAGAACAATTTTGCGGCCTCCGATCACCGACAAAAACTCGCAGTTCATCCATTGTCAGGCTTCGTTTTCTGCCCACATCTTCGGCGAGGAATTCAAGGTTAAGGGCATGCCCTTTACGCAGCAAGATACGCAGGTTGGTGCCTGCGCTCAGGCGTCACTGTGGATGTTGGCGCGTTACATGAGCCGCCGGTTTGGATACCGCGAATTTGTCCCCGCCGAAATCAACCAACTCGCCAAGGCACACATCGCGCTGGGTAGGTCGCTGCCTGCTGAGCGAGGCCTGAATTTTATCCAGATGCTCGACGCCCTTCAGGGTATGGGGTTCTCGGCCTTGAACTATTCCAAAGAGGCGGTGGACGACTGCTCGCCTCATATCAAGAGAGCATTTCCGGACGACCCAAACGCGCCTGACCATAAGGACCAACTGGAAAAGCAGCGGATTGCCAAACTAGCCGACATTGCCTACCGCTACATCGAGAGTAGCCTACCGGTCATCTTTGGCACCAGCGACCACGCGCTGGTCGGCATCGGCCACACCTATAACCCAGCAGCAACGGCCTCGGTGGCCATCCAACGTATTCCTGCTTTCCTCGTTAACAACGACAATTCTGGCCCCTATCTTGAAATGCCCTTGTTCTCCCAACCGCAGACGCATTTGTCCTTCTCATCGGTTCAGACTGTCATAGTGGTGCTACCCTCGGAAGTTACGTTGCGAGGTGAGGAAGCGGAGGTCATGGCGACCTCGTGCATTGAGGAATTCCTTAATCAGCAGACCAATTCGCCGGGCAACATGACCTATCGCCAGTTCATTGCTCAGCAACTGCGGCCAGATCTTGCTGCTTTTCTATCCAATCTCGAATACCGCACGTTCCTGCGGCTTGCCGTGGAGTTTCAGGCCGATATCCGCCGAGACATTCAGAAGAATCGGCTCGATGCTTCCATCGGTGAACAGTTACTCCGGCTGGATTATCCCAAGTTCATCTGGGTCACCGAGGTCAGTTCGCCCGCATTGCTGAACAGGCGTAAGCGCCAACAACGCCGATGCCTTGGCCGCGTGATTGTTGACAGCACCGCACCGGCTAAAACCCACGGGGAAATGGTCATTCATTTCGCGGATTTCCTCCACGTTCTTGACCGGCAGGGCCGTAAACGGCAGCCATGGTTCCACTGTCCTGGCACCACCCCATTCGCCCACAAGCTGCTGACGTGACGCAAGCCAGCGTTACTTGCCAGCCTTCTATGCTCTCCAACACCGGATCGCTTCGAGGATTCTTGCCGCCGCCTTCGGGGCCGGATCGCTGAGCACGGTCAGGAACAGCAACCGTGCGTGCATGGCCTTGGCACCGGGGAGGCTGGATGAACGGGGAAGACGCGAAGACCGGAAGAGTGGCGACTGTGCGCACTTTGACTTGCTGCAAATTCACCAGATTGTGGTGAATATGTCACCATGATCAGGCGAAACATTCAGGACCGAAAGCCGACAGCACCATGGCGGGTGTGGAAGTGAAGACCAAGGCGACCGTCCGCACGTTGCGCGTGGACATTCGAAACGTGAGGTGAAAAGATGACCGCGATGAAATCTGGTTTGGTGTTGGTGGTTTCGCTTGTTTTCGGACATGCGACGCTCGTGCTGGCCGACGACGCCGCAAAACAGAACCCGCCGCCGTTCTATCCCGACAAGATGAAGTTGATGGTGTGGCGCGACGCGCAGGGGGCGGAGCATCCGGTGACGAACGCGCGGGATTGGCAGCGGCGGCGGGAGCATATCCTGGCGAACATGCAGTTGGTGATGGGGCCGTTGCCCGCGGCCGACCGGCGCGTGCCGCTGGACGTGCAGGTGGTGCAGACGGAAGAGTTGCCGACGCTGACGCGGAAGAAGATCACGTATGCCGCGACGAAGGATTATCGCGTGCCGGCATTCCTGCTAATTCCAAAATCCAAAATCCAAAATCCAAAATTCCCCGCCATGCTCTGCCTGCACGGGACCAGCGGTTCGCGCGGCCGGACGGCGGGCCTCGGCGCGGATTATCCCCGCTACACGCTGGAACTGGCCGAGCGCGGTTACGTGACCATCGCGCCGGACTACACGCTGCTGGGCGAGAACCAGACCGACCCGACGGCGGCGGGCTTTGCGAGCGGGACGATGATGGGCATCTGGAGCCACATACGCGCGGTGGACCTGCTCCAGTCGTTGCCGGAGGTGGACCCGGAGCGGATCGGTTGCGCGGGCGTCTCGCTCGGCGGGCACAACTCGCTCTTCGTTGGCGTGTTCGATCCGCGCCTGAAGGTAATGGTGTCGAGTTCGGGGTTCGATTCGTTCAGCGACTACAAGGGCGGCGACCTGAGCGGCTGGTGCCAGCCGCGCTACATGATGCGCATCCAGGATGTCTTTGGCAAAGACCCGAAGAAGATGCCGTTCGATTTTCCCGAAGTGCTCGCCGCGCTGGCGCCGCGGCACTTGTATGTGCATGCGCCGCTGGACGACAGCAACTTCCGAGTCGAGAGCGCGAAGCGGTGCGTGGAAGCGGCGGCGCAAGTGTATAAGCTGCTCGGTGTCGCGGACCGGATCGTGGCGGTTTATCCGCCGGGCAAGCACGGCTACCCAATCGAGGCACGCGAAGCGTCTTATCGGTTCATTGATGCGGCGCTGAAGAACTGCCAGAAACTTCCAAGCAAATGAAATCCCACACTCTTCCCCACGCACTCGTCGCGCTGGCCGCGATGCTCATCGCCTGTTGTTCCCAAGCCGCGACGAACCCCGGTGATTTCTTTCGCGCGGCTCCGGACTCCGGCGCGTCGCTGCCCGCCGATCGCATCTATCCGCAGGGCCGGATTTTTCCATTCTCCGGCTATTCGGGAAAGCCCGAGCGAGAGAAGGCCAACAGCTTCACGATGCACGGGCCGGTGTATGGCAACAAGAAACTCGAGGCGCTCGAAGCCAACGAGAAGGCGGGTCTGCCATTTCCCTACACCATCGGACTAGACATGAAGTTCCACTCGGACAAGCCGCTCGTCCTCATCGAGGCGGAGATCAAGGCGGCCATCACCAAGCAGGTCGCCGAGGTCGCCTCGCGCACGAACATCTGCTGGTGGTATCTCCAGCCCGAGGAGATTCGCTGCTGGAGGAAAAACGAAATCGCCTACATGAAGGCGGCCTCCGAAGCCATCCGCGTGGCCGATCCGATGAAACGCCCCATTTGGATGTATGACCCAAACCATCGCGACGCCAAAGCTCTCATCCAGACGGGCGCGCACCTCGACCTCATCGGCAAGGGTTGCTACGTCAACTACGCCGGTTACCAAGACCGCCGCGTGTGGGTGCGCTGGGGCATGGAACAGGAAACCGAAGCCATCCGCCAACTCCGCGGCCGCCGCACGGCACTGCTCGTGCCCGAACTCTGCAAGGACCCCGACCCGGCGCTCTTTGGCCAGATTCCCGCGTGGGTCCGTCATGACGTGTATTGCGGCCTTATTCACGGCGCGAAGGGCGTCGTCATCTGGTCGTTGTTCAAGCGAGCTGGCGTCCGCCAGAGCTACGACCTCTGGTATGAAGCCTACGCCACCGCTGCTCGCCAGCTCACCGGCGAGCGGAAGCTGGGCGAGGTTTTCCTGTTCGGCGAACCGCGCCACGATCTGACGGTCAAGCAACTCAGCGGTCCTGCCATCGTCACGCTCGCCGACAAGACGAAGACCGCCGAGGCGAAGTCGCTTTCCGAGCGTGAGAAAGCCGGCATGAGCCTCAAGTATCCCACCGTGAGCTGGCGCGAACTGGCCCGCGGCATATCGCGCTACCTGTTCGTTTGCAATTCCTCGCCCGAATCCGTCCGCGTCGCCGTTTCGGGATTCCCGCCAGCGTCCGCCATCGTGGAAGCCGACACTGGCGCCGTCGTCGAGACCTCCAACAAGCTGGCGTTCAACTTCGAGTTGCCTGCGTGGGGCGTGCGCGCCCTGAAGTTCTCGCGTCGCTGACTTGCCCCTTTCAATCCGTGCGCAACCAGTGATACTTTTGGCTCATTGGGATTTTGTTGAGGATTGTGGTCCGCAGAGCAATCATGTGATGGTAAATGTAACGATAGCCGTTTGTCATCGAGCGCAGTAAGGTGACTCTGGCGTGCAGTTGAAAAAAACAGGATGTTTCTATAGCCTCAGAATAACGCACTGGTTGCCGCGAACAGTGTGGCCTGACCAAGATTGATTCATGAAAAACGGCGTTGACGGCAATGTGTTGGCCCCCAAGGCCAAGAGCAATCTTCTATCCCTTGTTTTGCCCTTTGTGGTCACCCTTGCGATTTCCATTTGCGCGTCGGCTCAAGGCGCGGAGGCGCCAAAGCCGGCCAACGCCGGGGCTGAGCCAAGCGCGGAGGCGAAGGCGAAGACCGCCTACGATGCGGCCGATAAGGCGGCTAAGGAGGCGGAAGCTGCGATCGGCCCTCTAAGGGCCGCCATGCAAAAGGCCGACACGGCATACGCCACCGCGAGCAAAACGGCCAATACGAAGCGACAGCAGGCCACTGATGCGAAGAATTTGGCGGGCGATCCGGGCGTAGCAGAGTTGAAGCAGGCCGAGGCCAACTTGCCCGTGGTCATCAAGGCCCTGACCGACTCGACCAACGCCAAGCCTCCCTTGGACACGGCGTTGGCCGACGCCAAGGCCGCCGCGCTTCCTCCACAGCAAGCTTACGATGCGGCCGAGAAGACGGCCAAGGAAGCTGAGGCCGCGGCGAAGGTCGCCACTGACGCGGCCAACAAGCTCGACGACGAAGCCAAGAAGGCCACGACCGCAGCAGCAGCCGGTCGCAGAGCGGCTGACTCGGCCAAGGCCGCTCTGGCCCGGGCACGGCAAACCGAGCAGAATTTGCAGAACCAAGCCACCGCCGCCGCGCCGAAGCTGGCGGAAGCGGAAGCGCGAAAGAAGACTGCCGACGAGGCCTTGGCCAGCGCCAAGAAACAGTTGGCCGCAGCCACGACCGCTCACGATGCAGCCGAGCAGGCGGCCCAGTCGGCCGCGGCCAACGCCAAACCGGTTTCCGAGGCGGAGAAGCAGCAGGCCGCAGCCGACGCTGCCGCCAAGCGCAAGGCGGCCGACGCTGTCAAGAGCGCATTGACCCAGGCAGAGCAAACCGACAAGCAAGCGCAGGCTCAGGCCACCGCCGCCGCGCCAAAGCTGGCGGAAGCGGAAGCGCAGAAGAAGGCAGCCGACGCGGCCTTGGCCAACGCCAAGCAGCAGGTGGCCGCCGCCACGACTGCTTATCAGGCAGCCGAGCAGGCGGCCCAAGCGGCTGCGGCCAACGCGAGGGTCGTATCGGTCGCCGAGCTTGCTCAGGTCGCCAATGAGACCGTTGCGAAGCGCAAAGCGGCCGACGATGCAAAGCCGGCCTTGGCCCAGGCTCAGCAAAAACAGCAACAGGCGCAGGCCGCCGCCGATGCGGTCGTCAAGAAAGCAGCGGGCGCGGCAGCAGAGAAGAAGGGTGCCGACGACGCCTTGGCCAACGCCAAGAAGCAGGTGGCCGCGGCCACGACCGCTTGCCAAGCAGCCGAGCATGCCGCCCAAGTGTCGGCCTCCACCGCCGAGACGATGGTGAATGTTGCCGCCACTGCCGAGGAGCAAAAGCAGCAGACCGCTGCCGCTGCCGACAATGCAAAAGCCGCCCTGACCCAGGCTCAGCAAAAACAGCAACAAGCTCAAGCCGCCGCTGATGCAGCCGCCAAGAAGGGAGCGCCCGCGGCAGCAGAGAAGAAGGCAGCCGATGACGCCTTGGCCAATGCCAAGAACCAGGCGACCGCTGCCACGACCGCTTCCCAGGCAGCCGAGCAGGCTGCTCAAGCGGCGGCGGCCAAAGCCAAAGTCGTATCGGCCACTGAACTCGCTCAGGTCGTCCGCGAGGACGTTGTGAAGCGAAAAGCGGTTGACGATGCAAGAGCGGCCTTGGCCCAAGCTCAGCAGGCACAGCAACAAGCTCAAGCCACCGCCGATACAGCCAACCAGAAGGCAGCGGGCGCGGAAGCAGAGAAGAAGGCAGCCGGTGGCGCGTTGGACAGCGCCAAGAAACAACTGGCTGCGGCCACCGGCACTGCTGACGCAGCCGAAAAGGAGGCGCAGGCGTCCGAAGCCAGAAGCAAAGGAGTCGCCGCCCTTTTCGGCAGGTCCGAGGAGCAGAAACAGCAGGCCACAGCCGACGCTGCCGCCAAGCGCAAAGCAGCCGACGCGGCAAAGCCGATCTTGACCCAAGGGCAACAAAACCAACAGCAAGCACAAGTCCAGGCCGACGCCGCTGCTAAGAAGCTGACCGATGCCACAGCCCAGAAGAAAGGAGCCGACGAGGCTTTGGCCAAAGCCAAGAAACAGTTGGCCGCCGCCCAAGGCGCTCACCAAGCAGCCGAGCCGGCGGCCCAAGCTGCGGAGGCCACGGCCAAGGTGATGGCCGAGCGTGCCGGCAGGACCGAGGAACAGAAGCGGCAAGCCACAGCCGACGCTGCCGCCAAGCGCAAAGCAGCCGACGACGCCAAGGCGGCTTTGGCCCAGGCTCAGGCAGTCCAGGAAAATCCGCAGAAGCTGGCCGACACCGAAGAGCAGAAGCTGGCCCGGGCGACGGCGCAGAAGACACTGCTCGACGCTGGCTTGGCGGGCATCAAGAAGCAGTTGGCCGCGGCCGACACAGCTTCTCAAGCTGCCGAGCAAGCCGCCCAAGCCGCGGAGAAATCAGCCGAGGAGAAGAAGCAGGCGGCAGCACAAGCCGTTGCCAAACGCAAAGCAGCGACGGATGCCGCGGCAGCGCTGGCTCAAGCACAGCAGGCCGAGCAGCAAGCGCAGGCTCAGATCACGGTCGCCGCGCAGAAGTTGAACGAAGTGCAGTCACAGAAGAAATCGGCCGACGATGCCCTGGCGAATGTGAAGAAGCAGTTGGCCGCGGCCGACACGGCTGCTCAGGCCGCTGAGCAGGCCGCGCAGGCCGCCGAGGCCAAGGCCAAGCAGGTTGCAGCGGATGCCGCCAAGCCGGCCGCGGAGAAGAAACAGGCCGCCGACGAAAGCGCCGCCAAACGCAAGGCAGCCGACGCGGCCAAAGCCGCCCTCGCTCAGGCGCAACAGAGCGATAAAGCGGCGCAGGCTCAGGCGGCCGCCGCCGCGCAGAAGTTTGCGGAAGCGGAGGCGAAGAAGAAGGCTGCCGACGCGGCCACGACCGACGCGAAGAACCGGGTAGCCGCCGCAACCACCGCGAACCAAGCAGCCCAGGAAGCGGCCAAGGAAGTCATCAAGCTCGATACGGCACGCAATCAGGCCACCGCCGATGCCGCCGCCAAGCGCAAAGCGGCCAATGAGGCCAAGGCAGTTCTGACCCCATTTCAGCAGAAGCTGGATCAAGCGGCGATCAAGGCCAACACCGCCGGGCGGGAGTTGGCCAGGACCGAAACGCGGAAGAAGTCGGCCGAAGAAGGCCTGGCGAACCTCAAGAAACGGATCGTCGCGGCCAAAGAGACACATGTGGCAGACGAAAAAGCGGCCACCGAAACTGAAGCCGCGGCCGTCCCGTTGAAGGTGGATGCGGAGAAGACGCGAGCGGCATATACGGAGTCCATGAAGGTCGCCGACGACAAGCGTGGCTTGGTCGAGCAGGCCAAGGGCGCGCTCTACCGGCTGGTCGCCGCCCGGCAGGTGACAAGCCTGATGGAAAGTTCCGAGCCGCCGAAGCCGGCGAACCGGATTGATGAAATCGTCTTTGCAAAATTGCAGGCGTTAGGCATCAAACCACTCCTCTGCACCGACGCGGTGTTTGTCCGTCGCGCCTATTTGGACATGACCGGCACGCTGCCGTCCGCAGAAGAGGCCAAGGCGTTCATTCAAAGTTCCGACAAGAACAAACGCGTCGCCCTGATAGACCGTCTCCTCGACCAGCCGGTGCATTTCGATTACTGGGCGATGAAATGGAGCGATATCCTGAAAGTGAAGGCGGAGTTCCCCGTCAAGGTTTGGCCCAACGCGGCGCAGGCCTATTACCGTTGGATATGGGAATCGATTGCCCAGAACAAACCCTACGACAAATTCGCCCGGGAGCTGCTCACCTCCAGCGGGAGCAATTTCCGCGTCGGGCCGGTGAACTTCTACCGCGCCATCCAGGACAAGACTTCGGAGGGTATCGCCGCGTCCGTGGGATTGGCGTTGATGGGCACGCGGGTCCAGCTCTGGCCGGCAGAGCGTCGCGCTGGCATGGCGGCGTTTTTCTCGCAGGTCGGTTACAAGCCCACCAGCGAGTGGAAAGAAGAGATCGTCTTCTGGGATCCCCTCGGCTTGACCAATGTGGTGGGCAACACCGCGCCTGGCGTGGACGCCGTGGCCAAGGCCGTGACCGCTACCGCCCAGATTCCGCAGGCGTTGGCCAAACCTCTGATCGAAAACGGGCCGCTGGCGGCCGTCTTCCCGGACGGCACCAAGACAACGGTTCCGCCGGACCGCGATCCGCGGGAGGTATTTGCCGCGTGGCTGATTCGACCGGAGAATCCTTGGTTCACCAAAGCCATCGTCAATCGCACTTGGGCGTGGGTGATGGGACGCGGCATTATCCACGAGCCTGACAACATCCGGGACGACAACCCGCCCAGCGACCCGGAGCTTCTGGCCTTCCTGGAAAAGGAGATGGTCTCAAGCGGCTACAACCTGAAGCATGTGAAGCGGCTGATCCTGACCTCGACCGCCTACCAGTTCTCTTCGATCCCGAAGTCCCAGACTCCGGAAGCGAAAGCCCACTTCGCCAGCTACCCGTTGCGGCGGGTGGAAGCCGAGCTGTTGATTGACGCTCTGAACGAGATCACAGGCGGTTCGGACCTTTACACCAGCGCAGTCCCGGAGCCTTTCACGTATATTCCCAAAGACATGTCTGCGGTGGAGCTGGCCGACGGCAGCATCACCAGTCCCTTCCTGACGCTGTTCGGGCGTTCCTCGCGGTCCACGGGGATGGAAGCCGAACGCGTCAGCGAACTTGCCTCGACCCAGTGGCTGCACATGCTGAATTCAGCCACGCTCCAAAGCAAGCTTCAGAACGGCCCGAAGCTCGCGGCGATAATCTCCCAGGGCGGCAAACCGAATCAAATCGCCGAGCGACTTTACCTGACCATCCTCTCGCGGTTTCCGACGGATGCCGACGTAAAGGCCGCCGAGGAATATGCCAAGAGCGGAGCGACGCAAGGAAACAACGCCTGGCTTGATCTTGCCTGGGCGTTGATCAACAGCCCCGAGTTCCTCCTGCGGCATTGATATTACTGGTGAAAGGAAAATGGAAATCATGAGCGCAAACCACAATCGAGACAACCAAGAGCAGGTAACCCGGCGCGAGGCCGTGCGACGCGGCGCTTTGGGCGTGGCGGGCATGATCACGGCCGGCGGTCTGAGTTCCCGCATCTTCGCAGCCCCGGCAGAGAAGACGCCGCAGCAGAAAGCCGCCGAAGAGAAGGCGGCCCGGGACGCGGCGGCCAAAGCCAAAGCCAAGGACAAGAAGGTCAAAACCAAATCGGTCATCCAGGTCTTCTTGTGGGGCGGCATGTCGCACAACGATACCTGGGACCCGAAGCCCCGTTCAGGCTACGACTACATGGCTGATTTTGACAAGGTCATCCCCACCAACGTGGACGGAATCCAGCTCGGCGCGCTGTTCCCCAAACTGGCCAAGCAGGCCGACAAGTATTCCTTGATCCGCAGCATGACCCACGGGAACAACGGCCACGAGACGGCCGCCTACCTGATGCAAACCGGTCACCTGCCGGGCGGACGGCTCGCCTACCCGAGCATCGGCGCCATATTCACCTACTTCAAGAAAGACCAATACAAAGGGCTGATTCCGCCCTATGTCGTGATGTTGGAGGCAGCCGGGCGGTTTTCCGAGGAGGGCTTCCTCGGCCCCGCCTATAAGCCTTTCGCCACCGGCGGCGATCCAAACGCGGGCCGCTTCGAAGTGCAGGGAATCGTCAACAGGGGAATAGACGACGGGCGGCAGAAGGCCCGCCGTGAATTGGTTGATAAGACCAATGTCTTGGGCTACGGCCTTGCGTCCGCCCCGGAGATGGCGGCCATCGAGGAGGCCAAGCAGAAAGCCTACGGGTTGATCCTGGGCAGGGGGAAGGAAGTCTTCAATCTCGACAACGAACCTACGGAACTCAGGGATCGCTACGGCCGCCACACGTTCGGGCAGGAATGCCTCGCGGCGCGGCGGATGGTCGAGGCGGGTGTGCCCTACATCACCATCAGCTTCCCCGGTGGCTGGGACACGCACTCGAACCACTTCGCGACCATGAGGAACCAGTGCCCGATGTTGGACCAGGGGCTGGCGACGCTGCTCGCCGATCTGAAGGATCGCGGCTTGCTTGATACCACGTTGGTCTGGTGTTCCGGCGAGTTCGGCCGCACGGTGAAGATATCGTGGGAGCCACCGTGGAACGGCGGACGCCATCACTATGGGAACGTCTTCACCGTGCTAGTTGCCGGCGGCGGATTCAAGGGCGGCCGCGTGGTCGGCTCATCCGATGAGAAAGCCGAAAACGTCAAGGAGCGACCTGTTTATCCCGCGGACCTGCTGGGAAGCATGTATCTGTTGGCTGGCATAGACGCCACGGCCAAGCTGCCTCATCCCTGGGGGCTGGACGCCTACGTGTTGGACACCGAGAACGAAGGCATGAAATCGGCCGGGCTTCTTGAGGAGATCATGTAGCCCGGAAAATGAAAAACTTCATGAGTAGACTCAACAGGCTTCCGATCTTGGGGCTGGTCATCCTCTTGGCGGCTGCATCCCCGGTTTGGGCGCAGAGCCAGTATATCGGTTTCGTCTATCCCGCCGGCGGCCAGCAGGACACCACGTTCCCGATCAGGTTGGGTGGACAGGGGCTTGTCTATGCTTCGGATGTGGTTGTGAGCGGCGAAGGGGTTTCCGCCCGGCTCGTTGATTACTACCGGGTGCTGGACAACCAGGAGATGGGGTTGGTCAACCAGCAATTAGGCGTGTTGCGGAAAAAGGAAACGACGGTGGACGACGCGATGGCCGCCAAGATGGCCTCGTTTGAGTTTCCCGCGCCCATCGGCCCAGATACCGGACCCAACGCGGTCGCTTCCCTGATGTGCCCGGTATGTGCTACTGCCAACGCGCTTGACGCCACCGTCTGCGTCAAATGCAATGCGAAGCTGGAGAAACCCAAAGACACGAAACCAAGCGAAAAGGACGCGAAGAACCAACCTCCCAAGTCCGAGAAGGAAGTGGCCAAGGAGAAGCTGATAGACCGGATCCAAAAGAGGTTCGCGGAAGACGAGCGCAACCCGGCCGTTCGTTCCCAAACCGAGCTTGTCTTTGCCGAAATCACGGTGGCGCCCGACGCAAAACCGGGCCGGCGGGAGATCAGGGTGATCACCAAACGGGGTGTCTCCAATCCGCTGTCTTTCTACATCGGCCAAGTGCCCGAGGTCGCCCGCAAGCCGATGAAGACCATGCAGCTCCCGTTGCTCGGCAAGGAGTTTCTGGCTCAGCGCAAAAGGCCGCGGGAAGAGGAGGAGATGCGCGTCACAGTGCCGTGCACGATGAACGGCCAGATCGCGGCGGGCGAGATGAACCGATATCGTTTTCAGGCGAACAAGGGGCAGCGTCTGGTCATTTCCGCAAGAGCCAGGGACTTGATCCCCTACGTCCCCGATGGCGTTCCCGGTTGGTGCCAGACCGTGCTGAAGCTTCGCGACGCCAAGGGCAAGGAGTTGGCGTATAACGACGATTTCCATTCCAGCCCCGACCCGCTGATTTACTTCGAGGTTCCCGAGGACGGCGAGTATCTGTTGAGCATCAACGAGGCGCTCTTTCGCGGCCGCGAGAGCTTCGTGTATCGAATCACCATCGGCGAGCTGCCCTTCGTGACCAGTATCTTCCCGTTGGGCGGCCGCGTGGGCGAGCCGGTCCAGATCGAGATGAACGGCTGGAATCTGGAGAAGAGCACGATCGCGCCACCCCCCAAAGACGCAAAACCGGGGGTTCATCTGATTGCCCCCACCAACGGGAAACTCGTTTCCAACTACGTGCCATTTGCGCTGGACACGCTGCCCGAGTGCTTGGAGAAGGAACCCAACAACATCTCGACCAACGCACATAAAGTGACTCTCCCGATCATCATCAACGGCCGAATGGATCGCCCCGGCGACTGGGATGTCTTTGAGGTGGAAGGGAAAGCCGGTGAGACCATCGTCGCGGAAGTGACCGCGCGCCGCCTCGGCTCCCCGATGGATTCCTTCGTCAAAGTCACCGGCGCGGATGGCAAAATCATCGCGCTCAACGACGATCATTACGACGCGGCATCAGGATTGAACACCGACCACGCCGATTCCTACCTCATGGTAAAACTGCCCGCCGACGGAAAATACTTCATTCACATCGGCGACACGAGGCGGCAGGCAGGAAAGGAGTGCGCCTACCGGCTCCGGATCAGCCAGCCGCAACCTGATTTCGCGCTACGCCTGATTCCTTCCCGACTCATTATGCCCAGCAAGGGGTCTGCTACAGTGACCGTCTTCGCCATGCGCAAGGACGGATTCGACGGGCCGATCACACTGAAGTTCAAAGACCTGCCACAGGGGTTCGAATCGTCCGGCACCACGCTGGCAGCCAAACAAGAGGCCGTGGGACTCTCGTTGAAAACCAGCCTCGCCGAGACGGAAAAGCCGGTCAACGTCACCGTCGTGGGCACAGTGAAAATCGGGGACCGGGAAATCGTCCACGAGGCCGTGCCGGCCGAAGACAAAATGCAGGCCTTCCTTTGGCGCCATCTGTTGCCTGCCGAAACCCTGCCGGTCCTGGTCTTCGATTCATCCTACCAACCACCCGCCGATCGCATCCGCCCGCCGATCCGTGACGAACAACGCCCCAAGGACGTGAAGCCTACGTTGACGAGGTCATCGGTCGAGGGGTGGCTGAGGCAGATCGAACGCCTCTACCAAGAGTGGCTCCTGACGGACGAGTTCGCGAACCGCGAGATCGCGGGCGTAGAAGCCCGTGTGATTAAATAGAATCCTTTCAACTGCAACGCGCCGGCCATGCCGCTCCAGATCGTCGCCAAGTAGCCGTCACTTGCCCGCCTTGTTGACCCCGCGCTGGATTGCTTCGAGGATTTTCGCCGCTGCTTTCGGGGCCGGGTCACTGAGCATCGGCAGGAAGATCAACCGCGCGTGCATCGCCTCGGTGACGGGGAAATCGCCGTCTTTGCAGCCGAGCCACGGGGCGTCGAAGTTGGTGGAGTCGGTCTTACAGATGGGGCCTCGGTCGTTGCCGAAGAGGTCGAAGCCGTCACGGAAGTAGGGCAAACGGTGCAACAGTTCGTAGAAGCCCGCGCTGACCGGCACACCCTCGGCGTTGATGGCTTCGATGACTTTCTCCCGCGGCACGCTGCCGAGCGCGGCGGGATCGTAGAGGACCGGGAAACCGTAGTAACCGTTCCGCTTCGAGCCGGGGGCGGTCGCGATTGGTTTCAGACACGGGATGCTCGCCAAGCCCGCCTCGACCTGCTCGACGTAACGGCCGCGCCGCTTGTTGAGCGCGGCGAGTTTCTTGTGTTGAATGCTGGCGATGCCGACACCGAGCGGATGCGCGCGGAATTTCATGCCGATGCCAAGTGGCTGGAGATGCTGGTAGCGGTTGGTGACCAGGTCCATGCCGACCATGCGGTTGACCTGGCCGAGCAGGCAGGCGCGATCGAAGACTTCGGTGTCGTTGGTGGCAATGATGCCCGCCTCGCCCGCACTGAGTGGCTTCGTTCCCTGCAAGCTCCAGCAGCCGACGTGGCCGATGGAGCCGACGACACGGCCTTTATAGAGCGCGCCGTGGGCGTGCGAGCAATCCTCGACGACCGGGATGCCTGTGTCGCGGCTGATCGCCATGATGGCGTCCATGTCGCACGGCCACCCCCAGAGATGGACGACGACGATGGCCTTGGTGCGCTTCGTGATGCGGCGTCGGATGTCGTCGGGGTCAATCGTGATGCCGTCGCGCACGCACTCAGCAAACACCGGTCGCGCGCCGAGCAGCGGCACAGGGCCGATGGTGGAAATCCACGTGTAGGTCGGGCAGACAACCTCGTCGCCGGGGCCGACCTTGAAGCCGAAGAACGCGCTGTAGAGCGAGGCGGTGCCGTTGCAGACGGTGATGGCGAATTTGAGGCCGGTGAACTTGCGCCAGTTCTCCTCGAACGCGCGGACAGTGGGCGTGCCACCGGAGAGTTCGTTGCGCAGCGTCATCTCACGAACGATGCGCCCTTCGTCGGCTCCAACCTGCCGCCAACGGTCGAGGCCTTTCATCAGCGACTGTGCGGTCTGGACGAAAGCTTTGGGTTGGGACTGCTTTTTCTTGGTTGGCATGGCGTTGTTCTCCAATCGCGCGGTTCTGCACGGCGGCACGGGCATACGTTTACCAAGCCGGCTTTCGTTTGCCGAGCGCAGAAGACGGAGATGCGCAGATGGGGCCGAGTTTTTGCGTTGACGGCCCTAGGCCGCAATGTAGGATGCGGTTATGGTATGCGCGATGCGGACAGTTGAGCCGCCAAATTTAACCCACGGAGCCAAATGAAATCCATTATCAAAGCTTTTGCTGTCATTATCCTTTGTGCCGCAGTCGCGGGCGCCGCGGAAAGAGGAAAGAAGAAGACGCCGAGTGAGAAGACAACCACAGAGGATCCCGCCAAGAAGGATTTCAGACAGAGTGATACGAACCGCGACGGTTTTGTCAACCTCGCCGAGTGGAAGATCGCAAGCAAGAATGACGGGACAAAGAGCGACGCCTTGTTCAAGGCGAAGGACAAGAACAACGACGGCAAGCTGAGCCGCGACGAATTCATGGCGGAAGCCCCAGCCGGAACAGAGGTGCGCAAATATACCAGGCAGGCGGCCGATCAGCAGTTGAGGAGACTTAAGAGACTTCTCGAAGATGGATTGATAACCAAGGATCTGTATGACCGGAAGATCGCGGAAATCGAATCCAACATTGAGGATAAGCCGGCGACTCCCGCTAAAAAGTAACCGCTGATTATCCCGAAAACCCAGGCTGAACCGGCAAGAATGCCGGCACTGCGATCAAGTTCGGTTTGCGGGATTATTTCCTCTTGCCCTTATTCCCTCCCCTTCGGGGAGCGGTGGCTTCTTGGTTCCCATGAACGGAGGCCACGAATTCCTTTGCGGGGACAAGGTGTGTCCAGAGAAACGCCTGCATCCGGTCTTCGCAAGGCTCAGCTTCGCGAGCAATTTGCTTGCCGTTGATGGTGGCGCGGCCTTCAATGGCCAAAGTGACCGGCACTTCCGTAGAATCCAAGGAGGTGGACAGTGTCAGTTGCGCCACTCGCTGGGTGCTCGATATGGTGGCACCATACGATGAGAACCCTTTCGGCGCATCTCTCAAACCCAGCGTGATATCACCCTCGAAACCGTCTTTGCGGATGGCAAAAACGCTGACGGAAGAACTGGCGCCGCTGCTGCGGAAGCCGGCGCTGGACGGCGTGACGCGCAAAGTGAAGTCGGGTTGCGGCTCGCTGATGCGCAGACGGTAGGCATACTCCTCGCCGCCGGCACGGTCGGCAGCGCCGAGGTGAACGTAGTAGGTTCCGTTGGCGGGCAGGGTCGTGCGGATGTAGGAGTCCGCGTGGTGGGTGTTCACGCCCCAGTCTACATCTTTGAGTTTCGAGATGGTGTCCGAGTTGTCGTCATCGTTATACGCCAGTTGCTTGCCGGATGCATCGGTGATCTTGAGCACGGAATCCAGCGGTGAATCCAGCCGGCGCGCAGAGACCTCTGTAACGATCACCTGACCGGCGCGACCTTCAAACTGGAACACGTCCCAATCGCCCGGCACGTCAACACGCCCATTGATGATGATGGGCATCGCCACCTTCTGCGCGGTGGCCGGCGTGTTGTTCGGCTCGCGCTCCAAACAATCCGGCAACAAATCCAGAGCCAGAAGCACGCGGTTGGAGTAGAAGCCTTCCTTGCGCACACCGATCGGATAGATTCCCGGCTCCACATCCTTGGTGGGGGGCGTCAGCCGGGTGGATGGAAGATTCCAGCCTTTCATCTCGACGGTCAACGCAGTGTCTATCCGTCCGCCCAACGGAAAGATGCTCTTCACGAACGGCAGTTCGCCGATGGTGACGCGATAAACGAAGTCCTCGCGGCCGCGGTAGATGCCGTCATAGATGGCGAACGCATATTCACCGTCCTTCGGCACATCGAAGAAAACAACCGGATCGGGCTTGAAACGAAAATCGTCATCATACGCCACTTCTTTTCCGTTCGCGTCGTAAACTACCAACACCGGCTGGAACCAGCCGGGCACGGCGTCGGCGATATACGGGATCAGTTGCCGTCCCAATGCCGTGATGACAAGGCGCTGGCCTTTCCGCGCTTGAAACCGATAGCGGTTGATTTCGCCGGAACCGATCTGGCCGTTCACGGTGCATGGCACCTGGATGCGCACCTCGGTTTCGGATATGCCGCCGCGAGATTCCGAGCCACCTGCCATCATTTCGGAAGTGCCGGCATTGCCCCGCGCCGCCAAGGTGCGCCTTCTCTTGCGCAGGCTTTCCTCCTCCTTGCCAAGCACTTGCAACTGACTAGTGGACATCGGCTCCGCGCTGACTTCCGGCAGTTGGCCCACGTAGAAGACCATCGCGTTTGAATACCCGCGCGGCGTGCCTAGCCTCAGTTCCCGCTCACTGGGTTTCGCGTCGGAAGCCACCGTGACCTCGGCGACGACTATGTTGGAGATGGCAACGCTCTGCGGCCTTAGAACGTAATCAGCTATTCTCTTCTCCAGCTTTGCGATGAGTTGTTTCGTCTCAGCATCCTTCGACGCACCTTTTTTCAGATCATCCAGTTGTTCCCTTAACAGCATGATATCCTGGGGACTCAGACGCCTGTTATATTCGACGATCTTGACCTTCACACCCTCGCCGGACACAATCGCAGTGTCCACACCATCCAGAAACTGCCCGCCAAGTGTAACCTGAAACGTCTGGCCCTGCTGGCCGCCAGCGGGATAGACGAAGCCGATATAAGGGTGCTGTGCCTGCGCGCCTGACGTGAATGCCAGCACCGCGACCAACCCCAGAACTGCCTGCCATCGGAATGTGCTCATGAGGAACTCCGTTTCAAGGATTACACTCGCCGACGCAAGGACGCGTGAGCGGTCTTGCGCTTCGCTGTCCTTGCGCCGGCGGTTACGATCTGACTTCTTACATGATCTCTTTCAGGATCCCATTGGACTTCACGCCTTCTTCGCCAAGTGGCAACACTTTGGCTTCAATGCCCAGAGGATGCGGCAACAAGCCATTGGGGTCTATGCCCGCCAGCGCGTAGATGCTGCCGAGGAAGTCCACCGGATACACCGGCCGGTCCTTCGGCTCCTCACCCTTCGCGTCCGACGACCCGACCACCTGGCCGCCCTTGAAGCCACCGCCGCCAGCCAGCACGGTGAAGACGTTGCCGTAGTGACCACGGCCACCATTCCAAGGCGGCTGCCAGTCCACCTTCGGTGTCCGGCCAAACTCGCCGCTGCACCACACGATCGTGCTCTCCAACAAGCCGTGATCGTGCAAGTCTTGGAACAGCATCGCCAGCCCTTGGTCCAGTTGCGGACATTGCCGGCGCATGGTCTGGAAGTGATCCTTGTGCGAATCCCAGCCTGCGGGATAGTTGATGACGATGTAGGGGACGCCGGCCTCAACCAACCGCCGCGCGACCAAACACTCCTGTCCGAACGTGTTCCGACCAAACTTGTCTCTCAACTCCGACTTCTCCTTAGAGAGGTCGAACACGTCTTTGCCTTCGCCAAGGATCAGGTTATACGCCTGCTTCTCAGCATCGGCTGAAGCCGCGACTTGCGGGTTATGCGCCATGGAGTTTCCGAGCGTGTTCATCTTCTGGAGGAATTCCCGCCGCGCCTTTTGCCGCTCGTCTGTGATGCCTCTGGCGACAACGCCTTCCACTTCGAACCGGGCTGCGTTCGGGTCGCCGCCAGTGGCAAAGGGCTTATACTTGCCAGGCAAAAAGCCCGCTTCCGAGAACCGGCCAGCCGGCTGGGTCATCACCACAAAGGGCGGAATCAGGCCCTTGTATGTGTCGTTTTTGGAGAGAGCGAACACGGCGCCAACGCTCGGATAGGCCAACCGCTCACCAGGTGTGTGGCCAGTCTGCATCAGGTAGGCCGCGGTCTCATGACCAAAGTTGCGGTGGGTCATGCTGCGGATGAGAGAAAACTTGTCGGTCTGTTTCGCCAGTTCGGGAAACAGCTCGCCCAGTTGTATCCCGTCCACCTTGGTCGGAATCGCCGTCTTCAACGCGCCGGTGTAATCGTAGCCGGAGTCCGGTTTCGGATCCCACGTGTCGTTGTGCGACATGCCGCCCCAGAGGAAGATCTGGATGACCGACTTGGCCTTGACCTTGACAGGAGCCGCGGTTTTGGCGGCCGGCTGCGTCACCGCTGCCAGGACGCCGGGAGCCAGACGGTCCGTCAGCCATAGTCCTGCCGTGCCGATCAGGCCGCGGCGCATTGCTTCACGTCTGGAAACCGGTTTGCAGATACCGGTTGAATGCAGACCCTGTGACTTCGATTTCCTATTGCGTTCTGTGCTCATACGCTAACTTCCTTTCTTTTCTCCCGGCCAAGCCGGCGCTCTTCGTAATTTCGAACTCTATTCCGCTAAAGTCAATGCCGATAAAGAAACTCGGTGCTGTTCATCAAAGCCCAGGCAACGTCCACCCAACCCTCTTGTCCTTTGACAACCTTGGAGTTGGCGTGCGCCTCTGCCATCCTCGCCTCGTCCCCGTTGGGGAAACGCGACAAGATCGTCAGGTAAAGATCGTCCGTAATCTCGCGCGATTTGCGCTTCCCCTCGAACATCACCTTCATCTTCGGGCCTTCTTCAATCTTGCGCTGGATATGGCTCGAATTCAGCATGTGCAGCCGCTGCGAGGGAAGCGGCTTGTAAACCCGCTCGTTCTCCATGCCGGTGGCGCGCGGCGAACGACCGAACAATTCTAGGAAGGAACTGCTGATGCTACCGTCCGGTAACGCCACTGCCGGTTTGTTGTCCGGAATAAAGGTGAACGGCTCCGGAATAGCGCTGGTGTATAAATCCGACGTGCCAGTGATCTTGTTGATGACATCAATCAACACCTCCGCATCCAGACGGCGCAGCGGATAGGCGCCGAAATTGGCTTCGATCTGCGGGTTGCTATATCTGGCCACTGAAGTGATCTGGTATGTTCTGGAGTTCAGGATCAACCGGAAAATGTGCTTCATGTCATAGCGGAACGCGACCAGTTCCTTCTGCAAGTAGGCTAGCAACACCGGATTGCTGGGCGGGTTGTTCGACCGGATATCGTCCGGCTCATGAATCACGCCGCGTCCCAACAGCCACGACCACATGCGATTCACGATGTTGAGGGTGAACCACGGATTCTCCGGCCGAATCAGCCAATCGGCGAAGACCTCCCTCGGATCCCGATCCGCCGGCAACTGAACCTGCGTGCCATCCGGGAATGTCGCCATTTGCGGCACGTTGTTGGTAATCTTGCTGGGATCCCAAAAAACGACCTCCTCTTTCCACTCGCGTGTGGGCTTGAAACCAATCTGCGTGAAAAACATCTTCATGCCCGGCAGATAATGCTTCGGCCAGAATTCGGCCCGCGATCCCAAGAACACCATGGCCGTTGCGATGGCGATGCCTTCCGGCGTCTTGTTCTGCACGGCTCGATAGAAGTTGACCGGCCCAACGCGGTAATTGCTGCCGCTCGACGTGAGCATCTCCCGCACAAACTTGTCATACGGTTTGTTCTCGGCCATGGACGCACGAATCCAGCGGTGATACGCCTGCGCCGCGTTGGGCCACAGGTTAACGGGGAACTCCGCCTTCACCCGCAGGATGTCGCTCCACTTCATCGCCCAATAGTCGGCATACTCATCCCGCTGGAGCACGCGCTCGATC
>JBAYFL010000011.1:0-190900 GCA_041667205.1 Verrucomicrobiia bacterium | reverse complement strand
GGTCTCGGAGTTCGTTGAGGGCGAGTCGCTCCAGCAACGGCTCCACCGCGAAGGGCGCATGGACCCGCAAGAGGCGCTGGCCACCTGCGTCTTTGTGGCCGAAGGGCTGAAGCATGCGTGGGACGAGGCACGGATCATCCATCGCGACATCAAGCCGGACAACATTTTCCTTTCCGTCAAGGGCGTTGTAAAAGTGGGCGACCTCGGTTTGGCCAAGAGCGTCGGGCCGGAGGCGAGCGCGGCGCTGACGCAATCGGGCACGACGGTCGGCACGCCGTTCTATTGCAGTCCTGAGCAGGCGCAGGCGGAGAAGGAGATGGATTTCCGGGCCGACATCTACAGCCTGGGCTGCACGCTTTACCACATGCTCAGCGGCAAGAGACCTTACGATAACGGGCAAAACCAGTCGCCGATGTCGGTGATGGTGAAACAGATTCATGATCCGCCGCCGGCAATCCTGCTGGTCTGGCCTGAGTGTCCGATGCCGCTGGTGATGTTGCTAAGCCGGATGTTGAAGAAACATCCCAACGAGCGGCACCAGAGCTATGAGGAATTGATCGAGGAGATGCGGCGTGTGCACGAACAGCTCAGCCAGCCGCAAGCCGCCGTTCCCCAGCCGATTCCCCAGGCGGTGGAACCGGAGGACGCCTCACACAAGCGAATGCCGATGGTGATGGGCGGCATCGCCGCCGTTGTCGTGGCCGCGGGATTGTTGTTGTGGGCACCGTGGAAACAGCCGAGCCAGAGTGATGCGGGACGGGTGCCCTCACGCGCCGATCAGGACGCAGCAAAAACGTCCGATTCAGGGACCGGGTCTGCAATCGCTCCAGCCGTTGCCGAGACAGCGACCAAGCCGCCTGCGGAAACGCCGACTCCACCGAAAACCGAAGCCGTTCCGGCAGTTGCAGAGGCTCCTGCCAAGCCGCCAGCCGAAATGCCGGCTTCGCGGAAACCCGAAACAGCCACCGCTGCAACGGCGGATCCATTCATCGCCGAAGTCGCCGCGCTGCCAGCCGAGGGGCAAATCCAACGCGTGATGGAGGAATTGAAGAAACTCAACCCGAACTTCGACAACCGGGAAACGCACACCATCCGCGAGAATGCGGTGACGCAACTGGCCATCTCGACCGTGGGCGTGAAAGACATCTCGCCGCTGCGGGCATTGCGCCAACTTGACGAAGTCCGGTGCTCCGGCACACAGGAGGAACCGTCGCCGTTGTCGGACTTGTCGCCGCTGCGCGGGCTGCCGTTGCGGCACTTGGCGTGCGACTTCACCGCTGTCAGCGACCTCACACCGCTGGCGGGAATGCCGCTGGCCTTCCTCGACATCAGCGGCACTCAGGTCATCAACCTTTCACCGCTGGCGGAGTTGCCACTGACGGAACTGCGTTGCCCGCCGGCGGCGGCGCGGAACAAGGACATCGCGCAACTGTTGCTCAAGCTGCCCGCGTTGCAGCGGGTCAACGGCCAATCGCCCGCCGCGTTCCTGGCCTCTCTCGCCAGAATGCCCGCAACGGAACCCGTGATTGCTCAGCCATTCTCGCCGGCACCCGCGAGCGGAATGGTCGCGTCCCCCGCTGCGTCTGCGGAGGACCCGTTCGTGCAAACGGTCGCGGCGCTGCCCGCTGAGCAACAGGTGACGCGCGTCATGGCGCGGCTCAGGGAATTGAACCCGCAGTTCGACGGCAGGCAGACACACAAGGTGGAAGGCGGGGCCGTGACGGAACTGTCGTTCTCCACTGTCGGCGTCACCGACATCACGCCGATCAAGGCGCTGAAATGGCTGAAGAAACTCGTCATCGTGCCGCCAACGCTGAACCAGAAAGGCGCACTGACCGATCTGGCCCCGCTCCAAGGATTGCCACTGACGTGGCTCTGGTGCCACGGCAATTCCATTGCTGATCTGACGCCGTTACAGGGGATGCCGCTGACCGTGCTGAGTTGCGGCGGCACCCAAGTGCGCAACCTTGCGCCGCTGGCGGGCATGAAACTGATTGTGTTCAGCGTCAACGACACTGAGGCCAGCGACCTGTCACCACTCCAAGACATGCCGCTGACAGTGCTCTGGTGCAACAACACCAAAGTCACCGACCTCGCGCCGCTCCAAGCCATGCCGTTGCAGGAACTGAAGTGCGATTTCGTCCCTGCCCGCGATGCCGCCGTCCTGCGCGGCATCCGCACACTGGCCAAGATCAACGACATGGCCGCTGGAATGTTTTGGATTCGCGTCGGGCCGATTGCCGCGACGGCTGCAAGCCAACAACCTTCCGCTGCCGCCGCGGTATCCGGCACCCAGAAGACCATGACCACCTCCACCGGCATGGAGTTGGTCTGGATTCCGCCGGGAGAGTTTATGCTTGGGAGCACATCGGAAGAACAGGCGTGGGCAGTTGCTAGCGGTGCGTCTGGAGTGGGTGTTAAACGTGAGGGCAGCGAACCTCGTAAAACAACAATCAAACAGGGGTTTTGGATGGGGCGAACCGATATAACAGTCGGTCAATGGAAACAGTTTGTTAGCACGACAGGTTATGTTACCGATGCAGAGAGAAACGGGCAATCTGTAGCGCCTCAATGGCCAGCCAAAGTCTGGGGTATGGTCAAGGGTGCAAACTGGAAAGACCCACAGTTCGGCTTCAAGCCCCAAGATCATGACCCCGTGTGTTGCGTAAGTTGGAACGATGCGGTGGCTTACTGCAAATGGCTGACGGAGTCAGAGAAGAAGAATAAACTGCCTGGGGAAAATGTGTATCGGTTGCCAACCGAGGCAGAGTGGGAATATGCGTGCCGGGCAGGAATGCAAACGATGTTCTGGTGGGGAAACAAGACACAAAGCAACGAGCGGCGCCTGAATTGGGTCGGGACAGAGGATGGGTTTGAGTTTGTTTCGCCGGTGGACCAATTCAAGGCACACGGGCGGAATAAATTCGGCTTGGCCGACATGTTGGGAAATGTGCGGCAGTGGTGCCTTGATGACTTCGATGAGAGTAGAGCGCACGAGGATTGCTGGACGGACAACCCAACAGCACACCCGTTACGGGGCGGCGCATTTAACTGCAAGCCTCCCAACGTTCGTTGCGCGGTTCGAGATGCCTATGGACCAAGCGAATCTTATTCCAATGCTGGGTTTCGGGTGTGTTGCGGCGCGCCGGAAGGCAGCGGGCAGGCGGCTGGAACTTCGACGACAATTCCCACGGCAACAAAAGTTTTACCGCCGCCGGTCGCACCTGTGAGCGTTGGCGCTTCGACAAGCCCGCCGTTAGTCACCTCCACCGGCATGGAGCTGGTCTGGATTCCGCCCGGCGAGTTCATGATGGGTAGCACGAAGGAAGAGCAGGAGTGGGCGGTAAGCAATGGAGGGTCGGCAGATTGGGCTAAAAGTGAAGGCGATCAACCCCGCAGGACAATTATCAGGCATGGCTTTTGGCTGGGTCGGACAGAAGCAACGGTGGGCCAGTGGAAGAAGTTTGTGAGCGCCACCGGCTACGCGACCGATGCCGAGAAGAAAGGACAGCTTGATGATTTCCCGAAAGGACCTGGCCCTCTGAAGGGCGGCAGTTGGCGCGATCCGGGCTTCGGGATTCAGTTAAAGGACAATCATCCCGCCTGTGGCATCAGTTGGAACGATGCTGTGGCATTCTGCCAATGGTTGACCGAGACGGAGAAGAAGGCGAACAAGCTGCCAGCGGGGATGATCTGTCGCTTGCCGACGGAAGCAGAGTGGGAATATGCCTGTCGGGCAGGCAAGAAAACGAAATTTTGGTGGGGCGACGCGGTTGAGGATGGCAAGGGCCGGCTGAATTGGAAGGCGAATACGGAGCGATTCGCTTGCGTCACGCTGGTGGATCATTACGGCTCGCGCGGCAGGAACAAGTTCGGCTTGGCCGACATGCTGGGTAACGTCTATGAATGGTGCTTAGATGGTTGTGATCTGAAACAGGCTCACGAGGAATGCTACAAGGAAAACACCGCCGCGCGGATGTTGCGCGGCGGCTCTTATACTTACAACATAGGCCACCTACGCTGCGCTGATCGTCTCGGCTACACGCTGAGCATCTCGCGGTTTAGCTACGGCTTCCGCGTGGCGGCGGGGCCGGAGCGTTGATCTGGGGGATGCAGGCAGTGGTTCAGCCGCCTGTTGCCGGATTCTGACATGACTTTCCGGCCGCGACTTTGTAGTGTGACGGCGTGGAGATCATTCAATCAGTCTCGGCGATGCAAGCGTGGTCGCGCACGGCGCGCGCGGCGGGCAAACGTGTCGGCTTCGTGCCAACGATGGGCTTCCTGCATGAGGGACACCTCAGCCTGATGCGCGAGGCAAAGCGGCGCGCGGATTTATGCGTCGTCTCGATCTACGTCAACCCGACGCAGTTCGGGCCGAAGGAGGATTTCTCAAAATATCCGCGCGACTTCGAGCGCGACCAACGACTGTGCGAGTCGGTCGGCGTGGACGTGATTTTCGCGCCGACGAACGAGGAGATGTGGGGGGAATGCGGAATGCGGAATGCGGAATGCGGAATGGGCGGCAGCACATGGGTAGAAGAAGTAGCGGTGAGCGAGCGATGGGAAGGCACGTCGCGGCCGGGACATTTTCGCGGCGTCTGCACAGTGGTGGCGAAGCTGTTCAATTGCGTGCTGCCGGACGTGGCTTGCTTCGGCCAGAAGGACGCGCAGCAGTGCGCGGTGTTAAAGCGGATGGTCCGCGACCTGAACTTTCCGCTGGAGTTCATCGTGTGCCCGACGGTGCGCGAGCCGGACGGGCTGGCGATGAGTTCGCGCAACGTCTATCTCAGCCCGACGGAGCGGCAGGAGGCGCTGGCGCTGAAGCAGTCGCTGGAGCTGGCGCGACGCGAACTGGCGGCGGGCCGGACGATTGATGAGGTGAGCGCGGCGATGACGGCGATGATCGCCGGCAAGCCGTCGGCGAGGATTGATTACATCGCATTCGTGGATTCGGAGACGCTGCTGCCGGTGAAGCGCTACGAGCCGGGCCGGTTGCTGGTGGCGATGGCGGTGTTTGTCGGGAAGACGCGGTTGATTGATAATGAAACGTTCTGAGAGCGAGTGCGCCGGCAAGACGCCGGTGCTACGTTACGACCATGATTGAAACCGATTTCCTGGTTCTTGGCAGCGGCATCGGCGGCTTGTCGTTTGCGCTGAAAGCCGCCGCGCACGGGCGCGTGGCAGTGGTCACGAAGAAAGAAAGCGCGGATTCGAACACGAACCGCGCACAGGGCGGCATCGCTTGCGTGATGGCGGAGGGCGACTCGTTCGAGGCGCACGTGCGGGACACGCTGGTGTGCGGCGACGGCTTGTGCAAGGAGGATGCAGTGCGCATGATCGTTACCGAAGGGCCAGCGCGCGTGAAGGAACTGATGGAACTCGGCGTGGAGTTCGCGCACTCGAAGAACGGCAAGCTGGACCTCGGCCGCGAGGGCGGCCACTCGGCGCGGCGAGTGTTGCACGCGACGGACATCACGGGCCGCGAGATCGAGCGGGCACTGTTGGCGGCGGCGGCGCGGCATTCAAACATCAAGATTTACGAGAACCACCACGTCGTGGACCTGATCACCACGCGGAAGCTCGGCCAGGAGGAATCGAATCGCTGCGTCGGCGCCTATGTGCTCGACAAAGCCAACGGCCGCGTTGAGGTGTTCAGTGCGCGCGTGACGATGCTGGCAACGGGCGGCTGCGGTAAAGTTTACCTCTACACGTCAAACCCGGACATCGCGACCGGCGACGGCGTGGCCATGGCCTACCGCGCCGGCGCGCGCGTGGCGAACATGGAGTTCATCCAATTCCACCCGACGTGCCTGTATCATCCGAAGGCGCGGACATTCCTCATCAGCGAGGCGGTGCGCGGCGAGGGGGCGTTGCTGGTGGACAAGGACGGCCGTGAGTTCATGGCGAAGTATCATCCGCAAGGCGCGCTCGCCCCGCGCGACATCGTGGCGCGGGCGATTGACGCCGAGATGAAGAAGACCGGCGCTGATTGCGTGTATCTCGACATCACGCACAAGCCGGCGAAGTTTATCATCCACCGCTTCCCGAACATCTACGAGACGCTGCTGCGCTACGGCTTGGACATGACGAAGGAACTGGTGCCGGTGGTGCCGGCGGCGCATTACATGTGCGGCGGCGTGCTGTCGGACGCGGACGGTGGGACGGACGTGGAGGGGTTGTTCGCCGTCGGCGAGGTTGCATGCACCGGGTTACATGGCGCGAACCGGCTGGCAAGCAACTCGCTGCTGGAGGCCGTCGTGATGGCGCATCGCGCGGCGGCCAAAGGAGCGGCGGCGCTGGGGCGATTGCCGCGCAACCAACTCGCGATTCCGCCGTGGCAAAGCGGCGAGGCGCACGACGCGGACGAACTGGTGGTGGTGGCACACTTGTGGGACGAAATCCGCCGCCTGATGTGGGACTACGTCGGCATCGTGCGGACCGACAAACGGTTGCAGCGGGCCAAGACGCGCATCGAGAATCTCCACCGCGAAATTCTCGACTACTACTGGGACTTCATTGTGACGGCGGACTTGTTGGAGCTGCGCAACATCGCGACGGTGGCGTGGCTGATTGTCGAGAGCGCGCTCCAACGCAAGGAAAGCCGCGGTCTGCATTACACGCTCGATCATCCGAACCGCGACGACGCCGGCTCGCTGAAGGACACGGTGTTGCGGCGGGGCGAGGCGGGGAGAGCGTGATGCGTAACGCGTAATACGTAATCAAGCAGTTACGCATTACGAATTACGTATTAGGGCGCCGTCACCCGCAGCGCCGTCTCAAACCACAGGTCATTGAACACAAGCTGCATCATCTCGCCCGGCACGAGCTTGACGAGGTGAAGCGAGTTGGAGCCTCTGGCGAGCGCGAGCAGTTCCGGAATGAAGCCGGGATCGAACGTCAGCAGCCGGACGCGACTGAGCCGCCGGATGTTGCGCCGCGCCAGTTCGACGGTCTTGTCCACTTCCTGGACGTTCTTCTTGACGATCCAGATGTCAGCGTCGCCGAGCTTCAGCGTGAGCTTCTCCAGCTTGTGGAGCGACACCTCGCCGCACTCGATCCACAACTCCGGCCGACCGTCCAACGCGAGCGTAATGAGATCCGGCACGAACGGCACGCCTGGCAGTTCCGGGTTCACCTCCAGCCGCAGCCAGTCGCTGTGGAAAATCACAAACGCCAACGCCTTCAACAGCACGTGGTCCAGCGTTTCATTCTGGCTCTGGCTGATGATGATCTTGGACGGCAACTTGCGGCTCTTCTCGTCGGAGCCGAGCGCAAAGGTGAGTTTGGTCGAGAGCGGCGGCATGGGAGGAATGCGTATTGCGCAGGGAAGTGACTGCTCCCTTGAAGTCCCCTTAGATGCCCAACTCCCGCTTCACTTCGGTGAACGCGTTGATGGCGAACTCCAGGTCTTCACGCGAGTGCGCGGCGGAGATTTGGGTGCGGATGCGCGCCTTGCCTTGCGGCACGACCGGGTAGGAGAAAGCGATGACATAGACGCCCTTGGCCAGCATCGCCTCCGCAACGCGCGCGGCGAGCGTGGCGTCGCCGAACATGATCGGCACGATCGGATGCGCGCCGGGCAGGATATTGAAGCCGACCACCGCCATGCCGTTGCGGAAGAACTTCGTGTTTGCCTCCAGCTTGTCGCGGAGCGCCGTAGATTCGGTGAGCATCTCGAGCGCCTTGATGGAGCCGGCAACAATCGGCGGCGCGACGGTGTTGGAAAATAGATACGGCCGCGAGCGCTGGCGCAGGAACTCGACGATCTCCTTGCGCCCGCTGGTGTAGCCGCCACTGGCGCCGCCGAGCGCCTTGCCGAGCGTGCCGGTAATGATGTCCACGCGGCCCATGACGCCGTGGTGTTCGTGTGAGCCGCGTCCGTGCCGACCGAGAACGCCGACGGCGTGCGAATCGTCCACCATCACGAGCGCGCTGTGCATTTCCGCGAGGTCGCAGATGGCGGGCAGGTTGGCGATGGAGCCGTCCATCGAGAACACGCCGTCGGTGGCGACCAGCCGGAACCGCGCCGTGGCCGCCTCGCGCAGCTTCGCTTCGAGGTCGCCCATGTCGTTGTTGCGGTAGCGGAACCGCTGCGCTTTGCAAAGCCGGATGCCGTCAATGATGCTCGCGTGGTTCAACTCGTCGGAGATGACCGCGTCCTCCTCGCCGAGCAACGTCTCGAACAACCCGCCGTTCGCGTCAAAGCAGGAGGAGTAGAGGATCGTGTCCTCCGTGCCGAGAAACTCCGCCAGCTTCGCTTCGAGTTGCTTGTGGATGCCCTGCGTGCCGCAGATAAACCGCACCGATGCCAACCCATACCCCCACCGCTCCAACGCCTCGCGCGCGGCGGCGGTGACCGCCGGATGTTGCGCGAGGCCGAGGTAGTTATTGGCGCAGAGGTTCAGCACCGGCTGGCCGTTGGCGACGCGGACGCGCGTGCCCTGCGGCGTGGCGAGCACGCGCTCGCGTTTGCAGGTGCCGGCGACGCGGATGTCGTCGAGTTGTCGCTGGAGATGTTGTTGGAAAGAGCCGAGCATAAACGAGATTGGGGTTTGGGTTCGGATTGCTGTGGGCATTTGACACCGCGCTATCAACAGCAGCAAGGAAAACTTCCGGCGGTTTTTAACGAACGATGGCGTCCCAGCCAGTGCTTGACCGATTGTTGCCGGAAGAGGATTATTCGCGTCCGACAGGGAGCAGCATATGAGTTCGCTGGCGGGACAAACATTCGCCGGTTACGAGGTCATCGAGAAGCTCGGCCAGGGCGGCATGGGCGCGGTCTATAAGGCCCGCCAGCCGATGCTCGACCGCTTGGTCGCGCTCAAGGTGATCGCGCCAACGGTTGCTCACGACCCGATGTTCGTGGCGCGCTTCAAGCGCGAGGCGACAGCGGCAGCGCAACTCAATCACCCCAACATCGTCCAGCTCTACACCGCCGGCGAGAGCGAGGGCACTCACTACATGGCCCGCGAATTCATCGAGGGCGAGTCATTGCAGGCCAAGCTCGACCGCCGCGGCCGGCTCGACCCGCGCGAGGCGCTGGCGGTCTGCGTCTTTGTCTGCGAGGCGCTCAAGTATGCGTGGCAGACCGCTCACATGATTCACCGCGACATCAAGCCCGACAACATCTTCCTCTCCAGGACCGGCGAAGTGAAAGTCGGCGACCTGGGTCTTGCCAAGCGCGTTGACAGCGACACAGGCGGCCTGACCAAGACCGGCACCACCGTGGGATCGCCGCACTACATGAGTCCCGAACAAGGCATGGGAGAAAAGGGCCTCGATTTCCGCACCGACATCTACAGTCTCGGCTGCACCCTCTATCACATGCTCACCGGATCGGTTCCCTACAACAGCAAGAACGTCATCGAGGTCGTGACCCAGCATGTCTATGCGCCGCCGCCCGACCTCGCCGCAGCCATGCCGGGCTGCCCGCCGCCGTTGGCGCGGCTCGTCAGCCAGATGCTCGCCAAAAAGCGCCACGGTCGGCACGGAAGCTACGACGACCTGATCGCCGATCTCTTGGAGGTGCGCGAGCAAATCCGCGCGCCCATGAACTCCATTGCCTGCATGCCGGCGGTTGCCGCAAAGCCGCTCACGCCGCGGGTGGTCAAGCCGCCGCCATCATGACCAACCTCGAAGGCCAGACATTCGCCGGTTACGAGATCATCGCCAAGCTTGGCCAGGGCGGCATGGGCGCGGTCTACAAGGCCCGCCAGCCCGTCCTCAACCGCCTCATTGCTCTCAAGGTCATGGCCTCCGACCTCGCCAGCGACCGCGATTTCGTCGCACGCTTCAAGCGCGAGGCCAACGCCGCCGCATCCCTGAACCACGAGAACATCGTGCAAGTCTTCTCCGCCGGTGAGTCCGAGGGCAGCCACTACATCGCGATGGAGTTTGTCGAGGGCACCACCCTGCGCCATCACATCGAGAGCCACGGTCGGCTCGACCCGCGCGAAGCCATCGCCATCACCATTCTCGTCGCCCAAGCCCTCCAACACGCTTGGAACAAGGCGCGGCTCATCCACCGCGACATCAAGCCCGACAACATCTTCCTCTCCACCGGCGGCGAGGTGAAGGTCGGCGATCTCGGCCTCGCGAAGACCGTCGGTGGCAGCACCACGAGCCTGACGCAGACCGGCACGGCGGTGGGGTCGCCGCACTACATCAGCCCCGAGCAGGCCACCGGCGCGAAGGAAATGGATTTCCGCACCGACATCTACAGCCTCGGCGGCACGCTCTACCACATGCTCACCGGCCAGACGCCTTATCAGGGCGACAGTTCGATGGTTGTGATGATGAAGCACGTTAACGATCCGCCACCGGCGATCTTCAAAGTCTGGCCATCATGCCCGATGCCGCTGGGGTTGCTTGTCGGCAAGATGTTGGCGAAGAATCGCAACAGCCGTCCGGCGAGCTACGAGGAGTTGATTGAGCAGTTGCGCGGCCTGCACGACAAGCTGAAGCCCGCGACGGTTCCCGCTGCCGCGCCCATAAGCCCCAGCGACCCGACCCAACTGCTGACGCCCACGCCAAGACCCGCGCCCGCGCCGGCCCAGCCGACGCCGAGGCCGGTCGTCACGAAGACGCCGACGGTTGCACCCAAGGCGCGCAAGTCGAAATCCGTGACTCGTAATTCGAGACTCGTGATTGGAGCCGGCGCGCTCGCGGCGGTCGCGCTGATTGCGGGTGCGGTGTGGTGGTTCGCGGGCAGCGGAGGCGGACCGAAGGTCCTCGACCTCGGCGACGGCGTGAAGATGGAACTGGTCGCCATCCCGCCTGGTGAGTTCATGCTCGGCAGCACGAAAGAAGAACAGGCGTGGGCGGAGGTCAACGCGCCGAAATTTCCCGTTTTCAAGAACGAAGGCGATCAGCCGCGTAAGGCCGCGATCAAGCGAGGTTTCTGGATGGGACGGACGGAGGTGACGGTGGCTCAGTGGAAACAGTTTGTGGCCGTGACCGGATATCGAACGGAGGCGGAAAAGCAGGGTGAAGCCCATTACGCCTATAGCCGGCAAAAGAAAACGATGGAACAACACCTAAAAGGTGCGAGCTGGCGCGATCCGGGCTTTGATCAACAAGACAACCATCCGGTGTGCTGCGTGAGTTGGAACGACGCGATGGCGTTTTGCGAGTGGGCAACGGAGCGGGAGCGCAAAGCGGGACGGCTGGCGGCGAACCAAGTGGTCCGGTTGCCGACAGAGGCGGAGTGGGAATATGCGTGTCGAGCGGGAACACAGGGTAAGTTCTGGTGGGGTGAGTTGGAGGAAGATTGCGAGAATCGGTTGAACCTGTGGGGAGTGAGGGACGGGTTTGAGTTTACTTCGCCTGTGGATAACTACGACAAGCGAGGCCGAAATAAATTCAGTTTGGCGGACATGCTGGGCAACGTGCGGGAGTGGTGTTTGGATGATTACGATGCCACAGGCGCACACGAGGAACCTTACAAGAGCAGTCCGGCCCGCGTGGTGCGGGGTAGCTCGTTCGGCAACAAACTCGCCGTCGCTCGTTGTGCATCGCGAGATTCATTCCTACCCAACTCTCCGAATTGCTACAACGGCTTCCGCGTCTGTCTCGGCCCGGAGGTGCCCGGCTCGGTGGCTGTCGCGCCAGCCGCAACCGCCGAACCGCAAGCCGCGCCTCCCGCTGCCGCGTCGCCTAAGTTCGGCGTGCTCTTCGACGGGCGCGACACGTCGGCGTGGCAGCAACGCGACGGTGGCGATTGTCAGTGGCAGGTGAGCGACGGCGCGCTGGTGGCCGGCAAGGGCGACCTCGATACGCGGGAGAAGTTCCAAGACTTCAAGTTGCACATCGAGTTCGCCGTGCCGCGCGACGCCAAGCAGGGCAACAGCGGCATCTATCTGCAAGGCCGCTATGAGATTCAAATCTTGGACTCCTTCGGCAAGCCGGCGGACGACGGCTGTTGCGGCTCAATCTTCAAGCTCAAGGCGCCGACCGAAAATGCCAGCAAGCCGCCGGACGAATGGCAGACGTTTGACATCGGCTTCCGCGCCGCGCAGTTCAACGCTGCCGGCGCCAAGACCGCCAACGCCCGCGTCAGCGTCACGCACAACGGCCGGCTCATTCACGACTACGTCGAGATTCCAAAGAGCACCGGCAAAGGCGAGCCGGAGAGCGCCGCGCCCGGCCCGATCCGTTTGCAGTCCTACGGCAGCCCCGTGCGCTTCCGCAACATCCGCATCTCGCCGGTGGACACTGCCGCCGCCGCCGCTCCCGCCGCCGCCTGGCAGGACGCCATCAATCTGCTGCCGCTGATTGACCCGCAAAAGGACGCGGTGGGCGGCATATGGAACTGGCAGGGAAACAATTTGATCTCGGACTCGGCAAAGAACGGGCGGATCGCCATTCCTTACCAGCCGCCGCAGGAATACGACTACCGTCTCGAGTTCCACTTCACGGAAGGTTACACGCCGGAAGGGGCCGGACAGGTGATCCAGATTCTCTCGAAAGGTGGGCGATTGTTTTCATGGATCATGGGAGCGAAAAAGGGCGAGTTCATTGCGTTCGAGACGATCGCCGGGGCCAACTCCGCAGACCCGGCGAACCCTACGATCACCCGGCGCAAACCGGCGTTGAAAAAGAAGGTGACCTACACTTCGATTGTGGAGGTCCGCAACGACGGCCTGAAGGCTTATCTCAACGGTGAACTCCTGGCGCAATGGAAGACCGACTACAGCGACATGAGCATCGTCCCCCACTGGAAACTGTCCGACCCGACGTTGCTGGGCGTGGGCAGTTGGCTGACGGGACTCGTCATCGAGAAGCTCGAAGTCCGCGAGGTCACCGGCAAGGGCACGTTCACGCGGGGCGCGCCAGCCGCTCAATCCAACACCGCGATACTCCAGCACTCCAATATTCCCGCCGCCTTGGAGGCTTTCTGTAACGAAGTCGCCGCGCTGCCGGCGGAGCAGCAGGTCGCGCGCGTGATGGCGAAGTTGAAGGAACTCAATCCGGGCTACGACGGCAAAGATGAGCATAAGGTCGAGAATGGTGCGGTGACGGAGCTGAAGTTTTCGACCTCTGCTGTGTTTGACATTTCGCCGGTGCGCGCTTTGACGCGGCTGAAAAGATTGAATTGTAGCATGGCCCCACAGGGATCAATGCTTGCCGATCTCTCGCCGTTGCGAGGATTGCAGTTGTCAGCCCTCACTATCTATCTGGCTCCAGTAAAAGACTTGTCGCCCCTGCAAGGCATGCCACTAACGGATCTCACCTGTGCCGGCTCGCAGGTGAGCGATCTGGGCTCCTTGGCGGGTATGCCCCTGAATTGCCTCATTTGCTACTCGACCAAAGTCGCTGACCTGACACCGCTGAGAGGCATGCCCCTAACGATCCTGCAAATATATAACACATCTGTGGAGGACCTTTCACCTATTCAAGGCTCGGCGCTCAAGTTCCTCATGTGCGAAGACTCCGTTGCGGCAGATCCAAGGAACCAGAAAGTGTTGCGCTCGATCAAGACGCTGCAGACGATCAACAACCTGCCCGCGGCGGAGTTTTGGAGGAAGGTGGAGGCCGGCGAGGTGCCGAAGCCGTAGTGCGCCTTGACCCGCTGGCGTGAACTGTTAGCGTGGGGCGGTGCAAACGATGAAGACCTTGGTGCTCGGTTTGGGCAACGACATTCTCGCCGACGACGCCGTCGGCATTCTGGCGGCGCGTGCGCTGAAGGAGCGGTTGGGAGACGTGGCGGACGTGCAAGAAACATCGTGGCACGGCGTGGCGCTGCTGGAACTGTTCATCGGCTTCGACCGTGCCATCCTGCTCGACGCCGTCATGACCGGCAAACACGCGCCCGGCACGGTCATCGAGATCAACCCCGACGACCTTGCGCCCATCCAAGGCGCGTCGCCGCATTTCACCGGTCTGCCGGAGATGATCGCGATGGCCAAGGCACTCGAACTGGAGTTTCCGAAGAACTTCCGCATCTTCGCCGTCGAGGTGGCCGACCCACACACCATTGGTGGCGAAATGACGCCCGCCGTTCGCGACGCCATCCCGGCGTTCTGCGATCGCGTCTGCGCCGCGCTCGGTCAGCCGCTAGCATTGAAGGAGAAATGATATGCGCTTGCCGTGTTGGTTGTCCGCTGCCGCGATGGCGTTGATCGTCGCGATAACGCCCGCCTCGTCACAAGAAGAAGCCAATCTCGTCCGCAACATCGGGTTCGAGGATGGCAAGTCCCCTTGGAGCCTGCCGAAGACGTTCAACGTCGTTGACGATGTCGCCCACGCCGGCACGCACAGTCTGCGGCTGGTTAACACGAACAAGGCGACCTACCTGCTCGCCTCGCAGACGATTCCGTTCAAGCCCGGCATGAAGTATCGCTATAGCGCGTGGATCAAGACCCGCGGCGTGCAGGGCGAGGACACCGGCGCGACGATTTGCATGGAATGGAGTGGCGCCAAAGGCTGGCTCGGCGGCAGCTACGCCTCTGGCAAGAAAGGCGACCGGGATTGGTTCCGCGTCGAGGATGTCACGGCGCCGATTCCGAAGGAGGCGACCAGCGTCTGTGTCCAGCTTTACCTGCGCAAAGACATGACAGGCACGGCGTGGTTCGACGACATCAGCGTGACCGAATCCTACCCGCCGGCGCTCAACGCGGCGTTGCTGAAACCGAACTACCGCGGCCGGCTGCCGAAGAACGCCACCGACCAGCGCGTGATCGTGCGCGCCAAACTCGCCGACTACATGAAGGGTTCGCTGAAGCCGGAGCAGACGACGCTCGTCTGCGCGTTACTCGCCGGCGCCAAGACCGTGCGTGAACAACGCATCAAGCAGCCGAAAGCCGGTTGCAACGACGTGACGTTCGACGCGAAGCCACTGGCGGCCGGCGACTATAAAGTGCGCATGGAATTACTCGCGCCGAACGGAACGTCGCTGGGCCGGCAGGAGTTCGAGTTGCACAAGCTCGCCGCCAACGCGGCGCAACCAACAGTGTTTCTGGACGGACAGAACCGCACCATCGTCAACGGCAAGCCGTTCTTTCCGCTCGGCTGGTATTTTGGGCCGGGACCAACGACGAAGAACTTCGAGGAGCACCTCGACCGCGTCGCCGCCAGCCCGTTCAACACCATCATGTGCTACGGCATCAACGTTGGCGGTGTTGAGAAGGTTCGCGCCTACCTCGACGCTCTCGCTGCGCGCAAGCTGAAGATCATCTACTCGATCAAGGACGTCTTCGCCGGCACGGCGGGCTACTACGAGCCGGCGCTCGGCTTCCGTGGCGAGGACGCCATCGTGCGCGGCATCGTCCCGCTCTTCCGTGATCATCCGGCGGTGCTGGCGTGGTATTTGAACGACGAACTGCCGCTGACGATGCGCGACCGGCTCGACGCGCGCCAGCGGCTTGTGCGGCAACTTGACCCGAATCACCCAACGTGGGCCGTGCTTTATCAGGTGGATGAGTTTAACGGCTACCTCAACTCCGCCGATGTGCTCGGCGCCGATCCGTATCCCGTGACCGACCGGCCCGTGACGATGGTCTCGGACTGGATGCGGAAATGCGCGGCGGTATCGGACGGGTTGCGGCCGTTGTGGATGGTGCCACAGGCGATGGACTGGGCGTGCTATCGCAAGGAGCACGCGGATAAACTCCGCGCCCCGACGCTCGACGAGGAACTGGTGATGACCTACCTCTGCCTCATCCACGGCGCGAGCGGCCTCATCTATTACAGTTACTTCGATTTGCAGCGCGACCGGCTCGGCCTCGACAAACGCTGGGCCGACATGCTCGTCGTCGGCAACGAGGTGAAGCAACTCTTTCCCGCGCTGCTCTCCGGCGCGAAACCGCCGGAGCTTGTCGTGAAGACGAGTCGCGACGCCGTGCAGTTCACCACGCGAGCTGACGACGCCAGACGTCGTTACGTCCTGCTGGCAAACCCGGACCCGAAAGAAGCCGCCACCGTCACCGTCGTCGTGCCGGCTCGCGCCAAGCTGCAACTCCTCCAACGCGGCCAAACCAAACCGATGACCGCGACGAACGGTCGTTGCGAGGTTGCGCTGGAGCCGATGAGCGCCGCGACGCTCATCGTGAAGTAGCGTGCCGCAAACATCCCGCATGAGAATGCCGTGTCTTGAAACTGTGCTGATTGCGTGGGTCGCGCTCATCGCGGCGGCTGGCGCGTCGGAATCCGGTTCTGTCGTGGAGCGGGCCGCGGAGCAGATTCTCTGCCACCAAGCGAGTGACGGCGCGATCGTGATGGGCGCGCTCCCGGCGAAGCGATCTCGTCTGGTTCCTTATTTCGCGAACTTTGCGGCCCGCGGGCTGGTCGCCGCGTTTTGCGAGACGCGCGATACGCGCTGGCTGGACGCCGCGAAACGCTGGGCCGCCTGGCACGAAGCCCACATGAACGCCGACGGCCCGATCTACGATTTCGACGGCGCGCCCGGCGCGTGGAATCCGACCGGCGACTACGATTCGACCGACTCCTACGCGGCAACTTATCTCGATCTGGTTCTCGCCATTCACCGCGCCGCGCCGGATGGGGAGTGGCTGCGCTCGCGGCTGCCGTCCGTTCGTCAGGCGGTCGCGGCCATCCGGTTGACGCTCCAGCCCAACGGCCTGACCCTCGCCAAGCCGAAATGGCCGGTGATGTATCTGATGGACAACACCGAGACTGCCGCCGGACTTCGCGCGGCGGCGGCCATCGCGCGCGAGCTTGGCGAGGCTGCGTTACAGCGGGAAACTTCGGCAACGGCGGGCAGGATGGAACAAGCCATCGCGCGCGATTTGTGGGACGACGCGCGGCAGGCATATTGGGTCGGTTTGCAGACCAACGGCGCGAAGATCAACGGGCAGCAGAAATGGTATCCGCATGTCATGGCGAACCTGATGGCAGTCGGCTGGCTGCCGCCATCGGAGCGCCATCGCGCGTTGATGGGCAGGCTCAAAGAGAACTTCCTTGCAAAGATGCCGTCGTCTGTGCGCTCGGAGGACGATTTGGGCCGGCTGGTCTGGTGGGGCGTCGCGGCGCGCGGCGCGGGGGATCGTGCGTTGTCGGCGGAGATTGGGGCGAAGCTGGCTGGGTTCGATGCGCGGGTGAAGAAGTTTGCCAATCCGGCCCTGCTCGGCCACCTCTGCCGTCTTCTGGCGCGGGATTAGCTCACCGGTAGATGTCCACGAGAAAGACGATGGCTTCGCCTTTGCCAGCGTTGACGATGGCGTGCGGCACGTCGGCGCGGTAGGTGGCGGAGTCGCCGGGCGCCAGTTCCTCCGCATCGCCGGCGGATTCGACGCGGACGCGGCCTTTCTGGACGGTCAGGAACTCGCGCGTGCCCTCGAAGTGCGGGCTGCTGCGCAACGCCCCGCCTTCGACGAGGCGCACTTCGTAAAACTCCACGTCCTTCTCCAGGTTCAGCGGCGAGAGCGTCCGGATGCGGCAGTGCTTGTCGGAGCGGTAGTGGTAGGCGCGGTCCTCGGCGCGGATGACCTCGACGGCCGAGGTTGCACCGGGCGTTTCCACCAGCGCGCCGAGCGTCATGCCGAAGGCGCGGGCGATGCGGAAGGCGACGGCGAGCGTCGGGTTGGCCTTGGCGCGCTCGATCTGGCTGAGCATGGAACGGCTGACGCCGGAGGCTTTGGCCAGCGCGTCGAGCGACCAGCCGCGCTCGGCGCGGAGTTGTTTCAGCCGGCGGCAGAGGTGGCTGCTGACAGGGTCGGCGGCTGGCGCCGATTTCGGCTTGGCGGAGGAGGGATGGCTCATGGCGTCAATATACTGGAAATAGTTCTTGCATCATGGAGTCTCGTGTGTTCAATATGCTGCACGTGATTCCGTGATGCTGGACATAGTGCAGACAAGCGGCCGGCTTGGCAACCCTTTTCCTCGCCGGCCCAACTGGAGACCAAACGATGAAAGCCTTGGTGAAACGACAATCGCAACCGGGACTCTGGCTGGAGGACGTGCCGAAGCCGGAGACCGGCTTGAACGACGTGTTGATCCGCGTGGATCGCACGGGCATTTGCGGCACCGATCTCCATATCTATAATTGGGACGCTTGGGCGCAGAAGACCATCCCGGTGCCGCTGGTGGTCGGCCACGAGTTCGTCGGCGAGATCGTCGAGGTCGGCTCGAACGTGAAGGACTTCTTCCCCGGCCAGGTTGTCAGCGGCGAGGGACACGTCGTGTGCGGCCGGTGCCGCAACTGTCTCGCCGGACGGCGGCATCTCTGCGCGGACACCAAAGGCATCGGCGTGAACCGGCCCGGCGCGTTCGCTGAGTATCTGTCTTTGCCAATGACCAACGTTTGGGTCCACGGCGAAAGCATTGACCGTGATGTGGCCTCCATCTTCGATCCGTTCGGCAACGCGGTGCATACGGCGCTGTCGTTTCCGGTGCTCGGCGAGGACGTGCTCATCACCGGCGCGGGGCCGATCGGCATCATGGCGGCGGCGGTGGCGCGGCACGCCGGCGCGCGACACGTTGTCATCACCGACGTGAACCCGTGGCGGCTGGAGCTGGCTCGGAAGATGGGCGTGACGTTGGCCGTGAACCCGCGCGAGCAGAGTCTGAAGGACGCGCAAAAACAGCTCGGCATGAAGGAAGGCTTCGATGTCGGGCTGGAGATGTCGGGCAACGCGGCGGCGTTCCGCGACATGCTGGCGAACATGAGCCACGGCGCGAAGATTGCGATGCTCGGCATTCCGCCGGAAGCGATGGCGATTGACTGGAACACGGTCATCTTCAACATGCTCACCATCAAGGGCATCTATGGCCGCGAAATGTATGAGACGTGGTATAAGATGACCGTCATGCTGGAAAGCGGCCTCGATATCCGGCCGGTCATCACGCACCGGTTTCATTACACGGAGTTTGAAAAAGGTTTTGAGGTGATGAACAGCGGCCAGTCGGGCAAAGTTGTGTTGAATTGGAAATGATGAATGGAGTGTCGCCATGAACCTGCCATCGCCCCAACTGCTGCTGGAGCACTTCGGCGTCTTCGTGTCCGCCATCACCGGCGTGCTGGCGGCGCGGGGCAAGAAGATTGATTTGTTCGGCGTGCTGGTGCTGGCGCTGGTGACGGCGTTTGGCGGCGGCACCGTGCGCGACGTGCTCGTCGGCGACCTGCCGGTGGTCTGGCTGCGGGGGCCGGGGCTGCTGATTAACGCGACGGTGGCGGCGCTGCTGACGTTCTTCGTGGCGCGCTTCCGGAAGCTGCCGCACCGCGCGCTGCTGGTGGCGGACGCATTTGCGCTGGCGTTCTTCACGATGCTCGGCACGCAAAAAGGCGTGGCGCTTCATTTCTCGCCGCCGGTGGCGGTATTGCTCGGTGTGGTCACCGGCGTGGCCGGCGGCATTGCACGCGACATACTTGTTGGCGAGGTGCCGATGGTGTTCAGGCCGGAGATCCGTCTTTACGCGACGGCGTCGTTGTGCGGCGCGGTGGCGTGCGTGACGCTACACAGCCTGGGCATTGGCGGTTTACTGATGACGGTGGCCGGCGCGGGTCTGGTGCTGGCGTTGCGCCTGGCTGCAATTTACTGGAAACTTTCCCTGCCATTGTTTGAAGCGCGATGAAAATCTTTTGCGTCCGGCACCGGAATCACGGATAATGAGTCAGGTCGAGGCAAGAATGATGAAAACAAAGCGACGATTTTTGCGCGGCGGTTTCACGCTGGTGGAACTGCTGGTGGTGATGACAATCATGGGTATTTTGGCGGCCATGTTGTTCCCAGCGCTTACGGGGGGCAAGAGGCGGACCGACCAAGCCACCTGCACGAGCAACATGCGCCAGCTTTGTATATTCATCGGCCAGTATGCCCGCGACAAAGACTATTATCCTGAAGGCGCCCGATGGGCCGGAACATCCTCCGTTGAGGACGGCCCGATGGGCCGATACACGAAGGAATCCAAAATCTACGTGTGCCCGGCCGACACTGACTTGAAAGACGCGTTGAAGAGACGCAGCGCCCAGCGGCTGACGAGCTACGCCTACAACAGTTGGTTTGACCGGAAACCTTTCAGCGTCTCGGTGGACATGTCACGAGCGGTGTTGTTCATGGAGCCGCGCATTACTGGCGGGGGTGGGACGATGCAAACGACTTTTCAAGGCAGCGGCGCGCCCCGTCTCACCGACCGGCACAACGGCGGCGGCCTGATCGCGTTCGGCGACGCTCACGTGGAGTTCTACACACAACAGCGTTTCCAGAAGGAAAAGCAGATCATCTTCGAGGTCACGCGCTGAGCCCGCGCGCTGGACGTCACGCTAGCGGCTCGCGGCTTTCCTGTAGGTTTCGATCCCCGTCATGATGGCTGCAGCCAGTCTGTCGCGGTGAGAGGATTGGCTGATCAACCGGACGTCGGACGCGTTGGAAAGAAACCCGCACTCGACCAGCACGCCGGGACACGTCAGATCTTTGAGCACCTCGAACCGCGCCCGCTTCACGCCGCGCTCCACCGCGCCCGTCCGCCCGACGAGACTCTGTTGGATGCAATGCGCCAGCACCACGTTGTCGTTGTCAAAGCGGTTGCCCGCGAAGGTCACAAAATCCGCGGTGCTCAGCATCACGCTCTTGGTGGAGGTGGACTGCGCGCCCGACGGCGTCAGGCAAAACGTTTCCGCCCCGCGCGGTTCGGTGGAGGGCATGGAGGAATTGAAATGGAGGCTCACAAACAAATCCCCCTTCCGTGTCCGCGCGAACGCCGAACGAGAGTCCAGCGGTGTCTCACGGTCGTCGTTGCGCGTGAGCAGCACGTTGTAGCCCTTCTGCGCCAGCAACGCGCGCAACCGCCTGGACAGATCGAGCGTCAGCGTTTTCTCCGTCAACCCGTTTTTCGCATGCGCGCCTTGGTCCGGCCCGCCGTGGCCCGGATCGAGCACGATCGTGCGCAAAGGCCACGCCGCCGCCAGCCCCGTGCGCCGCAGCAACGGATCGAAGGTCTTGACCACGTCAATCGCCGGCAGCCACACCTGATGGCTGTGCAACGCCAAAGGCGCACTCAGCCAGTATTTCACCCCCTGCACCTCCGCCTCGCGGCTATCCACCGTCAGGCGCACCCGGACCTGCGATGACGTCAGCATGACCGCCCGGTCACGGCTCACTTGCCCTTTCAGCCCGAACACCTTCACCACGTCGTTTAACGCAACGTATTCGCGGCCGTAAACGTGACGCGTCGTGAGCACAATGGATTGCGCCGGCCCCGCCCATGCGCCAATCGCACAGGCAGCCCACACGCTCATCCACCCCAAAGGCAGCCGGTATCTCATGCTTCGCTTGAAACTCTGTTCTGTTCCAGATACTCGATAACTCCGACCATTTCAAGATGGAACGCAAACCACATGCGTTACCGCCAAATCAGCATCCACTGGCACCCGGCTTTGTGCTATCTTCGCGCAGATGAAAAAGGAGGTTTTATCATGAAACTGACCTACTGGAGCCATTCGTGTTTTCTGCTGGAGACCGGCCCGCATCGGCTCGTGATTGATCCTTTTCTGACTGGCAACCCAAAGGCGCCGCTCAAAGCCGACGCCGTGAAGTGCGATTTCGTGCTCGTCTCGCACGGCCACAACGATCACGTCGGCGACGCCGTCGCCATCGCCCGCCGCAACAACGCCACAATCATCGCCAACTACGAGATCGCCACTTTCTGCGGCCAGCAAGGCGCGAATGTCCATCCGTTGCATATCGGCGGCAGCCACCAGTTTCCGTTCGGCCGCGTCAAGCTCACCATCGCCCACCACGGTTCCGGCTACCAAACCGACACCGGCTTTCTCTACATGGGCAACCCCACCGGCATCCTCATCACGGCCGAGGGAAAAACTGTTTATCACGCCGGCGACACCGGCTTGTTCCTCGACATGCAACTCATTGGCCGGCTGAACCGCATTGACGTGGCGTTGCTGCCGATCGGCGACAACTTCACCATGGGCACGGACGACGCCGTCGAGGCCGTCGCGATGCTCAAGCCGCAAACCGTCGTTCCGATGCACTACGACACGTTTGATGTGATCCGCGCCGATCCCGCCGAGTTTGCACGCAAGGCCGCCACCGTTGGCGCGCGCGTCAGGCCGCTCCGCATCGGCGAAAGTTTCGAGTTCTGACGAATCGCCGCTGAAAAAATTCTTCGCGGATTGAAAAACGTGATTGACCCGTGAGGAGAATCGTGTAGATTATTTCGCAGTGAGCACAGGCTCACGCAAATTTCGCGGCGGTCCAGATCCAAAAGATGGGCTTGCCGCGGTGAAGGTTCGGGCGACCCTAGGGTCGCCTGAACCGTTTTTGGCCCCTTGACTTGGCCCGTCTCTCCTTTAAGCTGCCGCCACTCATGAGTTCCATCGTTCATGTCGCGCTTGGCGAGCGCAGCTACGACATCCTGATACGCGACGGCCTGCTCGGCCAGTTGCCAGAATTGTTGCGCACGGCTCGCGTCGGACGGCTTTGCGCCATCATCACCGACGATAACGTCGGGCCACGCTACGCTGCCGCAGTTCGCGACGCCCTTGTCCCAATAGGCTTCGGTGTCAGCGTTCATACCGTGCCGGCGGGTGAGAAATCCAAGTCGCTCGCTGTCGCTGGCCAACTCTACGAGGAACTCGCCATTGCCCGGCTCCACCGGCACGCCTTTGTGCTGGCGCTCGGCGGCGGCGTCGTGGGCGATCTGGCCGGTTTCATCGCGGCGACGTTCATGCGCGGCGTGCGCTTTGTGCAAGTGCCGACAACGCTGCTAGCAATGGTGGATAGTTCCGTAGGCGGTAAAGTCGGGATTAACCTGCCGCAGGGGAAGAATCTCGTCGGTGCGTTCTACCAGCCGCGAATTGTCGTGGCCGACACCGCCACGCTGGCATCGCTGCCGGAGCGTGAGTTCCGCGCCGGCGTTGCCGAGGTCATCAAGTATGGTGTCATCTACGACGCTGCGCTCTTCGACGACCTAGAGCGGCAGTTACCCGCGCTCATGGCCAAGGACGGCGCAGTGCTGGGGCGCGTCATCGCCCGCTGCTGCGAGATCAAGGCCGACGTCGTTTCCAAGGACGAGCGCGAGAGCGGGTTGCGCGAGATTCTCAACTTCGGCCACACCGTCGGCCACGCCATCGAGGCGGTGACAGAATACGGCACCTATCTGCACGGCGAGGCCATCGCCATCGGCATGGTGGCGGCGGCGCGGTTGTCGCAAAAGCATGGTGGGCTTGTAAAAGCCGACGCGGATCGTATCGAGGCGTTGCTGCGACGCGCCGGTTTCGATCTCCAGCCGCCCGACGTGCCGTTTGATCAACTGCTCGATGCGATGCGCTCGGACAAGAAGGCGCGCGACGGCGGGCTGCGCTTCGTGCTTGCGCGCCGCATCGGCGAGGTTTTCTCCAGCGACGCTGTGAGCGAATCGGATATCAAGGAGGTTCTCCATGTCAGCCGTCGGTGAATCCATCGTCCGCGAGTTCTTTGAGTTAAACGGTTTCCTGGTCTGCCAGCACCGCAAATACGCCGTCATGGCGCGAGCGAAAACCGCCGACGAGGAAATTGATTTCCTCGTTCACAACCCCCACGCCGATCCCGCCGCCGGCCCGCCCAACTTCATTATCGGCTCCGATGACTTGAAGCGCGTGGCGCGCGCCATTGTGGTCGTCAAACCGTGGCACACCGAGCGATTTGGTCCATCGGTCGTCTCGAAAACACAATTGCTGAAGTTTGTCGAGAAGCGCTCGCTGGATGCGGCCGACCGCCGGCTTGGTCACGACGGACCGCTGCTGAAGCTGCTGGTGTTGCCGGATCTGCCGGCCAGCGAATCGCTCAAGACGAAGACCATCGAGTTGCTGCGCACGGCTGGCGTGGACGCCGTCATCATTTTCCGGACGATGCTGTTGGAGTTGATCGGTTCGGTGGAGGTCAACCGCAATTACGCCAAGAGCGACCTGCTGCAAATCATCCGCTTGCTGAAACTCTACCACTTGCTCAAAAGCCCGCAGCTCGATCTGTTCGCGCGCAAGAGAGGCCAGAAGCCGGAAACCAGCAGTCAGTAGTCAGTTTTCATCACCATGAACCCGCGCGAAGCTTACATCGCGCTCAACATGATTGACCATGTGGGGCCAGTGCGCGTGAAGCGGCTATTGGAACGCTTCGGCCAGCCGCAGGCCATCCTCGCCGCCAGCGCGAAGGAGTTGATGCAGGTGGAGGGCGTCGGGGCGGAGGTGGCAAAGGCGATCACAGGCTGGCAGTCGCAGGCGGACCTCGACACCGAGTTGAAACGCATCGCCGACTTCGGCGCGCGTGTGCTGACGCTCGACGATCCGGATTATCCGGCCAACCTCCGCGAGATTTACGACCCGCCGCTCGCGCTCTACGTGAAGGGCACGCTGGAGCCGCGCGACAAACACGCCATCGCCATCGTCGGCTCGCGGCAGACGACTTACTACGGTTTGGAAAGCGCGCGCAAGCTCGCCTACCAACTCGCCTACGCCGGCATGACCATCGTCAGCGGCCTGGCCCGCGGCATTGACAGCGCTGCGCATCAAGGCGCGCTTGCTGCCAACGGCCGCACGCTCGCCGTGCTCGGCACAGGACTCGACATCGTCTATCCGCCGGAGAACGGCGCGCTCTACGAGAAGATCGCCAGCGGCGGCGGCGCGATCATGACGCAGTTCCCGTTCGGCGTGCGGCCCGACACGCAGCATTTCCCCCTACGCAACCGCATTGTCAGCGGCCTGTCGCTCGGGATTATTGTCGTCGAGGCGGGCGTCCCCAGTGGCGCGCTTATCACGGCGAACATGGCGCTCGACCAGGGCCGCCAGGTCTTTGCGGTGCCGGGCAAAATTGATTCGCCGCAGTCGAAAGGCTGCCACCGCCTCATCAAAAGCGGCGCGAAACTCGTCGAGGACGCCGAGGACGTGCTCTCCGAGTTTGAGGATTTGTTCCCGAAATCATCGCGGCCGGACGCTCCGCCGGCGGATGCGCCAACGCTGGAACTGTCCCAGGCCGAGCAGAAGGTTTTCGACGCGATGGGCGACGACGAGACCGACCTCGATCACGTCATCCGGCAAAGCGGATTGACAAGCGCGGAGGTTTTCGCCACGTTGCTGCGCCTTGAAATGAGGCGACTGGTCCGGCAACTGCCGGGCAAGCGCTTCGTTCGGGTCAAAGCATGAGCGCAAAAAACCTTGTCATCGTCGAGTCGCCCGCCAAGGCGAAGACCATCAACAAGTATCTGGGCCGCGACTATGTCGTGAAGGCCTCGATGGGACACGTCCGCGACCTGCCCAGCACCGGCCTGTGCGTGGACATCAAGAACGACTTTGAGCCGACCTACGAGGTTTCGCCCAAGAAGAAGCAGGTGGTTGCCGAGTTGAAGAAGGCGGCCGAATTCGCCGAAACCGTTTTCCTCGCGCCTGACCCTGACCGCGAAGGCGAGGCGATTGCGTGGCATCTCCGCGAACTGCTCGCCAAGGGCAAGAAAGACCACAAGCGGTTCCGCCGCGTTGCGTTCAATGAAATCACCAAGAACGCCGTGCAGCAGGCATTCCTGCAACCGGGCGACATCGAGATGTCGCGCGTGGACAGCCAGCAGGCGCGGCGCGTCCTTGACCGTATCGTCGGCTACCAGATCAGCCCATTGCTCTGGCGGCGCGTTCGCGGCGCGCGCAGCGCCGGTCGCGTGCAGAGCGTTGCGGTGCGGCTCATCGTGGATCGCGAGCGGGAGATTCGCGCGTTCGTGCCGAAGGAATACTGGTCGGTCGAGGCGGAGTTGCGAAAGCTGGTGGACCCGCGCATGCCGTTCCACACCCGGCTGGTCCGCATCAACGACGACAAGCTGATTGACGTTGAGAAAGGTCTGTTCCTGCTTGGTAACCAGGGCGCGGCCGACGCGGCGAAGGCCGAACTGGAAGGCGCTGCGTGGAAGGTTGAGAAGGTGGATGAGCAGCCGCGCAAGCGGAACCCGTTCCCGCCGTTCATGACCAGCACGCTCCAGCGCGCCGCCTCCACCAACCTGCGCCTCGGCACCGACCAGACCATGCGCATCGCGCAGCAGCTTTACGAAGGTGTTGATGTCGGCGCTGAAGGCTCGGTCGGTCTCATCACCTACATGCGCACCGACTCGCTGACGGTCTCGCGCGACGCGCAGGCCGAGACGCTCGCCTATATCCGCGAGGCGTTCGGAGCGGAATATGCGCCAGAAACGCCGAACTTCTACCGCTCGCGCGAGACGGCGCAGGGCGCGCATGAAGCGATCCGGCCCACCTCGGTGCGACGGACGCCGGAGAGCGTGGCGCAGTATCTGGACCGCCAGCAGCTTGCGCTTTACACGCTGATCTGGAAACGGTTTGTCGCGAGCCAGATGGCACCGGCGCAGTTGCTCGTGAAGAGCGTGGACATCCTCGCCCGCAACGAACGCGTCGTCACGCCGCGCAACTTCTGGTTCCGCGCCAGCACCACGCAGGTCACGTTCCCCGGCTTCCTCAAAGTCCACGGCGTTGAGGAAGGCGATGAGGACAAGATGGCGGAGGAAGTCGGCGAGGCGATTCCGCCGCTGACCGCCGCCGAAATGCTGGAACTGCTCAATCTGAAACAGGAGCAGCATTTCACCGAGCCGCCGCCGCGCTACTCCGAGGCGACCCTGATCAAGGTGCTGGAGGAACTCGGCATCGGCCGCCCCAGCACCTATGCACCGACCATCTCGACGATTCAGAAGCGCGAATACGTCGAGAAGGATAAAGGTCGCCTCAAACCGACGGAGCTTGGTGAGACGACGATAGACCTGCTGGTGAAGTGGTTTCCCGACCTGCTCGACGTGAAGTTCACCGCGCAGATGGAGGAGCAGCTCGACGAAGTGGAATCGGGCAAGATCGAATGGCACGAACTGCTCAAGCGGTTCTACAAGGATTTCAAGCCGGCGCTCGCCAAGGCCAACGAAACCCGGAAGCCGGAGAAGACCAGCCTCAAGTGCCAGGACTGCGGCGCACCGATGGTCATCAAGCATGGCCGCAATGGCGAGTTCCTGACCTGCTCGAAATACCCGAAGTGCAAGAACGCCGGCGACTTCACCCGCGACGAGGCCGGCGCCATCCACATCAAGGAGTTGGAGAAGCTTCACATCCTGTGCGAGAAATGCGGCCAGCCAATGACCGTGCGCAACGCACCGACCGGCGAGTTCCTTGCGTGCTCGGAGTATCCGAAGTGCAAGAACACGATGAACTTCACCCGCGGCGAGGATGGCGAGATTCACGCCAAAGTGCCGGAGAAAACCGGCGCCGTTTGCCCAAAGTGCGGCGAGCCGATGATCGTCAAGAGCGGCAAGACCGGCGAGTTCCTCGCCTGCTCGGCGTATCCGAAGTGCAAGAGCACGCTCAACTTCACGCGCGATGCCACCGGCGTCATCGTGCCGGAGAAAAAGGAAGCGACTGGCATCAAGTGCGAGAAGTGCGGTTCGGACATGGTCATCAAGTCCAGCCGCCGCGGGCCGTTCCTGGCGTGTCCAGGTTACCCGAAATGCCGCAACGCGATGAGCTTCACCCGCGACGAGAGCGGCAAGTTCATCCCGAAACCGCGCGCCGAGTCGCTGATCAAGGTGGATGAGAAATGTGACAAATGCGGTGCGCCGATGGCCATCAAGAGCATGCGACGCGTATCGTTCCTCGCCTGCACCGCGTATCCGAAGTGCAAAAACACCAAGCCGATGTCGGACAAGTTAAAGGAAGAACTCGCCGCCGTCCGCGCCACAATTGCCGCCAGCCAGCCCCAGACCGAAGCTGCGCCGGCTTCTAGGCCGAAACCGGTGTTGACGAAGATCGAGTGCGAGAAATGCGGCCAACCGATGGCGATCCGGCAGGGACCGCGCGGACAATTCCTCGGCTGCACCGGCTATCCGAAATGCCGCAACGCAAAGCCAGTGCCGGCCAACGTCGAACTCGCGCCTGAATCGCCCACGGCCGAAACTACCGCCCACGGGCCGGTGGAAGCGACGGCGGAACAATTGAAGCAGAAGAAAGCTGCGGCGATTGCTCCAGTCGCCGAGCCTGCGGCCACGGCCAATCCGCAATTGCCGGCGACGACCAACGAAAAGTGCGAGAAATGCGGTGAGCCGATGACCATCCGCAGCGGGCGGTTCGGGCCGTTCCTGGCGTGTTCGGCCTATCCGAAGTGCAAAACCACGAAAAAAATCCCGCCGCTGACGGCGTAGCCGCCGCGCGCGACGAACTGGTCCACGACTTCCTGCAATACCTGCAGGCCGAGCGCAACGCCTCGGCCCTTACCCTGCGGAACTACGAGCAATGTCTCCGCGAATTCCGCGTCTGGATGGCGGAAGGTGGAACGTTGAGCGTGAAGCGTGGAGCGTCGAGCGTTGGCGGTCTAAGACCAGCGGAGCAAAAACCTCCGACGCCCCGCACATCCGCACACGCCCCACACCCCACGCCCCACGTCCCACGTCCCTTGGACTGGCGCGCCATCGAACCGTTCCAGTGCCGGCGCTACCTGATGGCACTGATGCAAGCGGGACTGAAGCGCGCGACGGTAGCGTTACGCATCGCCAGCCTGCGGTCGTTCTATCGTTTCCTCATGCGGCGCAGCATCGTGAAGGACAACCCGCTCAGCGGTCTCATCATGCCGAAGCGCGAGAAACGCCTGCCGCGATTCCTGACGTTGCATCAAGTCAACGACCTGCTCAACGCGCCGCTGAAGATTGCCGAGCCTGCGCCCGACGCCAAGCGCGGTCCCGGCCGGCCGCCGGCGACGTTCGTGCCGTGGCGCGACAAGGCCATCCTCGAAACGCTCTACAGCGCCGGCCTGCGCGTCCACGAAATCTGCAACCTCAACCGCGGCCACATTGATCTGCTCAGCGAGGTCATTATTGTGCGCGGCAAGGGCGGCAAGGAGCGGCTTTGTCCCGTCGGCCGGCCCGCGCTCGACGCCATCGAGGTTTACTGGTCCAAACTGCCGCCGCAGGCCCCGCACGGTCGCGACGTGCCGGCGTTTCTCGACAGCCACTTGCGCCGCCTCAAACCACACGAGGTTCAGCGCAAAATGAAAACCTACTTGAAGATGGCCGGCATCGGCGTGGACCTGACGCCGCACAAGTTGCGCCACAGCTTCGCCACGCATCTGCTCGACGCCGGCGCTGACCTGCGCAGCGTGCAGGAGCTGCTCGGCCACGCCAGCCTTTCCACGACGCAGGTCTATACCCACGTCACCTCCGCGCGCCTCAAGCAGGTTTACGACAAAACGCATCCACGGGCGTGACGTGTGGCCGGGCAACAGGCAAAGGGAAAGGAATCGGCCACCCAAGCCGAAGCCGTCTGGATAGATGTTCTTCCCGCTGCTCGCCAAGCCTGTGGAATTGCCGCCGGACAAAAGGTCTGCGCAGAAAAGCATCGAGCCGTGACACCTGCAACTGACTTTCGCTACTCGCCACTTCCATTCGTGTCACGGCTCTGGTCTAACTTGCCACCCAATCGCCGTTTGTCAATAGGCCGGCTTCTGGCTCCAAGTTTGCCCCCTCCACGTTCCCGCGAACCACGTCCCTACTTGCCCGGCGAGGTCGGCAGTTTCTGCGCCATGGCGTAGAGGAGCGTCTTGACCTCGAAAGGTTTCAGGCGCGGCCATTTCGAGAGCAGCAAGGCGCAGATCGCGGTAATGTGCGGCGCGGCGAAGCTGCTGCCGATCTCGTAGATGTAACCGCCGCCGGGCTGCGGCACTTTTACATAGCTGCCATTGGCAATGAACTCGGTGTAAGTCTTTGGCTTGAGCTGGTAGGAGAACTGCAACGCATCCTTGAACGATGCCCAATAAACCTTGATTAGGTTCGAGAAGATGGACGGGAAGCTCGGTAGTCCCTCGTTCTCACCAGCAGCGACGAGGATGCGGTCGCGGTAGTAGGCCTTCTCGACCAGCTTGTGGAAAGTCTCGAAATACGCGCTGCCTTCGCTGACCAACAGGCCGTTGCTGAGGTTGACGATGTGGCAGTTCTCGATCGCCCAGTCCGTGCCGACGATCATGTGCTTCGGTTTGCCGCCGGCGTATTTGTAGCCGTCGGAACCGACGCCGATGCAGGAGAGCACGCGCACGCTGTAGATCTCCGCCTCCGGCGCCAGCCGCGCGATCACGCCCGCGCAACCGGTGCCGTGGCCCGCGGCATCCTGGCCGTCGTAGGGCCGTGTCGTGATCTGGCCGCCCGACTCGTCAATGATAACGCCACCTTTGACGTGGCCGGCGAGGTCGGGATGTTTGTTGTCCACGCCGCTGTCCACAACGGCGACCTTGACGCCCTTGCCCGTCGCACCCTTGAGAAACTCGGCAGGATTGAGCTGGTCGAAAGGCGATGGAAGTGAATCGCTCATGGAGTGATCAGGTGTCCACGGCGATCAAAACTTGATTTCCGGCACGGATTCGCGCTGGCTCTTGAACATCGTCAGGAGGTTGGCGAGCAGCTTCTCACAAAACTCCATCGCCGGCTGGCCGAACCCGGACAGCTCGCGGATTTGCCCGGCGAGCACCGCGGCGCGCTCGCCGCTGCCGACGAGATCCAGTTGCTTCACCGTTTCCGCCATCCCGCTCAACGCTTGCTTGGCGGCTTCGCCTTCCTTGCCCGGCGCGCTCGCGGCGGCGTCGGTGGCGAGCTTGAGGGCGCGCAGCAGGAGATTGTCGGCCATCTGCGTGGCGTTGACCAGGTCGAGCGTGGAGGCGCACAACGCGCCCAGCCGCGAGAGCAGTTCGATGTCCTGCGGCTCGTAGCGCTCCTTGTCGAACACTTCGAGCACGCCGATGCAGGTGTTCTGCGCCACCAACGGCACGCCAAGCCCCGATTGGCGGCCGGCCTCGATGGAGCCGCTGATTTCGTCGCCGGGCCACGTGCCGCCGTCCGCGCGTGACAAGGCGCTCAGCCGGCCCGACTGCGCGACGCGACCGGCGAATCCGCGGCCGATCGGGATGGGCGTCGGGTTTGGCTCGCCGCCGACAGCGCAACGCGCGACGAGCGACTGGCCGTCGGGCTCCAATAGGAAGACGGCCGCGACGGGCGCCTGCGACATCAGCACGGCCAGCTCCGTGAAGCTGTGCAGCGACATCATCAGCTCCGGCGCGCGCGACAGGCTGGTGACGGACTGCACCGTGGACATGATTTCCTGGACGGTCTTCTGAAACGCCGCGAGCTGTGTCTGCAATTCGCTGGCCCGGCGGCGCAGCTTGACGATCTGGACCTGGTTGTCAATCGCGTGGAGCAGCGTTTGCGCGGAGAACTCCGCCTTGAACAGGAAGTCGTGCGCCCCGAGCTTCAAGAAATGGATCGGCGCGTCCTGGCCGGCGAAGCCAGTGATGACAATGCAGCGGATGTCGGGCAGGGATTTCTGGATCTCGGCGAACATCTCATCGCCGCACTTGCCCGGCATGCGCACGTCGGTGAGCAGCACGTCGAAATGCTCCTTCTTGCAAAGCTCGATCGCCACGGCGCTGCTGTCCACCGCGCGCACGGGGTAATCGGTGAGCTGTTTGATGATGCCCTCGTATTCCACCAGGTTCTCGCGCTGGTCGTCCACGAGCAGAATTTTGATGTCGCTTGGCATAGGAACCTCTCTCGGCCGGATCATCAGCCGTCAACGCCGTCATATTGGCAACTGCCGCCCCACGTGTCGAGCCAATGACTGGATCATTACCGCTGTTTTGGAGCGCCAGTCCCGTGAAGTCACTTGATGATCGGTCTTCCGAAGATGGTGGTTGTAGCGTGGGACTTCAGCGGTGGGCCGGAGACAGGGAAACGCACGATGATGGTGGTGCCTTTGTCCGCCTGGCTCTCGAGGCGCAGTTCGGCGCCGTGCGCCTGGAGGATGCTGTTGCTGATGCCCATGCCGAGACCGGTGCCCTTTCCCGGCTCCTTGGTGGTGAAGAACGGGATAAACATTTTTTTCTTCACCTCGTCACTCATGCCGCAGCCGTCGTCGGTGATCCTCAGGATGATGACCTGCCCCTCGGTGGCGGTGCTGAGGGTGATGTTGCCGCCCTCGCGCCCGGTCTTGGCGCAGACTTCCAGGATGGCGTCCTTGCCGTTGAGCAGGAAGTTCATGAGCGCCTGCTGGATTTCCTTGGGGTTCCCTTTCAGGCGCGGCAGTTCGCCGAGCTGTGTGGCGACTTTGATTTTGGCGTTGCTGAGCACGTCGTTGCTGATGGCCAGCGCGTCGCGAACCGTGTCGTTGAGATCGAACAGGAAGAATGAGCCGATGTCGGCGGGCCGGGCAAAGGTGCTGAGTTTGTTGGAGATCTCCGCACAGCGGCCGACGCTCTGGATGATGAGGCCGAGGCCCTCTTCAAGGCCGGGGTCGCGCTTCATCTGGTGCGCCATGATCATCCGCTCGGCGCGGAGTTTGACGGGGTTGAGGGCGTTCTTGATTTCGTGGGCGACGCCGGCGGCCACCACGCCCAGCAGGGACTGGCGCTGGGAGGCGAAGAGTTGCTTGTCCTTGCTCTCCAACGCGGCGAAGGCGTCGTCCTTCTCCTTGAGCGTTTGATGGATGACGCCGACCATTTGCGAGTAGGCCGAGGACAGCTCGCGGGATTCCCGTGAGTAGTGTTTCGCGGCGGCCAGCTTCTCGGCCCGCTCGCGGTGGGCGGGATCGGTGGGAGTGCCGAGCACGAAGTCGCGGGCGGCCTGGGCGATCTGTTCCAGCGGCTGGGCGATGCGGCGGCGCAACCGCAAGGCCATGAACACGCTTCCCAGGATCATCACCGTCGTGAGCGCGACGGTGGTCAGCGTCATGAAGAAGCGCACGGACTGGATCGTTTCGCGAAAGGCGTTCAGCAGGGGCGCCTGGCCGAGCAATCCGAACGCGACCATGCCGCGCAACGCGCCATGATGAAACACCGGCGTGAACACCTCGTAGGCTTGCGGCTCGGAGGTTTCCACCACCTTGCCGCCGGGGGACAATTCGCGCTGGCGGACGTGTGCCGTCATGCGCACCAGCGAGGGGTCGCCTTTCAGACCGCGCGTGAATTGGAACGCGGGACTGGTTTGCAGTTCGCTCAGGAACGGCAGGCCGTTCTGGTTGAAGACGGTGATGCCCAGGAGGTTGACGGTGCCTTTCTTGACCTCCGCCAGATAGAGCACCAGATCGCGCATCTCGTAGGAATACCGCACCAGCGGGGCGTTGTCGGCCAGCACACGGCCGGACGGCCAGCCCTCGGCAATCTTCGCGCCGGAGACGATCTGGCGGCCGATGCAGCTCTCCGCGATGCGGTCGGCTTCCTCGATGGACGGCGGCATTTTGTTAAACGCCACCGTCAAGATGCCGATCGGGAAAATCCGCCCGAAGCTCTCGCGGTAGAGCAGCAGACGCCGCTCGTAGAACGTCTGCCGCGCGCCGGTTTTCGGCTGGACCATTTCGTAGGCCATCTGGTCCAGCAGCCGGGGCGGATAGACCGAGCGGTCCCATTCCAGTTTCTGCGGTTCGGGCAGGTCCTGGAACGTCAGCCCGTCACGATAGACGGTGGCAATCTCGCCGTTGACGTTGTTGAAAATCCGCGCGTAGGCCAGCTCGGGGCGTTTGCGTAACTCGGCCCACATCATCACCTGCTGCTCGGCGGCGCGGTCGAACAGCGTCAGCATCCGCGCCGTCAACACCGCGGCGTCCAGCCCGCCCACCGAACGGATCGCGGCGCGTTCCCGGCCCGTCCAGTCCTGGTTCACTCTCGTCATCAACGGACGAAAGAACTCGAACGCCACGAAGATAAGCAGCGCCGCCGCCACGCCGAAGATCACGCTCAGCCCGATGAAATGACGGGAGAGCCGCCGGCTCAGCGAGGCTTCCGGCCGCAGGGACGAATCGGGTTGGGAGGAAGGCGCGGTCATGGCGACGAAACCTTGGAAACGTCCGGCGCGGCGAGACGCGGCACCATGAAACGTTGTTCAGCCTCCAGCAACACCTGGAGTCCCGCCAGCGAACCCTTGGCCGATGCGCCGCCTGCCTCCACCACCGCTGCCGCTTCGGGCAGGCCCGGCAGTTCGACGCCGGGCATGGGCGGCTTCGGGGCGAGCGCTCTGTGCAGGAAACCGTCGAGCAACGAGCTGCGGCTGATCGAAAGCGGGTTGGGCCGCACCGTCATGCGCGCAGGATCGTTCATGATCGTCTCAATCTCGCGCAGCATCGCCAGCGTCTGGCGGGCGAACTGCAAACTCCGGTCGTCAATGCGGCGCGTCCCGGCGCGGACCTCGGCGAGGTAGGCCTCATAACTGCACCACTCGCGGCGCGAGCCGAACACGGCGGCGATATCCTGCTCCGTCAGCGATTGCAGCAGGCCGCGCCGCGCGGGAATCTCAAACTGGTCGAAGAACATCGTGCGCTGGCCGGCCTCCGACAGCAGGTAGCGCACCAGTTCCTGCACCACCTCGCGCGCCGCCACCGCGCCCGGATCGTCCGAAGCGATCTGCCGGCTGCAGATGACGCACTTGCCGCCGAGCAATGAAAAACCCGGCGCGGCCGCGTTGGTGGAAACCGAGAGCGGCATGACGCCGATGTCGTCCAGCGGTGCGGGCGGCCCCCACGGTGTGATCAGGCTGCGTTGCGCCCAAGTGGAGAACAGCCACGCCGAAGGTGACGCCACATCGGCGCGCACGGGAGCCGGCTCGCTCGCGAAACGGAGCATCTGTTGCTTGAAGTCCACGAGGAAGTCCATCCGGGCTGCCGCCGACGGCCAGGTTTCGAGCTGCACCTGCCGGCCCAGCGCTTCGAGCACCTGCCGCGCCGCCGGCGTCTCGGACGCAAACGTTCCGGCCGCCTGTCGCGGCCAGCCCGGCTCCAGGCTCCAAACCAGCGGCAGGAAGAACCGAAAGAATTCCTGTCCGTCCGCGGCAATGGAAGGCGGCAGCGGGATTTTGGATTTTGGATTTTGGATTTTGGATTGGAAGAGCTGCGTCCACGCTTGGCGAGCTTCGGTGGCGTTGTTGAAGTAGCTCTTGCGGTAGAAGAGCAGGTCCGCCGCGCGCGCGATCGGCACGCCGTAAATGCGCGGCGATTTCGGATCGTCACCGGGACCAACCGCGCGAATCGGCTCGACGCCCGCCTCGCGCAACATCGGCCCGACAGCGGCTTCGTCGAACGGCGCGAGCCAGCCGTTGCGCGCAAACTCCTCCACCCACGCCGTGTTGGACACCGCCACATCCATCGGCTGCAGCATCTCCGACGCGCGCGCGCCGAACGACAACGCCGTCATCGGATAGACCGACGACAACGTCACGGCGAGTTCCTGATAGAGCGCCGAGGCCAGCGGATCAAAATCGGGCAGACGGATCAGTTCGTAGCGCGGCGGCTGGCCGGCCGGGTTGATGGCCTTTTGGAATCGCGCGGCGAGGTCCTGAAACCAGAACCCGTAGCCGCGATAGAGCGCCCGCCTCGGTTCCGGCGCTTGCTCTGGCGTCTCGGAACAGCCGGCAAACAGGAGCGCGGCAGCGATGAGGACGCCACCGAGCCGCACGAACGCCTTGATCCAATCGCTCACGGGTTGGTTGATAGCCGAACGCGGGCGGTTAGTAAACGCTAAGAATCTGCTTCTCGTAAAGCTCGTGGTAGTAACCGGGCTGGTTCTTGAGTTCCTGGTGCGTGCCTTGCTGCACCAGCCGGCCGCGGCGGTCGCCCTGGTAACCGAGCACGAAGATCTGGTCCACATCCGCCACGGCTTGCAGGGCGTGGGAGATGATGATGCACGTGCGGCCCTGGATGAGCTTCTTCAAGCTGACCAGCAGGTCGCTGGCGACATCGGCGCTCAGGCTTGCCAGCGGCTCGTCGAGCAGGATGATCGAGGGTTGCCGCAGGTAGCAGCGGGCGATGGCGATGCTGATCTGCTCGCCGCCGCTGAAGGCGTTGACGTTGGTGTCGTAGCCAGAACAGTCGCCGTCGGACTTGCGCTCGATGACGTCGTGAATCTGCGCGTCCTGGCAGGCGCGGATGATCTGCGCGTCGGTGGCGTCGGGTTTGGCCAGCAGGAGATTCTCCTTCACGCTGCCATGTTTGAAGAACGGCTTCTGGGTGACCATGCCGAACTGTGCGCGCAGGCTGGCCATCGTGTATTTCCGGATGTCCACGCCGTCGAGCTCGATGACGCCCTGGCCGTCTTCGGTTTCGAGGAACCGGCAGAGGAGGTTGAAGATGGTGCTCTTGCCGCAGCCGCGCCGGCCGACGAGCGCGACGCGCTGGCCCGCCTTGATTTCGAAGCTCAGCTCGCGCAACACCGGCGGCGAGTCGGGCGAGTAGGCGAAAGTGACATTGCGGAACGCGATCTTGTCATGCAATGGCGGCATGGCTTGCGCGTCGGGCCGGTCCACCACGCGCGGCGGCGTCTCCAGGATTTCGAAGCCTTCGGCCACCTGCGGCCGCAGCTCGGTGTAGCGCGCGGAGGTGCTGCAGAGCGACACCAGCAGCGAGAAAACGCTCGGCACCAGCGTGTAGAACACGAACAACTCCGGCCAGCCGCCGGCGAGCTGCTTGGTGATAACCAGCCAGCTCCCGGCGCCGAGGATGACCAGCAACGTGATCGTGCCAATGAGCGAGGTGGTTTGTTGATTGACCCCTTCCCAACGCTCCACGCGCAGGTCGCGTTGGATGAGTTCCTCGGTCATCTTGCGCATGTCGTTGATGATCCAGCCCTGGGCGTTGTTGAGCTGGATTTCCTTCACGCCAATGATGCCCTCGAACATCTTGCCGCCATAGACGTTGTCCAGCTCGTTGCGCTCGAACGAGACGCGCTCCAGCGTCGGGTAGATGAACCAGACGATCACAAACGGGATCGCGCTGCACGCGGCGAGCAGCAACAACGTGAGCTGCCAGTTCAGCGAGAAGAGATAGGCGACGTAGGCTAGGAGAAAGAGGATGTCCGAGAGCGCCAGCACGACCGTGTCGCAGAGCAGGAACTGGACGGCGGTGGCCGCCTTGCTCAACTGGCGCATCAATTCGCCCGGGTTGCGGCCCATGAAGAAGTCCACCGACTGGGCCTGCATGTATTCGAAGACGCGGAACTGGAAAAGCTTGCTGAGCCGCTCGCGCAGGACCTCGGCCCAGTAATTCCGGTAATATTCCAGCGGCACGTTCAACAAGGTCAGCCCGACGAAGACGCAGAAGGCCGTCAACCACGGGCTGGACTGCATCAGGGCGCCCGTCAGCAGGCCCGACTGGCGCGCCACGATGACCAGCGTGACACCGGCCACAAGCCGCGCGGCAAGCAGTTGCCACATCGTGACGCGGACAACGCGCTTCTCGTCATGAGTGAGCATTCCCCACGAACCACGCAGAAAGTAAGAGAGAGATCGTCGGGGCGACGGTGGTTTTGGCGATGGACCGGATTGTGGAGTATTCACAAGAACAAGGGGAAAGAAACTCGGTTAAGGGCGTCTCGGATGCGGCGCGCGCTCACCGCCGTTCTCCCCAGCCGGCGCTTCGTGGCGCGGCCGGGGAGAAATCAGCGATATGGTGGTGTGTCTTACCAGCCGTAGTAGTTCGCGTAGTTCCGATAGTTGTAATAGTTGTTGTAGGAAGCGGCAGCCAGCGCGCCCAATGCCATGCCGGCGCCAAATCCCCACCACCCGCCGCCACCGTGCCCGCCGTGTCCACCGCCGTGTCCACCGTGTCCGCCGTGCCCGCCATGAGCGTAGGCTTGCACTTGGCCTTGTGGGCCGGCGCCCGCCTGCATGACGCGGGGAGGTCCGCCACCGCCGACGTAGATGATTATCGTGGACGCGTCCATCGTCATCGGGCCGCCGCTCGGCGCGCCGGGCGCGCAGCACGGCTGCTGTTGTTGCGGTTGCTGTTGTTGCTGCGCAACACCCGCTGCGCGCAGGGTTTCTTCCACCTTGTCGGCTGGCACGAGGAACTTTTCAGCGTCCTCGTCCGGCACTTGGTAGAACTGTCCGTTGATGCTTTGCAGAATGGCCATGACTGTTTCCTTCTCTTGTCTGTGGGTTGAACAACCGCCGTGAACCATACCCATGCTCCGCGCAGCCGTGGCGGTTCCGGCTGCCGGAGCGATTCCTCCCCGGCAGCGTGCCGGGGAGGAATCAGCACCGTGGTGCGGTGTTTACCAGCCGTAGTAGTTCGCGTAGTTCCGGTAGTTGGAATAGTTGCTGTAGGGAGCCACGACGAAACCACCCCAGCCGCCACCCCAGCCGCCATGACCACCGTGGTGGTGGCCGCCATGATGGCTCCAGTGGTAGGCCTGGACCTGGCCAGCCTCTTGCGAGGCCTGTCCGGCTCCCGCCGGGGCTTGGAGGCCGGCTTCCTTCAGTGTCTCGGCGACCTTGTCCGCGGGGATCAGGAATTTGGCCGCTTGTTCATCCGGCACATTGTAGAGCCGGCCGTCTATGCTTTTCATCAATGACATATCTGTTTTTCCTTTTTCTGAGTGATCTGTTCACCACCCGTAATAGTTGTAATAGTTCCTGTAGTTCGAATAATTGTTGTAGCAACCACCCCAGCCGCCGCCCCAGCCACCCCAATGTCCACCCCAGTGTCCGCCGTGATGCCCGCCGTGGCCGCCGTGATGAGCGTAAGCTTGCACCTGCTGCCCCATCGGAGCGCCCATCGGCTGCTCCTGCGGGCCGGCACCCATCGGCTGCGGCCCCATGTCGCCCTGTCCGCCACCACCCACAATATAGATGATGACCGGGGCTTGGCCCGACCCTGCGGGTATGCAGCCCGCCGCGGGCGCGGCAGCAGCCTGAGGTTGTGCAGCGCCACTGGCACGCAGCGTTTCTTCCACCTTGTCGGCCGGCACGAGGAACTTCTCAGCCTCGTCGTCCGGGACCTGGTAGAACCGACCGTCTATGCTTTGCAGTATTGCCATGTGTGTTTTCCTTTCTTCGGGGGGTTGAGTTGTTGGTTCTGGCATTGGGGCAACTACCTTTGCCTTGCCTGAAATCTTCCTGCTCTTTGACGTTGTCATGGTTCTCCTATTCACTTTCAATGCTCTGCGGGGCGCGCGCCGGGTTGGTGCCGTCCGGATGGACCGGATTGAAACTGACTTGAGCGGAAAGTTCCGTCATCGTTGCGACCTGGCTGCCGGGCGATGACGCGCCGCCGTTATCGGCACTGCTGCACGGATGCTTGCCGGTGTGCAACCGCAGGAACGGCGGCAACGGCTTCTTGATGGCGACCATCTGTTTCATCTTCTGCATGTCTATCTGGATCCGCTCGAACAGCCGCGCGATGAGGTCGCTGTGATCGCAGAAATACTGGTAGAGCAGCTTCGTGGCGCGGCAATCCATCTCGCGGGTCGGGATGGATTCCTTGTCGAACGCGGTGCAGCCGAACATGCAGATGAGCTTGGCCGGGCAGCCGAAACACCGCGCATACCACAGGTCCTTTTCATGAAACTTGCGCAGCGTGGCCGGGTAGTTGGCCAGCGTGCCGGGATCGTTGACGTTGCCGAATCGCCCCATGCTCGCGTCGCTCGACCGGCCGCAGGGCCAGAGGTCGCCGTTGGGGTCCATGCCGATCAGCGAGACGCCGGCGCCGCAATTGTAGTTATGGCAGGTGCGCTCGGTCATGTCGCGCTCGCCGGTGTGGAAGTAAAAAATCTGTTTGATGAGGTCCGGGCTGAGGAGCCTGAGGTTGCCGCTCTTGTCCGCGCGCGCAAGGACCGCGCTCTTGGCGGCCCACAGTTCTTCGCCTGTGAGGTCCTCAAGGTTGGTGCCGCGTCCGGTCGGGCAGGTCGCGTTGAAGGTCACGCCAAAACCCTTCTGGTCGAAGTAGTCCACGACTTCGTCGAGATGGCGGATGGTGTTCTTGTTGATCAGCGCGATGACGCCCGCCGGAGCGCCCTCGCGGGCGAGCAACTCAATGTTCTCCTCGACGCGCTTGCCGCCCTGACGATGGACGTCGCTGAGTTTGGGCGGCCCGTCAAGGCTGGTGCCGACCTGGATGCGATACTTCTTGATGAGCGCGAGATACTCCGGCGTGAGCCGCGTCAGGTTGCTCTGCATGCCGATCATCAACCGTTTGATGCGCGGGTTGGCCTCGGCCACGGTGATGCAGTGCTCGATGGCCTCCTCATACCAGGGGACCGGCAACAGCATCGGCTCGCCGCCGTGGAAAATCCACTGAAGCTCCTCCGACTCGGTGTGGCCGATGAGCAATGACGCAGCGTGCTTGTGCGTGGTCATCGTCATCGTCGCGCCCGGTTGGGTGATCGGGATGGCGTCGGTGCAGCAGTAGCTGCAACGCAGGTTGCAACTGCTGGTCACCTTGGCGATGACCATGCGGATTTGGCGAAAATCCGCCGCCAGCTTATGATGGACACCCGAGTGCATTTCTGGACACCGTGGGATTTTGATTCGTTGCGCCGATTTTTTCGTGACACCGACCCTGTCTTGTGTTGCGAAGGATTTGAATCAGTCTCCGTCCAACTTCGGGGTCAACTTGCACCTGCACCTCAGCCAAGTCAAGAGGCTTCCTTGTTACTTCCCCGCGACTTCCTCTGCCTGCTGGCCCCCTGCTTGAGTTCAACAACCGATGACATTACAGTGCCTTCGGACTTCGCAGAAGAAACAGGCCGGATGGACAACAACGCTCTCACAACAGGGCAACCACAGACCCGCTCCGCCTCGCGGCGCGGGTGTTGGGAAATCTTTCTCGTCGCGCTCCGGCTCGGCCTGACCTCGTTCGGCGGGCCGGTGGCGCATCTCGGTTTCTTCCACAGCGAATACGTCGTGCGGCGGAAATGGCTCGATGAAGCCGCCTACGCGGACCTCGTCGCGCTCTGCCAGTTTCTGCCGGGGCCGGCCAGCAGCCAGATCGGCATCGGCATCGGCCTCACGCGCGGCGGCCTGCCGGGCGGACTGGCCGCGTGGCTCGGCTTCACGCTGCCGTCGGCGCTGGCGATGATCGCGTTTGCCTGCGGCGTCGCGGCGCTCGGCGACGTGAGCCACGCTGGATGGCTGCGCGGGTTGAAGGTCGCGGCCGTGGCGGTGGTCGCGCAAGCCGTCTGGGCCATGGCGGTCAAGCTTTGTCCCGACCGGACCCGCGTCACCCTTGCGTTGCTGGCGGCGATCTGCGTGCTGGCGTGGCCGTCGTCGCTCGGGCAGGTGCTGGTGATCGCGCTCGGTGGCGCGGCGGGCTGGTTCTTGTTCCGCAGGATGGAAACGCCGCCGGTGTCCGCGACACTGGCTTGCACACCCAGCCGCGCGATGGGCGTGGCGCATCTGGCGGCCTTCTTCGCGTTGCTGGCGGCGTTGCCCGCGGCGGCGGCGTTTTTCAAGAGCCAGGCGCTGGCGTATTTCGACGTGTTCTACCGCTGTGGCTCGCTGGTGTTTGGTGGCGGCCATGTGGTGTTGCCGCTGCTCCAGACCGGCGTGGTGCCGCCCGGCTGGGTGAGCAACGACACGTTCCTCGCCGGCTACGGCGCAGCGCAGGCGGTGCCCGGACCGTTGTTCACCTTCGCGGCTTATCTGGGCGCGGCGATGCAATCCGCTCCGAACGGCTGGGCCGGCGGTTTCCTCTGTCTGGCCGCGGTATTTTTGCCGTCGTGGCTGCTGATGGTAGGCGCGATGCCGTTCTGGGATGCGTTCCGCAAGAAGCCGGCCGCGCAAGCCGCGCTCAAAGGGACCAATGCCGCCGTTGTCGGCCTCTTGCTCGCGGCGCTTTACCATCCCGTCTGGACCAGCGGCATTCATGACGCGCGGGAGTTCATCCTCGGACTGGCGGCGTTCGGCCTGCTGGTCTTCTGGGAACGGCCGGCGTGGCTGGTGGTGCTCCTCGCTGCGGCCGGCGGGTGGTTGATGCTGACGTCCGCCTCCTGACCTCTGACCACTGTCCACTGACTTGAGTTCTCCCGCCGCTTCCGTTACAAAAAGAGGCATGGCAATCCCCGCACCGATCCAGGAACTGGTCGAGCGATTCAAAGCCAACCGCGATGTCTTGCCCAAGAGACTTCCACGCTCAAGACCGGGAAGATCCGCAGGATTTGCATGGCGTCCAGTTTCAACCAGGAACACATGAAGAGATACCTGCATCCACTGGCCCTTGGGATCCTCCTTGCCGCGTTCGGATGCGGCAAGAAGGAAACCATCATCACCGGTCTTGACCAGCTTGCAGGAGGCAGGACATTTGCCGTTCCCACCGGGACCGTCTGCGACCAGTTTGTCCTCAAGCGGTTTCCCGATGCGAAGATGGATTACTACAACAGCGCGCTCGACTGCGCGCTTGCCGTCCAAGGCGGCAAGGCTGACGCGGGGGCGTATGACCTTCCGGTCCTCAAGAACATCGCGGCCCGGAACGAGGGTCTCAAGGTGCTTTCGGAACTCATTGAGGGCGACCGGTATGGCTTCGGTTTTCAGAAAGGCGACACCGCGCTGAAGCAGGCGGTTGACACGGTGCTGGCCGAACTGAAGTCCAACGGCATTTACAACGACATGATGAAGCGTTGGTTTCCCGACAAGGGTGGTCCCGCGCCGATGCCGGATATTCCGCTGGCGGGCACCAACGGGGTGCTGCGGTTCGGGACGGCCGCCGTGACCGAACCGATGTCCTTCATTGACGCAAGCCGCAAGGTGGTGGGCTTCGATGTCGAGTTCGCCGCGAGGGTGGCCCAAAAGCTCGGCAAGCGGCTTGAGATCACCGACATGGAGTTCGGCGCGATGCTGCCCGCGCTGATCGCGGGCAAGGTGGACATGATCGGCGCCGGCCTTTCCATCACCGAGGAGCGTGCCAAACGGATTCTTTATTCCGAAAGCTATTACCCCAGCGGAATCGCAGTGGTCGTGCGTTCGGGAGACAAGCCGGTGCAACGCGAGAAGGTTGCGAAGATGCGGGAGGTCAACGATATCCGTGACAAGACCATCGGCGTGCTGCTGGGTTCCGTTTACGATGGCCACGCCTCCCGCAATTACCCGAAAGCGAAAATCCTGCAATACCAGACCGTCCCCGACATACTGACCGCCCTCAACTCAGGCAAGATTGATGTCACCTTCATAGATCAATCGGGGGTGCCCGATGTTTTGAAAGCCAATCCCGACTTGGGGATTCTGGCCAAGGATATCTACAGCGTTCCCATCGGCGCGGGGTTCAACCGCGAGGACCACGTGCTCCGCGAGCAGTTCAACGCCTTCCTGAAGGAGATCAAGGCCAACGGCGTTTACGATGACATGGTCAACCGCTGGATGAACAAAGGTGTCATGGAGATGCCGAGGATTGAAAACTCCAGGAAGAGCGGCGTCCTGCGGGCGGGCGTGGTCAACGACATCGGCATGCCCTTCGGGTTGATCAAGGACGGGCAGCTTGTTGGATTCGACATCGAGCTGTCGTCGCGCTTTGCCGCCTACACCGGGCGCGAATACCAGCCGGTGCCGCTGCAGTTCGGCAGCCTCATCGCTTCGATCGCCACCAGGAAGATAGACATCATCACCGCCTCGATGTTCATCACGGAGGAACGGCAGAAGAAGATAGCTTTCGGCGATCCCTACTACGAATCGGGAGTCAGTCTCATCGCCCGCAAGGACCGGATCGAGCGGACAGGCGCTGCGCGGCCATTGTCCGACGCCGACCCCGCGCACAAGTCGTTCCTCAAACAGTTGGCCGACAGCTTCCATAGCAACATCATCCTCGAGAACCGCTACCTCCTCATCCTTGACGGGCTGAAGCTCACCATCCTCATCTCGCTCTTCTCGGCGTTGCTGGGCACGATCCTGGGCGGAGTGGTTTGCTACATGCGCATGTCAGGGAACCGCTTCCTCTCCGGCGCCGCCGCGGCTTACATCTCGCTGCTGCGCGGCACGCCGGTGCTGGTGCTCCTGATGATCATCTACTACATCGTCTTTGCCTCGGTGAACATCAACCCCACCCTCGTGGCGGTCATCGCCTTTGGCATGAATTTCGGGGCTTACGTGTCGGAGATGTTCCGCACCTCCATCCAGAGCGTTGACAAGGGCCAGCAGGAGGCTGGCATTGCCGGCGGATTCACCAAGGTGCAGACGTTCATCTATATCGTCTCGCCCCAGGCCTTGCGGCACCTGCTGCCGGTGTATAAGGGCGAGTTCATCTCGCTGGTGAAGATGACCTCCATCGTCGGCTATATCGCCGTGCAAGACCTCACCAAGGCGAGCGACATCATCCGCAGCCGCACGTTCGACGCATTCTTCCCGCTGATCATGGCCGCCGCGATCTACCTGCTGCTCGCCTGGCTCCTCACGTGGGCGCTGAGCGCCATCGAGATCTCCGTGGATCCAAGACGCAGAACCCTCAAACAAATGCCGGAGGCCAGCCGATGATCCGTGTCAGAAACCTTTCCAAACATTTCGGCGACCTGGTGGTCTTGAAGGACGTCAGCGCCGACATCAGCAGGGGCGAGGTAATCTCCGTCATCGGCCCCTCGGGAACCGGCAAGAGCACCTTCCTGCGCTGTCTGAACCTGCTCGAAACGCCCACCAGCGGTTCCATCGAGATTGACGGCATCCCGCTCCTTGCCAGGGGGACCAACGTGTCCAAGGTGCGCCAGAAGATGGGCATGGTGTTCCAGTCGTTCAACCTCTACCAGCACCTCACCGTCCTGGAAAACCTCACCATCGGCCCGATCAAGTTGCAGGGCCGCACGAAGGCCGACGCGCAGCGGAAGGGGATGGAACTGCTCAAGCTGGTGGGGCTTGCCGAGAAGGCGCACGGTTTCCCGGATGAGATCTCAGGCGGACAGAAACAGCGGGTGGCCATCGCCCGTTGCATGGCCATGGAACCCGAGATCCTTCTGTTCGACGAACCCACCTCGGCCCTCGATCCCACGATGGTGAGCGAGGTGCTTGCGGTCATCCGCCGCCTGGCTCGCGAGGGAATGACGATGGTGATTGTCACCCACGAAATGGAATTCGCCCGCAACATGTCGAGCCGCGTGTTCTACATGGATGAGGGGATCATCTACGAAGAGGGCGCCCCTGCGCAGATCTTCGAGAACCCGCAGAAAGAGAAGACCCGCGCGTTCATCCACCGCATCCGCAGCTTCGAGCACCGGATCACCAGCCCCGATTACGACCTCTACGCCGTGCAGGCCGAAATGGAAGCCTTCTGCAACAAACACGTGCTGCCGAAGAAGGTCACCGGCCAGGTAATCCACATGACGGAAGAGGTGCTCTTGCTGCAACGCGATTTCACGGACATCCGCCTGAGCCTCTCCTATTCCGAGAAGGATGGCAGTCTGGAGCTTGGCTGCAAAAGCGCTGGAGCGCCTGTAAACCCGCTCGACGAGGGCCGCGAGGAAGACGAAATCGCCATCCGCCTTGTCAAAGGCATCTGCTCGGCCACCGAATACCGGTATGAGAAGGGCATGAACGTGCTGGCACTGAGGATGAGGGTGGCGTAAGGGGTTGCCCACTCCTCTCTGCATGTGAGCCGCAAACGCGGGCACCCCGATGAATACCGCTGTGCAACCGGCGTCAAAGGTTGGCAGAAAGAAAGAGTGAGTGAATGAAATTGAGTTCTGTTAGTGTTCTTCGTAACGACCAAATGCGAATTGTCCGAGTGGAGTGAAAGCCAATGAAACCAACAACCCTTTTCACTTCGGCGCTGATGGTGCTCGTCAGCGCGGCCATCCAGGCGCCAGCTCAATGGGCCGTGCCGCCTCCCGCCCCCGCCGTCGAGCTGCGGTCCGGCGCGGAGCTTGACCAACTGCTTGCGCCGATCGCCCTCTATCCCGACCCGTTGATCGCGCAGATCCTGCCCGCCGCCACGCAGCCCGGGGAGATCGTCCTCGCGGCCCGCTACGTGTTCGGCGGCGGTGACATGAACGAGATGGACCTGCAGCCGTGGAGCTTGAGCGTAAAGGCTGTGGCCCGATATCCCGAAGTGTTGAAGATGATGGACCAACGGCTCGATTGGACCGCCCAGTTGGGCCAGGCGTTTCTCTACCAGCAGGCGGACGTGATGGACACAATCCAGAGGCTGCGCGTCCAGGCCCAGATGCTCGGCAACCTGCGCACCACGCCGCAGCAATACGTCGTCGCCGACAGCGGGGTTGTCGAAATCCTGCCCGCCAGCCCGGAAATGATCTACGTGCCGGTGTATCAGCCCGATTACGTCTTCGCGCGGCCCGGTTTTTTCCTCTCGTTCGGCACCGGCTTCTCCATCGGCTTCTGGCTGAACCACGATTGTGACTGGCATCACCGCAACATTTTCACCTGGCATCGCGACAGCTATCGCCCGCACGATTGGTGGCGTCGTTCGCCCCGCGAGCGTCACGTCCCCGTGGCCGTCAACAACCGCATCAATGTCGCGAACCGGAGCGTCTCCATCTGGCGTCCGCACTCCCGCACGCCCATCACAACAATGAACCGCACCGACCGCGGCTGGGAAACTCGCGATGGCCGCTCGTCGTCGGTCGTTAGAGCACAACCGACAGTCAGGCCATCGGAATCGCGCGAGACAAGGCACGTCACCTCGGAGCCGCGCCGCGAAACCGGGCGCGTGACTCAGCGTTCCGCGCCGGCCACCACGGTTCAGCCAGTGGTCAGGCCATCGGAGCCACGTGAGACAAGGCGCGTCACCTCGGAGCTGCGCCGTGAAACCGAGCGCGTGGTTCAGCGTCCCGCGCCGGTCGTTAAAGCTCAGCCGGTGGTCAGGCCATCGGAGCTGCGCGAGACAAGGCGCGTCATTTCGGAGCCGCGCCGCGAAACCGCTCCCACGATTCAACGCATTGCTCCTACGGTTCAACACACCTCCCCTGCCCCAAGCGTCCGCTCCTATAGCGGCGCGTATGCTGGCCGCGAATCTGCGCGCGACGCGCGCGCAGCCAGCAGCCGCGGACAACAAAGCCGCGAAGCGATCAGCCGGCCGGCGCCGCCTTCGCGACCGGCTCCCTCACAGGCCGCGCCCGCTCCATCGTCCCGCGGAAGAGATGACTCCGACCGGCGCAAGCGTTGATCGCATTATCGGAACTGATTTCACACCGAGAAAGACTCTTTATGAAACCTCGCAACTTCTCATTCAACAAGTGGCTCGGCGCGGCGACAGCAGCCCTTGCCTTGACGTGTTTTGTCCAGGTGCTCCCGACGCGCGCGCTGGCCGCCGGTGAGCCGCGGTTCGCTTCCGCGGAGGAGGCGATGAACGCGGTGGTGGCGGCCGCCAAGGCCAAGGACACCAATACGCTGCGCTCGATTTTCGGGCCGGAGGGGCGCGGCCTGGCCTCGGCCGATGCCGTGCAGGCAACCGACGCGCGTGACACGTTCGTGCGCCGCCTGACGGAGAAAGTCGAACTCGTCCGCGTGACCGATTCCAAGGCAACGCTTCAGCTCGGCGCGGACGGCTGGCCGTTTCCCATCCCGCTGGTGAAGGAGGACGGGCGCTGGTTCTTCGACACGGCGGCCGGCCGGGAGGAAATTCTCAACCGCCGCATCGGCATGAACGAGCTTGGCGCGATCCGCGTCTGCCGCGCCTGCGTGGACGCCCAGCGCGAATACGCCAGCGAAGATCGCAATGATGACGAAGTGCTTTGTTACGCGCAGCGGCTCCGCAGCGCGCCGGGCAAACGCGATGGCCTTTACTGGCACGCCGAGCCGGGCGAGGAACTCAGCCCGCTTGGCCCGCTCATCGCCCAGGCGAAAGAGGCAGGCTACCGTCGCGAGACCAAGATCATGACCGAGGCGCAGTCGCCCTACCGTGGTTACTATTTCAAGATTCTGACCAAGCAAGGCCGGCACGCACCGGGCGGCAAATACAACTACGTCATCAACGGCCACATGATCGCCGGTTTTGCGTTTGTGGCGTGGCCCGCCCAATGGGGCAACACGGGCATCATGACCTTCATCGTCAACCAGCGCGGCAAGGTGCATCAGAAGAACCTCGGTCCCAAGACCGCGTCCGTCGTCAAAGCCATGCAGGAATACGATCCGGACAGCACGTGGGCCTTGACCAAGGACTAGCCGTCCGGCTGCATCAGGCAACGGCTGCATTAACCGCTGAACCTTCCGGCCGGGCGCGGCCTGACGGAGAAAGAGGCCCAGATCGTGGAGGGCGCGGCGAAATGAAATGAGCGGGGAACGTGGAGCCCCTCGCCACACCAAGCACCCCAAAGATTCCGCTTGCCATAGGGCGGCGCGCTTCGTTACATCTGTTCATGGCAGCGAAACAAGCGGACAACCTCGACGGACAGTTCTTCCAGCCGGCGGACGATTTCTTCCCGGCCAACGCCAAGCTCGGCCTCACGTTCGACGACGTGACTCTGGCCACGCAGTTCTCCGAAATCCTCCCGCGCGACACCGTGCTGGAGACGCGCCTCGCCGACGGACTGCAACTCAACATCCCCATCGTCTCGGCGGACATGGACACCGTCACCGAGTCGCGCATGGCCATCGGCATGGCGCTCAATGGCGGCCTCGGCCTCATCCATTATAATATGCCGGAGCGCCAGCAGATCTCCGAGGTCAGCCGCGTGAAGAACGCCGTGCACGGCCTCATCCAGGAACCGATCAAGGTCGCGCCGGACCAGTTGATCGGCGAGGTGCTGGAGTTGATCGAAACGAAGCGGTTCGGCTTCCGCACATTCCCGGTGGTGGGCACCGACGAAAAACTCATCGGCCTGCTCTCCGGCCATGTCGTCAAGCCGCGCTACGCGAAGCGCAAGGCCATCGAGGTGTTGACGCCGCGCGCCCAGGTTCAGACGATCAACAAGAAGCAGCTCGGCCGCGACCCGATCGCCGCCGCGGACAAGTTTTTCACGGAACATCCCGGCATTCACAAACTGCTCGTGGTGGACGATGACGACCACCTGCGCGGCCTGTTCACGCTGGCCGATGTCGAGCGCATCATGCAGGAGCGTATCGCGCAGTTCAAACCGGCCCGCGACGCGAACCACCACCTCATCTGTGGCGCAGCGGTTTCCGCCACGCGCAACGCCTTCGGCGAACTGGATCGCGAGCGCATCCTCAATCACGTCGGTGGTTTGGTCGAGCGCGGCGTGGACGCCGTTGCGGTTTCCACGGCGCACGGTTTCAGCAAGGGCGTTGGCGACGCGGTGCATATGTTGCACGACGCGTTTCCGAAACTCCCAATCATCGCCGGCAACGTTACCACCGCCGCGGGCGTGGAGTTTCTGGCGAAGGCCGGCGCCAGCATCGTCAAGGTCGGCCAGGGCCCCGGCTCCATTTGCACGACGCGGCTCGTGGCGGGCGTCGGCATCCCGCAACTCACCGCCCTCTATATCACCTCGCGCGCCGCAAAAAAACTCGGCGTCACCATCATCGCCGACGGCGGCATCACCAAGTCCGGCGACATCGTCAAGGCGCTCACGCTGGCCAACGTCGTCATGTGCGGCGGCTTGCTGGCCGGTTGCAGCGAAGCGCCCGGCGAGATCGTCGAAATCGGCGGCAAACTCTACAAACAATACCGCGGCATGGGCAGCCTCGCCGCGATGAAGGCCGGCTCCGCCGCCCGCTACGGTCACGACAAGGACACGGTCCGCAAGATCGCCGCTGAAGGCATCGAGGCGCTCAAGGAATCCGCCGGCTCCGCGGATCGCGTGCTCGCGACTCTCATCGGCGGCATCCAGTCCGGCCTCGGCTACCTCGGCGCCGCCAACCTCGCCCAGCTCCGCGAGAAGGCGCGCTACATCCGCGTCAGCCCCGCCGGCATGAGGGAAGCCGCCCCGCACGACGTGGTGGAACTCAAGACCGGAGCTTGAAACAGCCGCGTCATTCCGTGACGCGGGCACTCTTCAACCAACACGCCTTTTGGCGCGGTCCGCGCTCGGCGACGCGCCATAGACCCGGCGGTAGAGACGGTTGAAGTGGGAGAGATGGTTGAAGCCGGCGGCGTAGGCGATGGCGCTGATGGATTCGCCGCCGCCCAACAACAGCCGCCGCGCGTGGTCGAGCCGCACGCGGTTCAGAAACTCCGTGAGCGTGCAGCCGGTATAGCGCGGAAACTGCCGCTCGAAGGTCGCCTTGCTCATCGCCGCCAGTTGCAGCGCGTCGCGCAGCGGCAGCGGCTCGGCGTATTTCTCCAGCACGCGCCGGATGACGCGCTCGATGCCGGGTTGGTGGCGTTCGCCTTCGCGCACGCTGAACGGCATCCGCGAGAGCACGTGAGACTGCGACAACGGCAGCGCGGCGAGTTCCGCCAGGACTTGCAGCAACATCCCCAAACGTCCGGCAGCTGACAGCCGTGGCATTTCCAGCAGCCGCGGCCCGATCCGCTTGCAGACTGCCGGCCCGAACACCACCCCGCGCCGCGCGCGGTCCCACAACGGCGCCAGCAGCGCGAACTCCGGCAGCGCGCGCAGCGGATGATCCAGCGGCCAGTGGAATTGCATCGAGATGCCCGTGGAGCGGCGCAGCCCTTGGACGCAGTGCGGCAGGTGCGGCCCGAGCAGTTCCAGTTCCGGTCCGTTGAACCGCTCGATATGGTCGCCCACGAGCCGCAGGCCGCTGCCGTGCTTGATGAACGTCAGTTCCATCTCGCGGTGCAGGTGCCAGTAATCGCCCGCGCCCTCGAACGGCACCACGCGTCCGTCAGCCGTGAACTGCTCGACCTCGCGCAGGTTGTCGCGCCAGCGATGCAGCCGGAACGACAGTCCCGCCAATGGCGTGATGGTTTCGACGTGGATGGGCATGATGGCGATTAAGATGCGAAGCGCCTAGTCGTGGCGCGCTCCGCGAAGCAGTTCTTTGCACGCGGCGACCACGTCCGTCTGCAACCCGCGCTGCCACTCCTCCCAACGAGCCGCGTGCCGGTAGAGCGCCATTGCAGCCAGCTTTTTGGTCACGATGGCATCGCGATAAGCCTTCAACTCCCGCGTGTTCAGCGTGCGGCGAATCTTCGCCATGCCAAGATGCTCCACAAGAACCGCCGGGATGTAAGCCCGCAACGCGCCGCTCACGATCTCCTTGTGGGCCAGGAGCAGTTGGAGTTTCCCTTGCAAGGCCGCCTGCAATGCGAACAGCTCCTCGCTTGTGCGGGCCGAGAGTTTGTGAAGTGGCGTCTTTTCCTTGGCGTGGAGCGCCAGCAACATCCGCGTTTCGGCAACGGCGTTGGCTGCGACGAGGTCGAGCACTTCGCGGATCAGCCGCGTCCGCGTCTTCGGGTTCTCGACGAGCACATGTTCGTAGTCGTCGCCGAGCAGGAATGCCGTGAGCACCTCCGCGATGGCGCTGGAGGTCACACCGCCTTTGTTCGCGCTGGAGTCTTTGATTTGCAGGATCGCACTCTCGCGGGCGATGACGTCGCGCGCCGTGTCGTCGAAGAACACGTTGGCACCCTCGACGATCATGCGCAGTTCGTGGAAGACTGCCAGGAAGTTCCGCACGTTGCCGGCATTGACGGTGTCCCTCAATCCGCCGCACGGCACGAACGCCTGGATGTTCGCCGTGGCGACACAATGGCGGCTGCGCGGGTCGGTGAGGAAGTTGCGATGGAAAAAGTTGCCATCCTCGACGCGCGTCCCGTCCGGCAGCGTGAAGCGGCCCGGCGCGCGCAGCACGCGGAAGCCCCGCCGGCTGAGTTTCGCGGCGGGATACGCGAGGCTGTTCAGGCGCGGCTGCGTGTGCCGCGCGAGGGCGAGCTTCATCAGCTCTTTCTTGTCGAGGCCCTCCGGGTCGAACAGCACTGAGCCACCGTCCACGAGCAGGCAGATGCGGCCTTTGAACGACTGAATCTGGTTCGCGCCGAGGTCGCCGTCCGGGCCGCCGGTCATCATCAAGTTGACCTGCTCTTCCTTCAGCCCGACGTGATCGAGCAATGTGCGCAGGCAGGCCATCACGCCCATCGTGGTCATGCCGCTCGTGCCGATCTTGCCGCCGAGCCGCGCGTAGATTTTCGCCGGGTCGCTGGTGACCAGTTTGGAAACGCCTTCGATCTGAAGTTCGGTGCCTTTTTCCCCGTGCGGCAGCAGACCGAAGACGTGACGGTCGCGCGTCAGCCCGTAAACGTCGTGAGGAATGCCGATGCTCTTGCCGGTGGTGATGGTGCGCCAATGTTTGTAGCCGCGCTCGCGGGCGCGTTGCGCGACGGCGTCCATGAACGACGCGGTGCCCTCGTCGGGGCCGAAGAAAATCATCTCCGGCTTGTCGAGGTAATCCACGATCTCCGCGGACGGCTGCATGAGGTCCATCACGCCCTCGGTGAAATCGAACGTGGCGCTGAGGCCGTCACGGGCGTATTCGGGGTGCGGGACGATAACGGCCTTGGCGCCGCTTTCGGCGATGTCCTTGTGTTTGAGTCGCTGCGCCACCGGACCGAGCGCGTAGTTGAGCATGGGCATGTTGTCCAGCTCGGTGTCGTAGTTGCCCGGCGTGACACGCACGAGCCGGACGCCGCCGCGGGCGATGTCCTCGGCGCGCATGTGGGTGCCGACGGCGTAGAAGCCGACGACGAAGAACACGCCGTAAACCTTGCTGAGAAACGCGAGCGGGTCGAGGACGGTCGGCGCGAGCCGGAACGCGAACGAACGTTTGTGGACTTTGTAGAAGTTGGTCTTGAGCGTGTCGGTGACCAGCCGGCCCATGAACGTGAAAATGTCGCAGGCCGTCTTGTCGTCGAGAAACGCAATCGCCGCGCGGCGGTTGAACGCCTCCAGCGCTCTTGTCACGGTCCGGCCGCTCGCGGCGGCCCGGCGGCGCGGGTTGAAGCGACGGCTGAAGAGTTCGTGAAGCTGCTTCAACAGGGCCGGCTGGCCGAGCATGGTGTTGAGGATGACCTTGCGGGTGTATTCGGCGCGGTTGGAGTCGAAGACGCGCTTGGCCATCGCGTCGCGCAGGTCTGGCCGGCCCAGTCCCTCCATGATGTCGCGGTCGGCGGGCAGATCCTTGTGGATGAAGCTGTGGATGAACGCAAACGCGTTCAGCGAGAAGAAATATTCGTCCAGAGTCAGCACGCCGCCGACGTAGAGCTGGTCCAGCTCGTTCGGCTGGATCGCCAGCAACGACTGCAACTGGTCCTGCGCCTGCCGCAATCGCGCCGCCGCTGGTTTGCCTTGTAGATAAAGTGAGCAGATGGACTCCATGCGGCCTACAGGATTGCGGAACGTTTCCCAATACGCCCGCCCCAACGTGATGCCGAGGTCGCCCATCATCCTGCGGATCACCGGCACGGTGGAGCGGTTGAAGTCCTCCCGGAACATGATCCGGGTCTCGCGCGTCCGTTCCGACTCCGTGACTTCGATCAGCGGAACCACGCTGTCGAGAGCGCGCCGGAGGAAATTTTCGTAGCGTTTGCGTGTCACCGTCGGCATCTGCTCGCTCGCCGTCGGCCCGGCAAACGCGAACGCCGACACGCCTGGTTCCAGTTCTGCGATCTTCGGGCACGGATCGGGCCGGATGATGTAGGTGTAATACTGGTGATCAGGGCCGAAGTAATACTCCACGCGGTGGCCGGCCATGACGGGATTGAGCACGACTTCCATGCGGTCGCGGGTCTGCGCGGTGGCGATGCGCACCTGCACGCCGCCGTCCACGTCGAACTGCACCTCCGAGACCGCCCCGCGCAGGACGAACTCGCCGTTCTCACGCTGCATGTTCGTGCCGATGGCGCGAAGCACGCGCTTGAGGGCGTCCTTGGAAATATGCCGGAAAAAATACGCCGGCAAACCGAGCTGCGTCAGCAGGATGCGCGCGGCGTGGTTGACGCATCCGGCGGTGAGCAGCCCCTCGTTGGACAACTCGATCACCGCCTCGTAGAGCAGATTCGGGTCCAAGCTGGCTTGTTGGGCGATCCGAAGGACCGAGTTCGATTTCGGGTCAGTGGACGCAATCAATCCGACGGTGGAATTTGGGTTTCCAGACATTTTCAACTCTCCGTGATGCTCGCGACTCTAACCGCGCGCGGGAACCCAAACAAGCTCGCATTCCACGCCGCCAGCATGTGAAATCGGCGTCCATGACCGCGACACGTCATTCGCCGACCCGCATCCGCTCCATCGAAGTGGAACCGCTCGACATTCCATTGTTCGCGCCGTTTGGGATTTCAAGCGGCGTGCAGGTGACGGCCAAGAACGTGCTCGTGACCGTCGAGTTGGCCGACGGCACGCGTGGCTACGGCGAGGCCGCACCCTTTGCTGCTTACAATGGCGAAACGCAGGCCGGCGCGTTGCGCGTGCTCCGTCAGGCGCGCGAATGGCTGCCCGGCCGCAACGCCTGCGCGTGGCGCTCGCTCGCTGCCGAGTTCCGCAGGCGTGGAGGCAAGGACTGCGGCGCGGCGCAGTGCGCTTTCGAGACGGCGCTGCTCGATGCGCTCAAGCGCCACGAGCGCATGCCGCTGTGGCGTTACTTCGGCGGCGCCGGCACAACTCTCGAAACCGACATGACCGTGACCACCGGCTCGCCCGCCGAAGCCGCCGTCGCGGCGCGCGCCATCGTCGGGCGCGGCATCCGTTCCATCAAAATGAAAATCGGCGGCCGGCGCGGTCCCGCTCATGATCTCGCGCGCATCGCAGCGGTGCATGAAGTCTCGCCCGAAGCGCCGCTCATTCTCGACGGCAACGCCGCAATCTCCCGTGCTGAAGCGCGGGAACTGGCACGTGGCATGAAGAAACTCCAGATCGTTCCCGCGTTGCTGGAGCAATGGCTCGCCAAGCACGACCTCGACGGCATGTGCACACTCGGTGAGGAAACCGGCTGGCTCGTCGCCGCTGACGAAAGCTGTTGTTCGGCGCGCGATGTTCAGCGCATCGCCCGGAAACGGGCCGCGCAGGTCATCAACATCAAATTCATGAAGGCCGGCATCGCCGCCGCACTCGACATCGCTCGCGTTGCTCGCTCGCACCGCCTCAGCCTGATGATCGGCGGTAACATCGAGTCCATCCTCGCGATGACCGTCTCGGCCTGTTTTGCCGCGGGGCTGGGTGGCTTCCGATTTGCGGACCTCGACACGCCGTTGTTTATGGCGGAGAACCCCTTTTGCGGCGGCTACAAACTGAATGGCGCGCGCCTCTCCGTCGCCCGCATCACCGCCGGCCACGGCGTCACGCCGCGGTAGCGCCGGCATCCCTGCCGGCTCCGCTTAGGTCTTCAATCTCAGCGCAAGTATTTCACCAGTCCGACGACGCCCACGGCGATGACCGTGACCAGCACGGCGAGGCGGAAGTTGCGCTCGTTGATCCGGTCCTTCAGCCACACACCCAGATGCCCCGCCGCCAGCGCCGGCAGCAATCCCCACGCTGACAGCGTCAGCAAGTGGCTGTTCACCATGCCGAGCGAGCTGTAGCTCACGGCCGCCGTCGTCGCGAGACAAAGGAAATAGGCCAGCAGTGAACTGCGGAAGACGTCCTTCGGCCATTCGCGCGACAACGCATAGACAACCACCGGCGGCCCGGACTCCGAAATGCTACCGCCAAGCATGCCGCTGAGCAGCCCGATCACCGGCTCGGTCACTGGATGAACCGGAAACCGGACGCGGATGCGCGAGAGAAACAGAATGCCGAACAACAGCGTGATGATGCTGATGGCGGCGCCGATGATGTGAACGGGCAGATGCTTGAGTGCCAGCGCGCCGATCGGGACGCCCGGTAGTCCGCCGATGAGCAGGCCGCGCACGGAGCGCCACTCGACGTGGCGGCGGCCTTCGCACACCAGAAAGAGGTTCACCGCCAGCATCGTGAAGCAATAGGCCGGCACCGCCTCCCGCGGCGACATGAAGAGCGCAAACAGCGGGATGGCTACCAATGAGCCGGCAAAGCCCACCGTGGACTGCACCAGCATCCCCAGGCTCGCGATGACCGCGAAGACGGCAAACTCCGTCATGGCTTCTTCAGAAACTCCAGTTCGCGAGTGTTGGGGTTCGCGCCGCGTGCCATCAGTTCGTCGCGCGCCTCGCGCCAAAACGCGCGCACTTCCTCGGGCGCTGCCGGCGCGTCTTGGAAACGCGCCTCCACGAACGCGTCGGCCATCTTGCAGGCTAGTTCCGGGGTGACGACGTCCTCGCCCATGCACAGGCAGTTGGCGTCGTTGACCACGCGAGCCAGCCGCGCAGTTTTCTCCGATTCGCAGCTCACGGCACAGACACCCTTGAACTTGCCCGCCGAGATGCTCGCGCCCGTGCCGCTGCCGCAGCAGTTGATGGCCAGTTCGGCCTCGCCGGAATTCAGCGCGTGCGCGATGCGCTGGCCGACGGCGGGAAATTTGCAGAACTGCGCCGTGTCCGCGCAGCCGACCTCGATCACGGTATGGCCGCGCGCCTGCAAATGCGCCTTGATGGCCTCCTTCAGCTTGAAACCTTTCACGACCGATCCGATGGCGATTTTCATTTCGTCTTCCTTTCTGCCGCAATCCGCCGGCACGCGTCGGCAATCTGCTTCGGGCCGAAGCCGTGCTTGTCGAACAGGTATTGCTCACTCGCCACTTCGCCGAATTGGTTTGGAACGCCGAGCCGCTTGACCCGCGTCGGGCATTGCTCGGACAACACCTCGCACGCCGCGCCGCCGAGGCCGCCGATGATGTTCTGGTTCTCTACCGTCACGACGCCGCGTGTCTTTTGCGCCGAAGCGACCAACGTGGCGGCATCGAACGGTTTGACCGATGGATAGTGCAGTAATTCGACCGACACGCCCGCGCGCGCGAGTTCGTCAACGACGGCGACGGCGAACTGCGTCATGTAGCCAGTCGAGACGAGCGTCACATCGCGGCCCTCGCGCAGGACAACGGCCTTGTTGGGATCGAACGCGTGTTCAGCGTCGAAGATCTTCGGCACCTTGGAGCGGATGAGCTGCATGTAGGTCGGCTGGCGGCTCGCGGCCATGTAGCGCATCACCGAGCGCAGTTCCAGCGCGTCGCATGGGCTATAGACGTGCATGTTCGGCATCGCCCGCATGATCGCCAAATCCTGAAAACACATGTGCGTGCCGCCGTTCGGGCCGGCGGTGATGCCCGGCGCGGTGCCGACGATCTTCACGTTCATGTTGGCGTAGGCCACACTAATGGTGACCTGGTCATACACGCGCCGCGTCGCAAAGCAGGTGAAGCTTGCGCAGAACGGCACCTTCCCTTCCGACGCGAGGCCCGCGCCGATGCCGATCATGTTCGCCTCGGCCACGCCGATGTTTAGGAAGTTCGCCGGGTGGCGGCTCGACACCGTCGGGTTGGTGCCGGAGGCTTTGCTCAAGTCGGCTTCGAGGCACATCACGTTCGGATTTTGCTCGATCAGTTCGTTCAGCGTCTCGCCATAGACGAAACGCATTTCCATGCTGTGAAAGTCTTTTCCCATGTTCGTTCCTCAGTAGGGCAGCGTCGCCTTGGCCGTCAGCGAGTTCAGGAATTTGTCGTAGGTCGCCTGGTCGGGGACCTTGATGTTGTGGCTCTCTGGCTTGTTCTCGACGAGGCAACAGCCCTTGGCCTTGATCGTGTGCGCGATGATCATCGCCGGCTTGCCGCGGACGGCGATGGCGGCGTTGATTGTCTTGTAGATAGCGTCCCAATCGTGGCCGTCCATCTCGAACACTTCCCAGCCGAACGCGCGCCATTTGTCGCAGAGCGGCTCCAGCGAAAGCAGCGTGTCGGTAAAGTCGTCAATCTGCAGCTTGTTGTAGTCGGTGATGGCGACGAGGTTGTCGAGCTTGTGGTGTCCGGCGAACATCGCTGCTTCCCAGTTCTGGCCTTCGTTGCTCTCGCCGTCGCCGATGATGCAGAACACGCGATGTTTCTTTCCATCGAGCCGCGCGGCATGCGCAGCGCCACAAGCGCACGACAACCCTTGGCCGAGTGAGCCGGTGGTCATGTCAATGCCCGGCACGTAGCGCGCGTCGGCGTGGCTCGGCAACTTCGTGCCGTCGGCGTTGAGCGTCTTCAGCCACGCCATCGGGAAGAATCCCTGATAGGCGAGCGCCAGATAGAGCACCGGCGCGGCGTGGCCTTTCGAGAGCACGAGCCGGTCGCGCTCATCCCAGCGCGGGTTCGCCGGGTCGGTGCGCATGATCCGGCAGTAGAGCGTCATGACGATCTCCACGAGGCTGAACGCCCCGCCGAGGTGGCCGGAGCCGGCGCGGCAGATCATGTCCGTCATGATGTAGCGCCACTCCGCCGCCATCTGGTCGAACTCGGCGCGATCAAACGCCGGTTGTGTCGTTGTCTTGTCCATCGTTGTTCCTTTCATCTGTTCAAGTCAGCCGCTCATACATCGCGACGAGGTCAGCCTCGGTCATAGTTCGCGGGTTGTTCTTCATGAGCGGGTGAAAACTCTCCTTCGCGAGGTTCGGAATCTCCGTCGTCGGGATGCCCGCCTCGCGCAACGTGCAGGGCAAGCCGCCGAGTTGCTTCAATTCGCGCACCAGCGCGATCAGTTCGTCCGCGCTGCCAACCCCGGCTCCGCGCAGAAACGCCGTCATGCGCTCGCCCATGACGGGCGCGTTGAAACGAATCGCTTCCTCCAGCGTGAACGCGCATGCCGTGCCGTGGGCCATGTGATAGCGCGCTGACAGCGGGAACGAACACGCATGAACCATCGCGTTCTTCGGCAACTGGAACGCCGCACCGGCCAGCGTCGCGGCGTAGCTCATCGCGGAGCGCGCCTCGGCATCGCTGGGCTGTTGAGCCGCGCGCTTCAGGTTGGCGCAGATCAAGCGCGCGGCCTCGATGGCCATCACGTCGCAAATCGGCTGATGGTTCCGCGACCAGTAGCCTTCGATGGCGTGGCATAGCGCATCGAGTCCCGTCACCACCGTGACTTTCAGCGGCAGCGAGTGCGTCAACTCCGGGTCTACGACCGCGTGGACGGGATACAACGCATCGCCCGCGATCGGCCCTTTGACCTTCTTTTCGGTGTCGCTCAGCACCGCAAACGGTGTAACCTCCGAGCCAGTCCCCGCCGTCGTTGGCACGGCAATGAGCGGCAAGCGCGCGCTGCCAAGCGGAACGCCTTCGGAATGAGCCGCGCGAATGCTTGGCAAATTGCCAGCAGCGAGACACGCCGCCGCCTTGGCGCAATCCATCGCGCTGCCACCACCGACGGCGACTACCACGTCGTGCCTCTCCGCTCGCAGCCGCGCCGCCAGCGCGTCCACGGAGGCGACCGTCGGATCCGGCGTTACGTCTGAGAACACAGGAACCCCCGGCAGCACTTCCTGCACGCGCGCGAACGGCGCTAGTTTGACCAAGTCACGGTCAGCTACCAACAGCGGCCGGGCGCCGCGCACAGCGACGATCTGCCGAAGCTGCTGCACGCAGCCGCTGCCGAACGTGACAGATGTTGGCAGTTTGAATGTCCAGAGATTCGTCGCGCTCATCGTTTCGGTTTCCATTGATGCAACGCCAGCGCCGCCGCGCCGACCGCGCCGTTGTATTGGCCGAGCGTGGAATTCACGATGGTCAGGTTGCGGCCGGCGTCGCCGAGTTCGCGAGCAGTCTCGCGAACAGGCGCAAGGAAGAGATTGCCGAGGTCGGCCAGCGGGCCGGCGAAGATGATCTTCTCCGGGTTGAACAACTCATTGACCTGATGCGCCACCCAGCCATGCACGCGCCCCACAGCGCGCACAAGCGACAGGGCAAATTCATCGCCGTCGTGCGCGGTGGTAAGAACGTCGTCTATCGTCAGTTCGCCTTTCACATCGGCGAGCACGGTCTTTTGCCTGCGTTCCAAGCCGCGCTGCGCCGCAGCCACAATCGCGGAGAGTGACGCGACCTGTTCCAACTTCGCGCCGGCCTGCCAGCGCCATTCGCCGTTGCGGCGCGCCGAAGCGGTTTCGGCCAGTTCCGCCGGCACGGGGCAGACCCAATGGCCGATTTCGCCCGCGCGATGATGGGCGCCGTGCAACAGTTGGCCGTTCACCACCACGCCGGCTGCGATGCCGGAGCGGATGCCGATGCACACGAAGTTCCGCAGACCGCGCCCCGCGCCGAACCATAACTCGGCCAGCGCCATCGAGCGGATGTTGTTCTCCAGGAACACCGGCACGCCGAACCGCTCGCCCAGCCGCTCGCCGAGCGGCACGTCGCTCCAACCCTTGATGAAGTCGTAGTGGACGGCGACGTTCGTCACCGGGTCAATCGCGCCCGGCACGCCCACGCCGATGCCGAGCACCGGTCGCGAATCGCGCGCCATCATCTCGTTAATCGCCAGCTCGATCTTGGCGAGAATCTGCCCCGCCGAGTCCGTTGGTCGGAGCGTCTTGTGGATCTGCCGCAACGGCTGCTGCGAGAAATCCACGACCGTCGCCATCAGGTTGCGCGCCTCGAAGTCCACGCCGATGAAACGGCCGCCATCGGGATTCGGCACGAGCGAGGTCGGCGGCCGGCCAGCGGTTTCGCGCCCTGCGTTTTCGGTTTCGAGCAGGAAGCCTGCGCGCACGAGCCGATCCACGTAGATGCCTGCCGTCGAGGGCGCGAGCTTCAGGTCACGGGCCAGTTGCACGCGCGAAAGGCCACCGTGCGCCCGCACGCGCCGCAGCAACTCGGCTTCTAGGGTGGCCACGTGCTGGTGTTTGGATTTGATGCGACGAGGCATGTTCAGAACTTCACCACGGCGCCTTTGTCCACGCTCTCCTGCGCTTTCAGGCACATCGCCACCGACCAACGGCCGTCTTCGCCGGTCACACGCGGCGGTTTCCCGGTTCGAACCGCCTCGGCCAGGCCGGCGATTTGGTCAGCCAGTTCATAGACCTCACCGGTGGCTTTCGGGATTTCCACATCCACGACCTTCTCGCCGTCGAAGTGTTTCAAGAAGAACGTCGGGTGAAACGTGCGATCCATCGCGCCGCTCCAACTCGCCCAGATCGCGCCCTTCGATCCGGTCAGCTTTGCCACTTGATGATGCTCAAACGCGCTCAGCGTCTGTGAGATCACCGCGTAGCGCCCGCCGGGGAAGTTCACGATGGCGCTGAAGTTGTCCTGCAACTCCGGCCGCTTTGGGTCGCGCGCGTTGGCGCTCGCATAAACCGAGACCGGATTGCCGTTGCCCAACAGATACCAGCGCGCGAGGTCGAAGAAGTGGATCGGCTCTTCCAGAATCCAGTTGCCGACGCGTTTGATGTCGTAGCGCCAGCCGTCGGAGCCGAGCCGATAAGGATTGCGCCACAGCTCGATGAGCGCGTATTGCGGCGTGCCGATCGCGCCGGCGTCCACCAGTTCCTTGACCTTGCCCCAGAGCGCGGAATAGCGGAACTCATGGCCCACGGCAATCTGCAAGCCCTTCGCGCGCGCGAGTTGGACGAGGTCGTCGCAGTCGACAATGGAGATGGCCATCGGCTTCTCCATCAGCAAATGCTTGCCCGCCTCCAGCACGGCGCGGCCGACCTCGTGGTGCAGGTGCGACGGCAACGCGACATCCACGACCTCAATATCGGGCCGGCGCAGCAGTTCGCGGTAATCCGCGGTCACGGCGGCCTGCGGATGCTTCGTCTGCGCCTCGGCGCGGTTCTTGTCGGAGCGCTCGGCAACGACGGCCAGTTGCGTGTTCGCCCCGTCGGCGATGACCCGCGCATGGTGGCTGCCCCACGCGCCATACCCAATGAGACCAAAAGAGACTTTACTCATGATTCACCTTGGGGGTATTATTTTGAAATCGAAATTACTGTCAAGCCCGCAAACGAGGTTCCCATGAAAAACTTGCTTCACCGGACAATGTTCTGGACGACGACGGCTCTATGCGTCGCTTCATTCGGCGCCGAGCCTCTCCACGCACAGGACGCGGACGGGTTTGTGCCGCTGTTCAACGGCAAGAACCTCGACGGCTGGCAGGGGGCCACTGAGGTTTACGTCGCGGAGGATGGCAAACTTGTCTGCAAGAAGCACGGGCCGGGGGAGCAGGAAAGCACCCACCAGAATCTGTTCACCACGAAAGAATATGGCGATTTCGTCTTCCGCTTCGAGTTCAAGCTGGAGCCTGGCGCGAACAACGGCGTTGCCGTGCGTTCTCCCTTGGAGGGGCGCATCGCTGAAGTGGGCATGGAGATCCAAATCCTGGACGACTCTGCCGAGCGTTACAAGAACCTCGCCCCTCATCAATACCACGGCTCGATCTACCTGCTGGCGCCGGCCAAGCGCGGCCACCTGAAGCCGGCCGGCCAGTGGAACAGCGAGGAAATCATATTCCACGGCCGCCGCGCCAAGGTCACGCTCAACGGCGTCATGATCGTGGATGCGGACCTCGACAATCTGGAATACAAGAAATACTTGGACAAGAACACCGGCCGGATGCGAGCCAAAGGCCACATCGGGTTTCTGGGACACGGCAGCCGCGTCGAGTTCCGCAATATCCGCATCAAAGAGCTTTGAATTCTTTGAGAGGAGTGCGAAAACTCGGCCGAAGAAGGAAGAAGGACGAAACGAAAATGAAATTGATTCACCTCATGCTGACTGGCGTATGGTGCGGCATTCTCGCAGGCACGTCATTTATGGCGGACGGCGCAGAGCCGAACGACCTGACCGATGCCGAGAAAACATCCGGCTGGAGGCTGCTCTTTGACGGCCAGACGCTCGCTGGCTGGAAAGCCAGCGAAGACCCCGCGTCGTTCTCGGTCCGCGAGGGCATGATAGTGGCTCACGCCTGCGGCGCGGCGATCAAGGGACAGGCCCCGCATCCCAAGTGCCATCTGTTCTACGTCGGCCCGGACGGCCGCGCCTCATTCACCAACTTCGAGTTCCAGGCCGACGTCAAGGCCGAACCCAATTCCAACAGCGGCATCTATTTCCATACGGAGTTCGTGGAAAACGCCTGGCCACAGAAAGGCTTCGAGATTCAGATCGACGCCGATCCTTCGCATCCGAAAAAGACCGGCAGCCTCTACGCCGTAGCGGATATCACCGAATCGCTGGTGCGGGACAATGCGTGGTTCCATCTGCACGTGATCGTCCGCGGTAAGCAGGTGGTCATCAAGATAGACGGCAAGACCGTGGTAAACTGGACGCAGCCGGAAGGCTTCATCGTTCGCCACCCGCCGTGGTTCTCCGAGCGAAAGCTCTCCCGCGGCACGTTCGCCCTGCAAGCGCACGACGCGAAAAGCGTGGTCTGTTTCAAGAACATCCGCGTCAAGCCTTTGCCGACAAAGTAAGGATCGGAACAGATGATCACGTCGGCGGCCAACTTGGGTCGCGGCCATCCGCGCGCGAAAAGATGAATAGGACGACACAAGGAAAATAGAAAATGAAAACATGCAAAGCTTCCGTCCTCTCCGTGGCCTGCGCCGCTCTTGCTCTCATCATTTCACTCGGCACCACATCGCTCCGCGCTGAAGACGCCGACGGCTTTGTCCCGTTGTTCAACGGACACGACCTCGCGGGGTGGATGCCGCTGAATGTCGCGGCGGACACGTTCTTTGTGCGCGACGGGATGATCGTCACCAGCGGCGTGCCGGTCGGGCTGATGCGCACGGCGCGGATGTATGAGAACTTCATCCTCGAACTGGAATGGCGACACATGAAGGAGGCCGGCAACAGCGGCGTGTTCACGTGGGCGGACGGGCTGCCGTCGGTCGGCGGGCCGTTCCCGCGCGGCATCGAGGTGCAGGTGCTCGATCCCGGTTACGCGAAGAACAAAGGCGCGAATGAGTGGTTCACGACGCACGGCGACATCTTCCCCGTGCGCGGCGCGACGATGACTTGCGCAGGTCGCATCTCGAAGACCGGCCAGCGCAGTTTTCCCACCGAAGACCGCACCAAGCCGTCGCCGGAATGGAACCATTACCGGCTCGTGGCCAACCGCGGCGAACTGCGGCTCTCGGTGAACGGCAAGGAAGTGACCGTCGGCAAGGATTGCGTGCCGCGCAAAGGCTTCCTCTGCCTCGAAGCCGAGGGCAGCGAGTGCCAGTTCCGCAACCTGCGCATCAAGGAACTGCCTTCCTCGAACACGCCGCCGGAGCAGACGGCGAATCCTTACGAAGGCTTCCGGCAGCTTTTCAACGGCAAGGACCTCGGCGGCTGGAAAACCAACGATGCCGTCAACGCCGTCTGGAACGCGCGCGGCTCGCATTTCGTGAGCAAGGGCGGCGTGAAAGGCCGCAAGCTCGACCTGTGGACGGAGAAGAGCTACCGCGATTTCGTGCTCTGCGTGGACTGGCGGCTCGCGAAGAAGCCGGCGTTGAAGGCGCTGCCGACGTTCACGTCCGACGGCCTCTACGCGCGCGACGAGAAGCGCCAGATTATCCGCAAGGAAATCCCCGACGCGGGCGACAGCGGCATCTTCCTGCGCGGTGACGGTCGCTACCAGGTGAACATCTGGAGCCAGCCGATGGGTTCAGGCGACATCAACGAGCTGCACAAGGACGAGAAGCTGCCTGCCGACCTGCGCCGCCAAATGTTGCCGAAGGTGAAGGCCGACGCGCCGTTCGGGAAATGGAACCGCTTCTACATCACGCTCAAGGGCGACCGCGTGACCGTCGTCCTCAACAACCAGATCGTGATCGAGAATTGCCCGCTGCCCGGCATCGCGCCCGAAGGTCCCATCGCGCTGCAATACCACGGCGACGACCTGGAGTTTACCAACATCTTCATCAAGGAACTGTGAACATGAACCGACGAACATTCCTCAAGAACTCGGTGACGGTGGCTGCGGCGGCGTGCGGGATTCCGAGCCGCAGCGATGCGCAGTCGCCAACTGCTGAGAAACAAACGCTGCCGCTGAAAATCGGCATTCGTGCGGCCAGCATGAAGATGGTGGGCAACTTCGATGTCATCAGGACCGCTGCCAGCATTCCGGGTGTCACGGGCGTGGAATTACAGGTCACGGGTGGCAACCCGAGCCTGCGTGATTGGGACGCTGCGCGGCGTTACAAGCGCGAAGCGGATCGTTGGGGGATGCGCCTCCCCACGCTGTCGGGCGTTTGGGATCGCGGCGTTGAAATCAGCCGCCCGGCTGCCGCCGAAAACCTTCGCCTCTCAATCCGCGCGGCGGAGTTGCTCGGCAGCAACGCGCTTCTGCTTGCGTTCTTCAAAAAGCAGGCGCCCGACATGATGCGGGAAGAATCGTATCGCCCGATTGTCGCCATGTTGAAGGAAGTGGCGCCGCGCGCTGCCGACGCCAGCGTCAGGTTGGGCCTCGAAAATTCCCTCAGCCCCGCCGACAACGCCAAGCTCGTGGACCTTGTCGATCATCCTGCGGTCGGTGTCTATTACGACCTCCACAACATGGCCTTCTACGGCCACGGCGAACAGGCCATTCCCGGCGTCAAGCTCCTCGGCAAGGACCGCATCTGCGCGGTGCACGTCAAGAACGACAACAAGCTCATCGAGGAACCCGGCCCGATAGACTGGGCGGCGGCGTTCCGCGCGTTCAACGAAATCGGTTACGAAGGCTGGTATGTCTATGAGACCAGCCACGCCAGCATCGAAGACTGCATCAAGGACACGAAGAAGAACAACGCCTTCCTCCGCCAGCACGCGCGGATGCCGGCGGTGTAGCAAAGCGCTGGATTCCGCGCTTGTGTTCGAAGAAGCCGGGGCTACGATGCCGTCGGAGTTCGATCAGGTCATGCAAGGCAACACTCTGGCATCGTTGAGAACAATGAAACGCCGACAAGCTCTGCAATCTTTGGCCGGACTGGTGCTCGGCGGGGTCGCCGCCTTGGCCGATCAACCGACCAACCGCCGCCACCGGCTCCTCTTTTTCAGCCGCAGCGTGCTCTTCGAGCATCCTGTCGTGCATCGCGAGGGCAAAGCGCTATCGCTGGCCGAGCGGACTTTCACCGACATGGTTCGGCAACTTGATTGCGACGTTGAGTGCACCAAGGACGGCTCGGTGTTCGATCGCGATCTGGATCAATACGCGGCCGTCGTCTCGTATTCGTGCGGCAGGCCGGCGGACCTGATGAAGCCGGAGAGCAAGGACCACAGCGCGCCGCTGACGGAGCGCGGCTGGAAGCGGCTCGATGCGGCGGTGCGCGCTGGCAAACCGCTCGTCGCGATTCATCCCGGCCTCTGGCTGTTGCCCGAAGCCTTCGGGGCCGATTGCCTCGGACACGGCAACCAGCAGGTGGCGCAGATGAAGGTGGTTTCGCCGGAGTTTCCTGGCGCGGAAGGCTTGGGCGACTCGTTCTCGCTGATGGAGGAATGGTTCTCGCTGATTCGGTTCACCAAGGATCTCCACGTGATCCTTGTCCAAGACTGCGCGGGGATGAACAAGGACAAGTCGGGTGACAAACGGTGCTACGACCGGCCGCCGTTCCCGGCGGCATGGGCGCGGATGCACGGCAAGGGGCGCGTGTTCTACACCTCGATGGGCCATCGCGAAGACGTGTGGACGAACAAAATCTTCGCGCAGGTTCTGTTGGGCGGACTGTCGTGGGCGTTGGGCCGGCGCGAGGCCGACATCACGCCGAATCTCGAGCAGGCCGCGCCACAGGCCAACGAGTTCATGAAGCAATGAAGCCCAAAGCAACCAATCTGACGCGCCGGCAGATGCTCACAACTGTCGGAGCCGGCGCGTTGGCCATGCCGTTTCTCATTCCTGCGCGTGCGCTTGGGAAAGATGGATTCGTCGCGCCCAGCGAGCGCATTCTGCTCGGCGGCATCGGGCTGGGCGGGCGGGGCACGGCGGTTTTGAACTGGATGCTCGCTGAGACGGATGTGCAATTCGTCGCCATCTGTGACGCCCGGAAACTCCGGCGCGAGGCGATCAAGAAACTGGTGGACGACAAGTATGGCAACAAGGACTGCGCGATGTATCCCGACATTCGCGAGTTCCTCGCGTTGCGCGCGGACATTGACGCGGTGTTGATCGCCACGGGCGATCGCTGGCACGCGTTGGCGTCGGTAATGGCGATGCGGGCAGGGAAGGACGTTTACTGTGAGAAGCCTTCCTGCATGACCATCGCCGAGGGCCAGATGGTGGTGGAGACAGCGCGGCGATACGGGCGCGTGTATCAGAGCGGCACGCAGGGTCTGAGCATGGCCAACCGTGTGTTCGGCATCGAGATGGCCCGCTCCGGCCGGCTCGGCAAACTGCACACGGCCTACGCGCAGATCGCCCCATGGGACGATGCGTTAATGCGCCACGACTGGCTGCCCGCGGAACCGGAGCCGCCGAAGGACGAGGTGGATTGGGACGCGTGGCTCGGCCCGTGTCCGTGGCGACCTTACAACTCCGCCTACGTCCGCGGCGGATGGCGGGGCCACTATGATTTCCACGCCAGTTGCATCGGCGAATGGGGCGCCCACACGATCGTTCAGGTCCAAGCAGGCATCGGCGCGCAGCACACATCCGCGGTCGAATACGAGTATGTGGACAACCGTTTTGGCGACGGCCTCGTCGCCCACTTCGCCAACGGCGTGAAGATGATCCTGACGCGCAACAACGAGTGTTGGCCGGGCTACTCCGGCCAGCGGTTCGACGGCAGCGAAGGCTGGGTTGCCAACTCCAGCGACGCGCACGACGCTTCGCGCGCTTCCAAGCCAATCCTTCTGGCCGAGTTCAAGCAGGTGATCAACGACTACGTGACTCGCACGCAGTGTCCGATGAACCACGCGCGGAACTTCTTCGACTGTATCAAGTCGCGCCGGCCTACGGTGGCCAATCCGGAGGTCATGTATCGCGCGATGACCACCGTGCACGCCGCCAACATCTGCATGTGGCTCAAGCGCAACCTGCGATTCGATCCGGTCAAGGCGGAGTTCGTCAACGACCCCAAAGCCAATCGTCTCCGCTCGCGCGCGATGCGCCAGCCGTGGATCATGTGAATGACCGTCTCGCGGATCGAGACGACTACGATAAGAGGACCGCCATGAACCGAAGATCGTTCCTGAGAAGCTCAGTGGCGATGGCAAGCGTGTTGTCCACCCGCCTGCGGGCCGCGTCGCAGGTTGGCGCGCTGAGCCACGCGACGCTCCAGGCGGGTGATCTCACCGCCGTCGTCGGCGACAACTCGGCCGAAGGTGAGCATCGTGCCGGCTACAACGGCGTGTGGAGCCTGCGCCACTCGGCGGGGACGCGCAGCGTGTTCGTGCCGGCCGTGGCGGGGCTGAACCTGGAACACATCGTCACCGGCGAGCATCTCGTCGGCGACAGCAAGCTGTTCTTCGAGCCGCGCAACGCGCCAATGAGTTTCAAACAGCTCAGCGAGACCGAAGCGGAGTTGTATCAGCCGCCGACGCCGACGTTTTACGTGGAAAGCTGGACGCGCTTCCGGTTGGTCGCGCCGCATTATCTGGACATGAGCTTCCGCTGCGTGGCCCACCGGCCGGTGTTCCCGCGCGGCTATCTCGCGTTGTTCTGGGCCAGCTACATCAACGCCCCTGCGGACAAGAGCATGTATTTCCTCGGCGGCCTCGACAGGCAGAAGAGCCTCTGGACCCAATTCTGCACGCAATGGCACAACGACCAGAGCACCGTGCGCCACCGCGGCGACGCGTTCGAGATGACGTTCGCGCCGGGCAGCCGCGACACGCTCTTCAAGAGCCTCTCGCGCTTCCGCTTCGACCAGCCATTCTTCTACGGCAACTTCGATGACCTCGTGTGGCTGGTGATGTTCGACCGCGCGGCGGGCATCCGGTTCACCCACTCGCCGAGCGGCGGCGGCGTCAACACAGCGCTGCAGACGACAAATCCCGCATGGGACTTCCAGTTCCTCGTGCCGAAGCCGGAGGTGATGAAGGAATACAGCTTTCGTGTTCGCACCGTCCTGCGTCCGCGCTGCTCGCGTGAGCAAATGCTCGCTGAATATCAGAAGTGGAAGGCAGGCAGGTGAATTGGGGAGAGGGATGTCATGGGCGGATTGGCGGTTCGCCGATGGTGGATTTCTGCTTTACTCCGGGTTTGCTGTTTAAGTATTATTTTGAAATCGAAATTAAAGCCGTTCATTCAACTCAAGGACTTGCTCATGAATGCATCTATTGATCGCCGGCAGTTCATCCAGACAAGCGGAATTTTCCTCGGAGGCGTGGTAGCAGCGTTACCGTCGGGGTGCGCGTCAGCGGCGGAGGCGGGCGGGCGGATCAAGAAGGCTGTCGGCTGGGGCATGATCGTCGAGCCGAAGCTGTCGGTGGAGGACAAGTTCAAGGTCGCGAAGGACGCCGGCTACGAGGGCGTGGAGGTGTCGCGCTACGCATCGAAGAAAGGTGCGACGGACGATCCGAAGGAGTTGGCTCGGGCCGCCGAGAAGGTGGGCATTCGCATCCATGGCGTGTCGAACGGCAGCAACCCGGACTTGAAGGAGGCGATTGACGACGCGGCGATTTACGGCAGCGACACGGTCCTGCATGTTGTGCGCGCTGATCCTGAAGCGCCGTTCATGGAGAACTACAAGCGCACGCAGGAATTGATCCGCTCGGCGATTCCCCATGCCGAGAAGAAGCGCGTGAAAATCCTGATCGAGAATGTGTGGGCCACGTTCCTCATCGAGCCGCTGACGATGGCCCGATACATTGACGAGATTGGCAGCCCGTGGGTGCAGGCTTATTTCGACGTGGGCAACGTGATGCGCTGGGGTTGGCCGCAGCATTGGATCGAGGTGCTCGGCAAACGCATCGTGAAAATCCACATCAAGGAATACAGTCTGAAGATCGCGATGAAGGAAGGGATGGGTAAAGGCTTCGACTTCCCGATCGGCCAGGGCGACATCAACTGGAAGCGGGTCCGCGAGGAGTTGAAGCAGATCGGGTTCCAAAGCTGGGCCACTTCCGAGGTTCGCGGCGGCGACCGCAAGCGGCTGGCCGAGATTTCCGCCGAAATGGACCGCGTCCTTTACGCTTGAGGGTTCTCAGATGAAAACACGCCGCCAATTCCTGCGCGCCGCAGCGATGACGGTCTTCGGCGCGCCCTTCGTGCTTCCCGCCGGCCTGCGCGCCGCGTCGCCGAACAGCAAGCTCTGCCACGCCTGCATCGGCGTCACGCGGATGGGCCACAACGACTTGAAGAGTTTCCAGGACCACGAGCGGCTCCAGATTGTCGCGCTATGCGACGTGGACACCAAGCATCTGGACACGGCAGCCAAAATCGTGCCGGGCGCGCGGCTCTACACCGACTGGCGCGAGATGTTCGAGAAGGAGGGCGACAAGATTGATTCGGTGAACGTCACCGTGCCGGACCACATGCACTTCCCGATCGCCTACACCGCGGTCCAGCGCGGCAAGAACCTTTATTGCCAGAAGCCGATGTGTCATGACCTGGCGGAAGTGCGGACGTTGACCGCGGCGGCCATCAAGAAGGACATCGTTACGCAGCTCGGCACGCAGTTCGCTTCCAGCATTGCCGACCGCATGACCGTGCAGCTCATCAAGCGCGGCGCCATCGGCAAGATCAAGCACGTCTATCTTTGCTCCAACCGCCCCGCGCCGAACCGCCTCAAAGGCCCGCGCCCCGCCACGAGCGAGCCGCCGCCGCCGGAGTTGAAATGGGACCTGTGGATTGGCAACGCGCCGATGCGGCCGTTTGCGCCTGACACCTATCATCCGGCGAAGTGGCGCGGGTGGCAGGATTTTGGCACGAGCTGGTGCGCTGATATGGGCTGTCACATCCTCGACGGGACATGGCGCGGCCTCAACCTGAAGGCACCGACGAGCGTCGTGGCGGAGGTGGAGGAATCATGGAAGAACTCGCCGGAGCGCCGCGCCGACAACTGGCCGCAGAACGAACACGTGACGTGGACATTCCCCGGCAACGAGATGATTGCGGGCAAGGAACTCACGGTGGAATGGTTCGACGGGCCGGAATTTCTGCCGCCGAAAGAAGCGCAAGACCTCAATCCAACCGGCAAGTATCCGAAAGAGTCTGCGTTGCTGGTCGGCACCGAGGGTGCGATCCTTCACGAGCATCAAACAGGACCGCAGTTGCTGCCGAAGGAAAAGTTCCAAGGCTACGAGCGCCCGAAGCCGCCGCCGCGAAATCACTATCATCATTATGTGGACGCGTGCCTCGGCGGCGAGAAGACGGAATCGCACTTCGCCCAGACCGGACCGATGACGGAGACGATCCTGCTGGGCACCATCGCCATCCGTTGTCCCGGCCAGAAGCTGGAGTGGGACGCCGCCGCGATGAAGTTCCCCAACTGCCCGGAAGCGGAGCGTTACCTGAAGCGGACGTATCGCACGGGTTGGCAGGTTGGCTGAGCGCGAATCGAAGACTGTCCAAGGAGCCGCACCCATGAACAACACCACCGCAGTCTCCACGCCGGCCCGCTGGTATCAAGGCGTGACGCGCTACCAATGGCTCGTGCTGTTGATCGCGTCGGCGGGGTGGGTGTTCGATGCGTTCGAGGGGCAGGTGTTCAATATCACCCGCAACGACCTGCTGACAGACATCCTGCGGGCGTCGCACAACGCGCCGGAGGTGCGGCAATGGGGCGATATTTTCCTGGGCATCTTTCTTGCCGGCGGCGCGTTCGGCGGGATTCTGTTCGGGTCGCTGGCCGACCGTTGGGGGCGCAAGCCGATCATGGTGGCGACCATTTTGTTCTACTCCGTGTTCGCGGGCCTGACGTATTTCGCGACGGAACTCTGGCATGTCGGCACGCTGCGGTTTCTCGTCGCGATGGGCGTCGGCGGCGAATGGGCCGTCGCAGCGACGCTGGTGGCGGAGGTCTTTCCGAAACACGCCCGTGCGCACGCATCGGGAATCTTTCACTCCACAAGCACCATCGGCACGTGGGTGGCGGCGGGCGTCGGCCTCGCGGTCGGTGCGCAGTGGCGTTACGCGTATCTCATTAGCGTGCTGCCGGCGATGCTCGTGTTGTGGGTGTGGGCGAGCGTGAAAGAGCCGGAAAGCTGGACGAGCGCGCGCGACAAGGCCGCGACGGGCGAAGGCGGCAAGCTCGGCAGTTTCCGCGAACTGTTCTTTCATCGCGTCTGGGGACCACGCGCGCTGCTGGGCATGGTGCTCGCCGCGGTCGGCCTCGGCACGTTCTGGAGCGTAACTGTCGCGGGCCAGGACCTGGTGCTGGATTTACTGCGACGAAGCGGCGTGGACTCCGTTGAGGCGGCAGCGAAAGCGAAGTTCGCTTACGGCGTCATTGAGACAATCGGCATGGCTGTTGGCTTGTTGTCGTTCGGGCCGCTTTGCGTGCGGCTGGGACGAAAGAAGACGTTCATCTTGTTGCAGGTCCTCTCGCTGATCATCGTCCCAATCACATGCTATTTGCCGACGACTTACACGCAGTTGGTGCTGCTCCTGCCGCTGATGGGCTTCGCTACGCTCAGCATCCATGCCGGGTTCGCGATCTATTTCCCGGAGTTGTTCCCCAACCATCTCCGCTCGACGGCCGCGGGCTTCTGCTTTAACGCGGGCCGGCTGCTGGCGTCGCCCGTGCTGATCTTCTCCGGCTGGCTGAAATCGCTGCCGGGCATGAACCTCCAGTTGGCTATCACGCTGATGGGGATGCTGTTTGTGATCGGCATCGTGGCGGTGCTCTTCCTGCCGGAAACCAAAGACCAACCTCTGCCCGAATGAACCTGCTTCCAGATTACTTGAAAGTTCCCGCTGCCGACCTCGGCAAAGGCACGCCCGTGAAGGTGCGCCTTCTCGGTGACATGGCGTCCATCGGCCGCGACGTGGCTGAGGCAATGCACCGGGAAATCCTCAACGCGCGGGCCGCGGGCCGCGGCGCGACGCTCATCGTGCCGGTCGGGCCGGTCGAGCAATTCCCGTTGCTGGCGGAGATGATCAACAAGGAGCGCATCAACTGCCGCGACGTCGTTCTCATCAACATGGACGAATACCTCACCGACGACGACCGTTTCATTCCGGCCGACCATCCGCTCAGCTTTCGCGGTTTCATGGACCGCCTGTTTTACGACCGGCTCGATCCTGCGCTTGCGCCGCTGCCGGAGAACCGCGTCTTTCCCGACCCGCAAAACCCAGCCGCCGTGCCGCGACTTATCGAGAAGCGCGGCGGCGTGGATGCCTGCTTCGGCGGCATCGGCATCAACGGTCATTTCGCCTTCAACGAGCCGCCAGAGCCGAGCGAGACGATGAGCGTGGAAGAGTTCGCCGCGTTGCCGACGCGCGTGTTATCGCTGACGCGCGAGACGCGCACGATCAACTCCGTCACCGTCGGCGGCGAGATTAGCATCATCCCGCATCGCGCGGTGACAGTGGGCATGAAGGAATGTTTGGGCGCGCGCCGGCTGCGGCTCTACTGTAACCGCGTGTGGCAAAGCGCTGTCGCCCGTCGCGCGTTGCACGGGCCGATCACCGCAGCGTGCCCGGCGTCGCTGATGCGACTGCATCCCGACGCGGTGCTGACGGTGGCCGACTACGTGGCCCAGCCGCCGACTATCATGTTACGATAGGGAGCATGAGACTCGACTTCAGAAACGAACGCGTGCTCGCCGTGGTCGCTCATCCCGACGATGCGGAACTGCTCTGCGCCGGCACGCTGGCGCGAGCGAAGGCTGACGGTGCGGCCATCGGTGTCGCGGTGCTCTGCAACGGTGATGGCGGCCAGCCACACAAACCCATCCGCAACCTCGCCGCCGTGCGCCGTCGTGAAATGGACGCGGCGGCGCAGTTGTTGGGCGCCGAATTATTTTGCGGCAACATCTCCGACGGCACGCTCGCCGATGATCGCCGGACGCGGCTGCTGTTGACGGAGGTCTATCGCCAGTTTCGGCCATCGCTGGTGCTGGCACACGCGCCAGCAGATTACCACACCGACCATCGCACTGCCGCCGCGGTTGCAGAAGTGGCCTCGTGGTTCTGCGCCTCGCGCGGCCAGAAAACGAAATCAGCGCCGTTGCCGACTTCGCCCGCGCTGTGGTGGATGGACACGGTGAACATGAGCAGCTTCGAGCCGGGTTTCTACGTGGACGTTTCGCGATTCATGTCGCTGAAGGAGAAAATGCTGGCCTGTCATCGTAGCCAGATGGCGCGCGGCGATGACAGCAGTTTCTCGCCGCTGCTCGACCTCATGCGCCTCCAAGCCCGCGCTCGCGGTGCGCAGGCGGGAGTCGCAGCAGCCGAAGCCTTTCGCGCCCATCTTGCGTTCAAACGAGCGCGGGCGTGGTGACCAACTTTCCACGAGGAGTGAGAGCTATGAATCAACCCAAACCAGCCACCTTTGTCCCGGCAGGTGCCGGCGCGTTTCGTTACGTTGAGAAATCCAATCCACAGAATTCCAACCTCCAGCTCCTAACCTATGGCGTCTATGAACTGAGTGGGCCAATCCAATCCAGCCCGCTGGCGCATCTCAGCGAGGAAGCCTTGCTGTTCTGCTGGCAGGGCGAAGTCACAGTGACGCTTGGCGGCACGAGCTACACGCTGCGCCACTACGACGTGCTCTACGTGCCGCGCGGTGCCGCCTACCAGCTTGGCCAGAACGGCGGCGAGAGCCGCGTGATTGTCTGCCGCGCGCCGGCGGAGAAGGCGCATCCGGCGTTTCACGCGAAGTGGAGCGAGTTTTCGCGCGACGAACGCCGCATCCGGCACCTGAAGGGCAAGGACGTATTCCTGATGTTCGACGTGAGCGAGCCGGCTGAGAAGCTCATCGCCGGCTACACGATCTTCCAACCCGGCCAGCGCTCGTGGCCGCCGCACAACCATACCGACCAGGAGGAGGTCTATATCTTCATCAAAGGCCACGGCTCGATGGAGGTCTATGCCGACGAGGAGACCAAGAGTTTCGTGCGCTCGGTCGGCGAAGGCGATGCGGTGACGATCCCGCTGCTGAACTATCATCCTGTTTTCAGCCAGGAGGAGGAACTGCATTTCATCTGGTGCATCGCTGGCAACCGCTACTGGGTCGGCGACAAGAACAAGGATTTCATGGCCGGCAAGGTGGAGAAGTTGACGACCTGACGCAGGAGGAAACATGAATATGGAACGGCTCGTTGTCGGGCTGACGCTGCTGGCGTCGGCGTGGAGCGCGTTTGCGGAGTGGTCGCTGCACGAGCAGTTCGACCGCGTGCTCGTTTATGACGGCCAGTTCCTGCGCGAATACGCCTACAAGCCGCACGACATCCGCGGACCACACAGCGGCATGTTCATCTGGGCGGTCTCCCCACAGAAGGACGGCAAGCTTAAGCCGTATTCTAAAGGCATGGAGATCAAAGGCGAGTTGCGGTCGGGCCAGTTGTTGGTGTCCGGCGAGTCTGTGATGAACCCGACCGTGGTCGAGTTCGTCGTGAACGGCGGCGGCCGGCTGGAACTGGAGTTCGGCCTCTGCGACCTCGCGCTGGAGAAAGGCAACAAAGGCACGTTGTTGAAGATCGAGTTACTTGCTGGCGGCAAGTCGTTCGCTGAAACGGTGACGATCGCCGAGAACCGCTGGCAGAAGAAGACAGTGGCGCTGCCGAAAGCCGACCGCGTGCTCGTGCGGCTGATGGCATCGCGCCGCGGCGGCGGCACGAACTGGACGGGACTGGTTGTGCGCGGCGATGGAGAGGTTGGCACGCGCGAGCAGGCGCGGGCGTTGTCGCCGAAACGCAACAGCATCGGCAAGCTCGACGTGACGTTGAAACCGTCGCCGCACCGGGTCACGGCGAAGCCGGGCTACGACATCCTGTTCTACCGCGACAAACCGTTCCTGAGCTTCGCCACGAAGGGCAATCCCGCCGGTTCGGAGGAAATGCAGGGGAAGCTCGGTTTTAACACGTTCTACGTGGAAGGCATGGGGTTCGGGCGGTATTGGCCGGACGGCGCGCCGGGCGTGGTCGTGCCGAAGGACTCGGTCATTCATCACGACCTGCGGCTCAGCCAGCAGCATGACATGCCGTTCAAGGCCACCATCAGCATGGCGCATTGCTCGCCGTTCCTGCCGCCGTGGCTGGTGAAGAAGGAGAAGCTCGGTCTCGAAGGCCACCAACTCCGCCGCGGCGGCGACACGCACACGTCGTTCATCAAGCCCGCCACGCTGCGCTTCCACAAGCTCGGTTTGGAAGGTTGGGTGAAACCGTTCCTCGACCAACCGTCGCTTTTCGTGTTCGGCCAGGAGGACGACGCGAGCCACTGGGACGACTACTCGACCGATGCCGTCGCGAGCTGGCGCGCGTGGCTACGGAAGCGGTTCGCCGGCGATTTCCGCGCGTTCAGCGATTACGTCGGCAGCGTGCGTGGGTTCGGCGACTTCGACTCTGTGCCGCAGCCCAAGCGGCTCGATCCGGACGATCACTTCGGTTTCCCCATGCGGCTGGCATATCTGAAGCTCCAGTGGATCACCGAGAGCTACGGCGATTACTTGGCGGAGTTGTTCGCGCACATGCGCAAACTCGCGCCGGGCGTGCCCCTGACACAGCGGTTTGTGAACTGGCCCGGCGGGCCGACTGTCTGCAAGCGCGTCGGGTTCGACTACAACTACACGTTCGGCCACCTGACCACCGAGGGCGTGCCGAACAGCTACGGCATCGGCAAGAAAATCTGGACCGGCATCTACGCGCACATGGGCACGCTGCCGTTGCCGCGCGGCGGCTCCATCGGCAAAGCCTACAGCACGAAAATCCGCCGCGGCGCGATGACGCGCGCCGAGTGGGAACTCAACGCCTTCACCATCCTCGCCAACGGCGGTTGCGGCTTCGAGTATTCGACGCTCGTGCCGACGTGGGGGCCGCAGTGGGAGACATCGGCTCTTTACAACGCTGACGGCAAACTGACGCCGACGGGCGAGGCTGGCGCGCCGGTGATCAAGGAGGCGCTGGAGAACGCGCGCTACATGATGCATTACGAACAGCATCCCGACGTGGCAGTGTTCCACGACGCGAGCTTCAACTCGGGGCCGTTCGGCGGAGCTTGGGGCCAGTCGAAGGTCGGCATCTACACGCTCATCCGCGAGACGGGCTTCCACTTCGCTCCGCTCGACGAAGGCGAGATGACGGCGGATAAACTGCGCGGGCGCAAGGTGCTCGTGCTGGCGGGCAGTCTCTCGCTCGCGCCGGAGGTCCAGTCGGCGATCCGCGATTACGTGCGCGGCGGCGGCACACTGGTGACGGTGTTCTGCTCCGACGGCGCAGGCTTCCCCGGCTGCAACAGCTACGACTACGCCTGCAAAGTGCGCGAGAGCGCCGTGCAGAAGTCGTTCGACGAGCCGAAGGCGGCGGCCCATCTCGGCGACGTGCTCGGCATCCGGGCCGGCGGCGGCGTTGCGGCGCGCGGGCAGGTGAAGTCGGAGCGCCACGGCGTCATCTCGCTGAGAGACTTCAACGCGCTCGCCAAGGAAGGCCGCTGGGTGAAGCAGGCCGCCTGCTGCGCGAAGCTGTCGCCGCGGCCGGAAGCGAAAGTGCTGGCGACATTCGAGGACGGCTCGGCCGCAGCCATCGAACATGGTTTCGGCAAGGGCCGCGCCATCACGTTCGCGTTCGACCTCGGTCTCATCGCCAACAACCTGACCGTGCCGCCGCTCTACGCGTGGTGGTCCGACCTGCTGGTTTCGTTCGGTTGCCGCAAGGTGGTGGACACCGGCAACTGGTTCGTGGAAGCCGGTGCATGGCACGATGATGCCGGCAATCGCCTCATCATACTCGTCAACCACGACGCAGCCAACCCACAGAAAGCGAAGCTCCCCGACGGCAACACGGTCCAACTCGAACCTGGGCGTGCGAAGACAATCGTGTTGAGGAAGTGAAGCGAACCAAATTCGTGACACGCAGTGGGTGAAGTGCGAAGATGCACAGGTCGGCGCTGGTGACAACCCCGCCGGAGAGATTGTAAGCTCGTCCTCAACCCATAGGAGCCGTGCCATGACTGGAGAAAGAATTCCCATCCATCGGTCATTGTTTGTCGCGCTGTATGTTGCCGCGTTGGCTGGGAGCGCCGTGGCGGTGTCGTTGGGCGCGCAGGAGCCGGCGGCTTGGAAGGCTGGCGTGGCGTCGGTGAAGATCACGCCGGAAGGACCGGTTTGGATGGCCGGCTACGCATCGCGGAAGAAACCGTCGGAGGGTGTCGCCACCGACCTCTTTGCCAAAGCCCTCGCCATCGAAGACGCGCGCGGGACGCGGCTGGTCGTCGTGACGATGGACCTCATCAGCGTGCCGCGGCCGTTGCGCGACTGGCTGGAGAAGCAGGTGAAGAAGAAGTTCGGCCTGCCGCAGACGTCCCTGCTGATGAACGCCTCGCACACGCACTGCGGGCCGGAACTGCGCGCTTCGCGACTCGATGACGATATCAAAGCCGAGTTCGTGCCAGCGGCAGAGAAATACATGGCGCGGTTACAGGCGCAGCTCGTGACGCTCGTCGGCGACGCGCTGAAGCGGCTCGCGCCCGCGAAGCTGGATTTCCAGCGCGCTCGTTGCGGCTTCGCCATGAACCGACGCCGGCCCGTTCCCACCGGATACAACAACGCGCCGAACCCCGACGGGCCGATGGACCATGAGGTGCCGGTGCTGCGGGTGCGCGATGGGCAGGGCAAGCTCTCGGCTGTGTTGTTCGGCTACGCGTGCCACAGCACCACCTGTGGCGATTACATGATCCGCGGCGATTACGGCGGCTACGCGCAGCAGTATATCGAGGAGGCGAATCCCGGCGTGACGGCGATGTTCATGATCGGCTGCGGCGCGGACCAGAATCCGTATCCCCGGCGCACCGAGGAACTGTGCAAGTATCATGGCCGCTCGCTGGCCGTGGCCGTTGAGGCCGCGCTGGAGACGGTGCCGAAACCGCTGCGCGGGCCGCTGACGACGGCGTTCGCAGATGTGACGCTCGACTTCGCGCCGGTGCCGCCGCGCGAGGAGTTGGAGAAGATGGCCGCGACGGGCAAGGAGCCGCAACGCGGCCACGCGGCCCGGTTGCTGAAGCAACTGAAGGACGACGGCAAGATTCGATCCACGTATCCGTGCCCCGTGCAGGTGGCGCGCTTCGGCTCCGACCTGACGTTGGTCGCCATCGGCGGCGAGACGTGCGTGGACTTCTCGCTGCGGCTGAAACGCGAACTCGCCGGGCCGGCGGTCTGGGTGGCGGGCTATTCCAACGATGTGTTCGGCTATCTGCCGTCGCTGCGCGTGCTGCGCGAGGGCGGCTACGAGGCGGGCGGCGCGATGCTATGGGGTTCGCTGCCGGGGCCGTTCACGGAGACGGTCGAGGAGCGCGTCGTTTCCACGATCCTGAAGATGGCGCGCAAGCCGATTCATTCCGTGCCAGCCGCCGTGGACTTGAAGATCGGCGAGCAAGCCACCGTGAAGCTCTGCGACGGTAAATCCGCGACGGTGAAGCTGCTCAGCGTCGCGGAGAAACGCGACAGTTTGCGCAAAGCTATGCGCGGCGCGCTCGTGATGGTCGAAGTGAACGGTCAGAAGGTGACGCTCGATTGCGCGACCTATCATCTGCCGGTCAACGCTGGCGGCGTGCAGATAGATTGCCCAATCACAAAGGGCTACAACGAGGGAGGTGACCACTGGGGACTCGACGCCGACGCGCGACTGCGGCTCTGGCCGGCGGGTTATCCGTGGATCACGCCCGGCACGTTCCGCTATCCGCTCAACGAGCGATGGTTCGCCAGCCACACGCTGATGGCCAACCAGATCGCCGACGGCGATCAGATTAAGAAGAAGCAGGTCTATTATCATTGGGGTCTCGACTTCGGCGGCGCGGAACGGATGGAGGACGTGCTGGCCGCCACCGACGGCGTGGTCGTCTCGGTCGCCAATGAAGTCTTGGAGAAGGACAAGTATCCCCCGCTGGTGAAGCCGCGCTTGGACGTGATCTATCTGCGCGACGGCCGCGGCTGGTTCTATCGCTACAGCCATCTCGATTCGATTGAGCCGGCTGTGAAGCTCGGCGCGAAGATCAAGATCGGCCAGAAGATCGGCGTGCTCGGCAAGAAAGGCGCGAGCGGCGGCTGGTCGCATCTGCATTTCGACATCGTCGCGCCGCAGCCGAGCGGGCGATGGGGCATTCTGGAACCTTACGCGCTCGTCTGGGAGGCGTATCACGACGCGCATCCGCTCGCCGTGCTGCAAGCCGTGGCCCGGCCGCATCAACTCGCCGCCGTAGGCGAGCCTGTCACGCTCGACGGCAGCCGCTCGTGGAGCCGCAGCGGCACGAACCACATCGCGAGCTACTCGTGGACGTTCAGCGATGGCAAGAGCGCGCGCGGCGCGAAGGTCGAGCGTCGCTTTCTGAAGCCCGGCACCTACAGCGAGATTCTCAAGGTTGCCGACAAGGATGGAAACATCAGCTACGACTTCGCTGTCGTGAAGGTGCTCGATCCCAGCCAGCCCGACCAGCAACCGCCGGGAATCCACGCCGCCTACTGGCCCACGTTCGGCATCAAGGCGGAGGATGAGGTCACGTTCAAAGTTCGCACTTCCCATGTTGCACCCGACGAGGGCGAGGAGGAATGGGATTTCGGCGACGGCACGCCCGTCGTCCGCGTCCGCTCCGACGGCAACGCGCAGGCGCTCGCGCCCGACGGTTACGCGATCACGACGCACCGCTACCGCGACGCTGGCCATTACCTCGTCAAGGTCTCACGCACAAATCGCCGCGACGAAACCGCCACCGTCCGCCTAAGCGTGGTGGTCGCGCCGAGATAGGCAGCCATGCCGATCTCGTTTGTCCAACTTCATCAGGTGGAGCCGTCGCCGGTGGCGCGGCGGTTGTTGTGGCATGTGCTTTCCATCGGCCGCGTGTGGCGCGACGAACTGGAGGCGCATCCGGCGCTCGACAAGGCGGGCGTGTTTCTCTTCCGCGTCGTATCGGGACGCGGGGTATTGATGCTGCCGGGCCAGCGGTGGGAATTGTGCGCCGGGCCGCGTTGCTGGCTGGTGGACATGGGCCAGCGGCGGACTTATCAGCCGGCGGCCGGGCAACGGCTGGTGACGACGGGATTCCGGTTCGCGGGACCCGGTCTCGACGCGTGGCGCGAAGCGCTTGCTGGCGGCGGGGAGTTCCGTTTCGAGTCGCTGGCGGAGATGATGTTCCTGCGCCGGGCCGAAGAACGGTTGCTGCAGTTGGTGACGCGACGGCCCGCAGGGTATGAGTGGCAGGTGCATGAGATCATCACGGGCGTCCTCGGCCGTTTGCTGGCTGCGCGGCGAGTGTTCACTGCATTGTCGCCGACAGCACCGGCGCCGGTCAGGCGCGTGCTCGATGGGGTGCTGGCTGACCCGGCGCGAGCGTGGCGCGCGTCGGAACTGGCTGGCATTGCGCGTTTGAGTTACTCCGGTCTGCGGGCACTTTTCCGGGCAACGCAGCACGAGAGCCTGCACGATTTCCTCCGGCGCACACGCCTCGACCAGGCGCAACTGTTGCTCGCGGATGACCGGCTCGCGGTGAAGGAGGTCGCGCTACGGCTGAACTTTTCCAGCGAGTTCTACTTCAGTCATTGGTTTCGGCGGAACACCGGCGTCAACCCTTCGCAGTTCCGTCGCAGCGCCCGCGACTGACACCGGCGGGGCAGAGTGACCCGCCACGGAGTGGCGGGCTACGAAGCTACACGTCGCAAACCTTTGCCGCATGGCGCAGCGCCTCGATCTTGTCGGGCCACGTCGGGATGAACTCCTGCGCAACGAAACCCTTGTAGCCGATCTCCACGATGGTCTTCATCACGGCGGGATAATTGATCTCCTGCGTCTCGTCCAGCTCGGCGCGGCCGGGCACGCCGGCGGTGTGGATGTGTCCGATGACATCCTTGTGTTGCCGCAGCCGGCGGATCACGTCGCCGTTCATGATCTGCACGTGGTAAATGTCGAACAACAGCTTCATCCGCGGCGAATCCACCCGCCGGATCAGCTCGATGCAGAAATCCACGCTGTCGCCGAAGTAGCCGGGATGGCCCTTCATCGGGTGCGTGTTGTCGCGCGTGTTCAGGTGTTCGAGGCAGAGGTTCACCTTCTTCTCCTCCGCGTAAGCGATCACCTGCTTCCAGCACGCGATGCAGTTCTTCGCGGCCTGCTCGTCGGTGATGCCTTTTTCCCTCATGCCGGTGAAGGTGATGACGTTCTCGCAGCCGTTGGCGACGGCGAGGTCAATGCCCTCGCGCAGCTTCTGGAGGCAGAACTCGTGGTTCGCCGGGTTGAGCGGCCCGCGCGAGAAGCCGTGGCTGCCGACGAGGGAGATTTTCAGGCCGAGCCGGCGGATCATCGGGTAATGTTGCGCGCCGACGCCCTCCATCGCCTCCAGCCCGATGTCGCGGCAGTGCTTCGCCAGTTCCTCGGTTGGCATCGGGTTGAAACACCAGCCCATAATGGACTGCCGGATGCGGCGGTTGCGGATTTTGAAATTGCTCTCCACGCGCGGCGCGGCGGCTGCGGCGGTAGCGCACGCGGCCAGCGTGCCGAACAATTGGCGGCGGGTGAGGGTCAGGTTCATTAACGGTTCATTTAGCATTGCCGCACGGCTGAGTCTAGCGCGCGATGAACATTCTCGGTCGCAGCGACATAGTGGTAGCTCGGTCGGCCAACACAAGCGCAGGAACCCTCCGGAGCGGCTGGCAGTTTTCGCAAGGCGTTTGGCGGGTTTCGCATGTTGTCCGCACGGCGGTTATGGCATTCTGCGCGACAACATGAGCACTTCCGATAAACGTATCGGTATGATCGGCCTCGGCTTGATGGGCACGGCGCTCACGGAGCGGTTGCTCGAACATGGCTACCGCGTGTTGGTCTGGAACCGCACACGCGAGAAGGCCGCGCCGCTCATCGCCCGCGGCGCGGAGTGGAACGACAATCCGCTGGCGGCCTGCGACCGCGTCATCATCAGCCTCTACACGAGCGATGTGGTGGAGGCGGTGCTCGAACAGATGCGCGATGGCTTGCGCGCCGGGCAGATCGTGCTCGACACCACGACGGGCGAGCCGGCGCAGACCGCTGCGCTGGGCAAGCGGCTGGCGGCGAACGGCGTGCGTTATCTCGACGCGCCAATCTCCGGCTCCAGTGAACAGACACGGCGCGGGGAGGCGACGGTCATCGTCGGCGGCGAGCGCGAGGCGTTTGAGGCGTGCAGCGATTTGTGGCCGGTGTTGGGGCAAAAGGTGTTTCATGTCGGACCGTGCGGCAGCGCGGCGAAGATGAAGCTGGTGAGCAATCTGGTGTTGGGGTTGAACCGCGTCGCGTTGGCCGAAGGATTGGTTTTCGCGGAGGCAATGGGCGTGGAACCTGCCGCCGCGCTGGAGGTGCTCATCGGCAGCATGGCTTACTCACGCGTGATGGACGTGAAGGGGCGCAAGATGGTCGAGGGCGATTTCACCGTGCAGGCGCGGCTGTCGCAGCACTTGAAGGACGTGCGGTTGATTCTGGCGGGAGCCGCGGCAGCCGGGTTGCCGCTGCCGCTCTCGGAAACGCATCGCCGGCTGCTGGAACAAGCGGAGGCAGTGGGGTTGGGCGAAATGGACAACAGCGCCATCATCAAGGTGATTCAGAAATCACAGAGGCCGGCTGCATCATGAACAATCTGGTCCTCTCACCACGCGCCCGCTATGCCGTTCTGGCTGCCGTGCTGGTGGGGTTGGTGTTCGACGGCGTGGAACTGGGCCTGATGCCGATTGCGTCGCTGTCGGTGTCGAAGAGTCTGCTCGGCGCGGCTTACACGCCGACGCTGGGCGGTGATTGGTTCGCGCGGTTCACGGCCGCGCTGATGCTCGGCGCGGCCATCGGCGGCATCGCGCTGGGCAACCTAGGCGATCGCATCGGACGCACGCGCGCAATGGGTGTGAGCGTTTTGTTTTACTCGGCGTTCGCCGGGCTGGGCGCGTTCGTGAAGACTCAGGAGCAGATGCTGGCGCTGCGGTTCCTTGTCGGGCTGGGCGTGGGCGGGATGTGGCCCAACGGCGTCGCGCTCGTGTCGGAGTGCTGGCCGAACGCCTCACGGCCGGTTGTGGCCGGTATCATGGGCGCAGGGTTGAACGCCGGCATTCTGTTGCTGTCGCAACTGGCCCGTGTGTGGACGATCTCGCCGGACTCGTGGCGCTGGATTTTCAAACTGGCCGCCGTCCCCGCTGTGCTGGCGTTGGTGGTTCTCTTTGCGTTGCCGGAGTCGCCGAAATGGCTGGCGTCGCGCGGCGCGACGAAAAAGCCCGCGCCGCCGTTGCGCGAGTTGTTCCAGCCTCAACTCCTGCGCCTGACGCTCGTGGGCATTCTCGTCAGCGCAATTCCGATGATCGGCGCGTGGGCGGCCAGTAAATGGATGATTCCGTGGGCCGACAAGGTCGCAGGCAGCGCGCATGTGGGCTACAAGGCGGCCACGCAGGGTTGGTGGGCGCTTGGCGCCACGCTGGGCAGCTTCGTCGGCGCGCAGGTCGCCAGTTGGCTGGGGCGTCGCGTCAGCTACTTTCTTATCAGCGTCGGCGCCACGGCGTTGACGGTCGCGATGTTCCAACTGACCGCGCCGCTCCAGGCGTCGTTTCACCCGGTCGTCTTCGCGCAAGGTTTCGTGGCTACGCTGTTCTTCGGCTGGCTGGCGCTCTACCTGCCGGAACTTTTCCCGACGCGGGTTCGTGCCACCGGCAGCGGTCTGGCTTACAACTCCGGCCGCTTCGCCACCGCCGCCGGCGTGATGGTGGCCGGGATGTTGTTCACAGTCCTCGGCGGCGACTACGCGAAAGTCGGCGCACTGTGCGCGTTGATCTACGCGCTTGGCATGGCCGCCATCTGGTGGGCGCCGGACACGAGCCGGAAATCGCTCGATGAATAAACACGCGCGCATCTTCGCCATCCTGCTGCTAGCTGGTGTCACACTGCACGCTTCTGCGGATTTCGCCTTCGAGCAGAAGAACGACTGCCTCGTCATCACGCACGGCGGCCATCCGGTGGCGACCTACGTGTTCCGCGACGACAGAGTCCTGCGGCCTCACTTCACGCGCGTCCACGCGCCGGGAGGGATTCAAGTCACGCGCAACCATCCGCCCGTTGCGGGACAGGACGCCACCGACCACGACACGATGCATCCGGGCCTGTGGCTCGCGTTTGGCGACATCAGCGGCAATGATTTCTGGCGGAACAAGGCCGTCATCAAGCACGAGCGGTTCATCGAACCGCCTGCGGTCCGTGACAGCCGGCTCACGTTCGCGACCGAGAACACCCTCCAAACCACGAACAACCAGCCGGTCTGCTCGCAGACATCACGCATCACACTCACGGCGCGTCCTTGCGGCTATCTGCTGACTTGGGAAGCGACCTTCAAGTCTGACGCGCGCGACTTCGTTCTCGGCGATCAGGAGGAAATGGGCCTGGGCGTGCGCGTGGCCACCGCCATCACGCAGAAGAACGGCGGCATGATCCGCAACAGCGCGGGCGAACAAGGCGCAAAAGCCACGTGGGGCAAGACGGCGGATTGGTGCGACTACTCTGGCGTCATCGGCGAACGCCGCGTCGGCATCCTGCTCATGCCCGACCCGCAGAACTTCCGGGCAAGCTGGTTCCACAACCGCGACTACGGCCTGATGGTGGCGAATCCTTTTGGCCGCAACGCGTTCACCAAGGGCGAGAAGAGCGCCGTGGTCGTGAAGAAAGGCAAGCCGTTTCATCTGCGTTTCGGCGTGTTGACGCACGCCTCGCCACTGGGTCAAGATGTGGACCTAGTCGCCGAATACGAACATTTCAAACGCACGCTCTCGCCGTGACCCTGACATGAACCGTCGTGAATTTGCCCGCACATCGGCGGGATTGTTTGCCACGCTGGCCGCGCCCGGCGTCTGGGCGGTGGATGCGCCGGAAGGCCGGAAGAGGAAATGCGCCTTCCGTCCGTTCCGCGCCAATGATCCGGCTGCGCCGGTCACCGCGGTCACGCCGCCCGACGGGAACTACGTGTTCACCTACTTCAACGTCTGCCCTTGGAGTCCTTCGGGCCGGTTCTTGTTCGCCGCGCGGCTGCCCTATCAGGATCACGACGCCGTCCACGGCGACGCAGCCGAGGCGTGCGTGATTGATTTGCAGGAGCAGACCATCGAGACGGTCTATAAGACCCGCTGCTGGGGGTTTCAGACCGGCGCCAACCTTCACTGGGGGGCGACGGACGACCATCTCTACACCAACGACATCATCGGCGACACGGCCGTCTGCGTGCGCGTGGACCTGCGCACGCGACAGACGCGCGCGTTCGCCGGGCTGGGCTATGACATTGCGCCGGACGAATCCTGCGCCATCGGCTTTCCACTCGAACTGATGGATGCGACGCAGAAGGGCTACGGCGCGCCGTCAAAGGATCCGACCCATCCGCGCCGCCTGCCGCCCGGCGCGGCGCGCGACGAGGGCATCTGGCGCACGGACCTGAAGACGAACGAGAAGCGGTTGCTCGTGAGCCTTGCCGACGTGGCCGCGCACGTCGAGGAACCGCCGCCGCGTCCCGGCGGCACGTGGTATTTCTGGCACGCCAAACACAACCGGCAGGGCACGCGCATCCTGCAGGTGCTCCGCCACGTGTTGCCCGGTGACGAAGGTGGCCGCGAGCGCAACCCGATGGTGTTCACCTACGCGCCGGACGGCGGCGACATCCGGCCCGTTCACCACGGGAAAGTGTGGAGACAGCGCGGTGGACATCCCGCATGGCACTGCGACGGCCGACACGTGACACGCAACATGGACATGGCCGGCAAGTCGCGCCTCTGCCAGTGGCATGACGATGGCAGCGGCTTCCGCGTCCTCTCCGAGAAGCTCGTCAGCGGCGGCCACCCGACCGTGGAGCCGCGCGGACGGTTCGCCATCACCGATCACATCGAGCACGCTGACGCGTCCACCGTAACGCTGCGGCTGCTGGACCTTTCCGCTCACACGGAACTGGCCGTCTGCCGTGCGCCGACGATCCGCGTGGTCAAGAAGGCTGACGCCACGTTGCGCTTGGACGGTCATCCCGTCTGGAGCCGCGACCACCGGCAGTGTTGCCTGCAAGCCGCCCCGGACGGCAACCGTCAACTGCTCATCGCAGATCTTTCGAGATTGGTTATATGAAAACTTCAACATCCGTGCTTTTCGCCTTCTGCCTCGTCGCACAGACCGCAACGTCGCAACCGGCGATCGTTATCAAGAACGACTACGCCGAATTCGCCATCGGCGGCGATGGCAACAGCATGCGCTTCGCCGACCGGCGGGCGGGCGTCAACTACTGCGACCCGAAAGCGAAAGCTCCGTTCGCCCGCGTAAAGAAAGGCGGCAAGGAGTTCGGCGCGACGGCGGTGACGTATGAGCGCGGCGTCTTGACGGCGCGGTTCGGCGAGGCTGGCGTGACGGCGGCGATCAAAGTCACAACGAAAGGCCATTATTTTGTCTTCGAGGTGAAGGAACTCCAGGGTGATGGCGTGGAGGAGTTCGCGTTCGTGGACTTGCCGCTGACGCTCAAGGGCCAGCCGGACGAGCCGTTCGCCGCGTGCGCGCTGGCGCTGAATCTCCAGACCAACGTGCGCGAACTGCCGGGGCCGAACAGGCGGCTGCGCGCGTCGTGCTATCCGCGGTTTGGCTTTGCCGGAGCGAAGGTTGCGCTGGTCGCCTGCCCACAGAAGTCGTTGCGCGCGGTAATGAAGGAGGTCGTCAGCGCCGCGCCGGAACTGCCGCGCTCGCGCATCGGCGGGCCTTGGGCGCTGGATTCGATCAACAACTACGGCTCGTATCTGTTCAACTCCAGCGACATGTCGGAGGAGAAGGTGGACAACTGGATCCGCCTCGCGCAGAGCCTCGGCATCACGCAGATAGATTTCCACGGCGGCCAGTCGTTCCGGTTTGGCGATTGTCACCCGAACCCGAAGACCTATCCGCGCGGCCGGGCGAGTTTCAAAGCCGTCATAGACAAGCTGCACAAGGCGGGCATCCTCGCGGGTCTGCACACCTACGCGTTCTTCATGGCGAAGAACTGCCCGTGGGTGACGCCGGTGCCGGACCCGCGGCTGGGCAAGGACGCGACGTTCACGCTCGCCGCGCCGCTGGAGGCCGCGGCGACGGCGGTGCCGGTCGAGGAGAGCACGGAGAAGATGTCGAACGTGACCGGCTTCTTCGTGCGCAACAGCGTGACGTTGCAGGTTGACGACGAGCTGATCACCTACAGCGACGTGTTGCGCGAGCCACCCTATGGTTTCACGAAGTGCAAACGCGGCGCGCACGGCACGCGTGTGGCGGCCCACGCGAAGGGCGCGAAGGTGCATCACTTGCGCGAGTGCTTCGGGCTGTTCGTGCCGGACGGCGACTCGACGCTGCTCACCGACGTGGCGGCCAAGACGGCGGAGATGTTCAACGAGTGCGGCTTCGACATGATCTACCTCGACGCGCTCGACGGCGAGGACGTGATCGCCGGCGCGGCCAACGGCTGGCATTACGGCTCGAAGTTCACCTTCGAGATCTGCAAGCGGCTGAAGCGGCCTGCGATCATGGAGATGAGCACGTTCCATCATCACCTCTGGTTCGTGCGGGCGCGGATGGGCGCATGGGACCACCCGACGCGCAGCCACAAGAAGTTCATAGACATCCACTGCGCCGGCAACGAGTCGTGCCGGCGGATGTTCCTGCCGGCGCACCTGGGCTGGTGGGCGTTCAAGACGTGGACTGGCCCGCAGGGCGAGCCAACGTTCGCCGACGACATCGAATACCTCTGCGCCAAGGCGCTCGCCAACGACTGCGGCCTCTCGGTCATGGGCATCACGCCGGAGAACGCGCCAAAGACTCCGGCGCTGCCGCGGCTGGCGGCCATCGTGAAACGCTACGAAGAACTGCGCCGGGCGAAGTGTTTTTCCAAGACGGTGAAGGAGAAACTGCGCGTGCCGGGCGATGAGTTCACGCTGGTCGAACAACCCAAGGGCAAACCCCAGTTCTGCCGCGTCCAATACGATAAACATAAAGTCCTTGGCCTCGACGGCTGGAGCAACGAATGGAAAACGACAAACAAGTTCAGCCGCCAGCCGCTCCAACTTCGCATCGAAGCACTCATGTCGGCCGGCCCCTACGACGCGCCCGGCAACATCACGCTGGCCGACTTCGCCGACACGAGCGGCTTCGCCAAGCGCGTTCCAAACCCCGCCATTTCCGCGAAGCTCGAACCGTCAAGCCAGTGCGTGAAAGTCGGCAAGGTCAGCGGCTGTTACACCGCCGCGAGCAAGATGACGACGCGACAAGGCGCGTGGTCGAACGTGGGCAAGACGTTTTCCCCGCCAGCGAATCTCACCGGCCACGAAGCGCTCGGCGTGTGGGTGCATGGCGACGGCAAAGGCGAAGTGCTGAACCTCCAGTTGAAAAGCCCGTCGCATCTCTCGCACGCCGATGGTGACCATTACATCACTGTGGACTTCACCGGCTGGCGTTACTTCGAACTCGTTGAGCCGGAGGGTCAGCGTCACGCCGATTACACGTGGCCTTACGGCGGCATTTACTCTATCTATCGCGAGTCCATCCGCCCCGCCAGCATCGAGAGCCTAAACCTCTACTTTAACAACCTGCCGCCGAAAGAAACGGCAACGTGCTATCTCAGCCCCGTTCGCGCGCTGCCGACGCTGAAAGCCAAACTGCGCAACCCATCCGTCACGCTTGGCGGCAAGACAATCACGTTCCCGGTCGAAATCGAAAGTGGACAGTATCTGGAGTTTCGTTCGCCATCGGACTGCAAACTCTATGGCCCCACCGGCGAAGTGCTCGGCGACGTGACGCCACAAGGCGACGCGCCCGTCCTCGAACCCGGCGACAGTCAACTCAGGTTCACCTGCGAGCCACCCGCTGGTCTCAGCCCGCGCGCCCACGTCTCGGTGATCAGCCACGGTGAGTTGGTCGGCAAATAGGGTCCGTGTCCAATGAACACCGTGAAGCGGCCATTCGTGCGTCAAGGTCAGTCTCGGCGTCCGGCGCAGCCCTTGGTGGCGCTGGCGTTTTCCCTGGCTGTTCCGCACCTCGCGCGCGTGCTGAGAGGCATTCTGAACTACGCCTGCCAGCACACGCGGTGGCGGTTTGCGACCTCGGAAAGGAATTATTGCCACCTCGCCGAGCTTGCCGGCTGGGACGGGGATGGCGTTATCGGGCTGGCGGTCAATAGTCGGGATATTGCGGCGGCCCATGCCCTTGATTGCCCCGTGGTCAATTGTTCCGGATCACTCGCCGCAGCCAACCTGCCGCGCGTGCGTCCGGATTATTTTGCGGCAGGAACTCTGGCTGCGGAACACTTGCTTGACCGCTGTTTCCGGCGCTTCGCCTTTTACGGCATCCAAGACCTTTTCTATTCGCAGCAGCTCAAGGCGGGATTTGTCGAGCGGCTGGGAAAGTTAGGCTTCCCGGTGTCGGCGCTCGAAACCGCAGCGGCGGCGCGTCAGAGCCAGCCCTGGCGGGCGCGGCGCGAGAAACTGGAAAAATGGCTCCAGCAACTACAAGCGCCAGTGGGGCTGTTTTGTGCGGAGGACATGCGCGCGGCGGCGGTTATCGAGGCATGCCATTGGATCGGTTTGCGCGTGCCTCACGACGTGGCCGTGATCGGGTATGACAACGACGAAACCTGCTGCGAGTTGTGCGACCCGCCGCTGACCAGCATTGACCGGCGCGACGAGGAGGTGGGTTTTGAGGCGGCCCGGTTGCTCGACGCCTTGATGGCGGGCCGGGGGAAGCGGACCATCCAGGAGGTGGTGGTGCCTCCCGGCCCGGTGCTCTGGCGCGCTTCGACCGGCACCGTGAGCGTGGAGCATTCTGTGCTGCGCAAGGCGGTGGAGTTCATGCATCAGCATTATGCGCGGGGCGTCGGGGTGGAGGATGTGGCCGCGCATTGCGGTCGCTCGCGCCGCTGGCTCGAACTGCGCGCGCGCGGCGTGCTCCCTGGAACGCTGCTGGATTACCTCAACAGCCTGCGCGTGCGCAAAGCCCGGGCGCTGCTGGCGGCGGGCGGTGATTTGTTGTTGAAGGACGTGGCGCGCGAGTGCGGTTTTTCCAGCGCCAAACACTTGACGGCGGTGTTGCACCGTCAGGGTGCCACGAAATGGAGAGCCGCGCGGCAGCGATCCTGATGGCCGTGCCGCGTTGGCCGGCGTGTTTTCGCAAATGCGGCAGTGATTTCGCAAAAGAGCCGTTGGCGGACGGTGAACGACGGTTATGATGGCTGCTGGAAACAAATGAGGAAACCGTCATGGACCGCCGAGAAATAGTTCGCCGCGCGATTGAGTTCGAACACCCGCCGCGGCTGCCGTTTTGGCAGCATTGGAATCACAAACTTCCGGAGTTCCCCGACGATGTCTGCAACATCTGGGAAATGGACCGTGCCGAGGCGGGCTGGTTTTTTGACAAAGCGACGATGGATGACTGGGGCTGCGGCTGGAGCGCCACCGACTTGGCGAATATCGGCCAAGTGAAAGACTGCCCGTTGGATTCCTGGTCGGCGCTCGACTGCTATCGTCCGCCCAACCCGCGCAATCCTTTCTATTACGACCGGCTCGGCCCGCTGATTGATGCCGCCGGAGACCGTTACGTAGTCCTGACCGCCCACAGTCTGCTGTTCTCGCGCTTGCACAAACTCCGCGGCTTTGCGGCAACGATGGAGGATTTCTATCTGGAACCTGAGCGGGTGCATCGCGTGCTGGACATGATCGTTGATTTCAAGGTCCAGCAATGTCTCGAATTGAAACGCCGTTTTGGCGACCGCATCCACGGGTTGTTCGTGACGGACGATTGGGGCACGCAAGCCGGACCGTTTATCGGCCAGAATCTTTTCGACGAATTCTTCGCGCCACGCTACCGGATCATCTTCGACGCCATCCATGCCTGCGGCTGGCACGTGATTCTGCACAGTTGCGGACGCGTCAACGCGCTGGTGCCGTCGTTCCTCAATCTTGGCGCGGATGTGCTGAACATGCAGCAATCACGCAGTTATGGTCTGGTCGAGTTCGGCGAGCAATTCCGCGGCAAGATCTGTTTTCTGGCCACGGTGGACATCCAGTCCACCATGCCGCGAGGGGTTGAGCCCGAAATCCGCGAGGAAACCCGCTTGCTCGCGCGGCACTGGCGCACTGCCGAGGGTGGGCTGATCGTGTTCGATTACGGCGCTTGGGAAGCGGTCGGCGTTAGCCTCGAAGCGCCGCGCGTCATGTTCGACGAGTTCGCAAAATTGCAGACGGATACTGTGTAAGAAAGCGTTCCAACAAACAGAGGAGAAAACATGCATCCATCCCGTCGTCAGTTCATTCAACGCACGCTGGCTGGCGTAGGCGCGCTGACGTTTCCAAACATCATCCCCGCCCGCGTGCTGGGCGCTGGCGCGCCGAGCAAGAAAGTCAACATCCTCCAGATCGGTTGCGGCCGCATCGCCCGCAGCCTGGACCTGCCGGGCTTCCTGAAACACAACGCGGCCCGCGTGGTAGCCGTATGTGATCTCGACTCCATCCGCGTCGCGGACACCAAGCAATACGTCGAAAGGTTCTACGCCAAGAAAAACGTCTCGCTCACGGTCGCCGCCTATGGCGACTACCGCGAGGCGCTCCAACGCAAAGACGTGGACGCTGTGGCCATCAGCACGCCCGACCACTGGCACGCACAACTGGTCGTCGAGGCAGTGCTCGCGGGCAAGGACATCTATGTCCAGAAACCGCTCACCATGACGCACGCCGAAGGGTGCGCCGTCAGCGACCTTTTCCGCCAGCACCCGCGCGTGTTCCAGATTGGCAGCCAGCGGCGGTCGAGCAGCGGCTTCCGCCAGGCCTGCGAGGTCGTCCGCAATGGCCGCATCGGCAAACTACAGACCGTCAAGGTCGGACTCCCCACGGACCCGTCCGGCGGCGACACGCGGGAAATGCCGGTCCCTCCCAACCTCAACTACGACCGCTGGCTCGGTCCGACGCCGCTCGCGCCCTACAACGACGACCGCGTCCATTCGCAGAACCCCGACCCAAAGAAACGCTTTGGCGACCGGCCCGGCTGGTTACGGATCGAAGACTACTGTTTGGGCATGATCACCGGCCACGGTGCGCATTACGTGGACATCGCGCAATGGGGCATGGGCACCGAGATGACCGGCCCGATCGAGATCGAGGGCCGCGCCGAATTCCCCACGCAAGGGCTTTGGAACGTTCATGGCGCATATCATGTCGAGGCGAAATACGCCAACGGCGTCACGCTGATCATAGACAACACGCTGCCCAGCGGCGTCCGTTTCGAGGGCTCCGACGGTTGGGTTTGGGTCACGGGCAGCGCGGGAAAAATCACGGCCAGCGATCCCGCTATGCGGAAAAGCAAAAACAAGTCACTCGACGCGAGCAATCCCGACGTTTTCACGGCGCCGCCCGGCCCGAAAGACATCCACCTGCACGCCAGCCCGAAGGACGACCATCACCTCGACTGGATCACCAGCCTCCTGACGCGCCAGCCCACCGCAACCTCGCCCGAACAAGCGCATCGCTCCACCACCGTCTGCATCGTGTCGTGGATCGCCATGAAACTCGGCCGCAAGCTGCGATGGGATCCGCAGGCCGAGCGGTTCATTGGCGACGACAGCGCCAACGCATTGCTTACCCGTGCCGAGCGCACGCCTTACGGAACATTGTCGTTCCTGAAGAAGGTGTGAATTTGAGACTGCATCTCCAACCCGGCGACAACCAACTCAAGTTCACCTGCGCGCCGCCCGTCGGCCTCAACCCACGCGCCCACGTCTCGGTGATCAGTCACGGCGAATTGGTGGACAGCAAGTGAGCGGCAGCCGGTTCCAGTCACTGACCCGTCACAATCCGCCGCGCGCATACTCCACCAGCCGCAGATAGTCCTCCTGGCGGGATTTCCACCGGATCGTGCGTTCCGCGCGAGAGCAGGTGCGAACGGGGCCGGAACCCATGGGGATGACTACACCGGCCGTCTGATTTGGCGCGCGACAGGAGGTCGCGTTCAGGCTGAAGAATCCGACCTTCTCTTTCTTGAACATGTGGCAGTGCAAACACGTTTGGACCACCGATTGCTGCCGACCGAACGCGCCCCAGTCGCGCGAGCCGTTCACCAACGTCCGGTAAGTCGGCACGTCATCGGGCACCCGATCGAGGCCGCCCTGTTTCAGTCCGTCGAACAGCAAGCGACGCCGGACAACATACTGCGCGCCGTTCAGCCCGCGGCCCGTGTTGGTTTGCGGGTCTGGTTTGCCATTTACGGTTTTGTAAACGAACAGATGCACCAACTCAGCAATGTTCGTTGGGACCGGAACGAGCCGCTCGTCGAGCACGACCAAGAACTGCACGATGGCCGCCTCGGTTCCCTCGGGGATTTGTCGCACGTCGGGTTTGTAAGCGACCAAGCCATGCTGAGCCGACTTCTCCCAATCCACGCCCTCCCGTTTCAGGTAGCCAAGGTAGTCCTCGACGGCGCGGCGTCCGCCGGGAAAGCGCCAGAACACCCGGTAGTAGGCCCGCCCGCGGATGCTCCAGGCGAGCAACATCAGTTGTCCCTCCTGCGAGTCCCGGTTGAGGTGTGCTGACGACGTATCCATCTCCACCCACTCGTTGGGTTGAGTCAGCAGGCCGGGCGGAAGGTAGTCGCGCTTGGGATCGAACTCGTGCTGTGCTGCAAACCGGCCTGAGCGGATGGCCGCCGCGTAGTTGTCCGGCAAAGCCTCGATCATGGGCCGCGGCAAGGCCAGTCGCTTGATGACGATGGCCAGTTTCCGACACAAGGTCTCACGACGCGCGATGCGATCTGGGTCGGCCCGGAGTTCTTCCGGTCCGAGTTTATGATCCTGGATCCAAAACGTGTTCACCTGATAATCCGGAACACTTGACTTGCGTCCGGTCAGAGCCGGATCGTTGAAGCGTGCGATGTTTTGGCCGGCGAGATGGTCGAAGACCGCCCACAAGTCGCGCTGGAAAAAAGCCCGCTTGAGAGGATTGGCGATGAGTTGTTCGCCGCGGGCTTCGATGAACTCATCCAGCAGCTTGACCGTGCGCTCGAACGTGGCCGGGTCGGAATAGTATCGCGTCTTCTGCCACGCCGGGAACGACGGGATGTCGCCGCCTTCAATGCGCTTGACCACCGGCCCTCCGGGCAACTTGCCGCTGCGCAGCTTTCGGTCCCATTCATCCAGCTTCGTGGAGTCCTTCGGATACTCCGGCCGCGAAGGCAACTCGCTCGGTCGAATGTAGAACGTAGCAAACAGCCGGTTCCACAGGTGCTCCGGCTGCGGATCGTAAAGCGGTAGCGGCACGTCGCTTTTGAGCGAGCCGCGCAGCGGTCCTTCGCGATAATACCAATCCTTCGGCCCCGCCGTTGCGCCGGCCGTGGCCGTGGTCGCGGACGCCTTCTTTCCTCCAAGCGAAAACAACTGCGACTGCGTGCGCAGATACATGACGCCGCCGGCGACGGCGGGAGTGGCGTAGCTCAACTCGTCCAACGGCACGCGCGACACGAGTTCGAACTTGTCCGCCGCCGCGAGCACCACTACATCACCGTTCTTCGCGACGCAATACAACCGGCCATTAACCCACACCGGGGAGCTGTAGAACTCTCCCTTGACCCGTTCGCGCCAGAGAACCTCTCCATTTGCGGCTTTGAGGCAGGAGACAAACCCGTTGTCGCTCCAAAGAAAAAGGCGGTCGTCCTTGACCAGCGGCGTCGGGACCATCGGAACGGACCGCTTGATCTCGTAGGCGACCTTGGGCGGCTGTTCTCGTGAACCCGGTCGCACGGCGCTGCAGCGCTCTCCCTGGATGCTCCATCCCGCTCCGGCGAACACCAAGCCGGCTCCCAGCACGGGCGAAGCAACCGTGCGGCCGCGCAGTTTCAGGTTGAGTTCCCAGTTGATGCGGCCCGTCTGCGGATCAACGGCGGTCAAGCCACGCGCGATGCTGATGAGGATCAATTCCCGCCGCCCGTCCTCCGCCTGACGCACGCAAGGCGTCCCAAAACCACCGAAGGTGGTAGGACGTGGAATCTGCCAGCGCGTCCGCCCGGTCTTGCGGTCCACCGCAATCAGGCAACTGATGCCGGGTGGCGGTGGCGACTTCTCGTTCGGATCCAACTTGAGATCATCCTGGTCGTTTGCCAGCACCACGAGATCCTCATACAAGATCGGCGAAATACCGCTTCCTGATTGCGCCACGAACGGTCCCAAGTCACGCCGCCACATCTCACCGCCGTCCAAATCCAACGCCAGCAAGAGAACCTGTTTGGGCGTGGACCACGTCACGACGACACCCGCGGCATCCACCGCCGGCGTGGCCGTGGCATAACAGTTGTCCCGGTGCTGCTTGTAGGTTTGCGATGGGTATTCGCGTTGCCATAGCACACGTCCATCCGCGCTGCTGAGGCACAGAACAAACCGTTTCGCCGTCTGCGGCTCGGCGCTGGTTACGAAGATCCGCTCGCCCCAAACCACCGGCGACGAATGGCCAATACCAGCCAGCTTGACATTCCAGTTGTAGTCCTGCGCGGTCCATGATGCAGGAACCGTCGCGGCTTCGCTGATGCCGCTGCCGTTGGGGCCGCGGAAACGAGTCCACTCGCCCTCGGCGGCCCCGGCTGTGGAAGTCACGGCGAGCAACGCGGCGATGATTAAGGATGAAAATTTCATCATGCCTCGCTTGAACTTCCTGCCAGTGTAGCGGCGGCTCTCCCACCTGCAACAGCAAACTCCCGCCGAACTCATCCCGATGCCTCGGTTCGATCAGTTCTACGCCGCTTGCGCCGGTCTGCTCGCCGACGCGCGAGCGAGATGACCGGGCGGACGGCGCGGACTACGAGGCACAATAAGCTCAGACTTTCTGCATAGGAATTTTCAGCGGGCTGTTGCGGCAGGTTCGAAGTCCCGGCTTTTGCCGTTTTGGGCGGCACCGGCTCCAGCCTTGACTCCGAACCAGTCTTGCCTCGCTTTCCACCGAATCATGGAGTCTTAGCCTGCCGCCGCGACAGGTTCCCTGAGACTTCAGTGCCAGCTTTTGAGACTGACAACCTGTGGCCAGAACGGGGGCGTTGCGCTAGACTGCCGGACCATGAAGACGATCCGCGGCTGTTTCCTCGTCGCGGCGGGCGCGCTGCTCGCTGCTTGTCTCTCGACCGACGCCGCTTCCCCGCCCGCCACCTTCCGCGCCGGCGCGTTCGCGATGGATGTCACGCCGACGAACTTCCCCGTCATCGTCAATGGCGGCTTTCTCGCCAAGACCGCCGACAAGGTCCATGACCGGCTCCATGCGCGATGGCTTGTGTTTGACGACGGGAAGACTCGCATCGCGCTCGGGGTGCTGGACACCTGCGTTATTCCGAGGGAGTTTGCCGACGAGGTGAAGGCGCGCGCAACGAAGCTGACCGGCATCCCGGTGGATCGGATCATGCTCTCGGCCACGCACACGCACAGTGCGCCGTCGCTGATGCAATGCCTCGGCACGCCGCCCGACCCGAATTATCCCGCGTTCGCCGCGCCGCTCATTGTCGAAGGCTTGAAGCGCGCGGTGGACAATCTCGCCCCGGCGCGCGTTGGCTGGGCGGTCGCGCAGGCGCCGAAACACACCAACACGCGCGTCTGGATTCGCCGGCCCGACAAGATGCTGACCGATCCGTTTGGCGACGTGACAGTGCGCGCCATGATGCATCCCGGCTACCAAAACCCCGACGCCATCGGCCCGGTGGGGCCATCCGATCCAGCGATGACGTTGCTGGCGGTGCAGTCGCCCGACGGCCGGCCCATCGCGGTGATGGCCAACTACTCGATGCACTACTTCGGCGCGCAGGCGGTGTCGCCGGATTATTATGGGCTGTTCGCGGAGAAGATCGGGCCGCTCATCGGCGCGGGGAACGGCTTCGTCGGCATCATGTCGCAAGGCACCAGTGGCGATCAGCACTGGATGGACTACAGCCAGCCGAAACGCGCGGTCGCGATAGACACCTACGCCGCTGAACTGGCGCAGATCGCGGCGGATGCCTACAAGAGCATTGTTTTCGAAGATTGGGTTCCACTGGCGATGCGCGAGAAGACGCTGCGGATCGCCACGCGCCAGCCGGACGCGAAGCGGCTCGCTTGGGCGCACGACCTCGTGGCGAAGATGGGCGACCGCCAGCCGAAGTCGCAGCCGGAGGTGTATGCGCGTGAGGCGCTCTGGCTGAAAAAGAACCCGACGCGCGCCGTGAAGCTCCAGGCGGTGCGTGTTGGCGAACTCGGCATCGCCATCTGGCCGTGCGAGGTTTTCGCGATCAGCGGCTTGAAGATCAAGGCCCAGAGTCCGCTCCAGCCGGCGATGAACATTGAACTGGCCAACTCTGAGGAAGGCTACATCCCGCCGCCAGAAATCTATCCGCTCGGCGGCTACAACACGTGGCCCTGCCGCAGCGCCGGTCTGGCGCCGAGCGCCGAACCGACCATCGTCGAGGCGTTGCTCAGCCTGCTCGAAGACGTCAGCGGCAAGAGCCGACGCAAGGCCCCCGCCTCGCTTGGCGCATACGCGGAAATCGTGCTGGCTTCAAAGCCGTTCGCCTATTGGCGGCTCGATGAGTGGAGCGGCCCCATCGCACGTGACGCCACGGGTGCAGGACGAAGCGCGACGTATGAACCTGGCGTTGCGCGCTGGCTTGACGGGCCGAAGTTTGCGGGTGAAATCACGATCAATCGTTGCGCGCACTTCGCCGGCCATCGGTTGAACGCAACGCTCAAGGGACTGGGAGACACCTACACAATCGAGTTGTGGTTCTGGGACGGCATGCCGGGAACGGGGCGTTTGCTCGAACTCGACGGCCAGCCGGTTTCGCTCAAGTCTCCCTCACCGAAGACTTGGCAACATCTTGTGTTGATCCGCGATGGCGACCGCGTCACGACGTATCTGGATGGCAATCTCGCGCCTGATGTGATCGCCGGCGCATTGCCGGCCGCGCCGAAGAGCATCACGCTCGCGGCCGGCTTTGAGGGCAAGCTCGACGAGGTCGCCATCTACGATCATGCGCTCGCTGCCACGGACATCGCGGCGCACTGGAGGGTGTCGGGCATTGAGGGCGCGCGCGCCGCGGTGGAGCGCGTCCAACCACCGCCATTCACAGGCGACTACGCCGGCGCGGTCCGCGCATTGAAGGCGCGTGTTTACCTGCCTGCGGTCGCGGCTGACGCCGGCGCGCGCTCCGAACAAGTTGGAGAACAATACAGCGTCGCATTCTGGTTCCGAAACATCCTGCCCAACGACGCCCGCCCCGTGACAGCGTATCTGTTCTCGCGCGGCCCCGCCGACGACCACACCGCGCCCGGCGACCATCTCGGCATCGGCGGCACGCATGGGAAAAGAATGGGCCGGCTCTTCTTCTTCAACGGCAACCAGCGCGGCCAGACGCTCGCCAGCGCGGTAACGATTCCGGTCGGCGGTTGGAACCATGTCGTATTCGTCCGCGCGGGCAAGCGTGTGACGGCGTATCTGAATGGCGCGAGCGCGCCGGCATTCGACGGCGAGGCCGACGTGACAACAAGCGGCGCGGCCCCGTTTTTCATCGGCGCGCGCTGCGACCAATTTGCGCCGCTGGACGGACAGATCGCCGAGTTCGCGTTGTTTGACCGCGCGCTCGGTGACGCCGACGCCGCGACACTTTACCGCGCAGGAGGTTTGCCCACCCACCTGGCCAAAGGAGCGGCGCACTGAGGTGAAGAAGTTCATCGCCATGAGCCGATTCTGGGCTGGAACAATGCGGTTCGAGCAATCGGGCGACCGAGGGGGCGATTGCGCCAGCCAGCCAAGGAGCGGCGGTTTGCAACCGCCGCCGCCACGCGATCATGAAACCGCATGGTTCGACGCAGCCCCACAGCGGCGGTTGCAAACCGCCGCTCCTTGTTTCAGCTTCGCTTTTCTGCTTGCCGCATCATTGACATTGGCGGGTGTCGCATCCGCCGCCGAACCGTCGCGGCCCAACATCGTCGTCATCCTCGCCGATGACATGGGGTTCTCGGATGCGGGTTGCTACGGAGGGGAGATCCAGACACCGAACCTCGACCGGCTCGCGGCGGGCGGGTTGCGGTTCTCGCAGTTCTACAACTGCGCGCTCTGCGGGCCGTCGCGTTCGGCGTTGATGACGGGATTGCATCCAGCCCAAGTTGGGATGTTCAACTGGACGGGGAAGCTGAACAACCGGTGCGTGACGATGTTAGAGCTGCTCAAGCGCGCGGGCTACAGGACGGGCGCTGTGGGCCGGCTCGACATGGTGACGGCGGAGGATTGGCACGACCCGGCGTGCGTGGCGCGCTACGTGGACAGGTTTCTCGGCAACGCGGGCGGCGGCGGGCCGGGGCACTACTTCAAGGCCGTGCGCACCATGAAGACCTTCATGGACGGCCAGCCTTTCACGCTCCCCGAAAACTGCTACAAGACCGACCTGATCACCGACTTCGCGGTGAAGTTCATCGCCGAGGCGGCGACGAAGCCGCAGCCGTTCTTCCTCTACGTCGCCGAATACGCGCCGCACTGGCCGCTGCACGCGAAGGAGCAGGACATGGCCCGTTATCGCGATCTCTACCGGAAGCTCGGCTGGGACGAGGCGCGGGCGCGACGCCACAAGCGGCTGATCGAGATGGGCCTCATCAGCAAGGATTGCCCGCTCTCGCCGCGTGACGCGCGCGTGCCGGCGTGGCAGGACGCGCCGAACAAGGAATGGGAAGCCGAGCGCATGGCCGCGTTCGCCGCGCAGGTGGATTCGCTGGATCAGAGCGTCGGCCGCATCGTTGAGGCATTGCGCCGCGCGGGCGCGGACAAGAACACGCTGGTGTTGTTCCTCTCTGATAACGGCGCGTCGGACCAAGCCGGGCGCAGATCGCTGGACAAGCCGGGCGAAACATGGCGGCTCGACGGCACGCCCACGCGAGTCGGGAACACGCCGGACATCCAGCCCGGCGTGGCGGACACGTTCGTGACCGGCGGCCCGCCGTGGGCCAACGTGTCGAACACGCCTTTCCGGCAGCACAAGGCCACGAACTTCGAAGGCGGCATCGCGACGCCGTTGATCGCGTGGTGGCCGGGAGTGATCAAGCAGAGCGGCGCGGTCACGCATGAACTCGGCCACATCACGGACATCACGGCCACTTGTCTCGACGCGGCAGGCGTGGCGTATCCGTCGGAGTTCAACGGCCGGGACGTGTTGCCGATCGAGGGCAGGAGTCTGTTGCCCGTCCTGAAAGGCGGCGCGCGCGACGGCCACAAGACGCTTTGCTGGGCGACAGGGGGCAGCCGCGCCATTCGCGAAGGGAAATGGAAGCTCGTCGCCGGCAAAGGCGGCCCGTGGGAGCTTTTCGATCTCGCCACCGACCGCGCAGAGTCGCAGAATCTCGCCGAGAAGTCCCCCGACATCGTGAAAGACCTCACCGCCAAGTGGCAGCAGTGGGCCGAGCGTTGCGGCGCGAAGCCGCGCGCTGCGTCTCCGAAGCGCCCCGTTTCAAAAGCCAAGAAGTAACAACCAACCCCATTGAGGAACCCAACCATGAGCCAGCAGATCAATCGCCGTGACTTCCTGAAGACCGCCGCAGTCGCCGCCAGCGCGCTCGCGGCCCCGAACATCATCCCCGCCACCGCGTTCGGCGCGAACAACAAGATCGCCATCGGTTGCATCGGCGTCGGCGGGCGCGGGCGCGCGAATATGAACGTCTTCCTCGGCCTCGACGATTGCCGCGTCGTGGCCGTGTGCGACACCTACAAGGACCGGCAGGATCGGGCCAAAGGCATGGCCGACTCGAAGTATGGCGACAAAGGCTGCGCGATGTTCGGCGACTACCGCGAACTGATCGCGCGCAAGGACATTGACGCGGTGATGATCGCCGCGCAGGACCATTGGCATTCGCTCATCGCCACGGCCGCCGCCGCCGCGGGCAAGGACATGTATTGCGAAAAGCCGCTCGGCGTGTCGGTCGAGGATTGCCAGGTGATCCGCAAGGCGATCCGCAAACACAAGCGCGTGTTTCAGGCCGGCACATGGCAGCGCGGGCAGGGCAAGTTTCGCCAGGCTGCTGCGCTGGTGCTGAACGGCTACATCGGCAAGCTGCGCGAGATTCAGGTCTCCGCGCCCGGCCCGCAATACCAGCCGAAGTATGACGGCCCGATGGACCCGCAGCCCGTGCCGGACGGTTTCGACTGGAACATGTGGCGCGGCCCGGCCCCGACCAAGCCCTACAACGCTGGCCGCGTCGCGTGGCCGGACTGGTATCTCATCTGGGACTACTGCGCCGGCTTCATCTGCAACTGGGGCGTGCATCACCTCGACATCGCGAACTGGGGCTGCCCAGCCATCGGCCAGGAGCCATGCGAGATCGAGTGCAAGGGCGTCTATCGCAAGAAAGGCTTCACCGACAACATCGAAAGCTGGAACGCGACGTTCAATTTCTCCAGCGGCCTGAAGATGATCTTCACGGACCAGAAGCAGCAACAGGTTGGCACGAAGTTCATCGGGGACAAGGGTTGGGTCCACGTGGATCGCGGTCCCGAAAACGGCAAGATTTCGTCGGAGCCGGAGTCATTGATCAAGGCCCGGCTCAAGCCCGGCGAAACCAACGTCTATCAATGCGCCGAGCCGGGCGAGGACATTATCACCATCAAGAAGAAGGCCGGCGATGAGATCGCGTTCAGGTCGTTCAACCACGGCGACGATTTCCTGAGCTGCATGCGCACCCGCAAAGACCCAGTGTCGAGCATTGACGCGACCCACGTTGCCTCCTACCTCGGCCTCATCTCCGAGATCGCCGCGCGACTGGAGACGAAGCTAAAGTGGGACCCGAAGAAGGAGAAGTTCATCGGCAACGACGAGGCCAACAAGCGGCTCACGCGGCCGATGCACAACGGTTGGAAACTCTGAATGACCATGAAACATCGCATCTGTTTGCCGGCGGGCTTTTGCTTGTGGGTGTTGTTCTTAAGCGCCGCTCATGTGGAAGCGCCGGGCGGCTGGCGCGTGGGACCGACGGCGTGGAGCTTCCGGATGTTCACGTTCTTCGAGGCCATCGAAAAAACGGCCGCGCTCGACATGCACTTCCTGGAAGCCTTCCAAGGCCAGCGCGTGAGCAAGGAGAGCGACCACAAACTCGACGCCAGCCTGCCCGACGAGGCGCTCGCGAAAATCCGCGCCAAGCTCGACGCGGCAAAGGTGAAGCTGACCAGCATCTACATCGGCGGCATTCCTGCCGACGAAACCGGCTGCCGGCGGACGTTTGAGTTCGCGCGCAAACTCGGCGTCGAAACGATCGTTTCCGAGCCGGCGCTGGCGGCGTTGCCGGTCATCGAGAAGTTCTGCGACGAATACCAGATCAATGTTGCGCTTCACAACCATCCACAGGGCAAGTCGCTCTACTGGCATCCGCGCGAAGTGCTGAAAGCCTGCGAAGGCCGCGGTCCGCGCATCGGCGCGTGCGGCGACACGGGCCACTGGTTGCGCTCGGGCATCAAGCCCGCCGAGGCCGCGCGGATGCTCGGCCGCCGGCTGCTTTCCTTGCACGTGAAGGACCTCGACGAAGCGATGCACGATGTCCCGTGGGGCACCGGCAAAGGCGACATCGCGGAACTCTTTCGCACAGTGCGCCACCTGCAACTCACGCCAACGTTGTTCGGCATCGAATACGAAACCAAGTGGGAGAACAACACTGCGGAGATCGCGCAGTGCGGGAAGTTCTTCGAACGACAACTCAAAGGCCAGCCATGAAAAACAAGATCACCCGCCGTTGCTTCATCAAGACCGCCACCGCCACCGCCGGCGCGCTTGCAGCCCCAAACCTCATCCCTGCATCCGCCTTTGGCGCGAACGACAAGGTCATCATGGGCTGCATCGGCCTCGGCATTCAAGGGCGGGGCAACATGGGGGCGTTCCGCGGGAACACGGACGTCCGCGTCGTGGCCGTGTGCGACGTTCACGAGACCCAGCGAAACCAAGGCAAGAATGCGGTGGATGAGTTCTACAACAACAAGGACTGCACTGCTTACAAGGACTTCCGCGAGCTGATGCAGCGCAAGGACATTGACGCGGTGCAGATCACGGCGCCGGACCACTGGCATGTCCTGGTCGCGCTGGAGGCCGTCCGGCATGGCAAGCACATGTATTGCGAGAAACCCATCGGCTGGAGCGTGCGCGCGGCGCAGGTCCTCCGGAAGGCGGTCAAGGAGAGCAAAGTTGTGTTCCAGTTCGGGACGCAGCAGCGATCCACCGGCAGTTTCCGGCGCGTGTGCGAACTGGTCCGCAACGGCAGGATCGGCAAGCTGCAGACGATTCTCGTCGGTGTGCCGGGGAGCTGGACGTGCCCAAAGCAGCCCACCGAGCCGGTGCCGAAGGAACTCGATTACGAACTGTGGCTCGGCCCCGCGCCGATGGCGCCCTATTGCTTCCAGCGTTGCCGGCCGTGGACGAAGGGCCAGAGCTACAGCATCTGGTATTGTATCTCCGATTATTGCATGGGGATGATCGGCAACTGGGGCGTGCATCATCTCGACATCGCGCAGTGGGGCAACGGCACTGACCTGAGCGGCCCGACAGAGATCGAGGGCACGGGCGTTTTTCCCAAGGACATGCTCACCGATTGCGCCACACACTGGCAAATCGAGAACCGCTATGCCAACGGCGTCACGTTGATCCACATGGACGATGCGACCGCCAAGAAGCATCCGTTACAGAAGGGCGGCCACGGCCACGGCGTGCTGTTCCTCGGCACGGAGGGCTGGATTCATGTGGATCGCAACGGCATGGACGCCGAGCCGAAATCGCTGATCAGGGCGCAGACCGCGCCGAACGAAATCCATCTCTTCAAGAGCACCAACCATCAGGTGAACTTCATTGACGCGGTCAAAGGCGAGACCAAACCGGCCGCGCCGATTGATGTCGCCGTCTGTTCGGACATCCTGTGCAACCTTGAGCAGATCGCCATCAAGCTGAACCGGAAACTCCGATGGGATCCGACGCAGGAGGTCTTCGTTAACGACGACGAGGCGAACAAGATGCTGGACCGGCCGATGCATAATGGCTGGAAGCTGTGAGTGACGCGACGTATCGCATGAAACGACGCGCGTTCATCACCTCCATCGCGACCAGTGCTGCGTTCACGGCTCTTGGCAGCATGAGCCTGAGCGCCGCGCCGGCCAAAGGAAAGGGCAAGAGGAGTAAGGGCGGACAGCCCACAACTCCGGCAGGCTTTCGCGCAGGGGCGGCGACCAGCAATATCACCCCCGCGCTGGGGGTGATCCTGAACGGCACTATCATGCAGATTGGTCCCGCCAAGCATGTGCATGACGAGTTGCATACGCGCTGTCTGGTGCTGGACGATGGAACCACCCGCGTCGCGTTTGTCATCTGCGACACCACCATGATCTCGCGCGAGTTGGTGGATCGCGCCCGGCAACTGATCTCGCAAACCACCGGCATCCCGCCCGCCCACATCCTCATCTCGGCCACGCACACGCATAGTTCGCCCCGGCTGATTGACCTCGGCTTGGGCGATGCCAACCGGCGCTACGAGGACTTCGCGGTGCAGCGGATGGCGGATGGCGTCCAGCGCGCGATCAACAACCTCGCCCCGGCCCGCCTCGGTTGGGGCAGCGTGCAGAAACCTGAGCACGTCTTCAACCGCCGCTGGCTGCTCAAGCCGGGCCACTCGCTGGTCAATCCCTTCGGCGGAAAGACCGACCGCGCCTGGATGTATGCGCCCAAGGACGTGGCGCTGGAGCCGGCAGGGCCAGTGGATCCGGAGGTAGCGTTTCTCGCCGTGCAGCACGCCGACGGTCGCCCGCTGGCCGTGCTCGCCAACTACGCCTTGCACTACGTGGGCGGCAATCCGATGGGTGCCATCAGCGCCGATTACTTCGGGGTTTTCTCCCGCCGGCTGGAGGAGTTACTGGGCGCGACGCAAGACCCGCCGTTTGTGGCGATGATGTCCAACGGCACCTGCGGCGATGTCGCCAATATCCGTGTGGGAGGCGACGGCGCTCCCCGTCCCGCGCTGCCAGCCTATGGCAAGATGCGCCATGTCGGCCACGACGTGGCCGAGGCTGTGGCCGCCGCTTTCAAGACGGTCCAATTCCAAGACCGCCCGAAGCTGGCGGCGGTCGAATCCGAAATCTCCTTGGGCATCCGACGCCCGGATGCCGCCCGGTTGGAATGGGCGAAGAAGACCGCAGTTCCCGGCCCGCCGTCCAACAAGCTGACCCGCCCGCAAATCTATGCCCGCGAGGCGTTGCTCCTCGCGGAGATGCCGCCGCGGGAACCAGTCCGCTTGCAAGCCATCCGCATCGGCGACATCGCAGTCGGCGCCATCCCCTGCGAGATGTTCGCGGAGACCGGGCTGGCGATCAAGAAACAGAGCACCGCGCGCCACACCTTCGTCATCGAACTGGCCAACGGTTTTCACGGCTACCTGCCGACCCCGCGCCAGCACGAGCTGGGCGGCTACGAAACCTGGCCCGCCCGCTCCAGCCATCTGGAGGTTGCGGCCGCCGACAAAATCCAAGATGAGATTCTCAGATTGTTCAAGAGCCTTTTTGTCTAGCGGCGTGAAAATGCGTTGGACGGAGCAGGCAACGAGACACAAGCCAAACCCGTGATCCTCAACATGAAATTGAAATGCAGCCGGTGCGCGTTCCTCGTTGCCGTGGCCGCCTGCGCCATCAGCGCCTTCGCCGCCGAGAGCCGCGGCGAAATGAAGACGCCCTCCGTCAAACCCAACATTCTCTGGATCATTGCCGAGGACATCGGGCCTGACCTCGGATGTTACGGCAACCGTGACGCGCGCACGCCGCGCCTGGACAAGTTCGCTTCGCAAGGCCGGCTTTACCGGCGCGCCTACTCGACCGGACCGGTTTGTTCGCCGTCACGGTCGGCGTTCATGACCGGCATGTATCAGACGTCGTTTGGGGCGCATCATCATCGCAGCCACCGGGACGACGGCTATCAACTCCCCGCCGGCGTGAAGCTCATCACCGACCGATTGCGTGAAGCCGGCTATTTCACGGCCAACGTCGTCGAGTTTCCTCCTGCTATAAAGCTGCGCGGCGCAGGCAAGACAGACTGGAACTTTCAACCGCCTGACAAACCCTTCGACTCCAACAAATGGGAAGCTCTCAAGAGCCACCAGCCGTTCTACGCCCAGGTCAACTTGTCCGAGACGCATCGCATTTACAAAAAGGTGAAGAATAACCCGACCAACCCGGCCAAGCTTACCTTGCCGCCGTATCTGCCCGATCATCCGGTCGCCCGCGAAGACTGGGCGCTCTATCACGACTCGATGATGGCGCTGGATGCCAAGGTTGGCGCGGTGCTGGACTTGCTGGAACAGGAGGGATTGAGCGGCAACACCATCGTCTTTTTCTTCGGCGACAACGGCCGTGAGTGTTTTCGCGGCAAATACTTCGCTTACGAACAGGGCTGTCATGTGCCGCTGCTGGTGCGCTGGTCGAAACTGCTTCCAGCCGGTTCGACGAGCGATAAACTGGTAAGCCTGATTGATGTGACCGCCACGACCCTCGCCCTCGCTGGCGTGTCGGTGCCGGAGGAAATGCAGGGTCAGCCGTTCCTGGGGCCAAACGCCAAGCGACGCGAGCATCTGTTCACCGCCATGGACCGGGTGGGCACGAAGGTTGACCGGGTTCGCACCGTGCGCGATGCCCGCTACAAATACATCCGCAATTTCGAGCCGACCCGGCCCTATTTGCCGCCACGCATGCCTTACGCTGATAATACCAACCCGAACTTTAATCTCATGCGTCAGCTTCATGCCGAGGGGAAGTTGAACGCCATCCAAGCGAAGTTCATGGCGTCCTCCAAACCAGCCGAGGAACTTTACGATCTTCAAGCTGATCCGTTTGAACTCAACAACCTGACCGAGTCGCCTGAACACAAGCAGGAGCTCACGAAGCTGCGGTCGGCGCTGGAAAAGTGGATGGTGGACACCAACGACCAGGGGCGCACGCCCGAGGATCCCGCCACCCAGAAGCGCGAGATCGAAAAGCTGACCCGCCAGATGGAAAAGATGTTTGGAAAATAATTGCCTGCGCCACCACACTGAAAGGAAGCATCGTAATGAAAACAGATCGTTTCATGACTAGACGGACGTTTGTTGAGAAGACTGCGAGCGCGGCTGCGCTGCTGACTGCCGCATCTGGCGCGCTCGCGCAGGAAACCGCCAAGCCAGTCGGGCGCAAGCTTCGCATCGGCGTCGTGGGACTGGGCGGCCGGGGCAGTTGGATTGCCGGGCTGTTCAAACAACACCCCGGATACGAGATCGTGGCGGCGGTGGATTACTTCGAGGAAACCGCCAACGCGGTGGGCGACAGGCTGGGTGTCCCGGCGGGAAAGCGGTTCAGCGGCCTTTCGGGCTACAAGCGGGCGCTCGACAGTGGTGTCGAGGCGCTGGTTCTCGAGGGCATTCCGTATTTCTATCCCGAACAAGCCGCTGCGGCGATTGACGCTGGCTGCCACGTGTATATGGCCAAACCGTTTGCGGTGGACGTGCCGGCCGTCTTCAAGATGCAATCACTGGCCAAGAAGGCGACGGAGAAGAAGTTGTGCTTCCGGGTGGACTACCAGTTGCCGACGGATCCCGCGAATCAGGAAGTGAAGCAGCGCATCGCCGATGGCGGGCTGGGCGGTCTGGCGCACATCTACTCCGGCGGCACTTGCGGCAAGCTGCCGGACCCGCCGGTCGGCCCGACCATCGAAAACCTGTTCAAGAGGGCATGGTATTCGCACATCGGAATGAGCGGCGATTTGATGCTGCTGTATGACATCCATATCATTGACGGCATTACGTGGGTCACCGGCCAGCGCGCGGTCGGCGCGAGCGGCTACAGGCGCATTGTCCGGCCCGACCCGCACGGCGACCGCACGGACTGCGGCGGGGTGGTGTTCCAACTCGCGGACGGAACCTGTTGGACTCACACGACCCAGCTCCTGCAAAACAACACGTTCATGTATAACCTCGAGGCCGACCTCATGGGGCTGGAGGCCACGGCGCATCTGGCTTACAACGGCAAAGTGTGTGTCCGAGGCGGCCCCAAGCACTACGTGGGAGAAGTCACCAAGGGCATCTATACCGACGGTGCGAAGGCCAACATTGCCGAGTTCTATCGTTGCGTCACCGAGGGCAGGTTCGACAACGAGACGGCCCATCGTTCGGTGGACTGCACCTTGACAGGCATTCTCGGCCGCGAAGCCATGCTGCGAAAGACGTGGCTGACGATGGACGAAGTGATCAAGGAGGCCAAGACACGCGAAGTCAACCTGCGCGGGTTGAAAGTGTGAGGCCGTCTCAACAAGGAATCGCCATGAAGATCGCCAGAATTCTGTCAGCCCTGACAATCATCGCTGTGGCGCACGCTGGCGAGCCAGCCAAGGGTGCGACGAAGCAGTTGAACCTCGGCAACGGCGTCACGTTGGAGGTCGTTTACATCCCGCCGGGCGAGTTCATGATGGGCAGCACGCGGGAGGAGAAGCAGTGGGCCACAGGAATCGAAGGCGGTGCCACGCCGGGGACGACGCGCGAGTCGTTCGAGGGTGAACAACCACGACTGACGCGTGTGAAGAACGGCTTCTGGATGGGGCGCGCGGAGGTGAGCGTGGGCCAGTTCCGGCGGTTCGTCGAGGAGAGCGGCTTCGTGACCAACGCCGAAAAGCCCGGCGGCGAGACTCAGGTCTTCAATCCCGAATGGGATGGCTATCACCTGACGACGAAGGTGGTGCATCCGTGGAAATCAATGGCTGGCAAGAGTTGGCGCGACCCGAACTGGGCGTTCCCGAACCGGGATGTCTTTCCGGTGGTGTGTGTGAGTTACAACGACATGAAAGCCTTCTGCCGATGGCTGACGGACCGCGAACGCAAAGCGGGCCGGCTGCCCGAAGGCTTGGAATACCGGCTGCCCACGGAGGCGGAGTGGGAGTATGGATGCCGCGGCGGCAGCAAGGAGAGCCGCTATTTCTGGTGGGGAAATGAAATCGAGGATGGCGAAGGCCGGCTGAACATCTCCGGCATAGATTTCCTGCCGGGCCGAACCAAGACCTGGCCGCTGGCGAAGGCGCCGTGGAGCGACGGTTTTTCTTTCGTCTCACCGGTGGATCACTACGGAGAAAAGGGTCGCAACGGTTTTGGCCTGGCTGACATGTGCGGCGGCGTGTGGGAGTTTGTCCTCGATCATTTCGATCCGAAGGGCGGGCATGAGGAGGTCTATTTTGAGAATGCGGAAAAGCGCACCGTGTCGCGACCTGTGTGCCGGGGTGGAAACTACTTCGATGTTCCGGGGAACGCGCGCTGCGCCGTTCGACTGGGCATTAGGAATGTGACCTATTCCGACTCTCGCGACGGTTTCCGCATTTGTCTGGGTGTGCCGCAAAAGGAACCCGCGAACGATCGCTGAAAGCACCGCAATGACAACAGGTCGTCCCATGACCAGACGGGCGTTTGTTGGGCGAACCGCAGGAGCGGCCGCAATCCCGCTGCTGGCTGCCGCGTCCAACGCGCTCGCCCAAGAGGCAGGCTCCAAAACAGCCACCGCTCCGGCCACGCGTGCCATCGCGTTTCTCAAAGCTACCGCCGTCGCGGGCCGCGTGCGGCTCAGTTGCTTCAAGAGCACGCCGTTCTTCAACGCCACACAGAAGGAACCGAAGGATTCGGTCAGGCTTCGCATCTGGCGGGCCGACCTGCTGGGCTTCCGTTTCGGCCATGACTATGACGAGTTCTTCAACGGCCTCCGCTGGCAGGACGCGCGGCTCATCTTCGAAGGCCCGCTCAGCGCCTTGAACAACCGCAAGTTCGAGTTCACCGATGAGCGCGTGGAACCCGGCCAGACCTATGCGTATTGGGTGGCGACAGACCGCGGCGACCTGCCGACCGGACCAGCCGCCGTCAAGGTCCGCGATCCGCGCGTCTGGTGGACGTGGGAGGAAGTGCAACGCCGCCTGGACCGGCTGGCGGCTGACTTCCCCGGCGTCGTCGAGCTGCGGCCGGTCGGACACACCGTGCAGGGCCGCCCGTTGCGCGCGTTGATCGCCGGCAACCGCGAGCGCGTGCTGGTGATGCTGGGGTCGGTTCACGCCGGAGAGGCGGGCGCGGAACTGCTTATCCCCGCTTTCGAGCATGTGGTCCGCAACCGCCGGGCGTTGCTGGATCGCGTGGGTCTGGCCGTGCTGCCGTGCGTCAACGCCGACCAACGCCAGCGACTGGCGCTGGGCTACCCGCCCTACCTAAGGACCAATGCCAACGGGGTAGATCTGAACCGCAATTTTCCCGCCGACTGGGAGACGGTCCATTACGGTTATGGCCTCGTTACCTCGGACCCAGAGAGCATGACCTACCGCGGCGCGACGCCAGGCTCGGAACCGGAGACGCAAGCCGTGATGCGGCTGCTGGAAAAGCTCAAGCCTGCCGCAGTCGTGGCGTTTCATCATCTGGCTTCGATCACGGGATCGAGCTTTCTCTGTTCAGCCGCGGCGGCGAAGAACGAGCCGTATCTGGCGCGGTGCAGACCGTTGAACCGCGCCTACCGGGCGGCGCTGGCGCCACCGGATCTTGAGAAGAAGCCGGTCGCGGTAGCGGCTGGATGCACCAGCGGCAGCCTGCCAACTTGGGTCTTCCAGCGGTTTGGTGTGCCAGCATTCGACGCCGAGGGCGACGCTTCCCTGGCCTGCCAGAAGGCCATCACCGACACCGCCACTTGGGAAGACCTTGAGCAATCGCAGGCCAGCCATCAGCGCGCGGTGGCTGCATTACTCTCGGCGCTTGGCGAGAGTCCCTGACACACATGCGGGCCGCGGCATCAGCCGCGGCCCGGCCTGAGACCGGAGTGCTGGTTTTTGAGACACGCGGCTATGGCGGAGACACGACAGTTGAGCTTAAGATGCCGGACCATGAAAACGGTTCGCGGCTGGTTTGTTGTCGCGGCGGTGATGCTGGCAGACGGCCTCGCATTTACCGGCGAGCCGGCGGCCGGACAGTTGCACGCCGGTTGGGCGACGGTGGATATCACGCCGTCCGCCCGCGTGGTTCTGGACGGCAGCGGTTACAAGCGGGTCACCCGCGAGGTGGAAGACCCGGTGACGGCCACAGTGCTGGCCTTGGAGACGCGGGACGGAGAGCGTGTGATCGAGCAGGCGATCATGATCAGCCTCGACTTGGTCCGGATGACGAAGGAGGTCCACGAAGGCTTGCAGCGCGAGGCGGCGAAGCGGCTCAAGGATTTCGACAGCAACAAGTTGTTCTGCGGCGCGACGCACACCCATTGCGGACCGAGCATCTCCTACGAGAAGACCGGACCGGGGCAGTTGTATGACATCAGCAAGGAAAAGGACGTGATGACGCCGCAGCAGTATATCCTGCTGCTCTACGAGCGAGTCGGCGCGGGTATCGTGGAGGCGTGGCAGGGTCGGAAACCTGCCGGCGTGAGTTGGGGATTAGGCCACGCAGCGGTCGGCTACAACCGGCGCCTAAGCTACGCCGACGGCTCGGCGATCATGGGTTTTGACGCGGCCCGGCCCGACTTCTCGCACATCGAAGGTTCCGAGGACCATGCGGTGGAGATGCTGTTCTTCTGGGATGCGGACAAGGAGCTCAAGGGGATGTTGCTGAACCTCGCCTGCCCGTCACAGGTCGGCCGCAAGGCGATCAGCGCCGATTTCTGGCATCCGATCCGCGAGGGCATCAGGCTGAAACACGGGCTGAAGGTCCACGTCTTTGGACAGTGCGCGGCGTCGGGCGACCAGTGTCCCGAACCGATCATCCGCCGCAAAGCCGAGCAGGTGATGACCGCGCGCCGGAAGGTTTCTTGGAAACAGGAACTGGCCAACCGTGTGGTTCGCGCGGTGGACGATGTCTGGCCCTATGCGCAGAGCGATGTGCAGACACGGCCGGTTTTCGCGCACCGGACAATCAAGACGACCATCCCCAACAAGAACTCCATCAACGAGGCCCGTTGGATGCCCTCGCAGGTGCCCGTCGAGCTTCATGTGTTGCGGCTGGGCGATGTGGCGATGGCCACGAATCCGTTCGAGTTGTTCCTGGACTACGGCCTGCAAATCAAGGGGCGCAGCAAGGCGGTGTTGACGTTCATCGCGCAGTTGACGTGTGACCTTCAGGGCTATCTGCCCACGCGCCGGGCAGTGGCCGGGGGCGATTACAGCGCTGTCAATCACACCGTCGGCCCGATCGGCGGCCGTGTGTTGGTTGATGAATCGGTCAAGGCGATCAACTCGCTGTGGCCTTGAGAATGCGACCCCGGTGACACACTCACACTGAAAGCATCGCAATGACGACAGGTCGTTCCATGACAGGACGGACGCTGCTGACCGCCTTACTGGTGGGCGGAGCCGCGGTTGTGTGCCTACACACCGCCTCGGCCGCCGAGAAGGTCTTCCGCGCGGGAGCGGCTGTCGTTGATGTCACGCCGCCGAAGTTCCCGGTCATCGTCAACGGCTACACGTTCGAGCGCACGGCCTCGAAAGCCACTGATCGGCTGTCGGCACGTGCCTTGGTGATCGACGACGGGGCGTGCCGCGTGGCGGTCGTGGTCGTGGATAGTTGCGTGCTGCCTCGGACGCTGCTGGACCGGGCCAAGGAACTTGCCCGCAAGGCCACCGGAATCCCGACCGGCCGGATGCTCATCTCAGCGACCCACACCCACTCGGCGCCTTCGGCGATGCCGGTGCTGGGAAGTCGCGAAGACCCCGATTACGCGGCCTGGCTGCCCGGCCGGATTGCCGAGGCTGTCGTTCGGGCGCAGCGGCATCTGGCACCGGCCCGCGTCGGCTGGACTGTCGCCTCCGCGCCGGAACTGACGCATTGCCGGTTATGGATCATGGCGCCGGGCAGCGTGCCGCTCACATCGTTTGGCGAGCCGGGCAAACGGATTCTCATGGTTCCGCCCTATGCGGGGCCGGCGAACATCGGTCCGGCAGGCCCGGTGGATAGCGACGTGACACTGCTGTCGGTGCAATCGCCCGGCGGCCGGCCAATCGCCCTGCTGGCCAACTACGGAATGCACTTCTACGGCGCGGGCGTGGAGCCGCTCTCGGCCGACTGGTGCGGCCAGTTCTGCGAGCAGATTCAGGCCCGCATTGCCCCGGATCAAGCGGAGCCGCGCTTTGTGGCGATCATGTCGCAGGGCACGTCAGGCGACCAGCATTGGATGGACTTCAGCCGACCGGCCAAGAAGGGCGATCACAAGAGCTACGCCACATCGGTGGTGAAGATAGCTCACGCGGCATATCAGGGAATCAGCTACCACGACTGGGTTCCGCTGGCGATGCGCGAGCGGCAACTCACACTCCAAGTGCGCAAGGTGCCGAAAGCCCGTCTGGCGTGGGCCAAGCCAATCGCGGAGAAACTCGGCGACCGGATACCGCGCACGCGCGAGGAAGTCTATGCGCGCGAGCAAATCCTCCTGAACAAGACGCCGTCCACGCGCACACTGAAACTCCAAGCCCTGCGTATCGGCGAACTGGCCGTCACCGCAATTCCCTGCGAGGTTTACGGAATCACCGGCCTGCGGCTGAAGGCCCAGAGTTCGCTGGCACCGACCATGAACATCGAGCTGGCCAACGGCGAGGAGGGCTACATCCCGCCGCCCGAACAACACGCCCTCGGCGGCTACAGCACCTGGGAAGCGCGGACCGCCTGCTTGGAGAAAACCGCCGAGCCGAAAATCGTCGAGGCGGTGCTCGGCCTGCTCGAAAACGTCAGCGGTCAGCCGCGTCGCAAGGCAACGCCCACGCCCGATTCCTACGCGCAAGCCGTGCTTGCCTCGAAACCGCTGGCCTACTGGCGGCTGGAGGAATCGGGCGGCCCCACAGCGTTCGACGCGACGGGCGTGAAACGCCATGCGACCCATGAAGGCGGCGTGGCGCGATGGCTGGACGGGCCGCAGTTCTCCGGCGAAACCGCGATCAACCGCTGTCCGCACTTCGCGGGCGGCCGCTTATGCGCAGCATTCGCGGAGTTGAAACACACTTACACGATCGAACTGTGGTTCTGGGACGGCATGCCGGGAACGGGGCGTTTGCTCGAACTTGATGGCCAACCACTTTCGCTCAAGACGATTTCGCCAAAGACGTGGCATCACCTCGCGTTGGTCCGCGCCGGCGAACAGGTGACGGCATACCTGGATGGCAGTCTCGCGCCGGGGGTCGTTGCCGGCTCGCTCCCCGCTGGGCCGAAGCGGATCGCGTTCGCTGCCGGTTTTGAAGGCAAACTCGACGAGATCGCCATCTATGATCGTGCGCTCACGCCAGACCAGATTGGCAGTCACTACCAACAGTCCGCAGCCAAACCATGAGCCATCATCGTTCAAACACCTGTGAGAGGATCTCCAACGCGATCCGTCTCACGCGCGCATCGCTCCTGCTGCTTGCGGCAAACCTGATCGTCAGTCACGCAGCCTGCGCCGAGCCGCTCAGGCTGCTCTTTTCCACGGCGCAGGATGTCACCAATACATGGGGGAAGCTGCATTTCGGTGTGACGCCTGTGCGGCTGATCCGCGAGTGCGAGCCGTCTGGATTCCCTCTCGTTGGCGGCTTCCCGCGCCCTGATGGCTCGTGGGAGGTCTTCGGTCAGCAGATGACGGAGATGAAGCGCGGTGACGAAACGCGGCGTGTGATGGTCTGGAAACTTCTCCGGGCGAACACGCGCGATGGCATCAAGTTCGAGAATGTGGAAACGGTGTTCGAGTCCGAACCGGCGGCATGGACGGACCATTTCGCGATCGCCCGCAACGCGGATTCCGGGGAATACCTGGCGCTCAAGCTGAAGGTGGACGACAACGGTTTTGCCTATACAGCGTTCTTCAGCCCGGACGGCAAGCGATGGGCCGCGCACCCGGGCAATCCGCTCTTCTACGACGGCGATGCCATGAGCCTGTTTTGGAGCAAGGCGTTGCACCGCTTCGTCGTCGTCTCCAAGAGCTTCCAGCAAGTTCCCGGCGGCACCAAGCGCATCGTGGACCACGGCGGCAAGAACCGGCGCGTGCTCGCTTTGCGCTCCAGCCCCGACGGGCGCGCATGGGATCCCTCAGACTCCCTCCAGGACGTCTGGAACCGCAGAGGTCGCGCGCAGGTGCGGCCTGACGCGGCGCTGACCGTGCCCGACGCCGCCGACCCGCCGGACTTGGAATTCTACAGCGGCAATGGTTTCTGGTATCGCGACCGCGCCTACATGATGGTGCTCAACTACGCCGCCAGTCCGCTGGCGCTGCGCAAGCACGCGCCCCAGCTTGATAATGAATGGTGGACCAGTCGCGACGGCCTGCGCTGGGAACGTCCGGCGCGCGGCGTCAACGCGCTGGAGGTGTTTCCGAAAATCGCCCGTCTCGAAACCCATCCCCTGATCGTCGGCGGCAAGATCCTGTTCGTGCGCGGCCGACTGTTGTTGGGCCTGCCGGAAGACCGCATCAGCTTCGTCGCTTCGCGCGCCAACGCCGAGTTCTCCACCGCGTCATTCCAGATGCCGCAGGCCGATCTCTCTCTCAACGCCGCCGTGCCGTCGCCGGAACGCGCGTTCGCGACACAACAAGCCTACGTCATGGCCGCCGTGTTGGACGACAAGGGCGAGGTCGTGCCGGGATTCGAGCGCGAGAAGTGCATCATCCAAAACGCCGACAAGGCCGATTTGCCGTTGCGATGGAACGGCAAGTCCGCCCGCGAACTGGCCGGCCGCAACGTCCGGCTGCGCTTCTTTCTCCGCAGCGCCAACATTTACGCGGTGACATCCGCCTCGAACAACAGATAAACCACAAACGAAAGGAAAACGCACATGGGCAAGATACACGTCGGATTGAACACGGAATTCTCACGTAGCTCGGACAAGCCGTTCGAGTGGGCGGTCACGAAGGCCGCCGAGATGGGTTACAAATACATCGAGCCGATGGTTCACTTCGGCCGCGAGCTGATGAGCGAGGCGGGCTACTTCCACACCGTCTCGATGTTCGACGACCCCTACCGCATCAAGGACGCCTGCGACAAGGCCGGCCTGACCATCTCCGGCCTGCAAGCGCACGGACCGCTCGGCCGGCCGGAGGTGCATGGCGAATACATCAAACTCGCCATCCGCGTCGCCGCCGAGATCGGCGTGCCGGTCGTCAACACCGACGAGGGCCACAAGGCGAAGTGGACGACGGAAGAGGAAGACTTCGTGTTGATCAAATATACGCTCCAGGAAGCGGCGTTCATCGCCGAGCGTCGCGGCGTCAAGATCGGCTTGGAGCCGCACGCGCAATACTCGCGCCACCCCGATGGCCTCGACCGCATCTACAACCTGGTGAAGTCGCCCGCCATCGGCATCAACCTCGACACCGGCAATGCCTACCTCTGTGGCCACGATGTCTATGCGTGGCTGGAGCGCGTTGCCTCGCGGCTCGTCCATCTCCACGCGAAGGACATCTCGGTGAAACACTCCGAGGCCGAGCGCGGCAAGGTGACCGGAACGCCGGTGGGTTGCGCGTGTGGCGAGGGCGTCCTCGACTGGGCGCGCATCATCAAGATCGTCCGCGAGAAATGCCCGCGCGACATCGTCTTCTCGGTGGAGTGCGGCACGCCCGACCAGGCGGCGAAGAGTCTGAAGCATCTGAACTCGCTGTTGGGATCATGAAGCTTCTCAGATTGCTGCCGCTGTTGTTGTTGGGCTGGCTTCTTGGTGGCGCGGTGACGATCAGCGTCGCCGCGCCGCCTCCGCCGGAACCGGTGCTGCGGAGCGAAGTGGAAGCGGCGCTGGCGAAAGCCGGTGCGACGAAGGAGTCGGCACGCAAACTCCGCATCGTGCTTCTTGCCGACAAGAAGGACCACCGGGAGCACGAGCACGATTACCCGGTGTGGCAGGAGCGGTGGGCATTGCTGCTCGGCGGACGCGCGGCGTCCAAAGCCACACAGGTCAACCTCTTCGGCCCAGCCATCGCGGGCGCGAAGACCGGCGCTGGAGCGGAGAACGTGGAGGTTTGCTGCGCGTGGAGTTGGCCGACGGACGAGCAGTTCGCTTCAGCGGACGTAATCGTTGCGTTCTGCTATTTGTCGTGGACTGACCATCACAAGCGCCAGCTCAAGCAATACCTCGAACGCGGCGGCGGGCTGGTGCTGATTCACTCGGCAACATGGACGAAGCCGAAGGCCGATGCGGAAGTGGCGGCGCTGGTGGGCGTGGGTGGCTTCACACGTTATCGCCACGGGCCAATGCAGGTGGATATCGCCGCCGCCGACCATCCGATTTGTCGCGGACTGCCACCGAAGCTCTCGTTCCTCGACGAACCCTACTGGCCGCCGACGCCGACGCTCGCGGGAGATCGCGTGACCACGCTGGCGGTGTCCCGCGAAAAACCAGACAAAGACAGCGAGCAGACTTCGCCGCAGCCGATGTTCTGGACCTGCCCGACCGGTCGCGGCCGCGTGTTCGGTTGTGTGCCAGGCCACTACACGTGGACGTTTGACGATCCGTGGTTCCGCCTGCTGCTGCTGCGCGGCATCGCGTGGGCCGGCGGCGAACCGGTCGGGCGCTTCGATTCGCTGGCGTTGCGCGGTGCGCGCGTCGAGGACAAATGAACCGCGCCTCCGCAGTTCTGCTCTCGCTGGTTTTCGCCTGTGCCGCGACGGCTACGGCGGCAGGCCCGCTGAAGCTTAAGCCGGCAAAGGAAGCGGACGGACTGCTCCTGTTCGAGGCCGGCCGATGTGAGTTCGCCGCGATCAACAACTACACAGCCCGCTGGAAAAAAAGCAGCGACCTCGTGCCATTTGCCAAGCCGGTCACGAAGGACGGCGAGGCGTGGGTCGAGTTCGCGTTCCAAGGCCGGCAGGGCATGGCGTGTTCGACGCTGTTCTTCGAGAAGCCGCCCGAGCCGGACGCAGGCATGTGCTATCGCGGCATCAAGCTGCTCATCGAGTGCGACCACGATGACTATCCGCACATCGGCGTGAACATCGTGTTCACCGACCAGTCGCAACTCGTCCACGACCTCGCGCTGGAGCGTGGCCGACACGAATACATCGTCGAACGCGGCTTTCGCCGCGAGAAGCATCCGCCGCGCTGGGAACTGCTCGCGCACGTAATGCTGACATTGGACGCTGGCAAGCACGCCACCAACACCACTTATCGTCTGCGTCGAATCACGATGCAGCAGGTCAAACCCGAAGCGAACACTGCCGACCCGAACGTGCGCGTGGGAGATGTTTTCGCGGAGCCAATCGTGTCGCCGCAGCCGAAGCAACTGACTTGGAAAGCCGGGACGTTTGCAGCCCGGAAACCTTGGACGCTGTTCCTGGAGAAAGGCATCTCTGAGCGCACGCGACGCACAGCGGAGATGTTCGCCGAGCGTTACTTCGGTCACACCGGCCGACGACTCGCAGTGAAGACGTTCGACACGACGACGACAGAGAATGGGGTCGTCTTGCGGGTGGGCGCCGCCGCTCGCAAGCCGCAGGGCTACGCCTTGAGTGTGGAGAAGAACCACGTCGTCATCACCGGCGACGATGAGCCGGGGCTTTACTACGGCACCGTCACGTTCTTCCAGTTGCTCAAACACGCGCTCAAGAAAAGCTCCGAGACGCTGACCGTGCCGTGCGCGCAGATCGTGGACTGGCCTGACACGCCCAACCGGCTCATCCGGCTGGAGCATCCCCACACGTTCCGCAACTATCCCGTGCGCGAAAACCGTGGGATCGAGTATCTGATGGACTGGACTGATCGTTTCGTCGCCGGCAACAAGTTCAACACCTTCTACATAGATTTCTCGGCCAACATCCGCTACGAGCGCCGGCCCGAATTCAACGGCTCGGAGAAACTCTACTCGCTCAACGACCTGCGGCGGTTCGGGCGGTTCTGTCGCGACCGGTTCATTGACCTTTGCCCCGCATGGCAGATCGGCGGCCACGCCAACTGGTGGCTCACCATCGGTTATCATCCCGAGCTGCGCGAAAAAGGCTGGCCCAGCCAGGGCGACGTGACGCATCCCGACCACGACGCCATCGTCCGCGACTGCATGCTCGACGTCATTGAGGCGCTCCAGCCCAAATACCTCAGCCCGAAATCCGACGAGTGGTGGCACGAGCGCAAGGAAGGCGAAACACCCGACGAGCTTCTCCACGGTCACACGCGTGCGCAGGCGTTTTTGGAGTCGCATATCCGGCTCAATGACTGGCTGAAGCCGCGCGGCATCACCATGATGATCTACGAGGACATGCTCTCGCCCTATCACAACGGCAAGCGGTTCGACACCTACAAGGTCATCGAGAAGTTCCCGAAGGACATCATCCTCACGCTCTGGAGCAGCGGCAACACCGACAAGGAAATCCGCTACTTCACCGAGCGTGGCTTCCGCGTCTGGCCGAACGCCACGGGCATGTTCACGCTCAGCGACGACGCCAAGCGCCGCGTCATGGGTTTCGGCAAGGGCCTCTACTCGTTCGGCAACGACAAGACCCATCTTCTCGATGAATACTCGCCGCTCTGGTCGTTGAGCAACCTGTTGCGCGTCGCCGATTACGCGTGGAACTTCGCGCGCGACGAAAACACCGACCCCGCGCGCCTCGTGGCGCTCGAACACCTGCTGGCCCTGCGGCCCAATCCGCGCGCCGACGCCCACGTCGAGCCGCTCGCCCTCGATGCGGCCCTCACGCACGACTTTAACGCGTTTCTGAAAACCGCCAAACCCGACGCCTACGCGCGCCACGACCGGCCCGTGAAACTGCCCGCGGGTGTTCGCGACATCGCTTTTATTCCAACGCGGCTGGCTGGTGGCAGCAAGGATTGCGTCGTCCTCCGCAAGAATTCCGAACCCGTCGCGCTTCCCGTGCGAGGCCGATTCTCGTCGCTCATCTTCCTGCACACCGCTTTCATCAACGACCCCCAAGACAAAACCGTCGCAGGCGTCCGCGTCCGGGAATGGATCTACGGTTGGCCGTGCGGCAACTACATCGTCCACTATGCCGACGGCTCACAGGCCACGTTGCCCGTGCGTCTCACCAACAACCTCAAGCGATTCGACACCCCCAGCGCCACGCGCGCGGCACTCGACACCCGCTACACGTGGACACTCGACGACGCCAATAACCAGCCTGTCCATCTGTTTCAATGGGAATGGGTGAACCCAAAGCCCGACGCGGAAATCGTGCGCGTCGTGGCCGAGCACGACAACATCCTCGACGTGACGCTGCTGCTCTTTGCCATCTCCGGCCGCAGCGTGGAAGCAAACTGATCCCGCCAAACGTCAGCACGCTCTGACGCCAAGACAGGTTGCAGGCCGTGGCTCTGACAGTTCTTCTTACGCCTTCTTCGCCAGCGCGGCGCTGTGCGTTTGAATCTTCCGGATCGCTTCGAGGATCTCGTTCATAGCGCTGCGGTCGGCCAGAAGCATGTTCTGGCTGATTGCGACCATCGTCTCGCAGGCCTGCTTGTTGCCTTTCAGGTCCTTGAAGCTCTCGCGGTAGGCTTTCAGGCGGTCGGCGCTCCAGAGGCGCTTGTAGCCGCGGGAGTTGATCGCCTCGTCGAGGAGGCCGTCATAATACTGCTCGCGGTAGGGGCTGGAGCAGGGCACGCCTTCAGCCCGGAGCGCAGCCATGAATTTGTCGCGCGAGAGGCCGTTAAACTGCTCCGCGTTGTAGATGAACGGGTAGAGATGCCACGCGGGCCGGCTGTTCTCCGGCAGGCGGATGGGCGTGATGCCGGGGATCTTGCCGAGGTTGGCGCTGAGATGGTCGGCGTTCGCGCGACGGATGGCCGTCTGCTCTTTCAGCTTGTCGAACTGCTGCAGCAGGAGCATCGCTTGGAACTGTGTCATGCGGTAGTTCATCCCGCGGGAGAAGCTGCCGGTGCCCTTGAAGTTGCCGCAGGAGCGGCCGCAGTTGTGGTAGGCGTTGCAGCGGTCAATGATATCCTCGCTCATGCTGGTAATGGCGCCGCCTTCACCGGCGGGGATGTGTTTGGACTCCTGGAAGCTGAAGCCGCCGACGTCGCCAAGCGTGCCGCACTTGCGGCCCTTGTATTCGCCCAGCCACGCCTGGCAGGCGTCTTCAACGACCGCGAGCTTGTGTTTCTTGGCGATGGCGTTGATCGGATCCATATCGCACGGCATGCCATAGATGTGGACCGGCATGATGGCGCGCGTGCGCTCAGTGATGCGGCTCTCAATGCTCTTCGGGTCCATCGTCAGCGTCGCCGGGTCGGTGTCGGCGAAGACCGGCAACGCGGCGTTGGCGAGGATGGCGTTGTAGGTGGCAATGAAGGTGTAGGGCGAAACGATGACCTCGTCGCCGGCGTCCACGTCCATGACGTGCAGGCCGACGATGAGCGAGGTGGTGCCGCTGGCAACGCCGAGGGCTTTCTTCGCGCCGAGCATTTCGGCCCAGGCTTTCTCGAATTCAGGCACGTGGGGGCCGGAGAGGCGGAACCATTTGCGGCTGCGATAAACCTCCAGCATCTTCGGCTCCCACTCCTCGCGCCACTGCGGCCATGCTGTCCAGCCGCCTTTGTGGACGGGCGTGCCGCCGAGCAGGGCCGGTTTGCCGGCATCGGCGGCGCGGGAGATGACGGGCATCGCCAGAGCTGCGCTGACGGTGGCGGTGGTTTTCAGAAAACTGCGGCGGTTCATGTTTGCGTTCATGGCGTGCTTTCGGTTGGCGTTGGCTGTTGGCAAATGGTGGCGTTGATGGACTGCCGATATACTCTGATGCCAACCGAAGTCAATCCTCGAATGCCGATTCACGACGGCACGGACACTGCTTGGCGGGAAAAGCTTGGAAAAGCGGGAGCCGTCCGTTACAAGAAGCGTGCTTCGCGGGTTGGCCGCGTCGCGTCAACTCCATCCAAGCCATGAAGAATATTCGCGTCTTCAACGTCGTCGCCGACCTCCCCGAAGAATTGAGCGGACTGCGCACGCTCGCTTCCAACCTCTGGTGGTCGTGGGATGCGGAGGCCATCGAGTTGTTCCGGCGGCTCGACCGGGAGATGTGGCGGTGCTGTTACCACAACCCGGTGCGGTTGCTCGGTCAGGTGAACCAGAGCCGGCTTCAGACGTTGAAGGCGGACAGCGGGTTTGTGGCGCACTTGCGGCGCGTGCTGGCGCGACTGGACCGCTATATGACCGAGCCGACGTGGTTTCAGAAGAAGCATGACGGCGCGGCTAAGGCAGACATGGCCTACTTCTCGCTGGAGTTCGGCATCCACGAGTGTCTGCCGATTTACTCCGGCGGCTTGGGCGTGCTTGCGGGCGACCACTTGAAGAGCGCAAGTGATCTCGGCCTGCCGCTGGTGGGTGTCGGCTTGCTGTATCGCAACGGCTACTTCGAGCAGCAGCTCAACGCCGACGGCTGGCAGCTCGAGGCGTATCCCGACAACGATTTCTACAACATGCCGATCTCGCCGGCGCTCGGCGCAAACGGGGAGCGGCTGAAAGTGACCGTGGACCTGCCGGGCCGGCGAGTCGCGGCGCAGGTCTGGCTGGCGCAGGTCGGCCGCGTGTCGCTCTACCTGCTCGACACGAACCTCCAGGAAAATCCGCCCGCCGATCGCGACATCACCGCGACGCTCTACGGCGGCGACAAAGACATGCGCATCCGGCAGGAAATCCTGCTCGGCGTCGGCGGCTTCCATGCGTTGCGTGCGCTCGGTTTTCAGCCGCGGGTCTGCCACATGAACGAAGGCCACGCGGCGTTCCTGGCGCTGGAACGCATCCGGACGATGATGAAGGAGCACGGCCTGAACTTTGCCGAGGCGCGCGAGGCTGTGGAGGCGGGCACGGTGTTCACCACGCACACGCCGGTGCCGGCGGGCATTGATGTGTTTCATCCGGACATGGTCGAGCATTACTTCGGCGGCTTCCGGCAGGAACTGGGCATGAACCGCGACCAGTTCCTGGCGCTCGGCCGCGCTAACCCGAACGAACACGGCGAAGGTTTCAACATGGCCATCCTCGCCCTGCGCACATCCGCCAAGCGCAATGGCGTCAGCAAGCTCCACGGCTCCGTCTCCCGCCGCATGTGGCGGTCGCTCTGGCCCGACCTGACCGAGGCCGAGGTGCCCATCGCGCACATCACCAACGGCGTCCACACGCACTCGTGGCTCTCCAGCGAGATGTCGTTCCTCTTCGAGACCTATCTCGGCAACCGCATGAAGGAAGAGCCGACGGATGAAACCGTCTGGCAGGCCATCAGCGAGATTCCCGACGCCGAGCTGTGGCGCACGCACGAACGGCAGCGCGAGCGGCTTATCGCCCATGCCCGGCGCCACCTGCATTGGGAACTGGAACGGCGCGGCGGCACGGCGGCGGAAATCGCCGAGGCCGAGGAGTTGCTCGACCCGCGCGTGCTGACGATCGGCTTCGCGCGCCGTTTCGCCGGCTACAAGCGGGCGACGTTGCTGTTGAAGGACCCGGCGCGACTGAAGCGGCTGGTGACCGACGCCCAGCGGCCCGTGCAGTTCATCTTTTGCGGCAAGGCGCATCCCGAGGACAACACGGGCAAGGAAACGATCCGCCAACTGGTCCACTTCATCCGCGACCCGGAACTGCGCCGGCACATCATCTTCATCGAGAACTACGACGTGAACATTGCCCACTACATGGTGCAGGGCAGCGACGTCTGGCTCAACAACCCGCGCCGGCCGCTCGAAGCCAGCGGCACCAGCGGCATGAAAGCCACCATCAACGGCGCCATCAATCTCAGCACCCTTGACGGCTGGTGGGCCGAGGCTGCCAGCCTCGACAACGGCTGGACCATCGGCGGCGGCGAGGAATACGACGACCCCGACTACCAGGACAAAGTCGAATGCGGCGACCTCTTCGACCTGCTGGAGAAGGAAGTCGTGCCGCTTTTCTACGACCGCGGCCCGGACGGACTGCCGCGCCACTGGATTCAGCGGATGAAAACCTCCATCCGCACCATCGGCCCGTTCTTCAACAGCACGCGCATGGTCCGCGACTACGCCGAGCAGTTCTACCTGCCGTGCGGCGAGCGGTTCGCGCGCCTCACGGCCCACAAGGTCAAGGCCGCGCGCCAGCTCACCACCTGGAAACAACACGTCGCAGGCAACTGGAGCCGCATCCGCCTTTCGCCCGCACAGGACAACGGCGTCGCCGAACTCATTGCTGGGCGGGAACTCTCCATCGGCGTCACGGTTTCCCTCGACGGCCTCAAGCCCGACGATATCAGCGCGCAGATTGTGTTCGGTCCGCTGGAAGCCGAAGGCAGTCTCAAGCGCGTCCAGACCGTGCCGATGACCCTCGCATCATCCGAGCCAGGCAACGCCTTCCGGTTCACCGGCAAGATCACCTGTCAGACCAGCGGCCGTTTTGGCTACGCGATCCGTGTTCTGCCGCAACATCCCGACCTGAACGAACCGCTCGATATGCGGCTCGTCCATTGGGCATAGCAGCGGCGATTACCGCGCGACGACTTCGAAGGAAATGAGCGGGAGGATGCCGAGCGGCTTGCCTTTATAGACGGGTTGCGGCCTCGGCTTCATTTTGTTTTTCTTGGAAGGCGGCGGCGGGGGCGGAGGCGCGGGATAGGCGGCCACGACTAGACTGCCTTTTTGGCCGGGCTTGAGTTTGGCGGCGTCGCCGGCGAGTTCGACTTCGAGGCCGTCGCTTGACGGGGAGACGCTCTTGATGACGATGCCCTCGGGCGCTTCGGCCAGTTCCAAGCGCACCTTGCTCGCGGCTTTGGCGGGCGCGGCGAGCCTGACTTTTGCGGTGCCGCCGGCGGGAATTCTGATGGGCAGGTCGCTGAGGATTTTCACGGAAGCGCCGGCACCTTTCGGCAGGAAGACGCCGTTGACGGCGACCTTCAGTTCTTGCGATGGCACCAAGTGGCGGTATTCAAAGGCCTGCATCATGTCCTGTGTGGGGACGGCGGGACGGACGATCTCACTTCCGTTAGCGGTGGCGCGGCCTTCAAGCTTGAGGGTAACAGGCTCGGCCTGCGGGGCGAGCGGGGCGGTGAGGGCGATCTTCACCTGGTTGGTGTTGGCTGGAATCAGCACTTTATCGAGTTTGAATCCCGATGGCGCGTCTTTCAGCTGGATCGAAATCGGCTCCGAAAAACCGTCCTTGCGCAGCGCAAAGACGGTGGCGGAGACGGGGTTGCCGGTGCGGGCATTGAGGCTGGATGGCACGACGCGCAGCGCAAAGTCGGGTCGCGGCGCGCTGATGCGGAGCCGATAGCCATACTCCGACCCGCCCTTGTGTTGTGTGTCGCTGAGGTAGAGGAGGTAGATGCCATCCTTGGGCAGAGTGGCGGTGAGATAGGAATCGGCGTGATGGGTGGTGAGGCCGGCGCCGCGGTCGGTGTTGTCGTCGTTGAACGCCACTTGCTTGCCCACCGCATCGGTAAGTTTGAGCACGGAGTCGAGCGGGGAGTTGAGCCGGCGTGCCATGACTTCAGCGACGATTTCCTGGCCGGCTTTGCCGTCGAAGCAAAACACATTCGAATCGTCAGACTTTTCGATGCGACCGTTGATGGTGATCGGTAGCGTGACGCGCTGCGCGTGCGACTTGCCGCCGCGGGATTTTTCGGCGAGGCATTCGGGCAGGTCATCCACGGCGAACGGCACGAAGTTGGAAACCTGGCTGCCTTTGCGGATGGAGAGGGGATGGATGCCGGGCGCTTTGTTGCTGTCATCGAGTGTCAAGTTTGAGGCGGGGAGGTTCCAGCCCCTCAACTCAACCGTGGTCTTGGCGCCGGCGGATCCGCCGAGCGGAAAGATGCTGGTGATGAACGGCATCTCGCCGATGGTGATGCGATAAACGAAATCCTCGCGGCCGCGATAGATGGAGTCCTTGACCTCGATGACGTAGTCGCCGTCGGCGGGAATCTCGTAGTAGATCACCGGGTCGGGGTTGAAGCGGAAGTCATCGGTGTAGGCCACTTCCTTGCCGTTGCCGTCGTAGAGCGAGAGCGTGGCTTGGAACCAGCCGGGCACGGCGTCGGAGATGTAGGGGATCAACTGCCGCGCGTTGACGGCGATGACGAGCTTCTGGCCTTTGGTGGCGGCACAACGGAAGCGGTCCACTTCGCCGGGCAGGATTTGGCCGTTGACGACCGCGGGCAGCGTGACGGACGTCACGGGCTTGGGCTTCGTGTTTCGGGCGTAGGAGATTCTGGCGACGGCGCTGACTTGTTGGGCGATGTTCTTGGAAGCCGGCTCGGAGAACTCCGGCAACTGGCCGACGTGGAACACCAGCGGGTTGGAGATGCCGGCGGCGGTCACGAGCCGGATTTCGCGCTCGCTCGGCACGGCGTCGGCCGCGACGGTGAGGTTGCAGACAACCAGTTCACAAATGGCGGGGTTGGCGGGCCGGCGAACGCCGCCGGCCATCTTCTTTCGGGCTTCGGCCAGCAGCTTCTCGTCCTCAGCCGTCCAGGTGGCGTTGGCGTATTTCTTCTTCAGCTCCTCGATTTCCTTATCTTCTTCCGCGCTATCCTTCTTGATGCTCTTGGCGTTCTTGAAGCTCCGGAAGTTTTCCAAGGTCTTGAAGTCCTTGCGCACGACGGCCCGCTTCGCTATCAACTCGTCCTGCAGGATGCGCAGCCGGTTGAGTTCCCCGCCCTGGATTGGATGGATGAAGTCGGTGATGGTGGCCGTCACGCCGCCGCCGGTCACATAGACATTGGTCAGCCCGGCCAGGAACTGGCCGGCGATGACATGCTCAGACGTGGTGCCTTGCTGGGCACCGGCGGGATAGACGTAGCCGACCGAAAACGACCGGGATCGTTGTTGCGCGTGGCCAGCCGACGTGAGCGCCAGCAACGCCACCAAAACGGGTATCAGACGCGATCGAAACACATTCATGGGACTCCTCACTTCTGGGTGATTTCAAACGGAATGGCCGGCAGCATCGCAGTTGGGCCGCCCTTGCTGGACGCTGTCTTTGACTTGCTGGACTTCGGAGGCTTCGCGGGGAAAGCACCGACGAGCAAGTTGCCTTTCTGGCCGGGCGTGACTTTGGTGGCGTCGCTCTCCAGCAGGATGTCCATGCCCTCGTCCGACGGGGAAACACTCTTGATGATGATGCCGTCGGGAGCTTCGCTCAATTCCAAGTGCGCCCTTTTCGCAATGGCGCCGGAGGGAGCAGCGATTCGAATCTTCGCGGTGCCGCCGGCGGGGATCTTCACGGGCATGTCGCTGAGGATTCTCGCGGAGACGGCCTTGTTCGAGGAGCGGCCGGTCACGGCCACGTCCAGTTCCTGCGAGGGCACCAGATGGCGGTATTCGAACGCCTGCATCATGTCCTGCGCGGGGACGGCGGGGTGGACGACTTCGCGGCTGGCGACGGTGGCGCGGCCTTCGAACTGGAGGCTGACGGGACGCCCCATCGGCGAGGGCGGGACTGTGAGGGTGAGTTTCACCTTGTCCTCCTTCGCCGGCACCTTGGCGCCGCCGAGTTTGAATCCCTTGGGGGCGTCTTTGAGGGAGATGGCGATGTCGCCCGTGAAGCCGTCCTTGCGCAACGCATAGACGGTGAGGGGAACGGTCGTGCCGACGCGGGCGTTGATGCTGGAGGGGACGACGCGCAACGCGAAGTCGGGCTGCGGCGCGCTGAGGCGCAGGCGGTAGGCGTATTCGGGGCCGCCCTTGTGCTGGGTGTCGCTCAGGCGCAACAGGTAGGTGCCGTTCTTGGGCAGCGTCGCAGTGAGATAGGAGTCAGCGTGGTGCGTCGTGAGGCCGGCGCCTTTGTCGGTGTTGTCGTCGTTGAAAGCGATCTGGTTGCCGGTGGCGTCAGTGAGTTTCAAGACGGAGTCGAGCGGGGAATTGAGCCGGCGCGCGATGACCTCGGCGACGATGCTGTCGCCGGCCTTGCCGTCGAAGCAAAAGACGTTGGAGTCATCGGCCTTCGCGATTCGGCCGTTGATGATGATCGGCAGCGCGACGTGCTGGACGTGCGACTTGCCGCCGTGGGACTTTTCGGCGAGGCATTCCGGCAGCGTGTCCACGGCGAACGGGACGATGTTGGAGTCATGGTTGTCCTTGCGGACGCTGATCGGGTAGATGCCGGGCGCTTGGGTGGCATCGTCGAGCGTGAGAGTGGTGGTGGGAAGGTTCCAGCCCTTCAACTCCACGGTGGCTTTTTCGCTGGCGTGGCCGCCGAGCGGGAAGATGCTGGTGATGAACGGCATCTCGCCGATGGTGATGCGATAGACAAAGTCCTCACGGCCGCGGAAGATCGAGTCCTTGACCTCGACAACGTAGTCGCCGTCGGCGGGAATCTCGTAGAAGAGCACCGGGTCGGGGTTGAAGCGGAAATCGTCGTCGTAGGCCAACTCGTGGCCTTTGCTGTCGTAGAGCGAGAGCGTGGCCTGGAACCAGCCCGGCACGGCGTCGGAGATGTAGGGAATGAGCTGCCGCGCGGCGACGGCCATGACAAGCTTCTGGCCCTTGGCGGCGCTGAAACGGAACCGGTCCACTTCGCCGGGCAGGATTTGGCCGTTCACGGTCGCCGGGAGCTTGACGGGGATTTCAGCGCGGGCCTTGGTGCTCTTGGGGCCGACGGCGGTCTTGGCGACCGCGCTCTTCTGTTCCACGATGACCTTCGACGCCTTCTCGGACACCTCCGGCAACTGGCCGACGTAGAAGACAACCGGGTTCGACAAGCCGTTCTGCGTGGCGAGCCGGATTTCGCGCGGCCCGGGTTTCGCGTCGGGCGCTGCGGTGATCTGGACGGTGACGAGTTCGGAGATGGCAGGATTGGCGGGCCGGCGGACGACCGTGGCGAGCTTCTTGCGGATCTCGGCGACTCTCTTGTCATCCTCGGCCGTCCAGGTGGCGTTGGCGTATTTCTTGGCCAGTTCCTCCGGCGTCGCGGGCGGCAACAGCGATTTGCCGGGTTTTCCAGCCTTGCCGCCCTTGCCGCCTTTGAGCTTCCCCAGCGACGGATCCTTCGTCATGAGGAACCGCCGTTTCTGGAACAGCCGCTCCAGCTCCATCTGCAACTGCCGCGCCTCGCCCTGCGTCGTCGCCTTGAAATACTCCGTGACGGCCGCCTGCACGCCCGTGCCGGTGACGAAGACATTGGTGACGCCGTTGAGAAACTGGCCGGCGATGATGTGCTCGGACGTGGCGCCTTGTTGGCAGCCGGCGGGATAACAGTAGCCCACCGAAAACGCCCGCCCTTGCTGCGCGTGCGAGGCTGGCGCAAACGCGAGCCAAGCCACACAACCGAGAATCACGTGCCATCGCAATGGGTTCATAAACACTCCATAGACTCGCAGGCCAGACACTCTTGTCTGGCCTGCGCTCAAACATCCTGAAGGCCAGACAGGAGTGTCTGGCCAACGATACTTACATGATTTCCGTCAGCCGTCCGCCTGTCTTATCGGCCGCAGAACCGATGGGCAACGTGGTCACATCAAGGCCCTGCGGATGAGGCAGCTTCGCGGCCCCGTCAATGCCGAGCAGTTCATACATGCTGCCGATGAGATCCACCGGATACACCGGCCGCTCCTTGACTTCTTCGCCTTTCTCGGTGGACGAGCCGATGACGTGGCCGCCCTTGAATCCGCCGCCAGCAACGACGTGGCAAAAGACCTTGCCGTAGTGGTGGCGTCCGCCGTTCCACGGCGCTTCCCACGCGATCTTCGGCGTGCGGCCAAATTCGCCGCCCCACCAGACGATGGTGCTGTCGAGCAGGCCGTGATCGGACAAATCCTGCAGCAATGTCGCGAAACCCTTGTCCAACTCCGGCAACTTGCGCTGCATGGCTTGGAAGTTGCCCTTGTGCGTGTCCCAGCCTTCAAAGTTTATGGTAACGTAAGGCACGCCGCGCTCCACGAGCCGGCGCGCGACAAGGCACGCTTGGCCGAATTTGCTCTTGCCGTAGCGGTCACGCAACTCGTCCTTCTCTTGCGAGAGATCGAACACCTTGCCGGCATCGCCGAGGATGAGGTCGTAAGCTTGTTTCTCAGCCGCCGCGGAAGCCGCCAGCCGTTCATTGCCCGGCATGGCCTGCTCCAGCGAGTTCAACTTTTGGAGAAACTCGCGGCGGTTCTTCTGCCGCTCCTCGCTAATGCCCTGAGCGACGACGCCTTCGACGACGAACTTCTGCTGGCTCGGATCGCCGCCTGTGGCGAACGGCTTCGCGCGCGAGCCGAGGAAGCCGGCCTCCGAGAAGCGGCCCTGGAGCTGCGTCATTACGATGTAAGGCGGGATGAGGCCCTTGTAGCCAGCGCTGTAGCCCTTGAAGAGAGACACGACCGCGCCGACCGAGGGATAGACCTGGCCGTCGCCGGGCTTGCGCGCAGTCTGGACCATGTAGGCGGCGGTTTCGTGGCCGCCGTTGCCGTGGGTCATGCTGCGGATGATGGAATACTTGTCAGCTTGCTTGGCCAGTTGCGGCAGCAGCTCGCAAATCTGGATGCCGTCCACGTTGGTCGGGATGGGCTTGAGCGGGCCGGCGTAGTCCTGCCCGGCGTCCGGCTTCAGGTCGAAGGTGTCCATGTGCGACGGGCCGCCCCACATCCAAATCTGGATGACGGACTTGGCTTTCGCGGTCTTGGATTTCGGCAGTGACGGGGCGCCGTAGGCACGGACCGACCAGCAGTTGGCCATCAACAGTCCGGTCGTGCCGGCCAAACCGCGACGCAACATCTCGCGCCGGCTGATGCGTCCGCCTTTCATGTCCGTGATCACGCTTGCTACTTTGTCCTGAGTAAACTTGATGCTCATGATAACGACTCCTTCTTGGTTACATCTGCGACTTCAATGCCGATACAAAAACTCCGAGCTGTTGAACAGCGCCCACGCCAGATCCACCGCCGCTTCGCGTTTGGAACCGGACTGCATATACTCCGCCACGGTTTTCATCTCCTGCTCGGTCGGGAAACGGGAGAGGATGGTGAGATAAAGCTGGTTGATGACCTCCGCCTTCTTCTGCTCGTTCGTGGGACCGGTGTTGACGGGGGGAGGGGTTTTGACGCCCCTGCGATTCTTGTTGGGTTTGGGAGGTTTGCTTGCCGCACCGGAAGCGGCCGAGAACAGTGCCTGTAACTTGGGGCTGTTTTCGATTTTGCGTTGGATGTGGCTGGAGTTGAGCATGTGCAGCCGCTGGTCGGTGGTGGGTTTGCTGCTCCGCTCCAACTCCAGTCCCGTGTCGCGCGACGGACGGCCGAACATTTCGAGGAACGAACTGGTGATGCTGGAGTCAGGCAGGGAGATCGAACGCTGGTCTTCCGGAATGAACGTGAACGGCTCAGGAACCGGGCTGGAATACTTTTCCGTCGTGCCGGTGATCTGGTTCAGCGCGTCAATGAGCACCTCCGCCTCCAGCCGGCGCAATGGGTAGCGCGCAAAGTTCGCCTCGGCCTCGGGCGATTTGGACTTCGGCACCGAGGAGAGCTGATATGTCTGCGAGTTCAGGATCAGCCGGAAGAGATGCTTGATATCGTATTTGCCCGCGACCAGTTCCTTTTCCAGATACGCGAGCAGTTCCGGGTTCACCGGCTTATTGTCGGGCCGGATGTCGTCCGGCTCGTGGATGATGCCCCGCTCCAGGAACCACGACCAGACGCGGTTGACGATGTTGCGCCCGAACCACGGGTTCTTTGGCGAGATCAGCCAGTCGGCGAAGACCACGCGCGGGTCGCGGCCTTCGGCGATCTTGGCCGGCGTTCCGTCGGGGAACATAGCCGCCAGTTTGGCTGGCTTGGAGCCTTCGCCCTTCTTCTTTTTCTCCGCAGGCTCCGCTGGCACCGTGGTCGCCTGCTCAAGAGCGTTGGTCGCCAGCGTGGCGGTCTTGGCGGGATCGAAGAAGATAATTTCCTCTTTCCATTCACCAGTTTGCTTGAAGGCGATCTTCGAGAAGAACTGCGCCATGCCGGCCAGTTGCTCCTTCGGCCAATTCTCGGCGCGCGTGCCCATGAACGTCAGCGCGACGGCCTTGGCAATGGTTTCCTGGTCCTTGCTCTGGACGGCGCGGTAGAAGTTGACCTGGCCGACGCGGAAGTTGCTGCCGTTGGAAGTAAGCATCTCGCGCACGAATTTGTCATACGGCATGTTCTCGCGGAGGCAATCGTGGACCCAGCGGTGATACGCTTGCGCCGCGTTGGGCCAGAGGTTGATGGGGAACTCCGCCCTGATCCGCAGCAGATCGCCCCACTTCATCGCCCAGTAATCGGCAAATTCATCCCGCTCCAGCAGCCGGTCAATCAGCGCGCTGCGTTTCTTTGGGTCCTTGTCTTCCAGAAACTCCCTCGCCTCCTTCGCGGTGGGCAGAGTGCCGATGACATCGAGGAAAGCGCGCCGAACAAACACGGCGTCCGAGCAAACGCTGGCCGGCTCGATGCCCAATTTCTTCAGCTTGGCGAAAACCGCTTCGTCAATCTTGCTTTGCGGCGACAGGGCGGCGTCGCTTTCAAAAGGACTTGCCTTTGCGCTTGGCGTCGTGGTTCCACCCCAAACCGCCAAACCAATCACCGCCGAGATTAGAAATGTCTTCATCCAGCTTTACTCAGGCCTGTTTATACTCAAGAACGCAAGAACGTAAAGCCCTTACGCTGCATGTTACAACAGTTCAGGATGGAGAAAGTTGCGGCTTTTTTGAGGAAAAGGGCAGCCCAGTTGGCGTCCTGGTCTCGGCGCGCGCTGGGGAGCGAAGCCGAAAAATGCCCCTCAGCAATTCAGCCTGCTTTTCCAGGTTGCGTTTGGGTGGCGATTGTTGAAAACTCCCCGGCGTTAAGATCGTGGACGGTTTGAGTATTTGAATTCCCCTGAACCATGAGTGTGATGCCATTGTCGGTGACAACTCACTTCAAGTCGCCGCGCGCGACCGAAGCCGAAGCTTTTGGCGCGTGGCGGCAGGTGATGCAGTTGCCCGTGGCGTGCGAGTATCAGACGGCTTTCCAGTCGGCGACGGGGCTGCGGCTGCGGTTCCTGGACGCGGTGGGGATGGCCGACATGGAGCGGGTCAGCGGTCCGTTTTGCGGACTCGCCGGGCCGAACAACGCCCGCCCGGTCTCCTGTCCGCGCAAAGTCCGGTTGCTGCAACGCGCGTCGTTCGACGACGGGACAGTCATCTGCGTCTGCTGCATCGCGGCGGTGACGGAGGTGGTGGTGCCGGTGTTGATGGGCCAATGCCACGTTGGTAGCGTGGTCGTCGGGCCGTTCTGCTTGCGCGCGCCGACAACGGGCGATCACCACACGTTGGCGGCCCGCTGGCGCGAGCGAAATCCCGGCGCCAACCCCGCTTCCCTCCGCAAGCACGACCATACGTTGCGCGCGCTGCCGGTGGCGAACGCGAAACGATACCGTGCGGCGATGGTGCTGGCCCGGACGTTTGCGCAATACCTGACGGAATGTGGTAACCGGATGTTGCTGGAGTCGGCCACGCGCCGCTCGCCGTTGCTGCAACGCATTGACCGGGAACTGGGCGGCATCCAGGGCGAGACGCTCACGCTGCGCGAGTTGGGCCAGCGGGTCGGGATGAGTCCGTTCCATCTCTGCCGGGTTTTCAAGCGGGAGGCCGGTATGACGCTGACCCAGTATCGGCTGCGCCGGCGCATCGAGGCGGCCAAGGCGCTGCTGCTAAACCGGCACCTGCGCATCTGCGAGGCGGCGTTCGAGGCGGGCTTCGAGTCGCTGCCGCACTTCAACCGCGTTTTCCGGCGGCAGGTCGGCTGCACGCCCACGCAGTATCGCCGCCAGTTCGGTGGCGCAATCCCGGCTGCAAAAACCGCAACGTCAGCGTAGCCACGGGCGTCGCGACGGGCTACAAGGCTCATGATTATGAACGCATTTCCTGCGGTGGATCCCATACCGCTGCCGGCGCCGGTGTGGCTGTTCAAAGTGCTGCACATTGTGACGCTGGCGCTGCATTTTTGCGCCGTCGAGCTGTTGCTCGGCGGGCTGCTGGTGGCAACGTGTCTGTGCTTCTTCGGCGGGTTGCGCGGCGGCGCGCCACTGCTGCGGCTGAATGCGGCGTTGTCGCTGTCGCGCCGGCTGCCGTTGGTGATGACCTACGTGATCAATCTCGGCGTGCCGCCGCTGTTGTTCGCCCAAGTGCTTTACGGTCGCGCGCTTTACACCAGCAGCGTGTTGATCGGCGTCTATTGGATTTCGGTGATCTTCCTGCTGATGGCTTGCTACTGGTTGCTTTACCGGTTCAACGCAGCCATAGAGCGCGGCCGGTCGGCTTGGTGGCTCGGTCTGTCGGCGTGGCTGCTGGCTGGAGCGATCGCGATGATTCTTTCAACGACCATGACATTGATGATTCGCCCGGAGGTTTGGCAGGCGATGTATTCAGCGTCGGCGATGGGTAATCATCTGCCGCCGCACGACCCGACACTGATGCCACGCTGGCTGTTCATGCTGACGGGCGGGCTGGTGTTCGCGGGGTTGTGGATGGTCTGGCTCGCCGGCCGGAAGCAGATCGAAACGCCGGTGCGCGACTACCTCGCCGGTCTCGGCGGCAAGCTGGCGCTGGTGGCGATGGTTGCGCAAGTGCTCGTCGCGCATTTCGTTTTCCACAATCAACCGGACAAGGTTCGCGAGAGCTTGGCGGCGAGTCCGCTTTATCTCGGCGCGGGTTTGGCGTGGTTCGGCGCGGCGGGATTGATTTTGCTGACGGGCGCGTGGGCGGGTTTCAAGAAACCGACGACGGCTGCGGCAGGCTGGCTGTGCGCGGCGCTCGGCTTGGTGGCGGCGCTTGGGCTGACGGTGTTCCGCGACGGCATCCGCGATCTGACGCTGTTGAGCAACGGCTACGACGTGTGGCACCGGGCAGTCGTAACGAACTGGCCTGTGGTTGGCTTGTTTCTGGTGCTGTTTGTCATCGGGTTGGCGACAGTCGGCTGGCTGGTGTCAGTGATGGTGCGCGCAAAACCGGTTTCGGAGAAGGTGGTATGATGAGCAAAGCAACGGACAAGAACAACCCGCCGTCCACGGGCGGCGTCTCGCGGCAGACGTTTCTGCGCGCGGCAGTGGGTAGTGCCGGCGTTATCTATGCGGCGGGACTGGCGTATCCGGTCTATCGCTACGTGGCGTCGCCGGTGGAGAAAGCGGCGAAGGAATCGGCAGTGACGGAGGTGACGCTGAAGGACGCGCAGAAGCTCGCGCCCGGCAGCGCGCTGATGTTCAAGTTCGGGTCGAAGCCAAGCATGTTGATCCATCACAACGATGGCACGTGGACGGCGCTGACAGCGGTTTGCACACATCTTGGCTGCACTGTCCACTATCAGGAGGACAAGAAGCGAATTCACTGCGCCTGCCACGGCGGCGTTTATGATCCGAAGACCGGCGCGAATGTCAGCGGACCGCCGCCGAAGCCGCTGAAGCGTTACGAGGTGAAGGTCACCGATGCAGCCGTGATTGTTTCGAGGAGCCAGGACCGCGCATGAAATCCATTCTCTTATCGTTCTACTCGTGGGCGGACGAGCGGCTCGGCCTGGAGGAAATGGTGCAGTTCGCGAAGCACAAGACCGTGCCAGTCCATTCGCAGGCGTTCTGGTATTACTGGGGCGGCTTGTCGCTGTTCTTCTTCCTGATCCAGTTCGCGACGGGCGTGCTGCTGCTGCTCTACTACCGCCCCGGACCGGATGCTTACGACTCGGTGCGGCAGATCACCTACGACACGAACTTCGGCTGGCTGGTGCGCTCGGTGCATTCATGGGCCGCGAACCTGATGATCGTGGCCATCTTCGTTCACATGTTCTCGGTCTTCTTCATGAAGGCCTACCGCAAGCCGCGCGAGTTCGGCTGGTGGAGCGGCGTGGCGCTTCTGGGCATGGCGATGGTCTTCGGTTTCAGCGGCTACTTGCTGCCGATGGACGATCTGGCGTATTTCGCAACGAAGGTCGGCATGGAGATTTTCTCCGTGGTGCCGATGATCGGGCCGAAACTGGCCGATCTGGTGCGCGGCGGGCCGGACGTGAGCGAATACACCGTGCATCGTTTCTTCGCGCTGCACGTGGTGGTGTTGCCGGCGGTGTTTCTGCCGATCCTTGGTTTTCATCTCTGGCTGGTGCAACGACACGGCAACGCCGTGCCGCCGTCGGAGGAGGCCAAGTCGGAAGCGCAGCGCAGGAGCGAGTCGTTCTTTCCGAACTTCATGATGAAGGATTTCGCCATGTGGCTCGTGGCGTTCAACGTCCTGAGCGTGCTGGCGTTCATGTTCCCGTGGGACCTTGGCCCGCAAGCCGATCCCCTCAAGCCCGCGCCGCTGGGCATTCATCCGGAGTGGTATTTCATGAGCCAGTTTCAGGTTCTGAAAATCTTTGGTGACTTGTTCCCCGGCAAGCTCGGCGAGATCCTCGGCATCGTCGTGTTCACGGCGGGCCTGCTGCTGTGGTTCCTCATCCCGCTCTACGACAACACGCAGGAGGCCGGGCGACGGGCGAAGCGCGCGACGTATTTCGGGCTGTTCACGCTCATGGCCCTGATCGTCACGACGATCTGGGCGTATCTGGTGCTTTAGAGAAAGACAAAGGCTGCAAACACTATGAACTATCCGTTCTGGGACGTGCCGCATATCGGAAGCGGCTGGGTGATCGGCATCATCGCGATCTTCCACATGATGATCGCGCTGTTCGCCGTTGGCGGCGGGTTCTATCTCGTGCTGGCAGAGCGCAAGGCGCTGCGCGAAGGCCATCGTGACTGGTTGGAAGTGTTGCGAGGCCACTCGAAGTTCTTCCTCATCCTGACCGGCGTGTTTGGCACCGTGTCTGGCGTCGGCATCTGGTTCGCTATCGGTCTCGCCAATCCCGAAGGCACGAGCGCGCTGATCCACAATTTCGTCTTTGGCTGGGCGATGGAATGGGTGTTCTTCATCGTCGAGCTGACGACGGCTGCGGTTTACTACTACACGTGGGGCCGCGTCTCAGACGAGTTGCACGTGAAGGTCGGCTGGCTCTACGCGGCGGCGTCCTTCTTCACGCTCGTCATCATCAACGGTATTCTTTCGTTCATGCTCACGCCCGGCGACGCATGGCTTGCGGTGGCCGGCACCGGCCAGGAGGCCAGCCGGTTTTGGCAGGCGTTCTTCAACCCGACCTATTGGCCGAACCTCATCATCCGCTGTCTCATCTGCGCCTCGCTGGCCGGCGTGTGGGCGCTGGTCACGTGCAGCCGGATTGACGGCGGAAAAACCCCCGAACTGAAGACCACGATGGTGCGCTGGAGCGCGAAGTGGCTGCTGCCGACGTTCGTGCTGCTGCCGCTGGCGTTCGTCTGGTATCTCTGGACGGTGCCGGAATCGCAGCGCGCGCTGCTGCAACTGGGCATCTCGACGATCGGTATGGGCATGTTCACACAGGTGACGCGCATGTTGCTGGTCGTCGGGCTGACTTCAGGCGTCATCGTTGTGGTGACGTATGCCTTCGCGTGGCGGTCGCCGCTGGAGTTCAACTCCGGTCAGGCATTGGCGGTGGTGCTGTTGGCCCTGATTGCCACCGCGTCGGGCGAATACACCCGCGAAACGCTTCGCAAACCTTACGTCATTGGCCGCTACATGTTCTCCAATGGCGTCCGCGTCGCCAGCGTGGACAAGCTGAATGCGGAAGGTTATCTCATGCACTCGGTCTGGACCCGCCGGGGTGGCGACGACAAACTGGCGAAGGGTGAAGCGATGTTCCGTGGGCAGTGCATGGCCTGCCACACCGTCAATGGCTATCGATCCATGAAGCGTCTGCTCGCTGATCGCAACCGCGAAGCCATCAACAACCTGCTGACGCTCCTGCACGACTACAAACCGGACTCCCCGTATCGCGCCTTCATGCCGCACCTGGCCGGGACGAAGGAAGAGATCGAAGCTCTTGGCGATTATCTCGCCGCGCTGACGGCCGCGCCGGCTTCCAACGAAAAAACGAAGGTCGCGGAAAAACAGGCGCCGGTCATTTCGCCTGGGAAGCTGTGACAGGAGGCGTTTCATGCAACAGCGCAACAATCGCCGGCAGCAACTTTCTCTCCACGCTCGACGACACGCCGTCGTAATAACCACGAATGCGCCCCGCGCTCAGCGGACTGATCGGTTGACAAAGTTCTGCTGCACTTTTTTGTCAGTGGGGCCGTTGCGTCGCTTGAAATTGCTGCTATAATCTCCACGCATGTCGGACCTGTTCCCACGATGGTATAACCAGTTGCCGTTGAAAATCGCCCTGGGACTGCTGGTGAGCGCGGTCGTGGTGTCCGCGGGGGTCTGGTATTACTTGACGCCGAAGTATTCGCGTGTCGGTTACCAGCCCATCCAGCCCGTGCCGTATTCCCACGCGACGCACGTCGGACAGCTTGGGCTGGATTGCCGCTACTGCCATACGGGGGTGGAGAGTTCGTGGTATGCCAACATTCCCTCGCCGTCGGTTTGCATGAACTGTCACAGCCAGGTGCTGCCGAACGATCCGCGCCTCGCGCCGATCCGCGACAGCGTCAAGACGGGCACGCCGGTGCCGTGGGTGCAGATTCATCGCACGTCGGATTTTGTCTATTTCAACCACGCGGTCCACGTCAATCGCGGCGTCAGTTGTGTGTCGTGCCACGGTCAGATCAACAAGATGGTCGAGGTGCGGCACGAGCAGTCGTTGACGATGGCCTTCTGCCTCGATTGCCATCGCAATCCCGCGCCCAACATCCGTCCGCTCGATCAGGTCTATAACATGACTTGGACGAACGATCCCGCGCGCCAGCTCGAAGCGGGCGTGCGCTGCGTGCGTGACTGGAAGATTCGCTCGTCTCACAACTGTTCCGCCTGCCACCGATGAACCCGCCTTCTGCAAACACTCCCCAACCGCCGACGGGCCCGCGCTACTGGCGCAGCCTCGACGAACTGGCGGACACGCCGGCGTTCCGGCAGTGGGTGGAGCGGGAGTTCCCGGAAGGCGCCACGGAATGGCGCGACCCGGTGACCCGGCGGCATTTCGTGAAGATCATGTCCGCCTCGTTTTTGCTGGCGGGGCTGGGCATGACCGGCTGCCGGCGGCCGGAGGAGAACATCTATCCGTTCTCGAAGATGCCGGAGGATTACGTGCACGGCGTGCCGCAGTTCTTCGCCACGGCGATGCCCTCGCGCGGCGGCGCGCAGTCGCTGCTGGTGAAATCGCTCGATGGCCGGCCCATCAAGATCGAGGGCAACCCGCAGCATCCGTTCGGCATGGGCGGCACGGACCGGTTTGCACAGGCGTCCATCCTCAATCTTTACGACCCGGATCGCGCCGTTCGGTTCGTGCGGCAGGGCAACAAAGCCACGCGCGAGGTCGCAATGGGTTTTCTAGCCGCGACGGCGAAGGAACTGGCCGCGAGCGGCGGCGAAGGCGTGTGTTTCTTGATGAAGCAAAGCAGCTCGCCGTCGCGCGCACGGTTGCAGGAGATGATCAGCAGCCGTTATCCGAAGGTCCGATGGTTCACTTACGAGCCGGTGGATTTCAGCGTGGCGCGGCAGGCGGCAACCGAGGCGCACCAGACGGCCGGGCTGTCGCCGTTCTATCGGCTCGACCGCGCGAAGGTGATCGTGTCGCTAGACAGCGATTTCATCAGCGGCGAAGACGACGGCGCGCGGCTGATGCGAGACTTTGCGCGAGGCCGGCGGATCGAGAAACCCACCGACAACCTCAGCCGGCTTTACGTCGTCGAGTCGCTCATGACGCTCACCGGCGCGAATAGTGACCATCGTCTGCGGCTGGCATCGAGCCAGATCGGCGCGGTGGCGGCGCGACTCGCGGCGGAAGTGCTCACGCAGGCCGCAGCGTCGGAAGCAGGCGAACTGGTGGCGGCGCTGCAAAGCGTGAGCCTGCCGGCCGACGTGAAGCCGGAGTGGGTGAAGGAGTGCGCGAAGGATTTGCTGGCGAATCGCGGCGCGTGCGTAGTGCTCGCGGGCCATCGCCAGCCGTTGGCAGTGCATCTGCTCGCGCAGGCCATCAACCGCGCGCTCGGCAACGAAGGCCGCACTGTTGAGTTGTTCAGCGTCGCCGAACCAAAGACCGGCACCGTCCAAGAGTTGGCCAAAGCCTTGAACGCCGGCGAGGTGAAAACGCTCGTCATTTGCGGCGGCAACCCCGTGTATAACGCGCCCGCGGACCTCGATTGGGGGGCGACACAACGCAAGGCGAAGACGGTGGTCCGGCTCGGCTATTACGAAGACGAAACGACGGCGATCTGCGACTGGCATTTTCCGGCGGCGCACTATCTTGAATCGTGGGGCGACGCCCGCACCAGCGACGGCACGGTGCTCTCGGTGCAGCCGCTCATCGCGCCGCTGTTCGGCGGACTGACCGAGTTGGAGTTCCTTGCGCGCCTGACCGGGCTGGAGCCGTTCAATTCTTACGAGATTGTCCGCGAAACGCTCCGGCAACGTGTGGACGCCGCGAATTTCGAGGAGCGATGGAAACGGTTTCTGCACGACGGTTTTCTTGCGGGCAGCGCGGGCTGGCATGTGGACGCGCCGTTTAACTGGGCCAAGGTCGCCGAGCGCGTGCGCGTGTTGGACACCGCGCCGAAGCCGTCGAAGAACAAGCTCGAAGTCGTCTTCCATCGCGACTACAGCCTCGACGACGGCCGCTTCAACAACAACGGCTGGCTCCAGGAATTGCCCGACCCGATCACCAAGGTGACGTGGGAGAACGTCATCCTGCTGAGCGCAAAGACGGCCAGGGAACTCGGCGTGTATTTCGAAAACCCGGAGCGCGGGCGGTTGCACGTGCCGCGCGCGAAGATCGAGTTGGACGGCCGGCAGATCGAAGGACCGGTTTGGATTCAGCCGGGCCAAACCGATTACACCGTGGGCTTGGCGTTGGGCTATGGTCGCCAGAAGACGGGCCGCGTCGGACAACAATCGGGTTTCGATGCCTATCGTCTGCGCTCGTCGAAGAGTCCGCACTTCGCGGGCGGCGCGACTTTGAAGGCCGCTGGCCAGCAGCAGTTGGTGGCGGTGACACAGGACCACTGGGCGATGGAGGGCCGGCCCATCGTGCGCGAGGCGAACCTCGAAAGTTTCCGCGAGCATCCGGACTTCGCTCACAAGATGGACCTAGATGCGCACGAGCCGCACGTCGGCGCGCTTTATCCGCATCCGCACGCGCAGAACCCCGCGATGAAGGGCGTGCACCAGTGGGGCATGGTGGTGGATCAGAACGCTTGCGTGGGTTGCGCGGCGTGCGTCATCGCCTGCCAGAGCGAGAACAACATCCCCATCGTCGGCAAGGACCAGGTGGCGCGCGGGCGCGAGATGCATTGGATACGGCTCGACCGCTATTTCAGCGTCGCGCCGGAGGACAAGGACCTCGCGGCCCCGCAGGTCGTCAACCAGCCGATGTTCTGCCAGCATTGCGAGAACGCCCCGTGCGAGAACGTCTGCCCCGTCAACGCGACCGTGCATGACGAGGAGGGGTTGAACCTGATGGTTTATAACCGCTGCGTCGGCACGCGGTATTGCTCGAACAACTGCCCCTACAAGGTCCGGCGGTTCAATTATTTCGATTTCAACCGGCGGCCGCTCGACCAGCTTTACCGCGGCCCGCTCGCGCCGGGAGGAATGCCGGACTTGGTGCAGATGGTGAAGAACCCGGACGTGACTGTGCGGATGCGCGGCGTGATGGAGAAATGCACGTTCTGTGTCCAGCGCATCGAGCAGGCGAAGATCGCGCAGAAGATCAAGGCGCGCGATTCGGGCAGCGTGCGCGTGCCCGACGGCACAATCACACCGGCGTGCGCGCAGGCGTGTCCGGCGGAGGCGCTGGTGTTTGGCGACGTGTCTGATCCGAACAGCCGCGTGTCGCGCATCAAGGAGCAGTCGCGCAACTATTCGGTGCTGGGCTTCCTCAACGTGAAGCCGCGCACGACGTATCTGGCGCGCGTCCGCAACCCGAACCCGGCGATGCCGGATTACGCGCAGCAGCCATTGAGTTTGGCCGAGTATTCGCGCCGGAACGGTGACCCGATGGCGGAAGACCACGCGCCTGACGCGAAGAAAGGAGGGCACTGATGGCCGAGCACGCGCCCAAGAGCGTCGCGTTCGCCAACGCGCCCGAGCCGCCGCCGGAGTTGGAGCGCAAGCCGCTGGTGCAAAACCTGCGGAGTTTTGCGTGGATCTCTGACCGGATCGCCGCGGTGGCGGAAGGCCGGACGCCGAGGTGGTGGTGGGCCGCGTTTGTGCCGAGCGTGGCGCTGATGATCATGTGTTTCGTGCTGATCGGCTATCTGATCTCGACCGGCGTCGGCGTGTGGGGGGTGGCCCATCCGGTGAGCTGGGGCTATGCGATCATCAACTTCGTGTTCTGGATCGGCATCGGCCACGCGGGCACGCTGATCTCGGCGATTCTGTTCCTGCTGCGCCAACGCTGGCGCACGGCGGTGAATCGCGCCGCCGAGGCGATGACCATCTTCGCGGTGATGTGCGCGGGCATTTTTCCGCTGATCCACGTGGGCCGCGCGTGGATGGCGTGGTGGTTGTTTCCGATTCCGAACTCGAACAACATCTGGCCGCAGTTCCGCTCGCCGCTGATGTGGGACGTGTTCGCGGTGTCTACTTATTTCACCGTGTCGCTGCTGTTTTGGTATATGGGCTTGATGCCCGATCTTGCGACGATGCGCGACCGGGCGAAGACGAAGATTCGGAAATATCTCTACGGCCTGTTCGCGCTGGGCTGGACCGGCTCGAACCGGAACTGGAGCAACTATGAGAAGGCCTACCTGGTGCTGGCGGGCTTGTCCACGCCGCTGGTGTTGTCGGTGCATAGCATCGTGTCGCTCGATTTTTCGGTGTCGCAACTGCCCGGCTGGCACACGACGATCTTCCCGCCCTACTTCGTGGCCGGGGCGATCTTCTCCGGCTTCGGCATGGTGCTGACGCTGCTGATCCCGGTGCGCAAGCTGTGCGGGTTGGAGGAGGTCATCACCGTCCGGCACATCGAGTTGATGGGCAAGGTCATCCTCGCGACCGGCTCGATGGTCGGCTACGCCTACGCGATGGAGTTTTTCATCGCCTACTACGGCGGCAATCCCTACGAGATGTTCACGTTCAAGAACCGCGCGTTCGGCCCCTACGGATGGGCTTACTGGATCATGGTGACCTGCAACGTGATTTCACCGCAGCTCTTCTGGTTCAAGAAGATTCGCACCAACCTCGTTGCCGTGTTCATCCTGTCCATCTGTGTGAACATCGGCATGTGGTTCGAGCGGTTCGTGATCGTGGTCACGTCGCTGCACCGCGATTTTCTGCCGGCCAACTGGGGCTATTACTCGCCGACTTACGTGGACGTGCTGACGTTTGTCGGCACGTTCGGTTTGTTCCTGACGCTGTTCCTGCTGTTCCTGCGATTTGTCCCGCTGATCGCCATCGCCGAGGTGAAAAGCGTCATTCCACAGGGTGACCCGGACCATCCGCTCGGCAGCGTGAAGGAAACGCTGCCGACCGCGCCGGAGATGAAGCCGGCTGCGAAAGAGCCAGCGAAGACAGCCAAACCGCTGGGCCTGCTGGCGGAGTTCGAAACGTCGGCGGAGATCAAGAGCGCCGCGAAGAAGGTGCGCAACGCCGGCTACCGGCGTTGGGACGTGTTCACACCGTTCCCGATCCATGGCATGGACGATGCGATGGGCCTGCGCGACTCGCGCGTTGGATGGTTTTCGTTCATCGGCGGCGTGACGGGCTATTGCAGCGGGATGTTGATGATCTGGTTCATGAACAGCTTCGATTATCCGCTGGTGGTGGGTGGCAAGCCGCTGTTCAGCCCAGTGTTTGCGTTCCCTGTGAGCTTCGAACTGACGATTCTGCTGGGCGCCTTCGGGGCGGTGGCAGGGATGTTGATCACCAACCGCCTTCCGCGCTGGCACAATCCGTTGTTCAAGAGCGAACGGTTCACTCGCGTCACGCATGACCGGTTCTTCATCCTGATCGAGTGCCGCGACCCCAAGTTTTCGGAAACCAAGACGCGCGAGTTGCTGGAAGCGGCTGGCAGCCGGCGCGTCGAGATGGCGGAGGAGTGACCGGATATGCGCTACTTCTTCATTATCCTGCTGTTGGTCGTGGTTGGCGTCGTGAGTGTCGCGGGACTCCGCGGCAACCTGTCGCGCAAGCCGCCGCTGGAAGTGTTCCCCGACATGAAACGCCAGCCAAAGCTGCGGCCGCAGAAACCGTTTGCGCTCTTTGAAGACCAGCGTAGCTCGCGGCTGCCGGTGCCGGGCACCATCGCGCGCGGGCAGCGGTTCGAGGACCTGCCGGTCAACACGGGCTGCATCACCGGCACCACCAACTGGGTCGCGACCATCCCGCTGCCGATCACGGCGGAACTTCTGGCGCGCGGGCGGGAACGGTTCACGATCTTCTGCGCCCCGTGTCACAGCGCGGCGGGCGACGGCAACGGCATCACCAGCAAGTATGGCATGATTCGCGCCGGCAATTTCCACGATCCGCGCATCGTTCGGATGACCGACGGCGAAATTTTCAACACCGTCACCAAGGGCAAGAACCTGATGCCCTCCTACGCCTCGCAGGTGCCGGTGCAGGACCGCTGGGCCATCATCGCCTACCTGCGCGCGCTGCAACGGACGCGGGTGGGCACGCCCGACGATGTGCCGGCGAAACTGCGTGGCAGTCTCAAACCATGAACACGGAACTCGGCAACGCATCCACAGTCGTGTCGCGCTGGACGAAGGTGCCGGCGGCGCTGATGGTGTTGGGCGGCGTCGGCGCGGTGGCTGGCTTTGCGATGGACCCGCGGCAGCTTGGTTTCTCGTATCTGCTCGCGTTCATGTTCTTCCTGAGCCTGTGCATGGGCGGATTGTTCCTCGTGATGGTGCATCACTTGTTCGACGCCGACTGGTCGGTGCCCGTGCGGCGCATCTCGGAGCATCTGGCTTGTCTGTCGGCGGTGATGGCGGTGTTGTTCGTGCCGCTTGCGCTGCTGGCGCCGCAGATTTACGCGTGGATGGATCCGGCCAACGCCGATCACGCGCTGCACGCGAAGGCAGGCTATCTAAACGCGCCGTTCTTCTACGCGCGCGCGGTGATCTTCTTCTCGGTCTGGATTTTCCTGTCGTGGCGGTTGCGATACTGGTCGTTGAAGCAGGACGAGAACGGCGCGGCGGCATGCACGTTCAAGATGCGGAAGCTCGCAGCTGCCGGGATTTTCCTGTTCGCCATCACGCTGACGTTTGCGGCGATTGACTGGATGAAGTCGCTCCAGCACCAGTGGTTCTCGACGATGTATGGCGTCTATTACTTCTCCGGCAGCGTGTGGCTGACACTCGGCACGGTCTATCTGGTGGCGGTGTGGCTGAAGCGCGCGGGGCCGCTGCGGGACCTGGTGCAGGCGCGCCACCTGAAGGACGTGGGCGTGCTGTTGTTCGCGTTCACGGTGTTTTACGCCTACATCCACTTCGCACAATACTTCATCATCTGGAACGCCAACATGCCGGAGGAGACATTCTGGTATGTGATGCGCGAACGCGGCTACTGGTGGGGCAGCAGCATGGTGCTGGTGTTCGGCCATTTCCTGCTGCCATTCCTGTTGCTGCTGCGGATTGACGCCAAGCTGAAGCTGCCATTGATGGTCCCGCTCTGCGTCTGGGTCTGGCTGATGCACTTCGTGGACATCTCGTTCAACGTGCTGCCGCCGCTGCATCTGGAGGAGTTCCCGTGGCGCTGGACCGATCTGGCCTGCTTCGCATTCATCGGCGGCGCAGCCGGTTTTGTTTTTCTGCGGAGCCTCGCGCGGCATCCGGTGTATCCGCTCAAGGATCCGCGCCTGAGAGAATCGCTGTCGGATCATGAAGTGCCGCCGCCAGCCATCGCGGAGGCCGTGCACAGCCACGAAGGAGAAGAATGATGGAACCGACACACTCTTGTCCGAGGGTGGCGGCCTGCGCGGTCGCGGTCACCGCCATTTTCTTCCTGATGGCCGGTGTGATCTGGCTCATGTATCACTACACGCAGCCGGGACCGGTCGAGGAAATCCGCTGGGCCGAGCGGGCGAGGAATCTCGCGGAGCTGAATGCGAAGAACAAAGAGGGACTGGAGAGTTTTGGTTGGGCCAGTCAAGATAGAGGTGTTGTGCGACTGCCCATCACCCATGCGATGGAACTAACGGTGAAGGAATGGCAAGAACCTGCCGCCGGACGCGCGAACCTGATCGCGCGCATGGAGCGGGCGCAGCCACCGATGCCACAAACACCGGCCGCCACCAACGCGCCGGCAGGGCCGAAACCGAAGTGATCTGATTTGATGATATGAGTGTTGTCTGGATACTTTTCGTGAGCAGCGTGATCGTGCTGCCGACCGTGGCGCTCCTGGCGCTGCGCTGGGCGGTGCGGCACGGCGAGTTCAAGAACCTTCAAAAGACGGCGCTGTCCATCTTCGACGAGGAAGAGCCGGTGGGCCGCATGACGGACCGTTTCCCCGGCGGGCAACGCAGCAAATCTTCGCAGCCATGAGCGCCACTTCACCTTCCATCTTGCAGGCGTTGTCTCCCTCGGACACCGAGGACGTGGCCCAGCGTCGCGCGCTGCTGGCGGAGATTGACGCCTCGTGCCGCGGGACGCTGATGCTGTTCTTCGGCACCGCTCTGGTCTGGCTGATGATCGGGACGGTGTTCGCGCTCATCACGTCGTGGAAGATGCATTCGCCCGACTTCCTCGCGGACATACCGTGGCTCACGTTCGGCCGGGTGCGGCCGGCGCACTTGAACGCGGTTGTGTTTGGCTTCGCGTCCGAGGCAGCGATTGCAGTGACGCTATGGCTGATATGCCGCCTGTGCCGCGCGCCGTTGATGCACGGCTGGGTCGTCAACATCGCCGGCGTGTTTTGGAACATCGGCGTGGCCATCGGCATCGGCGGCATTCTCGCCGGCCACGGCACGGCCATCGAATGGCTGGAAATTCCCGGCTACGCCACGCCGCTGCTGTTTGTGAGCTACGCGCTGATCGCGATCTGGGGTATCATCACGTTTCGCTTCCGGCGGGAAAAACATCTTTACGTGTCGCAATGGTATTTGCTGGCGGCGTTGTTCTGGTTCCCGTGGCTTTATTCCGCCGCGCAGATTCTCCTGATCATGGAACCGGTGCGCGGCGTGGTGCAGGCGACGGTGAACTGGTGGTTTGCGCACAACGTGCTGGGCCTGTGGTTCACGCCCATTGGCATCGGGGCGATTTACTACTTCATCCCGAAAGTCCTCGGCGTCCCCGTCTATAAGTATTCGCTGTCGGTGGTTGGCTTCTGGTCGCTGGCGCTGTTTTACAACTGGAACGGCATGCACCACCTCGTGGGCGGCCCGTTGCCCGCGTGGCTCATCACGGTGAGCATTGTCGCCAGCGTCATGATGACGATCCCCGTCGTCACCGTGGGGTTGAATCATCACTTCACCATGTGGGGCAGTTTCCACAAGCTCAAGGACAGTCCGGTGTTGCGATTCATGGTGTTTGGCGGCATGAGCTACACGGTCACCAGCCTGCACGGCGTGCTGCTCGCGTTGCGGTCGGTGAGCGAGGTCACGCATTTCACGCACTCGACCATCGCCCACGCGCACCAAGGGATGTATGCGTTTTTCACGATGGTGATGTTCGGCGCGATCTACTACATCGTGCCGCGCATCATCCAGATCGAGTGGCCGTCGGCGCGCCTGATCCGCATCCATTTCTGGGCCAGCGCGATTGGGATCATGCTCTACATCGTGCCGCTGACCATCGGCGGCACGCTTCAGGGCGTGGCGATGATCAATCCCGACGTGCCCTTCCTCGATCCCAACAAATACAGCGTCGTGACCATGACGGTGCCCTACCTGAAAGTCCGTTCGGTGTCCGGTTTCATCGTCCTGGTGGGGCACCTCGCGTTCGCCACGAGCTTCATCTGGATCGTCGCCCGCTGGATCAAGGCGGCGCGCCAGCATCAACCGGCCCCAATCGTCAGCAACGTATGAACTACGGTCCCATCATCTTCCTCGGCGTCTTCCTGACCATCGCCAGTTCATGGATCGGGCTGGTGCTGATTCCGCAAGTCCAGTTCGGCCGGCAGCAGGAAGTGAAAATCGAAGAGACCGGCGAAATCTATCCAACCGTCCGGCCCGGTCTGGCTCAGCAAGGCATGGAGATTTACAAGGCCAACGGCTGCATCTATTGCCACAGCCAGCAAGTGCGGCCCGAGGGATATGGCGCCGACATCGCGCGCAATTGGGGCCAGCGCCGCACCGTCTCGCGCGATTATCTCCACGACAACCCGGTCATGCTCGGCACCATGCGCACCGGCCCGGATCTCTCAAACATCGGCGTGCGCCAGACCAGCGTCTTGTGGCACCTACAGCACCTCTATAACCCACAGATCACCTCCAAAGGTTCGATCATGCCGCCGTTCCGGTTTCTGTTTGAGAAGCGCAAAGCCGGCGACAAGCCTTCGCCCGACGCGCTCGCGCTGCCGAAGGAATTCGCGCCCGAGCCTGGCTCCGAGATTGTTCCCAAGCCGGAGGCCAGAGCACTCGTTCAATACCTCCTCAGCCTCAAAGCCAACGCGCCATTGCCAGAAGCCAGATGAACCCGGACCCGGATAATAACAAGCCCACCACAGCCGGCGTCGTCGCGGACCTCGCGCCCGCCGATCCACGCGAGCATGTCGAGCCGAACGAGGCCCAGCGTCCGATGTCGCTGTGGTATGTCACATTCCTTTGCCTTTTTTTTGGTTGGGGCGGCTACTACGTCCAGCGTTACAGCGCGGACTACGGCGCGTTGAGCTACGACGAAAACGCCGGTTTCGGCGGCGCGAAAACCAAAATCGTCAAGCAGGTGGATCCCTACGTCCTCGGCAAACGCCTCTTTGAAAACGTCTGCGCCAAGTGCCACCAGCCCGACGGCCAGGGCGTTGCCGGCCAGTATCCGCCGCTCGTCGGTTCCGAATGGGCGCTGGCCTCCGGGCCGGCCCGCATGGTCCGCATCGCGCTCGACGGTCTCCAAGGCCCCATCACCGTCAAAGGCGCCGGCTACAACAACACCATGACGCCGCACCGCGACGCGCTCAACGACCAGCAGCTCGCCGCCATTCTCACCTACGTCCGCACGCAAAAAGAGTGGGGCCACAACGCCTCGCCGGTCGCGCCCGAGGAAGTCGCCGCCATCCGCAACAAGACCAAGGACCGCGCCGCGCTCGGCTCATGGACCGCAGCCGAACTGCTGGCGTTGCCGGATCATGAGCCGCGACCGTGAAACGCTGGCCTCGGCGACGGCCCGGTTGCCGGAGCGGCCACACTGCGCGTATTGCGACGCGCCGCTGCCGCCCGATGTCGCGCAAAGCCACGGCGCAAAATACTGCTGTTACGGTTGCCGCATTTTAGGCGAGGCCGGCAGGAAACCCGTCGCGCAGCCCGAAACCCCGAGCGCGCCGTGGTTCAAGATTGCCGTCGTCGTCGTGCTCGCCGGTCAGGCAATGCTGTTGGGACTGGCGGCCAATCTTTCGGAGCCGGCCGGCGACGCTCGATGGCTGCTGCACGCGGCCCTGATGCTCTCCAGTTTCGCCGCGCTCGCCATCCTCGGCCGGCCGCTGCTGCAATCCGTCGTCGAGGACATCCGGCAGCGCCGCGTTTCCATCGAGTTGTTCTTCCTGATCGGCATCGCCGGCGCGCTGGGCGCGTCCATCCACAGCACGCTCACCGGCGTCGGTGCGATCTACTACGAAGTCGTGGCCGTGCTGCTCACCGTCTATTCCGTCGGCCGCACGCTCGGCGCGCAATCCCGCGCCCGCGCGCTGGCCGAGACGCGCCACCTCGTCCACACCTTCGAGACCTGCCAGAAGGTCGGCCCCGACGGCGCCATCGTTCCGACGCGTGTCGCGGAAATCCGGCCCGGCGACGAAGTGCGCGTGCTGCCGGGCGAACCGATTCCGGTGGACGGCCGCATCGTTCACGGACAGGCATTCGTTTGTGAGACGCCGCTCACTGGCGAGCCGTTCCCCGTCGTGCGACGCGTTGGCGACGCCGTGCTGGCCGGTTCGTATTCTGAGGACGGCGAACTGCGCATCGCCGCCACTGCCGCCGGCAACGCGCGGCGCCTCGATATCCTGCTCGCTGCGCTGGAGTCAGCGCGCGAAAAACCGTGTCGCCTTCAGGCCCAAGCCGACCACGTCGTCCGCTGGTTCCTGCCGCTCGTGCTGCTCGCTAGCGCAGGCACGTTCGCCGTGTGGACATGGTGGAGCGGCTGGCCAGTGGGCCTCTTCAACGCGCTCGCCGTGCTGGTCGTCGCGTGTCCGTGCGCGATGGGCCTCGCGACGCCTGTGGCGCTATGGAACGCGCTGGCCGCGTTCGCCGCGCGTGGACTGGTGGTGCACGGCGGCGATATTCTCGAACACCTCGCCGCCCTTGACCGCGTGGTGTTCGACAAGACCGGCACGCTCAGCGAGGAGCGATACTCGCTGATTGACCTTGCGACGACCGGTTCCAGCGAGGGACGGGCGACGATCAGCGCCCAACTACGCGCCGTGCAAAGCGTCAGCACGCATCCCGTCGCGCGCGCGTTTCACTCGCCAAGTGCGGTTCAGAAGGACGCCGCGTTTCGCGTGCGCTCGCTCAAGACCATCCCCGCGCTCGGCGTGGAGGCTTGGCTCGAATCGCCACAAGGCGGCGAGAATTACATGCGCATTGGCCAGCGTGAGTTGCTGTCCGACTTGGGCAACGAATCGGAACTGTTGGCGTCGTTGCGCCGCGGGCCGGGCGACCCTCTGGTTTATGTGGAAGTGGACGGCGGGCTGCGTGCGATTGCCGCCGTGCGCGAACGGGTGCGTGACTCTGCCAGGGATGCCATCGCCGCGTTGCAGCAGTTGGGAGTCGAAAGCGCCGTGATGACCGGCGACCGGCCGGAGCGCGCGGCGGAACTCCTGGGCAGGCAGGACATCGAGGGCCGCCTCGCGCCGCAAGACAAGGCGGAACGCGTGGAGGCGATGAAGCGTGCCGGCCATCGCGTCGCTTTCGTGGGCGACGGCGTGAACGACGCGCCGGCCATCAACGCCGCGAGCGTGGGCATCGCTTTGGCGCACGGCGCTGGCGTCACGACGGCCAGTGCGGATGCGATCCTCTACGGTGGCGACCTGCGCATCGTGCCGTGGGCCGTGACGCTCGCGCGGCACGTGCGCGATTCCATCCGCTCGAATCTGCTCTTTGCCGCGTGCTACAACGCCGTCGGCATCGCGCTGGCGGCGAGCGGGTTGTTGCATCCAGTGGCCGCCGCGCTACTGATGCTCGTCTCCAGTTTCACCGTGTCCTGGCGCGCGCTGCGCAGCACGGAATCCGGAGACGTTTGCTGCACGCTGCCAGCGACCCTAGAACCAACGACGGAGGTTCGCCGGTCAAGATCGCAGTGGCTCTACGCCCTCATGGTCGTCACGCAAACGCCGTTCCTGATCTACCTCGGTCAACTGAGCACGTTCGCAGCGGCTGGACTGTCATTGGTGATGCTCGCGCTGGGCGCGGTCATCGCGCGCTTCCACACACGGAACGCAGAAGTATTCCGCTTTGCGCAGATGACGTTCGCGATGCTCGGCCCGTGCAACTGGGGGATGATCCTCGGCTGGTGGGCGGACGCGGGCTTTGCGCCGGCAGTCATGGGCTGTCCGGCGTGCCACGCTGCGAACTTCAGCTTGCTCAGCTTTGCCGCCATGCCGTGGATGAACGTGGGTATGTTGTTGTTCGGCCTGCCGCCGATGATTTTCGATCCGACGAACATCAAGCGCGGCTTGAGCCGTCTCTCGTTTGCCTTGCTCTCCGCCGTCGGCATGGTGTGGGGCATGAGCTTCGGTGATCTCGTGTTCATGAAATGGCTGGGGCCGATGGTGCCCAGTGTTTTCCTTCTCTCCTTCGCCGGCATGACGATCGGCATGTTACTGGGCATGTTCCTGTGTTGTGAGCTGGGCCGCTCGATCGGGTTGGCGTGGCGGAGAAGAAAAGCGTGATCGGCTCGACGCAGAGCAGCACCCTGAAACAACAGTGCCACGAGCTTCCTTGCGCGTTGGTTGAACCGCGTTGAGCGACCCATCACCACTTCACCACTTGACGATCCGTGGCAACTGCGGAATCGCGCCGCTCATGCTGAGCAGCGCGTAGCCGTGCTCTTCTTTCGTCGGGCGCACCAGCGTCTTGCCGCCGGCGTTTTCCACCAACAGCAGGCCGGCGGCAATGTCCCAGAGCTTCACGCCGAACTCGACGTAGGCGTCGAAACGGCCGCAGGCGACGTAGGCCAGGTCGAGCGCGGCGGCGCCGAGCAGCCGCAGTTTGCGCACGCGCGGTAGCAACGCGTCGAAAACCGCCTGGCCACGCCGGATGGTTTCCTTGTCCTTGAAGAACGCAACAGTGCAGATGGTGTCGGCAAGCTTGCGCCGCCTGGAGGCGCGGACGACGCGGCCGTTGAGGCGGGTGGGCTGGCCGAGCGCGGTGGAGAACATCTCGTCGCGCATCGGGTCGTAGATGACGCCGGCGACGGTGCGCCATTCCGATTTTGGATTACCGGCGACGCGCTCCTGGCCGGCGATGCTGACGCAGAAGACGGGGATGTTGTAGAAGAAGTTCACCGTGCCGTCTATCGGGTCAATGACCCAGCGGATGTTTGATTTTCTATTTTTGATTTTGGATTGCCGGTTGCCTTCCTCACCGAGAATCTCGTGGCTGGGGAAACGGCGCAGGATCGTCCGTTCGATGAGGCGCTGACTGCGAACGTCGAGTTCGAGCTTGATGTCGTGGGCCATCGTGGCGGTGACGCGGAGCGGGCGGTGGAAGTGGCGGCGCTGGAGTTCTCCCGCGGCGCGCGCGGCGGCGATGGCAGTGTCAAGCAGGGGCTGGTAGCGATTCATGAAATGATTTCGTTGCGGTCTTTCACAACGGCCAGGAACGTCTCGCGGTCACTGTGGGTCGCACCGGCGCAGAGTTTTTCCAGCGCCAGCAGCAGGTCGGCGGCGGCGTTCAGGCGGGGCAGGCTGACGTAGTTGGCGCCGGCGGCGTAAAGCTCCCGTGCGGCCGCCAGCGTCTCCGCCGTCACAACGACCAGCGCCTTGGGGTTGATCTGGCGGACTAGGCGGAGGATGCGCAGGTTGTTGATGCCCTTCAAATAGTGGTCCGGGATGGTGGAGACGATGATCTCAGCCTTCTCGATGCCGGCGTGACGCAGCGAGTCGGTGTGGCCGATGTCGCCGTAGTGGACGTTGATGCCGCGCTGGCGCAACTCGTGGACGGCTTCGGGATTGAAGTCCACGACGGCCATCCTTTCCTTGAGTGCGGGCGCGCGCCGCTCGATTTCCTCCAGCAACGAACTGGCCACCTTGGCGAAGCCGAGCAGCATCAGGCGCGGGCGCTCGGCGGCGACGCGTTCCTCTGTCTGGTCGAGGTCGCGCACGCCGCAGCGTTTCAATAGGCGGCTGATGATGCGGTGCAACTCGAAGTTGTAGGAAATCTTGTAGGTAGAGACGGTCGCGGTGACGGCGAACGCGAGCACGATGAGCGTCTGCGCGGCTTCGCTGATGTGGCCGGCCTTGAAGCCGACGGCGGCGATGACAATGGAGAACTCGCTGACGTTGGCGAGGTTGATGGCGGTGATGAGGCTGACGCGGTGGCCGTTGCGCAGGCCCAGCAATAGCGGCGTGACGCTGGCGTAGCGGGAGACGGCGACAAAGACCGCGCAGCCGATGGCTGCCAGCAACAGTTCCGGCGTCGGTCGCGGGATGTCGGCGCCCAGCGCGACGAAGAACAGCGTGATGAAGAAATCGCGCAGGCTGGTGAGCTTGCTGATGACGTCGAGGTTGTAGGGGAACGTCGAGATGCTGACGCCGCCGATGAGCGCGCCCATCGCGCGACTGAGGCCGGCGGCGTCGGCGACGGCGACAACGAGGAAGCACCACGCGAGCGATCCAGCCAGGATCAGCTCCGGCACTTTGGCGATCCGGCGGAACAACGGCGGCAGCACATACCGCGTCGCCGCGAAGGCCGCGGCGATCAGGCCGACGCCCTTGACGAACGACAGCAACACCGGCAGGAACTGCGGGTCCTTCAGGTTTGGCTGGACGCCGATGAACAGGATGGCGGCGATATCTTGCAACACCAGAACGCCGAGCGTGATCCGGCCCGGCAGCGTGTCGAGTTCGAGCTTGTCGTAGAGCAGCTTGACCACGATGAGCGTGCTGCTCATCGCGGTGCAGACAGCAAGGTAAAGAACGTCGAACTGCCCGCCGCCGATGCCGAGCCAGTTGAAAAACAGCCAGCCCAGCGCCATGCACACCCCAATCTGCACGACGCCGGTCAGCGTCACCATCTTGCCGGCCTGACGGATTTTCTTCAGATCCATCTCCAGGCCGATCATGAACAGCAGCAGGATCAGGCCGATCTCGCTGATGGTTTCGATGCTGTGAACGTCGTCGAGCCAGCCGAAACCCATCTTCTGGCCGAGCAACACGCCGGCGGCGATGTAGGCCAGGATCAGCGGCTGGCGGATCAAGTGCGCCACGTAGGCAAGCACCACCGAAACCAGAATGCATCTCCCGATGTCGGACAGAAGTTCAATTTCCATGAGGTGTCTTGTTGGGAAGCGATGGTGGTGGGCGGCGGTTTACGGCTTCTTGGTCAGCGCCGCGCTGCGCAGCGCCCACTTGCCGCTGTTCGGCGCGGGAAAAGACTGGTTCCGGTTCATCAAGATCCCGACGAGCGTGGAGGCGTTCAGTTTCTCCGCGGCATCCGTCGTGGCGGCTGCGCGCCGGTGCAACAGCCAGATGAGTTTCTTCTCGGCGGCGCTGCCGGACTCCAGCGATTCCTGGCCTTTCCACTCGCGCGCGTGAATCACCAACTGCCATCGGTCTTGCGCTTGGTTGACGACCGCCGGTGTTTGCTTGTCGCGCTTTGCCGCCGGTTTGGCGTCGCGCAGGATGAGATGGAACGTCCGGTCTTGGGAAATCTGCAGGTCGTGCCGGACCGATTTCTTGTCGCCGAGCACGTCGGTGTAGATGATCCGCACGTCGGCGTTGTTCGGCAACGCGGCGATGGCCTGCTGCATCGAACTACCGGCGGCGGCGCGGCTGTGACTGGCCCCGCAGGTGGCGAGGAGCAACAACCCCAGGATGACTGACACTCGGTTCATGGTGAATGCATCTTATCCCAGCGCGGCGCAGCCGCAACCAAAACGTAACTACCGACCCAAGGAGAACTCCACCAATCCGGCATCGGCGTGTTTGGGCCATGAGCTTCTCGCCAACATGACTCCAAACTGACCCACCGCCGCCACCTGCTCCTGCAAGCGCGCCTTTGGATTCGGTATGAAGATACCGGCCATATTCGATGCTCTGTTCGCCTTTGCAGGTTTAATATGAGAACGCTACAGCCGCGTAAAATGCTGTGGACAGGGCGGAAAGCAAGCCCTAATGTGCCGCCATGCCTCCCGTGTTATACGACAAATCAGAGGCTCAATCTAAATGTTAGGCCCTTCCCCCATGCGCCTTCTGCTATTCGCCATCCTTTTCATCGGATTCTGTAGTTGCACCGCTCGCCCGCGATACAATCTCGATTCACTCGTCATCCCATCTGACTACAAGTTCGAGCACGGCCAGGGCGACGATTCCTACACAGGGCGGATTACCCGTGCAGACGGGCATCTCATCACATTCGACGCAGGTATTGGCGCAGGCTTGGCGGCCCATCCAACCGAGCGCACTCGGCACAAGTTTCTCTGGTGGCGCGAACAGCAGATTGGAGGGGCACCAGTGTGGCTCGGCATTCGAGACGACGGCTCGCAGGGTCGGTGGCTCTTCGTGACATTTTCAGCCGACGGCGCCAACTTCTGGACACAGGTCACCTCAGAGGCAGACATCGCAGATGCGCTTTCCATCATTCTCACTTACAAACCACGAAGGGCCTAACCATGCGCTGCAGCGAACTGCTCCGGGCGTCACAGCCCATGCTCCTACCGTCTGCGCCCCCGCCGCCTCTCCGCATGGGCTGCGCCGCCTTCCGCAGTCGCTGAGCTTGGGTCGTTAGGCTGTCCTACAACCCCTTCTTGAGAAACTCCAAATACGCCTTCACGTCGCGCGTCATGCCGGCGAAGCGGGCGATCTCCTTGTCGTCGGCGCTCATGATGACGTAGAGCGGCAACGCGGCGTCGCCGAAGCGCGCGACCTGAAAATCCTGGTTCTCCTGGCCGTGCGGGCCGCCGTCGGTGTAGAGCCGCACGCGGACGAATTTCTGGAGCGTCGCCGAGACCTCCGTCTCCGGGAACATGCTGATCTCCATCCAGCGGCAGTTCGTGCATGTGTAGCCGGTGAAATCAATGAACACCTTCCTGCCCTCGGTCTTCGCCTGCGCCAGCGCGGCTTTGTAGTTGTCGCCCCAGCTCAGTTGGTCCTTGTGGTTCAGCGCGATCGGCGTCGGCAGATAGGAATCAATCAGGTTCGGCGGCGCGATTTTCCAGAAGCCCGGCGCCATCACCAGCGCGAGCGCCAGAAACATGAGACCGAACAACCATCGTGCGACGCCGACCTTCTCCACCGGCTCCTCGTGCGGCATCCGGACTTTGCCGAGGATGTAGAGGCCGGTCAGCACTGCCAGCACCACCCAGCTTGCCAGCACCACCGGCGTTGTGAACACGCCCCAGTTCCAGATCAGGTCGGCATTGCTGAGAAATTTCATCGCCGCGGCGAGTTCGAGGAAGCCCATCACGACCTTCGTGGAGTTGAGCCAGCCGCCGCTCTTGGGCAGGCGCGCGAGCCAGCTCGGAAAGAGCGCCAGCAGCACAAACGGCGCCGCGAACGTCGCACTGAACACGCTCATGCCGACGAGCGGCCAGAACCACGCGCCTTGCGTGATCGCCACCAGCAGCGGCCCGATGAACGGCGCGGTGCAGGTGAAGCTCGTCAGCGTGAACACCAGCGCCATGAACATCGCGCCGACCGTGCCCGCGCCGGTGCGCGATTGGGCCGCGTCAATCCACGACGACGGCAGTTGGAACTCGAACAACCCGAACAGGCTCAGCGCGAACGCGACGAAAAGCAGGCCGATGCCGATGTTCACGAGCGGGCTGGCGGCAAATTTGTTGGCGCTGCCCGCACCGAGTAGCAGCGTGAGCACCACGCCGACAAGCGTGAACGTCGCCACGATGCCGAGGCCGTAAACCGCCGCGAGCTTCAGCGCGCGCCGCCGGTCGTGCGAGGCTTCCTTGGTGAAGAAGCTCACGGTGATCGGTATCATCGGAAACACGCACGGCGTCAGCAGCGAGATGAGGCCGGAAATGATCGCCAGCAGGATCAGCCCGCCCAGCCCGTCGGCCTGGCCGCCGAACTTTTCCGGCGCGACGGACGGAGGCACCGCGGCCGAGACGGCTGCCACTACAAACTCCGCTCGCGGCGCGCCCGGCTCGATGGCGAATTCCGCCGCGAACGTCACGCTCATTGGCGGCAGACAGCTCTGTGCGTTGCAGAGCATGAAGCGCATCTTGCCCTCGATCTTCTGTTTGCCCGACGCCGCGCCCGCTTTCAGCGCCAGCGGCGCGACAAACTCCACCTTGCCCTCGTGCTGCTCGACATCCATGTCAAACGCCGTGTCGCGCACGCGTTTCGGCGGCGGACCGGTGAACGCACCGGTTTTTTCCACGATAGCGTTGTCCACCAATGTGATCGTTGTCTTTTCGGGGCCGCCGGGCTTCTGGGTGAGCGAGTAGAGGTGCCAGCCTTCGTCCACGACGGTGGTGACGATGAGCTTCACCGTTTCGCCCGCCCGCGCCACCGCCGGCTCGACGCGCGCGCTGACGACGACATGGCGCGGTGACGCCGCGCACGCTGCGGTCGCCAGACAGATGAACAAGCAGTGGACGAGTTTCATGAACGGTATCCTGCCATAATTTCCCGCGTGGTGCAGGCAAACTTCGTTTCCACCGGGAAAGCCGAGGTGGATCGCGGCGTCACGGCGCCGGCTCCTTGCGCGCGACACGGCTCAGCTTCCACTCTTTTTCGACGCGGTGGAAGGTGAGGCGATACTCGCCGCGTTCGCCTTCGGTCTGCGTGTCGCCGTCGGCGCGGCCGGTGACGCGGGCGCGCAAGTCGGCGGTGGCGGTGGCGCCGCTGACGCGGACAACGGCGCGACCCAGATGGATTTCGAGGTCGCGGTAATGTTGCCGCAGCGTGCGGACGGCTAGGATCAGGGTGCGTCTATCGTTGTCCCAGTCGTCGCGATAGTCGGCGGCGATGGCATCATCGAGCGTGAAGAGGTTGCCGGACTCGACGAGCCGCGCAAGGGTTTCGACCTGTAGCAACACGCGTTTTTCGTCGGACATCAACAGCCGCTCGCAGACCCACCAAGTCAGCGCGAGGAACGCCCACGCAGCGGCGATGTAGAGAAGCCAGCGTTTCATCAGGCTTTGGAGTTTAGAAATCGTTCGGCCATCCTTCGCAACGAAATTCTAATCTCGAATACCGATCAGGTCGCCGGTGGCGCTTCCCCGCGTTGTCGGACCGGTTCGGGGAGTTGGTCGCCGAGGGCGGTCTTGGCCTGGTCGTAGTAACCTTTGGCGTCGTCGGCCCGGCCGGTTTCCCAAGCGTAAAGGGCCAGCGCGGCAAGGGCGCGGCCGTGTTGCGCGGTGGCGCTGGCTTGGAGCATGACGTAGATGGTCGGCTCGGTGAGGTCGCTCCAGCGCAGTGCAATAGTGCCGGCACCGACGGCGATGCTGATGCTGTCGGCGGTGGCTTTGACGGGCCTGCCTTGGAGCGTTCGACCGCGCACGAGGGTGAAAGCGCGCGCGGGCAGCAAACCTTTGCCGATCTCCGCGATCAGGTGGTTCTTCAGTTCGGCGAGCAGTTGCAGTTCGGCGGCACGGGCCTGAAGCCGCGCGCGAACGTCGGCGTCCGTGGCCTTGGCAATCTGGGCGGCCATGTATTGGCAGGCGTATTCGAGGTAGAACGTCCGCGCCCATCCTCCGGTCGGCTCGATGAGGGCACGAGCCTGGGTCTCAGCTTGTTCGCGCCGCGCGGTTTCGGCGGCGGCCTTGGCGGCGGCTTCGTCAGCCATTTTTTTTTCGTAGGCGGCACGAGCCGTCTGGGTTTCCTGCCCGACGTTTTCGATTTTCACCCGCACTTGGAGCGGCGCGTCCTTCCATCGTTCCTGCGCCTTCTGGAGCGCAGTTTCCGCGTCGGCAAATTTGGAGTTCTTGACGAGCGCGGCAACGTCGGCGAGAAGTTTTTGCACTTCCTCGTTGGTGGGACCGGGCGGAGGCGGTGCGCTGGTTGCCGGAACAGGCGGCGGGGGCTGGGGAGTGAGCGCGGCAGTGCCTTGCGTGCTGATGGAGGTCGCTGGCGCGTGGAGGACACCGGGTGTTTTTCGGGCGATGCCGCTCTTCGACTTGGTGGCGGCCTTTGTTTTCCCGCTGGGAGCCTGCCCTTTGAACAAAGCAACGGCACCGCCGATCACGATGACCACAGCGAGCGCGATGGCAGAACCGAGAGCCACGATGCGACGACGGCCGGTGTTGGCGAGTGCAGCTACAGGTGGCTCGGCGCGCTGGGGTGCGAGGAGGTGGTCCAGTTCCTTCAGAAGATCGGCTGGCGATTGGAATCGCTGAGCCGGATCCTTGGCGAGCAGCTTGAGAATGACCGCTTCGAGCGCGGGCGAGATCTGCGGGTTGAGGCTGTGCGGTGGGGTCGGTGAATCGGTGATTTGCTTGCCCATGACCACGGCCGGGTTGTCGCCATCGAATGGAGGGCGGCCGCAGATGAGGTGGTAGAGTGTAGCGCCGAGTGAGTAGAGGTCGGTGCGGATGTCGAGGTTCGGCTCGCCGCGGCATTGTTCAGGCGCGCAATACTGCGGCGTGCCTTCGGTGAAGCCGCTCTTGTCTGCGGGTGCCCCGTGGCGCTGTGCGAGACCGAGGTCGGCGAGCTTGGAGCGGCCGTCAGAGGAGAGGAGGATGTTGGCGGGCTTGATGTCGCGATGGATCAAATGCGCGCGTCGCCATGCGAAGTCGAGCGCCTGCGCCATCTGTTGCGCGACGTCGAGCGTTTCCTGTTCGGAGAACTTGCCGACGCTGGTCACCCGCTCGTGGAGCGAACCGCTCTCGACCAGTTCCATGACGAAATACCAGATGTCGTGATGGACGCCCGCTTCGATGGCTTGAACGATGTTGGGATGGCTGAGTTTGGCGGCGGCGCGGGCTTCCTGGAGAAATTTGGACGTGTATTCGGCGTCGGAGGCGAGTTCCGGAGCGAGGATCTTAACGGCCACAAGCCGGTCCAACGACAACTGGCGCGCGCGGTAAACGGTGCCGCGTCCGCCTTCGCCGATCTTGGCCAGGATCTCGTAGCCTGGAATGTCGTTGGGTTGATCCGTCACGTCCGCAGAATACTAGCGTAGCCGCGCGACAGGTGGAACAACCTTTTGCAGAGTTCTTCGGCCGCACCTCCTTCGCCGGCCCGTCGACGGGAAAGTTGGAGCCGAAGATGCGCGGATACAATCCACCCGCCGTTCGCGGATACGAATCGCCCAAAGCTCTGCTACAAGGCTTTCTTAGCGAGCGGGCTGTGCTGCCGGTTTCGACGGCGCGGCTGGCTGCTGCGCCGGTGCTTGTGCAGCTCCTTGCGCAGCTCCCTGCGCGGCCGGTTGGTCTCCCTGTGCCGGCGCTTGTTGAACCTGAACAACACCGTAAGCAGCCAGCAGGCGCACCACGTTCACGTCCTTGGTCTGCTGGACGTATTGCATCAACGTATCGCGGAAACGCATGAAGTTCTGGTCAATCGGCTGGCCCTGCTCGACCTGTCGCTTCATGTTCTGGATGCTGCTGTCGAGGTTCGCGTTTTGCAACGAGATATACGAGCCGACGCGCCAGCTCAGGATAAACACAAGGATGGCGAGAACGGCGATGCTGATGCCGAGAATCGGCAATTCTTCCGATGACTTGAAATTGGGTTGGCTCATGGTTCTATTCCAATTAGCGGTTGCGCGGGGCGGAGGTGGACGGGGTGGTTTGACGGGCCGGCTGTGACGCGGCCGGTTGTTGGCCAGCCGGCTGCGGCGGCGCGGGTTTCAAACCGAAGGCAACGAGCACGGGATCAATCGCCGGCTGCCGTTGGCTGTAAACGAGCAGCTCTTGCGCCAGCCGTTGATAGACCGTCTGGCGGAACTGCATCTGGTTGACCTGCACCGAGAGCGTGCGTGCCTCATCCAAGAGCTGAGCATGGGCGCTGCCACGGGACCAAGCCAACACAACGCCGATGAGCGCCAAGATAACGCTGATCGGCACCACAAGTTTCTTTATCAGTTCTGACATGTTTTTCTCCTTACTGCCATTTCTTTAGCAAAGTTGAGCCGCGGACTCTACATGTCCGCCACGCAGTAGTCTATGACATTTTTCACGGTTTTTCCATTTTTGGGATCATGGCCGGTTGGGCTTGTCACACCATCGTCGGCACGAGGAATGGCGCACGGTCTTTACGCTTGGAGAGTTCGTTGGCTTGATCCGCAAAATCGCCGACAAAGTGCTCTTGCGTGGCGTCGAACGCCAACCACGGCCCAAGCACCGCCGGCGTGACGCCAAGATCAACGCCGTTCTCGCGCAGGTTCTCGCGGCACCGTTCGAAGGCGTCCAGCATCTCACTGTTGGAACGGATTCTCTCTCGAATCTCATCGGACGACGATTGCTTGCCGATGCGGTGGGAAATGTTCGCCATGTGGCAGCAGGCGGCGGAGGCGTGGCCCACGGAAGCTTCGGCGGCCAGCGTATCGGCTTTCCGGCTGCGAACGGCGGCGATGAAGTTGGCCAAGTGGGAGACTTCGATTGCGCCGGTTTTGCTCCCATCCTGGAAGTCTTTGATTTTCTTGCCCTCTTTGTCGAATGCCGCGCCGCTGGTGTAGTCACCAGCGAAGTAGCCGCCCTCACACACGATCACGATGCCGCTGGCGCTGCCGCGGAACTTGCCCAGCGTGCTCGGCGCTTTCGGCTCGGTGTTCTTGGACACATTCCGGATCTCGCAGATGATCGGTGCCGGCTGGTAATCGAAGATCGCGACTTGTGTGTTCGGAGTCTCGCCCGCGTCGTTGAACGCAAACCGCCCGCCGATGCTCATCGCGCGCGGTGGTGGCTGATTCAATCCCAGCCCCCAGCGACAGATGTCGGTCATGTGAACGCCGTTGTTGCCCATCTCGCCGTTGCCGGTGGGCCAGACCCAGTGCCACTCGTAGTGCAGTTGCTTGCGCATGAGCGGGATCTTCGGTGCCGGGCCACACCAGAGGTTGTAGTCCACCGTCTCAGGCACCGGCGTCGGCGCGCTGACCTTGCCGATGTTGTTCCGCGCGCGGAATACGAGCGCGTGCGCAAAACGAATGGCACCGATCTGGCCGCTGCGCAGGTAGTCGAACGCCACGGGCAGCACCGTGCTGGAGCGGCGCTGCGTGCCGACCTGGACGATGCGCTTGTATTTGCGGGCAGCGGCGACCATCTGGCGGCCTTCCCAGATGTTGTAGGAGAACGGCTTCTCGACATAAACATCCTTGCCAGCTTGGCACGCCCAAATCGTCCCCAGCGCGTGCCAGTGGTTCGGTGTGGCCAGCACCACGGCATCAATGCTCTTGTCGTCGAGCACGCGGCGGAAATCGGTGTGCGTGGCAACACTCTCGCCGCGCTCTTTGAACTGCTTCGCCCCGTCATCGAGGATCGTTCTGTCCACGTCGCACAGCGCCGCGATCTTCACTCCCGGAACTTTGAGGAAGCTTTTGATGAGCTGCCGTCCTCGTCCGCCGACGCCGCCGACGATATTGATTCCGCCCAGCCCGACCACGGCAATGCGAATCTTGCTGCTCGTGTCGGCGGCGGTTGCGAGCCTTGGCATGCCAAGCGCCAATCCCGCAACCGTCGAAGTTCTCAGAAAATCTCTGCGAGTCAGTGTTTTCATGTCTGTGTTCCTAACGAGTAGTTGCAGCGCCACAGGCCGAGCCGTCAGCCAGCAGCGCGATGACTTGACCATTGCTGACGACCAAGTCAATCACGGGCGCGGGCGTGGACGCAACTGCTTCGACTTCTCCGTCCAGCGACAAGCGCACGATGCCGTTGGCCGACGCTGCGGCGATGTAAACGTCGCCGTCGCGGGCGAGGCGTTTGACCGGCTCGCCAAGGTCGCGCTTCCAGATCGGCTTGCCCGCCGCGTCGATCGCCCAGACGTAACCGCTCTCCGACGCGGCGATGATGCGCGGTTTGCCGGCAACGATGTCGCAGCGCAGCGTCGTCACGCGGTCGCCGACGTTGGCTTCCCAGAGCTTGCTGCCTTTCGCGTCAAAGGCGAGCACCGCGCCGCCATCGGTGCCGAGAATCGCCGCGCGTTTGCCGTCGCCGCGCAAGTCGCCGGAGGTCACGGCGGTTTGCTCCGGGCCGAACGACGAGGCGCTGCCGACGAGCTTGCCGCGATGATTGAGAATCTGGAGGCTGTAGTAGGCGTTGCCGGCGATAACCTCTGGCTTGCCGTCGCCGTCGAGGTCAGCCACGTGGCCGACCGTCGCGCCGTGGGCGTAATAGACCGTCTTCCACACGAGCTTCAGCGCCGGCGAGTAGGCCATGTATTGCCAACTGTCGCAGCCGATGACAATCTCCTGCGTGCCGTTGCCGTCGAGATCAGCGAGCGTGATCGTCCGCACACGGCTCGGCACGCCGCGATACATCGGCGGTTTCACGTCGGCCACTTTGCCGCCGTCGGCCGCCAGCACGCCGAACGTCGCTTGATCGGTGCCGTAGATCACCGACGGTTTGCCGCTCTTGTCGAGAACGCCCGCTGCGAGTGCCGTCACCGCACCGTCCACTTTCATTTGCCACAGCTTCTTGCCCGACGCGCTCAACGCGACAATGTCGCCGCCGGCAGTGCCAACTAGCGTGTCGCTTTCGCCGTCGCCATCGAGGTCGGCCGATGCCAGCGCGACGAGCTTCGCTTTCTCGCCCGGCGTCTCACCGAGCACTTCGATTTCGGCGAGATAGACCGTTGCCTTTGCGGTCGCAGGTTCGCCGGTGATGCGGACGTAGCGCGCGGTTTGGTCGGGCGACGCGGCGCGGATGGTGTTGACGTTGCTGCCGAACGACAGCGTGTCGGTTTCCGGCAACTCGCCGACTGCGCGGATGTTTTGCTTGAAATCGTCGTTGCTGAGGCTCAGCACGAGGCGCTTCGTCTTCCAGCCGTCATGCTTCTCCCAGGCTTTGACGCGGACCTCGCGCACGCGTTGCGAGGCGCCGAGATCGAGCGTGATGGTCGCGGTCTTGCCGGGCATGAACATGCAGGAGGTTGTTGAGCCGTTGGACGCGCCATCAATCAGCTTCTCCAGCGGGCTGTAAGCCTCGCGCGGCGGCGGGTCGGAGCGGATCGCAGCAACCTTCAGCGGACGCGGCGTCACCGGAAAGTCGGCGAAGCGCCAGAGCGTTTGCAGCGGCTTCGCGCCAGCCATCGCTTGTTCTGGTTTTGTTTTGGCTACCGGCGTTGCGGGCGCAAAGTCGCGTGCGTCGAGATTCGGCGGGCCGTTCTTCGACGCGCCGAAGACGTTCACGAAGCGAACCGTCTCGCCGGCGCGAAGCCGGACGCTCTGCCGCTGGTAAAGCTGGTGAATCGGCAGGCCCGCGAAGTCCTTGATGTAGACGAGTTCCTGCCGCTGGCCGCTGAGGTTGCGCAGCGTGAAGCCTGTCTCGCGCTGCTGCGCGCGCAGCGTGTCGCCGTCGAGCGCGCACTCGCCGGCCACGCGCCAGCAGCAACGCAGGCTGTAGTCGCCGGGCTGCTCGGCGGTGAGTTCGTCAATCACGGTGACGTGGCGCTTCGGGACGAAGACGATGTTGCGTGTCCACGTGATGCCGTTGTAGTGCGGCATCGTCGTGCGGACGCGCGCGGTGTTGTTGGTCCAGACGGCCTGGTCGAGCCGCGCGCTCGGCGGCATGATCGCGCTAACGCCGTCGCGCAGGACGGTGACGCCGCAATGATACTTCGGGATGCGGCGGATGTATTCGGCGTCCACGAGCCACTGCGCGCCCGCGGCGGTGAAGGCGATGATGGAGTTGCCGTCGAGGTGGCCATGCGAACCGGCGGCGGTGCCGTCGAGCATCAGGTAATCGTCGTCCGTCTCCCAACCGCTACGTAGCGTGAGTTTGTCGAACGTCTCCTCGAACGGCAGGTTCGGTGCCTGCCAGATGTCAGGGCGGCCGGAGCGGCCGAAGAGGTCGTAGTGCAGCTTTGGCAGGCGCGTGACGGCAACGCCGACAAGGTCGTCGGGCCGCTTCGGCGCGACGTTGGTCCAGAAAGGGGCCTGCATCTCATCGCGCGCGTCCTCGCCGAGCCACTCAATGGCCCAGCGATAACGTCCGTCACCGGTGGCGTATTCCAGCGCACAGAGCAATTCCGGCATCCCCGACACCGACGTGAACCCCCCGCAATCGCCCCACGCGGGTTGGCGGCCGAGGCTGTCGAGCGCCTGAAGCAACGCCTTGCCAGTCTGCGCGGCGTGGCTTTGTTCGATGAACGTGCGGTCGCCCGACGCGAGCGCATACATGAGCACGTGCCGCTGCGGAATCCACTGATAGCCCGCGCTGTCCTCCCAAGGTTTGGAGCTTCGCGAGCACGAGCGGAACATGCCCAGCCCGATGTCGAGCCAGTCCTTGGCCACCGGCAGCTTGTAGTGGCGCGAGAAGAACCAGCCGCCGAACAGGTCGGCAAGACCGGGCCACGTGTGGTGATTGTGCGTGATGCTGTCGAACTTGCGCCAAGCTGCGACGGAGGCGGGGCGGTCCCAATGCTGGTAGAGGTTCGACTCCCACACCATCCGCAGGACGTGGTTGGTGAGCTTGAGCCGTTCCTCGTCACTCCAACCGGGCGCTTCCTCGACGAGGTCCCACGCGATGACCATGCCGTAGGCCCAACTGTCACGGAAATCGCGGTCGTAGCGGCGCGGGCCTTCTTGGAGGATGTATTCGTTGGTGGCGTAGTAGTTGATGTGTTGGCGCATCGCGTCGCGATACAACTCCAGCCAGCCGGGGTCGCCGGTGCGGTGATAGAGCATTGCGAACTTGATCATCTGGTGCGCCGCGCCGCGCTCGGTGCCGGGGCGGGCGTAGATGTTGGCGATGGCCTCCTTGCGGTCGGCGATTTCTTTCGCCGTGAGCTTCAGCTCCAACGGCGCGCGGCGGCCTTTCTTCGTCAGCTTTAACTCCATCAACCGCCCCAGCTTCAGTTCGCCGTTTTTCGCGTGCTCGTCAATGAGCGCAATGAACCTCGCCATACCAGCCTCCAGTCCCGCAGCGTCATGCGCGCCAAACGCGATGGCGTTGTGGCCAGTGCCCCACGGGTCGTGGATGGAGCGCAACTCATAGCCACCGTTTCCGGTGTAAGCAGCGTCGGCACAGGCGAAGTAGTTGAAATAGAGCCGGGCGAAGACGGGATTGTTCAGCAGATTGCCGATGACGATAAGATTACGCCCCGCCCAATCCGCGTCGGTGATTTTCGCTGGCGCGACGATGGGCAGCGTGACGCCGGTCTTCGCTGCGATGGCCGCTTGCAGCCTCGCCGCTGCGCCGTTCCAAGGCTCGCCTTCCGCCGGCACGATTACCGCAGCAGCCGCGCCATTGCTCGCCAGTGCTGTCTCCATCAGCAGCGGTCGTTCCTGTTTGATGCGGATGGTTTCCCACACCGCATCGTCCGCAGCGCGATCGGCAAACGCCGTCGTTGTTGCAAGCAACACAAACGCGAATTGCTTAATCTTCATTTCGTCTTTCCCGATTTCGTCACGGGCAGTCGCTCCGCCGGCTGCAAGGTCAGGCGCACGCTGGGCAGTGCGGTCAGCGGCGACGCCGTAGTGAATCGCACGGCGTGCCGACCCGGCGGCAGTGTGATCGTCGTCGGCAATTCAAATCGCACGATCGGGCCGTGTTTCTCGCCAATGCTGATCCGCACGCCTTCGTCGGGCCAGTAGGTGAACGTCTGGCCGGAGAGGAGCGTCACGGGCCAGGTAAGCTTCTGGCCGGCGATCTCGAACACGGGGTCAATGAGCGCCGGCTCGTCGAGCGCCGGCAACGCGCGCAGGCCGGAGATGGCACATGTCACGTTCGTCTTGGCGGGCAGGCTATTATAATAGAGGTGGAGGGCCGAGAGCCGGCTGTAGTCTATCGCGTCCTTTGCCGGCCGCGCGAGTTGGTGGTAGCGCCAGCCGGTATAGTTGTTGGGGATGTAGTAATCGGCGGCGCCTTTGCCGTCGTGGAGTTGCAGCTTGAACTGCGCGCCGTTGCCGTCGCCGCGCAGCCAGAAGCCGATGCCTTTGTGCCATGAGATGTCGAGCGGCGTGCTGAAGCTGCGCCCGACGACCGACCAACCGTGGCGGAACGGACTGCTGGCGGAATAAACTGCGAATGGCCGGCCCTCGACACCGCCGGACGTGACAATCTCAAAGTTCTGCGTCACGCCGGGGAACGTGTTGCGTATCTTGTCGTAGCAATGCGGGTCGCTGAAATTTTCCAGCGAGAGCGACTTCGCCGAGCGATACGACGGCCCCGGCGCGGCCCATTGGCCGGTCGGCACCTGGATTTCCACGCCGACGCGGCAGGGGCCTTCAGTCACGACGGCTTCCCAAACGTTGGTTTTGCCGTCGAGCGCGACGATGTCGCGCCACGGTTCGTAGATCACACGCTGCAACGTCTGCCCGCGGCCGTCGCGCATGAGGCGGTAGTCACGCTGCGGCACGCGAAGCTTGGCGCGCGTTTCCTCCGGCACTTTGCCGCCGAGCCGCAGCCGCTCGTAGGCGCCGATGAGGTCCACGATGACGTCCACATAAGGATGCTCGCGGATGTGCTTCGGCGAGGTTTGCAGCGAGATGGAGGAATCGAAGCCGAGCGACTTGTTCAGCACATACTCGAACTGGTCCACCGTCGCCTGCACGTCATAGACGTAATACCAGCCGATATCGAGCGGCATGAGGTTCCCGAAATAATAAGGTGCAAACGCCGGCGTGCGCTCGTCGAGGTAGCCCTTGAGGTCGCCGTGGCCGTCGGCGGAGGCGCAGCGCGCGTGGATGTGCCACGAGTAATGGCTGTGGCTGCTGCCCTGGATCAGCATGTTCTTGTTCTTGAACCGGTCGTAGAACGCCTTCTGGAGCTTGGCGTTGTAGTAAGCGTGGTCGCCTTGCAGCCGCTCGGAGCCGTCCCAATAAACCATGTCGGCGTTGAGCGCGTTGACGACGCGGGCGAGGTTGTCGGCGACCTCGTTGATGAGCGTCGTGTCCATGTCGAAGAGGAAGTAGCCGTAGCTTTTCCGCAAATGCGTCAGCTTCTCGCCGCGCGAGTGCGCCGCCGCCGCGGTGCCGTGAAGGCCGCGCGCGCAGCCGGTGAAACCAAACGGTGGCTTCATCGAACGCTCGGTGTAGCGGATCAGTTCGTTGCCGATCTGGATGACCGCGCCATCGCCGTCGTAGCCGCCATCCTCGGCGGGAAACTTCTCCGGCGCGGCGATCGTCGGGATGAACGTCGCCTTAGCGTCCACGTCGGCTGCCAGTTCCGCCGACGCGTCGCGCACCAGCCGCGCGTCGGGCACGGGCGTCAGATACGGGTCGGGCGGATAGATCGAGGGCGCGAGGTAATGCAGGCCAACCTTAAAGCCGGCCCGTTTCAGCCGCGCGAAGGTCGCCTTGAGGCTGTCGAGGCCGCGCGGGAAGTTCTTCGTGTTGATCACGTAGTGGCCGGTGGAGGCGCACCATGACTCCTGACCGATCAGGATGGCGTCAAAGTGGCCGCGCTTGGCAAAGGCGATCACGTCTTCAGCGTCCTTCTCGGCAAAGTTGGTGATGAAGAGATAGGAGCGCTTCACCGCCGGCGAGGTCTTGGCCCAGACGTCATCCACGCGCGGACTTGGCAACCCCGACGCGCGCTCGAAACGCTCGATCGTCTTTTCGAACTGCGCGCGCGGGCAGGCGATGACGCCGACGCCGGCCGGCTCGACGCCAAACTGTTTCGTCGTCTCGGCGTAAAGCCTCATGCCGACCATCGGCCAAAGTTCCGACGAGGCATCCTCGAAATCCTCCAGCAGCACCGTCTTGTTCTCGCCGACCACGGCTTCGACATGGTCGAGCAGGCAGACGACCTTTTTCTTCGCCGGTAGCGAGTTGAAGTAGAAGCTCACATGCGAGACATGGTCGTGGCGCAGCGTGTTGAGCGCCGGCTTGGTGATCGTCACCTGCCGCCAGCCGGTGAAATCAATCTTCGCGCAGTTGTCGCGATAGCCGCCTTTGCCGTCGGTCAATTGTATCTTCAGCGACTGGCCGCTGCCGTCGCCGTGGACCCACGCGCGCAACCCCGTGCAGCCGCTCAGATCAAGTGGTTTTGCAAACGAGCGACCGATGACGCTCCAGCCGGCATTGTCGTCGCGACTGCTCTCGGCGGTGAACCGCGCGGCGCGGCTGCCGTGTTTGGCTTCGCCGGCAACCTGCTCGAACAAGTGTGTGCAGCCTTTGTTGTCCCCGACAGCGCCGCGCGCGCCGAGCAGACGCGGGCGGACGTTGATCTCGGTGCCCATAACCGCTGTCGCGAACCGCTCGTCGTAGCAGGCGTTGATGGTGCCGCCGACTTTCTTCGGGCCGTTGACGGGCAGGCAAAACAACTGGAGCCGCTCGACGTTCCCGCTGATCGCCATCTCGGTCAGCTTCAGAAAAGCGAAGCCGCGACCCTCGGTGATGGTGAACTGGAGCCGGCCGCGCTCGCCAAACTCCACCAGCAGCTTATTCGCCTTGCGCGAGACACAACTCGGCTGGAGCAAGCTGCCGTCCACGGTCGCCTCGAACGCCGGCGGCGCGCCGGGCGGAGCGTATTCGTGTTTGTCGGCGGCGCGCAGCGAGGTGACGCAGCCGCGCTCGTTCAACGTGACAGTGGCGTCGGTGAGCTTGAGTGTGACGTCGGCAAAACAAGGCGCGGCGAGGCCGAGCGCCAGTAAACCTGTTGCGAGTATTTTCATGGGTTCATTTCCTTTCGGCGGGCAGTGACCAGTCGGTTGGTGTTGCGTTGCGGAACAATTCTTTGCCGCGGAAACGCAGCCGCGTGGCTCCGGCGGCAAACGCGCTCCGCACTACGCCGCTCTGCGAGTCATAGTGAACGGCCGCCACGTCGCCGTCGCTTTCCAGATCACCGCCGCTCATGGCACCTTTCGCGTCGCGCTGGCGGAAGAGGATGATGTGCGTGTCGCCGCCCGCGACGATGCGGACGCCGAACGCATTGGCGGCTTTCAGTGACTCCATGCGAGCCTCTGGCTCGGTGGCGGGCGCGAGCCGGCGGATTTGCATGGCGGTCACGATGTCTTCGTTCATGGCCGAAGCGGTGTGAGTGGCCGTCAGCGTCCACTCGTGCGCGTATTTCTCCGGCGGCACGGGGCGCGTGCTGTAGCCGTCCACCGGCTCGACGGGATAGCCTTTGGTCACTGACATCGCGAGCTTTGAGGGAGAAAGGAAACGGCCGCGTAGCGCGGCCTTGCCGGAAGTGAGCGCGAACGACTGAGAACTAGCATCGGTCTCGATGGGCGCGACGGTGTGGAGCAACCAGTCGTAGCGCGCGGGCGCGTCGCTCGATTGCAGCAGGTCGTGGATGACGACAAAGCCCTGTTTGATGAACAGCGCGCGGCGGTCGAAGCGTTTGAGCTGGCCGAGATAGACGGCAGGGTTCGACGCGTCGCCGACGGTGTAGCCGTAGGCGGGCGAATCGAAGTAGGCGGCGATGCGGCCGTCGGCGCCCTTCTGCATGTGGGCCTGGTCCTTGCCGTTGACGAGGATGGCGTTGTGGGCGCGGGTGAGCGTGGAGTAGCCCTTGAAGTGCGGGCTGCCATACCAATCGTAGTAGCCGGAATCTATCGCGAGCTTCTCGCCGTAGGCGTGGATGACGAAGCCGTTCTGGTCGTCGTGCTGGTGGCCAGCGTAGAACGGTCCGCTCCGCATCGCGAACGTGGAGTTCTCCAAGCCGTCGGCGAGCGAGGTGTTGAAGATGACCCAGCCGATATGGCGGTAGTGGATAGACTGGGGCAGGTCGGTTGGCGGCTTCGGCGCGAGGCCGTCCACGGCATTGGTCGCGCCGCTATACCAAAGCGTGTAGGGGTCGCGCGTGCGGACGGCGAGGTCGCGGACTTGGCGCTGCTCGGCGGGGCCGCGGACGCTGTGGTTCGGCTTGGCGGTGTCGGCGAAGCTGACGGCCCACGCGTTCGGCGGCGCGCAATACATCGGGAATCGTGCCGTCTGGTTCAGCCACGGATGCTTGAAGAGATCAATGCCGCAGACGTGTTTCATCAGATCGCCGTAATCAATCACGAACAGGAGGCCGTATCCCCAGTAGCCAATGCCTTCGTTGTTGTCGCCCTGGTAGCCGAGGCAGCAGAGGAAGCGGCCGAGGTAAAGCTGGCGCGAGAACTCCGCCCACGCGGCAGCCTCGTCATGCTCGCCGATCAGGACGAAGCCGGCTTCGGCCATCGCGAGCGTCTGGAGCCATGCGTGGTTGTTGCACTCGTTGCTGCGGAAAGGATTCAGCCGAGTCCAGAACTGCTCCGCGCGTTCGACGATGACGGCCCGCAGCTTCGCGCGCTCCTCAGCCGTGAGGTCGTCATGAAGCGCGTCGTAGCACCAACTCAGGCCACGGAGCAGATGTTGCGCGCCGATGTCGCCAACCTCCATCGCGCTGCCGCCCTTCGGGTTCCACGCGGCGGCGGCGAACACCATCTCTTTGGTCCACGCAATGACCTGTGGGTCGCGCGTGAGCGCGGCGAGTTGGGCGATCTGCTGTAGCTTCCGGCCCGTGCGGCTGGTGATGCCGCCGTGGACCTTCCCATACCAGTCAATCCACGTGGGCCAGTCGGGATTGCCCGGCGCGTAACGTGGCGGGTCGCTTGGCACGCCGCTGCGATGGATCTTCTCCGCCAACTTTACCAACGCGGTGGGATTCTTGCCGGCGTGTTCCTTGCGCGCGGCGTCGAGGTCAATCACGCGCGGGCGCGGCGACGCGGCGATTTTCGGCACCGGCACCGGCTCGGTGATGAAACGGTGCGCCTCCGGCACGATGTTGACGCGCCGCGTCTCGGACCAGCCTTCGCTCAACTCCGACGACGTCCAGATGCGCCAATGCCACAGCCCCGGCGCGAGCGACTGCGGCGGCGTGTGGAAGTTCTGCGCGACGGCGACGGTCGTGGTCTTCGCGTCGGGAAAGGCCGGGTCGGTCGAATACTGGAGCTTTGTCTCACCCTTGGCGCGCGGCCAGTTGAAGAACGGCGGGTTCGACGTGGACGTGCGCACTTCGTCGCTTTGGCGCGATGACGGCGGCTGCACACGCAACGTGATGTTGTCGAGCCAGACGGTCATGACGGCCTTCGTGTCGCCTTTGGAGCGGCTGTAGAGATTGATGCGCTCCATCACCTTGCCGAGCGCGAGCACGCCGCCGTTGGAACTGCGCATCTCGCCGAGCACGATCTCGGTGTGTTTCCACTTCGGCCCGAAGTCGTCGCTGTTGAACCACGACTTGCCAGCGGTGTCGTAGAAGAGCACGCCGAGGTAGCTCGCTTCGCCGCCCGCTTCGATCTCCTCGCGGTGGTCGAACGACAGCACGAGGTTCTTCTGCAACGGGAACGGCCGCTTGATGGTGACTTGCGCGTAGCGGCCGGGCGTGAGGTTGCGAAAGCGCAACGCATGGCCGCTCCCGCTCGCTCCCGGCGCGACGACGACGGCTTCGACATCCTTGAACGATAGCTCCGGGTAGTTGCCAACCTCCGATCCACTCTCGAAGTCGTAATGGAACGCTGCGCTTCCGCCGCCCGCCGACAGGGCGGCGACGCATGAAGCGAGCGCCAACAGAATCGTCGCGAATGTTTTCATTGGTTCAGTCTTTTTGGTGAAAGCTTACGCTCCGTCATTTCGCCGTTGCCAGTGCGGTGCGCACCCGGAACTGCCGCACAAGCGTCTTGGTTGCGCCCCCGTGCGTGAAGGTCAACTCAATCTTCGAGTGTTTGGCCGACAGGTGCGTGACGCCTCGAAAACGTCCGCTAGGCTCAATGACCACGTTCAGACCCTTGATTGTTGTGCCGGGTTGGACGGCACCGTGGACTTCGACGGCGATCGGGCCGGGCACCAACTCGCTCCATTCCGCCGGGCGCGTCGTCCACATCACCAGCGGCTCCTGTGGCGCGGCGATGATCTCGGCCGCAAGCGCCCGGCGTGTCTCTTCGATTTCGCGCGGGTCGCTCGTCACGTCCGCAAAATCGCGGACCAGCCGCCGGCAGAAGTCCTTGCCGCGCTCGGCGGGATCGAACTCCGCAGCGACCTTGCCGAGCTTTTGCTTCACGTCCTTCATCCGCTGCGTGAGGAGCCAGAGATACTCGAAGTCTTCGAGACTGTCGCGTTGCGCTTCCCAGCGAAGTGAGTTCAATGGGCCGTCGGGGCCGGGATAGACCGTGTGCGTGTCACCCGGCGGCAATGTGTCCGGTGGCGTGCCGAACGGGTCGTCGCTCTTCCATGCGCACCAACCCCAATGCAGGTAGCCCGCGAGGTCGTAAGCGGCGTTGAGCCAGTGGATGAGCCGCACCATGCCGAGACGGTAGTCGAGGAAGCGGTTCGGATAATAGCCGCCGGTCGGGTGGCAGCAGATGTAGAACCACAGCTCCTTGCCGGCGCGCTGCTGGGCTTGGTATTGCGGCAGCCAGTTCTTCAAGTGCGAGAGCTTCGGCACCCAGACCTCGAGGTCGTCGCCGAAGTCGGACGCTTCGATGGCATCAATGCGCTTGAGCCGCGGCGCAGCCTTGTGGACGCGGCGCGACTGCTCGCACCAAGACAGCACGTTGTATTGCGACGATTCGTCCGCGATGTGGATGACGGCTTTGTCGAGCCATCCTTTTTGTTCCAGATGCTGCTCTAGGTCGTGCAGCAGCAGCGCGAGGCCTTGATCAAATTCGAGTTTCTTGCGCTGGCCCGTCTTCGCGTCCTTCACTTCGAGTTGTGTGAGCGCGATCTCCTTGCCACTCCAACCGTCTTTGAAGTGACCGACAAACATGATCTCGATGCGGTCGGCGACGCCGTGCTTGTGCAGTTCCTCGACGTAGCGGTCGAACAATACATAGTCGAAACTCAGCCGCCCGCCGTTCTTCTCCGTCACTTTGATGAGTGACCACGGCACCCAGGCGATGTTCTGCCGGTGCGCACGCATGTTGTCGAGATACTCGCCATAGATGGTGAAAAACGCGTCCGACCACGGCTCGACCTTGTGCGCCTTGGCAATCGCGCCGTGGTTGATCCAGTTGGTCACGAACAGATGGCGCTCGTCGGGCAGTGTAAACGGCCAGACGTTCAACTCCACCGGCAGCGACGACTCCTTACCACTGGCGATGATCGTGACCGCGCCCGTGTAGCGGCCATGGGGCGCGTCCTTCGGCACGGTGACGGTAAGGTAGATTGCCTGCGTGCTGTTGGCCGGGATGTCGCGCACACGCTCTGCCAGCAATACGTCGGGCATGTCGCACGGTGCTTTGCGGGTCAAGGCGGCAGCGTTCTCACACGGCGTATTCTTCTTCAACGGAATCGATCCGACAAAGTTCCAGTGGATTGCTTCGGCTGGCAGCGCGCAGCCGCTGGCGTGTTTCAGCGGCGCGACACGCACCGTTGCACCCGTGAGCGCCTGAGTGCTGCGGACAGCGATCTGCGCGCACTCGGTTTCATTGCGCGCGCACCAGAGGACTGCGCTCTGCGCCGGTGGCGATGGCACGGGCGTGTCGGGGAAGACTTTTTCAAGCGGACTGAGGGCGAAGAGCGTGATCAGGACCAGTTCCATGGTTGCAACTCATTTGAAGTTCGGCCGCGAGCGTAGGCCCGTCGCCGATGGAGAGCAACGCCGAAACAGCGCGTCAGCGGCGCTATGGACCACCGAAGATTAAGGCGTGGCAGGAGGCGGCTGCTGAGGTGGTGGTTCGTGGAGGGGCGCTGTGGCTCCGCTGGGGCGCGTCCAGCTCCGGTAGAAAAACTCCTTGTCGGCCGGCTCCATGGCGCATCCCGACAAGAGCAGCAGTGGCAGAATGAAAAGCAGAAGATGGAGTTTCGTGCCAACGGTTCTCATGTTTGTCGCATCCAGCGTTGCGGAATACTAGCGGACTGTTGAAGCCAAGAAAAGAGCTTCTGTAAAAAAGTTGTGACCAGACCGGCCTTCTCCTTTGCAACGCGCTTCGCAGCACAGACGCGGTTGGAAAATTCCTGTATCCAAGCGCAGCATGACGGTGTTAAAGAGTCGAATCGAAAAGGAGCCAATGAAGATGGACAAGCGAGCATTCGTTTTGTGTGCATGCATCAGCGCGGCGATTGCGTGGGGCTTAGGGGCCGCTTCGGCAGCCGACGCGTCGAGGCCTAACTTCATCGTCATCAACATTGACGACATGGGTTACGCGGATATCGGACCGTTCGGCTCGAAGCTGAACCGCACGCCGAACCTCGACCGCATGGCGAAGGAAGGACGCAAGCTCGCTTCGTTTTACGCCGCGCCCGTGTGTTCGCCGTCGCGCGCGGCGCTCATGACCGGCTGTTATCCGAAACGCGTGCTGCCGATTCCTGGCGTGCTTTTTCCCGCGGGCGCTGTCGGTCTCACCCCGGAGCAGTGCACGGTGGCGGAATTGCTCAAGGAGGCCGGCTACGCGACCGGCTGCATCGGCAAGTGGCATCTTGGCGACCAGCCGCCGTTCCTGCCAACGCGACGGGGGTTTGATTATTACCTCGGCATTCCTTACTCAAACGACATGGGCACGGCGGCGGAAGGCTCCAAGAGCAACCTCGGCGATCCGATTCGCGTGCCGAAGAAGAACGCCGGCAAGGGTAATGCCGGTGACGAATCCGGCTTGCACGGCATGAGCCAGCCGCCGTTGCCGTTGCTGGAGAATGAGAAGGTCGTCGCGCGCGTGAAGCAGGACGAGCAGCAGGGCATCGTCGAGCGCTATACCACAGCAGCGGTGAAGTTCATCCAGGTGAACCGCGGCAAGCCATTCTTCCTCTACCTGCCACACAACGCCGTCCACTTCCCGGTTTATCCGGGCAAGGCATGGGCCGGCAAGTCGCCGAACGGGATTTACAGTGACTGGGTCGAGGAAGTGGACTGGAGCGTCGGCCGCGTGCTCGATACGTTGCGCGAACTGAAACTCGATTCGAAGACGCTGGTCATCTTCACCTCCGACAACGGCGGCACGCCGCGCGCCGTGAACGCGCCATTGCGCGGCAACAAAGGCTCGACGTGGGAAGGTGGCATGCGCGTTCCGACCCTCGCGTGGTGGCCCAGCCGCATCCCCGCCGGCACAAGCTGTGACGCCATCACCGGCATGATGGACGTGCTGCCCACCTTTGTGCGTCTCGCCGGCGGCCGACTGCCTGCGGACCGCAAACTCGACGGTTGCGACATCTGGCCGCTGCTTTCCGGCGAGAGCAAGCAACCGGCTCGCGGCGTCTTCTATTATTTCCGCGGTTTCAAACTGGAAGCCGTCCGCAGCGGGCCGTGGAAGCTGCACCTCGGTGTCGCCGCGCCTAAAGCCAAGGCACAAGCTCAACCGAGCGAGCCGCAACTCTACAACCTCGACACCGATATCGGCGAATCCGCTAACGTCGCCAAGGAGAACCCCGACATGGTGAAGAAGCTCCAGTCGCTGGCGAATTTGATGAAAGACGATCTCGGCCTCGACGGCGTCGGCCCCGGTTGTCGCACGCTGGGTCGCGTGCCGGAGCCGAAGCCGCTTATTAACCACGACGGAACGATTCGCGAAGGCTTTGCGCTGAAATGAAAACACGGCGCACAAAATCCGCGCGCCGAACGGACGGCGTCGGTGTTAGAAATTGAAACTCAAACGAGGAGATGAAGATGAACAAGCGAGTATTCATTGTGTGTGTATTGATCAGTGCGGCGCTCGTGTGGGCGCACGGGGCTGTTTCGGCGGCCGACGCGCCCAAGTCCAACAAGCGGGCCAAGGCAGCCGCCGCCAAGGCGCCGCCGGGACCCAAGCCGACGCTGGCCAACGTCGCCTATGGCACGCACCCGAAGCAGGTGCTCGATTTCTGGAAGGCCGAGTCGGACAAACCCACGCCGTTGTTGTTTTACATCCACGGCGGAGGCTGGATGGCCGGCACCAAAGACAGGGTCAGCGGTCTGACCGAATGTTTGAAGGCAGGCATCTCCGTGGTGTCGGTCGAGTATCGCTTCATCCCGGAAGCGACGGCGGACAAAGTGGTGCCGCCGGTGAAGGGACCGCTCCACGACGCGGCGCGCGCGCTCCAGTTTGTCCGCAGCAAGGCCGCGGAGTGGAACATTGACAAGAAGCGCATTGGCGCGTCGGGCGGCTCGGCGGGCGCGTGTTCGAGCTTGTGGCTGGCATTTCATCCCGACCTCGCCGACCCAAAGAGCGATGACCCCGTGGCGCGCGAATCCACACGCCTCTGGTGCGCCGCGGTGATCGGCGCGCAGACGACGCTCGACCCAAAGCAGATGAAGGAGTGGACGCCGAACAGCAAATACGGTGGCCACGCGTTTGGCTTCAAAGGCGACCCGGCGAAGAAACTCTCGCAGTTCGCTGAGTTCCTCGCCAAGCGCGACACCATCCTGCCGTGGATCGCGGAGTATTCGCCCTACGCGCTCGTCACCTCCGATGACCCGCCCGTCTATCTGATTTTCTCCGCCCCGCCCGCGCTCGGACAGGACCAGAAGGATCCGACGCATACGTCGAACTTCGGCGTGAAGCTCCAGGAGAAATGCAAGAGCGTCGGCGTCGAGTGCGAACTGGTCTATCCCGGCGCGCCTGACGTGAAGCACCCGTCGGCGCAGGACTATCTCATCAAGAAACTCAAGGCGGAGGCCAAGTAATGAAGAAATTACTCACCCTTCTCCTCGCAGCCTTCTGCGTCGTTCCATCCTTCGCCGCGGACGCTCCGGCGAAACCGAAGGTTGACGCCAAACCCAAGGTCGTGCTGCCGAAGCCCACGCTCGGCGGCGTCGCTTACGGCGCGCACGAACGGCAGGTGCTGGACTTCTACAAAGCCAAGTCGGCCAAGCCGACGCCGTTGTTGTTCTTCATCCACGGCGGCGGCTGGGTGGCGGGCGACAAGAACGGCGTCGGCAGCATGATGAAACTCCTCGACGCCGGCATCTCCATCGTCTCCATCAACTACCGTTACTCGTGGCAGGCGCAGCTCGCGGGCGTGAAGCCGCCGGTGGAGTGGCCGCTCCACGACGCGGCGCGGGCGCTGCAATTCGTCCGCAGCAAGGCCGGCGAGTGGAACCTCGACAAGCAACGCATCGGTGCGTCGGGCGGCTCGGCGGGCGCTTGCTCGTCGTTGTGGCTGGCGTTCCACAAGGACATGGCCAACCCGAAGAGCAGCGACCTCGTGGCGAGAGAGTCCACTCGTCTGTGGTGTGCCGCCGTCAACGGTGCGCAGACCTCGCTCGATCCGCAACAGTTGAAGGAATGGACGCCCAACAGCCGCTATGGCGGACACGCGTTCGGCTTCATGGACCCGAACAACATCAAGTCGCGCGACACGCGGTTTGCGGAGTTCCTCGCCGCGCGCGAATCGGTCCTGCCGTGGATCAAGGAATACTCGCCCATCGAGCACGTCAGCGCGGGCGATCCGCCGGTTTATCTCATCTACGGCGCTGCGCCCGCGCTCGGCCAGCCGCAGAAGGACCCGACGCACACGGCGAACTACGGCGTCAAGTTGCAGGAGAAGTGCAAGAGCGTCGGCGTCGAGTGCGAGTTAGTCTATCCCGGCGCGCCCGACGTGAAGCACGCCAGCATCGTCGAGTTCCTCATCGCCAAACTCAAGGGCGGCAAGTAACGCGCCCGCAATCCTGGAACGAACATGACAGCATCAACATCGCGGTCTTGCCGACGTTGGTGGGTGGTGGCGCTTGTCGCAACGGTTTGCCTCACCGCTGCCGTTGCGGCGCAGAAGAAACCCAACGTCATCTTCATTCTCACCGACGACCAGGGCTGGAACGACGCGAGGTTCGCCGGCCATCCCTACGTCAAGACGCCGAACCTCGACCGGTTTGCCAGCCAGAGCACGTGGTTCAAGCAGTTCTATGTCGCCGCGACCGTCTGTTCGCCGAGCCGGTGCGGATTCATGACCTCGCACTACCCGGCGCGGCATCTCGTCCACGGCCACTTCGCGACGCACGAGCAGAATGCGGCGCGTTCGATGCCGGACTGGCTTGACCCGAAGGTGCCGACGATCACGCGGCTGCTCCAACAAGCCGGCTATACGACCGGCCACTTCGGCAAATGGCATCTCGGCAGCGGCGACGGCGCGCCGGAGCTGGGCGCTTACGGCATCAACAAACACGTCACCATCGTTTCCAACGGCCCGCAGTTGCGCGAGAAGGGCGCCAAGCCGGAGCCGCACTGGTGGGGCAAGTCCACCGGCATCATCATGGACCACGCCATCACGTTCCTGCGTGAGAACAAGGACAAGCCGTTCTACCTCAACGTCTGGACGCTCTTGCCGCACGCCAAACTCGACCCCACGCCGGAACAACTTGCCGTCTATGACGGCCTCGAACCGCGCGCCGACGACCCGGCGTTCGGGGCATGGATGAAGAAATATGCCGGTGCGGCGAAGGACCTGAAAAGCCAGATGCGCGTCTTCTGCGCGTCGCTGACCGACCTTGACACGCAGGTTGGCCGGCTGCTGCGTGTGCTCGACGAACTCGGCCTCGCAGACAACACAATCGTCTTTCTCTCCAGCGACAATGGTCCCGAGGACTACAACATCAGCAACGCCGCCAACGCCGGCGTTGGCAACACCGGCCCGCTGCGCGCGCGCAAACGCAGCATGTATGAAGGTGGCGTCCGCACGTTCGGCCTGCTGCGCTGGCCCGGCCGCGTTGCTGCCGGCCGCGTGGACGACACCAGCATCGTCAGCGCCGTGGACTGGTTGCCGACGGTCTGCAAACAGGTTGGCGTGGCGTTGCCGGCCGACGTGCAGCCCGACGGCGAGGACATCAGCGACATCTGGTTCGGCAAATCGCACCCTCGCTCGAAGCCGCTGTATTGGGAGTGGCTCTTCCGTGTCTGGGGTGACGACTACACGCCGCCGATGCTCGCGGTCCGCGACGGCCCGTGGAAGCTTTTCGTCAACCATGACGGCAAAGGCGCGCAGCTCTACAACATCCCGAAAGACATCGGCGAAGAGCACAACGTCATCGCGGAGCATCCTGACGTGGCGAAAAAGCTGACCGCGGAAGCGCTTGCGTGGCAGAAAACGTTGCCGCCGAGCAAAGCGCGCGAAACAGCCGCCGCCACCGGCAAACCCGTGGACACGCCGCGCCAGCCGAAAGGCAAAGGCAAATCGCAGGGCAAAGCCGCGCCCGACCGCCCCACGATGTTCAAAGCCAAGGACACCAACCACGACGGCAAGCTCACGCTGGAGGAATACCTCCACAAGTTTCCCGACGAAGCCGAGGGCCGCCGCCGCTTCCCGACGTTCGACACGAACAAGGACGGCGTGTTGAGCGAGGAAGAGTTCGTGACGATGGGCGGCAAATTGAAACCGTGAGAGGAAAGCCATGAGAAAACTGATCCAACTGCTTCTGCCGTTGCTGGCCGCGACGACTTTCGCGGCCGAAACCAAACCCAATATCATCATCTTCCTCGTGGATGACATGGGTGTGATGGACACCTCCGTGCCGTTCCTTACCGATGACGTGGGTAAACCGAAGCGGTATCCGCTCAACGACTACTACCGCACGCCGAACATGGAACGGCTGGCAGCGCGCGGGGTCCGCTTCAACAACTTCTGCGCCATGAGCGTTTGCTCGCCCACGCGCGTCTCCATCCTGACCGGCCAGAACGCCGCGCGGCATCACACGACGAACTGGATCAATCCCGACAAGGACAACGCCGGCCCGCAAGGCCCGCCCAACTGGAACTGGAAAGGTTTGAACAAAGGCGACGTGACCCTGCCGCGGTTGCTGCAAGCGGCGGGCTATCGCACGATTCACGTTGGCAAAGCACACTTCGGCGCGCGCGAGTTCGAGGGCGCTGAGCCGAAGAACCTCGGCTTCGACATCAACGTCGCCGGTTGTTCCATCGGCGCGCCCGGCAGCTACTACGGCGCGCAGAACTTCGGTCGTCCGACGAACCCCAAAGGCAAGAAGGGCAAGGCGGGGCCATCGAACGCCGTTCCCGGTCTGGAGAAATATCACGGTCAGGACATTTTCCTCAGCGAGGCGCTCACGCTGGAGGCCAACGGGCGCGTTGACGATGCTGTGAAGTCTGGCAAACCGTTCTTCCTCTACTTCGCGCACTACGCCGTTCACGCGCCGTTCAACTCCGACCCGCGCTTCGCCGCGCATTACGAAAACTCCGGCAAGCCAAAGGACGCGCAAGCCTTCGCCACGCTGATCGAGGGCATGGACAAGTCGCTCGGCGACGTGCTCGACCACCTTGACAAGCTCGGCGTGGCCGATAACACGCTCCTCTTCTTCCTCGGCGACAACGGCTCCGACGCGCCGCTCGGCCACCAGCATGAGGTCGCCTGCGCCGCCCCGCTGCGCGGCAAGAAAGGCGCGCACTATGAAGGCGGGATGCGAGTCCCGTTCATCGCGGCTTGGGCGAAGACCAGCGCCGGCAGCGCACACCAACAGCGCCTGCCCATCGCCGTTGGCGCCATCCAAAGCCAGCAGGCGGCCATTTACGATATGTTCCCCACCATCCTCGCGCTCGCCGATGTCAAATCGCCTGCGGAATACATCGTGGACGGCGCGCGCCTCGACACGCTGCTCACCGGCAAACCGGATCGCAGCCGCCCGGAACAATTCCTCATGAATTATCCGCACGCGCCGCATCGCAGCAACTACTTCACCGTCTGGCGCGATGGCGACTGGAAAGTCATCTTCCACGCCCTGCCCGATGTTCCCACACACGGCGGCTCCATCCAGTCCGGTGGCGCGCATTACCAGCTTTTCAACCTCAAGGCCGACCCCTTCGAGCAAAATGACCTCGCCTCATCCAAACCCGACGAACTCCGCCGCATGATGCGGGGCTTGATGGCGAGCATGGAGAAACACAATGCCCTCTATCCCGTGGACAAAGACGGCACCACGCCGCTGAAACCGAAACTGCCGTGATCGTAGCTATTCAAGACCGCGTCTATGAAACATATCCTCACCATCTTCGCTGCGCTGTTGTTGACTGTTCCAGCCACGCTGCACGCGGCTGAAGCACCAATCCAAAATCCGAATGTCCTACTCGTCTGTGTGGACGACCTCAAGCCGCTGCTCGGCTGTTACGGCACGCCGATCGTGAAGTCGCCGAACATTGACCGGCTCGCCACGCGTGGCATGCTGTTCGAACGCGCGTTCTGCAACCAGGCCGTTTGCTCGCCGTCGCGCAACTCGCTCATGACCGGGCTGCGCTCGCAGACACTCGGCATCTACGACCTCGCCACCAACTTCCGCAAGAGCGTGCCCGACGCCGTGACGCTGGCGCAGTATTTCAAGCAGCACGGCTACCGCACCGAGGCGATGGGGAAGATATTCCACGTCGGCCACGGCAACACCGAGGATCCCGCCTCGTGGAGCGTGGAGCATTGGCGGCCGAAGAGCGGCCAGGGTGGTGGTTATGTGCTCAAGGAGAACCGGCCCAAGGAAATGACCCGCGAGGAAGCGCGTTTCTCCAACGCAAAGGTGGACCCGTGGAAGCTGCCGCGCGGCGCGGCGACCGAATGCGCCGACGTGCCCGACACCACCTACGGCGACGGCATGATCGCCGACGAAGCCATCGCCCGGTTGCGCGCAGCCAAAGAAAAGCCCGGCGAGTCGTGGTTCATCGCCGTCGGCTTCCTCAAGCCGCACTTGCCGTTCATCGCGCCGAAGAAATACTGGGACCTCTACGACCGCGCGGCGTTTCCGCTGCCGAAGCTGCGCGTGCCGCCTATCGGCGCGCCGGAGTTCGCGCCGACGACGTGGGGCGAGCTGCGCCAATACAGCGACATCCCGGAGGTCGGCCCGCTCGATGACGCGAAGACGCGCTTGCTCATCCACGGCTACCACGCCGCCACGAGCTACATGGACGCCCAGCTCGGCCGCGTGCTCGACGCGCTCGACCGCAACGGCCTCGCGAAAAACACCCTCATCGTCCTCTGGGGCGACCACGGCTGGCATCTCGGCGACCACGGCATGTGGTGCAAGCACACCAACTACGAACAGGCCGCGCGCATCCCGCTCATCGTCGTCGCGCCCGGCGTTGCCAAGGCCGGCGCGAAGACCGGCGCGCTCGCCGAGTCGGTGGATATCTACCCGACGCTCTGCGAACTGGCCGGTCTGCCCGCGCCGCAGGGCCTCGACGGTGCGAGCTTCGCCGCCGCGTTGAAGAACCCGTCCGCCACGACCAAAGAAGCCGTCCTCCACGTCTATCCGCGCAGCCAGGGCATGGGCCGCGCCGTCCGCACCGCACGTTACCGGCTCGTCGAGTGGAAGAAGATCGGCGAGCCGGCCGACACCGCCGTGCTGGAGCTTTACGATTACGAAAGCGACCCCGACGAGACAAAGAACCTCGCCGCCGACAAGCCGGAGATCGTCGCACAGCTCCGCGCCATCCTCGCCAAGCAACCTGAAGCCAAGCCGCAAATCGGCAGCGGCAAGAAAGCCGGTGCCAAGCCCGCATCCAACAAGCCAAAGCAAGATCGGGGCGCGATGTTCGACAAGCGCGACAAGGACGGCGACGGCAAGCTCACGCGCGAGGAGTTCCTCATCGGCCAGCCCGACCCCGACGAAGCGCCGAAGCGTTTCATCCAGTTCGACAAGAACAAGGACGGCGTCCTGAGCCGCGAAGAGTTCATCACCGGTGGAAAGAACAAGTGATGACGACTGCCGGGCGGTTCTGCTCGCCCGCCTACTCCAGCGGCGTGTCGAGCCGCATCATGCAGTGGCCGAGGTCCAGCGTCGTCGAGCCGGCGGGCGGCAGGAACGCGGGCGTCATCGCGAAGAATCCGCGATAGCGCTGCACCGCGATCCCCATCTGGCACAAGACAATCAGGTGCTTGTATGCCGAGTCGGGCGGGTTCCCGCGCGCTTGGCCAGATCGGCCGTCGGCAACATCTCCCCCTTGCTCATCTCCCGCAACAACCGCCACCGCGTCTCATCGCTCAACAACTTGCTGACCTGCGCCAGCGACAGCCGCAGCGTTCCCGTCGAAGTGCTTGTCGTGCTCATAATATGAAGGAGTGGTTCGCGCCCTTGTAATCCCGTCCTTCGCGACAAGGCAAGGGTTTTTCCGCACTGTCCGGCGCATACCCCCGACGCGGACAGACGGAATTTGCCAGCGCAGATAAAGAACCCCGCAGCGGAGGCAGAGAACCCACAAGCGGGGATACAGTTCGCCTAATCTGCGACACAGAACCTTCAAGCGCGGACAAAGAATTTACCAGCGCGGATAAAGAATGCCGCAGCGGCGATACAGAACTAACCAGCGGATACAAAGAATGCACAAGCGGGGACACGTATCCCGCCAGCGGAGGCAAAGAACCATCCGGCGGAGATACATACACCTCAGACGTATGGAAAGAAGCCCCAACACCTCAGAAACATGCAGAAACGTGCAGAAAACGTGCGATAACTATTCATGAGAACGTTCTCTGTCGGATCACAGTTCATGATCTGCGAGGTGAGCAAGACGAACGGTCATGATTTGATGCTTTCGCCGAGAAGCTCGTGTTCGAATTGCGCCTTTGCCGCCGCCCATTCCGTTGCCGCTGCCGCGCGTAAACGCCGCGCTTCCGTCCGGCGGTGCGTAACTTCGGCGGCAATCGCTGTCTGAATTTCTTTTGGCGGCAATGGAATAGGCAACTCGGAAACCACGTCTTGCGTCAAGTGGCCCATGATGCCGCCCGATTTGTGGCGATTGAGAATTGCTTGGGCGATTTCGCTATTGAGCCAAGAGACCAGATAGTCGGGATTGCAATTTGCGTCTGGTGACAACCGCAAGAGAATTACTTCGGATGAAATCAAGCAATCCACGGCCTCTTTGGGCACGACAGCGGCCAGCCCAAACGAACCCTTGCGAGTCAGCAAAACATCGCCCTCTTGGAGGGCAATATCTTTTGGCGAATCGGATGAGACATATTTTATATCGTCAAATACCAACTCAAACGGCTTTACATTTTGCACCCTTAAATATCTTTGGCCCGCATCCAGATAATCCCGCGCATCCAAACCATTCATCGGCGGCTTACTCAAGAGTTTGGCCAGAGGAAACACGGGTTTGTATTTCCGCGCAACTGCTTCGTTTTTTATTAGGTTGGGTTTGTAAAAGAAGCTATCCAGCCGTTGCCTGTTGATCTGCCCCAGCCGCACGGCGAAAACCTGGCGGGCATCGAGCGCAGGCGCGGCTAGGCCGAGTTGGGCAAGCAAATAGCCGTCAAAGCCCGCCAGCAACGCATCCGCTTCCACCAACTTTTGCTGCCAAGCTGAACGAGCGGCTTTCAATTTTGCGACCAATGAATTTTGAACTTCCGGCGACGGCAGAGGAACAAGAAGCTCGCGAACTTCATTGGTGTTGAGTTCTGGGCGAGTTGCTTTGTTGCCCCATCGGTAAATTTGTGCGATTCCAATTCCGCTCGTGAGGTATGTTGCCAGAAATTCAGGAACAACACCTTTGGCTGGCCGAATCGAAGCGAGGTGGGAAGTAATGTTTCCTTTTTTGAGCGACTTTGGAAAAACGGCGGAGTAACCGAGAATGTGCCCGGCTTTCGTCAGCAAAACATCACCCGGCAGCACTTCGCTTCTGATTAGCTGCTGATGCTTTTCTTCCGAGATATAAACCATTTCATCATCGTCAAGCACTTCACCACTGCGACAGTTTGAAACACGGAGAAGTGGAACGCCGGTTTCCTGATACTCCTCAACTTTAAGTTGTGTGCCAAACGGCCCATCAACGACGTTCGTAGAAATTTTTGCATCACCCACCTTAAAGACAGGAAAACCTGACTTGCGAATGCGCATTTCCAAAGCATGATGCTTTGGCAGATGGAACTGACAATCCCACCTCACTTTGATTTCGCCCCGCCTGACTGCAAAGCACTGTGGTTTGCCGTCAACAGCGGGGCTTAGACGAAAAAAAGTTTTGCGTCCTTCTGGAACTCCCTGAACTGCTGGGCGACTTCGGGAAGCTGGTTGTCGCATTTTCGCCCGGTGGCGTCGTAGCCAATCAGTTCCGGCACGGCCATGAAAATGGCTTCGCTGTCATCCGGCTTTTCGCCCTCGGCGCGCTTGCGCAAAAAGACGAGGCTAGATTTCACGCCCGCGCCGTAATGGCTGAACGCGGTCTGCGGCAGGCTGATGACGGCCTGGACCTGAAAATGCTCCAGCAGAAATTCGCGGACGTATTGCAGCGAGGAGTTGGTGAGGATGCCGTCCGGCAGCACCACGGCGGCGCGACCGGTCTTGGGCTTGAGAAAATGCCAGACGCGTTCGAGGAACAGGATTTCGGTCTTCTGGTTCTTACGCGCCTTTTTGCCGCCCTTGCTGTCCTCAGCGTTGCCCAGTTCGTAGTCGGCCAGATAAGGCCGTTCCGCCAGCACCACCCGCGCGCCGAACGGCGGATTGGTAAGGACAAGATCGAAACGGTTTGTGGCGAAGCCGCGATTGACGGCGTAGGCCCGTTCAATGCGGTCGAGCGAGTCTGCGCCGATGACGTTCGTGTGGCCGTCATCGTGGATGATCATGTTCATCTTGGCGACGCGGGCGATTTCCTCATTGATCTCGATGCCAAAGAGCCGCTCTTTCGCGAAGTCGTGCCAGTGCTTGTAGTGTTCTTCCGTGCCTTCGTCGTGGTATTCCTTCGCTTCATGGCGCACGGCGTCGAGCGCGTAGAGGAGAAAGCCGCCGGAACCGCAGGCCGGGTCGAGCACGAGGTCCTCGTTGGTCGGCTTGGTCATTTCCACTGCGAAAGAAATGATTTCGCGCGGCGTGAAGTATTGGCCGAAGTCGCCCTTGAAAAAGCCGTCCATGAACTGCTCGAAGGCCAGCCCCTTGGTGTCGAGGTCGGTCTTACTCAGATTGATGCTTTCCAGATGCGAAACAACGGTGCGCAGGCTGGCGTCGTTAATTTTGACCGTCTCAGTGAAAACGTCCGGGTCTTTCTGCTTCTGCGTTTCGTAAAGGGATTTGATGCGCTCGGCCAGACGGCGGCTCGGCTCGTGCGTCTTGATCTGGAATTCGTAAGGCTCGCCTTTCTTCCGCTTGGCCTGCTCGTCGCTGATTTTGACGAAGATGATCTTGCAAAGTTCGCCGAATGCAGCCGGTGGCGAGAGCTTGCCGCCCGCCCAAAGGGTCTGGTGGCATTTTTTGATCGCGCCGATAAGCGCCTCCTTGCTGACGGGCTGGATGTCGTTGTTAGGATCGCCCTTGTAGAAACGGTATTCCTCCGGCTTGCCGTATTGGCGGGGTATATCCGCAATGATGTTCGCCTCGCGCTCCAGAACGCCGTATTTCTCGGAGAAATCAAAGAAGCGGCGCGTCATGCCCGCGACCACGCCGACGTAGTTCGCACGGAATTTCGCCCAAGTGCCGTTACCGCAAGCTTGCTCGACGGCTTGGTTGAACTCGGCGTCGGTCACGCCGTCCTGCTTGCACTCGATGACGGAGTAGGGCTTCTTGCGCTCGTCATCGCGGAAAACAACCAAGTCCGCGCGGTCGCTGGGCGTCCGGTCGGGCACGGTGATTTCAACGCCGATTCGGGCCGGCTCGTAGCCGTAGCGATAAATCAACTCCGCCCAAAACTCGGCGCGGACTTGTTCCTCCGGGTCGGCGTAGCGTTCGGTGTGGTTGACCGCGACGTAAATGATTTTCTGTTGTTTGCCTTCGCCGGAAAGTTTGGCGTGGCCGTCAGCAATGGCGCGGTCGAGGTAGCTCATACAGGGCCTCTAATTCGCTCGCGTGCGAATCAGCCCTGTCTGTTGACTGTTCCTCCGTGGGGAACCTTGGTGCCTAAAACAAGTGTGGGACGCACTTACTTGCGTCCCAATCCAGGCACCTAGGAGGGCCCACGAAGAAACGCTTTCGGCGCGCCCCACGTGGGGGCGCGCTTCCAGCGCAGCTCTTCGTCGAAATTTCCTAGGTTTCGGATTGGACAGCAGCCGAAGCTACGCGAAATCAGTTTTGGTTTTTGGTTACTCGATAATTCTGTATTTTCTGTGACGCGCGGAGTGTAGCGCAGGCGGCGAGAGCGCAGCAAGGATTGCTTCGCAATCGCGCCAGCGATAGAACGATTCGCAGCCGCCGGTGTTGGAACAAGTCATGCCAGTTACTGCCAGGAGTGCATGATGGCTGTAGCGGCGGTCTCCGACCGCCGGTCATTGTTGATGACGATTTCGGCGGTCGGAGACCGCCGCTACAGTGAAAAGAAAAGTGTAAATGGTATCGCTGGATGAAAGGTGACGAGAACAAGTCATGACCGCCGCGTTCGTATCGGGAATCCTGCTGGGGCTTTCCTGCGGGCTGTCGCCGGGCGTGCTGCTGACGCTCGTGTTGACGCAGACGTTGCGGCACGGCGCGCGCGAGGGCTGCAAAGTCGCGCTCGCGCCGCTCGGCTCGGACCTGCCCATCGTGCTGCTGGCGATGTTGTTTGCCTCCAAGGTGTCGGCGTTCCGGCCTGTGCTGGGCGTCATCTCCATCGCGGGCGGGGCGTATGTGTTGTATCTGGCGTGGGAAAGCTTCCGGCCGGCGCGCGTGGATGCCGATGCGCCGGACGCTCAGCCGCGTTCGTGGAGCAAAGGCGTTTTCGCAAACCTGCTCAACCCGAACCCGTGGTTGTTCTGGTTCACCGTCGGGGCGGCGACGCTGGGCAAGACGATGGCGGAAAGCTGGCTGGCGGCGGCAGTGTTCCTCGTCTGCTTCTACGCGCTGTTGGTCGGCGGCAAGTTGTGCGTGGCGGTGCTGGCGGCGAAATCGCGCACGCTGCTGACGGGCGGCGGTTACCGTCTCATCATGCGGACGCTCGGCGTGCTGCTGGCGGCGTTTGCGCTCTTCTTTTTCTGGGATGGATTGAAATACCTCGGCATAATCAGCGGCAGTTGATCCAATCATGAACACGCTTAACCTGAACGATTCACTTGCCACGACCCCTCACCCCGGCCCTCTCCCCGCTAACGCGGGGAGAGGGAGAGGTTCTCGCGCACCCCTTGAAGTCCACCGTCCAGCGATCGCGCCGCGATGGCCACGTTCTCTCTCCCCATCCGATGGGGAGAGGGCAAGGGTGAGGGGCCGACGAGGTTCAACAGCACGGCCACAGCTTAGTTCTCTCCTGTCGTTCGCAATCGTCATGTTCGCCGCGGCGCTTGCCGTTGCTGCACCATCGTCCAAGCCCAACGTCATCGTCATCCTCGCCGACGATCTTGGCTACGGCGACCTCGCGTGCTACGGCCACCCGAAGTTCAAGACGCCGTGCCTCGACCGCATGGCCGCCGAGGGCGCGCGGCTGACGCAATTCAACGCGCCGATGCCGTATTGCGCGCCGAGCCGCGCCTCGCTCATGACCGGCCGCTATCCGTTCCGCTGCGGCATGACGAATAATCCGACGCCGGACGCCGCGCCGGAGTTCGATAAACTCGGTCTGCCGCTGTCAGAGATCACGCTGGCGCAACTTTTCAAGAACGCCGGCTACGCGACTTGTTGCATCGGTAAATGGCACCTCGGCCACCTGCCGCAATTTCTGCCGACGCGGCGCGGCTTCGACGAATACCTCGGCATTCCCTACAGCAACGACATGCGGCCCGTGCATCTGCTCGACGGCGAGCGCGTGGTCGAGTATCCGGTGGTGCAGGCGACGCTGACGAAGCGCTACACGCGGCGCGCGATCGAGTTTGTCGAGCGCCACAAGGACAGTCCGTTTTTCCTCTACCTGCCGCACGCCATGCCGCACAAGCCGCTCGCGTGTTCGGAGGAATTCTACAAAAAATCCGGCGACGGCCTCTACGCCGACGTGATCGCCGAACTCGACAACCAGATCGGCGAGCTGGCCGCCGCGCTCAAGCGGCTCGGCCTCGACGAGCGGACGCTGGTGATGTTCAGCAGCGACAACGGCCCGTGGTTCGGTGGCAGCACCGGCGGTTTGCGCGGGATGAAAGGCGTCCCGTGGGAAGGTGGTTATCGCGTGCCGTGCATCGCGCGCTGGCCCGGGAGGATTCCCGCCGGCCACGTCAGCCACGCGCCGGCGGTGATGATGGACCTGTTCGCGACGACGCTGAAGGCGGCGGGCATCGAACCACCGCGCGACCGCGTCATTGACGGACGGGACATCATGCCGCTGTTCACCAGCGCCGCGAAGAGTCCGCACGAGGCGGTCTTCGGCATGGTTGGTCCGCGGCTGGACGCCGTGCGCGACGAGCGATGGAAGTTGCATGTGTTGCCGCCGCGCGAGTGGAAAATCGGCAAGCCCGGCGAGCGGTGGATTGACCCGCGCGGTCCCGATGGCGTGACGATTCTCGCGCCTTACGAACAGTATCAACCGACCGATTTTCCCGGCCTGCGCAGCGGCGACGCGCCGAAAGTGATGATGCTCTTCGATCTCCAGTCCGACCCCGGCGAACAGAAGGACGTGGCCGCCGACCATCCGGAGATCGTCGCGCGGTTGAAGGCTCT
>JBAYFL010000010.1:0-192253 GCA_041667205.1 Verrucomicrobiia bacterium | reverse complement strand
CGGCGTGGCGAGGTTGGAGGTGGTGGCTGACACCGGCTACTGCAACAACAACGAAGTGCGCCGCTGCGTGGAAGCCGGCATCACGCCCGACGTGCCGAAGGCCGACACCAGCGCGAACACCCGTTTGGGACGCTCAAGCGCGGCTGGGGCTACGGGCACATCCTGCTGAAAGGGCTGGCGAAAATGCAGGGCGAATGGAGCCACCCGCAGAAGGCTTGCAACCGGCGGCCCGACATCGGAAACTGCCACCGTGGCATTTTCACCTGACATTCTGAAAACTGTTGTCGCCGCCGCGTTGGCCGAGGACGTCGGCAGCGGCGACGTCACCACCGCCGCGACCATTCCCGAAGACGCGCGCGGCAGCGCCTACATCCACGCGAAGGAGCCGTGCGTCGTTTGCGGGTTGGAATTGGTCGCCGAGGCATTTCGGCAAATTGACCCGCGGCTGACGGTCGCGCTGCTCGTCAACGACGGCGACCGCGCCGAGCCAAAGCAGCGCGTCGCCACCATCGCCGGCAGCGCACGCTCCATCCTTACCGGCGAGCGCGTCGCGCTGAACTTCCTACAGCGGCTCAGCGGCATCGCCACGCTGACGCGCGCGTTCGTCGAGCGCGTCAGCGGCACCAGCGCCCAGATCCTCGACACGCGCAAGACCACGCCCGGCCTGCGCGCGCTGGAAAAATACGCTGTCACTGTCGGCGGCGGCACGAACCACCGCAAGGGCCTCTACGACCAGATTCTCGTCAAGGATAACCACCTCGTCGTGCTCAAGCGTTATCACCCGCAGCCCGTCGCTGCCGCGGTTCGCGCCGCGAAACAAAATGCGCCGCGCATCGTCGCCGAGGTCGAGGTGAAGGACTTGGACGAACTCCAGCAGGCGCTCGACGGTGGCGCTGAGTGGATCCTGCTCGACAATATGACTAACGAGGAGATGGCCGAGGCCGTCCGCATTACCGCAGGCCGCGCCAAGCTTGAAGCCAGCGGCGGCGTCAACCTCAACCGCGTCACCGCCATCGCGCGCACCGGCGTGGATTTCATCAGCGTCGGCGCGCTCACCCACAGCGTCCGCGCGGTGGATTTCTCGCTGGAGATCGAGGAATGAGCCTCGATGCGCAGCTCCTCGCGGCCTTCCGCGCCGCCGATGATGGTCACATCACAGCGGCGGAGTTGAGCAGCCAGCTCGGCGTCGCGCGCACCACAATAAGCCGACACATCGAGGAACTGCGCTCGCTCGGCTACGACATCCAGCACCAACCGTCGCTCGGCTACCGGCTCGCCGCGTCGCCCGACATCCTGCTTGCCGAAGACATCCAGCATCGCCTTGCCAAAACAGTCATCGGTCGCCAGGTGCTGGTCTATGAACAAACCGCCTCCACCAACGACCTCGTCGAGAAGCTCGCGCTCGACGGCGCGGCCGAGGGCGTCGTCGTGTTCGCCGAGTCGCAGACACGTGGCCGGGGACGGATGGGCCGATCGTGGTCCAGCCCGCGTGGTAAGGGGCTTTGGTTTTCGGCGCTGCTGCGGCCGAAGCTGCCGATGAGTTCCGTCGCGCGGCTGACGATTGCCGCGTCGGTCGCCATCGCGTGCGCCATCCAGCAACAGACCGGGCTGGCGGCGGAGATCAAGTGGCCCAACGACGTTTTCATCGCCGGTCGCAAATGCGCCGGCATCCTGGCCGAATTGCGGACCGAGATGGACGCGATCAAGTTCGTCATCCTCGGCATCGGCCTCGACGTGAACTGCGACACGAGCGATTTCCCTCCAGAGGTCCGCAAGATCGCCACGTCGCTGAAAATGGAACTCGCGAAGCAGGAGCGGGAACCGATGTTGCGCGGCGACCTCGCCGTGGCGTTGCTGCGGGAGTTGAATCGCGCCTACGGCCTTGCCGGCGGCGACGACGGCTTCGACGAAATCCGCCGCGAGTGGGGTCGGCTCAGTTCGACACTCGGCAAACGGGTTGCGCTGCAAATCGGCCCGCACCGGCTCGAAGGCTTCGCGCAGGCACTTGACGAGGACGGTTCGTTGCTGGTTCGCTGTGACGATGGCCGCATCGAGCACGTGGTCAGCGGCGATGTGATGATGGAGAAGTAACGGAAGCTGCCAGTTCTTACTGAAATGATTCTGTTGGTTGATATCGGCAACACGAACACGCACGTTGGCTTGGCCGACGGGAAGCGAGTCGTGCGCTGCTGGGAATTTCCGACGAGCGACGCCGCGCGGCGGCCGCGGTTCGTCCGGGCGAAGGTTGAAGGCGCGATCATCGGCTCGGTGGTGCCGGCGGCGGTTGGGCCGATGCGCCGCGCGATCCAGCGCACTTACGGCGTGGAGCCGCTGCTGTTGTCGCACAAGCTTGACCTCGGCATCGGCGTGCGCTTTCCGCGACCGGAGCAGATCGGCGCGGACCGGCTGGCGAACGCGGTGAGCCTCGCTCATCGCCACGGCACGCCTGCCATCGGCGTCGCGTTCGGCACGGCGCTCGTGTTCGATATCATCAGCCGCCGCGCGGAATACGTCGGCGGCGTCATTGCGCCGGGGCTGGCGGCGATGACGGATTACCTGTATCAGAAGACGGCGCTGCTGCCGAAGATCAGCCTGCGCGAACCGCGGCACGCCATCGGCAAGAGCACCATCGGGGCGATGGAAACCGGCGCGATCATCGGTTATCGCGGACTGGTGCGAGAGATTTTGATGGCAGTCCGGCGAGAGATGCCCGGCAAGCGGCCCGTCGTGGTTGGCACCGGCGCTTACGCGAAGCTGATCGCCGCGAAGCTGCCGGACATCGGGTGCGTGGACGAGAATCTGACGCTGGAAGGTTTGAGAATTGTTTACTTGAGGAACCATTGATGGCAACCAATCGCATTGACCAACGATTTGACGAATTGCGCGCGCGCGGCCAGAAGGGCTTCGTCGCCTACATTACCGCCGGTGACCCAGATCTCGATGCGACGCGGCGCCTAGCGTTGGCATTCGAGCGCGCGGGCGTGGATGTGTTGGAACTCGGCGTGCCGTTCAGCGACCCGCTTGCCGACGGGGTCGTCAACCAACTCGCCGCCGAGCGTGCGCTCAAGAGCGGCACGACGCTGCCGAAAATCCTCGATACGGTTCGTGCGTTGCGCGCCGAGGGCTGTCGGATGCCGGTCGTTTTGTTCACATATTTCAACCCCGTGCATCGCTATGGCATGGAGAAGTTTGTGCCCGACGCAGTGGCGGCCGGCGTGGACGGTTTGCTTGCACTCGACCTCCCGGCGGACGAAACGGAGCCGTGGCAGAAACTGCTGGCGGATTCCACGCTGCATCAGATTCAACTCATCGCGCCGACGACCACCGAGTCGCGCATCGCGGTTATCACGAAGCAGGCTGGCGGGTTCATTTACTATGTCAGCCGCGAAGGTGTTACCGGCGTGCAGCAGCAACTCGCGACCAACATCGCCGGCATGACCGCGAAAATTCACAAACACACACGCGTGCCGGTAGCGGTTGGGTTCGGCGTTTCGACGCCGGAGCAGGCGCACGCTGTCGCGCAACACGCCGAGGCGGTGGTGGTCGGCAGCGCCATCGTGGATCGTGTCGCCAAGCTTAACGCCGCGCGCGACATGGTTGAGCAAGTGGGGGCGTTCGTAAAATCACTAGTGGATGCGGTGAAGCAATGAAGCTGCTGGGCATTGATTACGGCCAGCGGCGCATCGGCGTCGCGGCGAGTGACGAAACCGGCACGATGGCGTTGCCATTGGAACAGGTTGACGCCGAACCGCTGGCGAGCGCCTGCGAGCGGATCGCGGCGCTGGCGCGCGAGCGCGGCGTCGAGAGGATCGTCGTTGGCCTGCCGCGGAACATGGATGGCTCCTATGGCCCCGCGGCACAGGGCGTGCGCGAGTTCGTTGCCCGGTTGCGAAAGTTCGTCGCGGCGGAAATCGTCGAGCAAGATGAACGGCTCTCAACGGCGCAAGCAGAGCGGACGATGCTGGAGGCCGATTACAGCCGCAAACGCCGGCGCGCCCAGCGCGACGCGCTGGCGGCGCAGTTGATCCTGCAAAACTATCTTGATGCGATGCAGGCAAGGTGAGTGACGCGAACATTCCTGTCTGCGCCGCAATTAACATGGTCACTTACAAACTCACGCTCGCTTACGATGGGACGGACTATGCCGGCTGGCAGTTGCAATCAAATGGGACGGCGGTGCAGGAGATCGTCGAGCGCGCCATCGAGCGGATTCTTGGTGAAAAGGCGCGTGTCCACGGCAGCGGCCGGACCGACGCGGGTGTGCATGCGTTGGGACAGGTGGCGCATTTCCATGTTTCCAAAGCGCGAGCGACGATTCCACTGAAGAATCTGCGCCGCGCGTTTAACGGCGCGCTGCCACCGGACGTGCGCGTGCTGAAGGTGGAGCGGGTCTCGAACGATTTTCACGCGCGGTTTTTGGCGCATGAGAAAACGTATCGCTACCGGATCTTCTGCGGCGAGGTGATGGATCCATTCTTGCAGCGATGGACAGCATACTGGCCGCGTCCGCTGGACTTGGCAGCAATGCGGCGCGCCGCGCGCGTGCTGGCGGGTCGGCACGATTTCGCGGCGTTCTCGGCGAACCCGCAACGCGAGCAGGAGAGCACGGTGCGGACGCTGAAACGGCTGAGCGTGGCGCGACGCGGCAAACTGGTGACGATCACGGCGACGGCGGACGGGTTTCTTTACAAGATGGTGCGGAGCCTGGCCGGTGCGTTGTTAAAGGTCGGCGCGGGCAAGCTGACGGTCGCCGACATTGGGCGCATCCTGGCGTCGAAGAAGCGGACGGCGTTGGTGGAGACGGCGCCGCCGCAGGGATTGTTCTTGGTGAAAGTGAAGTATTAGCACGATGAACGTGGTGCTGATTGAACCTGAGATTCCGCCGAACACGGGCAACATCGCGCGGTTGTGCATGGCGTCAAACACTACGCTGCATTTGGTGGAACCGTTTGGCTTTCGCATAGACGACGCGACGCTGAAGCGGGCGGGGATGGATTACTGGCATGAAGTGGACGTGCGCATCCACAAGAGCTTCGACGAACTGCGAGCGGCGGCACCAAAGGACGCGACGTTTTATTTCCTGACGACTCAGGCGATGCGGAGCTACCTGGAGCCGCAGTATCGCGAGAACGATTATTTGGTGTTCGGCCGCGAGAGCATCGGGCTGCCGCCGGCGTTGCTGGCGGCAAGCGCGGCGACGTGCGTCCGCATCCCGATGTGGAATCCACAAGCCCGCAGCCTGAATCTGGCCACATCAGTGGCCATCGTGCTCTACGAGGCGCTGCGGCAAACGCGCGCGGGCGAGGCTTGACCAGGCCGGTGCGAACGATAGAATACCGGCTCCAATTATTCGTCTAAGGCCGCACTATGGAGACAAAATCACAGTTGGACGCGACGATTGACCGGACGATTGCCTGGCTGCGCGGGCAACAGCGGCCGGATGGCCATTGGTGTGCCGAACTGGAGGGCGACACGATCCTCGAGTCGGAATACCTGATGTATCTGCACTGGCTCGGCAAACTGACACCGGAGACGTTGCGGAAGTGCGTGAACTACATCATCACCAAGCAGTCGACGGACAGCGGTTGGTGCATTTATCACGGAGGCCCGCCGGACCTTAGCGCGTCAGTGAAATCCTACATGGTCTGCAAATGGGCGGGGCACTCCGCAGACGAGCCGTTCATGCGTCGCGCGCGCGAGGCGATCCTCGCCAAGGGCGGCGCGTCGCGCGTGAACAGCTACACGCGCATTTTCTTGTGGTTGATCGGGCTTTACGATTTTACGCATGTAGCGGCGATGCCCGCCGAGCTGAACGCGATGCCGAAGTGGTTCTACTTCAACATCTACGACATGAGTGCGTGGTCGCGGACAATGATCGTGCCGCTGACAGTTCTTTATCACTACAAACCGGTAAAGCCGTGGCGCGATCCGCACTGCATTGACGAGCTTTTCATCGGCGGGCCGGAGAAGGCGGATTATTCATTTCCGCATGATCCGCGGATTTTCGCGTGGCGAAATTTCTTCCTCGTCCTGAATTGGTGGCTGCGGTTTTGGGAAGGCATTCCGTTCAAGCCGCTGCGCAACTACTCGCTGAAGCTGGCTGAACAATGGCTGAAGCCGCGCATCGCCGACGGCGGCAGCCTTGGCGCGATCTTTCCGGCAATGATCAACGCCGTGCTGGCACTGCGGGCGCTTGGCTATAAAGACGGCGATCCGCTGGTAAAACACGCAGAGGAAAAGCTCGAAGAGCTGCGGATCGAGGAAGGCGACACGCTGCGGTTGCAGCCATGCTTCTCGCCGATTTGGGACACGGCGTGGGTGATCGGCAATCTGAGAGTCGCGGGCGTGCCGGCAAACGATCCGGCGTTGGTGAAGGCGACGCAATGGCTGTTGGATCGCGAACTGAAATGCGAAGGCGACTGGAAGGTGAAATGGCCCAACGCCAAGCCCGCCGGCTGGCCGTTCGAGTATGACAACAAGTTCTATCCCGACTTCGATGACACCGCCATCGTCGCGCGCGTCATCCGGGGCATTGAGGTGAAAGACACGCGTGCGCGCGACGCGGCAATCGAGCGCGCGATGCAGTTTCAACTGGCGATGCAGAACCGCGACGGCGGTTGGGCCAGCTTCGACAAAGACAACACGCACGAGGTCTTCACGAAGATCCCGTTCGCCGACCACAACGCCATGCTCGACCCGACCTCGCTCGACGTGACGGGCCGAATGCTGGAAACCTTCGGCGCGTTCGGCTGGGACAAGTCCCGCGGGCCGGTCCAGCACGCGCTCCAGCTTCTGAAATCGCACCAAGAGCACGACGGTTGCTGGTTCGGCCGCTGGGGCGTCAACTACATCTACGGCACATGGCAGGTGCTGATTGGCCTGGCGGCTATCGGCGAAGACATGCAGGCGCCCTACGTCCGTCGCGCGGTGAAGTGGCTGCTCGATCACCAACAAGCCGACGGCGGCTGGGGCGAGAGTTGCGCCACCTACGACGATCCGTCGCTGCGCGGCACAGGCAAGACGACCGCATCGCAGACGGCGTGGGCTGTTCACGCGCTGGTCGTCGCGGGCGAAGGCGATCATCCCGCCGTGCAACGCGGCGTGGAGTGGCTGCTGGCGCGGCAGAACCCGGATGGCACATGGACCGAAAATGAATTCACCGGCACCGGCTTCCCGAAGGTGTTCTACCTCAAATACCACTGGTATCGAATTTACTTCCCATTATTGGCACTGGCCGCTTATCGTTCGCGGCGTCGGCAGGCCGGCGGCAAGTGACCAGTAATCTTGCAGCAGGCAATGGCCGGGATCAAAGACGTAACGTGAGATTCTCAATGATGTATCGGTGCCTCGCCTTGGCAGCGCTCCTATGGGTGGCGCTGCTCCAAACCGGTTGCACCTTAGCGCCAACCGCGCTCGGCATCATGACCCTCCTCGTCAAGAACGACGCGAAGCTCGGTCCTCCCGTCTGGCAAATGGAGCCGGAAATTCCACAAACGCCCGCCCCCACACTGCCCGACTTAAGCGCCGCCGACCCGCACGCGACGGTTGCGACCACTCGCTGAGTGCTACGGACTCGGCGGCGGACCGGTTGGCGCGTTCTGCGCCGGCCGGAGTTGGATGGTGATTCCCTGCGGGCTTTGCTGCAAGCCTTGGAACATCTGTTGCATCTGGTTGCGGAATGCCTCGTCATCTCTCGCCTTCTGGCCAAACGCCGCCAGCGTCGGCGCGCCAATCGTTTGCTGCCTGCCATTGGCGTCGGTGTAGGAGAACTGGATCGAAACATTCTCCGGTCGCATGTTGCTGCCGAAAATACCGCCGCGGCCCGGCCCGCCGCCGCCCGTCTCGCCTACCGGTCTCTCCAACACGATAACGTAGATTTGCTTCGGCGTGCCCTTGCGGATCAACTCCAGCCGCGCCTGCGTGCCGAAGTTGCGCTTGTTGATGATCTGCTGCAAGTCTTGCGGCGAGCTTACCGGCTGCCCGTCGGCTCGCACAATGACGTCGAACCGCTCCAAGCCGGCCACCATGGCGGGGCTTTCCTTCGCGACCATGAAAACGGCCAGTCCCTGGCCTTCCGGCAAGTTCGGCAACTGCGCACGCACCATCTCCGGCACCGGCGCTGCGACGACGCCGATCCACTTCTCCGGCCCGTTCTGCTTCGGCGAAGCGGATCGTATCTTTGATTGGACAACGGTTTTCGGCGCGACGGGCTTGGGCGGTTTGCTACCCTCCTCTGCCGCACGCAGCGGCAACGCCAGCGCCACGATCAACAGAAACAAACTGAACAGCTTCATAGCAGCCGTAGTCTGACAGGAGAGTCGCCGCGACGCAACCTCGAAGCCGCGTTGTGACGCAACCGAAGCTTCGGCAGCACTTCCCACTCGCGAGTCGGCGTTTTTCTGCTATATTGCGCGAATTCTCAGGAGAAAAAAACGATGCCATATACGACCTGCACTCCGCCGAGCGGCGGCAAAATCTCAATGCGCGACGGCAAGCTCAACGTGCCGGACCATCCCGTCCTGCCGTTCATCCGCGGCGACGGCACCGGGTCGGACATCTGGGCCGCCAGCGAGCGTGTGTTCGACGCGGCCGTGGCGAAGGCCTACGGCGGCCGGCGCAAGATCGCGTGGTTCGAGGTCTTCGCGGGCGAGACGGCGTTCAAGCGGTTCAATAACTGGCTGCCTGACGACACCGTCGAGGCGTTCAAAGAATACCTCGTCGGCATCAAAGGCCCGCTCACCACGCCCGTCGGCAAAGGCATCCGCTCACTCAACGTCGCGCTGCGCCAGATGCTCGACCTCTATGTCTGCCTGCGGCCCGTGCAGTGGTTCAAAGGCGTGCCTTCGCCCGTCAAACGCCCAGAGAAAGTGAACATGGTCATCTTCCGCGAGAACACCGAGGACATCTATGCCGGCATCGAATGGGCCGCCGATTCGCCCGAGGCGAAACAAGTCGTCGAGTTCTTGCAGAAGAAAATGGGCGTGAAACAAATTCGCTTCCCGGAAACCAGCGGCATCGGCATCAAGGCCGTCTCCAGCGAAGGCACCGAGCGACTCATCCGCGCTGCCATCCAATACGCCGTTGCCAACAAGCGGAAGTCGGTGACGTTTGTTCACAAGGGCAACATCATGAAATTCACCGAAGGCGCGTTCCGCGACTGGGGCTACGCGCTCGCCAAACGCGAGTTCGGCGCGAAGGAGATTGATGGCGGCCCGTGGTGCAAGCTGCCCGGCGGCCTTATCATCAAGGACGCCATTGCCGACATCACGCTCCAGCAGGTGCTTACGCGCCCGGAGGACTTTGATGTCATCGCCACGCTCAACCTCAACGGCGACTACCTCAGCGACGCTCTCGCTGCGCAGGTCGGCGGCATCGGCATCGCTCCCGGCGGCAACATCAACTACCTCACCGGCCACGCCATCTTCGAGGCCACTCACGGCACCGCGCCGAAATACGCCAATCAGGACAAGGTTAACCCCGGTTCCGTCATCCTCTCCGGCGAAATGATGCTGCGCTACATGGGCTGGACCGAAGCAGCCGATCTCATCCTTAAGGGGCTCGACGGCGCCATCGCCGCCAGGACGGTCACCTACGACTTCGCCCGCCAGATGGAGGGTGCAAAAGAGATTAAGTGCAGCGAGTTCGGCGACGCGGTGATTGCTAATATGTGATGGCCGCGAAGACGGAGCAGCGCTTTTCAGCCGTCGGTTGCAGGCGGCCATAGGCTGTCGCCACGCTCGGACTGGGGGGCGCGAAATACTTTTCGACAAGGGTGGGGAATGCACGTAAAGTCCGCGGCTCATTTTTAGAAATTGGACAACACTATGAACAAACAAGTCATTTCGTTTCACTATACGCTGACGGATCCGGCCGGGAAGACGTTGGACAGCTCAGCCGGCAGCGAGCCGTTGTCGTTTGTCGAGGGCACGGGACACATCATCCCCGGCTTGGAGACGCACCTGAGCACGATGGCGGTCGGCGAAAAGAAGCGCGTGACGGTGGTGGCGAAAGAAGCTTACGGCGAGCGCGACGCGGCCCGCGTGATGGAGGTGCCGCGCGATAAATTTCCGGCGCAGGAAATCAAGGTCGGCGACCAGTTCCGCGCCGGTGCCGCCGAGGCGATGGTGGTGACGGTGACGAAGGTCAGCCTGTCGCACGTAACGATAGATACAAACCATCCGCTGGCGGGCGTGGACCTGACATTTGATGTGGAACTGATGGCCAAGCGCGATGCGAAGCCGGAAGAACTGGAATGCTGCCACGGCGCGCATCACGACGAGCACGGCGGCGGTTGTTGCGGCGGGCACTGACGACGCTGGGCCAGTTCACACGCCCATCGCCTCGCAGGTCTTGCGGAAGTGGTGGCCGTAGATGGCGAGGGTGACAGCGAGCTGGAAGTGCGCGGGCCGGCGGAAGAACGTCCACGCGAGCAGGCCCCAGTAGTGGAATCGCTCACTGCCGAAGACGCCGAGACGCACACTGGAGTGGGCGAACGCCAACAAGTAGCGCCAGTTCAGCGTAAAGCTCGCCTTTGGCGCCCGGTATTCGCGCAGGAAGGTGCGGACGCGTTTGTAGTAGGGACCGGGCGCGTAAATCTTGCGCATGATCTCTTTGTAGCCTTCGTGCAGTTTCTCGATATCCATGCGCGGAATGAAGTTGGTGGTGCCATCCACGTTATTGCCGCTCATCTGGCCGAGCAGGCGGCCTTCGCGCTTGAGCCGCTCGTAAAGTTTGGTTTCAGGGATGGCGTTGAGCAGGCCGACCATGGCGGTGACGATGCCGCTCTTCTGGATGAACTCGATCTGTCGCTGGAAAATCGTCGGCGTGTCGCTGTCGAATCCGACGATGAATCCGCCCTGCACCTGCAACCCGGCGCGCTGGATGCGTTTCACGTCGGCCACCATGTCGCGGCCGGCATTTTGCCGCTTGTTGCACTCGGCGAGGCCGGCGTCGGCGGGCGTCTCAATGCCGATGAAAACGGTGTCGAAGCCCGCCTCAACCATCAGGCGCAACAATTCCGCGTCGTCGGCGAGGTTGATGGACGCCTCGGTGAAGAACGGGATGCGGCGTTTGCCTTTCCGCCACGCGATGAGCGCGGGCAACAGTTCCTCGCGGAGGTAGCGCTTGTTGCCGATGAAGTTGTCATCCACGAAAAACACCTGGCCACGCCAGCCGGCCCGATAGAGGCCGTCCAGTTCGGCGATGATTTGCGCGGAGGTCTTGGTGCGCGGGCGGTGGCCGAACATGGCGGTGATGTTGCAGAACTCGCAATCGAACGGACAGCCTCGCGAGAACTGGAGGCTCATGGAGGCGTAGCGTCGCAGGTCCGCCAATTTCCACATCGGCGCCGGCGTCTGGCAGATGTCGGGATGTTCCGGCGACGCATACACGCGCCGCGCCGTGCCGCGCTCGAAGTCGCGGAGGAACTCCGGCAGCGTCACCTCCGCCTCGTTCAGAACGAAGTGGTCCACCTCCGGGAACTGGTCGTGTTCAGCAATGAACAGCGGCCCGCCGGCGACGATCTTCTTGCCCGCGACGCGACAGCGGGCGATGAGTTCATGCGCCGACTGCCGCTGAGCGATCATGGCGCTGACGAGCACGGTGTCCGCCCACGCGAGGTCCTGATCGGTGAGGGCACAGACGTTGGCGTCCACCAGCCGTTTCTCCCATGACGGCGGCAGCATGGAGGCAACAGTGAGCAGTCCGAGCGGTGGCAGAGAAGCCTTCTTGCGAATGAACTTCAGCGCGTGCTTGAAACTCCAAAACGTGAGCGGAAACTCCGGATACAACAACAACACTCTCATTGGCCAAGTGCAGTATACGCTGTATTGCAACGCCGCGAAAGCGGTTTTACAACAATCCGTCAGCGAGGCCGATGTGCGCGCTGGCTAGAAATGATGCACGAACCGCAGCACGAAGCGCTGGCCTTCGGCGCGGTTGCGCGCATCCATCTCGAAGTAGGTGTTGCAGAACAGATGGTCGTCCTTGGAAAAGTGATAGACCGCACCGGGGCCGATGCCGATGACCTGCTCGCGCCGGCCGATAACATCCTGACCATCTGCCTGCGTATCCGTGAACTGCGTGAGGAAGTAGCCGTTGACGCCGACGTTGAGTTTCTTCTCGATAACCTCGTATTCGGTGGCCCAGTTCAGGTGGACCGCCTGGCCGGCCTGGGTTTTCTTGGCACCTGCAAAGGCGGGAACGTGCTGGTCCGGGGCATCATTCTCGTCGTTCCAGAGGTAGTGGACGCGCCACGAAAGGGTCCACTTCGGCACGACGAACCACGTGGCGGCCCAGTAGGGATTGAACGAGAAGAAGTTGGCGCCGGCGTTAAGGTCTTCGTCCGGGCTGTAGCTGCCGGTGGGCAGGATGCACTGGAACTCAATGCGATGCATGAAGATCGGCCCCTTCTCGCCCATAATCGGGTCCCACTGGAGATACGGTCCGACCAGGATATCGCCGATGCCGCCGCCGTTGTCGGTGAGCCACGGGTTCTTCGGCTCAACGTCGTAGTCCACCGCCGGCAGGATGAAGTCCAAGCCCCACTTGCCGCCGAGAAGCACTTTCTGATCCGACTGATAAATGAGTTGCGAGAGGCCGGCGAAGACTTCGATGGTGGGCTTCGCGCCGCTGGGCAGCGACATGGTGTTGCCACCGTTATCGGCGAATTTGTTCGCGTGGTAATACTCGAAATACTGCGTGAAATAAAAACCCGGCCCGGCCGGCGGTCCGCCGTCAAAAAAGCTGGTGAAACCAACGTTGACGGAGGGCAGGTCGTAGCCGCGCGCCGTGACAGCGTATAGCAGGACGACACACAGGCAGGGCAGGACAACATTACGAATCAATTTCATCGCTCGCTCCTTGTTGACAACCGGACCGCGTTTTCCACAATGCGTGTATGCCGCAAGTCCGCGCGTGACGCCAGCGTTTTTTTGAAATGCGGAGCAGGCTTCTCAAAGCTGGAAAGTCACCGAATAGAAACTTGTCACGCGCGAGGATTTCGGACAAAGTCCGCGCCCTGTCGGTGACGGTCTGGTTCGGGCCACGGGCCGAATGCGGGCCGACAGATGAGAATGGCCGCCGCGCGCGGCAATAACAGAGGTATCAGGATGATCGAGTTCAACAAGAAGGTTTTGTTTGTGGGTTACGGCGCGGTGGCGCAATGCGCGCTGCCGATTCTGGTCAAGCAGATCAAGATGCCGGCGAAGAACATCACGGTGATGGATTTCGAGGATCGCCGCGAAGCGTTGCGGTCGTGGACGGCACGCGGCGTGAAATTTGCCCGCAAGCGCGTGACGCGCGACAACATGGGCGCGCTGCTCGGCAAGTATCTCTCAGCGGGCGACCTTCTGATTGACCTCGCGTGGAACATTGACTGCTGTGAAGTCCTCCAGTGGTGCCACGACAATGGCGTGCTCTACATCAACACCTCCGTCGAGCTTTGGGATCCCTACGAGAATGCCAAGGATGCGCCGCCGACCAAGATGACGCTCTACTGGCGGCATATGAACCTCCGCCGCATGACCGCGGGCTGGGCCAAGCCGGGGCCGACGGCAGTGATCGAGCACGGAGCAAATCCCGGCCTCATCTCGCATTTCACCAAGCAGGGCTTGATTGACATCGGCAAACGGCTGCTGGCCGACAAGAAAATCAACGGTGCCGACGCCGATGAGATCCGGCAGCTCATCCAGGAGCAGAAGTTCAACCGCCTCGCGATGAAGCTGGGCGTGAAGGTGATCCATTGCAGCGAGCGCGACACGCAGATCACCAATAAGCCGAAGCAGGTGGACGAGTTCGTCAATACCTGGAGTGTCGAAGGTTTCCGCGAGGAAGGCACGACGACGTCGGAAATGGGCTGGGGCACGCACGAAAAAGAGTTGCCGGCGCTCGCCTACGAGCACACGGAGGGACCGCGCAACCAGATCTGTCTCGCCCGCATGGGCATGAACACATGGGTCGCGTCCTGGGTGCCGAACTACTGCATCCACGGCATGGTCGTGCGCCACGGCGAGGCGTTCACCATCTCTGACCGGCTGACGGTCTGGGAAAACGGCAAGGCGATCTACCGGCCCACGGTCCACTACGCGTATTGTCCGACGGACTCGGCCATCGCGTCCCTCAACGAACTGCGCGGCTACGACTACAAGCTTCAGGAAAAGCAGCGCATCCTTAACGACGAGATCACCAGCGGTGCCGACATCCTCGGCGCGCTGTTGATGGGCCACGCTTACAATTCGTGGTGGACTGGCAGCGACCTCAGCATTGAGGAGTCACGCAAGCTGGTGCCGCACCAGAACGCAACGACGATGCAAGTGGCCATCTCGGTGATCGCCGCGGCGACATGGATGATCGAGAACCCGGCCAAGGGCGTTTGCGTGTCGGACGATCTGCCGCACGAATACGTGCTGAAGATTTCCAAGCCGTATCTTGGCAAGTGGATTTCCAAGCCCGCCGACTGGACACCGTTGAAGCACTACACCAACGCGTTCCAGGGCCACAACAATCCGAAGATTGATCTCGACGACCCGTGGCAGTTCAAGAACTTCCTCATCACCGACGGAGACTAGGATGGTCACCAAGAGCACTCTGAAGAAACTGGCGAAGGAACACGGCACGCCGTTGTTCGTGGTGGACCACGACGCGCTGCGGCGCAACTACGCGGAGTTCAAGAAATATCTGCCGCGGGTGCAGGCTTACTTTGCGGTGAAGGCCAACTCTCTCCCGGCCATCGTCCGCACGCTCTACAAGGCAGGCGCGAGCTTCGACGTCGCCTCGATGCCGGAGTTCATGATCGTTTACGAGAACATCAAGGAGATGCCGGCCAAGCAACGGCAGGATTGGATCTGGGACAAGATCATCTACGCCAACCCGATCAAGGCCACCGAGACGCTGGAGCAACTTGACCAATACAAGCCGCTGGTGACGTTCGACAATTCCGAGGAGATCAAGAAGATCAAGCGCCACGCGCCACACGCGGGACTGGCGCTGCGGCTGAAGGTGCCGAACACGGGCGCGATGGTGGAGCTGTCGTCCAAATTCGGCGCGGCGCCCGGCGAAGCGGTGGACCTCATCCTCGAAGCCGACAAGGCCGGCCTCGTCGTCGAGGGACTCAGCTTCCACGTCGGCAGCCAGACCACGAACTTCGAGAACTACGTCCAGGCGATCAACCTCGCCGCGAACATTTTCAAGGAGGCGAAGGAGCGCGGCTACACGAAGATGAACCTGCTCGACATCGGTGGCGGTTTCCCCGCGCCGTATGACGCGTCGGTCAAACCGTTCCGCGAGCTGGCGAAGATCATCAACCGCGAGATCGAGCGGCTGTTCCCGAAAAACATCCAGATTCTTGCCGAGCCGGGCCGGTTCCTCGTCGCGACCGCGGCGACTGCGGTCTCGAAGATTATCGGCAAGGCCGTGCGCGATGGCAAACTCTGCTACTACATCAACGACGGCGTCTATCACACCTTCTCCGGCGTCATCTTCGACCACTGCCACTATCACCTGAAGTCGTTCAAGAAAGGCGCGACACAGATTTGCTCCATCTTCGGCCCGACGTGCGACGCGCTGGACGTGGTCTCGATGGCAGAGAACCTGCCCGATCTCCAACTTGGCGACCTTCTCTACAGCGAGAACATCGGCGCCTACAGCCACGCCTCATCCACTTACTTCAACGGCTTCCCGCCGGCGAAGGTGGTGCATGTGAACCAGTAGGCGCGCCGTTTGGAAGTGACGCCGCTGGAACACACGGGTAGAGTGCGCGGCCAAATGAAACGGAATAATAGAATGATGGAGTGCTGCGTCGGCTGGCTGGCGGCGCTGGTCGTGTCCACGACCGTTGTCGGCGCGCAGCAGATGCCGACAATCAATCTCTCCACCAACAACTGCATCGTGGGCTTTGCAATGCCCGCAACCTGGGGCACGATCAAGGGCGAGTTGAAGGAACTCACCGGCTGGGCGCGCTTCGCGCGACCCGGTGACCTGAACTCACTGCGCGGCACTGTCGAGGTGGACGTCACGGCGCTCACCACCGGCAGCGGCGGCCGCGATTACAAGTGGCGCGAAGAGTGCCTCGAACGAGGCCGGTTTCCGAAAATCACCTTCACGTTGGAGCGAATCACCGTCACGGAGAATCAATCGTTCCTGTTGTCGGGCCTGCTCACCATCCGTGATGTCACGCGTCCGCTCGTCATCGGCGGACAGTTCTCGGTGGAGGCCGAGCGTTATCATCTGACCGGCGGCGGCGAGATGAAATGGACCGACTATGGCGTGCGCGATTCCTCGACCTTCCTCACCAAGGTGCAACCCGACATGAAGGTGCTCCTCGAGTTATGGCTGCCGCTGAAATAGATGGGTGCCGCACTGGCGCGGCAAAGCCTCGGAGAAAACCGGCCGTTGCCGCTTACAGCTTGCCGATCTCGACGATCCGGCCTTCGTCGGCGGACACGCCGAGCGCCTCGATCAACGCGAGCGTCTTGAGGTTCTCGTGGCCGCCGAAACGCGGTTCGACACCGTCCTTGATGTAGCGGAACCAACCGTCGAGCAGAATCGCTTCCGGCTGTGGGTTGGTGTCCCACGCGACAATCTCCGGCTCCTTCACGCTCGGCTTCCAGATTGCGAGTTTCTTTTCCTTGTTCAGCTCGACCAGCGACGCCTGCTCGCAGTCCACGCGCAGGCCCATCTCCGCCCCGTAAACCGCAAACGAGCACGAGTAGGCGCACATCGCCCCGCTCTCAAACTCCAGCCACGCATGCATGCCAGAGCCGTGCTTGTAAGGACTCCACGGCGGGTTGAACGACATCGCCGACACGCGCTTGACCTCCTCGCCGAAAATCGCACGCATCGTGTCGAAGTCGTGGACGCCGCGCTCCCAGAGATAGGAATGATGCACGCCGCCGGAGTGATGCACCTTCGGCCGCCAGCCAAACTTGATCATGAGGCCGCTGGCGGCGCGGCCGTATTTCCGCTCAGCGACCAGCCGCGCGAACGTGGCGTTGCCGCCGTTGTAGAGCGCGTTCTGGCCGACGCACAGCTTCACGCCGCGCTTGTCGGCCTCGGCGACGACCTCGCGCGATTCGGCAAGCGACATCGTCAGCGGTTTCTCGACGAACACGTGCTTGCCGGCGCGGATGGCGGCGAGGCATTGCGCGTGGTGCAGGTGCGGCGGCGTGATGACGACCACCGCGTCGGCCTCCACCTTCGCCAGTGCGTCTTCCATCCGCGTGAAGCACTGCGTCTCAGTGATCTTCGGATTCAACGCGCGGGCGGCGGCGATGTTCTCGGACTTCACGTCCACGAATGCCACCGACTCGAAATCCTGGCGACTGGCGAACAGTTTGACCGGCCACACACCGCGGCCGCCGACACCGACATGGATGCAGCGAATTTTCATGGCCGGTCATTATGCCGGCCCAACGCGGCGCGACAAGCCTTTTGCGGGATTCGCTGCTCGATTTGCCGCGAGGACCGGCTCAGGAAGGGAGCAGTTCTTCCATACACCGCACAGCCTCCTCCGACGTGGCGGCAAACTGGGTCCATTTCATGTCGCGCTCCTCAACAGGCAGATGTTGCCGCAACGCAGCGATGACCGGTGGCCAGCAGTTACCGAGCAACACCAGGGGCCGCGGCGAGAGGGCGTTGAGCAGGAATTCGTTCCAGACCACAGCCACCTCCGCGATCGTGCCCATGCCGCCGCGCAGGGCGATGTAGCCGACGGACTGGTGAATGAGCCGCCGCAACCGTTCGTAGAGGTCCGGCGCGGGATGCGCGCGGGTAAGGTGTTCGTTGGGGGCCGCGGCCCTTTGCGTCAGCGTGATGCCCAGCACTTCGCCGCCGGCTGCGCGCGCGCCTCGGCTGACGGCCTCCATCACGCCGCCGTAACCGCCGCACACGACCGTGAAGCCCTGCCCGGCGAGCAGCCGGCCCAGTTTCACGGCATCGCGATACTCTGCGGAGTCCGGGCTGCAACGCGAGCCGCCGAAGACGGTGATGAGAGTTTTCATTCGGGTTTCAGGTTTCTGATTTTGAATTCGCGGTTTACGGTGACGGCATTGTCCGTCCGCCGGGATTTAACGCCAAACAGACAGTTCGCGTCAAACCCGCGTTGCGGCGCGGGACGTGCGCTGGCAGTTGCCATTTGAACCACATGTGATAGCGTCAGGTCGAAAAGCGAAGTAATTACCAAGCACTGAAAGGAAGATAACAAATGAAGAAGATCATCGGATTATTGGTTGCAGCAGCGGTGATGGCGAGTGTCGCGACGCTTTATGGGCAGGGCGGCTGTCCGTCGTGCCCCTCGGCGGCCGGAGCCAAGAGCTGCCCGCTGGCGGGCAAGACGGACGTGCTGGGCAAACTCAACCTGAGCGCCGAGCAGAAGACCCAAATCGCTGCGTTGCGCGAGGAATGCGACAAAGCCGGTCGCACGCCGGAAGCGTGCGCGAAATGTATGAAAGGCATCGAGTCGTTGCTGGCGCCTGAGCAACTGGCTTTGTGGAAGACCGCTTGCCAGAAGGCGAAGCAAAGCGGCGGCTGCTCGGTTTCGGCCGGCTGCGGCAGTTAATCATGCGTCCGTGAAGTTTGGGAAAGCGGCGGGCAACACCCGCCGCTTTTCTTTGCCGCAACAAGGTATTACCCCATGCCCAAGATCAGTGCCGGCTTGATCATGTATCGTCGCACCGTCGGCGAGCTGCAGGTGCTGCTCGTCCATCCCGGCGGGCCGGTTTGGAAACACAAGGATGCCGGCTGGTGGTCCATCCCGAAGGGTGAGATCGCCGTGGGCGAGGACGCGCTCGCCGCTGCGCAGCGCGAGTTCCGGGAAGAAACCGGTTTTATCGCGCGCGAGCCGTTCATCGAGCTGACGCCCGTGCAACTCAGGAGTGGCAAGATCGTCCACGCGTGGGCGTTCGAGGGTGACTGCGATCCCGCCGCGCTGCGGAGCAATATGTTTACGCTGGAGTGGCCGCCGCGCTCCGGCAAGAGGTGCGAGTTCCCGGAAGTGGACCGCGCCGGGTTCTTCACCGTCCCGCAGGCGAAGGAGAAGATGAGCGAGCGGCAATTCCCGCTCGTGGAGGAGCTGCAGAGCAGGTTGAAGCTGCAAGGTTGAGTCGCCCGCGGCGGGCAGGTCGCAGCGCAACTCCAAGCTGTGGCCGGTGTTTGAAAACGCAAAAGGAGTCCGAATGAAACGTTTGCTGATGGTTGTCCTCTGCCTCGGTCTGTCCGGATTCAATCTGGCGCAGAGCGCCGAAGAAAAGCCCGCTACCAAGCCCAACGTCCTGTTCATCGCCATTGACGACCTGCGCGACTGGGTCGGCTATCTCGGCAACAAGCAAGTCAAGACGCCGAACCTCGACAAGCTCGCCGCGCGCGGCGTGGCGTTCACGCGCAGCTTCTGCGCCTCGCCCTGCTGCAATCCCTCGCGCGCCGCGCTGATGACGGGACTGCGCCCCGGCACTAGCGGCGTTTATAACAACAACGACGATTGGCGAAAGATCGTCCCCGAAGGCACTGTCACGCTTCAGCAGCACTTCAGGAACAACGGTTACTACGCCACCGGCGCGGGCAAGATTTACCACGGTGGCGCGGGCGGCTTTAACCGGCTTAATGAATGGGACGACTACAGCACTGCCCCCAAGCACGGCCCGGGCAGCGACGGCAAACGCAAAGGCGGAAAGTTCAAGGAAGACGGCGGCACCGGCGTCGGCGGCATCCGGTTCGGCGCGCTCGATTGTGACGACGAGGCCATGCCAGACTACGCGACCGTGAGCTACTGCTTGGAGCAGCTTCAGAAGAAGCACGACAAGCCGTTCTTTCTCGCCTGCGGCATCGTCAAGCCCCACATGTCATGGTCGGTGCCGAAGAAGTATTTCGAGATGTATCCGCTCGACAAGATTCAATTGCCAAAGGTGCGGGAAAACGACCTCGACGATGTGCCGCCTGCCGGCATCGCGATGGCCAAGCCGCAGGGCGACCATGCCGACATCCTCAAGTCAGGTCGTTGGAAAGACGCCGTGCAAGCCTACCTCGCCACGATCACGTTCTGCGACGCGATGGTCGGCCGGCTCATCGAGGGTTTCGACAAGAGCGCCCACAAGGACAACACCATCATCTGCCTCTGGAGCGACCACGGCTGGCATCTCGGCGAAAAACAACACTGGCGCAAGTTCGCGCTCTGGGAAGAAGCCACTCGTGCGCCCTATATCTGGGTCGTGCCCGGCCTGACCAAACCCGGCGGCGTCTGCAACCGCACCGTGGACTACATGCAAATCTACCCGACGCTCTGCGACCTTTGCGGCCTGCCGAAGCCGCAGCATGTTGAAGGCGAGAGCATCCGCAAGCTGCTCGCTGACCCGGCGGCGATGTGGGAGAAACCCGCCATCACCACGTGGCTTTACAACAACCACGCCATCCGCAACGAGGACTGGCGCTACATCCGCTACGCCAATGGCGACGAGGAGCTTTACCACAATTCGATGGACCCGTTGGAGTGGACCAACCTCGCCAACAAGTCCGAATACGCGAAGGAAAAGGAAGAATTGGCCAAGTGGCTGCCGAAGGAAAACAAGGGAGGCGCCAGCGGAAAAACAAAAGACCCCGACAAGAAAGCCCGCAAGGCAAAGAAGCGCGCCGCCGCGTCGTAAGCGCGAAAATCTCTGCGCTCCTCCGCGTCCTTTGCAGAGCCAACAAGCTCGCTTGTTAGTATAACGCGATAGTTTTCATTCTTGAGAATGGGAAAGCGCCAGAGGACTGGCGCACTCCAAGACGCTTGTGCGTTTGAGAAAGGGTCTTCAACAACGCGGCAGCGTCTTGGACTGCGGTGGCCCTCCACCGCTTTTCCCGCCGCGTCAGGAATATCCGTTTCCTCCAGGTGTTAGACCGACTGGCTCCGTCGCGTTTCATTCCGCGCGCTTACTCCTTCACCGCGCGCCGTCTCGTTGCCACGATTTCAGACTCGCCTTGCGCGGGCTGAATCCGTAGTCTGCGCGCCAACGTGCCGCCGGCATCTTGCCGGCAACATTTTAACTCAAGAGGACCCGATATGGCCCAAGACATGGAAGCTCTCTACCAGCAGCGCCTCAAGCGCTACACCACCGCCCTCCACAAAGGCAAACCCGACATGGTCCCCATCCGGCCCTTCGTCGCGGAGTTCATCTGCAACGTCAGCGGCCACACCTGCCAGGAGGTCACGCAGGATTTCGAGCTGGCGTTCGAGGCGACGCGCGCATGTTGCAAGAAATTCGACTGGGACGCCACCGTGCCCAACATGGTTTATCTCTACGGCACCATCCCGCAGGTCGTCGGCCTCAAGTATTACGGTGTTCCCGGCGTCGGCCTCTCACCCAACGGCGGCTTCAACTACATCGAGCCGCCCGAGGACAGCGGCAGCTTCATGCAGCCCGACGAATACGACGCGCTCATCGCCGACCCGACCGGCTACCTCCTCAACACCTGGCTCCCGCGCGTGTCCACCGAAGTTGTCAAACCCGGCCAGCCCGCCACGGTGCGCAACAACCTCGCGTTCCTCAAGGGCGGCATGGCCGTCATGAACTACTTCTGCTCCTTCCCCGGAGCCATCGAGCGGATGCGGCGGGAAACCGGCACCGTCTCCGCCATTGCCGGCATCCTCAAGGCCCCTCTGGACATCCTCGCCGACAAGTTCCGCGGTTTCATCGGCCTCTGCATGGACCTCATGGAGCAGCCCGACAAGGTCCTCGCCGCCTGCGAAGCCCTCCAGCCCCACATGTTCCAGATCGCCCTCTCCAGCGCCGACCCGACCAAGACGCTGCCCATCAGCATCTGGATGCACCGTGGCTGCGTGCCGTTCATCTCGCAGGACCACTTCGACAAGATCATGTGGCCGACTCTCAAGCCCATCGTGCTCGAGCTGTGGAAACGCGGCCACCAGGTCCTCTTCTACGCCGAGGGCAAATGGGGCGCGCACCTCAAGACCTTCCGCGAACTGCCCGCCGGCAGCATCATCTTTCACTGCGACCGCGACGACATCTTCGAGGTCCACCGCGTCCTCGGCGACCGGTTCGCCATCAGCGGCGGCATCCCCAACGTCATGCTCGCCTACGGCAAACCCGAGGACGTTCGCGCCTACACCAAGAAAGTCATCCAGACCGTCGCGCGCGACGGCGGCTACATCCTCGACGCCGGCGCCATCGTCCAGAACGACGCCAAGGTCGAGAACATCAAAGCCATGACCGACGCCGGCAGAGAATTTGGAGTTTATTAGGAAAGAAAGAGCCACTGATGAACACAGATAAGCACAGATGGAATCGGACAGATTATCCGTGTCCATCCGTGTTTATCTGTGGTTCCAATTGAATTGGAGGAACTGAAAATGCCTGACCAACCTCAAACCAACCCCGCCCCCAAGCCCGGCACCGTCGTGCCGTGGGAACAGAAGATCAAGGAACTCCCGCCGATGACCGGCCGCGAAGACCTCGTCAAGCAGCAATGGGAAACCTACGACGCCTGGGCCTACACCTACATCTGGCATTTGGTGGTGTCGTTTTGATGCTGCCATTATAAATAAGAAGCAAGCCCAGCGGTGACTTATGCTAGAAATCAAACTGAGGAAAGAATTGGCCTGCCCCGTGATCGTATGTGATCACTGTGGAGAGGAAATAATAGATGCTCTGAACGCGAATGCCATTTGGCAGGAAAACCTCGATAAAGATCAAACTCCAGGCAACGTATTTTTTGTCCACAAAGAATGTGACTTGCTTTTCCAGCGCAAGCGTTCTGATCCAAGTAAAACGTGGTGTTGGAACGGCCTGGATGTTTGGCTCCTGTATCTAACCAACAACGTGTCATGGGACGCGAAGAAGGCAAAGCAAACAGCCGATCGGCTTGCCGGACTGCAGCCGTAGGTTAAGTCTGGTTCGTCCCGATCCCATCGCCGCAAGCTCCGCTTCAGTCCAAGGATGGAACACGAATCAGATTGTCGTCAGCTTCGCTGCTTTGAACACCGCATTGAGGAGGCCGGGTTTCAACGAGTGGTTGCCATGGACGGGAACGGTGATGATCGCGCGCTCGCCGGGCTTGCCGTAGATGTGGTGGCTGCCCTTGATGCGCTTGAGTTGCCAGCCGTGTTGCTCCAAAAGCCGGCAAACCTCCTTGCCGCTGTAAGCTTTCACACGGCGACTTCCAACAGTTGAACTTCCTCCGGCTGACGGCCTTCATCGCGAAGCACCTCAAGATAGCCTTCAATCGCCTCGTGGATGTTCACCTTCAGTTCCGCAAGCGTCTCGCCCTGAGAGACGCAGCCCGGCAAAGCCGGCACCTCCGCCCAATACCCGCCGACCGGTTCTTTGTGGACTACAACTTGCAACTTCATGGTAACAGATTATGCCAAGCATAGGCCGAAAGCAACCTTGCTCGCCACGACGCGGGCGGAGTTTCTTACCGCACCAGAACGGGGGCGTCGAAGCTCGTTTCGCCCAGCGTCGCCTGGGTTCCTGCCGCGGCTTTGTTGAAACCGATGAGCGTCGTCTTGCCGCCGAGGGTCAGGCGCACACCGATGGCGGTGGCAGTTTCGAGGCGCTCGGCTTTCCAGTCGGCGCGCTGGCCGGCGCGGTAGGGAACGATGACGGTCAACATGCCGAGGGCGTCGCGCTTGTCCTGCGTGCCGGCTTCGACATGCCATTGGTTCGGGAACGGCTTCTTCGGCTTCGGCTCGAAGCCGTCCCACTGTCGGAACGCGAGCGGCGCGTGCGAGAGGTAGCGCACGGTGACGCCGGCCTTCGGTTGCTCGACGGAGAGTTGCGCAGCCTTGTCGTCCACCTCGAACGCCTTCAACGAGTGGAGCATGAACTGGAACGTGCTGGGCTGCGCGGCCACGAGGTCGTCGTAGATGACGATGACGGGCGCATCGCCTTTGACGAACGCGACGTTGCGGCGAAAGCGTTTTAACCGGCCACCGTAGGCGTCGGTGGCGTCTCCGGCGATGTAATCCCACGCCGGCGTGAGCCGCTCCTCGGCGATGCGGCCGTGCGGCGCGGCGGTGTGTTTGATCTGGCCCTCGCCGTCCACGAGCACGCCGTTGTGCGCGATGGTGTTGTGGACCCAGTTGTAGTGGAACTTGCTGCCGTGGAGGTCGCGATAGACGCACGTGGTCAGCAGCGGCTCGCCATAGGCGTTCAGTTGAAAAGTATTGTGCGGATTGTGGCCGTGGCTCTGCGTGCCGAACGGCGACGACTTCATCAAGAAATGGACGTCGTCGGCTGCGTTGAGCAGCGTCGTGTGCAGACTGGCGATGCCGATGCCGTGGAAAACCTTCGACTGCGGCAGATCGGTTGGCGGTTTCGCGGCGGGCAGCGGCGGCAGGTTGGCCTCATAGAGGAAGCCGAGGATGCCGCCCTCGCCTTTCATCCGCCACGTTTCGGTCCACCAACGCCAATACGCGGCGTGGCTGCCGTCGGGCTGGCTGCCTTTCACGCGGACGTGATACTCCATGAAGCCGCCGATGCCGCTCGACGGCGGACGATACGCAAGGTCGCCGAAGCCGGAGTTCGGTGAGCCGGGCGGTGCGATGTAGAGCGGGTAGTCGCCGACCTGCGCGAAGAATGGTTTCTTCAGCCCGTCAATGCCCAGCGCCGACTGCGCGAACTGGAGCCACCAGACGGATTTGCTCATGTAGCCGCTCCAGTAGCTGACGCCCTCGTGCCAGCCCCCGTCGTCGTCGGACCAGACCGGGTAGCAGGAGTAGAACTTGTTCACGGCGTAATCGAGCCACATCTCCGCCTCCGGCACGTCGCCGAACAACGCGATGGCCGTCTCGGCGAGTTTGTGCCAGATGCGGTTGCCGTGGCTGTTGAACGGCTTGTTCAGGTGGCCCGTGCCGCGCGAGATCTCGCCGCTCACCCACGCGTCCTGCGCGCGCCGCGTCATCACAGCCTGGAACTTCGCGCGGTCTTCCGGCGTCAGCGCATCGTAGGCCCAATCGTAGGCGCGCGAGGGCCGATGGAGCATGACCTTGCCCGCTTCGCAGTTGAGCTTGAAGTTCGTCGGCCCGTCGGGATTCCACGATGCGAGGTGCATCACCCACTTGCGCGCCGCCTCGCCGTATTTCTTCTCGCCGGTGATGAGATAGACGAACGCGATGGTCTGCGCCTCGTTGCAGGCGCGATCGGCGGTCTCGCGGTTCGGCCACCAGAACTTCACGGCCGCGTCGTTCTCCTTGTCGCGCGCCGAACCCATCTCCGTCGGCTCCGGCGTCGGCCCTGCCTTGATGTAACGGTCTGCCTCGGCGACGAGCTTCGCGAAAGTCTTTGCCTCCCTGCCGCGCGCCAGCTCACGCAACCGCGGCAAATCCTCCGGCCGCATGAACAACCGCGGATGGCTTTGCGGCACGCGTTGCTTCTGCTCGGCGCGCGTCGGCATCGGAAACGCCACCGCTTCGCCCGGCACGACGACCGAGCGCGTCGCGCTCCAGGTTGAAACGTCACCTTTCTTCGTCGTGAAGCGGTAGCGCCAGAAATGCGTCCCCGGCGCGAGCGGCGCGTTGTGTGTGTAGGTGTTCCACTGGAAGCCGCTGGCCGACTGCACGTCGCCGAAGTCCTTCTTCCGCGCCCACTGGATGGCGTAGGTCTGCGCATCCGGCTCGTGCAGCCAGATGAATGACGGCGGATTCAACCGCACCGCCGAACCGTCGGCCGGCCGATAGCCGATCTCATCCGGCTTCGGCGCGCGATTCTTCACCTGTGGCGGCGCGGCGACGACCGAGACAGCACAAGCGAGAAGGAGAACGCCACGCAGCGACAGAGACAAGTTCATGCAAAGAGTTGGCCGCCGTTTCGCTGCGAAGGCAAGCCGTTTTCCAGATCCCGCAACGCCGGCTCAATCCGCCGCGAGCAGGCGATAGCCGATGCCGGGTTCGTTCTGGATGAGTTTGCCGGTGGCTTCCGTCTCCAATTTCTTGCGCAGGTGTGTGAAATAGACGCGCAGGTATTGCGACTGTTCCTCGGCATTCGGTCCCCAGACAGTGCGGAGCAGATGCTTGTGCGTGACCACCTTGCCGGCATGCTGGACCAGCACGCGCAGCAACGCGAACTCCGTCGCCGTGAGACTTACTTCGCGGCCGTGAACCTTGACCTGATGCGCGGCGAGGTCCACTTGCAGCGGGCCGATGACGTGGACTGGTTCTTCGACGCCGCCGGGCGCGCGACGCTGGATGACGCGCAGCCGTGCCAGCAGTTCGGCGGTGCCGAACGGTTTGGTCAGGTAATCGTCCGCGCCGTTGTCGAGCGCGGCGACTTTGTCGGCTTCGCGATCACGCACGGAGAGCACCAACACGGGCGTCTGGCTCCATTCGCGCAACCGCTTCAGCACCGTCACGCCGTCCATGTCGGGCAGGCCGAGGTCGAGGATGATCACGTCGGGCCGCTTGGCGGCGGCTTCCTGCAAACCGAGTTGGCCGTTCTCCGCCTCGCAGACTTGATAGTGCGGCTCCAGCGCGGCGCACAGCAGCCGGCGGATGGCGCGCTCGTCGTCAATGATCAGCACAGTCGGGTTCGGTTTCATAACGGCTGCTTGCTGATCTCCACGGGCAGGCGGATGGTGAACGTCGCACCGCCGGCCGGGTTGTTCTCCGCCGACACTTCGCCGCGGTGCGCGCGGACAAAACCCTGAACGATGGAAAGCCCCAGACCGGTGCCGCCGGGCTTGGACTTGGCGCCACGGTAGAACTTCTGAAACACCTTCTTCTCCTCGCCCGGCACCAGACCGACGCCCCGATCGGCGACACGCAGCAGCAGCATGCCGTCGTCCGAGTGCGCCGACATGCGGATGAGTGAGCCGGCGGGGCTGTAGGCGGCGGCGTTGGTCAGCAGGTTCGCCAGCGCCTGTTCCATCATCAAGAAATCCAGCCGAACCCGAGGCATGTCTGCGGGAACGGAAATCTCGATGCGCTCCGACGCGACCTCGTTCTTGACGCGCTCGCTAGCGGACTGGAACAAGTCGGCGACGTCGAACCACTCCAGGTTCAGCGGCAACCGGCCCGTTTCGATGCGCGTCATGTCGAGCAGGTTGCTGACGGTGATCCGGAGCCGGTTGTTCGCCCGGCGAATCTCTTCAAGAAACATCCTGCCCTGCGGCGGCAACCCCGCTTGACACTGGCCGATCATCCCCTCGGTGGCCGTCTCGATGATCGCCAGCGGCGTCTTGAGTTCGTGCGACACCGAGTCGAGCAGCGTGCGGTAGAGGCGCTCGGATTCCGCGGTGAGCCGGGCTAGCGCGGCGTTTTCCATCAGCCGATGCCGTTCGACGAGCGCAGCGATTTGGCCGGCGAAGGTTTCCAGCAACTCGCGCTCGTCGAGGGTCAGCGTCTTGCGCTGCTCCATGTTGACGCCCAGCACGCCGAGCTTGCTCTTGGAGGTTTGCAGCGGGAAGTAGATGGACGTGGCATCCGGCAGCGTGTCGGTGAACCGGCCGACAATCTGCTCGCGGTCAAACGCCCAACTCGCCACGCCGATCTGCTTTTCGTTGGGCAGAAACGTGCTGGCCGGATTCGCCGTGGTTTCCAGCTTCCCATCCGGGCCGGCCAGCAATACAACGCTGCGGGTTTGGAACAACGCGTCCACTTCCGCGATAGCCCGGCCCAAGCCGTCGTCGAGCGACGTGCTGGCGGCCATGCCTTCCAACAACCGGTTCAACGCGTGCGTGCGGGTTTCGCGGCGGTGCTCCGCCGACTCGCGCATCCGCAATTGGTTGGTGACGTGGCCCATCACCGACGCGACGACAAAGAACATCACGAACATCATCGCGTCGTGAACCGTTTCGATCCGGAACGTGAGGATCGGCGGAATGAACAAAAAATTCCACAGCAACGCGCTGAGCGCCGCAGCCAGCAGGACCGCCCAACGATTCAGTGCCAGCGCCAGCAGCACCACCGCCAGCAGATAGACCAGCGAAATAGCGCCGTAGCCCGTGGCGCGTTGCAGGAACCAGCAAACCGCCGTCACCGCCGCCACCACGCCCGCCGCCCAGCCGCAGTCCCGCCAGAGACTTTGCCCCAGCAGCGAGCGGAGCAGAAACCCTCGTTGCTCGCCCGTCTTCTCGCCGGACAAGACGTGAACGTCAATGTCGCCGCCGCGACGGATCAATCGGCTCGACAGCGAACCGCCCTTGAGCAACTCGCGTAGCGGGCTGCCCAGCGGCTTGCCGACGACGATCTGCGTGATGTGATGCTCGCGCGCCGCTTCCAACAGTGCCGCGGCCACGTCGTCGCCGGTCGTCATCACCACCTCCGCGCCCAACTGCCGCGCCAGCGAAAGGTTCTTCGTCAACCGCGTCTTCTCCTCCTCCGTCATCGGGCGCGACGTCTCGACGTAAATCGCCGCCCACGGTGCGTCCATTGCCGCCGAAATCCGCCGCGTCCAGCGGATCAGCGGCGCGGAATAGGGACTCGGCCCGACGCCGACCGCCAGCCGCTGCGCGGAAGTCCAGCGTCCGCCAATCCGCCGCGCGCGCATCACATCGCGCAGCTCCTGGTCCACGCGCTCGGCGGTGTAGCGCAGCGCCAGTTCGCGCAGCGCCGTCAGATTTTCCTCGCGGAAAAAATTCTCCGCCGCCGTCGCCGCGCGCTCACCCATGTAAACCTTGCCCTCGGCCAGCCGCTTGCGCAGTTGCTCCGGCGTCAGGTCCACCAGCTCGATCTCGTCGGCTTGGTCCACCATCGAGTCCGGCACCGTCTCCTGCACCGTGACACCGGTGAACTGGCGGACGACATCAAAGCGGCTTTCGAGATGCTGGACGTTGAGGGTGGTGTAAACGTCAATGCCGGCGTCGAGCAACTCCAGCACGTCCTGGTAACGTTTCGGATGGCGGCTGCCGGGCGCGTTCGTGTGGGCCAGCTCGTCCACGAGCGCGAGCGGCGGCCGGCGCGCCAGCAGCGCGTCAATGTCCATCTCGCCAAGCGTGATGCCGCGATACTCCAGCCTCTTTCGCGGGACCACCTCCAGCCCGGCCAGCAACGCCTCCGTCTCCTTGCGCCCGTGGGTCTCGACGACGCCGATGACTACGTCCACACCCTCAGTCTTGCGTTGCCGCGCGGCTTCGAGCATGGCGTAGGTCTTGCCGACGCCCGGGCACATGCCGAAAAAGATTTTCAGCCGTCCGCGTTTGGCCGCCTTCTCCTCGCGCTGGATTTCGGCAAGCAGCGCGTCGGGATTGGGCCGTGACTCCTCGCTCATACGGTTAGTGTAGCTCGTCCAACGCCAAATTCAGCAGCAAAACGTTTACGCCTGGCTCGCCGAGGAAACCCAAGTCGGGGCCGTCGGTGTTCTCGCGGATGAGTTCGCACACTCGCTCTTCGCTCAAACCGCGGGCCTTGGCGACACGTGGGGCTTGCAGCTCGGCGTTGCGCGGGCTGATGTGCGGGTCGAGGCCGCTGCCGGAAGCGGTCACCGCGTCGGCAGGCACGGGTTCGATTTCTCTCAGACTGTTTTCCTTCCGATACTGGGCGATGCGCTCCTTGATTGAGTCGGCGAGCTTCTGCGAGGTTGGGCCGAGGTTGCTGCCGCCGGAGGCGGTGCCATCGTAGCCGTTACCAGCCGCGGACGGGCGCGGATGGAAATATTTCCCAGCGCTGAACGGCTGGCCGATGAGCCGCGAGCCTTGCACGGCCCCTCTTGCGTCCGTGATGAGGCTGCCGTTGGCCTTGTCGCCGAAGAACAGTTGCGACACGCCGAAAACGGCCAGCGGATACAAGCCGCAGCAGACCACCGCCAGCATCAGCGTGACCATCACGGCGCTTTGGATTTCAGAGAGAAACGTTTTCATGGCTTCAGACCAGGTTAAGGGCAGTGAGCAGCATGTCTATCAGCTTGATGCCGATGAACGGGATGATGATGCCCCCGATGCCGTAGATGAGCAGGTTGCGTTGCAGGATGGCGACGGCGCCGATCGGGTTGAACTTCACGCCGCGCAACGCCAGCGGGATCAGCGCGACGATGATGAGGGCGTTGAAAATGACCGCGCTGAGGATCGCGCTGGCCGGGCTGTGCAGCGCCATGACGTTGAGCGGCGCGATGGCAGGGAACGTGCCCATGAGCATCGCAGGGATGATGGCGAAGTATTTCGCCACGTCGTTGGCGATGCTGAAGGTGGTGAGCGAGCCGCGTGTGATCAGCAGTTGTTTGCCGATCTCGATGACTTCGATGAGCTTGGTCGGGTTGCTGTCGAGGTCCACCATGTTGCCGGCTTCCTTGGCGGCTTGAGTGCCGGTATTCATCGCCACGCCAACGTCGGCCTGGGCCAGCGCGGGCGCGTCGTTGGTGCCGTCGCCGATCATCGCCACCATCCGGCCGCCGCTCTGCTCGCGGCGGATGAGTGCGAGTTTGTCCTCGGGTTTCGCCTCGGCGAGGAAGTCGTCCACGCCCGCTTCGGCGGCGATGGCGGTGGCGGTGAGCGGGTTGTCGCCGGTTATCATGATGGTCTTGATGCCCATCGTGCGCAGCCGCTTGAACCGCTCGCGCAGGCCGCCTTTGACGATGTCCTTCAGGTGAATGAGGCCGAGCACGCGGTCGCGCGTGGCCACCAGCAATGGCGTGCCGCCAGCACGCGAGACTTTTTGGACGCTGTCCTCGACCGCTGCCGGCACGGGCGTTTTCACAAAGCTCCGGATGGCGTCGGCTGCGCCTTTGCGATACTGCACGCCGTCGAGGTTCACGCCGCTCATGCGCGTCTGCGCGGTGAACTTCACGAACTGCGCGTGCGGCAACTCATGAATCTGCCGCTCGCGGATGCCGAACTTCTTTGCAAGCACCACGACGCTGCGGCCTTCGGGCGTCTCGTCGGCGAGCGAGGCGAGTTGCGCCGCGTCGGCCAGTTCCTTTTCGCTGACGCCGGGTGCGGGCACGAACTCGGTGGCCTGACGGTTGCCGAGCGTGATGGTGCCAGTCTTGTCGAGCAGCAGCACGTCCACGTCGCCGGCCGCCTCGACGGCACGGCCGCTCATGGCAAGGACGTTGTGCTGGAGCAGCCGGTCCATGCCGGCAATGCCGATGGCGCTGAGCAGGCCGCCGATGGTCGTGGGAATCAGGCACACCAGCAGCGCGATGAGCACCGGCACGGAGAAGGCCGCGTTTGAGTAGATGCCGAACGGTTTCAGCGTCACGCAGACCAGCAGGAAAATCAGCGTCAGCGCCGACAGCAGGATGGTGAGCGCGATTTCGTTGGGCGTTTTCTGGCGCTTGGCGCCTTCGACCAGCGCGATCATGCGGTCGAGAAAGCCTTCGCCTGGGTTGATCGTGACGCGGATTTTGATTTCGTCGGAGAGCACGCGCGTGCCGCCGGTGACGGCGCTGCGGTCGCCACCGCTCTCGCGGATGACGGGCGCCGACTCGCCGGTGATGGCCGACTCATCCACGGTGGCCGCGCCTTCGATCACGTCGCCGTCCGCGGGGACGATCTCACCGGCGCGGACAATCACCATGTCACCTTTGCGGAGGTCACTGGCGTTGACTTCTTCGGCACGTCCGCCCGACCCGATGCGATGCGCCGTCGTCTTCACGCGGGTCCGCCGGAGCGCCTGGGCCTGGGCTTTGCCGCGGCCTTCAGCGACCGCCTCGGCAAAGTTGGCGAACAGCACGGTGAACCAGAGCCAGACGGCCAGATGCGTGATGAACCCGCGCTCGGCGGTCGCGGTGAACACGGCGACAGTCGTCAGCAACGCCCCGATCTGCGTCACGAACATCACTGGGTTCTTGATCATCACGCGCGGGTCGAGTTTCTTGACCGCGTCGCTGATGGCCGGCCCGACGATGTTCCAATCGAACAGCGATGGAGGTTTATGAGTCATGGTGCCTCGTTGATCAGAAGAGTTTCCCCTGCGCGGTCAGGAAGTGCTCGATGACCGGCCCCAGCGCCAGCACCGGCAGATAGTTCAGCGCGCCGATGAGCAGCACCGTGCCGAGCAGCAGCACGACAAAGGTGAAGCCGGTCACTGGAAACGTGCCCGCGCTCGCCGGCACGAGTTTCTTTTGCGCCAGCGAGCCGGCCATCGCCATGATCGGCACGATCATCAGGAAGCGACCAATGAGCATGGCAAAGCCGAGCGTGGTGTTATACCAGGGCGTGTTCGCGCTGAGGCCGGCGAAGGCGCTGCCATTGTTGCCGGTGCCGGAGCTGAAGGCGTAGAGGATTTCGCTCAGGCCGTGCGGGCCTTCGTTGTTGCGGCCGGCAAGACCCCACGCGCTCACCGACGCGCAGGCCGCAAAGCCGAGGAGAGTGAAGCAGAGAATCAACAGCGCGAGCATCGCCATCTTCACCTCGTAGGACTGGATTTTCTTGCCGAGATATTCCGGCGTGCGGCCGACCATCAGCCCGGCGATGAAGACCGCCAGCACGACGAACACGAGCATGCCATAGAGTCCCGCGCCCACGCCGCCGATGATGATCTCGCCAAGTTGCATGTTGAACAGCGGCACGAAACCACCCAGCGCCGTGAACGAGTCGTGCGTCGAGTTGACGGCGCCGCACGACGCATCCGTGGTGATGGTGGCAAACAGCGCGGAGTTGAAGATGCCGAACCGGACTTCCTTGCCTTCCATGTTGCCGTCCGCGACGTCAGCGCCGAGTTGGTGGTGAATCGGATTGCCGGCCGCCTCGGCCCACCAGCACAGCAACACGCCGCCGAGAAACATCACCATCATTGCGCTCCAGACGGCCCAACCGTGCGCCTGGTTCTTCGTCATGCGGCCGAGATACCAGGTCAGCCCGCTGCCGATGGCGAAGATCGAGAGCATCTGCAGGAAGTTCGAGAGCGGCGTCGGGTTTTCGAAGGGATGCGCGGCGTTGGCGTTGGCATAGCCGCCGCCGTTGGTGCCGAGCATCTTGATCGCGACCTGTGACGCCATCGGCCCCTGCGGGATGACCTGCTCAGTCACGGTCCGTTCCTCCATCGCCGCCTTGCCGTCAGGGCCTTTGATCGTCTCGCCCTTGTCGTTCTTCTTCTCGACCGAGATCTTCATCGGCTCGACCAGCGAGGCCTTCGTGTAGGGCCGGAAGTTCTGAATCATCCCCTGCGAGACGAGGACTACCGCGAACACCAGACAGATCGGCAGCAGCAGGTAGTAGGTGACCCGCACGAGGTCCACCCAGAAGTTGCCGAGCAGCTTGGTGGAATGTCGGGCGATGCCACGGACCAACGCGGCGGCGATGGCGATGCCAGTGGCGGCAGAGACGAAGTTATGAAATGCCAGCGCGACCATTTGCGAGAGATACGACATCGTGGATTCGCCGGAGTAGCTCTGCCAGTTGGTGTTGGTGGTGAAACTGACGGCGGTATTGAACGCGAGGTCCGGCGACACCGGCCCGAATCCTTGCGGGTTCAACGGCAGCAAGTGCTGAAGCCGCAGGATGGCGTAGGTGAACAGCAAACCGACGAGGCTGAAGAGCAACATCGAACCGGTGTAGCGCCGCCAGTCCTGCTCGCTATCGGGTCGCACGCCCATGAGCCGGTAGGTCAGCCGTTCGAGCGGTCGGAGCACCGGGTCGAGCCACGTGCGACCGTTGGCGTCGAGCACTTGCATCAGGTAAAGCCCCATCGGTTTGGTAATCGCCGCAAGCACGACGACGTAAACCGCGAGTTGAAGCCAATCGGAAGGTTGCATGAGATAGCTCCGTCAGAATTTCTCCGGGCGAATCATCGCGTAGAACAGATACGCGAACAGCGCCACGGCAATCAGGCCGACGACAATATTTTCCATGGCGTCCTTTACAGTTTCTCGCACCAGCAGGCATAGAGTCCGCCGGCTGCGAAGAAGACCACGCTAACCACAATGAATATGAGATCGGTCATGGGCGTTTTCCTTTGCGCCACGACTATCGCCGGAGGGAGAGCGCCCGGCTAATTAAAGGGCTGCTGGAAGATATTAAAAAAACGCTAAGAACTCGTGCCGCCCTCGATGTCGGGAGCCACGCTGGCTTCTACTCCAGCCCCGTCTCAAGGAGGTTGCGGGCGCTCTTGGCGAGGCGGTCGGCGTCGCGGTGGAGGCGTTTGGCTTTGGAAGCTTGGTTGTCCTTTTCGAGCTGGTCGGCGAGGAGGTGGGCCACACCGGTCCAGGCGTTCATGGCGAAGTAGTCGCCGTGCGGTTCGCGCTGAAGCTCCTCGAACTTCGAGCAGACGTAGCGCAGCGCCTCGTGCTGGCGGCTGTGCCGACCGGCAAACTCCAGGTAGCCGGAAGCGATGCCGCGGAATGCCACCAGTTCGCGACCTTGCGTGACGATGGCGTCGCGATAGATGCGCTCGGCGGCGTCAAGGTTGCCCTGCTTCTCCAACGCCGCTGCGCGTTGGGTAATGCTCTGCAGCAACAGATCGGTGCGATCGTCGGCGCGGGATTCGAGTTTGTGCTGTTGGCGGCGCAACACTTTGGCCGTATCCGCGCCGCCCGCGGCCGAGGCGGTTTCCCACTGGTCGGCGAGCGCGAGCACGTCGGGGTAGTTGCGGAACGCGCCGCGCATGGCCAGCAGCAGCCGGTCGCACTTCGCGCGCGGCGCGGCGGTTTGCTTGAGGTGGTCGAACAGCGCGGTCCACGCGGGCAGGTGGCGGGAACAGGTGTTGGCGGCGAGTTCGAGCGCGTCGGCGGCCAGGGCCGGTTGTTTCTGCGCGGCAAAGATTTCCGCCAGCCAGATCAACCGGCTCGCGTGGCGGTAGGCGGGCGAACGATGTTGTGGGTCAGTCAACAAATAGAGCGTTTGTTCCTTGGTGATCTCGTGCGTCTGCGGATCGCGGGTGTAGCCGGTGGCGTAGCGGTCTTCGGCGTAGCGTCCTGCGGAGAAGTCCCAGCGGCCCGGCGCAGCCTCGAAACCCAGCCACACGTGGCCGCCGCGCCGGCCCTCGCCGAAGATGGGCATGGCGGGGATGCCGTTGGCCTTCGCGGTCGTCGAGGCGAAGTAGGCGCGGTCGCCGCAGATGCCGCCGACCTTCCGGATTTCCGCCAGCGTGTAGTCCTTGTAAACCGAGTCGCTGCCGAGCAGGCGGTCCTTGTTGTAGGGCGGCATGACGTAAGTGTCGCCCCAACGCGATTGCGCCAGCCGCATGTGCTCGCGCGCCCACGCCAGTTCGGAGGCGGGCACGGCAGCGTTGACGACCCAGATCAGCTCCCACGGCGCCATTTCGTCGAGGCGCGTGCGGAGCAGGCCGCGCTCGGCGGCGTTGCGGAAGTCGAGGTAACGCTCCCGCGCGTCGAGCAGCGTCGGCGGGTTGTTCTCGGAGAACGTGCCTGGCTCCGGCCGGAGCATGACTGGCTTGTCGAACACCAGCGCGCAAGACAGCGCGAGGTTGCGATACTTCTCGTGCCCCACGGGGTCGGCACCCCAGAGCCGCGCCCAGTGCTGCAACACCTTCTCCGCGTCGTCGCCCGACTTAATGGACTCGCGGTAGTCCTCCAGCGACGGCCGGTGTGTCAGCAGCCACCGCAGGAACGGTTGCAGTTCAGTGTCGGCGGACAAGTAATCAAGCGCGTTGGTCGTGGCGCTGCGAAGGAATGCTGCCTGCGCGACGGCCAGCCCAATGACCTCGTCGTTGACGGCGAGGTTGAGGCTCTGCGCGCCGCCGGGCGGCGGCAGCCCCTTGATGAAATCGCACACGGCGCGCTCCACGAACTGCTGGTGGCGGCTCCACTCATCCTTCTCGACCGCGGCGATTGTGGAAGCGTGAAGTTCCTCGGTGGTGATAGGGCGTTTGTAAAGCTGCGCGCCGTCGGCGAGCGCCGCGCCGAGAAGCACGGCGAAGCCGGTCAGCGTTGGCAGCAGTTGTTGTTCACGCACAGCCAAATCCTTCTTCCGAACTGGCGCGTAAACTATCAGCCGGTTGTTGCGGCAGCAAACCCTACTTCGGCGCAAGCTTGCTGCCGTTGCCGTCGCGCCGTAAAGTCCGCCGCATGGTTTTGGTGCGCCTCGGCATTGTTGTGTTGGTGGTCGCGCTTGTCCCGCTCAGGACGGCGGGCCAGGCGCCTGCGCCGCGCGGGATGCTGGTGGAGAAGCCGTGGGAGAAACTCTCGCACAGGAGGCTGATGGAATGCGGCGAGAAGGCGCTCGGAGGCGATCCGCACAAGTGGAAGCACGGCGAGACGGAGCACTTCGTGTTTCATTTCCAGAAACTGGCCGACGCGCAGCAGGTCGGGGAACTGGCGGAGGCTTACTACCGGCAGGTGCAGAGCGACCTCGGCGTCACGCAGGACCGGCTCACGCGCAAGAACCACGTGTTCATCTTCAACGACCGGGACGAGTGGCAGAGTTTCTTCAAACGCGCCCGCCTCGATGACGGAGCGATGGGCATCGCCAGCCGCACAGAGTTGTTTCTGCTCAACCCCGCAGGATCGCGCTTTGCCACGGGGATGCTCGGTCATGAGATCACGCACTGCATCTTCTACCGCTTCGTGTCAAACCCGGTGCCGCTCTGGCTCAACGAGGGGTTCGCCGAGTTCGAGAGTGTCCACGCCTACGCGAAGTTCCGCGGCCTCGACGAGACGCGCTACGGCAGCCGCCGCCCCGTCCATTACCCGCTCAAGCAACTGCTCAGCGCCACGAAGTATCCGAAGGAGGAGGTGTCGAAGTTTTACGCGGCGAGCGAGCGGCTGGTGCGGTTTCTACTGACGGAGCAGGACCGGCGAAAATTCCTGCCGTTCGTGCAGATGGTGGCCAGCGGCGCGAAATCCGAGGACGCGCTGCTTTTCATCTATCACGACCAGTTCAAGTCGTTCGCTGCGTTCGCGGACGCTTTCGAGAAGTTCAACCAGCCGCAGCCCCGACGAGATTTGCCTTGAACGGGGGGTGCGCGGAAGGCCGGCGACAATAAGGTAAGAGAAATGTCGGCATGGAACGGCAGGTGTTCGCCGTCCGAACTGAGACAGGGGGAATTCCTGCTTACAGAATCGAACCTTCAGTGGCGACCGCTTGGATCAGAGCCTGGATATAACCATAGCCAAACGCAAAAGCCTGCAAGCTCCGGGGATCATCCGCATGACTTGGCATGTGGTCAGGCATGATCATGCCATCGTAGCCGACCTCCCGATAAACCCGCATGGCGCGAACCATGTCCACGTCGCCTTCGTCCGGATACACTTCCTGAAACTTGTCGCGTCGGCCACGGATGTTCCGGAAATGAACGTTGAAGATCTTCCCCCGGCTGCCGAAGTAACGAATGACTTCATGGATTTCCCGGCCCGGATCAGCCAGCAATTCGGCAACAGTTCCCTGACAGAAATTCAGGCCGTGGTAAGGGCTTTCCTGGATGGAGACGAACCGTTTCAGACCTTCCACCGTGCCCAGCACGCGCACCACCCCGCGAAAGCCTTTCGGTGAAACACCCGGATCGTGCGGGTGACAAGCCAGCCGGACTTTGCATTCCTCCGCGACCGGAACTACACGCTTAAGGAAATAAGTAATCCGTTCCCACATTTCGTCTGCGCCAACGACCCCGGCCATCGTCAAGGGCGGTTCTTGCTTCGCATCGGCGAGCGCCCAGGTCGAATAACGCGAACCACCACGGCCCGGCGTGGACTCCGTGCGGAGCACGCCGAGCAGGGTCAGGTTGTATTTCAGCGCGTGAATTCCGGCGCGCGCCGTCATGCGGATCATCTCACAAAGACGGTCAATCTCCCGGTCCCGATCAGGGTTCTTGCCCAACATGATATTGGGATTCTCGGCGCGTGAGACTTCGACGCTGCCCATTGGCAGGGCCAGCATCGCAAGCTGAAGACCATGAGCTTCGACCAACTCGCGCAAGCGCAACAGATCGTCAATCTGCCAGCCCTCTTTGGCATCTTTGCCGCGTGGCACGGCAGTGCAAATATGGCTGACGCTGTGCCGTTTGAAATACTGGAGCATGGCATCCGTGACCGGCCCTTGCTGGGTGCCAACCTTCATGAGCGATGGTTTGGAGCGGGCAGTTTTCTGGGCGGCCAGAGCGGCGGCCCCCAAGCCACTCATTCCTGCCATAATCGTTCCCACTCCTGCTGTTCCTGCGATGGAGAAAAAGTCTCTTCGTTTCATGTTGTCAGTGATCAAAGTGATTGTTCTGAGCGGACCAAGTATTGAGCCGATGGATGGCGTTGGCAAGCTGACGGTGCCCGTCCTTCACTCGGTGGTTGCGGGAGCTTCGCCTGTTCTGCCGTAAAACAACCCGCCCGGATCAAATCGAGCAGCTTGTGACACGACGAATCTTTCGTGATTTCGCTCCTCCCCAAAACAACTCTCGCAGACAGCGGTGTTTGGTCGTGACAACGCCGGGCGAAGTGGCAAACTGGAACGAATGACCGGCAGACAATCGGCGCCGGTCGTGAAATCATAAAGGAGATTGTCATGAAAACCGGTCTTGCAGTCCACCACTGCGAAACGAGAGGAGATCAAACGCTATGAAACTGACCTGTTCCAAATCGGGTGCTGCGTCTGTCATCAAAGTCGCAGACCGGCTGGATGCCCAATCCGGCCCTGATTTTGAGAAAGCGTGCGACCGTCTTATCCAAGAAGGCGAGAAACTGTTCGTGATTGATTTGGAATCGCTCAGTTATATTTCGAGCGCTGGGCTTCGGTCTCTTCTTGTAGTGGGCAACCGCCTCAAGGAAACGGGTGGTTCGCTGCGCATCTGTTGCCTGGGTGGCATCGTGAAGCAGGTGTTCGCCGCGGCCGGCTTCACATCCATTTTCCCCGTCTTCGATTCGGTCGCTGCAGCCGCCCAATAGCCTGACCTACCATTGGAGGACCCCTCGTGAATACGAATGAGACCATTGAATTAACCCTGCCCAACCAACTTTCCTATCTGCCGATGGCGCAGGCCGTGGTGCGGGAGGCGGCGCGGAGCTGCGGATTCGATGACGCGGCCTTGAGCGAGATTGAGGTTGCCGTCGAAGAAGCGGCGACGAATGTGATGAAGCACGCCTACGACGTCGAAGAGAATCCAACCTTTGACATCGTCTGCAAACGCCTTGCGGAAGGCATGCAAATCGTTCTGCGGGAGAAGGGAATTCCCTTCGACCCAAAACTCATACCCCACTACAAGCCTGAACGGCTGGACCTCGAAAGTTCGACAGCCGGCATGGGATTCCACTTGATGAAGTCTATGATGGACGACATCCAGCTCGTCAACCTCGGCCCCGAAGGCAAGGAGACGCGCATGTTGAAGTTGTTCAAGAACGCGCCCGGTGCCGAGCAAACCAGCGGTCCGGCCACCCCAACCGCCACCGAGCCGCAGGTGATTCAGGAAAAAATCGCGTATGACGTTCGCTTGATGGCTAAGAACGAAGCTATTGAGGTCTCCAAGTGCGCCTTCAAATCACACGGATACAGTTTCTTCGATGACCATATCTACTATCCGGATCGTCTCGTCGAACTTAACCAGAACGGCACGATGATCTCGGCTGTGGCCGTCACCAAGGATAACGTTTTCATGGGGCACGCGGCCCTGCTATACCAGCACCCGGAAGACCGCATACCGGAGTTGACCTTCGTGTTTGTCAACGTCGAGTATCGCGGCCAGGGCGCCTTTAACCGGCTCAACGAGTTTCTCATGCAAACGCCCAAGAAGCGCGAGTGCGCGGGCATTTACGCCTATGCGGTCGCGAACCACGTCTTCACGCAAAAGACCCTGGCTCGCTACGGCATCAATGATTGCGGCATACTGCTCGCGACAAGCCCGCGAACATGGAAGTTCAAGGGCATCCCCGGTGATGCGACGCAGCGCATCACTGTCATTCTGGCTTTCAGATACATGGACACGCCCAAGCCAATCACTCTTTATGCTCCGGCGCACCATCGCGAGATGATTGCCAAGCTCTACAAAAACCTGGGAGCGACCCCTGATTGGGGCGCGCCCCCCGGCACGCCCGCGCCGCTTCCCGAATCAGGCTCGGAAATCCTGACCGATATCAACCAATCCGAAAGCTGCGCCGAGATCTTCGTCAAACGGTATGGCCAGGACGTCGTCCGCGAAGTCCGCAAGCATCTGCGCCGCTTCTGCCTTCAGCAGATCGCCTGCATCAACCTGTTCTTGAACCTTGAAGACCCCGCCACCCAAACCATGACCGCGGAGTTCGAGAAGCTGGGATTCTTCTTCGCCGGTGTTCTGCCCTGCGGGCGGATCGGGGATACGCTGATCCTCCAGTATTTGAACAACGTTGATCTTGCCTATGAGAAGATTGCGGCCTACTCCGACATGGCCAAGGAGTTGCTTGGATACATCCGCGCACACGACCCGAACGCTGCGCTATGAGAGCGGGCACGGTTGCCTGCTCTTTCCAGACCTCGCGGGCACAACGTTGGCGCGGGTCAATCTGGATGTCGAGCAATTCGCCTTCGCGCGACGCCACCCGGAACTCTTTAGGAACCCGGCGGTCAATCCACTGCTCGACCCACGCGTCTGCCAGCAGATGGTGAGTGAGTTCCACGGCGCGCATGGCGTGGACTGGTCGTATGGCGGCTACCTCGAGGATCGGCGGCACCTCTGGCGGGGGTCGTATCTCTCAGCCAAAGGCACCTACTTGCACCTGGGCGTCGATTTTAACGTGCCGCAGGGCACCCGTGTGGCCGTGGTCGAGGATTCCCTCGTGATGTTGATTGATGAGGACACCGACTTCGACGGCGGCTGGGGCCCGCGTGTCTTCCTCAAGCCATCAGCCGCGCGCCGGTTGAGAATAGTGCAGATCTTCGCCCATCTCCAGGCGGTGCGTGTCAAACCAGGGGACCGGCTGGCGCCCGGCGCCGTTTTCGCCGAAGTTGGAGGTCACCCGCACAACGGTAACTGGCATCCGCACCTTCACATTCAGGCCGTTCGGGAACTGCACTTTCAGGAGATTTTGATCAAGCGCTTCAGCGAGTTGGACGGCTATGGGCACCAGGACGAGAGGTCAATGCTGCGCCGCGATTTCCCGGACCCCCTGCGCCGCATCCCCGGATTTACCGCTTCGAAACGTCGCGCGCAATCCGTCCTCCCGAACGCCCCTTCGTGAGCGAACTTGATGCTTGAGTGGCGGATGGCATGCCCGTATGGTGCCGCCGAAGTCTGAACCAATCACGCAGGGCATACATGATGGTGGCAAGGACGAAAAGCCATCCCCTCTGCTCCGGTCGTCTGAAATCAAAATAGCCATCCCCAAAATGAACAATTACAGCGTAAGCTTCGACGCGGACTCGGGCTTGTTGACGTTTTCTTTCGAGGGACGCTACAGCAGCGAGACTTGCACGAAACTCGACCCCGGGATCGAGAGCGAAATAAGGCAGGCACTGTCCAAGGCTCCCTCCAAAGAACTGGCCATCGTCTTTGAGCTTGGGAAGGTCGAGTATTTTTCCTCCCTGTTTTTGCGGACAGTGATGAAGTCGGCAAGGAAGGTCAAAAAAGGCAAGCTCAAGATCGTCGGCGCGAATCCGTTCCTGAAAAAAATCATACAATCCTCCGGCCTGGACATGCTGATGTCGGATCCTTCCAGCCAGTTGGACAGCAAAGAGATGCAATCGCGGACATTCCAGCCGCCCGCGCCGTTTGCCGCTGCGGCGAATCTCACGTCGCACACCGTCTATGACAGGTCTTACGAGAGGTCCATAAATGATCCCGAAGGCTTCTTTGGCGAGGAGGCCGCCAAGACCCTTCACTGGAGGAAGAAATGGGACAAGGTTCTCGAATGGAATCCCCCGGACGCGAAATGGTTTGTCGGCGGTAAACTCAATGCCTCGGAAAACTGCCTCGACCGGCACCTCGGGACGGCAAGGGCCGACAAGACCGCCATCTTGTGGGAGGGCGAACCTGTCGGCGCCGACGGTGAACCGGAAATCCGCAGGCTCACTTACAGGCAATTGCATGCCGAGGTTTGTCGCTTTGCCAACGGACTCAAATCTTTGGGATTTAAGAAGTCCGACCGGGCGATTATCTACATGCCGATGGTGCCCGAAGCCGTCATCGCGATGCTTGCCTGCGCGAGGATTGGCATCATCCATTCGGTCGTTTTCGGCGGATTCAGCTCTCAGGCCATCGCCGAGAGAGCCACCGACTGCGGAGCCTCTCTGATCCTGACCGCCGACGGCGGATACCGCAGGGGCGAGGTCATCCAACTCAAGAAATGCGTGGATGAAGCGCTGAATCTTAAATCCGAATCGGATCATCAAAGCCTGTGCGCAAGTGTCAAAAAGGTCGTCGTCTTGAAAAGAACCGGACATGACGCGAACATGGTTCCGGGACGCGATGTGTGGTGGCACGAATTGACTGATTCGGCGGCGACGGAGTGTCCCGCCGAGGAAATGGACTCGGAGGATCCGCTTTTTATCCTCTACACGAGCGGCTCGACGGGCAAACCCAAGGGGATTTTCCATACGACGGCGGGTTACATGCTCGGCGTCTCGATGACTCACCGTTATTACTTCGACATCAAGGACCACGACATATTCTGGTGCACGGCGGACATCGGCTGGATCACCGGCCACAGTTACGTCGTTTACGGCCCTCTTGCGAACGGCGCCACCGTTTTGATTTACGAAGGCGCTCCGAACTTCCCCGACAAAGACCGTTTTTGGGCCATCATCGAGCGCCACAAAGCCACCATCTTCTACACCGCCCCGACGGCGATCCGCAGTTTCATGCAGTGGGGAGACCAGTTTCCGAAAAGCCATGACCTTTCCTCATTGCGACTCCTCGGAACCGTCGGCGAACCCATCAATCCGCAGGCTTGGATGTGGTTCAATGAAATGATCGGTGGCGGAAGGTGCCCCATCGTGGACACTTGGTGGCAAACCGAAACGGGCAGCATCCTCATCTCGACCTTTCCCGGGGCGATGGCGACAAAACCCGGTTCCGCCGGCAAGCCTTTTTTTGGCATCAAAACGGTCGTCGTGGACGACCAGATGCAGAAGGTCGATACAAATGCGGGTGGACGGCTCTTTATCCAAAACCCCTGGCCGAGCATGTGTCGGGGTGTATGGGGTGACAGAAGCCGGTTCGTCGGAACCTATTGGTCGGAATCTCCCGGTCATTATTTCACTGGCGACGGCGCCAGAAATGATGCCGATGGATATTTCTGGATCGTCGGACGCATTGATGATGTTCTGAAGGTTTCCGGACACCGGATTGGAACGGCTGAAATTGAAAGCGCTCTGGTCGCGCATCCCGCAGTCGCCGAGGCCGCCGCCGTGGGACGCCCGGACGACATCAAGGAATTCGTGATCGTCGCTTTTGTGACCTTGAAACAGGGTGTTGAGCCGGGCAAGGAACTCAAAGAGGAGCTTCGCAAACGTGTTGCAGCGGACCTGGGCGCTTTTGCAAGACCGGAGGAAATTCGTTTTACACAGGCGTTGCCAAAGACAAGATCCGGCAAGATCATGAGGCGCCTGCTCAAACAGGTCGCCGCCGGCGCAGAGGAGCTCACGGGCGATGTCACCACCCTCGAGGATTTCAACGTCATCGCCAAACTCATGTCCGACGAGAAGTGATGTCGTGCCGTTTCCTTGACCGAAGGGTCACAGGATGTAATGACCCAATCAAGCGCCAGACTGTGTAATAACCCGCGCATAGGTTGAACGTTTGCGCTCGGCGGCGGGTCTGAAGCAACGATGAATCATCGCGCCGGTTTCGACCGCCACCAGACCCTCCTGTTGCCCGAATCGCTCGACGACCACATCGTCCCCGAACATCCCGTCCGCTTCCTTGACGCCTTCGTGGCCTCGCTCAACCTAGCTGCGCTGGGCTTCCGCCACGCCACGGTCAAGGCACCGGACGGCCGCGCCGCCGAAGGCAAAGTCTGCCGTCATCCCGTGGCCATGCTCGACCTCATCCCCACCCTCTTCGCGCTGGCCGGCACGCCGCCGCCGTGGCCCCTGCACGGCCACGACCTCAGCCCCATCCTGAAAAACCCCGACGCCCCGTGGCCCCATCCGGTGATACTGGAATTCTTCGGCCATCGTTTCGGCGACGAAACCGACCGCGCCCTGACCGGCAACGACGGCTTGGGCGGCGTCCCGTGGTGGCTCTCCCTGCGCCAAGGCCGCCACAAATACATCCGCACCCTCGTGAAAAACGAAATCGAAGAACTCTACGACCTCGAAGCCGACCCGGAGGAACTGACCAACCTCGCCCTCGTTCCGGAGCACCGCGCCTTGCTCGAAGATTTCCGCGCCCGACTCGAAGCCGAGCTGAAACGCACCAACGCGGGGCTGATCAAGAACCTGCCGCCGCCGCGAAGCAAGTAGCTCGACATTCCAATGTCGAGACGACCGTTTCCGCTGGCTTCAAATGCTCGCGTGAGCAGATCACTTGGCAACTGGCAGTCTGTCGGAGCCTGTGATGTCTTCGATGCTTGTCGGTGTATTGTAGCGCCTCTCGAATCTCAGGATGACACGCTGATACGAAGCAGGCAACTTGTGCCACACGCGGCGAGCAATGTCTAATGGCACGCCTCCGTAGAAAGCTTCCGCGATGCTTCCCGCAATCGCCGCTTGAGTGTCTGCATCTCCTCCCAGCGAAACGGCGTTTCGGATTGAGTCCTCAAAATCGTGCGAGTCAAGAAACGCGACAATCGCTTCGGGAACTGACCCCGGACACGTGAGGTTCATTCGATATGTGGGGCGTATCTCTTCGACATGCCTGCTTACGTCGTAGCGAAAAGCGTCCTTTATGGCCTTCCGAATCTCGTCCTTTGTGGCGCCCGTCCGCGCCATATAAACACAAAGAGCAACCGCTTGGGCACCTTTGATCCCTTCTGGATGGTTGTGTGTGCATTCGGCACTGCGAGCAGCGAGTCGGAGCACCTCTTCCTTGGAAGCTCCGGCATAAGCAACTGGACTGACCCGCATCGCCGAGCCATTCCCAAGGCTGTTGTATGGCTTGCAACCGGAAGAACACATCCAGCAGTAGAACTTCGATCCGTAGCCTCGGAGGGGCCTGCGCCACGCATATGCCTTGATCGTTGGCCCGAATTCCTTCTCGTCGAGGAGCGCTTCGGCAACGGCGACAGTCAACACAGTATCATCCGTGAAGAACGAAACAGGAGAAAAAAGCCTGAAATCCTTACGCTTGGTGCGGAGGTTTTCGTAGATTGAACCGATGATGTCACCTGCTATGGCACCTAGCATCTGTCTAGCCCTTCGTTGAGCATTCTTTGCAGCGACACTGGCGCGGAGACTGTCACGACGTTTGCGGCGGGTCAAGCGCGCCAGCAAATCGCCACTTTGCCAAACACAGGCATTGCTTGTGCAATGCGCAGGAGTAGAACTCTGGCCACGCAAACACAGGTTTCCGCATCATGAACGCTTATCTTGTCGCTCTTGGCGCCGCACTGTGGCTGGCGGCGGGTCTTCCAGACGGGCAGACAGGCGAGCATCGTTGGCTGGTTCACGCGCCGCCCAAAAGCCATCCCGGCCCCCAATGCACGACGACATGGGCCGGCGCTCCCGTGACCGATTCGGGTGTCAGAGTCACAAGGTGAAGCTTTGCCCGGCGATGTTCGCGGGCCGCTTCCAACAGCGCGCGTGTTTCCCGCTCCACCGTGGCAGGCGAATCCATTTCCGCGCAGACTTGGATCAGTTCCTCGCCGCCCTCCGGGTAACGCGCCAGAAAATCCACCTCGAGACCTTCCTCCGTTCGCACGTAGGACAACCCCGCGCCGCGCCGCTCCAGTTCCAGCGCCACGGCCGTCTCCAGCGCATGACCCAGATTGGCGCGGCCGGATCGGTCAAACACGGGAATCAAACCGGGATCAATCGGATACGCCTTGCGCGGGTTGACCATGCGCCGGCGTTCCGACTCCGTGGCGACGGCCAGCGTGCGAACCAGAAATGCGTCCTCCAAATGGCCGAGATAGGCGTGCAGCGTGTCCTTGGCCACCGGCACACCCTGCGAACGCAAGTCGCCCTGGAACTTGTTCACACTGAACAATCCGCCGGGACTGCCGAGAAGCTGCCGCACCATCCAGCGCAGCGCCACCGGGTGCGACACCGCGTGGCGTTCCACCACATCCCGCAACAGCGCCGTGTCCACATAACCGCGCAGCAGCTCAAACCGATCCCGCTGCTCGACACCCTGCGCCTCCGGATAACCGCCGCCGGCCAGATACTCCCGCAGTTCCTTGTCCAGCGCCGAGCGGGCCGCCTTCGGCAGACGCTCAACGGCCTTTTCCGGCTCGCGCTTGCGATGGCGTAGGAACTCGCGGAAGCTGAACGGCAACACCAGCGCCTCCATCGCCCGGCCTCTCATGCTCGTCGCCACCTCGCGGCTCAACAACCGCGCCGATGACCCGGAGAAAAACAGTTCCAGCTTTTCGGAATCCAACAACCGCCGCGCAAACGTCTCCCAGCCCGGCACAACCTGGATCTCGTCCAGAAAGAAGGCCGCCCGCCGCCCGTCGCGCCATTCGGGATGCAGCCGGAAATATTCCTCCACCAGCAGATGCAACTGCGCCGCCGTCAATCCCGCCAGCCGTTCGTCCTCGAAGTTGAAGTAGAGCAACCCCTCGCGGCCCGTGCCTGCCGCCAGCCAACTCGCCAGCACCTGCCAGAGGAACGTCGTCTTGCCCGCCCGCCGCGGTCCGATCACGGCCACCGCCTTGCCGGCCACTCCCGGCAACCGCACATCGCGCCGTGTGAACTGCGGCACCGGCATCGCCAGCGAATCCACGATTTTCTGTCTGATGAGGTCGCGCATTTGTCCTTTTAATAAGGCTGAATGACCGAATATATGTCCTTATTAAAAGGACAAGTCAAACCTTAAAAACACAGGCTTTGCTTGCGCCGCGTGCCAGAGTAGAACTCTGGCCACGCAAACACAGGTTTCCGCATCATGAACGCTCATCTGATCGCTTTTGGCGCCGCACTGTGGCTGGCGGCGAGTTTCGCAGACGCGCAGACGGCCGCGCCCGCCCCGCGCCCCAACATCCTCTGGCTCACCGCCGAGGACATCTGCCCGAACCTCGGCTGCTATGGCGACAAGTATGCTGTCACGCCGAACCTCGACCGGTTCGCCACGCAGGCGGTGCGCTACACGCAGGCGTTCGGCATCACCGGCGTGTGCGCGCCGAATCGCTCGTGCCTCATCACCGGCGTGTTCCCGACGCGGCTCGGCAGCCACGGGATGCGCTCGACCACGACGCTGCCGGCGGCGGTGAAGTGTTTCAGCGAATACCTGCGCGAGGCGGGCTACTACTGCTCCAACAACGCCAAGACCGACTACAACTTCGCCGTGCCGAAGAACGCGTGGGACGAATGCAGCCGCAAGGGCCACTGGCGCAACCGCAAGCCGGGCCAGCCGTTTTTCGCCGTGTTCAACCACGAGGTCTGCCACGAGAGCCAGATCCGCGTGCCGGAGGCGAAGTATCAGCAGAACACCGCCCGCCTCACGCCCGCGCAGCGCCACGATCCTGCCAAGGCGCCGGTGCCGCCGTTTCATCCTGACACGCCGGAGGTGCGCCGTGATTGGGCGCGCTACTACGACAACATCACCGCGATGGACTACCAGGTTGCCGACAAGCTCAAGGAACTGGAGGACGCCGGCCTCGCCGAGGACACCATCGTCTTCTTCTTCGGCGACAACGGCACGGGCCTGCCGGGGATGAAGAAGTGGATTTGGGAAGGCGGCATCCACGTGCCGCTGATGGTCCGTTTCCCGAAGAAATGGCGGCACCTCGCCCCCGCCCCTTATGGCTTGTGCAGCGTCACCGACCAACTCGTCAGCTTCGTGGACTTCGCGCCGACGGTGCTGAGCCTCTGCGGCGTGAAACTCCTGCCACACCTGCAAGGCACGGCATTCCTCGGCGAGCAAGCCGGCAAACCGCGCGAGTTCATCCACGCCATCCGCGACCGCATGGCCGAGCGGTTCGACATCGTGCGCGTCGTGCGCGACCGGCGTTTCCAGTATCACCGCAACTTCATGCCGCACCTGACGTGGTCACAGTTCGTGAGCTACACCGAGGAAATGCCGACGATGAAGGCATGGCGGCAACTCGCCACCGAAGGCAAACTCACCGGCCCGTCCGCGCGCTATTTCTCACCAACGAAACCGGTGGAAGAACTCTACGACAACGAAACGGATCCCCACCACGTTGAAAACCTCTACGGCAACCCGGCTTGTTGCGATGCTTACTATCGTCTGAGCGCTGAGTGTGATCGGTGGATGAAAGAGACGGGCGACCTTGGCCTTTTGCCTGAACACGAGATGCTTGTCCGTGCTACCGGCAGCACGCCATATGAGATTGCTACTGACCCGCAAAAGAACCCGCTGGCCGCGCTGCTCGAAGCGGCAAGAATCGCCAATGCCAGGATTCCTACCTTCGTGCCGCAATTGTCTGCACTGCTGGAGAGCAAGGACGCTGCAATACGCTGGTGGGGCGCACTGGGCCTCGTCGCGCTCGGCAAAGACGCCAAGCCCGCCGAAGCCGCGCTGCGAAAGGCACTGGCCGACGATTCACCGCCCGTCCGCATCGCCGCCGCCGAAGCCATCGGCAATCTCGGCGACCACGCTGCCGCGCTGCCGGTGCTGACAAAGGCGTTGGAGCATGAAGCGCCGCTGGTGCGACTCGAAGCGATCAACGTGCTCGACCGTTTCGGCGCGAAAGCGAAACCGGCGTTGCCGGCCATCCGCGCCGCCAGGATGAAGCAGAAAGACTTTGTCACCGACTTCTTCAACCGCATGGTGGAATATCTGCCCAAACAACTCGAAGCCGCCAAGCCATGATCCCCGGTTTTGGCCAAGGATACGGAACCTCACGCGGAGCGTGAGGGCTTGAACGGGTTCAAGGCGACGATGTGGCGTTGGGCGTTACCAGCTTTTGTAGAACTCTTGCGACCTCGTTGGAGAGATTGATGCCGCAGCTAACGCGAAAGCCAATGTCCGACCCGCCGCAAGAATAAAGGCTCGACCGACGCCGGGCGATGCGCGAGTCGGACACAGGGCTTCGGAAGCTGCCGCCTTTGAGCACGCGTGCTTTGCTCTTGGTGTAATCCGCGCAGAGCACTTCGGCAGCTCCGGCGGGGTCCCACGCGTCGAGGCAGAGTTCGCGGACATTGCCCAGCATGTCAGCCAAACCGAAGCCATTCCGGCCGCGCGCGCCCCCCGCGTCCACCGGGCAAGTTGATATTGAGGCGTCGTTGTTCCCGCGCCAGTTCAGCCGGCCGTTGCCGTCTGCCAACGAGTCGCCCCACCAGAACATCGTGCCTTGCCGCTTGCCACGGCAGGCGTATTCCCACTCGGCTTCCGACGGCAGGCGGTAGATGCAACGCTCCGGCAGGCGATTCGCGAGTTGCTCCCGCAGGGTGAACCAATCGCAAAACGCCACCGCGTCCCGCCACGTGACCCACGCCATTGGATGATCTTCTGGCCTTTTTTCAGGATACGAATCCAGAATGGCAAATCCCGTGATCGCGTCCGACTGGTAGTGGACATCGTTGACGAACTGCTGCCATTGACCCACGGTCAGTTCGGTCCGGCCGATCCAGAAACCGTGGCGAATCTGCACACGGCGCGGTTGTTCGCCTTCGTTCTCCACCTGTGTTTCGGTCGCGCCCATCGCCCTTGCCCGCGCGCGCTCTTCCGGCGTGCTGCCGATCATGAACTCGCCCGGCGGGATATAGACCATCTCCGCGCCGAGGGAGTTGGTGAAGATCGAGCCGGGTTGTTTCAGGGCGGATGGGGAAATGGAGTGTTGGAGTGTTGGAGTATTGGAGTCCGGGGAAGAAGGCTTGTGCCAGGGCCACCAATACAACAAACCCGCGAGTGCGACGGCGACCGCGACAACGCCCGCCTGTTTCAGGTTCGGCTTCTTCGGTTGTGGATCAGCAGCGGGCATGAGTTGGTTCTCGTCCAACGAAGTGGTTCGTCAAAACTCCTTTCTTCCGTCGGGATGAAGTCTAGTGCGCGGATGCAGCGGGTCAAGCGCGACTGTTTCCCGCCCGTAGCGCCGGCATCCCTGCCGGCGGTGTTCTGGTGCTAAGCGAGAAGAACGCCGGCAGGGATGCCGGCGCTACAGGTCGCCCGCTTGCTTGACGGCTTTGGCTGCGCGCCGGTAGAGTGCGCGCTGCATGGTCATTCTGGGATTGAGCGGAGCCGGTGGACACGACCCGAGCGCGGCACTCGTGGTTGGCGGCAAAGTCATCGCGGCGGCCGAAGAGGAACGATTCAACCGCATCAAGCACTCCCGGAGCCTCCAGCCGGAGATGGCGGCGCGATGGTGCTTGGAGTTTGCCGGCCTCAAACCGTCGGACGTGCAGGTTGTCGCCTGTCCTTTCGCCAAGATCCCGCTCTTCAATTCGCCGGCGCGCTGGCAGTTTGCACTGCGCCACGGGTATGCGCCGGGCGAAGCGTTGTCCGCGGTGTTCGACGGCAACCGCCACTACCGGCGCGACATCCAGAGTCTGCGCGAGATGCTGCCGCGAATCGGTATCCAGCCGGCCAAGGTCCGGCTGATGCGGTTCCAGCATCATCTGGCGCACGCGGCGTCGGCGTTCTACGGTTCGGGTTGCGAGCGCGCGGCGGTCATGAGCCTCCACGGCAACGGCGAGTATGCCGCCGAATGGCTCGGCTACGGCGACGAGCGCGGGTTGCACCGGATCAAGGAATGGTATGCGCCCGACTCGCTCGGTGGTTTTTACGGCGCTATTGCGGAGTATCTCGGCTTCGAGATGCTCGACGGCGAGGCGCGGGTCATGGCGATGGCGGCGCGCGGCAACCCGGATAAATGCGACATCTCGCGCTGCCTCTGCTGGGGCGCGGGCGATTTTCGCGTCAACAACGAACTGGTGAACGTTGTCGGCGCGCGATGCTACAAAGACGAGCAGGGCCGTGAGTATTCCTTCTCGCCGGAACTGGTGAAGCTGTGGGGGCCGCCGCGGACGAGCGACGACGCGGAGGAACCGTATATCCATATCGCGGCAGCGGCGCAGCGCGCGTTGGAGGAGGCGGCGCTCTCGCTGGTGCGGCATCATCTCGCCGGCAAGATCGCTGAAACGAACCGGCTTTGTTTCGCCGGCGGCGTGGCGTTCAATGCGCAGCTCAACCGCCGCTTGGCGCGCGAGGCCGGCGCGAGAGAGCTGTTCGTCCCGGCGGCGGCTGGCGCTTGCGGCGCGGCGCTCGGCGCGGCGATGCTCGCGGCCACCAGCGCCGGCGACAAGGCGCAGCCGCTGGAGCATGCCTGTCTCGGTCCCTGTTATGACGACGGACAGGTGCGGGCCGCGCTGGAAAGGAATCGCGTCCCATTCGAGCAGCCGGCTTCCATTACTGACGCGGTGGCCCGGCTGCTGGCACGGGGCGAACTCGTGGCGTGGTTTCAAGGGCGGATGGAATTTGGCCCGCGCGCGCTCGGCAACCGCAGCGTTCTGGGCAACCCGGTCATTCCCGGCATCGCCCGCCGCGTCAACGCACAAATTGGACGGGGTGAGCGGTGGCAGCCGTTCGGCCTTTCTGTGCTTGACTGGGCCGCGCCGGAGGTCTTCCAGTCCCAACATCCCTCGCCGTGGATGGCGCTCGCTCTTGACGTAGCGCCGAACTGGCGCGACCGCATCGCGGATGTCATCCAGACGGACGGCGCCGCGCGGACGCAGATCGTCACAGAGCCGGCCCAGCCGCGGCTCTACGACCTGATGCGCAAATTCTACGCGCAGACCGGCGTGCCGATGCTGCTGAACACGTCGTTCAACCGCCAGGGCGAGCCGATCGTCTGCTCGCCGGACGACGCGTTGACGGTCTTCTTTGGCAGCGACGTGCAGTATCTGGTCCTGGAGAACTTCCTCGTCCGCAAGACCATCGCCGAGTCGTAGCGGGTGCGCCGCTCGTCCCGGCAGCCTACCCCACCGTGAAACGCGGCTTGCCTTGCTCGCGTGTCATTACTATCTTCGCAGCCAGATGAAAACTCATTCAATTGCAGTTCTGCCCGGTGACGGCACCGGCCCCGAAGTGGTGCGCGAAGGCATCAAAGTGGCCGAGGTTGCCGCTAAGAAGTTCGGTTTCAAACTCGACTGGCATCATTACGACTTCGGCGCCGAACGCTATCTGAAGACGGGCGAGGTGTTGCCCGACAGCGCTGTCGAGGAGTTCCGTCAATACAAGACCATCTTCCTCGGCGCCGTCGGCCACCCTAAGGTGAAGCCCGGCATTTTGGAAAAAGGTCTTCTGCTGCGGCTGCGCTTCGAGCTGGAGCAATACATCAATCTCCGCCCGGTGAAACTTTTCCGCGCCGCCGACTGTCCACTGAAGGACAAAGGCCCGGAGCACATTGATTTCACGGTCGTGCGCGAGAACTGCGAGGGTCTCTACACCGGCTCCGGCGGTTTCGTTTTCAAGGGAACGCCGCACGAGGTCGCCATCCAGGAATCGGTGAACACCCGCCGCGGCGTGGACCGCTGCCTGAAATACGCGTTCGACCTCGCCGCGAAGCTCCACGCCGGCAAACCGTGGAAGGGCCTCAAGCCCGAGGACGTCGCTGCCGGCAAGTCCGCGCAGCTCACGCTCTGCGGCAAGACCAACGTGCTCACCTACGCCTTCGACCTCTGGGAGCGCGCGTTCCACGAGATGGGCGCAGGTTACCCGACGGTCAAGCGCGACTACGCCCACGTGGACGCCACCTGCATGTGGTTCGTCAAGAACCCGGAGTGGTTCAACGTGATCGTCACCGACAACATGTTCGGCGACATCATCACCGACCTCGCCGCGATCATCCAGGGCGGCCTCGGCGTCGCCGCCGGCGGCAACATCAACCCCAACGGCTGCTCGATGTTCGAGCCGATGGGTGGCAGCGCGCCGAAATACACCAACCAGAATGTCATCAACCCGCTTGCGGCCATCAACGCCGGCGCGATGTTGCTCGACTTCCTCGGTGAGTCCGCCGCCGCGAAGGCCATCGAAAACGCTGTCATTCAGGTCGTCAACACGAAGATCAAATCGCTCGCCGCCGGCAAAATGGGTTACTCGACGACGCAGGTGGGCGATCTGGTGGCTGAAGCGATTGCATGAAACTACGGGCGTGCTTGTTGGTGACAATGATTGCGTGGGCGGGGCTTCGCGCCGCCGACAGCACGAACGCGCCGCCACGCGAGGCTGTGGCCCCCGCTGACACCGTGCTCGTGTCCGATCCGAAAGACTCGGCTGGCGAAGTCCTCGGCCTGCGCCGCATCCGCGACACGCTCGCCCGCCGGCCGGCCGATGACAGCAGCGATGCGTTGCGCGACTGGCTCATCACCGTCGTGGTCCGTTGCGAACAATACCTCGGCGACCAGCCCGCCAGTTCGCACGTCGCCGAGGTGCGCGCCGTAAACGCGCAGTGCCGGCAGGAACTGGCTGCGTTGACCGGCGAGCGCGCCGAACACGACAAGTCCATGCAGCTTGCCCGCCAATCGCTCGCTAAAAGCGACCGCGGCCCGGGCGCGGCCCGGGCGAGGCTCGTGCTGGCTCGCGCGGCGTGGCCGGAGGACTTGGGAACCGTCCTCGAGCAGACGCGGCTGATCGTCCGCGATTTCTCCGACCAGCCTCTGGCCGCCGAGGCGTTCTGGTTGCTGGCGCGGGCGCAACAGCGCAGGGGTGACGAACGGGCCGTGCGCGAGGCTGTGATCGGACTGTTAGGCTCGTTTCCAAAATCGCCCGAGGCGGCGCAGGCGCGCGCATTGCTGCGGCAACTCGGCCTCGTCGCCCAACCGGCGCCGCTGCCGGCCGTGACGATAGCGGACGGCAAGTCGCTCGACCTCGGCGCGGTGCGGAACCATGCGTTGGTGCTGGATTTCTGGACCGCCGCCACGCTGCCGGCGAGTGAGAGCGCCAGCGTGTTGCGCCGGTTGTTCGAGGTTCATCACGACAGCGGTCTGCTCGTCGTCGGTGTCAATCTCGACACCGATCGCGCGACGTTTGACAAAGCCAATGCCGCGCACCCGACGCCGTGGCCGCAGGTTTTCGCCAACGATTCGGCAAACGCCAAACTGATGGAGGCTTATCCGGCGATGGTGGCACCAACGCGGCTGCTCGTGGACCCGTTTGGTCTGGTGACCCGCGTCGCGGCGCATCCAGCGGAAATCGAGCCGCTGATGAAACGGTGGCGCTCTGCCGGCGCGCTCGCGTCGTCGTCCGCCGTCGCGTCCGCCAAACCCGCAGCACCGGTCAAACCGGCGGTTCGCATCGTCGCGAAAACGCCTCCGGTTGTCAGCAAGAGAGAAACGCCCAAGCCCGTTATTGCAAAGACGCCCGCACCTGCGCCGGTTCCGAAGGCGAAGCTCGCTGTTGAAAAGAAGCGCAGCATCGCCAGCGCGAAACAGTCGCCTAAACTGGCGGCGGCTCCTGCACCGGAGAAAGTCGCCGCCGCCGCGCCCGCCCCGCAGCCGATGCCTGCGCCGCAGCCGACGCACATTGAAATCGGCGGCGTGCTCTACGCCAAACCTCTGACCACGGCCACCACCATGCCGGTCGAATCAACGAAACCGTCGGAGAGAATCCCATCGTTTGCTGCCGTCGCCACGCCCCGGCCGCCGCAACTGGTTGCGAAGCCGTTCAGCACGGAGAAGCCGGCGAAACTCGGCCGCCTGGCGACAATCACTCCGATCGAGCCGCCAGAACCGCCATCCGCCGTTGCTACAGCCAAGCCGCCATCGCCCACCGCGAAATCATTCGGCAGCGCGGACAAGCCGGCGAAGGTTTCCCGCGCGCCGGTTGCCACTGCTGCAAAACCCGGCAGTGTGCCAGCGCCCCGCCTGACACCGTCCACGCCGCCGATGCTTGCGACACAACCGACGCATATCGAAATTGGCGGCACGCTCTATGCCAAACCGTTGAGTCCGGCGACCAACGCCATCCCGGTTGAATCCACCAAACCGACGGCGAGGATCACGACGCCGGTTATCGTCGTCGCAGCCAAGCCGCCGTCGCCGGTTGCGAAACCATTCGCCAGCGCCAGTAAGCCAGCCAAGCTCAGCCGCGCAACAACGGCTGCTCCCAACGAACCGACAGAACCGGCAGCTGCTGTCACCACGGCCAAGCCGCCACCGCCCTCTGCGAAACGATTTGTCGGCGATGAGAAGCCGGCGAAACTCAGCCGACCGACCGTTGTTGCTTCCAAGAAACCCGACAGCGCGGCGATGGCCCGTCCGAAGCCGCCGGCCACGTCATCGTCCAAGCCGCAGCCCGGTTACGGTTCGTCGAGCGCGAAGTCGAAACTCAAAACCGCCAGCGCCGAGAGCCTTGCGACAATGCCCGACATCTCGGACTCCGACCGCAAGGCCGCGCTGGTTGACGCGGCAAAGCGGATTCTCAAGTCTGAGGAGGAACTGATCACATGGTCGGAACTGGAATCGCTGTTCACAACCAAGAAACCCGCCAGCGCCGAGGGCAGCCTGGTCTGGTATCAAGACGTGGCGGACCGTTGCCAGCAGTTCATCAAGGACTTCCCGAAAAGCCCGCGCGCCAACCTCGTGCGCATCAACGAGGCCCGATGCCGGCTCATCCTGTTCCAGATGAAAAAGGATCCCGCCCAGCGGTCACGCGCCGAAACCGCCGCGCACGAAGTGCTCGGCCACAAGCCAAACGAAGACGACGCCATCCGCGCCGAGTTCCTGCTGCTCAACGCCACGTGGCCCGACCACCCGGAGCAAGGCGTTGCCATCGCCAAGCGCATCGCCAAAGACTTCCCGCACCGGCGCGAAACGGCGGCGGCAATGTTGATGCACGCGCAGTTCCGCCGCCGGCAGGCCATGTTGCACGCGGCCAAGGAAGCAGCCGCTGACCTGCTCAAGCAATTTCCCGAAAGCGAATTTGCCTTCAACGCGCGGTCGCTGATAAAACAGTGCGACCTGCTGAACAACCCGTGCCCGCCGCTGAAATTCACCGGTCTGCGAGGTGAGAAGATGGACATCGCCGCCATGAAAGGCAAACCGCTCGTGATCGAGTTCTGGTCGGCGAAGTCCAAGGCCGCGCTGGAAGACGCCGCGAAACTTGTGCAGCTCTATCTCCGCTACCATCCGAAAGGTTTTGAGATATACACCATCTGTGTGGACAAGAGTCGCGAGGCGATGGACATCTTCCAACTCTCGCATCCGCTACCTTGGCCTGTTTATTGGGATGGCCAGGGATATGAGGGCGCCATCTGCCAGCAGTTTGGCGTGGACACCGCGCCGATGCGATTCATACTCGAGCCGGGGCTGCAACGTATCGGCAGCACGCATCTCTCGCCGGAAGGCGTCGCCGCGGCACTTAGCCTCTGGATAGACCAGAACCAGCCACCCCTCCTGCCCGGTCAGGAGCCGCCCGTCCAGGGATTTTTCCAGAAGTTCTTCGGTTTGAAATTCTAGCCCCCAGCAAGAACGGCATCCTGCCAACCGCCGAGCCATTCACTTCCCAAGCCACTGCCGCAGCCGAGCTGCGCTGTTCTGCACGTGGCTGCCGTGCCAGAAAAAACGGTCACATCGCTCGCATCGCCAGAAGTATTTCTCGCGCGCGGTCACCCGCGGCGGCAGATGCGGCAGCGCCTCTGATTTGTCGGCGAGACGCAACAGCTCGTTGCATACCAGGCAGCGCGTGAAGAGAAATCGTTCCCAATCGAGCGAGAACTTCTCCACAACTTCGCGCAACTGTTGAGGAAGCTGCTCCCCGGCCACGTGAAGAATCCGGGATCGCTCCACGAGTGCGCGCGGCCAGTCGTTGTCGAGATGGGTGTTGCGCGTCAGGAACACGCGCTCCTCGGCCGCCGCCTCCTCCAGCAACCGCCGCCCGAACCGATCACGTCCCGCCAGACAATCGTAGCCCAGCGCGCGCAGCCAAGTGGCCAGCGATTGCAGCATCCCGTCGGCGGCGAAGCGGATGTCAGTCGGGGTCACGACCAAATCTAGAGCGTGGGGCGTGAAGCGTGAAAAACGCGTGATCCTCACCCGCTCCACGCTTTACGTTTCACGAATCCTATCGTCCCACCAGCCTCAGCACACCGGTCGTCATTATCGGCAGGTAGGTGATGATGAGCACGCAGGCGAACATGATGAACATGCCAGGCAGCGCGGCGCGGTAAATCTGTGGCAGCGGGCGGTTGAAGCGATACGACGCCAGCAGCAAGTTCAAACCCACCGGCGGCGCCAGGAAGCCGAACTCCATGTTTGCCAGGAAGATGATACCGAGATGCACCGGATCCACGCCGAATGCCGTGCCCATTGGCGTGATCAGCGGCACTACGACCACAATCGCCGGGAAGATGTCCATCAGCCCGCCGACGAAGATGAGCATGATGTTCAGGCCGAGCAGGAACAGGAACTGCGACTCGACGTGGCTGCGGACCCATGTCGCCAACTGTTTCGGCACTTCGGCGTCCACGAGATAGCTGGTCAGGCCGAGCGCCACGCAGAGGATGATCATCACGCCGCCGAGCAGCGTCGCGCATTCCGTCACCGTTCGTGGCAAGTCGCGGTTGATCTTCAGGTCGCGGTGGATGACGCACTCGATGAAGAACGCGTAGAGCACCGTCAACGCCGCCGCCTCCACGAGCGTCGCGAACCCGCCGAAGATGAACGCCATCACCACCACCGGCAGCACGACCTCCCACTTCGCCGCCCATAACGCCGCGCGCGCCTCGGCCCACTCGAATGTTGTCCGGCCTGCGCCGCTCTTGGCGCCTTGATACATTGCCCATGCCGCGCACGCGGCGACCATCAGGCAGCCCGGCACGAAGCCCGCGATGAACAGGTCCTTGATGTCCACGTTCACGTGCTGTTGCTGCGCGACGATGCCGTAGAGAATCACGGGCAGGCTTGGCGGAAACAACAGTCCTAGCGAGCCAGCGGTCGTCAGTAAGCCGACTGAAAACCGGTCCGAATACTTCGCCTGTAGCAGCATCGGCAGCAGTAGCCCGCCTACCGCAAGAATCGTCACGCCGCTGCCACCGGTGAACGTTGTGAAGAACGCGCACACCAACGCCGCCACCACTGCCATGCCGCCGGGAAACCAGCCGAACCACGCGTTGAACAGGCGCACTAGACGCTTGCTCGTGCCACCTTCGGCGAGAATGTAGCCCGCCAGCGTGAACAGCGGGATCGTCGGCAGCATTGGCGACACCGTCAGCCGGTAGGCTTCCACCGCCACCGACGACACTGGCGTCGCCTCGCTCCAGAACAACAGCAACGCCGCGCCGCCGATCATCGCAAAAATCGGTGTGCCCACCGCCGTGCCGACGATGAGCAGAATCATCAGAGGCCAGAACAGGAAACTGCCCGCGCTATTTGGCAGGAACATGAACGCCGCCGCTGCGACAACGCCGAGCGCCGCGATGGCGCGTCCCGGCCAGCGGTCCGACGCGAGCCAAACCTGCCGCAGCGTGACCAACGTCAACGTCAGCGGCATCACCGCCTCCACCGCCCAGCGTTTCACGCCGGGAACGATCTCCAGCCCCGCGCCGCGCTCGGTAAGGACGAGTTGGAGGCTGGCGTAGCAGAGCGCCGCGGTGACGCACGCGCCCACCGCCGCCCCGAATGCGCCGACCACATGCTGGAGTCGGCCATGCGCGAGCGCCTCGCCGGTGGCGAGCTTCAGCAGCCGGCCCTCGCGCGCCGCCAGCGCTGCGCCGAGAAACGCAATGACCAGTGTCAGATGCTGGACGATGATCGAGGAGCCGGGCACACCCCAGTTGAAGAACTTGCGCGTGACGATCTCGATCAGCGGCAGAAGCGACATCGCCACGAGCGCGAGGATGGCCAGCGAGTTTTCAAAACTGCGCAGCGGCCCTTGCCGCGCCGGCGCGGCCTGGCCGTGGGGAATGAGGGTTGGCGGTTCAGTTTGCACCGGCACCGCCCTTGGCACGGAACTCCTCGACCAGCTTTTTCGCCTCGTCGAACATGTCCGCCGGCACGAACGGGCCGACGAGTTTCGGATAGACGGTCTCGGCCGCCGAGCGCCACGCGGCCAGCGCGTCAGCCGGCACGGGCACGACGTTCAGCTTGTGCTCCTTCATCGCCTTCACGGCTTCGATGGCGCCTTTGCGCACGTCGGTCTGGATTTTCTCGCCGGCCTTGCGCGCTGCGGCCTTGATGGCGTCGCGCATGTCGGCTGGGATGCGCTCCCACGCGCGCTTGTCGAGGACCGTCGCGCCGACCAGCGGCGCCCAGCGCACGTCAGTCATGTTTGGCGCGAGCGAATACCACTGGAACGAAAGCGCGGCCACCGGCGCCGTGGCGAAAGCCGTGATCATGCCGGTTTGCAATCCTGGCATGATGTCGGTGCTGGCCAGCGGCACGACGGTGAAGCCGGCGTTTTTCCAAAGATCGAGTGTCGAGTTGTCTCCGGCCCACGAGAACATCTTGAGTTTCTTCAGATCGTCAGGCTGCACCACGGGTGTCTTGGTAAAAAAGTGGACCCAGCCGGCCTCGCCCCACGTCAGCACGATGAAGCCTTTGGCGGCGAGCCGCTCTTCAAGCTTCGTTGCCAGCTTCGAGCGGACGTAGTCCAGTTCTGCGTCCGACCGGTAGAGCATCGGGATACACAATGCCTGCACGCCGCGGTCAATCTCGCTCAATCCCATCGTCGTCACCGCCGCCGCGTGGATGGTGCCGAGGCGTATCTTGCTGATCATCTCCGCTTCGTCACCCACGACGCCACCGGGATAAATCCTCAGCGTCACTCGGCCATTGGAGACCTTTTTCCACTCCTCTCCCATTTCCTTGAGGGTGAGGTGCCACGACGAGCCCTCCGGCGCGAGTGTGGCCAGCTTGACGATGACGTTTTGCGCGCGTGCGGCGGGCAGCGTCGCCAGTAGCGCGACCGCCACCGTCAACCGCCGCAATGCGGATGAAGCAACCAGATTAAAGCTCATGAGTTTCTTTCAAAAATATCGCGGTCACGGCTCAGGCGTGGCCAAAGGCAAAATATAACGCGCCTTTACCAATAACTTTCGGGCCGTCGGCGCTCCGGCTCCCACGGCGGTTCACGGGAACAAATCGTCCGTATGCTCTTTCAGCCAGCGCGCCCGGCGTTGCGTCACCAGGTTTAACAGCCGCCACTCCGGTTTCTTGTCCGGATCAATCGCCAGCGCCTTGTCGAGCATCTGGTTGAACTCCGCCTTCTTCTGTTCGCCGACGCAAACTGTCTCGGCAAGGCCGACGTAGGCCGAAGCACGCAGCCCGCCGCTCAACTCCACCGCGCGCGCAAAATGCTTGCGCGCCCGTTCGATCGAGCCGCCCATCGCCGCTGACCGGCCGCCGTCGTAGGCGATGAAGAACTCGTGCAGCGAGCCGCTGTCCCACGCTTCGTCCAGCTCGAGCGCGCGCTGAACCATCGCCGCCGCAGCGGGCAGCTCGGCCATCAACTTCGAGTCGCTCTTCGCCGTCGAGATCGCCGCCGCCCACGCCGCCCCGGCCCAATAGAGCAGCGGCACGTCGTCGCGCGTCGCGGCTTTCACTGCGCTTGCCGGATTGTCGCGCAACAGCCGGCCAAAATCCTTGTGCGTGACCTCCAGCCCGCGCAAGCCGTAGTTGCGGGCGCGCAGATAGAGTTTGCGCGCGCGCGTCCGCATCGCTGTGGCTTTCGCCAAGTCTTGCGACTCGATCTCGTCTGCGTCCATCTGCACGAACGCAAAGGCGTATTCCGTAAAACCGGAGGCGAGCGCCAGCAACAGGCCGCGATGTTCCGGCAGGTCCACCAACAGGCTTTCCATCGTCTTCAGTCCGAACGGAATCGCCTCGCGGATCAATTGCGGATCGTCGTCCGAGGAAAACGTGCCGCCCGAACCCGCCAGCGCGTCGGCGACCTGCCGTGTGGCCATCCGGCGCAGCGAACAGCCGCACGCCAGCATCGCCATCAGGCAAACACACGTCACCAACTCCAGACGTCTCATTACGGTTTTCATGCCTTGCTCCACGGTCGCGGAGCATACCGGAGGCGCTCGGAAAAGACAAACGCTCGATGAGCAGTCACCGGAACGTCACGACCGCCAGCGCGTTACTCACCGCAGTGGAAAAAACTGTGGCATCCAAGGAACTTGCGATGCTTCGCTTGCCGGAGTTTCCGGGAAGGAATTGGTGTGGACGACGCTACGCGTAGCTTGCTGAACGCCCCGCGCTCGACAGACACTTCTCTGCCCGCCACCCGCCCGTCGGTTGATCACAACCCATTGGGGTTGAATAGCGATCCGTTAGGATTCGTAATCCAGATTAAGCTATCTGCTGGAGGTTTTTCACACTGGCTGCAAGCATACTACTATCTTTACAAGCTTCCATTTCACATGAAACAAATCCACTAAAGGACGGACAGTCATCAGGACGCTGCTCGCCAGCTACTTCTTTGAGGAAGGAAGTCCACGCGCCAAAATCAGTCAGTGAGTGTCCGGACTCTAGGTCAAATGCTGCAACAAAACTGTCGCTGAAATGACCTTTATCGTGATCGCTGATGTGTGCATGGAGGATTCGTTGGCGAACAGAATCATTTTCTGGTTGCCTCAGCCAAGAAATGGATACCCCGCTAAGAAAATCCCAGTGCGGAATGTCCAAATTAACACCCACAACTCGCTTGACGCTCAGACTGCGGTGATCGTTCAGTTGGTTGCATAGTGTGACGAGCTTATCACGGTCGCCAACAGTAAAAAGTGGGCCAGGCTCCACTTCGATAGCTAGCTGCACTCTCTCATCTTTCTTATCGTTGTCAGCAAATTCAGCGACAGGCTGAAGTCTCTGCAAAAGCATGGAGATGGATGCTGGCTCGGGCAAGTAGTTCACGGCGTAATGACGGAAACCATCGCAAGTCTTGGCGCGCCAAACCCCGCGCATGCGGCTTCCGCCGACGATTTCAATGGTAAACGGCCTGTCTTTACTCTTAAGAACGCGAGCGGTCGCAATCAAAAACCTGAGCGCATCCTGTGCGTTGCTCCAATTCTTATCGTGGTTCGCAAGGATTTCGGGCATGAAAGTGGTAAACGCTACGATCTCGCGTTCCGGAAAGATGCTGCGAAGTTTGTCTGCAAACCGTTTTGGGGCTCCCACATCTTTGAGTTGGTCAGCCAAGTCCCTCACCACGTTACGTTTGGACAAGTTAATCTGAGGTCTCGGAAAGAAAACATCCAAGTCCTTTTGCATGCAAGCGTAGAAGTCAACATGCTTTAAGGAGGGAATCGCTCTTGTCCAAATTCTTGCAGCTTCTTCTGCACCGTGAACAGTGAACGAAGAAATAGCGGAAGCCGAAATGGCTCTTGAAGAAGGGTTTGACCAAACCTGCCTTTGCGGATCATCCGTAGGTTTCGGCCCGACCGGAGTATCAGCGTTTGGCAGCAAAGACTCCATCTTTAGGCTTACATCTCCACCGGTTACCTCGATGACAGCGCGCAAATACTGCGCGGGATCGGGGGCCTTTTCATCAGCATAACTTATCGTAGCTTCGGCATCCCAGATTTTCACGACACCGACACCGCATTCGAGCCATACCCAATGCGGTGTTGACCAGTGAAGACGTTCATTCGCGAGTCTTGGAAGCTCTTCACAAAACTCGTGGTAAAACCGTTCACGAAGATCTTCAAAGCCCCGCCGCATAATTCTAATAGCCATCCTCAACATGACCTTCGCGTCCCCGATAGGAACCAAGAAAAACTCCCGCTGGTTCGGGTCTATGCGAGGCGAGAAGTGATATAAACATACGTCTTCCATTAAACCCCGCCCTATCCGTTCTGTGGTCGGCTCCTTTGTGCGCAAGAGCGGCATTTTCACAGCGGCAGGAGTCACGGGAATAATCAGCGGATGTCGCAAGTTTATGTCAGTTGGCCCGCTTACAAGTCCCACTTGTGCCAACTGACTCACCGTAGCGTGCATAAACGGAAGGCCCGATGGGTCGTGCAAAAGGAACTCTCTGAACACGGCATTCGGAATAGCCTTTTCGCGCGAAGTGCCGACCACGAGCACCGCATGCCGCGACTCGCCGCCCTCTTCTTCAACCTTCTTCTTCGGACATTCTAGTGGATAAGCGGCCTCAAGGATGAGCCGGTTTAATTTTATGCGTTCATTTTCGTTTAGGCTCAATACACGGTGCATGAGATCCACGCCCTCCTTTGGCAAGGAAACTCGTGCCTCTATTTGATTCAATCTGTTCTCACTCAAAAGCTTATTGAGCGATTTAATCTCCGACGTTGCGTCGGGGACTCTTATACCATCAGCACGGAGGGCCTCCAACAGGCCGTGTGTCGTGAACTTCCCACTGAATTCAGCCACTAAAAACGCAAAAGAACCCTTAAGAGGTCGGTAAAAGTTGGAAGCATATACTGACATGCTTACGACACCTTTTTTACCCGCGAGCCTATTCCGATCTACCAGCAAGATCACCGGCATATCAGAAGCCACATAAGCATGCACGCACTGGCTGAACTTACGGTCCCTAGTTCCCTTTATGTCGGCATTCGCGTCTCCCGCCCTAATGTCTAAAAGAACTGAGTCTGGAAACTGCGGGAAAGCGTTTAACCCGATCTTTTCATGCTGACAGTAGGCCACCATCTCGGATTCATCCAAGCCGCCGACGAGCAACTCCCTCTGGGTAGAGGGTGATGCGAGAGCGGTAATGTCGCCCAACCCACACACAGATTTTGCATCGCTGTGCCGAATTGCGGTTGCGAGAAAACAACATGCTTGGGCACAAAGTCCACCGCCAAATTCCACAGTCTTGACGAAAGGAGTGGCTCTTCGCAACTTCGTAACCTCATCCTGACTCATCGGCGTTTGCACTTCGCCATACTCTCGGTGTAGATCGACCGTGATAATGTGCCACTTTCCACGCTCATGACGAACGGGTGGTTCCAAAAGACAATCTGCAATGAAACTTACGGGGCCTGCTGGTAACAATTCTTCCGGGTCAGGATTCGGAACCTCGTAATCAATAAGAGGGTGTTTTTCCTCAGGATCCAAACTGTGATCACGGTGGCCCCAATTAGCGTCCCTGGCATAACCTAATTGCTGCGTGAAGCTGGTTAGCCGCCGACAATTCACAAAAGATATTTTTCCCTCGAAGTAAATTCGATACGCGAACCGCGGCATCGACATGCAAAACAGCTCCACTTCGCTACGAGTAATGATTGATGGCGCAAAGCGGACGCGGCACAGTTTTGGCACTTGGCAATCGCTCCCACCCGCAGGCCACCGGGACGGATAAAGAAATCTCGCCATTTGCTCGATGGCCAGCCATCCTTGTCCCAGTTCGGCCTTGACTTCTTCGATCGGCACATCGTTTACGAAGGATTGTTCTACTTGGCTCATAATCAGATGTAGAAAAGCGGCGACGTAAGCTCAAGTCACTCTTCTCATAAGATGCAGGAACCTACTAAGAAAGCCGTTGACGAAAAAGACGATGGTTTTCTTTCCCCCTAATCCTTTGCTGTGCATCCGAGACGGCACAGCGCGCTTACTTTGAAGAACCGAAATCCAAAACCCCCTCGCCAGACGGTGAGTTCATCCGTCCACCAGCGGGGATTAGGTGTCTGCCCTTCGACAGCACGCGATCCACTGCCTCTGTGGCAAAGGCAAATGTCACTTCTCCCTTGCCATCGATTTCAGTTCTTACCGCATCTGCGACGTTGGGACCATACTCGTCGGCCAACGCTTGGCACAACTGCTCGGGTTTTATCATCTTATCCTCCAGCGACTTGGTTCTGCTACTCTGCCTCGCACCGATGTGCGGCCTGAACGCGACCATGAACCAAGCCGCCAGTCTTTTTGGCAGTCCAACCAGCTTGGCCAAGGCTGCCAGAGCGTAGGGAACCATGCGCCGAATTGCAAATAAATTTTTCATGCTTCTTGTAGTGGGCAGGCGGCGTGCCAAGCGTTGGGAGGAAGCGGATGGGGCGGTGGAAAATTAACGATTTGCAGTGGATTTCCGGATAAAATACGGGGATTTGGCTGAAGCGGTGGTTAAGAGACGACGGACACCGCGTGCAACCTCATCGTGCATTGCCAATGCAAATGCGAGGCGGTGAGGGCGTTGCGTATTTGTCCCCGCCCGGCGTGTTCCGGCGCATTCGGGCGTGACTTGGACGAAACGAAGTCTAAGATTCGGCATCACAGAAACCGCCATGAAAAACATTTGCTCGCTCCGCTCGTTGTTTGGAATCGCCACTCTCCTAGCCGCCGCCTCGTCGGCGCTGGCGTTTACGCCGCCGCGCGACACGGCGGGGCCGCTCACCGTCAGCATCGCCGATCCTGGTGAGGTGACGGTGCTGGAGAAGTCCATCGCCGTGCCCGTCACGCTTGCCAACGCGGGCACCGCGCCGCTTTCCGGCGTCGTGCGCGTATCGGTGACGGACGACTGGCGCGTCGAAAGCGAGCCGGCGCGGAAGTTCACCCTCGCGCCAAAGTCCACGCAAACGCTGCCGTTCTCGGTCGTCGCCGGCAAAGGCACCTACGCGGCGCTTTACCCGGTCCACGCGCGCGTCGAGTTTCGCGCTTCGAAAGGCAAGTCGCAGTCCGCGCACGCCATCCTGATTCTGTCAGTGGCGCGCGAGGCGCTGGCGGTGGAGAAGAAGGCGGAAGCGCCGACGGTGGCGCGGGCGCCGCAGCGCGGGCCACTGAGCCTGGTTGCGGTGAAGACTTCCCAGACGACGATCGCTGTAAACGGCAAAGCTCCTGTGGTGAAGCCGGTCGGCTGGCAGGGCAGTGACGTGGCCACCGGCTGTAGCGTGGGGATTTCCAATGCGGACCGCGGCGAAACGCGACGCGCGTTCAACGTGCATCCGCCGTATCGCGACGGCTGGGGCGACGCGTTGATGGATTTCCGCGTCGCGTTGCCGAAACAGAAACCGATCTACTTGGATTTTGCGACCGCCATCCGCGACAGCGACCCGAAACGCGAGGGCGCGAGCGACGGCGTGGATTTCCGCGTGCTTGTCAGCGATGGCGGCGAGTTCAAGCAGCTCTTCGCGCGCTTCTCCACCGCCAAACGATGGGAGCCGGCTCGCGTGGACCTTTCTGACTACGCAGGGCGCGAGATCACGCTGCGGCTGTTTACAGGGCCGGGGCCGAAGCACAACACGTCGTGCGATTCGTCGTTCTGGGCCGAGCCAACTGTGTGGGTTGGCGCGCCGGTCGTTGCGGAGTTGGAAGATCGTCGCGCGGCACGCCGGCAGGCGGCCGTGCGAGCGGCGCGGGCAACGCTGGCTGGCGATGTGGTTAACTGGACATGGAAGCTGGCGAACGAAGCGGGCACCGTTGGCGTCGCCGTCGTGCCCGGACCGAATGGTCTCGTGGACGCGTTCATTGCGTTCGTGGACGACAAGCGCGAACTGGTCTTTGACGGCTTCACGTTCGAGATTGACGGACTGCCAATAGCAACAGGCAAGGCCGGCTTGATCTGCGACCGCATGGAGGAGAGCTTCCGCGGCGGCAAAGGCGTGCTCGACCATTATTTGTTGAAAGGCGACGAGCCGGTGCGCACGCAGGCGAAGCTTTGGGCCGAGAAAGGCGCGCTGCGGGTGGCGTTCTCGATGCCGGGCGTGAAGCGTGACAAGCGAGGCGAGCCAAGGTTCACCCAACTGATGCTCGGCCCGGCGTCGGAGAAAGCGCGGCGCGTTTATGCCGGCTTCGGCAACGTGATCCAGGATCCCGGCAAGTTCGATCTGCGCGGCGGCGGCTTCACGCTTTCGACGCGGCACGTCGGCGCGGATTTCGCCGGCGGATTGTCGCTGGTGCAGGCGGTGGACATTTTCCCCGATTCGTTTCGCGTGGACCCGGAGACGCGGCGCTGCTCGCTGGTGGCGCACCACGACGCGACGTTTTCGTTCGTGCCGTCGCAGCACGGCGCGTTTGCGGCTGCGCGGGTGTATCGCGCCATCACCAACTTCAAGCCGGCTGGCGGCGTCGCCAAAATCCAAGGCCGCATCTGTCTCGACCAGTGGGGCGGCGACTACCGCGAAGCCGCCAACGGCATCGAGCAGGCGGCGCGCTACGGTCTGACCGACGCGGTGTTCGTGAAGCACGTCTGGCAGCGCTGGGGCTACGACTACCGGCTGCCGGACATTTATCCGCCGGCGGGGAATCAGGACGACTTCATGGCGATGGTGGCCGCGTGCAAGCGCAACGGCATCCTGTTCTGCCCGCACGACAACTACATTGATTTCTATCCCGACGCCGACGGCTACTCCTACGACCACATCATCTTCAACCCGGACGGCACGCCGCAGAAAGCGTGGTTCAACAAGGGCCGCGACGCGCTGAGTTACCGCTGGCTGCCGACGGCGTTTCAGCCGTGGCTCGACCGCAACCTGCGGTTGATGAAGCGCGGCTTTGCGCCGACGAGTTGTTTCGTGGACGTGTTCTCGGCGATTCCGCCGGTGGATTTCTACGACCGCGCGGGCCGCTTCTACCCGAAGACGATTTGCGCCGAGCGTTGGGGCGCGGCGTTCGACCGCATCCGCGCGGTGTTCGGCAACAACGCGCCGCAGATCAGCGAGGCGGGCCAGGACGGACTCATCGGCCATCTCGACGCGGCCCAGAGCGACCACAGCGGCTGGATGCCGGGGCGGGAAACGCACTTCAACTGGCGGATGGAGGCGGGTGACGCCGAGCGCGTGCCGTGGCACGACATGGCCAGCCACGGCGCGTTCGTGCTGCTGGCGGGTGGCCTGGGGCCTCGCTACTCCGGCGAAGGTGACCAGTTCCTCCACGGCTACGCCAGCGACGACTACCTGAGCAACACCGTCATCGGCGGCCGCAACCCGATGTGCGACGGGCCGTTCTCGCGGCGCGCGGTGATGACTTACTGGCTGTTGCACGATGTCTGCGCGGTGCTGGCGCGGAGCGAACTGCTGTCGCACGAGTTCGCCGGCGACAACATCCACCGGCAGAGCGTGAAGTTCGCCGGTGGCGCGACGGTCCACACGAATCGCGGCGCGAGCGACTGGGAGACCGGCGGCGCGACGTTGCCGCGATACGGCTTCATCGTGCGCGCGGGCGACCGCGAGGCGGGCGTGACGCGACGCGACGGCGTCATCACCGGCTTCGCACAAAAACCAGGCGAGCTGTTTGCCGACGCGCGGCCGGACGCCTCGGAAAATCCGGGCTGCATCGAGCCGCGTGTGCTCGGTATGGAGGACTTGGGCGGCGGACGGTTCCGGCTACGCACGGAATGCGTCGTGACGCGCGCGGTGCCCGACGGTTATCGAGCATTCGTCCACTTCGCCGACGAAAAGCGCAGCTTCGCCGAAGGTATCGTGTTTCAGGGAAACTGGAAACTGGACGCGACAAGACTGGCGACGCCGGGAACCTACGCCGCCGTCATCGAAAGCAGCGTTCCCGAATCGGTGAAACTGCCGGCGACCATCGCGGTGCGCTGTGGCCTCTATCATCCCGGCAAAGGCGGCCCGCGACTGGCTTTGCTTGGCCCGGTGGATGGTTCCGGCCGTGCGCGCTGCGGCAGGATCGAGATCAAGCGCGAAAGCGGACGCATCGTGGTCGCTTTCCAGTCGGAGCCGCCCGACCCGGATCTCGCGGCCAAACGCGAGCGCGTGAACAGCGCGAACAAGGTCGTGGACTTCGGCCCGGTTGCCACGAATGGCGCGTTCCGGTTGCGCCATGGCGGCGGTGAGATGGAACTGACGCCGCTGCCGTCATCGCCGCCGTTCCAGGCGACGTTGCGGCTCGACCGGCTTGGCGCAACTGGCAGGAAGGTTGAAGGCGTCGTGACGCTTGGCAGCGACGGCAAGCCGTGCGGCGAGCAGCAGTTCCGCCAGGACGGCGACACGTTGCAACTGGCCCACGACGGCAAGGCGTTCGCCTACCGTGTCCGGTTCGCCAAGTGAGCAAGAAAAAAGCCCTGATGCGGTTGCGCTAGGAACGACCAACTAGACGCCGAGCAACTGCTCCACCAGCGGCAACAGGTGGTTGGAGACGGCGTCGCGGGTGGTGACCATGTCGGCACCGGCCGCGCGCGCTTCTTCCAGCAATGGCTCGTTGGCGCCATCGGCAAACGCCAGCACCAGCGTGTGCCTCAACTCCGGGTCACTCTTCAACTGCGCCAGCACGGAGACCGCGTCGCGGTTCCGGAGGTCGAGATCGAGGACGACGAACATCGGATGCTGCTCGCGCGCCGCCGCCAGCAACTCGCTGGGGTCGCGCAGGTGCGAGACGCGGTATTTGGACTGGCACAAATCGTTGGTCATGCGCGAGAGCAGCACCGCGTTTTCGCTGGCCAATATGGCAATCGGTTCCATAAACCTCCGGAATTGCGCCGCCGGTCACGGCGACGCGTGGGTCCAGCGACCGTCCCAGTTGGGGTCGAGGCCGAGGTCTTTGATCATCTGTAAATCCTTCTTCGGATCCTGGCCGGTGGTGGTGAGATAGTTGCCGATCATCGTCGCAGACGCGCCGGCCAGGAACATCAATGATTGCAGGTCGCGCAGGTTCACTTCGCGGCCGCCGGCGACCATGATTTCCTTCCGCGGCAGAATGAAACGATAGAGGGCAATGGTCTTGAGAATCTCCATCGGCGGCAGCGGCGTCAGGTGCTCGAACGGTGTGCCTTGGATCGGGTTCAGGAAATTCATCGGCACGATGTCCACGTCAAGTTCCTCCAGCGCAAACGCCATCTCGACGCGATGCCGGCGCGTTTCGCCCATGCCGAAGATGCCGCCACAGCAGACCCGGATGCCGGCGTTCTTCAAAAACCGGACCGTCTGCACGCGCTCGTCGTAGGTGTGCGTGGTGCAGATGTTCGGAAAATGCTCCCGCGCGGTTTCGAGGTTGTGGTTGTAGCAGACGAGGCCCGACGCCTTGAGCCGGTCGGCGACGCGCTGGCTGGGGATGATGCCGAGCGATGCGTCGGCGCGCACCGTGCCACTGCGGGCGATCTGCTCGATGCTCGCGCAAACCTCGTCAAGGATCGGGCCTTCCTTCAGCCCGCGCCACGCCGTCACCACGCTCAACGCTTGCGCGCCGTTCGCGCGCGCCTCGGTGGCGGCCTTAAGCAGGGCGTCGCGGTCCACGAAGGAGTAACGCGGCGATTCCGTCGCGTTCGCAGCCGACTGCGCGCAGAACTTGCAGTCCTCCGGGCAAGCGCCAGCCTTGGCGTTGATGATGGAGCAGAGGTGGACTTTGTTGCCCTTGAATTTTTCGCGGATACGGTTGGCCCGCGCGAGTAGATCGTGGATGTCGGCGTTGCTCTCGGCTTCTATGAGCCGCGCGGCCTCGTCCAAAGCAATCGCGCCGCCGTCCAGCACGCGGCGGCTGGCGGCGTCGAGGAGGTCTTGAAAATCCGGTTGCGTCTCCATCAACGATGCGCAAAGCGTAGCGCAAGCCCCCAACCCGTGCAAGCGGCCTTGACGAAGGCAGCGCGTGCCAGATATTGTGCCGGCTTTAATCGCAGAATTTGGAGACACCATGGCAGTCACAACTGTAGAAGAACTTTCCGAGCGCGCGCGGCCCCTTTATAAGCGCGCGAGCGAGGCGGCGCAGCGCCAGAATTACGACTACGCGATCGAGCTGATGATCCAGATTCTGGAGCTTGAGCCGGCGTTTCTGGACGGCCGAAAACTGCTGCGCAGCATTCAGGTGAAGCAGTTCCAAAGCCAGAACGTCGTGAGCCGCAAGATGGCCGGCATGAAGGCGATGACCGAGGCGATGAAGGCGCAGGTGTCGGTGAAGAAAAGCCCGCCCCAAGCGCTGGTCGAAGCGGAAAAAGCCCTCAACATAGATCCGACGAACGCGACGGCGCTGGCCGCGGCAGCGGAAGCGTCGGAGGCGATGGATTTGCCGGAGACGGCAACGTTCCTGCTGGAGTCGGTGGTGCAGCACAAGCCCAGCGACGTGAAGGCGCTGAAGCGGCTCGGCGCGCTTTATGCGCGCGTCGGCGAGAACGACAAGGCTTACAAGGCCTACGAGAGGGTCCTCCAACTCGATCCCGCCGACGCCGAGGCGTTCAAGGCGATGAAGGACGCCACCGCCGAGGGCGCGCTGAAGAAGGGCGGCTGGAACGAGGAGGGCACCTACCGCGACAAGATGAAGGACAAGGATGAGGCCAAGGCTCTCGAGCAGAAAGACCGTGTGGTCAAGAGCGAGGAGATGCTGGCCAACCTCATCAACGAAGCCTACGAGAAACTTGCCCAGGACCCGAAGAACCTGGCCTTGGCCCGGCAACTGGCCCGCCTCTACGCCCAGAACAACGAGTTTGAAAACGCGCGGGGCTTGTTCGACCAGATACTCCAACTGCAGGGCAGCGACCCGGCGCTGGAAAAGGAAATTACCGACACGCGTTTGAAGCAACTCGGAGTGGAGATTTCCAAGAAGGAGGCCGGACTCCAACAGACGCCCGACAACGAAGCGTTGAAACAGGAACTGGCCAAGGCGTGCCAGGAACGCGACAACTTTCTGTTCGAGGAATGCGAGAAGCGCGTCCAGCGATATCCGAACGACCTCGGTTTCCGTTACGAATTGGGCCAACTTTATTTCCAGCGCGAGAACATCAAGGGCGCGATCCAGCAGTTCCAGCTCGCGATCAAGAACCCACAGTTACGCGTCAGCGTGTTGAACTACCTCGGCCAGTGCTTCTTGAAACAGAAGCTGATGGACATCGCCATCCGGCAGTTCGCGACGGCCGAGAGCGAGATTCCGACCATGGACGACACGAAGAAGGAAGTGCTCTACAACCTCGGCGTCGCCTATGAGATGAAGGGCGACAAGGAAAAGTCCGGCGAGTGCTATCAGAAGGTTTACGAGGTGGACATGAACTATCGCGACATCGCCAAGCGGCTCGGTCTCGAATAAACCGCTGTGTTGCCGGCAGACCGGCGGAGGTTTCCAAACAAAAAGCGCAGAGGGCGAACCACTCACGCCTCTGCGCTTTCTGTTTTGATTCGTTGTCTTTCGGTTGATCCGGTCAGGGAGTTTTCTTCTTCGTTGTCTTCGATCCGGCGCCGGATTTCGAGGTGGCGGACTTGCCCGCGGGCGTCACGCGAACCGGGCCGCTCCTCGCCGCATCGCCGCGTTTTTTCAAGTCAGCCAAGTAAACCTGCCAGTCTTGGATAAGCTTCTGGAATTCCGCATCGCGCTGTTTCCACTGCGCGTTTTCCTGCCGCAATTGGTCGGAGCCGGCTTGTAACTCCTTGACCAGTCGCTGGTCGGCCTGCATTTTGTTTTGCAACGTGCGGTTGGTCTTCTCCAGATCGTCCTGCTTGGTTGCCCACACGCGCCAGACGCCGATGTTCAACAGCAGTGCGCCGATGACGATGATCGGCACCTCCTGCTTCCAAGCCTCGCCGGTGCTCAACCGCCGCGCGATCACCACCAGCACAACGATCAGACCGATGACGGCCAGGCTCCAGCCGATCATGGCTCCGGATGAACCACCGGCTTCGGCGCCGGTGCCGCTGCCTTGTGCCAGGGCGGACGCGGCGCTTAAAGTCAGAAGAAGTCCATTCAACATCACGCGTTTCATATTCGTTCCTTATTTGTTACAGCAAAACAGCTTCACCGCCAGTGCTGCGTGCGGTGAAATGGCAGATTCCAAGCGTGGAAAATAGCGTCCGCGGGTTGCTTGGGCAAGGACTTTTGCATTCACTTCGCCGCCGGCATCGCTACAATGGGGGCGGTTTATGATTTCTACGCGCACATGGGCCGAGTCGTGGTTCCTCCACCTGATCCTGCTGGTGGTGGCGGTGGCGCTTGGATGGTGGCATCCCGCGGCCGGCGTTGTGGGGTTGTTGCTGGTGGCGTTCAACATCAACTTCTTCCGCGACCCGGAGCGGCAGATTCCCGCCGATCCGCGCGCCATCGTCTCGCCGGCGGACGGCAAGGTGGTGGAGGTGCGCGCAGTCCGCGAGGAGAAGTTCCTCGGCGGCGAGGCGAAGATGGTGGGGATTTTTCTCAACGTCTTCGACGTGCATGTGAACCGCGCGCCAATCGGTGGCGAGGTGAAGCTTTCCGAGCACGTGCCAGGGAAGTTTCTCAACGCCCTGCGCGCGGAGTCGGCGCTCCAGAACGAACACCAGATTCTCGGCTTGCAGGACGGCGAGTTTCGCGTCACCGTCCGGCTCATCGCGGGCACCATTGCGCGGCGGATCTGCATGTGGACGCAGCCGGGCAAGCGCATCGGGCGCGGCGAGCGTATCGGAATGATCCGTTACGGATCGCGCGCGGAGATATATCTGCCGGCGAGTTGTGAAATTGCGGTGAAACCGGGCGATCGAGTGAAAGGAGGATCGAGCATCCTTGGCTACCGAAAGTAACAAGCCGTCGGGCATGAACCCGGAGAGCGCGGACTTCGGGAAGATTTATTTCCTGCCGAACCTGTTCACGGCGGGCAACCTGCTCTGCGGATTCTTCGCGCTGACGTGGATTTTCAAATATCAGGCCAACCCCGACATCCATTACATCCACAACGCGCTCTGGCTCATCCTTGGCGCGTTTGCGTGCGACTTCCTCGACGGTCGCGTGGCGCGGCTCGGCGGAAAGGAGTCGGCGTTTGGACGCGAGTTCGATTCGCTGGCGGATCTGGTGAGCTTCGGCGTGGCGCCGGCGTTCATGGTCTATCGGTTCGTGCTGGAGGAGTTTCCGCGCACGGGCTGGATGGTGGCGGCGGCTTATCTGGCCTGCGGCGCGCTGCGGTTGGCGCGGTTCAACATCCTCTCCATCCGCGGCGCGTCCTCGAACGAGTTTGTCGGCTTCCCGATCCCGTCGGCGGCGGCCATGGTCGTGAGCGTGACGATGTTCATGATCTGGCTGCAAGAGAAGGACATCATCACGCCGGTCGGCACGCCGGAACATCCGCTGGGGCCGTGGCGTTACGCGCTGCCGGCGCTGATGCTGCTGTTGTCGGCGATGATGGTCAGCACGGTGAAGTATCCAACCTTCAAGCACGTGGACTGGACGATGCGCAAGTCGCTGGCGACCTTCGTGGTGGCGCTGGTGGTGCTGTTCTTTGCCTTTGAGTGGCCGCAGGTGACGCTGGCGGTGCTGTTCGTGTTTTATCTCATCTACGGAATGGTGCGGCCGTGGGTTTCCAAACGGCTGCGAAAAGAAATAGAAATCGAAGAAGACGACTCCGAAGTATCGTGATCCCCGCTACCGACTTCATCACGCCTGTGCTGGCTGGCCTCGTCAGCGGCTTCCTCGTCTCTATCCCCGTCGGGCCGGTGAACGTCACGGTCATGAACGAGGCGCTCACGCGTGGGTTTCTGCGGCCGTTCATGATCGGCGTGGGCGCTGTGACGGCGGAAGCGATCTACTGCGGGTTGGCGCTGGCGGGATTTCAATCGGTGCTGGCAGTGCCGACGGTGCGTGCGGTGATGGTGCTGGTGAGTTTCTTGGTCGTGACGGTGCTCGGTTTCAAATACCTCCTGACGCAGGGCCGCTTTGGCGAGAGCACGTCGTTGCGGGTCGAGCAGGAGCTGGAGGAAAAGCTGCATCTGCATCGCGGCTACTGGCTGGGTTTCGGCATGACGCTCGGCAATCCCTTCATCCTGTTGGTGTGGGGCATGCTGGCGGCGGTATTGTTTGAGCATGGCTGGGTGCGCGCCGGCTTCAGCCAACTCGCATTGGTCGGCGGCATGATGGGCGGCGGCACGCTATGGTTCCTGACACTTTCGTGGGCCACGTCGCGCGGGCATCAGCGCGTCTCGCCGCGGGCGTTGCGCCTGCTGACGCGCGTGTCGGGCGGCTTCCTGCTGGGGGCTGGTTGCATGCTTGGTGCCAAGCTCGTGCAAGCGGTGTCTGTCTCGGATTTGTTCCGGCCTTTTCATTGAAGCTTATGAAAACGTTCCGTTTCCTCGTCGCACTGGTTCTGTCCGCTGCTTTCTGCCTCGCCGCCGAGCCTGACGCGAAGTCCGCGAGACCGAAAGGCCCGCCGAAGTTTCAAACACCGCCCGGCGTCGAGCTGATCCACGACGTTGAGATTGGCAAGGGCGGCGACCATGTGCTGCGTGCCGAGATCGCGCGATCCAAGGAACCGTCCGCGACGCCGATGCCGGCGGTGCTGTGGATTCACGGCGGCGGCTGGTCCGGCGGCTCGCACAGGGGCAACGGCGCGTTGTGGCTCGCCACGAAAGGCTACTTCACCGCCAGCATCGAATACCGCCTCAGTGGCGAAGCAAAGTGGCCCGCGCAGATCGAAGACTGCAAACTCGGCGTGCGCTGGCTCCGCGCCAACGCCGCCAAATACAATGTGGACCCAAACCGCATCGGTTGCTGGGGCTCCAGCGCCGGCGGACACCTCGTGGCATGTCTCGGCACGATGGACGATGCGAGGTTTGAGGGTCGCGGCGGTTACGAGGGCGTCAGCAGCCACGTGCAGGCCGTCGTGGATTACTGCGGGCCCGCGGACATGACCCAAGGAAGTGCGGGCATCCAGGGCGCGAAGGAAGACAATGACTCCAAAGCGCTGCTCGGCCTGTTCGGCGCGCCGTTCAAGGCCAAGCCGGATCCGTGGCGGGACGGCAGCCCCATCATTCACGTCAAGCCGGGCAACCCACCGTTCCTCATCGTCCACGGAGACGCGGACAAGACGGTGCCATTCGCCCAGTCCGAGCGACTCGCCGCCGCGCTGAAGAAAGCAGGCGTGCCGGTCCAGTTGCTCCGCGTCAAAGGCGGCGGCCACGGCATGACCGCGCCAAAGGATGCGCCGCCTGCCGAGCCGGACCCGCAAGTTATCCGCGATACCGTCACGGCTTTCTTCGACAAGCACTTGAAGAAGTAGTTTGCCGCTGTTCATGCTAGGCATTGCCGCGCGAATTCGGTAAACTGCGCGCCGGAAATTCGGCCTATGCAACCGCCCAAAGCAACCAACCCGAAACCGGAGACAGCCCCCATGAACGATTCCAGCAAACTCTCACGTCGCGACTTCCTCGGCAAAACCGCGCAGCTTGGCGTGGTCGGCCTTGTCGCGCCCAACATCCTGCCCTCGACCGCATTTGGCGCCAACAGCAAGATTCAGGTTGCCCTTATCGGCTGCAATGGCATGGGCCGTGGCAACCTCAAGAACACCTCCAAGCATCCTGACGTGGTTGTCGTCGGCGCGTGCGACGTGGCCAAGAGCCGGCGCGATTCCGTCTGCGCCGAATACAAACCAACGTGCAAGCCCTACGCCGATTTCCGCGAGGTGCTCGCGAGGAAAGACGTGGACGCTGTCATCAACGCCACGCCGCCGCACTGGCACACGCTCATCGCCATCATGGCCTGCGAAGCGGGCAAAGACCTCTACCAGCAGAAGCCAATGACGCTTCACCTCGGCGAGAGTCTCGCGGTCAAGAACGCAATCAAGAAACATAACCGCATCTGCCAGGTCGGCACGCAGATTCACGCCAGCGAAAACTACCGCCGCGTCGTCGAGATGGTCCAGGCCGGCTACCTCGGCAAGATCGGCACGGTGCGCACGTTCAACGTCATGAACCAAGGCGAGAAAGGCGTCGGGTTCCAAGAGCCGGGCACCAAGGTGCCGGACGGCCTCGACTGGGATTTCTGGTGCGGCCCCGCGCCGTTGATTCCGTTCAACTCCATCCTCTTCTCAGGTTCCTACAATCATGGCTCGTGGATGGACTACAGCGGCGGCTGGACGCCCAACATGGCGGCGCACATTATTGACCTGCCCATCTGGGCGCTCGACCTGAAGTATCCCACCGAGGTCAGCTCCGTCGGCGGGCGTTACATCGTCAAGGATGACGGCGACGCCTACGACAACCACGAGGTGCTCTGGCGTTATCCGAACACGACGATGACGTGGATGTCGTCGCTCACCAACAGCTACGGCTTCGACCTCCACGGCAATCCCGTCCCGCAGCGCCGGCTCGGCATCTACTTCCACGGCGTCAACGGCACCCTCTGGAGCAACTACGGTGAGCACCGGATCGTGGCGGAAGGCAAGGCGATGAATGATCTCATCAAACCGGACGTCGTCGAACGCAAGCAGGCCAAGACCTTCACGGCGCGCGCCCTCTACAATTGCAGTGAACTCAAGCCGGTGGAGAACAAGATTCCGCCGTCGCCCGGACACGAGATCGAGTGGGTTGACTGCATCAAGTCGCGCCAACAACCGAGCTGCAACGTGTCCTACCATACCCGCCTTGACGTGGCGGTCGTGCTGAGCCTGCTGTCGCTGAAACTCGGCCGCAGCATCAAGTTCGATCCTGCGACGGAGAAGATCGTCGGCGACGAGCAGGCCGCGAAGATGGCGGTGCCGGAGTATCGCGCGCCGTGGAAGTTCCCCGCGCAGTATTTGCAGGGCTAAACTGAACTGACTGTTTGAGCAATCGGCGGCTTCGGGCTGGAACGACTATCCGGCTGGAGCCGCCGGTTCTCTGTGGACGGACGGCGTGTTTGACGATTGACGGCGTGCGATGCTCGCTTTAAGAAGAATGCGCATGGTCGCTCAAATTCCAACCGGATGTTTCTTCCGCCTCTAAGAAGGATTCTCGCTATGAACAATCCCATGACCCGCAGAAAACTTTTCCAGATTCTCTCCGCCGCCGGGCTGGGGCCGGCATTCGCCAGCCGTGTGGTGGCGGATGAAAGCGGCAAGGGACCCAAGGGCAAGGAGCAGACGCTTGGGTCCATGCTTCAGTCCACTTCCGTCGAGAACCGCCCGCGCTATCCCGCATTCATCCGCGACGGCAAGGTCATCCAGCCGGAGCGGCCGTTGCCGGTGTTCCAGGAAACCGACGTGCTGGTCGTGGGCGGCGGCGCGGCGGGCTGGGCGGCGGCGGTGTCGGCGGCGCGCGCGGGCGCGAAGACGATGATCGTCGAGCGTTACGGCTGCTTCGGTGGGCTGTGGACGGGTGGCATTGTGCTGGTGGTTATCAGCACGCACGCGACGGAAAACGGCCAGATGACGCAGGTGGTGCGCGGCGTCGGCGGCGAGCTGCTCGACCGGCACGCGAAGTTCGACAACGCCATCGTCAACCGCGGCGAAACGAAGTTCAACCCAACCACCGACCCCGAGGCGACGATGTTCCTGATGGACGAGATGATCCAGGAAGCGAAGGTGAAGACGCTGTTCCACTGTTGGGCCACCGACGTCATCATGGACGGCGGCGCGGTGCGCGGCGTGGTCTTCGACAGCAAAGCCGGCCGGCAGGCGATTCTCGCGAAGGTGGTCGTGGACACCACCGGCGACGGCGACATCTTCGCGGCGGCGGGAGCGGAACACGAGCAGCGGTTGCACGCCATCGGCTTGGTGCACCGGCTCGGCAACGTGGACCGCGCCGATCACGCGGCGCTGAAGAAGGCGGGCTACAAGTCGCTCGGCGCCATTGAGCCGCAGCCGAGCGTCCGCTGGGTGAACCTGCGCGGGCCGAGCGCCAACGGCCTCGACATCAACGAACTGACGCGGTTGCAGTTCGAGCACCGCAACAAAATCTGGAACCATGTGCAAAAGATGCGCAAGACACCGGGCGGCGAGCAGCTTTTCCTGCTGCAAACCGCGCCGCAAATCGGCGTCCGCACGACGCGGCTGCTGGCGGGCACGCGCCAGTTGACCTACAAGGAATCGCGCGAGCCGCGGAAGTTCCCTGATGTGGTCGCGGTGGGCGGCGCGCAGAACAGCAAGCACGCCGGCTGGCCGATTCCGTATGGCGCGTTGCTGCCGAAGAAGCTCGACGGCCTGCTGACGGCGGGCCGCAGCATCAGCATGGACGACAAGCTGGTCGAGGACGGCCGGCTCATTGGCGCGTGCCTAACAACCGGCCACGCGGCGGGCGCGGCGGCGGCGGTCGCGGTGAAAGACGGCTGCCGGCCACGCGACGTGAGCATTCCGAAAGTCCAAAAGCTGCTCCGAGAGCAAGGCGCGTATCTGGGATAGTCCGCTATGACCACGGAGCCAAACGGGCGCGGCAAGCGGCTGCGCGCGGCGATGCGTTGGCTCGCGCTGGCGGTAAGCGTTGCGCTGGTGTTGCCGTGGTGGGTAATTCCGGTTCCGCTGGCTTCATTCAGTCCGCTTGTCGCAGCTTGCTCTGCGCTCGCGACGCGAGCCGCCGGTTTCGTCGTGCTCCTCGGCGTGCCAGTGCTGGTTCTCGTGCTCATCAGTCCGCGATGGTTCTGCCGTTACGCGTGCCCCGTCGGGTTGTTGCTGGAACTCCAAGGCAAGCTGCGTCCGAAGGCCGCGCTCCGCTGGCTGCACTGGCCGTTCATCTGCCGATTGCTCGCGATGCTGACGCTTGGCGGCGCGTGCGCGGGCTATCCGTTCTTCATCTGGCTCGACCCGCTCGCCATCTTTAGCGGCTTCTTCAGCGCGTGGCGGACGCCGCTCACCGTTGCAAGCGTATGCGCCGGTCTCGCACTGCCGGCGGTTTTGCTGGTGGACCTGCTTCTGCCGAAAGTCTGGTGCGCGCGGCTCTGTCCGCTGGGAGGTTTGCAGGAACTGCTCGTGCTCGGCGGGCGGCGGCTGCGGCAGTTGTTTCGGCGCGAGCATCCCGACCGTGAGCATCCGGCGCGGCTGGGCCGGCGGAGTTTCCTCGTCGCGTGCATCGGCGCAGCGACGGGCGCGGCGACACGGACAGCGCACGGCCAAACGCCGCCGTTGCGTCCACCGGGCGCGCTGGATGAGACGCGCTTCACCGGTGTCTGCGTGCGTTGCGGAAGCTGCGTGCGCGCTTGCCCGACGCGCATCCTGCGCCCCGACCTCGGCGGGCACGGGCTGGCGGGCTTGCTTGCGCCGATGGTGCGCTTCACGGAGGGCTACTGCCGCGAGGACTGTTGCCGTTGCGGCCAGGTCTGTCCCAGCGGTGCCATCACACGGCTCTCGCTCGCCGAGAAACGCCTGCGCGTCATCGGCCCGGCGGCGGTGGACCTCGACCTCTGCCTTCTCGCCAACGGCCAGGAATGCACGACCTGCATCCGCGCCTGTCCTTACGAAGCCCTCACCATCCAGGAAATCGCCGGTGGCCTGTCGGTGAAACCTCTCCTGGATCTGGCGAAATGCACCGGCTGCGGCGCGTGCGAGCTGGCGTGTCCGACAACGCCACGCCCCGCGATTTTCGTCCTCCCGAAGCCCGGCGTGCTCAAGCCCGCATGAAGACAATCTGGACCTCCCGCGAACGCGTCGTCGCGGCGCTCGACCACCGCGAACCGGACCGCGTGCCGATAGACATCAACCCCGTGCCGGGCTTCTACGTGAAGCTCAAGCAGCACCTCGGCCTCCAGATTGAGGAACAGCAGGACATGGGTTTCATGGAAGAAGCGATTCCGCATCCGAAGGTGCTCGCAGCGCTCGGCGCGGACCTGATCTCCGTGAAGCTCGGCTCCTCCAAAGCGCCGCGCCGTCCGCCGCCGCGCGAGGGCCTTGTGATGGACGAGTGGGGCGTCGGTTTGGAGCGCATCCACCAACCCGGCGGTGGCAGCTACCTCGAACCGGTTTTCCATCCGCTCGCCGACGCGACGCTCGCCGACCTCGAACGCTATCCGTGGCCCGATCCAAACGCACCCGCCCGCGGCGAAGCGGCGGCAGCGGAAGCAAAACGATTGTATGAGGACACCGACCTCGCGCTGGTCGGCCGTTTCGGCGGACCGATTGTGCAGACGGCGATTTACCTGATGGGCTTCCAGCGGTGGCTGGAGCGCGCCGCGTGCGAGCCGGAGTTTGCCGGACGGCTGCTCGACATAATCACCGACATTCAGATGACGCTCGACCGCATCGGCCTCGAAGCGGCTGGCCGCTATTTGCAGGTTTACAAGATCAGCGGCGACGACATCGGCATGCAAACCGGCCCGCTCTACTCGCCAGCGATGTTCCGCGAACTGATCCTGCCGCGGCTGAGGCGGCGTTGGACGGCGGCGCGCGAGCATCTGAGCCGCGTCAACCCGTCCTGCAAGATGATGTTTCACAGTTGCGGCGGCATCCGGCTGTTCATCGGTGACTTGATCGCCATCGGTTTGCAGGTGCTCGACCCCGTGCAGCCGCTCGCGGCCGGGATGGACTCGGCGGAACTCAAGCGCGAGTTTGGCGACCGGCTGACGTTTCACGGCGGCGTGGACGAACAGCGCGTGCTGCCGTTCGGCACCGAGGCGGCCGTGGTGGAGGAAGTGAAGCGCCGCTTGCGCGACTACGCGCCCGGCGGCGGCTACATCCTCGCGCCCTCGCACTACGTGCAAGCCGATACGCCGGTGGCCAACATCATCGCCATGTGCCGCGCCGCGCAAGACTTTGGCCGTTACCCGATTACATGAACACCATGAAAACAAGAACTCCTGTCACGCTTGTCATGTTGGCGCTTCTCAGCGTCAACACAGTCTTCTCATTCGCCGAGCCGCCGCAGCCGACGCGCATGCCGCTCGACCGTATCGTGGACCTCAGCATCGGCGAAATGCAGCAAGCCATGCTCAGCGACGGCTCCACCGCCCGCGTGAAACTGCTCGGCATTGAAGAGACGCGTGACGCGCTCCGCAACGCCGTTCGCATCGCCCGCGTGAAAGTTGAGGTCAACGGCAAGACCGCCACGCTCGTCTCTGCCAATTATAACCTCCCCGTTACCGTCGGTGGCGTGCAGGTGGACTGCCCTATTACCAAGGGCTACTACACCAACAGCGGCAGCGACTCTTGGGGCCTCGCCAAGGACGCGCGGCTGCGCCTCTGGCCCGTCGGCTCGTCGTGGACGCAGCCCGGCACATTCGGCTATCCGCTCAAGGCGCGGTGGTTCGCCAGCGGCACGCAAATGGCCAACGAGCCGTGCTTTGTGGATGGCGGCGAGAAGCCCTCTGTCAAAAAAATCTACTACCACAACGGCCTCGACTTCGGCGGCTGCGAAGGCAAGGACGAAGTAGTCGCCGCCACTGACGGACTGGTAGTCTCGGCGGCGAAGGAGACGCTGCCCGGCTACGACGACACGCCTGTTCGCCCGCGCGGCGATGTCGTCTATATCCTCGACGACCGCGGCTGGTATTACCGCTACAGCCATCTCTTCTCCATCGAGCCGACCATCAAGCCGGGCGTCGCCATCAGGCGCGGCCAGAAGATTGGCCTGCTCGGCAAGGAAGGCGCCAGCGGCGGCTGGGCGCACCTGCACTTCGACATCTACTGCCGCCAGCCCTCCGGCAAATGGGGCACGCAGGAAGGCTACGCCTTCGTGTGGGAAGCTTACGTTCGCGAACACACGCCGAAACTCATCGCCGTCGCACGCCCGCATCATCTCATCTGGGCCGGCGACAACGCCACGCTCGACGCCACCAAGTCTTGGAGCGCGGCCGGCAAAATCCGCCGCTACGAGTGGACCTTCACCGACGGCTCCACCGCCACCGGCCCGACGGTCACGCGCCGCTACACGCGCCCCGGCACCTACAGCGAGGTTCTTAAAGTCACCGACGCCGCCGGCAACATCGCCTATGACTTTGCCGTCGTGCAGGTTCTCGATAAAGCGCATCCCGATCTCCTCGTGCCCTCCATCCAAGCCGCCCACGCGCCATCGCTCGCCATCAAAGCCGGCGAGCCGGTGACGTTCAAGGTGCGCAGCTTCCGCACGACGCACGGCGAGGAGACGTGGAACTTTGGCGACGGCAGCGCGCCCGTCGCCGTCAAATCCGACGGCTGCGTGAAGTCGCTGGCGAAGGACGGTTTCGCCGTCACCGAACACCGCTTTGCCAAGCCCGGCAATTACATCGTCTGCGTCGAGCGCGCCAACGAACGCGGCGAGAAAGCCGTCGCCCACCTGTGGGTTATCGTTGGCCCGGCAGCAAAACAGCGATGAGAACTCCTCGCTCGCCCGGCGAGCAGGCAAGGCTGCATGGACACTCTTCTTCCCAGCCCGATTGAATCGCAGCGGCTCAGGCCGGCGGCAAGGTGAACCAGAAGGTGCTGCCTTTGCCGGGTTCGCTCTCGACGCCGATCTGGCCGCCTTGGGCTTCGACGGCGAGTTTGCAGAAGGTCAGGCCCAGACCGGTGGAGTGCCGGCGCGTTTGTTTGTCCACCTGGCCAAACTTCTCGAATATCTTCGTGTGAAACTCAGCCGGAATGCCCGGGCCGTTGTCGGATACCTCCAGCCGCACCATCGAATCCCTCCGGCCCACGGTGATGCGGATGTGGCCGTCGTTGGGGGTGAACTTGAGGGAGTTCTGGAGCAGATTGCCGAGGATACGGCGGGTGACCTCTTCGTCGCAAGCCGCCGGGATCGGTTCTGCGGGCGACTCCAAACTGAGGCGCCGCTGGCCCACGATGGAATCGAAGGATTCCACGACGGACCTGGCCAGCAGCCCCATGTCACAAGCGCCATGATTGAGCGGCATGTTGCCCGTTTCGAGCCGGCTGATGTCCAGCAGCGAGCCGATCATGTCGTTGAGCCGGCAGATGTTGATGAGGGTCGTGTCCAGATAACCGATCTCCTTGCTGTCCAGCTTGGAGGCCGCGGTTTCCTTGATCAAATCCACATAGCCGAGGGCGATGGCCAACGGCGCGCGCAGATCGTGGATGATCATGTGCGTGAGGTTATCGCGCAGCGTTTCCAGTTCGCGGAGGCGGGCGTAGTTCTCCTCCAACTGCTTGTGCTGCCGTTCCAGGTCTTCCTGATGGCGGCGGTTGATTTCCGCCAGGCGCAAACGCTCGTCCTCGGCCGCCTTGAGCTTGGCGGCGTTGGCCACGCAGCGCAAGATCGCATCCTTGGAAACCGGCTTCATCAGGTAGTCGAACGCCCCGGCCCGCACGGCGTCGGCCGCCGTTTCCACGCTGGGCTGGCCGGTCATCATGATGACTTGGACGAGCGGCGACTCCCGGCGGATCGTCTGGAGGAGTTCCACGCCGGTGACACGGGGCATGATAATGTCGGAAACCACAACGTCGAAGTTTCCATCCTTGAGCCGTTTCAGCGCGGTCGGAACGTCTTCAGCGGTCTCGACCTGGCAGCCGGCGTTGCTCAGGAATGTCGCCAGCGTGAACCGGATGCTCTCTTCGTCGTCCACAACCAATATGCGTGTCATAATTCACCTTTCGTCAAATCCTTGTGAAACACTTGCATTGGATAGAGCGAGCCGTCCCTGGCAAGCCGCGACGTTCGCATCCCGGACCGCGTTTCGGCTCGGCGGGACGCCTCGCCCTGCCTTGCACCCCCGCGTGTGGCGCGGCGTTCCTGTTTGGTAGTTACCTTTCATTACTCACCGGCAAATCCATGTGGAACCGCGTGCCGCGGCCGGTTTCGGTCTCAAAGTGCAACTTCCCGCCGTGGTCTTTCACGATGCCGTGGCTGATGGAGAGTCCCAACCCCGTTCCCTTGCCCGCCGGCTTGGTGGTGAAAAACGGATCCAAGACACGGTCGCGAATCTCCGCCGGGATTCCATTGGCACGATCTTCCACGGTCGTGCGAATCCAGCGTGTGCCATCCTGCTCGAACAGACGGGCGGTGACGCGAATGATCTTGTCCTCGTGATATGCCGGATACTTCTCGTTGAGGGCGTCCCGCGCGTTGGTCAGCAGGTTCAACAGCACTTGCTCGATCTGCTGGCTGCGGCATTCCATCTGGGGCAGTCCCTCCGGCACTTCCACTGTCAGCGTGATTTGGTCGTGCCGGATCACGGTCTGCACCAATGTGAGAACGCTCTTGATGATGTCGTTCAAATTGGCCGGGCTGCGCTCCTGCGAGTTCTGCCGCGCGAAGGAGAGCAGATTGCGGACGATCTGCGACACGCGATTCGTCTCCTTCATGATGTTGGCCGAGAACTGCTGGAGCGGGCTGTCGGCCGGCAGTTGGTCGGTGATCAACTGCGCGTAGTTCATGATGCCGTTGATGGGATTGTTGATCTCGTGGGCGACGCCTCCGGCGAGCGTGCCGATGGCCTCCATCTTCTGCGACTCGCGGAGTTGGCTCTCCATCGCGACTTCGTGGGTCACGTCGCGCTTGACGGCGACGTAGTTGACGATCTTGCCCGCGGTGTCACGGACGGGCGAGATGGACGCTTCTTCCTCGTAAAGCGTGCCGTCCTTGCGCTTGTTGATGACGTGGCCGCTCCACATCTCGCCACCGGCCAACACTGCCCACATCTGCCGGTAGAACTCCGCGTCATGCTTGCCGCTCTTGAGAATGCGCGGGTTCTGCCCGATGGCTTCCTTGATGGTGTATCCGGTTATTCTCTCAAACGCCGGGTTCGCATAGAGAATCACGCCGGTGGCATCGGTGATCACGATCGTCTCGGCGGACTGCTCCACCGCCGTCGCCAACCGGGTGACAGATTCTTCCGCCCGCTTGCGCTCGGTGATATCGCGGAGAATGCCCACGGCATGCCATCCGTCATTCATGTGGATCGAGGAGAGCGAAAGCTGAACCGAGAGTTCCTTGCCATCCTTTCGGCGAGCTTCCAGATCGAGGGTTTTGCCTATGGCGGCGCCATGCCCCGTTCGCTGAAACGCCGGGAAGGCGGCGTGATGCGCTTCGTGATAACGCGCGGGCACGATGAACTTATGTAGATTCTGGCCGATGGCTTCGGCGCGGGTGTAACCGAAAATGCGCTCGGCGGCCGGGTTCCAATAGGACACCCGCCCTTCCTTGTCCATCATCAGAATGGCATCCTGGGCCGAATCAGCGATGGCGCGTGTGCGTTCTTCGCTCACTCGCAACGCCCCTTCCGCCCGCTTGCGCGCGCTGATGTCACGGCTGACGCCCACGACACCGACGAATTCGCCGGACGAGTCAAATATCCCGCCGCAACTGACCTCGCACCAGACCGTCCAGCCGTCCTTGCGGATATAGTTCAGCTCGAACGTCTCGCGCACGTGTTTGCCAGCCTGCATTTTCGGAATAGCTTCATCCAGCGTCTGGCGGGTTGACGTGGCTGAAGCCGCCGTCAACATTTGATCCATGCCGCGCGACAGAATCTCCGCCGGGGTGTAGCCCAGCAGCCGTTGAACCGAGGGACTCACGTAGTTCAGCCGGCCTGTTGCGTCCGTGGTCCAGATCAGGTCGTTCGCGTTGTCGGCGAGCAACCGGAAGCGTCGCTCGCTCTCGCGCAACGCCCTTTCCATCAGTTTGCGCTCGGAGATGTCGCTCACCGTGCCCATCAGCCGGACGCGCTCGCCTTTCTCATTGCGGCTGACACGTCCTTGGATCGCAACCCAACGCGGCTCCTGACCCGTCCGGGCAATCCGGCATTCAAGGCTGAGACGGTCGGTGGACAACGCCTGGGCGAAAGAACGTGTGACCAGGTCAAGATCCTCGGGCACGATATGCTTCAAGAGGATTTCGTAATTCCACTCGGCCGGCGGCGTGGTGTAGCCGAAGATCTGGTCGTGTCGCGGCGTTCGCCACGACGTGTCACTGACAAGGTCCAACTCCCATGCGCCCATCTGCCCGGCGTCCAACGCCTGGCGCAGCCGTTCCTCGCTGACCTTCACCTTCTCTTCGGATTGCTTGCGCTCCGTGACATCATCATAAACGGCCACCAGCTCGCCCGACGGCAGCTTATAGACATAGTTTTCCCGCCACGAGAGGCCGCGTTTGTCTTGATAGACCGACGTGGCGTGATGTTCCGGCACGCCGGTTTTCCAGACGCGCCGGAAGATGTCCAACAAGCCCATTTGCCGGATGTTCGGAAACACCTCGATGACGTTTTTCCCGATGAGACGCTCCTTCTTCACGTTCTCGATCTGCTCGGCGGCTGCGTTGAAATCCTTGAAAATGAAATCTTCCCCATTGGCCCGGACTTCGTAAACCGCGACGCCGCTCTTGATCCCGCCGAACAGTTCCCGGTATCGCTTCTCGTTCTCGGCCAGTCGCTGCGCCATCTGTGCGATCAGCTTGTGCTCCTGGGCTTGCCGCAAGGCCCGTTGCACCGACGGCCCCAGGCGGGTCAGCCTCTGTTTCAGCACGTAATCCGTCGCGCCGTGATGCATGGCATCCACAGCCGTCTCTTCACCGAGAGTGCCTGATATGAAGATAAAGGGCACTTTCGGACGCTCCTTGCTCGCAAGATTCAAGGCAGACAGGCCGTCGTAGGATGGCAACTGGAAGTCGGCCAGAATGAGGTCGAGCGCCGGGTTCCGCAGTCCGGCGAGAAAGTCCGCCTCCGTCCAGACACGCTTCGCGTTGAACTGGATGCCTTCCCGCCGCAGCTCGCGCATCACCAACTCCGCGTCGCGCGGGTTGTCCTCAAGCATAAGGATTTCGACTTCGTTGGTGCTCATTGTGTGTGGCTCCGTTCGACTTGCTGATTAGAACCTATCCCAAAATCCATCCAGCGCTGTAGCGGCGGTCTCTGACCGCCAAAATCCTTCGCGAAATGAACGGCCGGCGGTCGGAGACCGCCGCTACAGTTCCGCTCTTCGCTGGTTCTTGGATAGCCTTTACTGATCATTGATGACTTCCTTCCACCACCACGGGCAGCGTGAAGTAAAACGCCGCGCCCTTGTTGACTTCGCCTTCCGCCCAAACGCGGCCGCCGTGGCGTTGAACGATACGTTGCACCAACGACAGCCCAATACCCGTGCCTTCAAAATCGGCTTCAGCGTGCAATCGCTGAAAAACACCGAAGAGCTTCCGGACATACTTCATGTCGAAGCCCGCGCCGTTGTCTTTCACGCAGTAGAGAAGCTGCCCGTCTTCCACGCGGCCGGTGATTTCGATCTCGGCCACCGGCTTGGCGCGTGTGTATTTGATGGCGTTGGAAATCAGGTTGCTCCAAACGTGAGAAAGCATGGCCATGTCGCCCTGCGCCGCCGGCAGCGGATGCAGCTTGAACCGGATCTCACGGCCCGATGCCTGTGCCGCGCATTGGTCGAATACGCTTTGCGCCAACGCCAGCATGTCAACCCTCCCCATGTGCATGGATTGTCGTCCGAACCGCGAGAACGCCAGCAGTTCGTCAATCATCTGGCCCATCCGGCCGGCTTCGCTGCAAATGGTTCCCAACAGGCGGCGGCCTTCCTCGTCGAGTCGCGGCGCGTAATCCTCCGTCAGGATGGTTGCGAAGCCGTTCATGCTCCGCAGCGGCGCGCGCAGGTCGTGCGACACGCTGTAGGAGAACGCCTCCATCTCCTTATTGGCTGCTTGAAGCTCGGCGGTGCGTTCGGTCACGCGCTGCTCCAGTCCAGCGTTCAAGCGCCGCACTTCATCTTCGGCTTTTCTGCGCTCCTCCACCTCTTGCCGCAGCGCCTCGCTCGCCTCTTCCGACCTGTCGCGCGCCGCGACAGCGTCCTCCATCATGTTCAACGCCGCGGCGCGGGATTGGCACAGGGCTTCCTCTGCTTTCTCTCGCGCGGAGGTGTCACTGAAGGTGACGACGGCGCCCGCCACTTTGCCTTGAGCGCGAATGGGCGTGCTGACGAACGCAACATGGAAACTGGTGCCGTCCTTTCGCCAGAATACGTCGTCACTTCTCGAATGCACGGCGCCATCCTTGAGCACTGAGTATATCGAGCACTCTTCTTCGGGATAACGGCTGCCGTCAGGCTTCGTGTGATGCCACATTGAATGGCTGGGGCGGCCAATGAGTTCCCCGGCTTCGTATCCAAGCATTTTCGCCGCCGCAGGGTTGACAAATGTATGATTGCCTTCCATGTCCAGTCCCAGGATGCCTTCGCCGGCTGAGTTCAAAATCGTTTCGCTTTGGCGGTTGAGTCGCGCCAGCGACTCCTCCACCTGCTTGCGCTCGGCGACCTCTGCCTGCAACGCTTCGTTTGCTCCCCGTAGCAAGCCTTCCTCAGCTCTCGCGAGTTGGAACGCCAATCGTGCGTGGCTGAACCGCCAAAACAGAAGTCCGATGACTCCACTGGCAAACAGCACGACCAGTATGGAACCAACGTTGGCAACTTGAGTTCTCCAGCGCGCCGCATCGCCATAAACCGCGTCCGCTGCCGATATTGACCGTTCCAGCGCGCTAAAAGCGGGGTCCACCTGCTTTTCGTCCAAGGCTTCCGCCTCATCCATCCTGCCTGCCGCGATAAGTTCAAACTCCGCATCCACCGCCTGCTTGTAGGCACTGTAGCAAGTGGAAACCTTCTTGAGCGGCAGCGGGCCAAGGCTGTGAAGTGCGAGTCCCCCGATGGCCGTGCCCATTTCAGCGCGTGTTTGTTCCAAATGCTTCGACACTTCGGGGTCCAGTTTCTTCCTGGCGATTGCCTGCCACTCGATGCTGTTCATCTCATGCGCGCTTCGATCGAGAGAGAGGAGCAGCATCCCCATTCGGTCGTATTCGCCGACCTGTTCGCGGAGTGCGACTATCACGAACGCCGAGCCTAGTGCTACAGACACCGCAGCGATGACACTCAACCATCCAGCCCAATAACGCTGGTCTTCGCGAGATGCCAAGGCGGATGGTTCTTGCGGTCTCATGGCTGTCTCAAGATCAGCGAAGAGAGGAACTGTAGCGGCGGTCTCCGACCGCCGGGTGAATGGTAGGGCGCGACCGCCGGGCGCGCCGAGTGGCGTAGAACGGACTTCCAAGTCCGTTGCGAAACGGATGCGGGCATCCGTTCGGGGAATGGACAAGAAGAAACGGACTTGGAAGTCCGTTCTACGCCCCGCAGTCTTTCACACAAAAGCAGCGTTCGGCGCGACCGGCGGTCGCGCCCGACCAACGAATTCACAACTGCGAGACTTGCGTTCATAATCGTCCAGGTTTTGTCGGGGGCGTGTTGCTGCTGTCCTTCCCGTTTTCTCTTAAGAAATCCAGGGGATAGCGCACCGGCAACCTCGTCTGCTGGCACAAATGGTTGATTTCCTGCTTCAGTTCGATCATGCGCAACTCGCGCCCCACGCTTGCGCTGTTAAAACGTTCCAGTTCTTCGTTGCGCGCGCGGAGTTCCTCGGCCTGCTCTCGCAGCGCGTCCGCCGTCTTCATCCTTTCGGTGACGTCCCAGTATATCCCTTGTATTCCAATGATGTCTCCGTCCGCATCGCACAGCGGGGCTTTCACCACTTGGACGAACGACTTCCGGCCATCGGTGCCCATGTTCTCCTCCACCCGGTCCAGGATCTGGCCCGATTCCATCACGCGGAGGTCGTCCTGCCGATACGCCTCGGCCAGTTGAGGAGGGAAGAGATCGGCGTCGGTCTTGCCAACAATTTCCTCCAATGAATGCCCCGCGTTTTCACAGAATCGCCGATTGCAGAACAGGAAACGCCCTTCGCGATCCTTGCGAAAGACGTTCTGCGGCAGGTTCTCCACCAAGGAAGAATACAGTTCTTTCAAGTCTTGGAGCATCTGCTCCGCCCGCTTGCGTGCGGTGATGTCGCGGCAGACGCAGAAGATGAGTTTCTGCCCATTGCAGATGGCCGCGTTCGAGCTGATTTCGACGTCATAGACGGTGCCGTCCTTGCGACGGTGGCGTGTCTCGAAGTGATCGCCGGTGGCGTCAACCAACCGGATCTTCTCCATCGCTTGTTCGCGGGTCCATTGCGCGTCCCAATCCCAAACGTGGAGTTGGAGCACTTCGTCGAGAGAGTAGCCAAGCATCTCAGCATAGCGGCGGTTCGCCTCAAACACCTTACCGTCTTGGTCGAGAACCACAATGCCGTCCCTGGATTGGTCCATCAAAATGCGCCGACGGATCGCCTCCTCCGCCAGCGCCTCCTCAGCCCGCTTGCGCTCGGTGATATCCGTGAAGTAAACCTCCACGCCGCCGTCGCGCGGGTAGATGTAGTTTGTCGCCCAAGTGCCGGGCCGGACCTTGGACTTGACCTCGAGTTGCTGCGGCTGGCCGGAGGTCATGACTTGCTGGATGCCCTCGCGGACGTTGTCCGGGATGCGCCCTTGCGTGGCTTGCTCAAGGGTGCCGCCGATCAGTTCCGCGGCTGGTTTGCCGAAATGTTTCTCCGCCACGGCGTTGACGGCCACCACGCGCCAGTCGCGGTCAATGGCGTAGTAGCCTTGTGCCATGCTGTTTAGCGTGTTCTGGAGGCGTTCTTTGATTGCGACCACCGCCTCCTCCGCCCGCTTGCGCTCGGTGATGTCCTGGAGAATGCAGTGCGTTTGTTTGAAGCCGCCGTCGGCCGTGTGCGCAATGCGTCCCTCGAATGCAATGAAACGCCTTTCACCATTCTTGCGCGGCATCTGGAACTCAGAGTGTATCTTCCCTGCGGCCTTGAACAGGGGGAATCGTTCTCGAAATGCCGCGACAAACTCCGGGGCAAGAAAGTCGCCAAACCACTTGCCGATGACTTCTTCGCGGCTGTAACCAAGAGTCTCAAGCCATGCCTGATTGACTTCGATGAAGCGCCCTTCTGCGTCAAGGGACTGATAACCCAGAGGCGCTTTCTCGAACAGTGCATGGAAACGCTCCTCGCTCTCCCGCAGTATCGCCTCCGCGCGCTTCCGTTCTTGCAGCAGTTTCCACTCGCGGAGCATGCGCTCCACGGTGCGGGGCATAATGGCGAAAGATTCGGGCGACTTGACCACGTAATCCAACGCGCCCGCCTTCATCACTTCGACCACGATCTGCTGATTGCCGAACGCGGTCATAACAATGACGGGGAACGGCCCGTCTTCCGGTGGATGCGTCAGAATCTCCACAGCGCGGCCGTCCGGCAGGTTCAGATCCATCAGCACGATGTCCAGCGGGCGGGTGGCGACAAGCTCGGAATACTCCCGCAACGTGCGCGCGACATGAACCTCAACACTTGCGCCGTCCGTGTCGAAGGCGCGGCGGATGGCCTCGACGTGGGCCTCTTCGTCTTCCACGATCAGCAGATGCAGGCGCTCGGTATTCATGCGAATCTCCGGGGTGATGTTAGACGGAACGATTCTGTTGGGGAAAGGTAGTCCTCACGCTCCGCGTGAGGATGATTCTCCGAGCCATCACGCGGAGCGTGATGACTACTTTGATGGTGCAGCGATGTAGAACGGGCTTCCAAGCCCGTTGCCGAACGGATGTGGACATCCGTTCCACGGTCTGCCCCTGCCAGCAACCCTTCAAATAAAGCGTGTCGGCTCATCAGTGCGGATACTGGTTCCATGCCAGCCAGTAGTAACCGAAGGTTTCCATCAGCTTCGTGAACTGCATGAAGTCCACCGGCTTGACCAGGTAGCTGTTGGCGTGGCTTTCATACGCTTTGACCATGTCCACCTCGGCTTTCGAGGTGGTCAAGATCACAACAGGAGTGGTCTTGAGCTTGGGGTCCGCTTTGATGGTCTTCAGCACCTCCAACCCGTCCACCTTCGGCAGGCGCAGGTCGAGCAGGATGACGCCCGGCCGCGGTGACTTGGCCGGGTCGCTGAATCCATTCCGTTGATATAGATAGTCCAACGCCGCCTGCCCGTCGGTGAGGTGGATCAGACGATTGGCCAAGCGACAGTTCTCGAAGTTCCGCCGCACGATCTCGGCATGGGCCTCATCATCTTCCACCAGCAGGATGTCAATCGGTTCGCCTTTCATGTTCTTTTTCTTTCGTTTTTATTCTTTGGAATTACTGCCTTCTGACTTCTGACCGCTGTCCTCTGACTTCTGTTTCCCCACCGCTCCCGGCAGCGTGAAGCAGAAGCACGCGCCTTGCCCCTGTCCCAGGGACTCCACCCAGATTCGCCCTTGATGCAACTCCACGATCCGTTTGACGAGGGCCAGGCCAAGGCCCGTCCCTTCGGCTCTCGGATCGAGCTTCTCAAAAAGATTGAACACCTTGGCGTGGTAACGCGGGTCTATGCCGATGCCGTTGTCGCGCACGAAGAACACCGTTTCCGCGCCGCGCGTCTCCACGCCAATCTCGACGCGCGGCTCCTTCTGGTCGCCCATGAACTTGCAGGCGTTCTCCACCAGGTTCTGCCAGATCTCCGCCAGCCGGTGTCGGTCGCCACGCAATAGCATGTCGGTGTCGCCCACCTTCACCGTCACGCCCCGCTCGGCGACGCGCCCGGCCACCGCGCCGAGCGCATCCTCCACCAGTTTCTTGAGCGTGATGCTCACCGGCGGGCTGACGACGCGGCCGACGCGTGAAACCTCCAGCAACTCTTCGAGCAACTGTCCCATCTTGTCCGTGGCGGCGCGGATGAAGCGCAGGTCCTTCTCGATCCGCCCGGCATCGCCCGCCGCCGTGTCCTGCTCCAGATAGCCGAGGAACGTCCGGATCGTCACGACCGGACTCTTCAGGTCATGAGAGGCCGTGTAGAGGAAACGTTCCAACTCCGCGTTCTTCTCCTGCAGCGCCACTTCTGCCCGCTTGCGGTCGGTGATGTCCTCGATCATGCACAAGTGCCGCGGATGACTTCTGTCTTTGACAGTCATCGGGGCGATCGTCATGTTGATCCAGACATAGGAACCGTCGGGACGGCGATACCGCTTGTTCATGTTGAACCCGGGTATCTTCCCGGCGTTCAGCAGGGCCATGTTATCCAGGTCCTCCTGCACGTCGTCCGGATGCGTGATGCTCATCCAGTCTATGGTGGCCATTTCTGTTCTCGTCCGGCCGGCAATTTCCGCAAACCGCGGATTGACCTCATAGATGCGCCCCGTGAGCGAATCAATCAACGCCACCCCCAGCGGCGCTTCTTCGAAGATCGTCCGGAACCGCTTCTCACTCCCCCGCATCGCCTCCGCCGCCTCCGCTCGCTCCCGATAGAACCGGGAATGCTGGTGCCGCCAGACCAGACCCACACTGACCCCCGCGCCGAAAAGCAAAACGCCGATCATGAGGACCACTTGCCAGAGTTGCGTGCGCAACGGCGCATACACTTCCGCGGTATCCATGCGGGCCACCAGCGCCCACGGCGAATCGGGAACGGTGCGCAAGGCCGCCATCACCGGCACGCCCCGATAGTCTATGCCTTCCATGACGCCCTCCCGGCCCAAGGCAGCCTGAGCCGCAGGCAGTGTGACGCGATCCAAAGACGCGCGCAGGTTCAGCGCGGTGTTCGTCTGGAACCGGAGTTCATTCAGGAAGACGACTTCGTTGCCTTCCCGGCGCACGAGCAGCGTCTCGGCGGTCTGGCTGGATGTCGGCCAGCGTGTAATGAAGGGATAAAGATACTTTTCCGGGTCAATGCGCAGCGAGAGGACGCCCAGTGGCCGGGCGCCGTCCTGTTCATCGAGAATGGGAACCATCACCGCCAGATAGACGCGCTGGTCGTATTTGTTGCGGTGGAAATCTTCAAACGTCGTTTGGCCCAACCGCAACACCCCGGCAACTTTCTGCGAAGTCATTAACGCGGATGGCCCCTGCGCAGCGGGTAACGACAGACGGGGGACGGCCTGCGCATCCAACAGCCGAACCCGGTCATATTGGTAATACTGAATGAACTTGCCCATCCAATCCAGAAGCTGTCGTTGTGCGTCGGCGTCCTCCGGTTTCTTGAGGAAACGACGCACCAGCGCAACGAAGGCGCCATTATTGAACAGGATGCCGCCATCTCCCAGCCGCTCCTTGCGCCACTGCGCAAGTTCACTCACCTTCAACTCCGCAACAGCCGAAAGCTGGTGCTCCACCTCGGCGCGGTATTGCTTCTCGTAATGCCGGTAGTAGAGGAGACCGACGGTGACGATACCCGCCGCCAGAAGGACGAAAACCAGGAGGAGGACATACGAAGTTACAGGAACGTCTTTGAGCTGGCCGCCACGCGGCCCTGACGAACGGACGGCCGAAACCAGGAGCGCAACGCCCAGCATCGTGAAAGCCAGAACCGTGTTGAGCGCCGGCGGGATGAAGCTTCCGCCGTAGAGCAGGGGTGCGCCGTAGAGATAAGCCAGAAGGAAAATGAAGCAAGTTGCCAGAAGCACGCCCGCGGAGCCTGACGCCAGAACGACGCGCCAGCGCCGGACCACCGGCTGCGAAAGCGAGGCCAGAAACGACACGCTGGCGAGCAGAAAGCAAAAAGCACCCACGGGTGAGATGTGCCCCATGGGCGCTCCGCCAACCGTTCCGGTGATGTTCAGGCCGAGGCGCTCAACCGCCCAATGAATGTTCAGGCAGGACAGAACTAACAACAGGAGCGCGGCCAGCATCCCAAACCAACCCGCCGCCACGCTGATCCAAAAACTGCGGCGGCTCAACGGCGTCTGGGCGCGCAAGCCGGTGGCGACTCCCAACAATAGAAACAAAACCGCCGTGCTCGGTGCCATCGGCATCAGGTCCGCCCCAAAGCTGGTCAACCGCGGCAATCCCAGAACCCATCCCACCAGCGCAAGCAAACCGAAGACCGCCGCCAAGACGGCGAAGATCAACAGAAACGCAAGCCAAGCACGCGATTCCGATGGTTCAGAAGTTTTCACAAACAAATCCGATTGCGAGGCCTACAGCCTCGAATGCTGACGACAATCATCAGGATAGGACACAATCAAGTGAGACAAATGACATGCAAGACATCCGTTTTCTAGCACCCGAAAACTGTGCGAGGCTACCGTGCCGTCACCGCAGTGGTCTATACGTATAAACCCGTATTTCTACAAACATGGCCCCTCCGCCCCGCCGCGCGCGTTTGGTTTCTGTAGCGGCGGTCTCCGACCGCCGAACGAATCATGATTGAATGATCGGCGGTCGGAAACCGCCGCTACAGATTTCGTTTTCGTCCGCGCTACGATTGCTTGCGTCTGAGCGGCGGCGGCGTGTCAGCGGAAACGATGCCGCGATTGAAGGCGAAGCGGACCAGTTCGGCGCTGCTGCGCAGGCCCAGCTTGAGCATCACGCGCGCGCGATGGACCTCGACGGTGCGCGGGCTGATGGAGAGCCGGCTGGCGATCTCCTGGTTGGTCCCGCCCTCGGCCACCAGTTGCAGCACCTCGCGCTCGCGTCCGGTGAGCGTCTCGTAGAGATCCGCGTGTCCGTTTCTCGTCCGGTGCTCGTAGTTCAGCACCTCGCGCTCCGTCAACGGCGGGCTGAGGAACCGCCCGCCCGTCATCACGCCGCGCACGGCAGCGGCCAGGTCGGAGGCGGCGGAGTCCTTCAGCACGTAGCCGGCGGCGCCGTTGCGAAGCGCCTCCGCAACGTAGGCCACGTTGGAGTGCATGGAGAGCATCACCATGCGCGTGCGCGGACAACGATGGCTGACCTGCTTGGCCACTGCCAGCCCGTTCAGGCCGGGCATCATCACGTCCAGCACCAACACGTCGGGCTGGAGTTTCTCCACCAGCTTCGTCGTTTCCAGTCCGTCACCAATCTCGCCGACAATCTCGAAGTCGGCTTGCGCGCTCAGCAGCGCCCGCAGCCCGGCGCGAACCAGTTGATGGTCGTCAGCCAGGATGATGGTGATGCGTTTCATAGATTGAAGAGCGATACGCTGAGTTCAGGCAAAATCATAGTAGGCAAAACCATGATTTTGCCCAGCATGATTTTGCCCTCCATCTGCATCTCGTCACCCGTCACCCGTCACTCTCCCAAGCGACAGTCTCGCCGTCACGCACGTGCCTGCACCCGGCGTGGACTTGATCGTCAGCTCGCCGTCCAGCGCCGCTGCCCGTTCGCGCATCCCGTGCAGCCCGATGGAGTTGCTTTTCGCCAACGCAGCCGCGGCGTCGAAGCCGCATCCGCCGTCCTCCACCTCTACTTCCAACATTGCTGCGTCGGCCCGCAGCCGGACGGTGGCTTGGGCCGTGGCTGCGTGGCGGACAACGTTGGCCAATGCCTCTTGCGCGATGCGGTAGGCGGCAATCTCCACTTCAGGGCTGAACCGCCGATCCTCCACGCCGCTGTGCTCGATATGGACCTGTGTCTGGCCCGCAAACCGATCGCCGAGCCACAACAGCGCGGGCAGCAAGCCAACGTCGTCCAACATCGAGGGCCGCAGTTCCAGCGAGAGGCTGCGCACCGCCGCTATCAATTCGTGCGTGCGTCGGCTGGCGTCTTGCAACCGCTCGCGCGCCTGCTCCGGCGACACATCCACGGCGGTGTCGAGCGAGAGTTTCAGCAGCATCAACGTCTGGCCGATCTCGTCGTGCAGCTCTTGCGCGATCCGGCGGCGCTCCGTTTCCTGCGCCTCCACCAGCGAGCGCGACAACGTCTGCAACTGCTCCGCATACCGTCGCAGCTTCTCCTCCGCCTGCTTGCGCTTGGTGATGTCCACCACCCCGGCGATAGCGCCGATGTAGTTGCCCGCTTCATCGGTCAGCGGTCCCGCCTCCAGCGTCGCATAGAGTCGGCGACCATCTTTTTTGAGAAACTCGAAATCGTGCTGTTCTTTGATGCCCTGCGCGCGGCGTTCCAGCAAGCGCTTGGCAATGTCTGCGCCGCGCTCATCCATGAACGAGAACAGGTTCCTGCCTTGCATCTCTTTCACCGTGTAGCCCAGCATGTCTGCCATGTGGGGGTTGGTAAAAGTCGTGCAAGAGTCCTTGTCAATTACCCAGATGCCCTCTTGCAGAGTTTCCACCAGCCGACGGTGCTTCTTTTCGCTTTCCCGCAGCGCCACCTCCGTCCGCTTGCGCTCGGTGTTTTCGGCGACCAACACGGCCGTGCGCTGCTGGATGCGCGCCTCCAGTTCGACATTGAGTTGCGCCAGCGTCGCTTCGGCCTGCTTGCGCTCGGTGATGTTGCGGCCGTAAAGGTTCACGTAATCCTCGCCCGGCGGCTTGATGGCGGCGAACCAAAACACACGGCTGCTGCCATCCGTGATTTCGGATTCGACGACGCGGCCTTGCCGGCGGGCGTCAGCGGCGAGCGCGCGCACGACGGCCGGCAACGGTTGGCCGGCCCCGCTGCCCAGCGCAGCCAGCCACGCCTGCGCGGGCGCGTTGGCGTAGAGCAGCGCGCCGTCCGCGGCAATCCGCAACACGGGATTGGGATTTTCCGCCGGGAATTGCGCCAAGCGCCGCAGCGCCTCCTCGGCCCGTTTGCGCTCCATGATCTCCACCTTGAGTTGCTCATTGGCGGCTTCCAGTTCGCGGGTGCGTTCTTGCACGCCCTTCTCCAGCCGGTTTTGCGACGCGCGCGAATCGCTGTCGCGTTCCTGGATGATGCCGAGCATCTTGTTAAACGCGTCCGTCAGCACGCCAGTCTCATCCTCGCCCAGCTTGGCCGCGCGCAGCGTGAAGTCCTTCCGTTCCGTGACCCCGCGCGCGACGCGGACCAGTTCCCGAATCGAGCTGAAAAGGAACCGCTCCAGCCAGCTTGCGAGAGCCAACATCGCCAACGCCAGGATGGCTGTCGCCACAACGCTGGCCCCAACGAAACTCTTGATCTGCGCCCACTGGGTGTGCGTATCGGTCCGCAGACGAATCATGCCGGCCGGTTTGCCGCCATGCTCGATCGGGCGACACAACTCCAAATGGTCCCCGGCGAAGCATTCCCCGCTCTCGCGAGCCGGCGGTGACTGTCGTGGTGTCAGGTCGTGCCGCGTGTAACGCGCGCACTCCCGGCCATCGGCGGTGTAAAGACTGGCCTCCTCGATGGTCGTCCGGGCGGCAAGGTCGCCGAGCTTTTTCTGCGCCGCGTTCGCATCCCCGGCGGCCAGCGCTCCGGCGCATTCCCCGCCGATGATCGCGGCCAGCCCGGTCGTTTCCCCGACTGCGAGATGCCGCAGCCGGATCAGCCCGGTGAAGAACAACGCCGAACTGAGCAGCGCCGCCGCGATCACGCTGGTGAGCACCATCACCAACAACAACTTCCACTTGATCGGCAGGTTCTGAAACAACCGCATTCTCCGCGCCTTTCTCTTGTTCAACCGATGGGGCCGCGCCGTCTGTCCAGGCGGCCCCGCTCCGGCGCCGCGACTTTACAAAGTGCCGTCCGTTTGCACACGCTCCGAAACCACGTCGCAGCCGCCTTTGCGCAGCGGGCTTTCCGACCATTGCGCGTCGCTGGCCGAATCCCAGACGATCAGCGCACGAAGCGACCGTGAATCTCTTAACACTTTGCCACCGCATTAACAAACCTGTGTTGGTCCGGCTGGCGACCGGCCCGCTGCTTGTCGCCGAAGGCAATGTTGAAACTTGTCGCGGCAAAGACAGTCTGGTCTAGTCAGACTGTGAACGCGAAGTTGTCAATCGCTGTGGCCGTTGCTTTTGTTATTGTCCTGGCATCGGCGCAGGAAAACGTGCGCGCCCACGGCACCGCGTTGCCGCAAGGTGTCTCGCGAGAGTTGATCCGCAATCCGCGTTTCCAAGGCGGCTTTACGCTGCTCGATCCCGCGCCCGGCAAGAAGGTTCGTCGCGGAACGTTGGTTCCACACGACGCTGGCGCGAAGCCGGCTTGGGAGATGGCTCAATGGTCAAGCAAACATCCCCTGACCGAAGGGGCGCCGCAGCAATTGACCGGCGGCGGCTTGCGCTGGGCCAACGAGGCCAAGGCCATCACGCTCGGTCCAGTCACCAATGCGTCGTCGGACCTCGCGCTGGCGGTGAACGCCTCCGCCGAATACGGCTCGCGCGCGCGCCGAAAAGGCGAACCGTGGGTCCATCTGCTGGTCGAGCAACCGTTCAACGACCCGCCTGTGCTGGCCGGTTTGGTTGAGGCCCGCCTCCATGCCGAGGCGCGGTTGCTACGCTCGAAGTGTGTCCGGACGGATGATTACACGCCGGGCCTGCACGCGGCGCAGTTCCAGATATTCTTCACGTTGCAGAACCTGAACCGCCAATCCGGCGGCTACGGACGCTATCTATGGTTCGGCGTGCCGATCTACGACGACCGTCGTCGTGTCCCCTTTGCCCACAGACGCGCGACATGGGGGGCACGGGGATGTTCATCTTCACTCCCAGCGGGGAAACCTACACCAGCCAAAGTGCGCACGATGGGGCATGGATCACCATTGACCGCGACCTGCTTCCGCTCTTGCGCGAGGCGTTGGAAACGGCATGGCAGCGCGGTTTCTTGACCGAGTCAAAGAACCTCGCCGACTATCGCATCAGCGGAATGAACATCGGCTGGGAAGTGCCGGGCATCTTTGACGTTGAAATGCAGCTCCGAAAGCTGAGTCTCAAGGCAACTGTCATCAAGTGAGGTTCCAGAAAGAGGCATTATGAGATTATACGCAAGAGTAGCCACACTGATGTTCTGCGCTGCAATGGCGGGCACGTTGACCCAACGCGTGGACGCGGCGCAGACCTTTGAATTGGTGGTGGCGCCGGTCGGGCCGAAGAACCCGCGCAACAGCGAGGCGGCAATCATTCAGCGCAAGGACGACTCGCTGTTGCTGGCGTGGACGGAGTTTTACGCGAGCCAGGGCGCGGATCACGGGCCGGCGCGGATCGCAGGCAGATCCTCGTCGGATGGCGGGCGGACGTGGGGAGAGAAGTTCACGCTGATCGAGAACGACGGTGGTTGCAATGTCATGGAGGTCAATCTCTTGCGCCTGCGCAACGGCGACCTGGCGCTCTTTCACTGCCAGAAGAACACCGAGTCCAGCGATTGCCGCATCATGATGCGCACGTCCGCGGACGACGGCAAGACGTGGAGCGCCGGCAAGCAACTCAGCCCGGCCGGCAAATACACGGGCCTCACCAACGGCCGCTGCATCCGGTTGCGAACCGGGCGCATTCTTCTGGAGGCGTGGGAAGGCGGTGACAGCTACTGTGTTCTTTCCGACGACGACGGCAAGACGTGGCGCGACAGTCAGCGCGTGCAGCCGGCGAAGGGCAGGTGTTACGAGCCTGCATGCATCGAGTTGGCAGACGGGCGTGTGATGATGCTGATGCGCACAGGGCTGGGTTGCCAATACAAGAGCCTCTCCAAGGACGGCGGCCAAACATGGACTGAGCCAGTGCCGACGCCACTTACCGGTTCTGACGCGCCGGTCGCCATCACGCGAATCCCGACCACCCGCGACCTGTTGGTGATTTGGACCCACAATCCGGGTGCCAGGCGACGGAATCCTCTCACCGCGGCGGTCTCCAAGGACGAAGGCAAGACGTGGACGAACTTCCGCAACTTGGAAGATGCGCCTGCCGATGATGCGTGGGCTTATCCCGCTGTCACGTGGGTTGGCGACCGCGCGCTCATCACCTACTTCAATTACAAGGGCGGCCTGTCGCTGAAACTGCGGAGTCTGTCGGCGAACTGGTTTTATCAAGTGAAGGATCGCGCACCTGCCGCTCAACTGCCCGATGGCCAGCGATTGCGTGCAGAATTTCTGAAGATGTGCGACGCGGCTTGCACGGAACTGAACACGCCGGAGCGCAAGGTGCCTTTCTACCACGACTCCTACGCAGTGCGCGCGCTGGCGGTGGCGTTTGATCTCACAGGCGAGCGGAAGTATCTGGAGGTTTGCCGGCGATGGTCGGACCGGATGATCGAGTATCAGAACGGCATGACGCCCAAGGGCGCTTACTGGATGAATTACGGCCGCAAACCCGGCGAAACGAAGGGCGAGTGGTATGCCGCCGATTGCGCGAGCATCGCGATGGGCGTGCTGGCCACGGCGGTGCGTTGCGAGGGTGCGACCGACCGAAAGCGTTACATGGATTCGGTAATGGCATACACAAAGCTGGTGTTGGACAACTACGTCGGGCCGGGCGGCGGGATCACCGATGGGCTCTGGTCGAAGTTCGACGGCGAGTGGTGGTGCTCATCGGGCATCTTCGGCTCGCTGGCCTTCCCGCTCTACGCGGAGACGGGCGACGAAAAATACTTGCAGGTCGGCCGCGGCGCGCTCGACTGGCTCAACAAGATGGACTTCCGCAAAGCCGAGCACATCGGCTTCAAGGAAGCGGCCCCGGCGGTGGTGATGTATGTCTTCGAGGCGTTTTCCGCCGGCATGGCGCACCTCGACCTACAAAGTCCGTTGGGCAAGGCGAGCGTGGAGCACATTCGCGCGGCGCTGGAGTGGATGCGCGAGAACCAGCGCGGTCGCGGCGCGGACTGCCCGTGGGACTACGAGAAGCAGTGGGGTTGCAAACTCGGCGGATTGCCGTTCCATCAATACGTGTATGCCCGCCGCCTGCCCGATGGCGCTGCCATCGCCGCCGCTGCCGACCAGGAACTGCGCTATCTCGCCAGCCAGGTCTTTGCCGCCGGCGAGCCGAAGCTGACGCAGTTGGTCTGTTTCACGATGATGTCCTACGCGGAGAAGATCAGCCCGGGGGCGATCTATCGGAAGACAAAGAAGTAACCGCGTCAAGGAGTGACGCGATTGCTTTACAAACCACTTGACCGGCGCGACGCGGAGAGCAACCATCGCGTTGCCACAATCGGAAATCGCTATGAAGACAAGCTTTTCGCGACGCACATTCCTCAAGGTTGCCTGTCACGGTGCTGCGGCAGTGCCGTTCATCCTCCAGGCGAGACGCGCCGGGGCCGCGCCCGCCAATGAACGCATTACGATGGCCTGCATCGGCGTCGGCAACCAGGGTGGCCACGACACGCGGATGTTCCTGGCCGACACGCGCGTGCAGATCGTCGCTTCGTGCGACGTGGACCTCGCGCGCGCCAAAGCGATGGCCGCCACGATCGAGGACCGTTACGCGAAGCAATCCGGTTCCAGCGGCTACAAAGGCTGCGCGGTCACGCAGGATTTCCGCGAGTTGATCGCGCGCGGCGACATTGACGCGGTGATGATTGGCACGCCCGACCATACGCACGCGGTCATTGCCATCGCTGCGGCGCGCGTCGGCAAGGACATCTACTGCGAGAAACCGCTGGCCTACTCCATCGCGGAGGGCCGCGCCATCGTCGAGACGGTCAAACGACACGGCCGCGTGCTCCAGACCGGCACGCAGCGGCGCTCGGTCCAGATGTTTCGCGCCGCCTGCGAATTGGTGCGCAACGGGCGCATCGGGAAGCTGCACACCGTGCGCTGCATTCCGGGGAGAGGGTTTCACGTGCGCGGCGGTTTCAGCGGCATGGAAGCGCCGCAGCCGGTGCCGCCGGATTTCAACTACGACCTCTGGCTCGGCCCGGCGCCGTGGATGCCTTACACGCCGGCGCGCTGCCACTTCAACTTCCGGTGGATTCTCGACTACGGCGAAGGCTACATCAGCGACAACGGCGTGCATGCCGTGGACCTCGCCACGTGGGGCATGGGCGTGGACCTCACCGGGCCGGAGCACATTGACGGCAAGGGCACGTTCCCGACCGATGGCATCTACGACGCGCCGACGGAGTTCGAGATCACCTGCCGTTACGCGAATGGCATGAAGCTGGTGCTTGCCAGCGGGGATGGGTTCGGCGTGCGGTTCGAGGGCAGCGAAGGCTGGCTGCACATGGGCGGCTGGGACGTCACTGCCAGTTCGGAAAACATCCTGACCTCGATAATTCGTCCCGGCGAAAACCGTGTCCGCGCAGGCTCTCTCCACCACGCTGATTTCATTGACTGCGTCCTGTCCCGCCGGCTGCCGGCCACTCACGCCGAGCTTGGCCAGCGCGCCGCGAGCGTCTGTCATCTCGCTTTCATTTCGTGTCGCCTCGGCCGGCCGCTGAAGTGGGACCCGGCGCGGGAAACCTTCCCCAACGACCCCGACGCAAACCGCCTCTTGTCGCGTGCGATGCGCACGGGCTGGACCATCTAGAGAACTCCGCCGCGTGTTTTGACTCTGCGCGCGATGAAATTGCTGCGTCCCCTCACCCCGGCCCTCTCCCCGCTGATGCGGGGCGAGGGAGATGTCCTTCGCCCGTGTAGCCCGCGAACCATTCGGCGCGCGCGGAGAGGCGGCGACGAGATTTCCCTCTCCCCTCGCCTGCGAGGGGAGAGGGCCAGGGTGAGGGGAGCCGGCCGAAGATTGTAATCGCATCGTTCTGGATTAGTTTACGCCGGCATGAAGATTCGCCCCGATAGCTCCTGCGCGCTGGTGATTGTGGACGTGCAGAACGATTTCTGTCCCGGCGGCGCGCTGCCCGTGCGCGACGGCGACGCGGTTGTTGCACCGCTCAACCACTATGCCGCGCTGTTCGCGCGCGTTGGCGCCCTCGTCATCGCCACGCGCGACTGGCATCCATCGGACCACTGCTCGTTCCGTGAGCAAGGCGGGTCGTGGCCGGTTCACTGTGTGCGCGATACACCCGGCGCGGCGTTTCACCCGGCGCTGCGGCTGCCGGCGGGCGCCCTTGTCATCTCGAAGGCCGAAAACCCGAAGGTCGAGTCGTATTCGTTTTTCGGCGAGCCGGGTCTGGAGCAACCACTGGTGGAACGCGGCATCCGCCGCCTCTTCATTGGCGGTTTGGCTACCGACTATTGTGTGAAGTGGACTGCGCTGGACGCAGCCAAACGAGGGTTTGAGGTTTGGGTGTTCGCCGATGCCATTCGCGGCGTCGAAACTCATCCCGGCGACAGCGCCCGCGCCGTCGCGGAGATGAAAGCCGCCGGCGTCAAGATGATCACGGAGGAGGATACTGCCGGGGATACCGGGTAATGCGCTGTGCCAGTTTGCGTCTTTCCTCGACAGGTCTGCCTACGACCGCGGGCCGGCGAGCGCCTTGACGGCGGCTTCGATCTTCGGCTCGTAGGTTTCCTTGCATTTGTTGACGAGTCGGCAGGCGACGCAGATCTCCTCGGCGAAAACCTTCTTGGTCACGCGCGTCTTGATCAACCGATAGAGATCATCGGCGTTCATCGTGTCGCCGGGCTTCATGCCGAGCACGCGAACGGCGTTCTTGTCAGAGGTCATCGAGTTCGCGTTGTCCTCCGGATGCGTGGTCAGGCATCTCTTGCAGTGCCCTTTCGCGTGGTCCCACCACTCGCACAGCGCGCAGATGTCGTCCACGCCAATGACAACCTTGATCGGCCCCTTGGGATTGGCCCGGACCTTCTGCGCCACGGGGCCGAGCGTTTTGTGGCTCGACTTGCCGGTTCCGAGCGCGTCGAGCATGTCAAAAAGGTGATGGCCGCGGATGGTAATTGCTCCTCCTTCCGCAGCACGCGCAACGCAGCGCGAAACGAAAGGGCAAAGCGCGGCTGCTCCCGCCAGTGCCGAGGTTGTCTTGAGAAACTCACGCCGCGTGGTGGAGTGGCTTGAGAAACTTTGGTCGGGGGTCTTCATGTTCAGCCTTTCGGCCGGCATGGTAGTCTTCTGTTCGCCTGCTGCAAGCGCCAAAGCTGCTTGTTTGGGAAACTTTCAGCGCCGCGAGCCTCTGGCCCCTTGCTGGATGACCTTGCCTGCCTTCCAGTCCAAGTAGTAACCGTGCGCGTGCTGGATGATGGTGACGCCTTGATCGTTGGGGATGTTGACGTTGGCGCCCCGCTCCAGCAACAGCTTGCAGATTTCGGGATTGTCTTTCATCAGGGCTTCATGCAGCGGTGTCAGGTGGAACGGCCGGGATACGGGGTCCATCGCGGCGCCTTTGGAAACCAGAAGCTCGGCGATGTCCCGGCGATCGCGCCCGCTTCTCGCCACCAGATGCAGGGCTGTGAGGTTCTCTCTGGTCGCCGCCTTCACATCAGCGCCTTTGGTCAAGAGCATCTCGACCACCTTCAAGTCGTCCGGTTGCCCTTCATCGCCCCGGGAGACGGCGTAAAAAAGCGGCGGCCATGCGTCGTCGGTCGTTGATGTGGTGGGTAGGTCATTGCAGCGCTGGTTCACGTCTACGTTCTTTGCCGAGAGCAGCACCGCCATCACGTCCTTCATCCCCTGGCGAGCGGCGAGGTGAAGGGCAGTGAAGCCTTCCTTGACCCGCGGGCAGTTCACGTCCGCGCCTTTTTCGACGAGCATCTTCACGACGGCGGTCAGTTCGTCGCTCGGCTTGGCGCCGTCAATGGCGAGGACAATCATGCCGCAGCCGGATTCCTTCTGCTTTATCTTCGCATCAGCGCCGGCGTCGAGAAACGCTTTGACGATCTCCGGCCCTTTTTGCAGCGACAGCGCGGCCTGAAACGCCTGGCTGTCGTTCATGTTGACGATCTTGGGGTTGGAGGCGAGCAGCGCCTTGACCTTGTCCGCCTCGCCGTATTGGGAGGCGTAGGCAAGCCGCGTGGCCGCCTCTTCGTCCGTGAGCTTCTCGGCGGGTTTGGGCATGGCGGCCTGCTTGGCGCGGGCGGCTTCTTCCTCCTTGGCCTTCTTCAAATCCGTCATGGCCTTCTGCGTGGCCTCCGCGGCTTTCTTTTCCGCCTCCTGTTCCACTTGCGCCGTCGTCTTGCCGCCCACTCCCACGGCGCCTTCGCCGATGCGGAAGAGCACAATGGCGGTCGTGTCAGCCGCCGTCGCGGTCATCCGATACAGCCCCGCCGCCAAAGGCTTTTTGTCCAAGGTCTGATCGAGACGGACCTTGTTGGTGCCTTGCGCCATGACAATCGCGGTGCGCGAGCGTGCCTTGACGCTGCCATCGTCGTTGGCGGCAGTGATGTTCAGGATGACCATCTCCGTCTGGGCCTGGATGACAACCTCAGCACTGGGGGCAACCGCCTCCTTGACGACCGCGGCCGCGTCGAGCCGGCCTTCGTCCTTGGCCGGGTGGCCTCCGATGGTCAACGGAAACGGCAGTTCAACCGCGCCAACGACCTGCACAATCGCGAAAACTGTTGCGCCTGCGATCCACGCTCTTGCTATCGTCATGGTAATGTCCTCCGTTGGTTTGCGGGCATCGTAGTCTCTTGCGGGCCTGCTGCAAGCGCCAAAGCTTTCTCCTTCATCGCTTCGGGAACGTCCGCACCGGATCCCACGCGATGACGACCATGTGGTAGTTCTTGCAGGAATCGGATGGATCGCCGGGCAGCGCGGAGGCGTAGTAGGTGGTGAGGGTGAGTGAGACGTTTCGTTTCATGGTCGTGTAAAGAAACCTGCCGGCAGATGCAACGACCACACTTCGCTGTTCAGCGGGCGGGCGTGGCCGCCAGCGATCCAGAGTTTGTCTTTGAAGACGAAGGCCGAGTGTTCGTGGCGCGACTTCCAATAGGTCTTTGTTTCGAATCGCTGCCAATTCTTGCCGTCGGCGGAGTGCCAGACGTCACCGAAGTTGTCCTTCTCCTTCGCCCAGCCGCCGATCACCCACATGCGACCGCGATAGACGGCGGAAGAAAACCACAGGCGCGGCTGCCACGGCGCGGCCTCGGTCTCGCAACGCCAGTTCACGCCGTCGCCGGACGACCACACGTCGTTCTTCGCGTGATGCGTGGGAACGTAGTTGCCGCCGCCGAAAACGTAGATTCTGCCGTTGAGCACGACGGCTTGATGATAGGCGCGCGGCGACCAGCCGGCGTTCGCTGTCTCCAGTTTCCATTCCTTGCCATCGGCGGAGGACCACACGTCGTTCTTCAGGCTGCGGTCGTCGCCAAAGTAGTAGTTCTCCGTTCCGCCGAGAATCCACATCCGTCCGCGGAACTCCACGATGCCTGCGGCGATGCGCGGTGACCAACCGGCGGCGGCCGTGGCCTGCTGCCATTTCGCGCCGTCGGTGGACCACCAGACTTGGTTGCCCGCCGAGTGGCCCGGCAGCCGGCCGTTATACCAGCCGCCCATCATCCACATGCGGTCTTTGAAGACGATGTTCATTGGCAGGTCGCTGTGAATCCATGGCGCGCTTTTCGTCACGAACTCCCAGTCGCGTCCGTCCGCCGAAGACCACACATCGCGCGGCGGCGCTGAGGTCGAGTTGAACCATCCACCCATGATCCAGAGCCGGTCGCGGAACACGAACTCGCCCTGTGAATCACGTGGCTGCCAGGCCGCCGTCTTGGTTTCAAGCACCCAGTCCGGTGCGCTGTGTTCTTCCGCAAACACCAAGCCGCTCATGACGAAGGCCGCGCAGAGAAGGAGGACGAAGACTTTTCGCTGCTTGAAGGATTTCATTTCATTCCTTTGCACTGCTATCCATCAAGTTCTTCTTAGCTTGAGCGATGATACACGGGTGAACTCCGATGGCAAAATCATGTGGGGCAAAATCATCCCAACATTCCCGATTTTGAGGGATCACGATTTTGCCCTCCATGATTTTGCCATTCTGCGTTGCGGCCTCACCGCGCTGTGAGTTCCGTTATTGCTTTCGTTTTCCACCACCGACCCGGTCAGGACACTACACCGTGAGAGTTCTGCTTTCATGGTGCGAGCTTGTTCGGCTTGGCCCAGAGCACGCGGGCGACGAAGGTCGCGCCCTCGGCGCCGCGCTGGCGCGAGTCCTTCATGAACATGCCTTCGGAGACCGTGACCCACGATTCTGTCTCGCTGATCGCGCACGCGCCGAAGTTGCCCATCTCCGCGCCGCGCTCCGGCACGACGACCTTCTCGGTGCGGCGCAGCACCCGCAACGTCGCCGGGTCCACCTGCGCCATGAAGAGCGGCGCGCGGTGACGGATGATGTGGTCATTGTTCGCGTCGCGCCGCGTATAGACGAGGAACAAGCCGTCGCTGTGCGCGAGCCAGTGCTGCTGCGTGTTGTAGCTGCCCAGTTCCGCGCCGTCGTCGAAGAGCCACGGCTGCTGTTCGGGGAACTGCAGGCCGTCGTCGCTCGCCGTGACGTAGCCGCGCAGGTCGTTGCGGAGCGTGAGGAAGTAACGTCCGCGAAACGCGATCAGCGACGGTTCGCAAAGCCCGCGCACGACGTTCAACCGCAGCACGTTGCCGTGGCGGACGTAGCTCAGCTTCGCGCCGTCAAAGCGGCATTCGGCGACCGTCACGCTAAACGGGTCTTTGGAGTTGCGCCCGATGTAGAGCGGCACGAGCAGCCGGCCGTCGGGGCGCACGAGCCATTGCGAACAGGCGTTGCGCGCGAAGTCGAACTCCTCGTCCGGCGGCGTCTCCAGCACCTGCCACGGCGTCCACCGCTCCGTCTTCGGATCAAACACCGCATAGACCGTCTGGTGCGCGCGCTTCACGTCGTCGAGTTGCTTGCCTTTCGGGCTGTAGCGGACCTGGCAGCCGATGGCGAGCAGCTTCCCCGTCGGCGCGTGCCAACCGGGCGTGACATCGGCGACGCTGATGGTGACGCCGTCCGGCTGCGGACGCCAATCCAGCTCCGGCGGCAACACCGGCCCCGTCCATGCCACTGTCGGCGACTGGCGCATCATCACATGGAGGCCGGAGTAGTAGTCCGAGACTTTCAGATGCTTCTGGATCGTCATCACCACCGCCGGCCCGTTCCCGCCCCATCCCGGAATCGCAGCCGCACGCGGGTGAAACCAGAGGAACTTCCCGTCGTCATGTTTCATCACCGTCTCCAGCTTCACGGTGAACTCCACCGGGGCCGGTTCAGCGGCGTGGAGTGTCGACAGCGGAGGCAGGAGCAGAACGGAGAGGGTGAGAATGCTGAGCTTCTTCATGGCAAGCCGCAGCGTGCCACCAGCCGCCAACCGCGCGCCACAAGAAAATCCGTGCCCGCGTTCCCGTCGCCACACCAGCGCCGTGCAATCGCCCGGCCTCGCCGTCAACGACTACTTAACGTGAGATGAGCCACGACCACGGCCGGCGCGGCTCCTGCGCAAGCAGGAGACGTGACGGACGTGGGCGTTGGCTCTGGCGACTTGTTAAGCCAGCCTCCGTTCGGGGCTGGGCCTTTCGCGCTTGGGAACTTGATCAGTTCTTTTTGTGCTACTTGCCGCGCGGCGGAAACGGGCCCTCCATAATGATCTTCCCGTCCGCTGCGACTTGTGCCACTACGTCGTCGCCGGGCACGTCCCAATACCTGCTCAGAATCTCGTCGGTATCGTCCGAGTCGTTTACTAATTTGCCGTAAAGGAACGCATCGGATAGCGAAAGGCTTTTGAGCTTGACGTTGTCAACGCCTGTCGGTCCCATCGAAAAACTCGTCCTGATTCGAAGAAAGAAGAGGGACCGATCGGAGCGCATTAACCCGCCGACCATGTGGCGGGACTCTACAATCAAGGGCAGTTGGTTTCGAACAGCGTGCAAGTTGTAACGTCCCGTTGCTTTGTCAAAAGTCACCTCTGATGCCCGAATTGCCATCAGTCGCTTGTGGATGTCTTGGAGAGATAGCTGGAGCCCCACGGGCTTCAACGCCCACTTCTCGATATTGTGAAACAGCGACTTTGGAAACACGACGAGGACGCTTTCAACAGCGGCGTCATTGCGGGACGGAGTCAGTGTGAGATTAAGGTCCTCGTCTACTGAGCACACCCACCAGAAGGAACGGCTCTGTTCGAATTGCGCTCTGGAGAGGGCAGTTTGTTCCGAAGCGAGACGATAACCCAAGACTGAAATGACCAGCGAGACGATCGCAGCGAACGCGGCTACCGAGGCAATCCAATCACTTGTCTGGACTCGCGCCAGTGCCATGCGAATTCGTCGCACGCGATGGGCAATGAGCGTTTGGCGTTCTTCCATCGAGACCTCCAGGCTGCTAAGGTGTCTGGTCGATGCGGCCTAACGATAAGTGAGCGAACGCGAGCCAGCCGCCCCGAGCGCCGCCCTCGCCAACCCGGCCGGTCGGCTGGCTCGCCGTTCGCTCCACTGGATTGATAGGCGATGTAGATGTCATATGTCCACTATACGATCTAGAAGCGGTAATGGCTGCGCTGAAATGGGTCAGTCTGACGATAACGCTCCATGCGCTGGACAAAATCCCGAAAGACTGACCAATACTGACTCTCTCGCTCCAAATCCTTCCAAAGCGCCTCGCTCTTCCAGCAGTCAATCGCGTGGTAGCCGAACATGTAGTGGGCGACTGACTCGCGAATCAATCCAGAATTGAGCATGATGGCAACCTCCTCAAACAAACTGAGAAGTTCGCGGCGCTCTCTGAGTGGAATCTCGGACACTTTCGGGTCATCTCGCTCAATCAACTCAAGAATGGTGATGAATGTCTGATTCTCGACCAGCCGCCTCTGGATGCTGACGAAATACTCTGCCCGCTTCTGCGCGGACTGCCGAACATACTCAGCGACTCCCTTAACGACAGCAGCAGCGCCAACGATAACGCCGAGCATCGTGGTTATGTCTTTTGCGTTTTCGAGTGTCATGGGTTGGGGTGCGATTGGGTCACGTCGCCTATCATTCTTATTCACCGAAACTCGCCAGCAAAAAACAAACGGGCCGGCTAGGACGGTCGTGGTTGACGGCGCGCGGGTTGGCCATGCCGAGGGGCCGCATATCGGCCGGCGAAAGGACAAAGTGAGTTTGTCTTTTGCCGGGACGATATGACGACGCTTTCTTCTCCATGCCGCACAGTGTAGGCGCATGGAGGATGCGGGTCACGGAGATTTTGCTGCGCGCAGAGCCATGAGCGCATGGAATTCATGCAGGCCGTTCATTTCGCGTTACCCGGTTTCAACCACCGCTCGAACCACGCGAGCATTTCGGCGCGCATCTCGGGCGTATAGACGTGGCCGGTGTCGCAATAGACGATGCTCTTGAACCGGTCGGGCGCGCCGACGGCGCGATAGACGCGGCTGACTTTTTCCTCGAGGACGCGGATGCCGTCCACGGGCGAGCCGTAATCCATGTCGCCGGTCAGCGCGAGGAACGGACGCGGGGCCAGCAGCGCGATGACGCCCTCGGTGTCGAAGTGTTTCAGCAGGCCGTAGGTGAAGTAGTAGAGGCCGTGCGCCCGCAGGTTGCCGTGGAGGATGAGGTTTTCGTAGCGCGTCAGGCAGGCGACGCCGACGGTGGCGGCGACGCGCTCGTCCACGGCGGCGAGCCACCACGAGCGCGTGCTGCCCATGCTCATGCCGGTGGCGCCGATGCGTTTCGGGTCCACCTCGGGGCGCTGGCTCAGGTAATCGAGCGCGATCTGGTCGTCGCGCACCATCATGCCCCAGAGCGTGCGGCCGAGCCACAGGTTCAGTTTCAACAGGCTGTTCTGCGTGATGTCCGCGTGGGGAATGACGCCGCGGCGGTAGATGTCGCGCGGGCCGCTGGGGACGTTCCCGGCGCGGTCGCCGTAATACCACGCGTCCGGCGCGACCACGACGTAGCCGTTGCGGACGAACGCTTCGCCGATGCTCTCCGGGTCGCTGCCGGGCGTAATGAGCGCGTTCTTGTCGGGCGTGGAGGAATGCAGCCAGAGAATCGCCGGCGCGGGCCGCTGGCGCTTCTGCGGCACCAGCACCAGCGCGCTGATGTCGTTGCCGACGCCGTTGTCGATGGAGACGCGTTCGAGCGTGTAGCCGCGGCGCAACTCGCGGCTCACCACGCGCGCCGTCGTCTTCGCGGGTCGCGGCGGCAGGTCGCCGAGCGAATCCACCACGGCGCGCAGGACCGTCGGGCGCTGCTTCTTCCACGCCGCCGCGTCTTCCGGCACGTTGAACTTCCCAATCGGCAGGTTCTTGTAGGCCGCCGGCACCTCCGCGTCGTGCTCGGCTTCCGCCTTGCGATACTTCGCCGCGACTTCGGGACCGCCGGGGTGTGACGGATTCCACTTCGAGTAATGCAGCACGCTCCACTGCCGCATCACGCAATCCGCGACAGCTTCGGCGAGACGTTCGGGGCCAGCGTCGGGCAGGTCATGAACCGGGATATTTGCCTCGTGCATTACGGCGGTGGCGATGGTGTTGTAGCGTTTCGCATCGGCGTGGCGGCCCTCCGGCGTGTTGGCAAACACAACCGCGATGGAAGGCTCTCGTTGCAAGCGCGCGACAATCTGCCGGAGGTTCGATTCATACTGAGCGAGGTCGTCCAGCCCGCAACTGAAATGCACCACCGACGGCTTCTCGCGGACGAGCCATTCCTCCAGATGCGCCAACACTTGTGCGCTATCTCCGCCGCTCCCCGCAGGGCTGACGACGACGGCCTTGCCCGCCAATCGCTTCGCAACGAGCGGCGCGTAACCGGCCGTGATCGAATCGCCGATGAGCACCACTTTCGGCAGTTTGGGTGCGGACGGTGTTTTGATCTGAGCCGCCGACGCAGTTAGCGTGGACAACAGAACCAGTGAAAGAAGACAGAGTGATTTCATGATCATGATGGGATCTTCGACAGTGTTTTCTTCGTCAAAACGGACATGCCTGCGTTGATGGTGGATCTCAGAATCCATTGAGCTTTCTCAAGTTGGCGATCGTTTCCATCCAGCAACCGGGATCACCGCCGAGGGGATCAGTTTTGATGAGGCCGCTGCTGGCAGCAACCTGCGACTCCAGTTCGGTCAGTGCCTTGGCCAGTTGAGCGCGGGTGGCGGCCTCCTCGTGGACACGCAACTGAACGGATAGCGCCATACACTTGGAGAAATGCGTGCCCACGAGCAGGCAACGTGCAAACCAGCGGACATCCTCGTGATCGCTCATCGCGGCAGCCCGCCGGGCATGGGCCAGCGCCTGTTCGGTGACCGCCAACCGCCGCAACCAGCGGGCATGCTCGTCTTCCCAGCGGAACCCCTTGGGCGTTGATGTGGCTTGGAGCCTGGCCACCTCCTTTGTCACCGTCCACCACACGCGGCTGACAGGGCCGTCGCCGGTCTCGCCGGCTGTCATGTAGGCATCGAACATCGCACGACCGGCGGTCTCGCCCCAGAGACGGCGGCAGATTTGATCGAAGAACCTGCCTGGTCCAAAAAGAGCCGCTGGCCGGTATTTCCCCGCGGCCATGCGGCGGAAGAGATTCTGGGCTGATGCTTCATCGGGCGGGTCCTCGCGATAGCCGGCCAGGTTGCCAGCCCAGAGCTGTTCGGCGTTGAGAACCTGGACCGGCTCCTCATGCACACCGCCGTTGGACAGACACACGGACTCAGCACCGTCGTAGAAGTGCGCCATCGCGCCGGAGATGTTGGCCAGGTCATCGCTCAGGTAATGGTCGCCGCCTCCGAACGCGATGACGTGGACGCCGTGTCCCGCGCCGACCCGGTCGAGAGCGGCTCGAAGATGAGCGATCTTCCTGCCGCCGTCCAGCCGGTAGAACTGCTCGCGCAACCCGAACTCCACGCCAGCCGCCGGACCCAGCAGCCGGCTCATGAGACAAAAGTAGTCCGTCTCCCGTTGCCAAAGGTCCGGCAGTCCCTTTTCGTAATACTCCGTGTAGAGGGGAGAAGTGAATGTCAACGTGAGATCCCGTGCTGCGCGGTATCCACGCCGGGTCGTGACGCTGTCGAGCGTGCGGCGAATCTGCCGATACCAGTCCGCCATGGCACCGGCCTGGCCCTGTGGATCGGTGAGTTCGTCACTGGGCCATCGTTTGCGACACTCGTCACAACGCATGAGCCAACTGCTCTGGCTGGCCGCATACGTCCCCGTGTCGATGTCATGAATGTAAAGGAAACCCGGCTCGACCGCGGCGACGAAGCGTTTCATCTCCTCCAGCTTCGCCTGCTGGAGCGCTTCATTCGACAGGCAGGTGCCATAGCGCCGGCTTTGCTCGATCTGCCTCATGCCGCGACAAAGATACTCGACACCATCAGGATAGGGGCGTCGATTGATCAGCGCCCGGCCAAAGTAACCGTAGCGGTAGAGTTCCGACTTTTGATAAGAAGTCCCGTAGCCGCCCCCGTAACCGGCAAAGGTCAGCTTGATGCCACGCTGCCGGGCGTATCCGGTGCACTCTCGCATGAAATCCGCGTAGCCCTCGCTGCGCTGCGTGTCCCAGCCGAATCCGTCGAACCACACCTGATTGATCTTGTAAGCGAAGCACAGGTCCAGCTTGCGCTTGATTCGGGCGAGGCAAGCCTGACGTCCGTCACCCCAGTCGTAAGACCAGCGGTTGATCTCTGCATTGATCAGCCAGTCGGAGGCGCAGCGGTAGCGGACGGTGGGCCAGTCGGTAATCGTAAGTTCAGGCACAAACACCGCGTCCTTCTCCACCTGGAGGATTTGTAGAAGCGTCGCCGCCGCGCGCAACAAACCTTCAGATTCCACCGCGATGATTTCCACGCCCCCGCTGCTCACTTCCAAGCGATAAGCTTCCGCACGAGCATCGTGGCCGAGCTTGGCTGCAAACGGCGCGTCGGAATCCAAACGCAACGTCACCGCCGGACTTCCCGCGGCGGGGGCTGCCACCACTGGCGCTCCGAGTCGTTTCGCCAGCACTTCGGCTGCGAAGCCCGCCTCCGGTCCCGCCACGATGCAACATCCCCGCTGCCCGGTGGATTCGCGGCGTATGAGTAGCACACGTCCCGCTCGCAACTGGACCTGCTTTGGGGTCGGCAGCACGAGGATGGCTTGTGTCTGCAACGCCGGCGCGGATGAGTCGCACCAAGCTGGCATGGCGAGCCAGGCAGCGGCACCAGCAACGAAAAGTGCAGCGAGAAATCTATCGTATCTCATGGCCACAGATCTCCTGGGCTTGGTCATTTTTCAATCAATCGCGTCTTCGTGTCGGCCTCCGGTTTCAGATGCGCGTCGAGAAAGCCGTAGATCAGTTCGCGCGACTCGTGTGGGACGGAGTGTTTGCGGCCGTGGATGAAGAAGGAGAAGTTTTCGGGCTTGCCGAGCAGCTCATACACGTCGGCGATCTTCAGCAGCATCAGGGCGCGCTGGCGTTGGGTGAGCGGGTTGCCGTCGTTCAGCGCGGAGACATCCATGTAGGCGCGCGGCGCGATGAGGGAGATGATTTCGTGGACATCAATCGGCGGCAGCTCGCCGCGCAGCAGGCCGGCGCGGATTGGTTTCAAATACACATACCAACGGTTGCGCGCCCAGGCTTCCACTTGCGGGTTGTGGCGCAGGAAGGAGCCGCCGCAGTTGCAGACGCTGGCTTTGATGCGCTCGTCGTAGGCCGCCAGATAAAACGCGCCGTGGCCGCCGAGCGAATGCCCCATTGTGCCGATGCGGTCCGCATCCACCTCGGCGCGCGTGAGAAGCACGTCCACGGCAATGCTGTGCTCGTAGTTGAACTTGCCGACCGCGGTCCATTCCGGGTGCTTTTCATAGAAACGCGTCGTGTCGTAGGCGCCCTTCGGCGGGATGCGCTCGCCGGAAACGAAATGCTCCGGAGCGATGACGACATAACCTCGACGGCACAAGTGATCGAGGAAGGCTTTGTCGGGGTTGCCGCCCAGCCCGGCGGTTTGCTTGGTGCCTTCCGCCGTGGTGCCGTGCAGGGCGACGATGGCGGGCGCCTTGCCCTTCAACTCCAGCGGAATACCGAGGTAGGCATGGGCGCGTTCATCGCTCTCGACCTGGTAGCTGATGTAGAGCCGCTGATAACGCCCCTCGACGACGACGGTCTCATGCACCTTGAGATCGAGCGCCGGCTTCTTCGGTTTGTGCTGGTCGCGGATCAGGTCGAGGTAACGTCGCTGCAATACCGCGCGATGCTTCGCCCAATCCTCACGCGTGCGCACGCCCTCCAGCAGATCGTCCCATGACGAACGGATGACCGGCGGGTCGGAGCGCAGGCGAACGGGTGGTTCTTGCGCGGAAAGTGCGGTGCCCAGCGGAACGATCAGGGAAGCGATAAGAAGCAGGAGAACGTTTCGTTTCATGTCCATGCACCTCGATGTCGCCATCGTAGGCCAGACACTTCTGTCTGGCCAGTTGTAGTTTCACGGCAACGCATCCGGCCGTGATCGCCCGGCGTTCTCTCTCAGTCAGGATCAGAACCGATGTGCCACACGCTCGATGGAGGCGTGGATCAGCGGATGGTCCATCCACGGCGCGTGCTCCTGCCAGCCGGTGCCAACGCCGCGGTAGTCGGAGCCGCCGAAAAACGCCAGCCCGTGCTGCTCCGCCAGCCGAACGAACGTCGCGATGTCGCGCGCGGCGTTCGGCTCGTATGGCTCGATGCCCGCCGTGTCCAGCGCCGCCATGCCCCACGACTTGAGCGTCGGCAGAAATTCCTCCAGCGTTTGCTCGCGGAGCTGCGCGGTGAACGTCGGCAGCGTGCCCCAGCGCGCGAGCTGGCCGACCAGCTCCTGATACGCCGGCAGGCCCGGCGGAAACGGCGCGTAGGCCGGGCCGCCCGGATTCAGCATCCGCCGCACCTCGCCGCCGCGCTTTGCGAGCGTCTTCTCGTCCACGTCGCCCAGCTCGGCGCGCGCCACCGCCAGCGTTAACTGCCGGTCCGTGACGTTGCCTTCTGGCGTGAGGATGGTGGAGAGTTTCAGCGGCCGGCCCAGCTTCAGGTGACGGTTCAGTTTTCCCAACTGCTGCTCCGAGCGCACGTGTTTGGCCTCCTGAAACCGGCGGACGAGCCGCTCCAGTTCCGGCGTGCGCCGCGCGCCGACGGCCACGACCCACGCCGCCTCGCCCTGGCCCCATGCCTTCAGGATCGCCTCGCTGAACTTTTTCGAGACGGCAGCGTCCAGCGCGATGGGCGCTTTGAATTCCACCGCCAGCGCCAGCCGCAACGGCTGCTCCATGCCACGGTTGACGATGGTGGTTGCCTGGATCGCTTCATCCATGTGTGCCACCGACTCGTGCTCGACGCTGAGGATGGAGAATGTCCGCGCCTCGTGCGCCGCCCACACCATCCGCGCCGCCGAGTAAACGCCGGGTGCGGCGTCGCCGTAGGAGGCGTTGGTGTGAACGTGGTCATAGGACGGCAGCGCGGGACCGATCTTCGGCGTCGCCGGGCCGATGGCGCCGCGTTGCTCCAGCCCGCGCAGTTTCACCAGCGCGGCCAGACGTTCTTCCATGTTGCGCGCGTCGAGTTGCGCGGCGGCTTCGCGGAAAAGTGGTTGAGTCATGGGCGGGGGATCAGGCGGATTCAATGATCGTGTTGGCGTATTGGACTGTGTCGCCGGTGCGGATGAGGCCGATGGCGTGCGGCACGCGCTTCTTGAACTCGATGTGCGGCTCGAACTCAATCGGCACGCCACCCAGCGTTTTGGTGAAGGCGTTCTGCACCGCCTTTGTGTTGTTGCGGATGAACTCCTCGGCCATGAACGCGCGGCCGATGATGAAGTTGGGCCGGAGGGCGGCGAGCACCTGAAGCACCGTCGGCACGCCGTCCACCAGCGAAATGTCCACCGTCTCGATTTCCGGCCAGAACGGGAAACCGCGATCAGCTATGACCAGCGTGTTTGTGTGGCGCACGCGGCTCAGCAGCGAATTGATCGCCGGGTTCAAAATGCCTTGCTTCAACATGATCGTGTCCTTTCCTTCTTGAAAAGCGTCGCGCGGTATAGTGAGGCAACCCGGCCGGATGGAAAGTAGAAAATGACCCGTCCTCCTGTTCTTGTTTCCACGTTGCCGAACATAATCGCGGTCGGCATAATCCGTCCCAAGAAGTTCGGAGCGGCTTGTGCTGCCAACCGAATAGAGCAAATGAGCGGACCACTCCATCCCAAGGCCAAAGAGCTGTTCAAAGCGGGTCTCTATTCCGGCTTGAGCAGCTTCGAGGAATTGGAGAAGCGCATTGCCGCCTTGGATGACGACAAGCGAAAGGGCGACAGTTTCGAGGTCTTTGCCGAGGCTTATCTGGCAACGCAGCGCAAGCATGACGCCGCGAAAGTCTGGCCCCATGCCGCAGTGCCTCTGGAGATTCTTCAAAGGCTTGGATTGTCTGAACTGGATTATGGCGTGGACGGCGTTTTCCAGACGCTCCTTGGGAACTACAACGCTTATCAGGTCAAGTTCCGCACTGGTCGCCAGCCACTCACATGGCGCGAGCTGTCCACCTTCATGGGTCTGGCGGACAGTCCGCAGATACACAGCCGCATACTCGTCACGAATTGCGATGAACTGCCATCCGTTCTGAACGAGCGCCGGGGGTTCTTCTGCATTCGCGGCTCTGATCTCGACCGGCTTGAAGTCGAGGATTTCCGTGCTATCGAATCGTGGTTGGCGGAATCGGCTTTTGAAGCGCCAAAGAAACTGCCACAGCCTCACCAAGATGAGGCGCTGTCTGCCTTGCTTGCCGCCCTCCAAGAGCTTGACCGCGTCTCTGCGATCATGGCCTGCGGCACCGGGAAAACTCTCGTTGCCCTCTGGACGGCAGAGCGGTTGCAGGCATCGAAAATCCTCGTCCTCCTCCCCTCCTTGGCCCTTCTCCGGCAAACCCTTCACGAATGGCTGCGCGAAACAAGACTGCCGAAGCTCGCCTACCTCTGCGTGTGTTCCGACCCCACGGTTAAGGAGAGCATCGACGCGCTGACAACCCAACAATCGGACTTGGATTTCGAGGTCTCGACGGATTCGAATACGGTCCGCCAGTTTCTGGACGTTCCGTTCGATGGCGCAAAGGTCGTCTTCTCCACCTACCAGTCCGCTTCCGTCGTCGGCCAAGCGATGAAGCCGGGTGAGATATTCGACTTCGGGGTGTTCGACGAGGCCCACAAGACGGCAGGACGGGAAGGAAGAAACTATGCGTTTGCCTTGGACGACGCGAATCTTCCGATCCGAAAACGCCTTTTCGTCACCGCAACCCCGCGCCACTACAACCCGCATCAGCGAGACCGGGAAGGCGAAGCGCAACTCGTCTTCTCGATGGACAACCCGGCAGTTTACGGCCCACAGGCCTATACCTTGACGTTCGGAGAAGCAGCACGCCTCAAGATCATCTGCGGCTACAAGGTCATCATCTCCGTCATCACCTCCGAGATGGTCACGAATGAACTTCTCAGCCGGGGTGAGGTGCTCGTTAACAGAGACGCCATCCGCGCCAGACAGGTGGCCAACCAGATTGCTCTCCGCGATGCCATCCAGAAATACGGCGTTGGCAAAATCTTCACTTTCCATAAGACGGTAAAATCTGCCGCGTCCTTTGTAGCCGACGGAAGCGAGGGAATTCGGACTCACTTGCCGGACTTCGGGAGCTACCACGTCAATGGCGAAATGCCGACGGCCCAGCGCGAGCGGGTCATGCGCGAGTTTCGTGGAGCAACTCGCGCTGTGATGTCCAATGCGCGCTGCCTGACCGAAGGCGTGGATGTCCCGGCAGTGGACATGGTCGCCTTTCTTTCGCCGAGGCGCAGCCGCGTGGACATCGTGCAGGCAACCGGACGCGCCATGCGGCGTTCGCCGGGAAAGACCCTCGGATACGTGCTCGTGCCCCTCTATGTGGAGTTGGCCGCTGGCGAGAGCGTCGAGGATGCGGTAAGCCGGGCGGACTTCGACGAGGTCTGGGACGTGCTCCAATCGCTGCAAGAACAAGATGAAGTCTTGGTGGAGTTGATCCGTTACATGGGAGAACAGAAAGGGCGGGGTAAGGGATTTGACGACCGCGGTTTTGCTGACCGGATTGACTTTGGCGGACTGCGGCTGTCCTTGGAGAATCTTCGGAGTGCGGTCACGACCCGGTGTTTGGAGAATCTTTATTCCTCCTGGGATGGCTGGTTTGGCAAACTCAAAGCCTTCAAAGAAAGATTTGGTCACTGTAACGTTCCTGCCAAATGGAAGGAAAACCCCAAACTTGGCATATGGGTTAGCTGCCAACGATCAAGGCAGCAAGGCAAGTTGTCGCAAGAACGAATACGGAAGTTGGAAAAGATAGGTTTCGATTGGGGGACAAGCAGAAGAGCGGGTAAATCTTGGGAAGCTCGTTACGCGGAACTACTACGCTACAAACAAGCGCACGGCAATTGCGACGTTCCTAACCGATGGAAGGAAGACCCGAAACTGGGTAAATGGGTAAGCAGCCAACGCCTATTGAAACAGCAAGGCGAGTTGTCGCGAGAACGAATGTGGATGTTGGAAGAGATAGGTTTCAATTGGGGGATAAGAAGCAGAGGAGCAATTAAACCTTGGGAAGCTCGTTACGCGGAATTACTGCGTTACAAACAAGCGCACGGCAATTGCGACGTTCCTAACCGATGGAAGGAAGACCCGAAACTGGGTAAATGGGTAAGCATCCAACGCCAGTTAAAACAGCAAGGCAAGTTGTCGCAAGAACGAATGCGGAAGTTGGAAGAGATGGGTTTCAATTGGGGGGCAAACAGGGGAGCAAATAAACCGTGGGAAGCCCGTTACGCGGAATTACTGCGCTACAAACAAGCGCACGGCAATTGCGACGTTTTTTACCTATGGAAGGGAAACCTGCAATTTTGCAGATGGGTTAGCTGCCAACGCCTATTGAAACAGCAAGGCAAGTTGTCACAAGAACGAATGCGGATGTTGGAAGAGATAGGTTTCAATTGGAGGGGAAGCGGAGGAGCAAGTGAATCTTGGGAAGCCCGTTACGCGGAATTACTGCGCTACAAGCAAGCGCACGGCAATTGCGACGTTCCTCGCGCATGGAAGAAAAACCCGAAACTTAGCATATGGGTTATGCACCAACGCCAATTGAAGAAGCAAGGCAAGCTCAGCCCAGCAAGGGAACGCTTGCTCAACGAGGTTGGTTTCATCTGGGACAAGAGGCGTGGCCGTCCCCGCTCCTAACTCTTCCAACCTTTCCACCTTTCGCCCGCCTGCCTACTTCGGCTGCCCTGTGGCTTCCCGCACCTTCTGAGCTGATCACAGGCGGCGACTCGCGCTACTCCGCCCCGGCTTGTGCCGTGTTCGCCGCTCCGCTACAGTCGGGCCGATGGCTGCGGACACGTTACAGGAGTCAATCACCGGCACGCTGGAGCGGATTCTCTACGCCAACGAGGAGAACCACTACACCGTCGCGTCGTTGCAACCGGAAAACCTCCGCGAGGCGATCACCGTCGTCGGCAACCTCGCCAGCGTCCAATGCGGTGAAATTCTCAAGCTCACCGGCCGCTGGACGACGCACAAACAGTTCGGCCGCCAGTTCCAGGTCGAAAAGTTCGAGAGTGTGCTGCCCGCCACCGCCACCGGCATCAAGAAATATCTCGGCAGCGGCCTCATCAAGGGCATCGGCCCGAAGTTCGCCGAGCGGATCGTCAACCACTTTGGCGACCGGACGCTGGAGGTCATTGACCAGTTTTCGGCGAAGCTGAGGGAAGTGGACGGCATCGGCGAGGAGCGTGCGCGACGCATCCGGTCGGCGTGGGTCGAGCAGAAGGCGATCCGCGACATCATGATCTTCCTCCAGAGCTACGGCATCAGCAGCTCGCAGGCGGCGAAGATCTACAAGCAATACGGCAACGACGCGATGCAGGTCGTCAAAGCCAACCCCTACCAGCTCGCGCGCGACATCCACGGCATCGGCTTCAAGACCGCCGACGCCATCGCCGCAAACATGGGCGTGCCGGCGGACTCGCCGCGCCGCATCCGCGCCGGCATCCTGCACGTGCTGGAAGGGCTGACCGACGACGGCCACACCTGCTGCCCGCACAACGAGCTTTGCCAGCAGACCGCCGCGCTGCTGACCGTGGGCGACGACAAGGTGAAAGCGGAAGTTCTCTCGCTCGTCGCCGACCGTGACATCGTTATTGAGGACGACCTGATCTTCCTGAGCCGCATGTTGCGCGCCGAAACCGATCTGGCCGCTCGGCTGCTCGCGTTGACGCAAGCGCCGCTCGGTCTGCCGGAGATCAAGCTCGACCTCGCGCTGAAATGGTTCGAGGAGAAGAACGATATTGCGCTGGCGTCGGCGCAGCGCGAGGCGATCAAGACCGCGCTCACCTCCAAGCTCACCGTCATCACCGGCGGTCCCGGTGTTGGCAAGACCACCATCACCCGCGCCATCGTCAAAATCCTCCGCGCCAAGGAATGCCGTGTCCTGCTCGCCTCGCCGACCGGCCGCGCCGCCAAGCGTCTCAGCGAGAGCACCGGCGCGACGGCGCAGACAATTCATCGTTTACTGAAATACGACGCCGCGACGCACGGCTTCGTCCACAACGAACGCAAGGCGCTCAACTGCGACCTGCTGATCGTGGACGAAGCCTCCATGCTCGACCTGCCTCTGGCCTGCCAGCTCATGAAGGCCGTTCCGATGTCGGCGTCGCTCGTGCTCGTCGGCGACGTGGACCAGTTGCCGTCCGTCGGCCCCGGAAACGTCCTGCGCGACATCATCGAGAGCCGCGCCGGCCGCACCGTGCGGCTCACGGAGATTTACCGGCAGGACAAGGCCAGCCACATCGTCGTCAATGCCCACCTCGTCAACTCCGGCCAGATGCCTCATGAGTCTTCTGTAGCGGCGGTCTCTGACCGCCGAAGTCCGGCGCAGAACGAACAGCCGGCGGTCGGAGACCGCCGCTACAGTGACACTTCACCCGTCTCCGACTTCTACTTCATCGAGCAGGACGACCCGGAGAAAGTTCTTCAGACGATCATCGCGCTGGTGAGCGATCGCGTCCCGAAACGGTTCGGTCTCAATCCGTTCGACGACATCCAGGTGCTCGCGCCGATGCACCGCGGCATCTGCGGCGTCGAGAACATCAACCGCCAGCTTCAGGGCGCGCTCAACCCGGTCGGCGCGAAGTTCTCGCTGAAGCTCAACGAGCAACAGGTCGAGCGTTACGGCCGCGTCTATCGCGTCCGCGACAAGGTGATGCAGGTCAGGAACAACTACGACAAGGACGTCTTCAACGGCGACCTCGGCCGCATCGAGGCGATTGATCCCGTCGAGCAGACGCTGTCGGTCACGATGGACGAGCGCGCCGTGATCTACGACTTCACCGACCTTGATGAACTGTTGCCCGCCTACTGCATCAGCATCCACAAGAGCCAGGGCAGCGAGTATCCCGCCGTCATCGTTCCCGTGCTGACGCAGCACTACGTCATGCTCCAGCGCAACCTCCTCTACACCGCCATTACCCGCGCGCGGAAACTTGTCGTTCTGATTGGCTCCAAGAAAGCCCTCTCCATCGCCGTCCGCAACAACAACACCGCCGCGCGCTACACGCGCCTGCGGCACAGGTTGCAGGCGAGCTAGCGGGGCGAGTTTCCAAACCCGCCCGTCGCTGTTGACGCAACACGGTTGCTCGATCTTGGAACCTTACGGAACGTGGGTGGATGTCGCGGACTGAACCGGCGGATTGGCGGCGGGGTTTTCGCAGCGCTTCAACAGGGCGGCGGCGACGCCATCGGCCGGCTGGCGTTTCAGCAGGCCGCGGTAAGCGGCGGCGGCGGCGGCGTAGTCGCCGCGCTGGTAGTGGGCGAAGGCTTCCTCAGTCTGGCGTCTCAAGTCGGCCATGTCCGGCGTTTCGGTGCCGGCTTCGCAGAGGAGTTCATAGACGGTGACGGCGGCGATCTTGCCTTTGATGTTGGCGCAGTCCACGGGGCGCGCACTGATGGCTGCCCCGGCGGCGGTGCGGGTGGTCTCGCTGATGAGGATGCGCGTGCCGTAAAGTTTGTTCAACGTCTCCAGCCGGCTGGCGAGGTTCACGGTGTCGCCGATGACGGTGTAGTTCATCCGGTGTTCGCTGCCGATGTTGCCGACGACGACAGGACCGGTGTGGAGGCCGATGCGTGTGCGGAAGACGGGTTTGCCGGCGGCGCGCCATTGTTCATTGAGGCGGTCGAGGTGGCGCTGGTTGGCGAGGGCGGCGCGGCAGGCGTCGGCGGCGTGCGCGGGGTTGAGGCGGGGCGCGTTCCAGAACGCCATGACGGCGTCGCCGATAAATTTGTCCACGGTGCCGCCGTGTTGGGCGATGCCGTCGCTCATGGCTTGCAGATATTCGCCGAGATGCTCGACGATCTCTTCGGGACGGAGTTGTTCCGCGACCGGCGTGAAGCCGGCGATGTCGGAAAAATAGACGGTGGCGTTGATGCGCTCGCCGCCGAGCATGGCCTCGCGTCCGCTGCGGACGAGGTCGCCCACCAGATCGGCGGGCACGTATTTGCGGAACGAACGGAGGTTGGTCTTCATCGCGGCCATGGCGTTGCCCAGTTCGCGAATCTCGCGGATGTGCGAAAGCGGTGGGTGGGTTGGCATCAGTTCGAGGCGGCCCATGGCGCGCGCTTCGCGTTGCAGCTCGACGAGCGGGAGGGAGGCGCGGCGCGAGAACAAGAGGATGCCGATAAGCGACGCGATCAGCACGGCGGCAAACGTGGCGATGAACCAGGCGGTGTTCTGTTTCACGCGCCCCATGACTTCGTTCCTGTCGAGCACCATGCCGATGAGCAGGCGGTCATTGCGGCCCGCCACAAAATAGCCGCTCATGTAGTTTGTTCCGCGGTTGGCGAACTCCAGCGTTCTGGTGCGCGCCGCCACGGAATCCGGCGCGAACTCCGCCGGCTTGGCTGGCCCGGTGTGTGGCCTCGCGTAGCCGGCGCGCGCCGCAAATTTTCCAGGAATCCTGCGCAGAAACGCCTTCACCGCCTCGTCGCGGATTTCGTCGGCGTTGCGAAACAACATGCCGGTCTTTGCGTCAATCACCATATTCCGGTCGGGATGCGCGATGACCCGGCGCGTCCCGTCGGTTTCCTCTTCGACGATGAAGGGATAGCCCGGCACTTCGGGATCAATGGCCGCGAGGTAGTCGCAGAGCGACAGCGTGTCGAGGTCCACTCCCCAGACGCCCTGTAGCCGCCCCGCGCTGTCATAGACCGGCGTTGCACAGGTGACGCCGGTGATCACGCGGTCGCCGGGACGGTGAGACCAGAACTCATACGTGGAAGTCCAGATCGTGGCGCGGGCGCTCCGGGCGGCTTGGTAGAACGGCCGCGTCCGCGGGTCGTAGCTGTCCCCGGGAAGCTGCTCTAGGAACTGCCAGTCCGTGCCGCTCCAGCGGGAAATCCGCCGGCTCCATTGGCCGTCCTGGCCCAACGTGCGCTCCAGCAGATTGACGGCTTGGTTCGTCTCGCGCAGCAAGGTGAAGAACTCGCCCGTGGCTTCGACCCCATAATAAACGCCGTCCAGTTCGTCGTTCACCTCGAACGACGGCGTCAGCGCGGCGGCCACGCGTTTGAAATCGCCGGCGCGCGGCGGCCGGTTGGCCATGACCTTCAGGTTCAGCTTGTTCTGGTCTTGCGCGACATCCACCAACTGTTCCATTTGGGCGGCGACGCGGGCCACCGTTTGCTGCACGATCGTGCCGGTCAGTTCCCCCACCGAGAGCCGGCCGAAATACACCATCGCCAGTCCCACCACTGTCATGGAAACCACCAGCGGCGTGAGAATCGCCAGCGCTAGCAGGAACCGGAAGTTGTGAGTGCCTCTTTCGCGTTTCATGTTGCCGTCCATCAGGCCGTTGCGCCGCACATTCATTACGCCCTTTGCGGCTCGCGGCGCAATGGTTTTCAAAGCAGGACAGGCGTGAGAACCGGCGTTGCGCCGGCATCAGTATCAAACCGCTCCGTCTCCAACGGCGAAACCAGCTTCGCTCGGGGAGGATTTTCTGTTTGTGAAGCGGACGGCTGGGCTTACACTGCCGCAAAGCTCGGACGAGCTTGCACGGAAGAGAACGACCGCGGCAACAACGAGACAAACTCATGTCCCAAAAACACAAGCTCACGGTCATTGACGGCGTCGTCATCCTGCTGTTCCTGGTCGCGGCGACGTGGTTCTGCGCCGGTTTCTGGTTTCCGGACCCGTATGCTTCTCACCGGTTTGGCGAACGACTTGTTTCGCTGCTGTCGTGGGCCGCGCGAATCATTGCGCCGCTGGTCAGCGCGGGCATCCTTCTCGTTTATGTCATGGTCAGGACCGGTCGGATGTCGTCCACTCACGCGGCGATGATGGCGGGTTCGGTTGTGGTGACACTGCTGCTTTTGTATCCGGTGGGAGGCTTCCTCTATGCGCGCAAGAACAACGTTGAGCAAAGGACGAAATACTACCACCCCTTCCTTCAGTTGACGCCGCCCCTGCCGAAACAGACGCCGGCAAACACTCCGGGAATTCACATCTTCTGTCTCGGTGGCTCGACGACGGAATACGCTGACAAAAAGGCCGGCGGTTGGGTTGGGCGCACCGGGAAGTTGCTCCAGGAACGGACTGGCCGGAAGGATGTCATTGTCCACAACCTTGGGCGACAGTGGTATACGTCGCTGCACACCCTCATCAACTACGAGACGAATCTCCGGCAACACAAGCCCGACCTCGTCATCGTGATGCACGCCATCAACGATCTCTTGCAGAACGCCGACCACAGCTACTTGAGCCACGGGCCGTTTCGCGAGGATTACGGCCATTTCTATGGACCGGTCACCCGTCTGATACTCAACAAAGGATTTCTCGGAGACGTGTTCGGCAGCATCCGGCTTTGGTATGCCAAGCCGCGTGAAACCATCGAGGCCCGCGAGTTTCCCGGACTCGTTCCGTTTCAGCGGAACCTCGCTACGCTGATTGATCTTGCGCAGAAGGACGGCACTCCTGTCGCGCTCATGACACAGCCAACGCTTTTGAAAGACACCATGAGCCTGGAGGAACAGAAGGTGTTGCATATGGTTGCGGTGGAAGCTTACGGGCCGACGAAGAAATGGAGCTATGCGACCGCGGCCAGGGGGATGAAAGCCTATAACGACTGCACAAGGACTTTGGTCAAGACCCGGGGAATCACGCTGGTTGACACGGCGCAGGCCGTCCCACAGACGCTCGATTACTTCTGGGATGATGTCCACTACAGCGAGAAGGCTTACACGGTGATCTCCGAATTCGTCGCGAGTGAATTGCTCCGTCAGAACGTCCTCGACCGTTTCCTCAAGAACACGCCGGCCAAACAGAACCGCGCTCCTTGATGCGGTCGTTATGGCGATTCCAAAACAATCAAGCCCTGATCTTGTTTTCAGCGAGGTCGGGGCTTGTTGGTTGAGATGATTGCGCTCGCGTGCTACGGGGTCGGCGCAGGCGGTTCGGTTGGCTCGCTTGGCGTTGCCGGTTCAGCCGGCGTGGCGGGGGCCGTGGCCGTCGGCTTGTTCGGTGCCGCCTGTTCTGTCGGTTCGACAGGCATAGGCGTCGGCGCTTCACTGACTGCGACGGCGACCGGCTGTTGCGCTTCGGGCATGATGGGGGCGGTGACGGGCGCGGGCGGAGGGGTCACGTCGCCCTTCGTGGTTTCCATCGTGCTATCGCCTTCGTAATGGTCGAGCGGCTGCGCGTCGCCGCGGTCTTCGGCGCGGCGGGTGAACTTCACCGAGACGATCTTCGAGACGCCGCTCTCCTGCATCGTCACGCCGTAGAGCACGTCGGCCATCGCGATGGTGCGCTTGTTGTGCGTGATGAGCACGAACTGGCTCTGCTTGATGAAGCGGCGGAGGATGTTGAGGAAACGGTTGATGTTGGATTCGTCGAGTGGCGCGTCCATTTCGTCGAGCACGCAGAACGGGCTGGGCTTGACCATGTAGATGGCGAACAGCAACGCGACGGCGGTCATTGTCTTCTCGCCGCCGCTGAGCAGCGTGATGCTTGTGAGCTGCTTGCCCGGCGGCCGCGCGACGATCTCAATGCCGCTCTCGAGCGGATCGTTTTCGTCGAGCAGGATCAGGTTGGCCTTGCCGCCGCCGAACAGCTCGCCATACATCTCCTGGAAGTTCGTGCGGATCTTCTCGAACGTTTCGCTGAAGAGCTTGCGCGTGGTGGTGTTGATGTGGGCGATGGCCTTGAGCAGGTCGTCCTTGCTCTTGACGAGATCCTCGTGCTGCTCGCTGAGGAATTTCTGCCGCTGCTCCAGCTCGTCGTATTCGGCGATGGCTTCGAGGTTGACCGGCCCCATCGCGTCGAGGCGCTGTTGCATCTCGGTCACCTGCATTTCCATCGCGCCCCAATCCGGCGCAAGGCCGGCGGCGGCGGTTTCCTCCGGCGTGAGCGTGGTGGTCTGCGGCAGGCCGCTGTCGGCGATGGTAATCTTGAGCACTTCGGGCGGCAGCTCGTCGAGGTTGAGCTGATACTGGCGGGCGATGCGCTCCTTGAGGTTCTGCATCCCCATGCGTTTCTCGGCAAGCTGTAGCTCGATGGCGTTATGCTCCGTCTTGGCCTCGTCCATCTGGCGGCGCTGGGCACGGACCGATTCCTCCAGTTCCGCGATGCGCAAGGCAAAGGCGTGGCGTTGCTCCTGCTGTTCCCGGAGCTGCCGCTGGAGTTCGTCGCGGCGGACGACACAGGTCTCGACGGCCTGCTCGGCTTCGGCGATCTCGACGCGCAGGTGCGCGATGCGGTCGGTGTAACCGGCGCGGTCGCGGCTGCGGTTCTCGATCAGCTCGGCGAATTCGGCGATGCGCGCTTCGAGCGGCGCTTTGCCGGAGGCGGCGTTGTTGTATTTCTGTTGCTCGGTGGCCTGCGCGATCTTCGCTTCGGTCAGCTCGTCCAGCCGGTGCTGGCGGTCGGCCTGCAACTGGACGGCGTGCTGCCGCTCAGCGCCGAGCTGGCGGCGCAGTTCGTTCTCGCGCTGCTCGATGCCGGAAAGTTCCTGTTGAATCTGCGACTTTCGCTCGGCGTCGCCAGTGCCTTGATGCGAGAGCTGTTCCAGCTCCCACGTCACGGTCTCGATCTTGTGGCCCAGTTCGACCAGTTCTTTTTCGACCGACGCCAGCTCGCCTTCCTGCGTGGCAATCTGGAGTTCGGCGGTGTGGACGAGGCCGCGCGTGGCGGCGAGCTTTTCCTCCAACCGCACCGCTTCGGTGACGCTGGCCTGCTGGCGCGCCTCGGTCTGCGTGGCCTGGCTCCGCAACTGCGCGAGCATCTCGGTCAACTCGGCGATCTGGCTTTTGCGCGTGAGAATGCCGGCCGCGACGCCCGCGCCGCCGCTGATGATGCCGTGGCGGTTGACGAATTCGCCGCGGGGCGTGACCGCTTCGACGCCGTTGCTGCGGCCGACGATTTGCAGCGCCGTCTGGAGGTCGGGTGCGATGACGACGGAAGCGAGGAGCGAGCGGACGAGTGGTTTCAACGTCTCGTCGCAGCGCACATGGTCAATGGCGAAGCCGACCGCGCCTTCGAGCATCATGTCGAGCGAAGGAGCGACCACGCGGGGCAGATCCAGCGGCGCCAGCGCGGCGCGGCCCAGATGTTGCTCGTGGAGCGCGGCGAGGATCTTCTCCGCGCTCGCGGTGTCGCGAACGACGACGGCCTGGAGATGATTGCCGAGCGCGGCTTCGATGGCCAAGGCGAACGGTGGGTCCACGTCGATGCTTTGGGCGAGCGCGTTGAGCAGCGCGTCGGTTGGCACCTCGGCGCCGTGCGTGTGGCGCAGCACGGCCAGCGCGCCGGCGGAGTAGCCTTCGTAATCGCGCTCCAGTTGGTTGAGCAGTTCCAGCTTCGAGTTCACCTCAGCGATGGAACGCAGCTCGGCGCTCGCTGCGGCCGAGAGCTGCTTCGTTTCGCTGTTGGCCTGCGCCAACGCCTGCTCGAACTGGGCGATTTCCTCCTGAAACTTGACGATGGTGTCGCGCCGGCCGGTCAGCTCCTGCTCTCCCGCGTCCCGCGTCGTTTGGATGCGTGACTGGCGTTGCTGCAGCTCTGCTTTCTCGGTGCCGAGCCGTTCGAGGCGCAGGCTGCTGTTGCGCTGCTGGATGTCGAGTGATGCCAGCTCGCTGCGAAGCCGCGACGCGTTGCTTTCCTGCTCGATGATCGCCGCGTCGGTTTTCGCGACGCTCTTCTCGGCGTCCACAAGCTGCTGGTCCAGCGCCGTGACGGCGTCCTGCTCGGCCTTCAGCGCTGCATTCTTCTCGGCGACGATGGCGGCCATCGCCTTCAACTGCTCTTCAAGCGCGGCCAGCGCGGCCCGCTGGTCCGCGGCGCGCTGTTCGGCGACGCCGATGTCCACGCTGTGCCGCTGGATGAGCGCGTCGAACTCCGTGATCCGTTCGTTGTTGAACTGGATGCGGCTCTGGTTGCGCTCGATCTCGCTGCGATTCTCCTGTTGCTGCAACGTGGTCTGCGCGACCGCGTGGTCGAGCGTCTCCTGCGCCTGGCGCTGGCCGGCGACGGCGGTTTCGTTTTGCTCGACGACGCTCGCGGCGGACGCAATGGCGGCGTCGAGCGCGCTGATCTTCAGCTGGAACTCGGCGACCGCGGCTTCCAGCTCGTCGAGCCGGTGGCGGCTCAGACGGCAGTCGAGCGACTTGAGCTGGTCGTGAAGTTCCTTGTAGCGGCGCGCCTTGCCCGCCTGACGCTGGAGCGAGCCGATCTGGCGCTTCACTTCGCGGATGATGTCGGTGACGCGGACGAGGTTGGCCTCGGTGTATTCGAGCTTGCGGAGCGCCTCCTTCTTCTGCGTCTTGAACTTCGTGATGCCGGCGGCTTCCTCGAAGATGGCGCGACGGTCTTCGGGATGCGAACTGAGGATCTGGTCAATACGGCCCTGCTCCATCATCGAGTAGGCGGCGCGGCCGATGCCAGTGTCCATGAAAAGCTGCTGCACGTCGCGGAGGCGGACCGGCGTCTGGTTGATGAAGTAGTTGCCCTCGCCGTTACGGAAGACGCGGCGCGTGATCTTCACCTCGCCGTAGTCGAGTTGCACGCCAGCGACGGGCGACAGCTCGCCCGGTTTGATCTCGGCGATGGTGATGCTGACCTCGGCCATGCCGATGGGCCGCCGGCCGTCGGTGCCGTTGAAAATCACGTCGGCCATTTCGCCGCCGCGCAACGCCTTGGCGCTTTGTTCGCCGAGCGCCCAGCGGAGCGCGTCGGAAACGTTCGATTTGCCGCAGCCGTTGGGACCAACGATGGCAGTGACACCGGGAAGAAAATCGAGGCGGGTTTTCTCCGCAAACGACTTAAAACCAACTATTTCAAGGTTTTTGAGATACATGTGAGAAGAACGTGTGAATAACTTGGGGATAAAGTGCCAAAGCCGGTGGGCCGTGTAAAGAAAAAACACTATTACCGGTGGGTGCTCCCGTGGTAACCACAAAATATGGGGTCTTTCGCTGTTTGCATGAAATTTGTGAAATGTTGGTAAATAAGGTGAATTTCTCGCTCAAAAACAGGCCGTTTTCAGGGCGAAATGGCTTCCGATTCAGTCCATCGGCATGACGGACGGAAACCTGTTCCGCTTGATCAACCAAAGCTCTGGAAACGCGAAAGCACTCCGTCCCGCCCCGCCCCGTCGTCATGCACTCCCGATCTCATTCGGAAACCGCGCCTCCCTTGCCATCACCAAGGCTGTTTGCTACGTTGGGCGCATGAATTTCTTGGTTACAGGAGGCGCGGGATTCATTGGGTCCCATGTCTCGGCGCGATTGCTGCGGGACGGGAATCGCGTGGTGATCGTGGATAATTCTAACGACTTCTATGATCCGGCGATCAAGCGGCACAATCTCGCGTGGGTCCAGGCCTCCGGCCGTGTCGTGGTTCACGACGCCGACATTGTGGACAAGCCAGCGATGGATCGCATCTTCGCCGCGGGGAAGTTTGACGCGGTCATTCACCTCGCGGCGCGGGCGGGCGTGCGGCCAAGCATCGAGGAGCCGCTGCTCTATACGCATACCAACGTCACCGGCACGATGAACCTGCTGGAGTGCGCGCGGGCCGCCGGCATCCGGAAGTTCGTCTTCGCCTCGTCGTCGTCGGTTTATGGCATCAACTCGAAGATTCCGTTCAGCGAAAGCGACCCGATCTTCAAGCCGATCTCGCCCTACGCGGCCACGAAGCTTGCAGGCGAGGCGCTCTGCCACACGTATCATCACCTCCACGGCATGGACATGACCTGCCTGCGGTTCTTCACGGTCTATGGCCCGGCGCAACGGCCGGACCTGGCGATCCACAAGTTTGCGCGGCTCATCGCGGCGGGCAAACCGATCGAGATGTTCGGCGACGGCTCGACGCGGCGCGATTACACTTTCATTGACGACATCGTCGAGGGCATCATGGCGTGTGTGCGCGGCGCGTTCGGCTATGAGATTTTCAACCTTGGCAACAGCAACACGGTCGAGTTGCGCCGGCTGATTGAGCTGATTGAGCGTGCGCTCGGCAGGAAAGCGGTCATCGAGCGGCGTCCGGAACAGCCCGGCGACGTGCCGGTGACGTTCGCCGACGTATCCAAGGCGCGCCGGATGCTCGGCTACGATCCAAAAACAAAAATCGAGCAAGGCATCGTGAAATTTGTCGAATGGTTCCAACGGCCATCATGAAACACTCCGGTGTCATCCAACTGTTGCGCGACCTTGTCGCCATACCGAGCGTCAACCCACAGGGCGATCCCGGCACCGACCGGATGGGCGAGGAGGAGATCGCGAAGTTTATCGCCAGCTTCCTGCGGCGGATCGGCGCGGACGTCGAACTCCAATACGTCGAGCCGGGCCGGCCCAATGTGATCGGCAAGCTCAGCGCGCGAGGCCGGGCGCGGCGGGCGGTGGCACTCGGACCGCATACGGATACGGTGAGTGTGCGCGGCATGACCATCAAGCCGTTCGACCCGGTGGTTCGTGGCGGCCGGCTTTACGGGCGCGGCGCGTCGGACACGAAGGGAAATCTGGCGGCGTTTCTCTGGGCGATGAAGCGGCTGGCGGAATCGCGCGCGGCAAGCCGCGACAACGACATCTACTTCACTGGCCTGATGGGCGAGGAGAGCGGCAACGACGGCGTGAAGCACTTGATGCGCCGCGGAAAATCGAAGCTGCTTGGCAGACTCGACTTTGCCATCGTCGGCGAGCCGACGGAGATGAACGTTGTCAACGCGCACAAGGGCGCGTTGTGGCTCCGCATCGCCACGCGCGGCCGTTCCTGCCACGGCGCGACGCCGGAGCTTGGCGAGAATGCCATCTACAAGATGGGCCGGATCGTGGACTGGCTCGAACGCGATTACGCGCCGCGGTTGAAGCGGCGCCATCCGGTGCTCGGCCCCGCGACAATCAATGTCGGCACGATCCGCGGCGGCTCGAAAGTGAACATCGTGCCGGCCCGCTGCGAGGTCGAGGTGGATCACCGGACGCTGCCGGGCGACGATCACGCGAAATTCCTGCGGCTGTTGCGGGCCAGATTTGGCAGGATCGAAATGGAAGTGCTCAACGACAACACCGGGCTGGACACGCCGTCGAGCCATCCGATGGTTGTCCAACTCCTGGCGGCCAGCGGCGGGCGGTGCGTGGGCGCGCCGTGGTTTTCGGACGGCGCGATCTTCGCGCGGCACGGCGTGCCGGCGGTGGCGTTCGGCGCGGGCAGCATTGCGCAGGCGCACACGAAGGATGAGTTTACATCGGTGCAGCAGGTCGAACGCTGTGCGGTAATGATGGAAACGTTTTTGGCGAACCTGTCGTGAAAACACTGGTCATCGTTCCCACCTACAACGAATCGGAAAACCTGCCGCGACTGGTGGAAGCAGTGCTGGTGGCGGCACCGGAACTGGATTTGCTGGTCGTGGATGACAATTCGCCGGACGGCACGGGTCGGCTGGCGGACGAAATTGCGGCGAAGCAGCCGCGCGTCCACGCGCTGCACCGCGCCGGCAAGCTTGGCCTCGGCACGGCTTATATCGCCGGTTTCCGGTGGGCGCTGGAGCGAGGTTACGAAGCGATGATGGAGATGGACTGCGACTTCAGCCACGATCCGGCCACGCTGCCGGCGTTTCTGGCGGCGGCGAAGGACGCCGATGTGGTGATCGGGTCGCGTTACAGGGACGGCGTGCGCGTGGTGGACTGGCCGATGCGGCGGCTGTTGCTCAGCTACGGCGCGTCGTTGTATGTGCGGTTGATCACGGGCATGCCGGTCTGCGATCCGACGGGCGGGTTCAAGCTGTTCCGGCGCGAGGTGCTGGCCGCGCTCGACTTGGACGGCATCCATTCGGGAGGCTACAGTTTCCAGGTTGAAATGAACTACCGTTGCTGGATGGCGGGCTTCCGGTTGGTCGAGATTCCGATCACGTTCACGGATCGGCGGGTCGGGGTGTCGAAAATCTCCCGCCGGATTGTTTGGGAGGCGCTCTGGATGGTGTGGCGGCTGGCGTTCGCAAACGCGTTTCGCCGGCGACCGCACCCGCGGCCAGCCGCATGAGCGCATCGCAGCCTCCTACGGTCAGCGTGGTCATCCCGCACAAGCCGGGCTTGGAAGAAGTGCGCGTGCTGGAGTCGCTCGCGGCGGTGGCGTATCCGCGCGACCGTTACGAGGTGATCGTGGCGGAGGGTTTCCATCCAAGCAAGCAACGCAACCAGGCGGTGGCGCAGTCGCGCGGCGAGATTGTGGTGTTCTTCGATGACGACGTGGCGCCGGACGCGAAAATCTTCGAGCGGTTCGTGGCGGACTTCGCCGAATTTCCAAGCGCGGCGGTGGTGGGCGGGCCGAGCGTGATCCCGCCGACGGACAACTTCTGGCAGCAGTGCTTCGCGCGCGTGATGCGGTCGCGGGTGACGATGGGCCGCAGCATCGCGCGCTATGAATCGAACGGACAACGGCGCGCGACCAACGAGAGCGAGCTGATTCTCTGCAATGTGGCGATGCGGCGCGAGGCGTTCCTGAAGGCGGGCGGTTTTGACGAACGGCTGTGGCCGAACGAGGAGAACGAGATGTTCGAGCGGCTGCAACGGTTTGGCTATCAACTCGTTTACGATCCGGAGGCGATCGTCTATCGAAGCCACCGGCCGACGCTGGGAAACTTCGTGCGGCAGTTGCTTGGCTACGGGCGCGGGCGGATGGGGCAGACGATCATCCGGCCGAGCGTGACGTGCATGATCCGGATGGTGCCGGCGGCGTTCGTGCTGTATCTGGCGAGCCTGTTGGCGTGGCATCCGTGGTGGTATGAGTTGCCGCTGGCCGCCTACGCGTTGCTGATCGGCTCGGCGGCGGCGTATCACGCGGTCCACAACCGGACGTTGGCCGGCGGGTTGATGTCCCTCTGGCTGCTGCCGCTGGCGCATATCGCGTATGGCTGCGGCCTGCTCTCGGCGCTGTTCAAACGGATGGGTTGGCACGAGGAACCGCCCGGCGCGAGCGTGAAGCTGCGCGTGGTCAAATCGTTCGGCCCATGAGTTACCTCCGCCAATTTTGGAGCGCGGGAGCGTTGCTGCTGACGGCTTCCGTGGGCGTGAACGCGGCGGCCTACGTTTTCCAAGCGGTGCTGGCGCGCTGGTTGACGGACGACGATTTCGGCGCGTTGAAGTGGGCGAACGACTGGCTGGGTTATGTGATGACACCCGTGGTGGCGTTGCAGGTGGCGATGACGCGCTACGCGGCGGTGTTCGACGCGCAATCCGATCCGGTGGCGATCACGTCGCTGGCGTGGCGGGCGACGCGGCGGCTGGCGTGGTATGCGGCGGCGTTCCTGGTATTCATGGGGGCGGCGCAGTCTTGGTTGATGATGGGATTCCGGTTGACGTCGCCGGCGTTGCTGTGGGTGGTGGCGGGCTTGGTGGTAGCACAACTGACGGTGCCGGTTACGACGGCGGTGCTGCAAGGATTGCAGCGGTTCAAGTGGCTCGCGGTCGTCGGACTGGCGCAGAGTTGGGGGCGCGTCGTTTTTGGCTTGGCGCTCGTCGCTTTGGGATTCGGCGCGATCGGCGCGCTGGGCGGGCAATTACTGGCGGCGCTGATGGCGGCGGCGCTGGCGTTGTGGGCGTTGCGGACCTTATGGCATCACCGCGACGCCGATCATCGCGCGCTGGACACGCGGCCGATCTACCGGTATTTCTGGCCGGCGCTGGTGGTCAGTTTCAGCGTCAGCACAATGGGGTTGGTGGATACCAGTTTTGTGCGGCACTATTTTGAACCAGGCATTTCGGGCCAATACGGCAAAGCCAAGATGATCGCCCAGGCATTCGGTTATTTAATTGCGCCGCTGGCGACGGTGTTGTTTCCCAAGGCGGCTGGTGATGCGGCGCGTGGTGACACCGGCGCCGTCCGCGCGTTGTGGCAGTCGTTGGGCGTGACCACGGCGGTGGGCGTGGCGGCCGGCGTGGCGTGCTCGTTGTGGCCGTGGCTGCCGGTGCGCGTGCTGGCCGGCGCAAACAATCCGCTGGCGGAGGCGATTGTCGCACCGTTCGTGTGGGCGATGTTGCCGCTGGCGCTGATGACGCTGCCGGTGCAGTTTTTCATGGCGCGGGCGGAGTTTGGACGATTGCTGGCGCCGCTGGCGGTGCTGGTGGTGGCGTATCCAGCGGCGTTATGGCTGTGGCACGACAGCCCGCTGCAAATCCTGGCCGTGGCTGGAGCGGCGGGCACGAGCGCGCTGGTGGTGTTGATCTGGAGCCTCTGGCATGTCGGCAAGTAACCCTCAACTGAGCATCATCCTGCCGGCCTTCAACGAAGGCGGGCACATTTTTACGAACGTCGGCACGGTGCGCGAGACGTTCGTGGGGAAACTATCGTTCGAGATCGTGGTGGTGGACGACGGCAGCTTGGACAACACCTTCGCCGAGGCCGAGCGCGCCGCGCGGCAGTGGCCGGAGGTGCGCGCGTTCCGCCAGAAGCACAACGCCGGCAAAGGCGAGGCGCTCAAGCGCGGCTTCCGCGAATCGCGCGGCGAGCGCGTGGCGTTTCTGGATGCGGACCTCGACATCCCGCCGTCGCAGGTCGGGGTGTTGATGGCGACGATGGACCGCGCGGGCGCCGACGTGGTCATCGGCTCCAAACGGCATCCCGACTCGAAGCTGGATTACCCCTGGCACCGGAAGTTTTTCAGCTACTTCTACTACCTGTTGATCAAGCTGCTGTTCGACCTGCCGTTGCTCGACACGCAAACTGGTGTGAAGCTGTTCAAGCGCGCGGCGCTGGCGGATTGTTTCCCGCGCATCCTGGTAAAGGCATTTGCGTTCGATATCGAGCTGCTGGCGGTGTTGCACGCGCGCGGCTACCGGATCGTGGACGCGCCGGTGGTGATCGAATTCAAGGGGCGGTTCGGCATGTTCGGGCTGCGGGCGATCTGGGACATTCTTGAGAACACGCTGGCAGTTTTCTACCGGCTGCGGCTGCTGCGCTACTACGACAGCTACCAGCCGAAGACGCTGCCCGATCCGCTGCCGCGCGTGAGCATCATCATCCCCGTCAAGAGCGACAACCCAATGCTCCAGCAGTCGCTCCAGTATTGCCTCGATCTGGATTATCCCGATTTTGAAATCGTCGTGCTGCCCGACGAGCCGTTCACGCATGGCGATCCGCGCGTGCGCATCCTGCCCACCGGCCCGATGCGGCCCGCCGAGAAACGCAATCGCGGCTTCCGCGAGGCCACCGGCAGCATCATCGCGTTCCTCGACGACGACGCCTATCCGCTACCGCACTGGTTGGAGGAGGCGGTTGGTAATTTCAGCCGGCCCGAAGTTGGCGCGGTGGGCGGGCCGGGCCTGACGCCGGCGGACGACCCGTTGCTGGCGCGGGTCAGCGGCCGCATCTATGAAGCGCGGATGGTCAGCGGCAACTACCGCTATCGTTACGTGGTGGACCGGATGCGCGAGGTGGACGATTTCCCAAGCTGCAACCTCATCGTGCGCAAGCAGACGCTGGAAACCCTCGGCGGTTTCGGCACCAACTACTGGCCCGGCGAGGACACCGAGCTTTGCCTTCAGATCACCAAGAAGCTCAATCAGAAGATCATCTACGATCCGCGCATCGAGGTGTTTCATCATCGCCGGCCGTCGCTGCTGCGGCACTTCAAACAACTGGCCAGCTACGGCCTCCACCGCGGCTCGTTCGTCAGGGTCTTCCCGCAGACCTCGCGCCGCCTCGTTTATTTCCTGCCGAGCATCCTCAGCCTGTGGCTGCTGTTCGGCTGGCTGACGATGTGGCTGCCGATTGTCGGCTGGCTCTATCCGTGCACTGTGCTGCCGTATCTGCTCATGGCGGCGGCATCCGGCTTTTCAACCCGCCTCCCCTTGTTTTTGCTCACTTTCGCCGGTATCGTCTGTTCGCATCTGGCTTACGGGCTGAGTTTCATCCGAGGGTTGTTGATGCCTGTGGTTGATGCGAAACATTCATGAAAATTTGGATTGGTTACCCGCCGATGCCCGACCCGAAGGGCGTGCCGCTGATTTCGCAGAACCGCCAGTTCCAGTGGTTTAACGACCCCACTTTCGTCTATCCGGTCATCCCCGCCTACGCCGCCACGTTGCTCAAGCGCGCTGGCCACGACGTGATGTGGGAGGATGGCGTCGCCCAGCGCGACAGCGTCGAGGATTACGAGCGGCGCTTCGTGGACGCTGCGCCGGACATTGTTGCGTTCGAGGTCAAGACGCCGGTCGTCAAGCGCGTCTGGAAGATCATTGACCGCATGAAGTCGCTGCGGCCACAGACGAAGTTCGTGCTGATGGGCGACCACATCACCGCCATGCCGGAGGAATCCCTCATCGAGTCCAACGTGGACTACTGCCTCACCGGCGGCGATTTCGACTTCGCGCTGCTGAACTTCGTCAATCACTTTGCCAAAGGTAACGATCTGGAGCAGGGCATCTATTTCTGGCGCGACGCTGCCGCGCGCGACGAGGCGCAGTCAAAACTCCGCGGCCGTTTGATGGAGACGGAGATCTGGGAGAAGGCGCAGGCCACCCGCGACAAAGGCACGCCGTCGGTGGACGGCATGGTATGCACCGGCGCGTTCGGTCCACTCAAGCACGACCTCACCGGCCTGCCGATGATTGACCGCGAACTGAGCAAGTGGAAGCTCTACGCCTTCGACAACGGCAACTTCAAATACCTGCCCGGCACCTACACGATGGTCGGCCGCGATTGCTGGTGGGGCCGATGCACGTTCTGCTCGTGGACCACAACGTTCACCAACTTCCGCACGCAGACGCCGAAACAACTCCTCGCCGAAGTCGAATACCTCGTCAGCCTCGGCGTGCGCGAGATCTTCGACGACAGCGGCACGTTCCCCGCCGGCAAATGGCTCCGCGAATTCTGCACCGGCATGGTCGAGCGCGGCCTGCACAAGAAAGTCGTCATGGGCTGCAACATGATTCCCGGCGTGCTCGATCAGGAACACTACGACCTCCTGGGCAAGGCCAACTTCCGCTTCGTGCTCTACGGCCTTGAGTCTGCCACGCAGTCCACGCTCGACCGCATCCAGAAGCTCGGCCGCGCCGACAAGCTGGAGGAGTCCATGCGCCGCGCCAAGAAAGCCGGGCTGGAGCCGCACGTCACCTGCATGGTCGGTTACCCGTGGGAGAGCGAGGAGGAGGCGTTGCGCACCATCAACCTGACCAAGTCGCTCTTCCAGAAAGGCTGCATAGACACCCTGCAAGCCACCGTCGTCATGCCGTATCCCGGCACACCGCTGTTTGCCGAGTGCAAGCGCAACGGCTGGCTTCGCACGGAGGACTGGAACGAATACGACATGCGCGTGCCAATCATGAAATGCCCGATGAGCGACCAGCGCCTGCTGGAAATCACGCAGGGCATTTACACCAGTTTCCTGACGCCGAAATACGTCGCCCGCAAACTCGCCAGCATTCGCTCTTGGGACGACGTGAAGTTCTGGACGCGCGCCGGCATGAAAGTCCTCGGCCACCTCAAAGACTTCAACTTCCTTGGCATCGGCAACAAACAACGAGAGAAGGCAAAACAGCAATCCGGCTGTGGTTGTGGGTGCAAGAAGTAAGGGAAGCGGCAGTGTTGACCGCAACAAGTTGCGCGGTATGATGCGCGGCCATGAACAAAGCGTTTACGTTTTCCCGTCGTCAGTTTCTCGCCGCTGCTGGTGCAATGGCCGCGCCGATGATTATTCCCGCCAGTGCGCTCGGACGCAGCGGGCGGCCCGCGCCTTCGGAACGGATCAACCTCGCTTGCTTCGGTTTCGGCACCATCGCGCAGTCGGTGACGCCGAACTTCCTCAACGATGAGCGCGTGCAGGTGGTGGCGGTGGCCGACGTGAATCGCGAGTCGGACCACTACGGCTACTCCGGCGAACACAAGGGTGGCCGCGAGACGGGACGGCGGATGATCAACGGTCATTACGCCAAGCAGACTGGCAAGGCGAACTACGACGTCTGCCGCGTGTATGAGGATTACCGCGAACTGCTGGCGAAGGAAGACGTGGACGCGGTGGAGGTATCCACGCCGGACCACTGGCACGCGATCATGGCCATCACTTGTGCGCGGCGCGGCAAACACATCTACGGCCAGAAACCGCTGGCCGTGACGGTCGAGCAAGGCCGTGCGATGGCCAACGCCGTCGCGAAGGCCGGCGTGACGTGGCAAACCGGCAGCCAGCAGCGGTCGCAAACTTACTTCCGCATGGCGTGCGAGTTCGTGCGCAACGGCCGGCTCGGCAAGCTCCAGCGCATTCACGTCGTGCTGCCCGGCGGTCATCGCGATTTCAGCAAGCTGGCGGCGAAACAGCAGCCAGAACCGGTGCCAGACGGTTTGAACTACGACCTGTGGGAAGGCCCGGCGCCGCACCGCGACTACCGGCCGGCGCTGATGCCGCTGAACTGGCGCTGGAACTTCGATTACTCCGGCGGAATGATCACCGACTGGGGCGCGCACCACATTGACATCGCGCAATGGGCGCTGGACATGGACCAGTCCGGCCCGGTGAAGATCGAGAACCTCCGCGCCGACATGCCGGCGCCGCGCCAACTCTACAACACGGCGAGGGCGTTCCACTTCGAGTGCGTCTATGCCAACGGCGTCACCATGGTCGTGGAGGACGAATCCGCCGGCCCGAACGGCGTCACGTTTGAAGGCGAGAACGGCCGGAAGATTTTCGTGAGCCGCGAGAAACTGGAGTTCACGCCGGACAGCCTCCGCCAGCAGAAGATTGGCGAGAGTGAGGTCCGCCTCTACGAAAGCAAGCACCACGAGCGCAACTTCGTGGACTGCATCTACTCCGGCAAGCCAACCGTCGTGCCAATCGAGACCGCGCACCGTTCCATCACCATCGCGCACATTGCCAACATTGCGCTGCGGCTGGGCCGGAAAAAGATCGAGTGGGACCCGGCAAAGGAGCGCTTCGTCGGCGACGACGCAGCCAACAAGATGCTCGGCCGCCCGATGCGCCGCCCGTGGTCGTTGGACCCGAAGGTGTAACAGGCGCGCACAACAGGCAGCGAGCCTGTTGCTTCAACCCTCAGCAGACGTGCGGCACATTTTATATCTTGTCATTTCGTCATTCGACGAAATATAGTGTCCGCCATGCGCGAGTTCATGAGAATCACCAAGGCCCTGGCGGACGAGAACCGGGTGCGCGTGCTATTGGCGTTGAAGGCTGGCGAGTTGTGCGTTTGCCAGATCAGCGAGCTGTGCGCCCTGGCGCCCTCCACGATTTCCAAGCATCTGTCCATCCTGTATCACGCCGGGCTGATCGAGTCCCGCAAGGAGGAACGGTGGGTGTATTACCGCCTGCCGGGCAAGGAAGCCACGGTTGCCATTCGCGAAGCGATTGACTGGGTGCAGAAGTCGCTCGGCGGCACGCCGCAAGCGGCCGAAGATTGCAGGAGGCTGAAACAAATCCTGAAAGTGGACCCCAAGACGATATGCCAACGCCAAACCAAAAACTGAAAGTCCTGTTTCTCTGCACCGGCAACTCCTGCCGCAGCCAGATGGCTGAAGGCTGGGCGCGCCATCTCAAAGGCGATGTCATCCAACCGTATTCCGCCGGCATCGAGAAACACGGCATGAACCCGCACGCCATCAAAGTCATGGCCGAAGCGGGCGTGGACATTTCCGGGCACTTCTCCAAGACGCTCGACGATCTGGCGGGCGTGACGTTCGACTATGTCGTCACCGTCTGCGGCCACGCCAATGAGCACTGCCCGGTTTTCCCTGGCAAGACCAAGGTGGTGCATGTCGGCTTCGAGGATCCGCCGAAGCTCACCAAGAACATGGACGATGGCGAGCCGAAGCTCGTCGTCTATCGGCGCGTGCGGGATGGAATTCGTCGCTTCGTTGAAACACTGCCCGATGCACTGACCAAGCCCAAGTAATGACGGAGGCCGCATGAATACTCACCCGGACTGTTACGGCATGATGTTTCCAGATTTCACTCGGCTTCGATTCAAGCAGAAGTTGGAGGGCCAAGCGTTCAGCGCATTGGTCGCCAGTTCCGGCACGGGGCCGCAAGGCCACACGTTGGAAGTCAAACGCGACGCGTGGGAAAAATGCCTGGCGTGCCCCGATTATCGAACGTGTTACGACCTCAGCCAAGCCAAGCTAGTGATGAACAACATCCTCATGAACACGATGATGGCGAATCCGTGGGTCGGCAACGGCGATTGAATAGACGAGAAAACTGTTCCTATGAATCCTCACAGTAAATCCGAATCCGTGCGGCAAAAAGTCCGCCAAGGCTACGGGCAAATTGCGCAGAGCGGCGGTTCGTGCTGCGGCCCAACGCCAACGTGCTGCGGTTCAGCGCCGGCTGCCTCCGACGAACTGGCCAAGCACATCGGCTATAGCGCCGAAGAGTTGGCCGCGTTGCCTGACGGTGCGAACATGGGTCTTTCGTGCGGCAACCCGACTGCCATCGCGTCACTCAGGCTGGGCGAGGTCGTGCTGGATCTGGGCGCGGGCGGTGGCTTTGATGCGTTCATTGCGGGGCCGAAGGTCGGTTCCAAGGGCCGCGTCATTGGCGTGGACATGACAGCCGAGATGCTCGCGAAGGCGCGCAAGAACATCGCCGCCTATCGCGAGCGCTCCGGCCTCGACAACGTCGAGTTTCGGCTGGGCGAGATCGAGCATCTGCCGGTCGCCGATGCGAGCGTGGACGTGATCATCTCCAACTGTGTCATCAATCTCTCGCCGGACAAAGCGCACGTGTGGCGCGAGATGGCCCGCGTGCTCAAGCCCGGCGGCCGCGTGGCGGTTTCCGACCTCGCGTTACTCCAGCCGCTGCCGCCCGCCATCGTGGAGATGGTGGAAGCGTTGATCGGCTGCGTCGCTGGGGCGGTGCTGGTCTCAGACACGGAGCGCATGGCTCGTGACGCGGGCCTTACCAATGTCGTGCTCACGCCCAAGTCGGGCTACGTGGACGGCATGGCGGATTGGAAAGACCCGTTGTATCAGACAATTATCGCACACCTGCCGCAGGGTGCGAAGCCCTCCGACTACATCACTAGTCTGGAAGTGACAGCGCGCAAGCCGGCTCAAGTCGCCGCCAGTTCCTTCAACCGTCAACCTGTTAACTAGCAGCATGAGGAGAAACGAACGATGAACTCACCAAATGACAACGGGAAAAAGCCTGACAACGTGGAATTGCCGAAACAACAGGCCGCAGCCTGCGGACCTGGATGCGACTGCCACGCCTCCGGTGCGTCAGGCAAAACGCGATGGGTGATCGGCGTCATCGTGCTGATCGCCGCCGGGGTATTGGTGGTGCGAGCCGTGACCAAGGGCGCCGGCGCATCAACCCAGACGTCCACGCCAAATGTTGCGGCATCCGCCGCTTCACAGACATCGGCGGGCGCGGTAACGACCATCGACGCGCTTTCAGACTTGAACTCCGTCGCCGCCAATACCGACGCCGTTTTCATCTTCCTGCCTGGAAAGGGAGGAGCTTCCGGCAATCCTCCCTCAACGCCGATGAGGAGCGCCGCGAACACGATTGAGTCCAAAATAGGGGCCAAGTGCGGTCTTTTTACCCTGAAGGCGGGTTCGCGCGATTACGATAATATTGCGGCACAGATATCCGTGCCGGGCGTTCTGGTGATGGTGAAGGGCGGCGGAATGGTCCCGATTTCCGGCGATATCACGGAAACAAAGCTTGTGCAGGGATTCGTTGCCGCGTCGCGCGCCGGCGGTTGCGGCGCGGGCGGTTGCGGCCCCTCTGGCTGCAAATAGAGGGCGAGCAACATGCTTGAATCCATCACAAACGCGCTTCAATCGGCCAGCACGGGACCGGTCGCGGTGCCGCTGGCTTTTCTGCTGGGATTGGTGAGCGCCGTGGCCAGCGCGTGTTGCACCCTGCCCGCGATGGGAATGCTGGTGGCCTACTCGGGCACGCGTGAAGACGCCGACCGGCGAACGGCCTTCGCATCGGCGATCTCATTTATGATCGGCACTACGCTGGCGCTGATCGTTCTGGGGTTTGTCGCGGGGTTTATGGGACAGGCCGCGCAGGCGTTGCTCGGCCGATACTGGAAGCTCTTTGCGGGCGTCATTGCGGTCGTCTTGGGATTGGCCGCGCTCAAGCTGTTGCCCGTGAAACTGCCGCAGTTCACTCGAAAGACGGAAGCGTGTCCCGCCGCCCATGGGATGCTGGGCACAGTGGTTGTGGGGTTGTTGCTGGGGGGTGGCGTGGCGGCAGCCTCCCTGCCGTGTAATCCAGGAATCTTCATCGTTATCGGCGCGAGCGTTTTAATGGGCCATATCTTTTGGGGCATGATCCTCATGGCGGCGTTTGGCGTGGGTTTCAGCCTGCCGCTTGGCGCCATACTCTTCGGCGTGTCGTTTGGAAAGGCGTCGTTCAAGGCGCAAAAGGCGGAGGCGGCGATCCGGGTTGTCGCCGGCGTTCTGCTTGTCTGCGCAGGATTTTATTTGCTCGCAACGTTCTAAATCTAATCCGAGATGGAAGGAAATGTGACAATGGAAACCAACGTGAAAGACTCGAAGCGAAAGAAAGGCTTGCTCGCCGTGATATGGGAGTCAATGACCAAGACCGGTGGGTGCTGCGGCTCCGGCGAAAGTTGCGGCTGTTCTCCCCAATCGAATACCAACCAGGAGAAAACCAAAGGGAATAGGGGCGATGCCAAAGCTGGGGAACACAATGCGTCGTAACGGCGAAACAGATACCTCAGATTACAAAGAGCTTGCTGTCTTGGCCATTGTTCCGGCTCTTGTCGCGGTCTTGACCTCGACGAGTTGGATTCTCGCTCACTGGGAAATCGGCCCTCATTTCGTCAATGCGGCACTCGCCATTGTCGCTACGGTGTTTGGCGGCTTTCAGCGGTTTGTTTCCGGGTTCAAGGACATTTTCAGGCGGAAGATCACGGTCAACGTGTTTGTCGCGGTCGCACTCGTGGCTACAATGGCGGTTGGCGAGTTCCGACCCGCCGCCATCATCGTCTTCATCATGGCCGTTGCCGGCGCGCTGGAGTCCTACACCTTGGAAAAGACCCGCAAGAGCATCCGCGACCTTCTGGATTTTGCCCCGACAACGACGATTGTTCGCCGACAGGCTGAAGAGGTCGTTGTGCCGGTTGCCGAGCTTCAAGTGGGTGACGTTGTTGTGGTCAAGCCTGGCGCGCGGATCCCGGTGGACGGTGTGGTGACGGCCGGCGCCAGCAGCGTCAATCAAGCTCCGATCACTGGCGAGTCCATGCCGGTGGAAAAGTTCCCGGGAAGCAGTGTTTTTAGCGGGACACTCAATGAGTCCGGTCGCCTCGACATTCGCACGGAAAAGGTTGGAGAAAGCACCACCCTGGCAAGAATTGTGCACTTGGTTCAGGAGGCGCAAGGCACGCGCGCGCCCATTCAGAATCTGGCGGACCGTTTCACAACATGGTTTCTGCCGACAGTGGTCGTCCTTGCAATCATCGCCTTTGCCATCTCGGGCGATGTGAAGGTCGCGGTTTCCGTTCTACTGGTGGCCTGCCCTTGTGCGTTCGCCATCGCCACACCAACCGCCGTAACCGCTGGAGTCTCCAACATGGCCCGCAGAGCGGTTCTCATCAAAGGTGGCAGTTTTCTCGAAATGGGCCACAAGATTACTCGCCTGCTCGTGGACAAGACGGGCACTTTCACCTTCGGCAGGCCCAAGGTTGAAGGCATCATTTCTTTCAACGGCAAAAGCGAGGAAGACGTCCTGCGCATGGCATGCATCGCAGAAAAGTATTCCGAGCACCCGCTGGCACGTTCCATTCTGGCGGCTGGCAAAGAGAGGAAACTCGACATTCCCGACCCCGACCATTTCGAGAGCGCAACCGGCATGGGGGTAGAGGCCCGATGGAACACCGCGAAGATTCTTGTCGGGAAGCAGGCATTCCTTCAGGAGGCCGGTGTGCCTATCAGCTCTCGTGCTGATCACGAGATTGCAAAGCAATCGGAGCAGGGACGCACCGCCGTCCTCGTCGCGCACAACGATGAAACGATCGGCTTGCTGGCGATTGCCGATGAGATCCGTCCTGAGATTGCTGAAACCATCCGGTTGCTCAAAACGATGGGAGTTGGGAGAATCACCATGCTGACCGGCGATCATCCTCAGGTTGCCGAAACGGTGGCCAGAGCGATTGGCGTTGATGATTTTCAAGCCGAACTGCTTCCAGAGCAGAAGCAGGACTTCGTCAGAAAATTGCAGGCCGATGGCCATATCGTGGGAATGGTTGGCGACGGCATCAACGACGCGCCGGCTCTTGCGTTGGCCGATGTCGGCATCGCCATGGGCGCCGCCGGCACGGATGTGGCCATTGAAACGGCCGATGTCACCCTGATGAACGATCACATCTCAGGCGTTGCCGATTTCATGTGGATGTCGGCGAAAGTCCTGCGTCGAATCAAGCTGAACATCTTCTTCTCCATCATCTACAACGTCATCGGACTGGCCCTTGGCATCTTAGGACTGCTCACTCCGGTCTTGGCAGTCCTCTTCCAGGAAGCTGGCTGCATCACCGTGGTTTTCAGTTCGACCCTCTTGCTTTGGGCTAAACCCAAGCGCCGCAGGACCGGCGGCCAATCTGAACCTGCGTGCGGCTGCGCGCCGATCCGCTGCTGCAACTGAACATTCCAACGACACGACATCACCATGAGCAATCAAGCATCTGCTTCTTCCGCCACTCCTTCCCCACTGCCGAAACGACTGGCTTTCTTTGAGCGCTACCTTTCGTTGTGGGTGTTGGTCTGCATGGTCGTCGGCGTCGTTCTCGGCAAGCTATTGCCAGACGTGACGGCGGCGCTGAGCAACTGGGAATTCGGCCAAGGCTCACAGGTCAATGTGCCCATCGGCATCCTGCTGTGGCTGATGATTTACCCGATGATGCTGAAGGTGGACTTCAGCGCCATCGGCGGCATCGCGCGCAAGCCGAAGGGACTGATGGTGACGCTTTTCGTCAACTGGCTGGTGAAACCGTTCAGCATGGCGCTGCTGGCGTGGGTGTTCATGCAGCACGTCTTCGCGGCGTGGATTGACGCCGAGACGGCGAAGAGTTACACCGCCGGCCTCATCATTCTGGCGGCGGCGCCCTGCACGGCGATGGTGTTCGTCTGGAGCCACCTCACCGACGGCGATCCTGCCTACACGCTCGTGCAGGTGGCGGTGAACGACATCATCATGCTGGTGGCGTTCGCGCCGATTGTGATGTTCCTTTGCGGCGTGGCCAACGTCATCGTGCCGGCCAAAGTGCTCATCACCTCGGTCGTTGTCTTCATCGTCATCCCGCTCGCGGCCGGGTGGATCACGCGAACGACGTTGCTGAAATCGCACGGCCTCGCGTGGTTCGAGCAGAAGTTCCTGCCGAAGTTTCATCCGGTGATGATCGGCGCGCTGTTGCTGACACTGGTGCTGATCTTCGCGTTTCAGGCGGAAAATCTGACCACGCGCTGGTTTGCCGTGGTGCTGATTGCCGTGCCTATACTTATTCAGGTCTATTTCAATTCCAGTCTCACCTACGGGCTGATGCGCTGGTTCAAGGTGCCGCATAACGTGGCGTCGCCGGGCGCGCTGATCGGCGCGAGCAACTTCTTCGAGCTGGCCGTGGCCGTGGCCATCACGCTGTTTGGTCCCAGTTCCGGCGCGGCGCTGGCCTGCGTCGTGGGCGTGCTGGTCGAGGTGCCGGTCATGCTCTCGGTCTGCAACGTCTGCAACCGCTCGCGCGCATGGTATGGAGCGGCACTCACGCCGAAAACGAACGCTTGACATATTTAGGCAAATGGCTAAGTATATCGCCGTCATTTATGCCTCACCCATTGCCATCGCGGTTCAAGGCTCAGGCCGCCGTCCTCAAGGCGCTGGCCCATCCCTCGCGTTTGTTTATCGTGGACGAGCTTTCTCGCGGCGAGCGTTGCGTGTGCGAGTTGACCGATATGGTGGGCGCGGAGATGTCCACCGTCTCGAAACATCTCACGCTGCTGAAACACGCCGGCATCGTGGAGGATGACAAGCGCGGCGTGCAGGTGTTCTACCGCCTCAAGACACCGTGCGTGATGAATTTTTTCCAGTGTGTGACCGCCGTGCGACAGAACTCAGCCAAGGAGGAGGAACTGCAAACGCGGTGAGGTTTTTTATTTGCCGGATACTTGGCGAGTTGGCTAAATAGCCACGCTCTCCTTCGGTGCGAAGGAAAGGAAACGAAAACAACATGAGCAGTTGCGCAGTTGGAAACAAGAGTGAGGGCATGAAGAAGGAACTGAAAATCTTCGGCTGGATCGCTGGCGTTTTCCTCGTCGCCTACTTCCTGCCACTGGCCAATCCGAAGATCAACGCCGCCATTCTCGATGGGTTCAAGCTGCTCCAGTGGTATGTCCGCAATCATGTGCTGGCCTGTGTGGTGCCGGCCATGTTCATCGCCGGGGCGATCATCACGTTCCTGTCGCAAGCGTCGGTGATGCGTTACCTCGGTCCGAAGTCAAACAAGCCGCTCGCTTACATCGTCGCTTCGGTTTCCGGATTCGTCCTGGCGGTTTGCTCGTGCAGCGTGCTGCCGGTGTTCGCGGGCATCTACACGCTCGGCGCAGGTCTGGGACCGGCCTCGGCATTCCTCTACTCCGGCCCGGCGATCAACATCCTCGCGGTGTTTCTGACGGCGCGCGTGCTCGGGTTGCCCATCGGCGTCGCGCGGGCCGTAGGTTCCATCGCCTTCGCCTTGCTGATCGGCCTGGCAATGGCGGTGATCTTCCGCAAGAGCGAAGCGAAACGGACGGAGGAAGCGTTGCAGATGCCGGAGCCGGATGCGCCGTCACGACCGTTGTGGAAGACGGTGCTCTACTTCGGCTGCATGGTGGCGTTCCTCGTTTTCAGCGACTGGTATAACCCGGGCGACGTGGTCGTCCACACGGCTTCGAGCGGCCAGTTCGCCGCAGTCTCGTTGCAGGAGACCAGGGACGAGGTCGTGTTCCAACTCCAGCAGGAGTGGAATGGCCGAGCCAGCGGCGAGAAAGTGACACTGGCCAAGGCGGCCATCGCGTCGGTCGAGGAGGCCAAGACGTGGGTCATCGCCATGTATCACGCGCGATGGTATCTGGCCGGCGCGATGGGCTTGGCGGTGCTGCTGATGGTCCGGCGATGGTTCGGCCGCGACGAGGTCAAGACGTGGATGAGCAACACGTGGGATTTTTCCAAGATGATCGTGCCGCTGCTGTTCGGCGGCGTGTTTGTGGTCGGGTTCGTCGGCGCGTTGCTGCCCGACAAATACGTTGCCGGTTTCGTCGGCGACAACTCGCTGAGTTCCAATCTAGTCGCCAGCGTCGTCGGCGCGTTCTGGTATTTCGCCACGCTAACGGAAATCCCCATCTGCGAAACGCTCGGCAAGCTCGGCATGCACCAAGGGCCGATGCTGGCGTTGCTGCTGGCCGGGCCGGCGTTGTCACTGCCGAGCATGCTGGTCATTGCGCGCATCGTCGGCTTCAAGAAGATGTTTGTGTTCACGGCGCTGGTCGTGGTGATGTCCACCGCTACCGGCATGGTCTATGGAAGCTTTTTCAAATAGGAGAACCCAAATGCAACTACTCGTTCTAGGATCGGGCTGTGCAAAATGCACAAAGCTCTACGAACAAACCGAACAGGCCGCCAAAGAACTCGGCTTGGAATACGAACTCCAGAAGATCACCGATCTGCGACAGATCATGGCGTTGCGCGTGATGCTGACGCCGGCGTTGGTGGTCAACGGCAACGTCAAGGTCGTCGGCAAAGTGCCGTCGGTGGAGGAAATCAAGGCCATCCTCACCCAAGCCAACACGGCCAGCAGCGGAAAGTGAGACCACTATGAAAACTGGAGCAAAGATCGCTATCGTTGCCGCGCTCGTTGTGATTGTCGGCGCGGTCGTTGTCCTCAAACGGAACAAAACCAGCCAGCCGGCCGGCTCGTTGCCGTCGGAAACAGCCGCCGTCAGCGGCGCAAAAATGCCCCGTCTACTGGACCTCGGCGCGGGCAAGTGTATTCCATGCAAGATGATGGCACCGATTCTGGAGGAGTTGAAGAAGGAGTATGCGGGATGCCTCGACGTCGTTTTCATTGACGTGTGGGAGAACCAAGGCGCCGCCAAGCAATACGGCATCGAAACAATCCCGACGCAGATTTTCTTCGACGCCAGCGGCAAGGAATTGTTTCGCCACATCGGTTTCTTCGGCAAGGAGGACATCCTCGCCAAGTGGAAGGAACTCGGCGTGGACCTGACCCACCGCGAAAAAACCGACGTTGTGCGCGAGGAGCCGCTGAAACCCGACACGCGCCCACGCGACGCCGTCTGTTCCATGTGCGACGGCGACGTGGTCCCAAAGACGAAGACAGTCGTGAAGGGGCAGGTTGAGCAGCGCATTCTCTGCTGTCCCCACTGCTACTTCATCTACTTCTCCAGCATCGTCGGCGCGGACCCGAAGGCCGAGGACGCCAAAGTAAGCGTGACCGACTGGCCCAGCGGCAACCTCATTGCGGCAGCTACAGCAACCTACCTCTACGGCATGGATACGAAGGGCCGGGCGACGATCAAAGCTTTCGCCGACAAGGACGCCGCCGCCAAAGAACAGCAAACCGGTTCCGGCAGCCTCGTGATCTGGGATGTGTTGCGCTCGAAGGAACTCGCCACGCGCTGCGGTTTCTGCGACCGCGCTGTCTATCCTGAAGACGCCAGCAAGGTGACGGTGGATGGCACCACGCGCACGCACGGCTGCTGCACCCACTGCGCGATGGGCGTGGCCGCACGGCTGCAAAAGGACATCGGAGTCGAGGCTCCCGATGGCCTCACCGGCGAGATCATCAGGGTCAAGACCCTCGACGGCAGCGTCGCCTCGCTGGAACCGAAGACTGCCGTCGCGTGGTTCGGCCAGAAAAAAACGCCTGAAGGCAAATGGGTCTCGGCCGGCTGTTTCAAACAAGGTTTCTTCGTGAACCAAGACAACCTGAAGAAGTGGCTGGAGGCGCGTCCCACGATGACTGGCCGGCAGATCACCATCGCGCGGACGCTCGCCGACAAGATGAAGCTGACGCCGCAGCAGATCGCCAAAGCCTGCAAGCTGGGCGAATGCAAGTGAGCCGTCATGTGTGAGGCATGAAACGTGAAAGGCAAACCATGAACATAAACTCGATTGGCTTCATCGGCGGCGGGCGTGTGACCCGCATCTTTCTTAGCGGTTTGAAGGCTGCCGGAGTGAAACTCTCGTCGGTTGTTGTTAGTGATCCGAACGCGGAGACACTGGGCAAGCTCAAGGCTATGTTTCCCGGCATCACCGTAGCTGGTCCTGACAATACTCAGCCTGCCGCGCAAGACCTTGTGTTGCTGGCCGTGCATCCGCCCGCGATTGCCGGCGTGCTGCCGGGCATCAAAGGGGCGCATAGACCCGGTGCGGTGCTGGTGTCGCTCGCGCCCAAATTCACGCTCGCGAAGCTCAGCGAACTGCTTGGCGGTTTCAATCGCATCGCGCGCATGATTCCCAACGCGCCGTCCGTCATGGGCGCGGGCTACAACCCTGTGACGTTTGGCGCGGGCTTGGGTGCCAGCGACAAACAGGCGCTGACAGGTTTGTTCACGCTGCTCGGCGACTGCCCCGAAGTGGCCGAGCCGAAGCTCGAAGCCTTCGCGCTGCTGACCGGCATGGGGCCAACTTACCTGTGGTTCCAATTGCAAACGCTGTGCGAACTCGCGTTGAGCTTCGGCCTGAGCGACGGCGACATCACGCCCGCGCTCAAGCGCATGGTCTGCGGCGCGGCGCGCACGCTGCTGGAATCCGGCCTGTCGCCCGCCGAGGTCATGGATCTGATTCCCGTCAAACCGCTGGCCGAAGACGAACCGGCAATCAAGGCCGCGTATCAAAATCGTCTGCCGGCATTGTTTGCCAAGATCAAACCGTAAGCCATGCAAGAGCTATTCACCCAACTTAGCCACGCCGTTGAAGGCGCTCCGCTGATCGCGCTCGGCGCGTCCGCGGTGTGGGGAGTGCTGAGCATTCTTCTCAGCCCCTGCCATCTGGCGAGCATTCCGCTCATCGTCGGCTTTATCAGCGAGCAGGGCCAGGTGACGGTGCGTCGCGCGTTCTGGACAGCGACACTGTTTGCAGTGGGCATTCTGATTACCATCGCGGCCATCGGCATCATCACGGCGGCGGCGGGTCGGATGATGGGCGATGTGGGGCAATGGGGAAACTATTTCGTCGCAGCGATCTTCTTCTTCGTCGGCCTGCATCTGGTGGGAGTGATTCCCCTGTCGTTCTCCGGGCCTGGCCAGGTGAACATGAAACGCAAGGGCCTGCTGGCCGCATTCATACTCGGCTTGGTTTTCGGTATCGCACTCGGCCCATGCACCTTTGCCTACATGGCTCCGATGCTGGCCGTGACCTTCAAGCTCGCGAAGAGCAATCCGCTCTACGGCGCTTCGCTGTTGCTGGCTTACGGCGTGGGCCACTGCGCCGTCATCGTGCTGGCTGGCACGTTCACCGAGATGGTGCAGCGATACCTGAATTGGAACGAACAATCCAAGGGCCTCGCCATCGTGAAAACCGTCTGCGGCGTGCTGGTCTTGCTCGGCGGCGTCTGGCTGATCTATTCCGCGTCGTGATTTCGCGCAGAAGCGGGTTCGGAAACTTGCCCCACTCATTCTGCCGGCGGTGCGTTGTTTTTCCAATGAAAGCGTTGTCGCCAGCGGAATGGGAGTCGGTTATTATCCGCCCCTCAAAACCAATGAAACCATCCTTTGATCTCATCGTCGCCGGCCACATGGTGGCCGATGTCATCGGCCGTCCCATTGCACTCGACCGGCCCATCGGGTTCGGCAAACTCTTTCACAGCGAGGCCGTCGAGCTGCACACGGGCGGCAACGTCTGCAATGTCGGCATCGCAGCCGCCAAACTCGGCCTGCGCGTCGGCGCGCTCGGCCGCATCGGCGATGATAACTGGGGCGCGTTCCTCGACCAACGCCTGCACCGTGCCGGCCTCGACCTCGGCGGTGTCATTGTGGACAAACGCGGCCAGAGCAGCGCCACCGTCGTTTGCGTGGATCCGAGCGGCGAGCGGACTTTCTTCCACACCGGTGGTTGCGGCAACCAACTCACTGCAGCCGACATCATCGCGCGGCTCGGCTACATCAAGCGCAGCCGCGCCGTCGCGCTCGGCTACTTCGGCCTGATGCCGAGACTGGAGTCGGAGTTTGGCCGCGCGTTGCGCGCCATCCGTCGCGCCGCGCCAAAAACGCTGACCGCGCTGGACTGCGTGGCCGGCGCGAAGGGTTTTAAGAACCTCGCCAAGGCGCTACCGTGGCTGGACATCTTCGTGCCGAGCCTCGACGAAGCGCGCAGCGTCAGCGGTGAGGAGTCACCGGAGAAAATCATCACCCGCTTCCGCGCCGCCGGCGCGCCGGGCATCGTCGGCGTCAAGCTCGGCAAGGAAGGCTGCCTTCTCAGCGACCCCGCCGAGCCGTCGAAGTCACTGTATGTCCCGCCGGCGCCCGCGAAGAAAGTCGTGGATGCCACCGGCGCGGGCGATTCGTGGCTGGCGGGATTCATCACCGCGCGGCTGCGCGGCTTCGGCGTGCGCGACGCCGGCATTTTCGCCAACACCGTCGGCGCGTGCTGCGTGCAAGCGATCGGCGCGTCCACCGGCATCCGCTCGTTCGACGAAACGCTGCGTCTCGCGCGCCGCTCCGGTTGTTCAGCATGACGGAGCGAAACCCTCAATACCTCGGCACGCTCGGATCCACGTCGGTGGACCAAGCGTGAATACCACCTCTAACACTCTTGAGATCGACGTAGCCTTGCTGGCGAAGGAATTGGAGTGCTTTCATTGAGCGTTTGCCGCCTTTGCAGTGCAGCACGATGCGAGCGTCTTTCGGCAACTCGGCGAATCGTTGCGGCAGCGCCGACAGCGGCAGCAGTGTCGCGCCAGGAATGCTGCAGATGGCCCACTCGTCCGGCTCGCGCACATCCACCAGCGTGAACTTCTCTCCACGCTTCAACATCGTCGCCAACTCGACGGCTGTGATTTCGTCTCCGGCTGGTTGTTCATTCATGTTTGGTTCACCTCTCACGCCACAGAACTGCTCGTAATCAATCAGCGTCGTAATCGTCGGCCGCTCACCGCACACGGGGCAGTTTGCGGCGCGTCGGATCTTCATCTCACGAAACTTCATATCGAGCGCGTTGTAGAGAAGCAGACGGCCCACGAGCACATCGCCTTTGCCGAGGATGAGCTTGATCGCCTCGGTGGCTTGGATGACGCCGATGATGCCAGGCAGCACGCCGAGCACGCCGCCTTCGGCGCAACTCGGCACCATGCCCGGCGGCGGCGGCTCCGGGAACAGGCAGCGGTAGCACGGCCCCCCAAGGTGCGGCGCAAACACGCTGGCCTGGCCCTCGAAGCGGAAGATTGCGCCGTAGATGTTCGGCTTCTTCAACAGCACGCACGCGTCGTTGCTGAGGTAGCGCGTCGGGAAATTATCCGTGCCGTCAATGACAACGTCATAGCTACTGAAGATATCCAGCGCATTCTCACTGCTGAGCCGGACGGCGTGGCACTCGATGGCAACGTTCGGGTTGATGTCACTCAACCGTGCGCGCGCACTCTCCAGCTTCGAGCGGCCGACGGCGCTGGTGCCGTGGATGATCTGCCGCTGGAGATTCGTCTCATCCACGACATCGAAATCCACCAAGCCGATCCGCCCGACGCCAGCCGCCGTCAGATACATCGCCGCTGGCGATCCCAGCCCGCCTGCGCCGATGCAAAGGACGCTGGCAACTTTGAGTTTTTCCTGACCGGCCACACCCACCTCCGGCAACGTCAGGTGCCGGGAGTAACGCCGGATCTCCGCGTTCGTCAGCTTCGTTGGAGTTGGGGTCAATCCATCTCCTTGTCGCGGTTTTCGGCGGGCAGTTTCATACCGGCGATTTTGCCAGCAAGCTCGGCCCGAGCCAATGCTTCATTGAGGTCGCGCACAAACACCGTTTTGCTTCGCGAGGTTTCGCCGCGCAGCAACTCGCACTGGCTGCGCTTCACACGAAACAATTTCGCGAGGCATTCCAGCAGCGCCTCGTTGGCCTTGCCCTCGACCGGCGGCGCCTTCACCCGCACCTTCAGTTCTGCGCTGTGCAACCCCGCCACCTCGCTACGCGACGCGCCGGGCTGGACGCGCACCGAAAGCTGGCAGCCGTTTGCAGTTCGTTTCAGGAATGGCATAGTGAGCTAATCTAGCGCAGCATTTCCGCAATGCCAGTCTTTGATGACAACTCGTGCCCGTCTTCCTATGACCCGCCAACAAAAGGCTTTTGCCATCACCGCCGGTTTGTTACAAGTCGGCGCTTTGAAACGCGTGGCTGGCAGCCCCGGCAGCGTGTTTCAATCGGAAACCAAACCATGAAATGCCTTGATTACCGCTCGGCGGATTTTGAAACCAAGCTCGCGGCACTGGAACAAACCAGCCTGTTCGATCCGGCCATCGAAGCGCGCACCCGTGACATCGTTGAGGCCGTGCATCAGCGCGGCGACAACGCGCTCGTTGAGGTGACGGCGCGTTTCGACGGCTGGTCGCCGGCGTCAGCCGGAGCGTTTCGCGTCACCGACACCGAACTGCGCGACGCGGAGAAGAGCGTCAGCGCGGAGTTCAAGCGCGCGGCGAAGTTCGCGCTGCGGAACATCGAGTTTTTCAACCGCCGCGGTCTCCGCCGCGGCTGGTCCGCTCGCAACCCGCAGGGCGCGCGTGTCGGCGAGAAGTTCGATCCGCTGCGGCGCGTCGGCATCTACGTCCCCGGCGGCACCGCGCCGTTGGTTTCCACGAGCCTCATGACCGTCGCGTTAGCGCGCATCGCCGGCTGCCCGGAGCGCGTCGTTTGCACGCCCGCCGGCAAGAACGGCCGCGTGAACCCGTCGCTGCTCTTCGGTCTGAAGCTCTCCGGCGCGACCGAGGTTTACAAACTTGGCGGCTCGCAAGCCGTCGCGGCAATGGCGTTCGGCACGCCGACCGTCCGTCGCGTCGCGAAGGTCTTTGGCCCCGGCAACGCTTACGTCGTTGCGGCGAAACGGCTCTTGTTTGGCCACGTTGGCGTGGACCTGCTGCCCGGGCCGAGTGAGCTGCTCGTCATCGCCGACGACTCGGCGAATCCGAAGCTGATCGCCGCTGATTTGCTCGCACAAGCCGAGCACGGCAGCGGTCACGAGCGCGTGTTCCTCGTCGCGACTTCCGGGAAACTCGTCGCCGCCGTCGAAGCCGCCATCGCGCAGCAAGTCGGAACGCTCTCGCGGCACAAGTTCATCCAGAAGACGCTCGATGCCGGCGGCGTCGCAATGATTGTCGGCTCGCTTGCGCAGGCCGCCGACATCGCCAACCGCATCGCGCCGGAGCACCTCGAACTGCATTGCCGCGGCGCGAAGAAGCTGTTACCGCGGCTCCAAACCGCCGGCGCGATTTTCATCGGGCCGTTCAGCCCGACCGTCGCGGGCGATTTTGTTGCCGGGCCGAGCCACGAATTGCCGACCGGCGGCGCGGGCCGCATTTTTGCCGGGCTGACGGTGGACCAGTTCCAGCGGCGCACGAGCATCGTCGAGTATTCGCGCGAGTCGCTGCGGAAATCGGTGGCGGCCATCGGCCAGTTCGCCGCAGCCGAGGGACTCGATGCGCACGGCCGTTCGGCCAGCATCCGGTTCGAGCCATGAGCTATCTCCGTCCCAACATCGAGCGGATGCACGCTTACGTGCCGGGCGAGCAGCCAAAGGTCGCCGGTCTCGTCAAGCTCAACACCAACGAGAACCCTTATCCGCCGTCGCCCAAGGTCGCCGCGGCCCTCCGCGACGCGATCGGCAACGGCTCGGCGCTGCGGCTCTATCCCGATCCGGTCGCGAGCGCGCTCCAGGCGAAAATCGCCGCGCTCTACGGCTTCAAGCCGGAGCAGGTGCTCGTGGCCAACGGCAGCGATGAAGTGCTGACGCTTGCGTTGCGCGCGTTCGTCGGCGAGGGGCAGCGCGTGGCTTACGCAATGCCAAGCTACTCGCTCTATCCGGTGCTGGCCGACATTCAGGGCGCGAAGAAGCTGGAGTTGGAGATGAATCCCGACTTCACGCTGCCGGAGCGGCTCTTCCGCGAGCGTGCGCCGCTGAAGCTCGTCACCAGCCCCAACGCGCCGAGCGGCGTGGCCGTGCCGACGAAGACGCTGGACCGGCTCTGCGCGGCGTCGCGAGGTGTTGTGCTGATTGACGAAGCCTACGCGGACTTTGCCGACGACAACGCGCTCCGCCTCATGAAGAAGCACCGCAATGCGCTGGTGGCCCGCACGCTTTCAAAGAGCTACTCGCTCGCCGGGATGCGCGTCGGTTTCGCCATCGGACACAAGGCGCTCATCGAGGGGTTAATGAAGGTCAAGGACAGCTACAACGTGAACCGGCTCAGCCAAGTGGCGGCGCTGGCGGCGCTCGGCGACCGCGCGCACTTTGCGGCAAACGTCCGCCGCGTGAAGGCGACGCGCGCGCGACTGCGCAACGCGCTGCTGGCGTTCGGCTTCGACGTGCTGCCAAGCGCGACGAACTTCCTGTTCGCGAAACCACCGGCGAAGATGACGGCAAAACAGTTCTACGAGGCGCTGCGCGCGCGGAACATTCTGGTGCGCTGGTGGAGCGACCCGCGCGTGAGCGACCGGGTGCGGATTTCCATCGGCACGGACGCTGAAACTGATAAACTGTTCGCGGCAACTCTTGGCATTCTGGCGGAGGTCAAATGAAACGCATTGCGAAAATCAAACGCCACACAGCGGAAACGAAAATTGATCTGGCGCTCAACGTGGACGGCCGCGGCAAGGGCGACGTGAAGACCGGCATCCCGTTCTTCGACCACATGCTGACGCTGCTGGCGAAGCATTCGCTCTGCGACCTGCGCCTGCGCTGCAAGGGCGACATCGAAATTGATTTTCACCACACCGTCGAGGACTGCGGCATCGCATTGGGACAGGCGTTCGCGCAGGCGCTCGGCGACAAGCGCGGCATCAAACGCTACGGCTGGTCGCGCGTGCCAATGGACGAGGCGCGTGTGGAGGCCACGCTCGACTTCAGCGGCCGGCCGGTGCTGGTCTATGAAGGCAATCGCTTGATGAAGGCCGGCGGGGCCGTCATTGGCCGCACGGCGAGCGAGCGGTTTACGCCACAACTCGTGGAGGAGTTTCTGCGCGCGCTGGCCACCAGCGCGGCAATGAACCTGCACATCGTCATCCAGTCCGGCCGCGACGCGCACCACATGATCGAGGGCGTGTTCAAGGCGCTGGCCAAGGCGCTCGACCTCGCCTGCCAGCGCGACGCGCGCGTGCAGGGTGTGCCGAGCACCAAGGGAACGTTGAGCCGGTAGTCCGAGGCGCTTGGCGGGCGGTGATGGTGTTCACGTCGTCACCCAGCGATGGTTTGGAGACGACCGGCTTGTTTCTTTCGCAATTCGGTTCCCACTCTGGTTCTTTCCCGCCGGTTCTTGTGGAGACAGAAAACGGCTGCGGGGTAGGGTCAGAAAGGAGGGTGTGGCTGTTGGGAACAGCCTTCCGACCCCGGCCCCGCAGTTAAACTGTCAACATCCCGCGAAGTGCTACACGAGAGAAACGCATGATACAATGCAACTCAGCAGGCTCACAGAATCCGTTTATTGGGTGCCACACAGCAGGGCGGCCTTGCAAGCTGATAATTGTTTTGTTCTGAGTATCTCTGGATGGGAGTCGTTTCCTGATTCTCGATGGAATCATTTGCGTGCGGCAATCGCCTGCCGTTGTGGATGAAAACATACTCGGGCCTTGCCAATGCTCAGGACAAATTTGCAGCCCTTACTCTGGAGCGACAGACACTCAACCTGATCGCTGTTGATAATGTGTCTGGCGTGACAGGACGCCAGCACGGGTGGCAGGGGTTGAGTTGGCAATCCGGCGACCTCGGATTCTGTTCCGCTACGGTTCGCGATCACAAGTGACGGTTTTTGGCTCACTGTCTAATTTTCCACCCCAAAGCAGCTTCCGTCACGTCGGGAGAAACAGCAGTCTTGAGCAGGATGATTTCCCGACTGTTTGCGCGCGATCTCCCGACATGTCAGATCCAACCATTCGCTCTAATCTGGCAAACAGCGAAAATGTGGAACAGAATGAACAGGGTGGTGAAGAGTAGCAGAGTAGCCACGGGTCAGGACGAGGAACTTTTCTATGCCTGATGGATGGAAAGCTGGAGAAGGAGGGGGCCGTGAAGATGACCGCAGAGGCGAAACATCAACTCGGATTCTCGTCGTTGATGATGAACCTTGTATCCTTCGATTCTTCTCGGCCATCTTCCCATTGCCGGGTTACTTGGTCGCTGTAGCTGCGGATGACAAACTCGCATTACAACTGACCGAGACCCAGGTTTTTGACTTGGCATTCGTGGATTATTTTCTGGGAGAGGTAAACGGCGCAGAAGTTGCGCAAAAACTGCGCGATCTGCAACCGGAACTGAAAATCGTCTTGATGAGCGGCTATGTTGTCAACGACAGGGCGGCTGAGTTGGAGGTGGCGGGCGCCAGCGCATTTCTTACCAAACCATTCAGCGTCGAAGCCGCACAACACGTTGTTGCGCGCCTGCTTCACGGAATAGAACACAAGCTCCCGTCTTCGATGAACGCCGACAGCATTTTCCCAATTAGTCATGCATAACTGTCCCGACATGCTAAAACCAACCATTCGTTCTTGGGCGGATTTCAGAGAACAATGGATGGTCGCGCGCCGTCGAGGGCCAGCCAACTTCGAAGGAGATGCGGCATGGAAACATTGAGCAGAAACCGACAACAACGGCGAGCCGGCAACAGGCATCGAGGCCACTGGCCCGCAAGTATATGCCCCGCCCCGCTTAGACACACATCTTACGCCTGCGCTAAAATGAAACCGGAAATTGACGAACCTTCAAAGCTGTATGTGTTTGTTCACGGAGTTTTGCGCTCCGGCTACAGCCATCACCGACACCTTGAAAAGGCCAAGTTCCTTGGCAAAGGAAGAACCAAGGAGCAGTTCGCTCTTTACGTTGGAGTCTTTCCCTATGTTGTGAAGAGCGAGAAGGTTTCCTGGATTGTTGGCGAAGTTTATGAGGTTGATAAGCGGACGCTGCGGCGACTGGATTTCATTGAGCAGTGTCCATGCTGGCATTTCCGAGAATGGGTGGACGTGATGCTGGACAACGGGCAAGAACTCAAAGCAATGATGTATTTTGCCAGAGAGCGAAAGAAACATTTGGTGTTGAGCGGGGATTTCAATACCGGGTAGGCGAATCATCAGACAGCTTGTTTCCCATGCCGCTGCGCAGGCAAGGGACGGTGGGGATCAATCACAGACCCTGGTTTTGGTTGCCTGTTGTTGTCGTGGCGCTGGCCAAGCGACTACCCCTGCGGCTCCCGCGGAATCGTAGGGGTAAGAGTTAGCCTCCTTTACGTCGCCAGTTTTCAGTTACTTCGGTGATGAACTCACTTCACCAAGTGACTTCTGGCTCAAACACTCTGAATGCCGTTGTCGTGCGCACATTCGCCAGTTGTCCCTGCTAATAATGCGCCGGGCGACACATCTCCCGGCGCATTTTCAACGGCGTGTGCTTATATGCGGGTGGCCCCGTGTGTTTTGGGGAGGGCCTGAACGGAAAGTTCCTGACAGCGCCTCGATTTTTCCTGACATTACGCGAAATCACTTTGGGTGTAGAAGTGAGCGCAGTAAGAGTGAGTAGTCTTGCGCCAAGGAACTGTGAGCGAAAAGTAACTGAGGAGTTGCACAAGAAGTCGGACTCACACGCAAGACCGGAAAACAAACCGTAGCACAAATGATAGGAGAGTCATTGTGAACATGAAGAAGTCTAACAAGCGCGGTCAATCCCTGGTGGAATATGGTCTGGTGCTGGCGTTGATCGCCATTGTCGCCATCCTCGTCGTGAAGGCCGTGGGCACCCAGACCACGAGCACCTTTGACAACGTCCAGAGCCAGATGACGTCGTCGGGCATTGCCACAACGTCACCGACGGCTGCCAGCTCGTAGTTGGCGGCAGACGCCGTTTCCCTTCTGCTTCGCGAGAAGCGAGGAACGCCGCCGGCAGGCCGGACGATGTTCAGGGGCCCCTTCCCTTGGCCCTTACCTCCACAAAGTCCTCCTGCCGGCGGTTTCTCCGACCGGATTTCTGTGGCGGTTGTCTCTGACCGCCGAATATCCCTCACGCCAGCTTCCTTGCTATTTACTCGTCCGGAATCTCTCGCACCGCGTCCTTGCTGTAGTCGAGATCAACACAGGAGGTTTTTTCCCCACACTTGAGCAATGCCGGCAGAGAGCGGACGCGAGTCAATGGCAGGGCCGGCTAAAAACAGCCGCAGGGTGGGGCCACGAAGGAGGAATGGCTGTTGGGAGCAGCCTGATGGCCCCGGCCCCGCGGCTAAAGTGTCAGCTTCCCGCGAAGGGTAGCGCGTGCGACTCGCACGCGGAACGGTGTCTGATCTGAAACGCCGGGCAACGAAGAAAGTTGCGTCGGAAACACAGGTATTTTCTAATAACGGAATACGCGGCCTGGCGGGATGGCGTTGCTAGGCGGATGCGACGGTCGGAGGCACGCGAGACGGGGAACGCCGGCTAGAATGCCGGCACTGCTCACTGCGTCAGCCGCAATAGGATTTTAGCGGCGATCTGCTGGAAGGCCACTTGGAGGTCGTTGGCGGTGGCGGCGATGATGGTTTCGCCGACTGGCTGGTTCGGGTTGAACGTGCTCGATGAAGTGTCGTTGGCGATTTGGTGAAGAAAGTTCTCATCAATGCTGTCGCCGAGGCCGATACAGAAGATCAACATGTTTGCGTTGCGGATTTCGTTGGCTCTGGCCAAAGGTAGGAGTTCACTTTCCGTAACGAAGTTGGAACCGTTGATGGACTTAGTGCTCCCATTGACAGAACGGAAAGTGGTTATTGGCATGTCATACGGCTTGCCTTTGGAAGTCACCGGCCCCTTGAGGGGGTCATAAAACTGGCCTGATGGTTTAATCTGGTTGCCGTTGCTGGGATTTAAGATGATGTATCTGTTGGGTCCGATGTAAACAGGGTCGGCGACCATGTTCTTGATCTGGACCCCGTTCAAACTGTTGGTCCACGTGTATTGCCAAGTATTGGGCTGGCCGTCGCTGAAGAAGACCACGACCTTGATGACGTTTTCGCCCGAGGGGATGATCACGCTGTCGTTTTGCTGCTTCGCCAGCTTCAGGCCACCCTCGGTGTAGGTGTAGCCGTCAAATGACAAGGCGTTGGCGGCGGCGGTGACGACGCTCTTGAAGGGTTGTCGCACGGAGACGTTCAGGTTCGTCGTGGAGGAGAAACTGACCAAAGACACCTTGTCCATGTTGTCGTCGAAAAAACTGATGAAGGTGCCCACCGCGCCCGGCAGTTTCTTCGAGCCGTTGTTGCCGACCATCGAGCCGGAACGGTCGACCACCAGGCTCATGACCAGCTTGGCGCGGGTGGCGGTGGCCAGGGAACTGATCTGGAATGTCTGGAACCGCGGGATGACGCGCAGGAAGTAGGTGTTGATCACCGAGGTGCCGAGAATGGTTACGACCGTGTTGTTGGCGGTATCGGTGGAGTAGGTGATGTTGAGGGCGGGCGCGCTGGCGGATTGGCCACCGCAGCGGTAGTTGGCCGTGAAGGCGGCTTGTGCTACCGCGGTTGCCTGGGCCTGTCCTTGGAACAGGTTGCGGACGGCTGTCAGCCCCGCCGCGTCCACTGCCTTGTCCATGGACGCCTTGCTCAAATAGATGGTCGCCGCATCCACCGTCATCCCGACGACGAGGATCAGCATCAACATCATGATGGCGAAGAAGATGAGGGTCTGGCCGGTTTCCTTCCGGTGTCCCCGACTGAGAAGTTGAGAGGTGTTCATAGACTCATCACCTTTTCATACCAAACCCGATACAACTTGGCGATAGACCTGCCGGTATGGTAACGCCCCGCGACCGGTCTGCAAGTGCGGATTTCAAGAAGCCTGCCTCTGTTACGGCATCTCCGCACCGCCCAGTCCCGCCCGCGGCCTCTTCGACACGGGTATGCCATCAGTGTCCGGCTCGCTGCGCAACCCGCCACATTGTCGTCCCGGGTTCTGGCCGCCGCTCGTTTGGACACTCACTGCGTCAACCGCAACAGGATTTTTGCGGCGATTTGCTGGAAGACGGTTTGCAGGTCGTTGGCGGTGGCGGCAAAGACAGCTTCGCCAACGGGTTGGTTCGGGTTGAAGGTGGTGGAGGAGGTGTCGTTGGCAATCTTGTGGAGAAAGCTCTGGTCCACGCTGCCACCGCCGAGGCCGATGCAGAAAATCAACATGCCTGCGCTGCGGATGGCATTAGCTGTGTTCAAAGCCTGTAGTTGGCCCTCCGTGCGGAAGTTGGAGCCGTTGACGCTCTTGGTGTCGCCGTCAATGGAAAGGAAACTGACCATGCTAGGACAATACGCTGGCGCCGGTCCCGAATACATGGTGGAACTGTTGGGAAGCTGGTTGCCGCTGCTGGGATTGAAGATGGCGTAGTTGTTGCCCTGATTTGGGTCTGTGCCGCCGACGTTGTAGGTCTTGTTGGTCGGCCACGTGTATTGAAAGGTGTTGGCCAGGCCGTCGGTAAAGAAGACCACGAGCTTGATGGCGTTATCGCCGGGAGGGACGACCACACTGTCGTTTTGCTGCTTCGCCAGCTTCAGGCCTCCGTCAGAGTAGGTGCCGCCACTGAAAGACATGGAGTTGACGGCAGAGGTGACGGCGTTCTTGAAGGGCTGCCGCACGGAGACGTTCAGGTTTGTGGTCGAGGAGAAACTGACCAAAGACGCCATGTCCATGTTGTCGTCGAAGAAACTAATGAAAGTGCTCACCGCCCCCGGCAGTTTTGTCGAACCGCTGTTGCCGACCATCGAGCCGGAACGGTCGAGCACCAGGCTCATGATCAGCTTCGCCCGCGTGGCGCTCGCCGCGGAACTGATTGTGAATGTCTGGAACCGCGGGATGATACGTATGAAATAGGTGTTGATTGTCGCGGTGCCCAACACATTCACGATCTTGTTGTTGTTGGAGTCGGTGGAGTAAGTGATGTTGGCAACGGGCGCCTGTGCGTTCCAGCCGCCGCCGCGATAGTTGGCCATGAGGGCGGTTTGCGCCACCTCGCTCGCCTGCTCATCTCCTTGGAACAGGTTACGGACGGCCGTCAGCGACGCTGCGTCCACCGCTTTGTCCAGAGCTGCCTTGCACAGGTAAATGGTCGCCCCGTCCACGCACAGGCCGACAGCGAAGATCAACACCAGCGACATGATGGCGTAAACAACGAGAGTCTGCCCGGCTTTTTCCCGCCGTTTCCGGCTGAGATGATGGACGATGCTCATAGGATTACCTGCCCTTACGACTAGAAATACGACACGTCATACAAGCTCGTCGGCATCGCGGTATTCGTTGAGATGAAGCCCATGAGGTTGCCCACCGGTGTCACGGGTGTGAATGGGTAGAAAACCTCGGTCACGTATAACGTCTGGTTCGTCTGCGGCAACTGGTTGCTGGGCAACGTCACAGCGTTGCCCGTGGCGTTCAGATTCCCGATGCGGCTGGAGAAATTGGTGGCGCCGTATTTCACCTGCCCTGTGACGGTTGCCACGCCGCTGCTGGAGCGGGTCACGGCAGACACGATGATGCGACCATAGCCGTTGCTGAAGAGCATCGCTGGCGCCGTCGCCACCATCGCCGCAACGGCGTTGGAAAGGGTCGTGCCGCGCACCGCGAGGTTGGCGCCTTCGCGGCTGGCGTTGACCATCACTTGGCGCACCAAAAACAGCCGCCCGTAGTCCACCAGCCCCATCACCATGATCGCCATGATGACGACGATCAGGGCAAACTCCATCAGTGCCTGGCCTCGCCGCTTGTCGCGGATATGGCGCCAGCACTGCGCGCGCAACGTTGTGGCTGACGGCGTGGCTGGCTCGCTAGTTTGTTTGAGCTGGAGGGAAGGGTTCATTGCGATACGTCATACTGGCGTTGAAACGATAAATGCCGTTGGAGAAAATCCGCGAGATCAACGGCGTCAACAACTGGACATTGCAGCCGAACGCCATCGTCACCGTATCGCATGGGCCGCCAGCGCTGTCGCTGCCAAAGGACTGGCTGGTGAACTTGATCGTCGTCAACGGCAGGCCCATCGCCGCGTTCTGCGCCACCTGGATGATGGAGTTGGTGCGTCCCAGAGTCGCGCCCTGCGCATCCGTCAGATGGTTGCCCGTGGCAGCATACCGGCCCGCCACCCGCAGCGCGTGTTGCATCGTCAAATGCACGTAGAACAGACGCGCGAAGTCCAGGACTCCGAAGACCAGCAACATGAAAATCGTGAAGGTCAGCGCAGTCTCCACGAGGGATTGCCCTTGGCACCGACAACCTGTTTTTCGTTCTATTCTCACGGCCATTTCCTGACTGTGTTGACGTTCCGATGCCAACAAAACCATACATTATCTCATAAACTCATACCGTCAATACTTGCATGTCGAGAAAACATAAGAAACACGCAGGCAAATACCCGACGTTGTATGGGCAAGCCGACTCGCTGCAACAAGCAATTGCCACGGCGATCTTGGGGGTAAACTTCTCAGTGTCTGCCGCCGCCGTTCTACTGGGAATCCACAACGGCACTTAAACGGCGACAACGATTTTTCAATGTTGGTTAGGAGGCCGATCTGGTTTAGAATTGCATCATGCGGAGTGTCAGGACAACCGACGGTAAAAAAAGCCGGGCCGCGTGCCATCGCGGCGAAACGGGGCAAACGCTGGTAGAGTTTTGCATCTGCGCGCTGCTGTTCATGATGCTGGTGTTTGGCGTCGTTGACTTGGCACGCGGCGTCTTTGCCTATAACTCGATCGCGCATTGTGCGCGCGAAGGCGTGCGCTACGCGGTGGTGCATGGCGCTGACAGCGCAGCGCCGGTGGGGCCTGCGGCCAACGACGCCACGCTGGCTTCCGTTGTGAGGGGGTTTGCGACCGGCCTTCAATCCAACAACCTCTCGGTGCTGTCGAGATGGCCTTCTGGCAACCAGACTGGCGCCGTGGTGAACATCACCGTCAGTTACACTTTTCAGCCTGTCACCATGTTCTTCCGGACTCTCGCCCTGAGCAACAGCTCGTCCGCCATCATCCTCCACTGATGCGGAGGCAAAAAGGTCGCCCACCGGCCAGATGGATCGGGATCTCCGAGTGTGATGACGGCTACGCGGCGAAACGGGAGTGTTTGTGTCGAGCAAGGCGCTTCGCAAATGCCACAGCTTTCTCTCGCCAGCCCCAATCGCCCGGAGATGGTGATCCACCTCATTGCTCCGCTGCCTTGATCGATTCAATGGCAGGAGCGTGCGGAGTTCAACTGTATGCTTACGGCTAAGAACGCGAAGACGGCGCACTGCACCCGTCAATGGTTGTGTCTTCATTCCGTCAGTCCTGCGGTGGTGACGCTCGGAACACGACCGATCTCCAAGGCGGAGAACTTGGCATTACCGGAGACCTGCATTTCGCGCACGACAGCGCCCAAGCCGCCGAGGTAGCCGCCGCCAGTGACTTTGAACTCGCCGGCTGCTGCGTAGATGAAACCCGTCAGGGGGCCTGACGAGGAAGAACTGGAGCCGCCGCTAACATTGACGTCTTGGCCGTTGGCGCGGTCGCTGAAGAACAGGAAGCCGCCATAAGTGGAGTCGGCGGCAGTCGTCGGCGATTTCAGCATGATGGTGCTGGAACCGGAGACGCTGATATGCCCATAGCCCGCCGCACTACTGCCTGAGTAAGGATCCCGGGTATTGTAGAAAAAGACATTCGTGCCTAAAATGGTGGGCGAACCGCCGATTTCAAACCCGCCGCCGGCCATGACGTATCGGCCCGGCTGGAACGTCAGATCTCCGCCCGTAATCTTAATGCCGCCCCAGTAGATGCCCGGACGCAGTGTGGTTATGCCCGATGGGCTTGCGATTGCGGGACTGCCTGCCGTGCCTCCGCTGTCCGGGGAAGTGGAGCCGGTGGTGCCGTCGCCGTAGGTGACCGTCGTGCTGCTGGTCAGGACCGGCGCGACCAAATGTCCAAACGGGTCGGCCATCGCCGGGACGCCTGTGTGCACGGTGGCCACAGTAGTGCCGGACACGTCTCCCACGACATTCAGGGTGGAGCACGTTAACGCCGCGCCACCGGTCAAGACGACGGCAGTGTCTGACGAAGAGTTCACGCCGATGGCGCCACCGGGAATCTCCAACACGGCGCCGCCCTTCACGCTCAAGGCGCCGCTCTCTGTCGGATGCAAAACCAATATCGTGAGCGGGCACGGCCCCAACTTGACGCCGCCGGTGGCGGCGGCGGTGACGTTTACGGTTTGCTGTGTCGTGAGCAAGCGCAGGAACGTGGTGTTTACCGGCAGCGTCACCTGGACGAAGATGTAGCCGTTGCTGCCCGTGTAAACCGACCCGCTAGTGGCGCCTGGGGGGATCTGAACCACCACGTTGGCGTTGGTGTTGATACCGTTGAGGCTGGCGTATAGGTGTGCGACAGTTGTCGCGTTGGTTCTGTAGGTGGCGTTGGTTCCCGAGCACAAGGCGTAAGCGCCGGCCTGCGCAGCCGCATCGGCGGCCCGCCGGGCCTGTCGGCGGGCGGCATGGACCAGACCACTGTCAACCACCAGACCGAGGATGGCGATGATCGCCAGGAGCATGACGGCGACAAGCACGATTATCTGGCCGGATTCCGACTTGGTCCTTGCCAGCAGTTTTCCCGTCGGAACGATCTGTCCGAATTGCGGAGGCGGCCAAGGGTCGCCCCAAAGTCTCGGTTTTGAATTCTCCGATAGGGAGTTCATGTTCTGACTACCTCATCACGCACCTTCGCTCCGATGTTATTCCTGCATACACTACTTGAAGCAGGCACGGTCTGCATGTCGGGAAAAACGAAAAGAATGTAGGGGAATCCCCGATCTTGTGCGGACAAGCCGACTCGCGGTAACAAGCAGTTGCCACGCCGTTTTCGGCGGCAGGCTTGGATAGCAACGATGCTGCGCGCCAGAACATCTTCGCCCTCTCCCCCTGATTCAACGGAGGATGATTCCCGCAGAACGGTTGCTCAATGGAAGGGTCGCGAAGAACGCGGTGACGGGTTGGAATTTGTATCTGACGGTGATGTTTACGACCGCGTTGGATCCTGCGACGTTGCCGTCAGGCCAGCTTGAGGTCACGGTCAGGTTGTTGGTTTGAAGGCCTACCGCATAGCGAGTCACCCAGTTCGCCAAGGTCGCGTCATTCGCCGTGGGCCCCACCGGCGATACGCTTTTCGATCCATGCACCACCGCGTATCGAACTCCCTCGCGCGCGCAATGCGTGATCGTGTTATACGCATACACGCCACGCCCCAAGTCAAACGCTCCGAACACCAACAACAGAAACAGCACCAGACAAATACTGAATTCCACCAGCGTTTGCCCGCCTTCCCCAGCCGGCGGGCGGCGCGCGCCACGGTCACGAGCGGCAGCGCCTTTCCTGCTGCTGATTGTTGTTGCCCTGCTCATGGCAGTTGTTCCAGCGGAATTCACCTCATTGCAGGACGAACATGTTCACCGTGCGCTGTATCGGGACATTTGTCGGCAACCACGGCCAGGCAATGAACGGCCTGAAGTTGACGGTGACCGTCACGGTCAGATTGGTGTTGGCGAATGTTGAAGTGACGGTGGGCGAAAGATTGGCAATGTCGGAGGCTTGGAGCAGAGCGTTGCTGGTGATGAGGATGGTGTTGGTGGCGTTGGCGGCGGTCAAGCAGCCAAATTGCGCTCCCGCTGCCGCCGCTGATTCCACTTCCTGAAAACAGAAGAAAACCCGGCCGTAATCCACTGCGGCAAGAACCAGCAGCAGCAGTAACGGCAACACGATCGCCAGTTCCATCAACGATTGCCCACGCGTGTTTCCCCTTGGAGTGGTTTTCATGGGCCTTATTCCACCAAGGACACCTTCCAATTTGCGTCCGGGGTGCGGTTGGGATCCAAAGCGCCGAAGGTCTTGTTTCCGTTTACCGAAAGGGTTTTTGCAACGATCCCCAGATTACCGATGTTCCCATTGCCAGTAAGGACCACGTCGCTGTTTTTTCCATAAATAAAGCCTGCTGCGGTCTGACTAGCGCCGCCCTTCATTTCAATGTCTGAAGTGTTTGAGGGGTTGGGGTCATTGACAATAGCAAATCCAAAGTATGTGCTATCGGCAGCCTTTGTAGGTGCCTTCAAGTTTACGCTGCCGCCGCCCGCTAATTTGAGTTCACCGTAGGCTCCATCGCCAATGGGGTGCGTGGGATCGTTTGTGTTATAGATAAACACGTCGGTTCCATTAAGAATTGCACCACCCCTCTGATTTATGCCGCCGCCCGCTATGATGTAGGTGCCAGGCAAAAGCGTGATCGTCCCATTGCCGACAATATCGATACCACCATAGTAGATGCCGGGATGCAATGTTGCACTGCCAGTAATCTTCTGAACTTTGGGAACAGCTGCGGTGCCTCCACTGTCGGACGATATGCTGTAGGCGCTTAGATCCGGCCAAGACATGGTTGCAAATGGATCGGCCACCGCCGGAGCGCCTGTAACCACGTTGGCATTGATTGTGGGGTGGCCCACAGTCAAGACGTTCCCGTTGATATAAAGGATTGAAGCAGTGATTGAAGAGTTGCCATTGAGTTCAACTGCATGGTGGTGAGAGGAGTTTACCCGGATCGTGCCGCTGCCAACGTCCACATCGCCCGTTCCGGACACAGACAATGCGTGACCCGGACCCATCAGTAAGATGTTCACTCCGTAAGGATCGAGGGGCACCCCCGCGGTGGCCGAGGCGTGAACGTCGGCCGTTGCAAACAAACTCATGAGGCCGACCCGTGTCGGCAGCGCGACCTCCACGCGGATAAAATAGTTCGACCCGGCATAGACGGAACTGCTGGAGGCGGCCGGAGGAATCTCGACCAACGCATTGTTCGTGCTGATGCCATTCAGACTGGCGTATCGGAGCGCCGTCGCTTCTGCATTCGCTCGCTGGGTGCTGTTGGTTCCTGCGAGCAACTGGAAAGCGCCCGCTTGCGCGGCCGCGTCGGCGGCGCGCTGAGCCTGCCGGCGGCTGGCCTGAATCAATCCGCTGCTTATCACCAGTCCGAGAATGGCAATCATCCCCATAAGCACGATGGCCGTTATCACAAGAATCTGGCCGGATTCCGACTTGGCCCCTGCCAGCAACTTCTTCGTTGGAACGGTCCGTCCGAATTGCTGAAGAGGCCAAGAGCCGCCAAGATGCCCCGATTTTGAGCTCCCTAATGGTGGGTTCATGTTGCAATTACCTCATCATTCACATTCACTCCGACGCGCATTCGAACCATAAATTACTTGAAACAGACACGGTTGCACGTCGGGAATAATGAAAAGAATGTAGGGGAATCCCCGACATTGCGCGGGTAATGCCGACTTGCCGCGACCCACGGATCGAACCTTGGTTTTTGCGCCGAACCGCTGGCAAACAGCAACCTTTCCACCCGAGCGAAGGGCTTGGCTGGTTCGCTGGAACAAGAATCGCTGTAACGTCGCCGCCACATCGATCATTCTCGCGGTTTGCTCCATGGTCGAGTGTCAGCGTAGCGTGCCGCCACGGGTTCGCAAACACGAAATCCCTGAAACATTTCCGCAAGCGGGTCGATACCAGTTCCTGTTCGCGAGTTGCGAATCCTGGCCAAAAACCGCTCGTCAAGCCACGGCGGACTCTTTATCGTCTCGCCCTGTCGCATCGGGTGAACCGCCGTTGCGTGAAACAACTTCGATGAAAAGACCTTCACACAAAGTCCTCGACCTGCCGGTGCCGCGCAACCTGGCCAATGTCGCGTTCATTCTCATCGAGCCGCAAACACCCGGCAACGTCGGCAGCGCCGCGCGCGCCATCAAGACGATGGGCTTCACCGATCTCATTGTGGTTGGCGGGTGCAAGTTCAAGGACAACCGTCAGGCGCTGGCGTTTGCGCACGGCGCGGATGACGTATTGCAGGGCGCGCGCGTCGTCGGCTCGTTGGACGAAGCGTTTGAGGGCATTCACCGGCTTGTGGGCACCACGCATCGCTCGCGCGATACCGCTGTTCAACAAGTCCAGCCGATTCGCGAGATCGTGCCGCACATTGTCGAGGTGTCGCAGAATTTTCGGGTCGGCATCGTCTTCGGTCGCGAGGACAAGGGATTGCTCGACAACGAGCTTGGTCGCTGCCACCTCTGCACCACCGTGCCGGCGGTCCACCGCGTGCCGTCGCTGAACCTCGCGCAAGCCGTGCAGGTGGTCGCTTACGAGGTATTTCTTGGCAGTTTTGGCAAGATCGCCAGCCCGAAGCTTGACCTCGCGCCGGATCTCGAAGTCGAGCGCGCCATCCAGCACTTCGTCTCCGCGATGATGCAGGTGGGTTTCCGCCCCCATCACGACGATCCCGAATCGTTCGCCCGCCCGCTGCGTCGTGTCTTCAGCCGCGCGGTGTTGGAAAACCGCGACGTGCGCGTGCTGCACCGCGTCGCGCATCAGGTCGCTAAATTCGCCGCGGGAAAGGTGAAGCGCGTCGAATCGTATTCGCAGCCGGCGAACCGTTAGCGCCACGAGCTGGTGAAATCGTTCACCGATGGCGGCGGCTCAGCGAAGGAATACGCCTCTCGCCACGCATTCAAGCGTCGCCATTCCCACGGCGCGATCTGCTTACGGTCGCGTTGGTCGAGGCGTTGCAGCCAGATCTTCGATCCGACGCGCGGCAGCGGTGCCGCCTCGGTTGCGGTCGGCGGTTTTTGAGTTGGCGGCGGCGGGTAGGAATACTCGAAAGTAATTTTGTTCTTTTTCGGCGCGACGGGGGCCTTTGCGTCGTCTGCGACAGCAACAACGCACGCCGTCATCACCAAGAGTGTTAGTGGAATCATCTTCATTCTCAAAACTTTCTCAATGCATTCTAGTTACCCGGGGCGGTGGTTGCAACAATGCAGCATCCGTCGGGAAGAGTTTGACCTTGAGCGCCGATGGTTGATGACTACAATGCCGCCGACGTTCGAACAAGCCACGCAGATGAGCATCATGGCGGCAACAACAGAACAATCACGGCGCGATGTTGCGGGGATTCTTCCTCACTGCCTTTCTGCGCCCTGCTTCCAACCCTGATGGCTGCGCCCCAAGGCTAAAACCAGGGTGCAGGCCAGCACGTCTCCTCTAGTGGTCAAAACACCAACGTTCCTATCTATGATACGGTGATGACACACAAAACATCAGGCTCATCCGCGGTGACGGAAGTCAGGGCGCGTCATGAATCGTGCATTCAGTCTGCGCTCCGCACCTTGCGCCAGATCTTCGATCTCGACGCTATCAACTGGGCTATTTTGGGCACATTCTTTATACTCACACTGATTCGAGTATTACAGCATGCTATGTGGCGGGACGAATGCCACGCGTGGCTCATGGGACGTTATAGCACCTCCTTTTTACAGCTATATGACCTCCACCTCTACGATAGACACACTTTTTGCTGGCACGCGTGTCTTCGGATCCTGAGTTTGCTTGGATTTGATTACCATGCCATGCAAGTGTTTCACACCCTTATCGCAACCGCGACTGTGTTTGTGGTGCTCCGATTCTCGCCTTTTACGCGTCTGACAAAGACACTGCTCATCTTTGGATATTTCCCATTTTTTGAATACGCGGTCATATGCCGTGTCTACGCCCTTGGGGTATTGCTGCTTTTCATTACATGCGCCGTTTATTGCCGGGCACTTAACAGGCCCATATTCTTTGCGCTTTGCCTTCTCTTATTAGCGCAGACTACTGTGTTCATGCTGATTCTGGCTGGTGGTTTTCAATTGGCTTACGTTGTGCGTGCCTTCTATTCCCGCAGCGATAAGACATACAAGAGTTGGTTGCCCCACATTTATGGAATTATGATTTTTGTGTGCGGTGTGGTTTTAGCCGGTATCCAACTGATGCCCGCACCTGATGCGGCCATTCCTTCCCCCAACACTTTTTTCACACAACTGACACACTTTGAACCGTTCGCGCGTTTTTGGAATGCGTATTGTCCTCTGCCTGCCTTGACCCCCGCCTATTGGAACACCAACTTCCTCGACCCCTTCCCGACCCTGCAGAAGGTGTTGTGCATGCTCCTGTTTGTAGCCGCGCCACTGGCATTTTCCTACAACCGTGCTGCAATGGCATTCCTTCTTTCATGCGAGATCGTTCTTTTTCTTTTCAACTGTTACTTTCCATCCTTTGCTGCAAGACACATAGGCCCTGTCTTTCTCGCTCTTGTGGTCACATACTGGATTTCTCACTCTTCTTGCAACGGTCGTTACAGTGTGCAAAACACAGCGACATTTTTGAAAGCCCAGTGCATAAGTATTGTATTTGCAGTTATGTTGGGCGCCCATGTTTCGGCTGGTGTTCTTGCAAGCGCAAGTGACTTCGCACGACCGTTCTCTGGAGGGAAATTAGCTGCGCGTTTTATACAGAAGTCTTATCCTTCCGACATCCCAATTATTTTCGATGTCGAGGCCACGATGCCACCTTTGGTGGCATATTTGGATCGTCCTGTGTTCTGCGCTTCCAAGAAAGCGTGGCAAACCGATTTCTTGCAGGATATTCGAATGCGGCCTGATCCTCTGCCGCCTGAAGAGCTTGCTGAGGCGGTGCTCTCTTTCTTAAAATCGAACAAGAGAGATGTTTTGCTTGTCGTTAATTATTGGCCGGTGTATTTGCCAAGGAATATTACAGCAACACCTGTATTTCAGTCGTTGGGGATTGTCAGTGGCGAAAGCTGTTTTGTGGTACATATTAGATATGATAAAGTATTTGAAAGGTGAGTTGGCAAAATAACAATCGGTCCCCATCTGAGAGTGAGGGTTTATGCCGGTTCGTGGCCTGGCACCTGTAAGGTTTCCAGATGGGAAGGGGAGTTGTTTTCGACAACGGCAACGGGTTTGAATTAACGGGTTGGCAGCTGAAGGTCTGACTGCTTTCAATGATACTCGTCATCATCAAGAATCTCTGCATCTGACCGCCACTTCATTGCGGTCGGGACAGTTAAGTCAACAGTCCGCGCAGAATCTCCAGAATCTCTTCGCGGCGCACTGGCACGTTGCCCATCTTGCGGCACTCGACGGCGGCCGCGCAGTTGCCGAGAAAGGCTGATTCTAGCACGTTGGCACCCGATGCCAGACAGACGCTTATCGTCGCCAACATGGCATCACCAGCACCCATTGGATCAACCACCGCAGCGGCAAATGAGGGCAAGTATTCGGTAGTTAAACGTTTCTTGATTTCATGCAACGACAGCGTCCTGCAATCCTCGCCAAGCGGCCCATCTTCCGGCACAAACACCATGAGGCCACGCTCGGCGAGGGTGATGATCATCGAGCGGTTGCATGTCTGAGTTAGGATCATGGCACCCAAGTCGGCAATGCCACTCTCACGATCACACAACGCAATGCGCGCCTCGCGTTCAGAAGGTGCGATCAGCGTAACGCCTTTCATGCGAGTCACATTGCCCATTTGAGAACTGCATTGAACGTCGCCAATGACGGGGATCTTCCGCTTCGAGCCAATCGCACAGAGCACGCCCAATAGACGGTTGGATACCACACCGTAGCCAAAATCGCAGATAATTATCGCGTCGGCGCGATTTGCTGCTTTCTCGATCTTTTCCTGAAGCTGCATTGTGATAGGACTATCCAGATTATGGTCCCGAAACTGGTTCACATTCAAAAGTTTCTTGCCGTCAGAAAGATAGCGGGTCTTGGACGTAGTAGGCCGAGCCTCGTCCACTACGAGTTCCGACGCGACATGCTTCCGCTCCAGTTCGCTCCGCGCATAATCGCCTTCGGAATCCTTGCCGACCACGGAACAGAACATCGCCTCGGCGCCAAGGGAATTGACGTGCTGGGCCACGATGCCGGCGCCGCCGAGAAATCGTTCAGACTCCAGCGGGCGCACGACTAACACGGGCGCGTCAGCACTCATGCCGAGCCGGTCGCAATAGACATAGGTGTCAACGATCGTGTCACCCACGACCAGGATCTTCTTGCCGGCCAAAGCGTCAAAAATCCCTGTCAAACGGCCAAGAGTGATATCGTGGCGTTTGCAGTAAGCATCCACTTGGTCGTCCGCGTAAGCAAGCCGGTCGCGGTGGTCTTCGATCAGTTTCGTGGAGGAATAAACCACGTCGCCTGAACTGAACAGCACCTTGCCGCCGTAGGACTCCACTAACTGACGCTCACGGCCAATGCGGCCAGTGAACACGCTTTCAAACTCTTTGCCCTTAACGTAGATGTCCGGCTTGAGCAGTTCTAGGATGGGGCCGGCCCAGTCACCGTCGTCTATGGTGACGTAGTCCACCACTTCGAGCGCGGCAAGGTTTTCGGCGCGAAGGTCTTGTGGGATGTAGGGACGAAACTGGCCTTTATGAACGACTTTATCGGCGCTCACCGAGACAATCAGCAGATCGCCTCGCCCTCTGGCCCATGTCAAATAGCGCAGGTGGCCTGGGTGCAGGATGTCAAAACACCCGTGGCACTGAACCACCACTTTGCCGCTGCCTTTGGCAGCATCTACAATCCGCTTCATCTCTTCGCGAGTCTTGATTTTTCCCAGATACTTCATCGCTGTCCAATCTCCTTCGGGCGATTCCGGTTAAAATGAATTTCGGCAACGAGTCGAGCGACCGCCTTGGGCACTGCGATCAGGTTGCGCAGGTGCAGCGCCTTCGAACGTCGACCACATCGCGGCTGGATTTCGATGCCAACCTCAACGTAACTCCGGCCCGCCTTCAACAGTTTGAGCAACGCTTCGGTTTGGAAGGCGAAACTGTTGGTGGTAATGATGATACTGCGCAGGTCGGCAGTGCGAAAGATCGCTGTCCCATTGAAATACCTCAGCCGCTGGCCGAACAGCAGGTTCATCAGAAACGTGTAGGCGCACGAGATGACGCGACGTGTCCACGGCCGGACGTTCAAGTTTGTCGGATACGGCAACACGATGTCGGCTTTGCCAATAGCATCCACCGGCGGCTCAATAGCTCTGCCGGGGTTCTCGTTGTCGCCCGGCACCCAAGTCACATAGTCAAACCGCGCCATCGCGATGCCCTGCTTGTAAACGCCGCCGAGATTGCACGGCCGCGGGTTGTGCGTAACTCGCAAGTGCGTATTGGCCCCGGCGAGTTGGTCCATGATTGCACCGGTCCGATCCCGGCTGCCGTCATCGAAAAGTAACAGTTCATAATTGGCAAAGCGATTCTCGACGATACGTAACACCTCGGCCACCGCGGCGGCAATATTCTCCTCTTCATTGAGGGCGGGGATGATGACTGATAATGTTGGTTTCACAGTGATTCACCCCCTATAAGTTCCCTTACGTTGGTTTAAATGCACGCGGAAAAAAGGTTCTCAATCCGGCCTTAACGTCCTCAACAAATGTTCTGCTAATTACACTCTTTACCAATCTCTTCGTCAGGTATCTCGGATTAAGATAAAACTCACGATAAAAACGATTATAATATTTCTCCATCGTCTCGTGGCTAAGATTCGGATGAGTATAAATATCGCCACCGCCATGCAACATGTATTTCGTCCAGTCCCGACTCTTGATCAAACCCGCTCGTTCATACTGCTCATATAGGTTGGTGCCAGGGAAAGGCATGGCAATAGTGACTTTTGCCATGTCTGGCATCAATTCCAGAGCACACTTGAGTGTCTTCTCTAAACTTTCTTCGGTATCCGCTGGCAGGCCAAACATAAAAAAACCGACTGTTTCTATACCGCCGACTTTCTTGACCAGTTTCATTGCGTTGAGACTCTGCTCCAGAGTAATTCCTTTCTGAATCGAATCCAAACTCGCCTGATCTCCGCTTTCGAATCCAAAAGCTGTTTGATACAATCCGGCTCTTTTAGCCAGTCTCAAGAATTCCTCATCAACCCGGTCAACTCGCAAACCGGCTGCCAAATTCCATGGAAACTTAAAGCCTTTCTGAATAATTCTTTCACAAATAGTTTTTGCCCGGTTCATGTCAGTCGTAAACTGGTCATCAACAAATCGCAGTTCCTGAATGCCCAAACTAAGACAATGCTCTATCTCGCTGATCACGTAATCAACCGATTTGGGTCGAAACCTCCTGCCAAAAATATTCTTGTTGCAGAAAGTACATTCATAAACACAGCCCCGACTGGTCATAAAATTGACCATCGGACTCTTGCGATTCAAAACACGTGGGCATTTATATCTCTTGATATCAAAAAGGTCTAAAGCCGGGAAAGGCAGGGAATCCAGATTCTTAATCATTGGCCGCAATGGCGTTGAAACAATATTACCTTCATTCTTATAATAAATGCCTTTGATTTCGGACGGTTCCCTGTCCTGCAGAATTTCCAATAAGGTCTCTTCCCCTTCACCGTAAATAACCATGTCAAATTCTGACTCTCTCAGGCATTCTTCTGGCAAAGCAGTAGCATGCGGCCCGCCTAGAATGAGTTTTATGCAGGAACCAAACCGCTTTCTGATAAATCTACTTAAACTAGCCACTTCTGCGGTAAGCGGCGTTGTGCTGGTGATGCCGACAAAATCCGGTTTGTATTCTTTGAGCTTTCCCTCCAAGTACTCAAACGGCTTTTCCTCAATGCCCAAATCCAAAACTGCCACCTGAAACCGATTTTCCCGTGCAACGGCTGCCAAAGAGGCCAAAGACAACAGCGGATAATTCTGAAACACCGCATTGACTCGTGTGCCGGCATATGAACGGAAGGCTGATGGCGGATTAACTAGAACCAAGTGTTTCTTCATGTCTAAATTTTACGTCTTCAAAAGTGCGCGTTCTTAGTCTACTGCAAATAGGGCGATGTACTTGATTCTCCTAGACCACAACGCCTTGTGGTGCTCATTGTTTCTTGGTTTGTTGGAGTAACTTAAGCGGCCGCAAATGTCACATTTCCAACCGATACTCAGCATTTCCCATTGTCACAATAATAGCAAGTAGTCCGCTTTGAATTGCGACTATCGTCGGTTGTATATGGGGGAATCAAGTGCATATCCCTGTATTGTAGTTGCTGTTGTTTCAACCCCTCTCTGACTGATTGTCAATTTGGCTTGGTGGCGCGACGCGATCAAGCCGATCTTGGCCAGAATCCACAACCCGATGCAATCCCCACGAGAATTGCTGTGGTAGCCTCAAACAGCGAGTGCTGTTGTTCATACGAAACCGGCGTGCATTGGCGGCGGTTTGGTCGGTTCCACCAGCGGGAGCCGGCCTTTTTTGTGCTCATCAAGGCACTCATTTACCTTGTGCTGCAAGCACAGCGCGCCGCACATCATCTGGGCGTTGAACTGGGGCGAGGCGAGATAGTTCATCACTTCCCAATAGCGGGCGCTCTGCCATATCTCCTTGAAGCCTTTCTCGACGATATTGCCAATATGGAATTTCTTGTAGCGTTCGTTGAACAGCATCCCGCACGGGGCGACCAAGCCCGATCCTGAAATTTGAAGCAGGAACGGCGCGCCGTAGCAACGCTGGTAGCTGCGGGTGCCGTTGGCTTCGATTTTTGACCATTTCACGACGAGTTGGTAGCCACCGTCGGAAAGAGATTCAGCCTGCTTAAGGAGATCGTGCAGACGGCTATAAGCGGCGTAGTTCACCCCGAGGCTGCCGTCTTCGTTGTCCGAGCAGTGTTTGATGATGGCGTAATCGGGGCGCAATTCCTTGCCGAGCCGAGCAAACGGCAAAATCTGGTCGGCATCCTGCGGCATGAGCACCATCTGCATGCCAATGGTGGCGTTGAGGTTGTCGCGCCGTTTGATGTCCATCATGTCACGGATATTTTGGCAGACTCGGTCGAACCACTCGGGTTTGATCCCCATGATTTCCGCGTAGCGCTGGCGAGTGCCGGCGCTGAAGTTGACGCGCAAGTAGGTCAGGTAAGGAAGAATCTCTTCCAACTTGCGCCGGTTGAACACGAAGGCGTTGGTGCCCGAGGCCATTGAAAGGCCCAGTTCGTAGCCGCGTTTCAGGGTTGGCATGTAGGCAGGCGACAACGTGCTTTCGCCATCCGAAACCAGACTGATGCCGCGCACGCCGATCTCCGCGCAGTCGTCGAGGAAACGATACATCACGTCGGTGGTTATTATTTTCCGGTCGTTTTCTTGGAGCATCGCGTAACAGAACGTGCATGCGTAGTTGCACGCACGGGTCAGCGCCATGTCAATGGTGATGGGCGCAATGCGTTCGCCGCGTTCCCAAGCGTGCACGCGATCGAGATGCCAACCGATTTTGGTGCCGTCGAGGATGAGTTGTTCCGTGTGATCGGTCGCAACGCTAACCGCCTGTTGAGAGACAGCTTGAACACTCATGGTGCGGTTATCCCTTTCGGTCTGCGAAGTTTATTCTGGTCAACTTTGGGTTCGACATACAGCTGCAAGGTCCGTTCCAGCGTGCGTTTGAGATGCTCCTCCAACCGCATCAAACAGCTCTGTCTCGTGGCGCCATCGATATCCTCCAGGAACCCGACCACCACCCGCTTCGGCGTTTCCAAACTCACCAACTCCACCCCCCGGCCGGCTGGGTGTTGAGCGATGGCCTCGCGCAGCCGTTGCATGCGGGCTTCCGTGGATAACGCCCGCCACGAATCCGAGATGGGTTGATCGTAAAAGTTCTCGATGCTCTTGAACCCTGTTTTGCGCCGATAGTCAGCCAATATACCGTGCATGAGCACGGTGGGCAGGGCAAACATGGCATCGGCATTCTCCGGCATCATGATGCCTGGAACCGATCGCGACATCGAGTGATCGCGCAACTCGAATTCCAAGAAGATGACCGAGTGATCGCTGCACTCCAAGATCGGTTTGCCTGTCATCAACTCGCACAAGGTCTCCATCAGCCCTCGCTGCGCCGGCGCGGCGGCACCTTGGTAGGCCGCCTTTCGGACGATGTGGCGCAAAGGTTCCACCGCCGCCATCAGCTTTACTCCTTGATGCGCAGACTGCGTCATCACGCTACCGTCTTCCGCCTTCAACTCGCCTTCGTGCGCGCGCGACTGTGCCGCCTTGAGCAGGGCCTGCTTATAGACTGGGTTTAATGCCCCCTTTCGGGAATCAAACAAAACCACTGCGGGGGCGACTTCCGCTGGCACCGGCATCGGCAAATGGCGCGACTCCTCCACGGGCAATTGGGCAAGACGTCGCTGGCGGGGGATATCGCTCGACTGCGCGGTTTGGCCAAGAAACGACACCGTTACATCGATCCCGTCAGCACTGTTCTCCGAGGCGACATCCCCTTCGCGACCGGCCAGTTCCCGGAGTCTTACCATGTCCACTTTCGACAGTATGGCCGGCCCCAGATGTATCGAAACGCTTGGCAGACCCGAATCCTTGGCAGCCTCGATGATGCCGAGAACGCTTCGGGTGTCATCCTCGTCGCGGACCCATGTGTCCAAAAACTCGTGCCCCACCCCGGACTTGAAGCCCCGCAGCACCGTCGTAAGGCTGCGCATGTAGTCCGTGGCGAGTTTTTCGTAATCAATTCTTACGTCTGAACCCATTCGCGTTTGATTTCTTGCGAGAGACATCACATCGGTATCTCTTATACTGACGGGAATCTGCCACTGCTTTCACGCAAACCCCGCGCAGTTCAAACCGCGGGCGACGCTAACCGCGCCCACCTCATGTGTCAAGCGGTCTAACAGCAGCCTGGCAAGCTGGCTAAAACGGCCCCGTGAAGCTCTTGTCGGGAACATCAAGCTGCACTGGTGTCGGCGTTTCGGGCAACTCCTCCGCCGCCAGACCGAGCATCGCCCGCGCGGCGGCGGCGATGTGAACCGCCCGGGGATAGTAGAGATCCGCCAAGGCCGGCGTGGTTGGGGTCGGGCAATCGGGCAGCCCGATGCGTATCGGCGCGCTTTTCAATTGGCCGTGCAGCTTCTCCGCGACGCGGGCCACAATCTCGGCGCTGAACCCGACCGTCCCCCAACCCGTGTCGGCGACCATCAACCGCCCGGTCTTGCGCACTGACTCCAAGATGGTGGTTTCATCCAACGGCCGCAGCGTGCGCACATCCACGACCTCGGCATTAATGCCGAACTTGGCCAACGTTTCAGCGGCACGAAACGCCTCCAACGTCATGTAGGAAACCGCCACGATGGTCAGGTCACTGCCTTCGCGGAAGATATTCGCCTGACCCAGCGGCACGCGGTAGATTTCTTCCGGCACATGCCCCGTGACGCCGTAGAGCCAGCGATGCTCGATGAACATGACCGGGTTGTTGTCTTCAACGCTGGCGATCAACAACCCCTTGGCATCGTAAGGCGTCACGGGCATCACGACCTTCAAACCGGGCACGTGCGCATACATCGCGTGCAAACTCTGGGAATGCTGCGAGCCTTGCCCCCAACCGCGTCCGATGATGCTCCGAATCGTCAACGGCACCGCCTGCCGTCCGCCGGAGGTGTAACAACGCTTCGCCGCGTGATTGACGATCTGGTCCATCGCCAACAACGTGAAGTCAATCCGTTGATGTGTCATCACCGGCCGCATGCCGGCAAGAGCCGCCCCAACCGCCACGCCCGTCATGCCGGCTTCCGACAAGGGCATATCAAACACCCGCTCCGGCCCGAACCGTTCCTGTAAACCCGCCGTCGAACCGAAAATGGCCTTCGGATCCGGCACGCCTTCGCCGAAGAGAAACACGCGCGAGTCGGTTTCCATCATCTGTCGGATCGCTTCGTTCAGGGCTTGATAATATGTGATATTTCTGTTCATCGGCTGGTTCACGGCGCGTAAACGCCTTGCATGAGTTCACTGGCATCGGGGAACGGGCTGCTCTTGGCAAACGTAACCGCCGCTTCGATTTCGCTCAAAACTTCCCGGCGAACTGCCGCCCTCTGCGAATCACCCATCAGTTGTTGTTGGGTGAGGAACTGATCGAGTTGCTGGATCGGGCATCGCGTCATCCAAGCTTTCGCCTCGTCCGGGTTGCGATAACTCAATTCTTCGTCGCAGTTAGGCCCGCAATGCTCACGCCAGCGATACGTGCGGGCCTCGATCAGCGACGGACCGCCCCCGCTTCGCGCACGTTCGACCGCCTCGCGCACCGCTTCATAAACTTCCAGCGCCTTATTGCCATCCACGCGCACTCCCGGCATCCCATACGACGCGGCGCGCTTGTAGATGTTATCCTCCGCCTGGCGATGCGATATGTGCGTGTAAACGGCGAAAAAATTGTTCTCGCACATGAAAATCACCGGCAGTTTTCTCAACGACGCGAAGTTCATCGCCTCGTGCCACACGCCCTCTTCGGTGGCTGCGTCGCCGAAAAACGCCGCGGATACGCGCTCCTCGCGGCGTAGTTTGATGGCCAACGCTGCGCCGACCGCCTCGGGTATCGTTCCGCCCACCAGCGCCGAGGCGCACAAAAGACCCGCTTCCGGCGACACGAGCTGCATCGAGCCACCTTTGCCGCGCGCGCAGCCGGTGACTTTGCCGTAAAGCTCCGCCATCATTTGTTTCAGGTCGCCACCTTTGGCGAGGTAGATGCCGTGGCTGCGGTAGGTGCCAAACACGTAATCATCAGCCCGTAACCCGGCGCAGAGCCCGACGGCCACCGCTTCCTGTCCGCCGCATAGATGCGTCGGACAGCGCATTTGCTGTTCGTGGTAAAGCCGGGCGATGGCCTCCTCTGTTTCACGGATCAGCACCATCTGCCGATACATCCAGCGCATCGTCTCGGTTGGGATTGGGTTGACTGCCGTCATCGGTTCGCTCTTTTCCAAATCATTTCCCATGGTAATACGCCTTCACCATGTCCACGCAATATTGTTTCTGAGTCTCGGTCATGTGTTGGTGGACCGGCAGCGTGAACACCGACTTCGAGTGCGCTTCCGACACCGGGAAGTCCCCGGCCTTGTAGCCCAGATACGCCGACGCCCGCTGTAGATGCATCGGGATCGGGTAATGCACTTTGGCGTCCACGCCGTTCTTCAGCAGATACGTCACCAACTCGTCACGCCGTTCGGCGTGGAGCATGTAGAGATGATAGACGTGGCGCATGTTCGGACTCCGGCGCGGCACGCGAATCTGCGGAAGCTTCCCCAACTCGGCATCAAACCGGGCGGCTGTTTCGATGCGCGACCTGGTGATGAACTCCACCTGCGGGAACAACCACAGACCGACGACGGCCTGGAGCGTGTCTAGCCGGCAATTGTAGCCGTAGATCTCCACCTCGTCGCGGTTCACGAGGCCGTGATTGCGAAGCAGCACCAACTTCTCACGTATCTCCTGCGAGTTGGTCGTGATGATCCCGCCGTCACCCCAAACGTTCAGGTTCTTCAGGGGGTGCAGCGAGAACCCCGCCGCATCGCCCCAACTGCCCACGCGCCTGCCATTAATCTCGCCGCCAATGGACTGGCAAGCGTCCTCCACCACGCGCAGGCCATGCCGCGCGGCGATATCGAGAATCTTCGGCATGTCGCACGGCTGGCCCGAATAATGGACCGGCACGATGGCTTTGGTGCGCGGCGTGATGGCTTGCTCGATCTTGTCCACGTCAATGACGAACTGGTCGTTGGCGTCCACGAACACCGGCCGCGCCCCGGTCTGCACGATCGCGCCAACCGTCGCGACAAACGTGAACGGGCAGGTGATGACTTCGTCGCCGGGACCGATGCCCAGCGCTTTCATGGAGAGGAACAGCGCGTCGGTGCCAGTGTCGACGCCAATGCCGTAGCGCGTTCCACAATGCCCCGCGAAGTTGCGCTCCAATTCCGCCACGGCTGCGCCCAGTGTGAAGTCGCCGCTTTCGATGAGCTGGCGCAGCTTTGCAAAAATCGGCTCGGGGTTGGCAAACTGGTCCTGGAGATAAGAATAAGGAACTTTCATGGGAGGGTGGGTCTTTATTTCTTGTAAAACGTCCGGATTGTCTGAACGACCAGCAGCTTCTGCTCCGCGGTCAACTCGGGATAAACTGGAAGACTCAGGATGGTCTTGGTCAACCGTTCTGTCACGGCTAGATCACCGCGCTGGTAACCCAGCGAGCGCGCCGCCGGTTGGAGATGGATCGGAACCGGGTAGTGAACCTTGGTTTCAACACCCTGCTCCAGCATGAACCGCTGCAACGCGCCGCGCTCCTCGGCCTGGATGACGAACGTGTGATAGACCGCGCGTTCGCCGGGCAAGTCGTCGGGACACCGGACCACATCGCTCAACCGCTCGCGGTAAAAGGCCGCGGTTGCCCGGCGTGCCTCGGTCCATGCCTCAAGATGGTCGAACTTCAGCAAGAGCAGCGCAGCCTGCAATGAATCAAGCCGCGAGTTGAAACCCCAAAACTCCGATTCGTCGCGGTTGCGCAGGCCGTGATTGCGCAACTTCTTGAGTTGCTGATAGAGGCCCTCGTCGTTGGTTGTGATGATGCCCGCGTCTCCGCATGCGTTGAGGTTTTTCAACGGATGCAGACTGAAACAGCCCAGCACGCCAAAGGAGCCTGTCTTGCGTCCCCGGTAGGTGGCTCCAACCGCTTGGGCTGCGTCTTCGACGACGTGCAGGTGATGGCGGCGGGCGATGGCCAGGATCGGGTCCATGTCGGCGGGTTTGCCCGTCAGATGCACGGGCAGAATCGCCTTGGTGCGCGCTGTGATCGCGGCCTCGATGAGGTCGGGGTTGATGTTGTAATCATCCCGCACATCCACAAACACAGGGCGCGCGCCCACCAACGCCACAGCGGCTGCGGTGGCGAGAAACGAGTTCGCCACGGTGATGACTTCGTCCCCCGGACCAATGCCGAGCGCCTTCAGCGACAGGATGATCGCATCGGTCCCGTTGCCAACGCCCAAGGCATGGCGGCAATCGCAATACGCGGCAAAACGCGCCTCAAACCGCTCGACCGTCGCGCCGAGGATGAACTCGCCGCCGTCGAAGATCTGCGCGACGGCGGCAAGCATGTTCTCGCGAATGTCGCCGCACTGCGCCGCCAGATTCACGTATCGCACGCGAGGATTTTCCATGTCTGATTGGAATACCCCGGCTGGCCGGAATTGTGAAGCGCAGATTTCCACCCGCGCGGGGGTCGGCTTGCGTTCTCGTGCCAGCCGAGACAACAGACCGTCATCATTGACAACGTCGTTGTCAGAATCAGCGCTGATAACGCCGCGCATACGACTGTTTCACTGCATCTTCGCCGACTGCATCAACTTCACGTTGAAGTAGCGCAGATCGTTGAGCGGATTGGGAATCTTGCCCGCCTCAAAAGCGGTTTTAAGGTCTCGCACGGCGTCCTCAACCGTGTGGCGAGGTGCAAACCCCAGTTCGCGCTCAATCTTCTTCGACGTGACACGGTAGGAGCGGTTGTCGTTCGTTGGTTCGGCGACGATCTCGACCTGTTTGCCGACAACCTTGCGCACCGTTTCCGCGATGTTGCGGATCGTGAGGTTTTGATAGCCTGCGTTCCAAATCTTGCCGGCAATCCGCTCCGATGGCTGCTCCAGCAGGTTCACGTAAAGGTCGCAAATGTCCTCGATGTGGATATTCGGGCGCCACTGATCGCCGCCGAAGACCGTGATGCGGTTCTTGTTAATGGCGTGATTGGTGAGAATGTTCACCGATAAATCCAGCCGCAGCCGCGGCGAATATCCGCACACCGTCGCTGGCCGGATTGTCACGGTGGTGAATTGAGGCGACTGATAACGGCCAAGCACCAGTTCGCACATGGCCTTGTAGCGTGAGTAATCAGTAAGCGGCTCCAGCGACAACGCTTCGGTGACGTTTTCCTCTTCTTTGACGCCGTAAACGCTGGAACTTGACGCGTAGATGAATCGCTTCACTCCGTTGTCGCGCGAGATCTTCACCAGCGGCTCGAACGCGTCGAAGTTGATGGACTTCCCCAAGTCGGGGTTCAACTCGAAGCTCGGATCATTCGAGATGCAGGCCAAATGGATGACCATGTCCGAGCCAGAAATTGTCTGCCGCAGCAGCCCCTGATCGCGCAAATCGCCCTTGATCGTTTGAAGATTCGGATGCTTCGGCAACACCTCTTCGCCGCAAATAAAAAGGTCAAGCACACGGACAGCATAGCCCGCCGCCAACAGTTTCGGCACAAGCACCGCACCGACATACCCCCCTCCACCAGTCACATAAACAGTCTTCATTTCCATCAAAAAACCTCGACTCCACTTCAACTACCCGATCTTTCACTCTGTAATCACGCGCAATAAACTACGAAAACTAAACTAGTAAGCAGCCGCAGTTTTGTCACGACCAAATCGCCATCCGTCGCGTGAACTGCAAAGAAGTTCAGTTAAGAGCGACGTGTTTTGGGGCCAGGGTAAACGCGAAACCAAGGAATGAGATAGCGATGCCGGCCTGCGTTTACGATAACCATCCCGGCTTCTCTCGCTGGCGAAGTGCGTTGCTATGAATCTTGCCGGAACATGAAAGGCGCGCTGTTGACCAAGCGCCCAGGAACCGGCGAGCCGATCCAGCACGTCATCAAGGACTGCTTGGACCTTATCGGTGTTGGTAGCCGCGGCGATCTGTTGCCGGACGGTGCGTTCCAATTCTTGTATCGCTGCGCCATCTCGGTGAACGTGCCAGCCAGCACGATGACGGCGCAATGGCCGACGCCGCAGGCCGGCAGCAGCGCGGCGCCGCAAAGCCACGCCGTCTGCGCCAGCTTGAACGTCACTGCCAGCATCGGCGCTACTACGTAGGCGAACATGCATGGGCCGAGCGCTATGCCGAGGGCCGGTCTGAGGATGAACACTTTTGACGGCGTGTGTCAGCGTTGTGAAGAGGTGCTCCGTGATTCCATCAACGGTGTTACGAAACTCCGTCAAGCTTCCGTCTCACAAAAATGGAAACTCGCCCCACTTATGAAACAACAGATACCACCGGCCGCGGCAGCCAAGACATTCCGGCCAGCTCCGTGATGGGCAGTTTATGGGACGAGGAAGTTTTTGCCCGTCGTCGGGTCTTTCACCACCGAGCCGGGCGCGAAGCCGGTCACGTCCACCAACGGCCCGTTTGGATTCCACGGACTCTTGACGAGACCGGGCCGATCGGTGCGGAGGCCGAGCGGAAATGGCGCTGCTCCCGGGGGCGGCGGGGGCGGAGGTTGCTGTGCCCTTGCCCTGCGTTCCTCGCCTTGTTCGACTGCGTTGCCCACGAGCGCGCCGGTAAGCGCGCCGGCGCCCGCGCCAATCGCGGCACCCTGCCAGCCGCCAACCGCGCCGCCGATGGCTGCGCCGCCGAGTGTGCCGTAGCCCGCGCCTTGTTCGGTGGAGGTGCATCCAGCCAGCACCACGACTGCGGCCAACATTGCTGCTGCAAGTTTCATTTCCTTCATAGTCGCTCCTGGTCAAACGAACTTCGCCAACTTCGACGTAGCTTACCGCGCAAATGTTCAAATCTCAACCCACTGTTTACTCTCCGGTAAAAAACACCCCGCGGATTCTTCTTGAACCGGACGGGTGGTTTGGAGTCAAAAGAGGGCATGAAGAAAACCTTGCTCTCTCTCCCGTTCATTCTCGGCCTCATTCTTTGCGACGCGTGTGGCGTTGCGTTTGCGGCGGACGATGCGAAACCTTTCATCGGCAACTGGGCGCTCACCATCCCCGGCGGCGGCGCGGGCTGGCTCGGCGTCGAAGAAAAGGACGGCGGCCTGAAAGCCAGCGTCCTCTGGGGCGGCGGCAGTGTGTTGCCCGCCGCTGGCGCGAAAGCCGAGGACGGCAAGCTGGTTGTCACACGCGTCCAGCAACCGAAAGGCAAGGGTGGCAAGCCGGGCAAGAAGATTACCGAAACCATCACCGCGACGCGGGACGGCGACTGCCTCAAGCTCGTCACCGTCAAGTGCGCCGAGGGCGGCAAGGAATTCGGCCGCGCCGAGTTTACCGGCAAGCGCATCCCGCCGATGCCGGCCGCGCCGGATTTGTTGAAGGTGAAATTCGGCGAGCCGATCTGCCTCTTCAACGGCAAGGATCTCAGCGGCTGGAAGGCGCTCAATCCAAACGCGCCTAACGGCTGGAGCGCCAAGGACGGCATCCTTGTCAACGATGCCCCGCAGGAACCGGGCAAGCACAAGGGCTACGTGAATATCCGCACTGAGCGCGAGTTTGAGGACTTTCGACTCACGCTGGAAGTGCGCGTGCCCAAGGGCGGCAACAGCGGCGTTTATCTGCGCGGCATCTACGAGGTGCAGGTGGCTGATACGTGCGGCAAGCCGCTCGACTCGCACAACATGGGCGGCGTTTACAGCCGCATCACGCCGACCGTCGCCGCCGAGAAGCCGGCTGGCGAGTGGCAGACGATGGACATCGCGCTGGTGGATCGCCACGTGACCGTGATCCTCAATGGTAAGAGGATTGTTGATAACCAGCCGGTGCTTGGTTGCACTGGCGGCGCATTGACCTCGGATGAATTCTGCCCCGGCCCGATCTATCTCCAAGGCGACCACACGAGCGTGGACTACCGCAACATCGTCATCCGACCCGTGGTGAAGTAGCCGCGCGGGAGATCACCACCGGTTCTCGTTCAGCCAGCGCCGCACTTCGGGCGCCTTCGGATCGTCGGGGCGCATCTGGAAGAATTGGAAATAGTGTTGCCGTGCTTTGTCTCTTGTCTCGGCCCGCTGCGAGTAGATCTGGCCGAGCGCGAGGTGTGCTTTTGCAAAACCTGGGTCCACCCGAAGCAGTGCCTCGAACTGCGGCGCGGCCTCGGCAAAGGCGCCGCGTTGCAACAATACGAACGCATCCTGATAACGCTCCTGCGGCGTGCGTCGGTCCGGTGGCGGCGCTGGCGGCGCCAGCGGCGCGGGGGGCGACGCGGGCAACGGCAGCTTCGGCGGGGCCGGCTCCTCCGTTCGAGTTATCACTTTCGACGAAGGCCTGACGATGGGCTTGGCGCTCTCGCGGCTGGCGGTGTTCGACTTGCTGAGACGCGACCGCACGGTGCCGGCGTCGGGGGCGGTCGGGAATTTCTTCAGGAACGTCTGGTAGGTTTGCTCCGCCACAGCGCGGTTCTTGAGGTAGCGATCCTGCAAATCGCCCAGGTGAAACAATGCGCTGGCGTCGTTCGGGTCCATCTCCACGATCCGCTTGTAAGCAGCGACGGCGACGGCGGGCAGGCCGACCTCGGCGGCGAGCGGCGCGGCGCGGCGCAGCGCAGCGACGAAATCCGGCTTCAGGCGCGCGGCTTCTTGGAAGCTCTGTAGCGCCGGCGCTTTCTGGCCTTGTTGCAGGAGAAGCTCGCCGAGCCGGAAGTGTGTGAGCGAATTCAACGGATCCAGTTCGACGGCCTGAGCGTAGGCGGCGCTGGCGCGGTTGGTGTCGCGCTGCTGCTGGTAGTGGTCGGCGAGTGAGAGCGCAACCTCGGCGGCGTCGCGGTTGCGGCCTGCGGCTTTCAGTTGGGCGATCAACGCGTCGAGCGCGGTCGGTTGCAGTTCCGATGTCAGCGTCACCGTTGGCGTTGGCGTGCTTGTGTTCACGATGATCGGCGCCGCTGCAACAACCGGCTGCGCGTTGGTGGCGGCCATGGCGGTCGCGACGGCGGTCGGCAACGGCGACGGCGGCAGGTTCAGGTCGAGTTCCAACTGGCGCGTCGAGCGCAGCACTGTGAACCGCAACTGCGAGTCGGGCGCGAGCGCGGTGTAGCGGCGGTAGAACTCCAACGCGCGCTTCTTGTCCTTGAGTTCGATCTCATAGAGCCGCGCCATGTTCAGCACGACTTGCGGGTTGTTGGGCGTGACACGCAACGCGTTGTTCAGCCACGTCTCGGCGTCGCGCGGCCGGCCGCGGCGGCAGGAGATCACGGCGAGGTTGGACAACGCCTCCGCGCTGTTCGGATCCATGTCGTAGGCGTTGCGCGTGGCGCGGTAGGATTCGTCGAGCTTGTTCAGATTCAGGTAGGTCGCGCCAAGGAACAGCCAAGCCGAGACATTGCGCGGGTCGAGCGCGGTGCAGCTCTGGAACTGCTCCAGCGCGGTGGCGAAATCACGCTGGGCATAAGCGGCGAGGCCGAGGTTGTAGCGAAACGCGGGATTGTTCTTGTCGCAAACGACGGCTTTCTGGAACGCCTCAGCCGCCTCCTTCGGTTTGCCGAACTCGTAAAGTGCCTGACCGTAGAGATTCTGGCAACGGGCGTCGCCGGGCAGGTCGCGCGCGGCCTGTTCGAGCAGATAGACCGCGCGGACGAGGTTGGTGGAGTCGCCGCGCGCCAGCGCCTCGGCACTGGCGTTGACCTGCGACTGCGGATCCAGCGGCCCGCAACCGGCCACCAGCGACACCGCAACCGCCACTAATAGTGCCAACACTTTTTTCATGCTTCCCGCGCGTGTGCCAGCTATCATGACTGACACCGTGTGTCAAGATAACCACCACCTCATGCAAAGACGAGCTTTCATGCGACGGCTCGGTGCCGGCATGGCAGGAGCGTTGCTGCTGCCCGCTGCTCCGTGCCGGGCGCAGAGGCCGTCGTTGCCCGACCTGCCGGCGGAGGCGGCGCGGCGGTCGCGCGTGGTCGTCGTTCGCGATGCGAGGTCGGTGGAATTCTACTCGCCGCAAACCGAGCGCGTGTCGCGGATGATTGAGCGGGGACTGATCGCGCTGACGCAGGCGGCGGACGCCACAGCGGCGTGGCACGAGTTTGTCAAACCGGAGGACGTGGTTGGTATCAAGATCAATTCGTTGCCCGGCCCGGCGATGGGCACACGCCACGAGATTGTGCATGCCGTCGTGAACGGCCTGCGCCGCGCAGGCGTGTCGCCGAGGAACATCATCATCTGGGACCGGTCTGACGAGAATCTGGTGGTGGCGGGCTGGGAGCTTCGCGACAGCGGGGAGGGGCCGTTGTGTTTTGGCACGCTGCCGAACGCGGGCTGGGACAGCCGGGTGTATTACCAGGTGCCGCACGTCGGCACGATCATTTGGGGCGACCTGGAATTCCGTGAGCGCGAACTCAGCGAGCGGTCGTATTACTCGCGCATCGTCACCGAACGGGTGACCAAACTGATCAACATCCCCGTGCTCATGGACAACAAGCACGTCGGCCTCACCGGCTGTCTTTACAACATCGCGATGGGGTCGGTGGACAACAACCGCCGGTTCCAGACCGAGAGCATGCACTACGACGCCGGTATCGCCGAGCTTTGTTCGCGGCCTCCCATCAGTGAGAAACTGGTGCTGAACATCTTCGACTCGCTCGTGGCCCAGTATGCCGGCGGGCCGCGGTTTGAGCCGCAGGCGACGTGGACGCCGGGCGAAATCTGGCTGAGCCGCGACCCGGTGGCGCTCGACGCGCTGGCGCTGGAGGCCGTTGAGAAACGCCGCAAGGCGGCCAATATGCCGAGCCTGCGCGACCGCGGACGCCACGTGCGCTTCGCCGCCGAGATGGGCGTCGGTGTGGACAATCGCTCAAAGATGGACATCGTCGAGTTGAACCCGTAAGCTTCGCGCCAAGGTCATGTTGCCATCCAAACGTTTTATCGAGATCGCCGTAGCCGTCGGGATCGTCGTCGTTGTGCTCTGCCTGTTCGACTGGTGGCAGCGGTCACGGCTGGAGCGGTTTCGCATCGAGACGCAGCAGCAGTTTGTCACCGACCTGACCGCCGCGCTGAAAAAGGCGTTGCCGTCGCCGGACAGCAACCTGCTGTTTCGCGACGACGCGGCGATCCCGCCGGTCAACCTCACCTTCCACAACAACCCGATGCCGCGCGGCACCGGCCAGATCGAAATCTTCAACCTTGCCAGTTCGTCCGCCTACACGGACGCCAGCGGCACGCGCGTGACCGGCGAACTCAGCAACGGCACCCCGCGGCATTTTTCGCTCGTCGTCGTTGCGCTGGTCGCCCTCGACGGACACGGCAAGGTCATGCGACGGCAACCGATTCTGTTCACCGGTCTGGCCGCCGGCGAGCGTCGGGCCTTCGAGACGACGTTGAACCTGCCGCTGGACCAGTTTGCCGCCCACCGCTTCGAGCTGGACGCCGCGCGTTAGCGAACACGCGGCGGGCAGAAAAACTCTTGCCGCTTGTTAGACGCCTGTGTAGTTTCCCCCGCAATGCAAGAAGTGCCAGCGCCAACGCAATCAGTGTTCAACCCGGAGACGGCGAGCCATGCGTTCATGATGCGGTTTCGCAGTCTGCCGTTCTACCTCGTGGCGGTGCTGCTGCACGTGCTGTTCCTGCTGATCTTCGGCACCTACAGCGTTTCCGAAAGAGGCGCGAGCGTCATCACACAATTCACCGCGCCGGAGCAGAAGGTG